>NZ_JAAOCA010000024.1 GCF_014694385.1 Pseudomonas typographi | reverse complement strand
CCCGAACTCAGCAGTGAAACGACGCATCGCCGATGGTAGTGTGGGGTTTCCCCATGTGAGAGTAGGTCATCGTCAAGATTCAAACCCACAAAACCCCAATCGCTCACGCGGTTGGGGTTTTGTCTTTTACGGCGTTGTAACGTGGAAAAACCCGGCGAAGCCGGGCTATTGGGCGGTTAGCCACCACTGTACTCGCAGCCACTGGTGCAGGTTTCATGCACCCGCACCTTCGACAGTTCCGGCAGTGACGGCTTGAGCTGCTGCCAAATCCACATGGCCAGGTTCTCGCTGGTGGGGTTTTCCAACCCCGGAATGTCGTTCAGGTAATTGTGGTCCAGGCGCTCGTACAGAGGCTTGAAAATGGCTTTGATCTCAGAAAAGTCGCGGACCCAGCCCGTATGGGGATCAACCGGGCCGCTGATATGTATTGCGACCTTGAACGAGTGGCCATGCAGGCGTGCACACTTGTGGCCTTGCGGTACGTTGGGCAAGCGGTGGGCAGATTCGAAGGTGAACTCTTTGAAAATATCCAATGGGTTGGGTCCTGGGGCAGTGCAAACGAAAAGGCGTATGGTAACGCTTTGAATCGCCTACGGGCAGGCATGTTCAGTTCTGATTAAGGCAGGTAGGGTATCCTTGCCAGTCCAACACCTACCAGGCATAGCCATGCCCGAACACCGATTTACTGGCCGTACACCGGCGCTGTTGCTGGCCCTGCTCAGTAGCTGCGCCGGCGCCCATGACCTCGACCAGAACCAAGCGCTAAAATTGCGCCAGCAGGGGGCGATTTTGCCGCTGGAGCAATTGCTTGCACAGGCGCTTGCGCGCTACCCCGGGGCCCGGTTGCTGGAAGCAGAGCTTGAACGCGATGATGGCCGCTATATCTATGAAGTAGAGTTGTTGACCTCCCAAGGCGTGGTCAGGGAGCTGGAGCTGGACGCCGCCACCGGCCAGTTGCTCAAGGATAAGGAAGACGACTGAATGCGTTTGCTACTGGTTGAGGACAGCGTGGCGCTGGCCGATGAGCTACAGGGCAACCTGTCGCGCCACGGTTACGCCGTGGATTGGCGCACCGATGGCCGCGATGCGCTGTATCAAGCGCAGATAGAACCGTATGACATCATTGTGCTGGACCTTGGCTTACCAGGCATCCCTGGCCTGGAGGTATTGGCCCAGTGGCGCCGGGAGGGCTTGGGTACGCCTGTGTTGGTGCTGACCGCACGGGGCTCCTGGGCCGAGCGAATCGAAGGGCTGCGCGCCGGCGCCGACGATTACCTGACCAAACCCTTCCACCCCGACGAGTTGCTGCTGCGCCTGCAGTCGTTGCTGCGGCGCGCCAAGGGCTTACCCAACCAGCCTACGCTCAAGGCCGCCGGGCTTGAGTTGGATGAAAGCCGCCAGGTGGTGCAACGAGGCGATGAAGCGTTTGCCTTGACCGCGGCGGAATTTCGCTTGCTGCGCTATTTCATGCTCCACCCGGGGCAGTTGTTGTCCAAGCAGCAACTGGCTGAGCACCTGTATGACGGCGAAAGCGAGAGGGAGTCCAATGTTCTGGAAGTGCACGTGAACCACCTACGCCGCAAGCTGGGCCGGGATGTGATCGAAACGCGACGCGGCCAAGGGTACTGCTTTACCGGTGTAGCCCGGTGAAATCGATTCAGGGGCGCTTGAGCCTTGGCCTGATCGGGGTATTGGTGATGGTGGGCCTGATTACGGCACAAGTGAGCCTATGGCTGTTCGAAGCGGGTTTGCAGCGTTACCTGGAAGCGGGCCTTCGCAGCGAAAGCGAAAGCCTGCTGATAGCCGTTGGCCGCGACGCGCAGGGCCTGCGGTTGAACCCCGAGCGGTTGTTACCCGCTTACGACCGGCCGTTTTCCGGGCGCTATTTTCGCATTGATACCCCACAAAGCCATTGGCGCTCGCGCTCTTTGTGGGATGCCGAGCTGCCGCTGCCCGAGCAGCCTGGGTTGCATACGGACTGGCGAGTAGGGCCGGACAACCAACTGCTATTGGTGTTGCGTAGCGACTACCGGCGGTATCAGCAAACCGTGACCATTACCGTGGCCCAAGACTACACACCGGTGCGGCAAAGCTTCCAGCGCATGCGCCAGGTAGGGCTGGGGACCGGCGCTATTGCCTTGCTGTTGATTCTGATACTGCAACGCTTCACCGTAAAGCGCGCATTGGCGCCGCTGGAGCGCGCGCGCCAGCAGATCGCGCAACTGCGCCAAGGCCGGCGTAGCCAACTGGACCACGGCCAAGCGGCAGAGCTCGAGCCTTTGATCGAACAGATTAACCACCTGCTGGCCCACACTGAAGACAGCCTCAAGCGCGCCCGCAATGCGACCGGGAACCTCGGCCATGCACTGAAAACGCCCCTGGCGGTATTGCTCAACCTGGCTGACCATGCGCAGCTCAAGGCCGCGCCGGCGCTGCGCCAAGTGATGCAAGAACAACTGCGAGCGATCGAGTGGCGGGTCGGGCGCGAGCTGAATCGGGCACGCTTGGCTGGCGATGCCCTGCCGGGTGCGCGGTTCGATTGCGACGAGGAAATTCCCATCCTGATGCAGACCTTGGCGAAGATCCACGGCGGGCACTTGCAGCTCTGCACGCGAATTGCCCCGGGCTTGCAACTCCCACGGGAGCGTGAAGATGTGCTGGAGCTGCTGGGTAACCTGCTGGACAACGCCTGTAAGTGGGCGGACGCCACGGTGCTGCTGACGATAGAGGCGCACGCCGATGCATTGCACATTGGCGTCGATGACGACGGGCCCGGTATCGAGCCCTCGCGCCGCCAAGCGGTACTGGAGCGTGGCCAACGCTTGGACGAAAGCGTGCAGGGCCACGGGCTGGGGCTGGGGATCGTGCGTGACATTGCCCAGGCGTGGGGGGCCAGGCTGGAACTGCAAACCAGCGAATTGGGCGGCCTGCGGGCGGTCGTCAGTTGGCCGCTGGGCCACGCCTAAACCTTTGCCGTGGCACGCCGATAGAAGGGGCATTACCTCAACCTGCCTCGAGAAACCATCATGCACCTGAGCCTCAAAGGTAAAGTCCTGTCTCTGGCCATTCTGCCGGTCGTGTTGTTCGCCATTGTAACCTGCGTGCTTACCGTGCTCATCCTGCGCCAGCAGGCCGACAAAGAAGTGCAGCAGACCCGAGAACGTTTACTCAACGACGCCCATACTATGCTGCAGGATTACGTCAGCATCGGCCTGGGCACCATCAAGCCGCTCTACGATGCAGCCACCGCTGGCGATAATGCCAGCCGTGAGCAGGCGATCAAGATGCTCTCGCAGGTGACCTACGGCAAGGATGGTTATTTTTTCGGCTATGACGGGCAAGCCGTTCGCTTGTTCAAGGGCAGCAGCCCCGACGGCGTGGGTAAGAGTTTCATCGAGGCCAAAGACCCCAATGGCGTATACGTCAACCGGGGGCTGGTGGAGGTCGCCAAAGACAACAGCCACTACATGACCTACTCCTCGAGCTTGCCAGGCAGTAGCGAGCTGGTGCCTAAGCTCGCCTACAGCTACTACCTGCCCAAGTGGGACATGGCACTGGGTACGGTCATCAACATCGACGGTATCGATGCCCGGGTGGCGCAACTGCAAACCCAGGTTCATGCGCGGGTGCATGAAATACTGTGGAGCATCGTCGGTATCGCCGTGGCGGTGGTGGTGGTCATTGGGATACTCGGCTTGCTGCTGTCGGGCACGGTGTTGCGCCCGCTCATGGCCATGAAAGCGAACCTGGACGACATCGCCGCGGGTGAAGGTGACCTGACCCAGCGCCTGCCGGCCAGCGGCAGCGACGAAATCGGCGAGCTGGCGCAGTCGTTCAACCGCTTTGTCGACAAAATCCATAACCTGGTGCGGCAGATTGCCGAGATGACTGGGCAACTCAACGGCTTGGTCGGCGAGGTGAGCAGCCAGGCGCAACGTTCGGAGCAGGCCATGCAGCGCCAACGGCAGGAAACCGACCAGGTCGCCACAGCCATCAATGAGATGTCCAGCGCGGCCCAGGAAGTGGCCCGCAGCGCACAAAATGCCGCGCAAGCCGCCCACCAAACCGATACGGAAGGGCAGCAGGCGCGGCGGGTGGTCGAGGGCAGTGTGAAGCGGATTCACTCATTGGTCAGCGACATTCGCCAAAGCGGGGCGTCGTTGGACAGCCTGCAAAGCGACGTGAAGTCTATTGTTGGCGTGCTGGGCGTGATCCGTTCCATCGCAGACCAAACCAACCTGTTGGCGCTCAATGCCGCCATCGAAGCCGCCCGGGCGGGGGAGGCCGGGCGTGGCTTTGCCGTGGTGGCCGACGAGGTGCGCGCGCTGGCCAGCCGTACCCAGCAAAGCACCCAAGAGATCCAGGGCATGATCGACCGGCTGCAACAAGGCACCGAGGGGGCGGTTGAAGCGATGCGCCGTTCCAGTGACGCCGGTGATGACACCTCTGAGCAGGCCAACCAGGCGGGGGTGTCGCTAGACACCATCGCCGGCCTGATCGCAACCATCAGCAACATGAATGCGCAGATCGCCAGTGCGGCAGAGGAGCAAACGGCCGTCGCCGAAGAAATCAACCGTAGCGTTCACCAAATTGCCCATTCGGTGGACCAGGTAGCGGATGAAACCGAGCAAGGTGCGGCCACTGCCCGCAGCCTGGCCGGCCTGGGCGAGCATTTGGGCCGGTTGGTCGGCCAGTTCCGTATCTAGGGTGGCACCTTAGCCGTTGGCTACAAAATGGTGGCGGTGCCTTTTGCAACCGGGCACTTTGCCGGGCCGCCCGTGGACTAACCCAGAGGGCGCCAACTGGCGCGCTCGGCAGGCCACAGCGGAACGCACATGAACGAAAACACCCTGCAATATAAAACCCTTCTGGCCTTATTGGTGTCGGTCACCGTCGCCTTCATATGGATCCTCTTGCCTTATTATGGCGCTGTGTTTTGGGCGGTGATCCTCGGGATCCTGTTCGCGCCCTTGCAACGGCGCCTGGCCCGGCGCTTTAAATGGCAACGCAAGGTCTGCGCGCTGGTCACGCTGTGCGTGTGCGTGGTGGTGGCCGTATTGCCGATGGTGATCGTCAGCGCTTTGCTGGTGCAAGAGGGTGCCTCGTTATACAAAAGCATCGAAAGCGGCCAACTGGACATCGCCGGCAACATCGACCACATCAAGCAGGCGCTACCGGTTTCCCTACAGCAATTGCTCGACCGCTTCGGTATGGGCAACCTAGAAGGGCTACGCGATCGCGTGACCAATTGGGCCACTGCCGGAGGCCAAGCGTTGGCCAGCCAGGCGTTTTACCTGGGGCAAGGCACTTTCGACGTGATCGTCGGCTTTGCCGTCATGCTGTACCTGGTGTTCTTCTTTTTGCGCGACGGCCCAGAACTGGTGCGCCGGGTACGTATGGCGATCCCTCTAGCGGACCAGCAAAAGCGCCGCCTGCAGTTGAAGTTCACGCGGGTGGTGAGGGCCACGGTCAAGGGTAATATGTTGGTGGCGATAGCCCAAGGGGCGCTGGGCGGCATTATGTTCTGGTTGTTGAATATCCCCAGTTCGCTGCTGTGGGCTGTACTGATGGCCTTTATGTCGCTGCTGCCTGCGGTCGGTGCGGGCGTGGTGTGGGCGCCGGTTGCGGTGTATTTCATGGTCACTGGTGCGTTATGGAAGGGCATCGGGCTGGCCCTTTACGGGGTATTCGTGATCGGCCTGGTGGATAACGTGCTGCGGCCGATCCTGGTCGGCAAAGATACCCGCATGCCCGACTACCTGGTGTTGGTGTCCACCCTGGGAGGGCTTGCGGTGTTCGGCCTCAACGGTTTTGTGATCGGCCCGCTGATCGCCGCGCTGTTCATGTCGAGCTGGAGCATCTTCACCGACAACCGCCGGCCGATGCCGCTACCCTGAACCTGAAGAAACCCTCACGTCGGCGGGGCGTTAACGCCGCTTGAGGGCCCGGCGGGCATTGGTTAACATCCCCGCCTTTGCGCGACAGCGTTCCCACCTGTAGGGGCCTGTTTCAGCCAACGAGCGGTATGCATGCCCAACCCGATTCCCCTTAAAGACCACGAGAAAGAAAAAAGCTTGGTCAACCGTCGGTTGATCGCCTGTGCGCTGCTGGTGCTGATGCTGGCATTGGCATTGGTGGGCCGGCTGTATTTTCTGCAGGTGATCCAGTACGCCTACCACTCCACGGTGTCCGAGAACAACCGTGTCCATGTGCTGCCTATCCCACCTGAACGTGGCATCGTCTACGACCGCAACGGCGTGGTGCTGGCCGATAACCGCCCCAGCTTCAACCTCACGCTGACTCGCGAGCGTGCTGGCGATGCACCTCAGGTGCTCGACACGCTGGCTCAGATCCTGCATCTGTCCGAAGACCAGCGCCGTGAATTCGACAAGGACCTTAAGCGTTCCCGCCACCCGTTCGAGCCCGTTACGCTAATGTACGAGCTCAATGAAGAACAGATCGCCGACATCGCGGTGAACCAGTTCCGCCTGCCAGGGTTGGATGTCGAGGCCCAGTTCGTGCGTGAGTACCCCTACGGCGAGCTGTTTGCGCATTCGCTGGGTTACGTGGGGCGCATCAACGAAAACGAGGCGAAAACCCTCGACCAGACCGAATACCGTGGCACCCAGTCGGTGGGCAAAACCGGCGTAGAGCGTTTTTACGAACCGCAACTGCACGGCCACGTGGGTTTCGAGGAGGTCGAGACCAACGCCCAGGGCCGGGTGATGAGGGTGCTGCGCCATACGGATCCGGTGGCCGGTAAAAGCATCACCCTGAGCCTGGACATCAATTTGCAGCGCGCCGCCGAAAAAGCCCTGGCGGGTCGCCGTGGCGCCATCGTGGCGCTGGAACCCAACACGGGCGAAGTGCTGGCGATGGTCAGCGAGCCAGGCTTCGACCCCAACCTATTCGTCACCGGCATCAGCTTCAAGCAGTACACCGCCCTTCGCGATTCACTCGACCGCCCCTTGTTCAACCGCGTGTTGCGTGGCCTGTATGCACCGGGTTCGACTATCAAGCCTGAAGTGGCTGTCGCGGGCCTCGACAGTGGCGTGATCAACGCCGGCACGCGGGTGTTCGACCCCGGTTACTATCAATTGCCCAACTACGACCACAAGTACCGCAACTGGAACCACTCCGGCGACGGTTGGGTCGACCTGTACTCGGCGATCATGCGTTCCAACGACGTGTACTTTTACGAAACCGCGCACCGGTTGGGCATCGACCGCTTGCACGATTACCTGAGCCGGTTCGGTATCGGCCAAAAGGTATCGCTGGACATGTTCGAAGAGGCGCCAGGCTTGATGCCATCGGAGCAATGGAAGCGCGCCACGCGGCGCCAGCCATGGTTCCCCGGCGAGACCTTGATCCTCGGTATCGGCCAGGGCTACATGCAGGTCACGCCGTTGCAGTTGGCCCAAGCCACGTCGCTGATCGCCAGCAAGGGCGTTTGGCACCGCCCCCGTTTGGCGCAATTGATCGGTGGCCAACCCCCGGTGGATGAAAACCCCATGCCCAATATCGTGCTGCACGATCCCAACGAATGGGAGCAGGTCAACCGCGGCATGCAGGCCGTGCTGCATGACCCCCGTGGCATCGCGCGGCAAACGGCGGTGGGCGCCCAGTACCGTATCGCCGGCAAGAGCGGCACCGCCCAGGTGGTCGCCATTCGCCAGGGCGAGCGCTATAACCGCGAACGGACCTCCGAGCGCAACCGCGACAACGCCTTGTTCGTAGGTTTTGCCCCGGCGGAAAACCCCAAGATCGTGGTCGCGGTAATGATCGAGAACGGTGAGGCCGGGGGTCGGGTGGCTGGCCCCGTGGTGCGTGAAGTGCTCGACGCTTGGCTGTTGGACCAAGATGGCCACCTCAAGGCCCAATACGCCGAGCCTTTGCCAGCGCCCACCAAACCGCCGCACGCGTAAGCCAAACTGGCGCAACGGCGTGGGCCTTCTACGCTTTGGTCAAGGCTCGCGCGCGCTAATTCCGGCGCGTGCTGATCAGGAGCATGTCCATGGCAAAAGTTCTCGTTCTGTATTATTCGACCTATGGCCACGTAGAAACGATGGCGAACGCGGTGGCCGAAGGCGCACGTGGGGCCGGTGCCACGGTAGACATCAAGCGAGTTCCAGAAACCGCGCCGCCGGAGGTGGCGCAAAATGCAGGTTTCAAGCTCAACCAGGCAGCGCCGGTAGCAACCGTGGCAGAGTTGGCCGACTACGACGCCATCATCGTGGGTACGCCCACCCGCTTTGGCCGTATCAGCAGCCAAATGGCGGCCTTTCTCGACCAGGCCGGTGGGCTTTGGGCCAAGGGCGCGCTCAACGGCAAGGTGGGTGCGGCGTTTGCGTCGACCGCCACCCAACATGGTGGGCAGGAAACAACCCTGTTCTCGATCATTACCAACCTGCTGCACTTCGGCTTGATCATCGTGGGGCTGCCCTATAGCTACCAAGGCATGACGACCCTGGACGAGGTCGTCGGTGGCGCGCCTTACGGGGCCACCACGTTGGCCGGTGGCGACGGTTCACGCCAACCCAGCCAGCTGGACCTGGACGGCGCGCGCCACCAAGGCGAGTTAGTAGCCAAGACGGCGATCAAGCTGTTTGGTTGACCTTAAAACCAAAACACCCCGCACGGTGGCGGGGTGTCGGCTATAGCGGGTAAGGGTCAGCCCATCGGGTGCAACCCTGCGTGCTGCACCAGGTCGATCAGCGGCTGCGGGTACACGCCCAGCACGAACGCCAATATGGCAACCGCCAACAACATCACGCCGCCTGCGCGCTGTTCCCACTTAAGCGGCGCATCGCGGCGCGGGATGTCCGCTTCGCGCAGGTACAGCGTGACCATGACCCGCAGGTAATAGAACACGCCGATGGCGCTACCGATCACCAACGCGCCCACCAGCCACCATAGCTGGGATTCGACGCCGGTGGCGATCACATAGAACTTGCCAATGAACCCCGCGGTAAGCGGGATACCCGCCAGCGACAGCATCATCACCGTGAGCACGGCCGTAAGGTATGGGCGGCGCCAGAACAGCCCGCGGTATTCGAACAGCGCATCGGCGTCCCGGCCGTGGTACGGCGAAGACATCAGTGTGATCACACCGAAGGCGCCCAAGCTTGTGAGCACGTAGGTGGCCAGGTACACGCCAATGGCTTCGACCGCCAGCCCTTTGCTGGCCACCAGTGCGATCAGCAGGTAACCGAAGTGAGCGATGGACGAGTAGCCCAACAAGCGCTTGATATTACTTTGCAGCACAGCCAGCAAGTTGCCAACCAGGATCGACAGCACCGCGATCACCGCCAGCACGGTGTAGACCATGCCGCTAGAGGTCAGCGGCGACAACTGGAACAAGCGCACCACCACGGCGAACACCGCGACCTTGCTGGCGGTGGCCAGAAAGGCCGCTACCGGTGCTGGGGCGCCTTCGTACACGTCTGGTGTCCAAAGGTGGAAGGGCACCAGCGACAGCTTGAATGCCAGGCCCACCAGCATCATCGACAGGCCCAACTGTGCCAGGCTGCTCGGTTGTCCGGTGGCGGCTAATACCGAACCGATCGCGCTGAACGACAGGCTACCGGCATCGGCATACACCAACGCCATGCCAAACAGCAAAAACGCCGAGCCCGCGGCCGACAGCACCATGTACTTGATGCCGCCCTCCAGCGAGCGTTTATCGAAAAAGGCGTAGGCGATCAGGCCGTAGGTCGGTACCGAGAGCAGCTCCAAGCCGATGAACAGCGTCGACAAGTGCTGCGCCATCACCAGCACCAGGCCGCCAGCGGCGGCGAGGATGATCAGCAGGTACAGCTCTTCGCGGTTGCCAGGGTAGCCGGCGCCTTCGACGCTTTCACCCAGGTAGGCATGTGCCAATGTTACGCAGGCCAAAGTGGCGATCAAGATCAACGCCATGTACAGGCAGGCAAAATTGTCCACCTGCAACAGCGTGGTCACGCTCAACGGCGTGACTTTGAGTACCGGCAGTATCGATAGCAGCGCCAGGTTCAACCCGGCGCACGACAGCAAGAAGGTCATCGAATGGTTGCGACGCCAGGCAATTGCCAGCATCACCACGACGGCGGTGGCGCTGGTAATTAGCAGCGGCGCCAGTGCCAGAAAGTGTTGAGAGGTCAGTTCCATAGCGCTCTTACCGGGCCGAAGCAAGTTGAGTGAAGGCGGTGCTGAACCAGTGCTGCACACCGCTGATGGTCGCCGACGAGGTGTCGAGGAACGGCTGTGGGTATAAGCCCAACCACACCAGCAGTACGGCCAGGCCCAGAATCATGGTCATCTCCCGGCCATCCATGCCGGGCAGCACGCTGGTGGCCTTGGCCGGCCCAAAATAGGCACGGTGGATCATGATCAGCGAGTACACCGAACCGAATACCAAGCCGGACGTAGCGATCGCCGAAATCCACGGCGTAGCCTTGAAACTGCCCAGCAGAATCAAGAACTCGCCAACGAAGTTGCCGGTACCCGGCAAACCCAGCGATGCGGCGGCGAAGAACAGGCTGATCGCCGGCAGGTACGGAATTCGCGCCCACAACCCGCCCATTTCGCGCATGTCACGGGTGTGCAGGCGTTCGTACAGTTGGCCAGAGAGAATAAACAGCGCCGCGGCCGATACCCCATGGGCCAGCATTTGCACCACAGCGCCCTGCAGCGCCAGTTGGCTACCCGAGTAGATCGCGATCAATACGAAGCCCATGTGCGAAACGCTCGAATAGGCGATCAGGCGCTTGATGTCGGTTTGCGCGAAGGCCAGGAACGCCCCGTAGAAAATCCCGATCAAGCCCAGGGTCATGGCCACCGGCGCGAACTCTGCCGAAGCGTGCGGGAACAACGGGAGGGCGAAGCGCAGCAGGCCATAGGCGGCGGTTTTCAGCAGGATACCGGCCAGGTCCACGGAACCGGCGGTTGGCGCTTGGGCGTGGGCATCGGGCAGCCAGGAGTGCACCGGCACCACGGGCAGTTTCACCGCGAAGGCGACGAAGAAGCCCAGCATCAACACGAACTCGGTCCCGGCGGGTAACTGCGCCTTGAGCAACTCACCGTAGCTGAAGGTAAGGATGCCGGTTTGGTTGTAGTGCACCAGCACCAAGCCGAGAATCGCCACCAGCATGATCAAGCCGCTGGCTTGGGTAAAAATGAAGAACTTGGTCGCCGCGTAGATCCGGGTGCGCTTGCCGTCGGCCGAGCTATGGCCCCACAGCGCGATCAGGAAGTACATCGGCACCAGCATCATTTCCCAGAAGAAGAAAAACAGGAACATGTCCACGGCCAGGAATACGCCGACCACGCCCCCGAGGATCCACATCAGGTTAAGGTGGAAAAAGCCGACGTGCCGCTGGATTTCCTTCCAGGAGCACAGTACCGAGAGCATGCCGAGCAGGCCAGTGAGCAACACCATCAGCAACGATAGGCCATCGAGGGCCAAGTGGATGCTGATGCCGAAGCGCTGGATCCAGCCCACGTGGAACTCTACAGCCCAGTGGGGTGCGGCGCCTGGCGCCGGGGCCAAGGTATAGTCCCCGGTGGCCCACAGCCAGAGGCCTAGGGCGAATTCCAGGGTCATGGTCAGCAGCGCAATCCAGCGTGGCAGGGTGGCGGCACCGCGCTCACCCAGCCAGCACAGCAGGCCACCGATGAAGGGGATCAGGATCAGCCAAGGCAAAATCATGACGGGGTCAATTCCTTTCGCAAAGTCGCAAAGTCGCAAGGTTCATGGTCACACCGCAGCCGCGACGACGGCGCCGATGACCAGCACGGCACCGAAGGCGATGGAAGCTGCGTACCAGCGCAACTGCCCGGTTTCGCTTCGGCTCAAGGCGGCATTGCCGCCTTTGGCCATGGCCGGGATCAGGCTGATGGTTTTGTCCACCGGGTCCTTGCGCAACAGGTGGCTGATCAGCAGGTAAGGTTTGACGAACAGCTTGTCGTACAGCCAATCGAAGCCCCAGGCGGCGAACCACCAGCGCGACAGCAACCGGCCAGGGCCACTGTTGGCCATTGCCGTGGCAACGCTGCGCCTGCCCAGGAACAACAGGGCGGCCAGCAGGATACCCGCCAGGGCGATAGCGCCGGAGGCGATTTCCAGGCTGTGCTGCGCGCCGCCGCCGGCATGGCCCACGCTCTCGGGCAATACCCCGGCCAACGGTGGGTGAATCCATGCGCCGATGAAGGTCGACAGCACGATCAGCGTGCCCAGTGGCAGCCAGTGGGCGATGCCATGCCCGGCATGGGCTTCGGTCTTGGCTTCACCGTGGAAGGCAATGAAGATCAAACGGAAGGTGTAGATCGACGTCATGAAGGCGCCCAGCAACCCGGCATACAGCAGGTAGGTGTGGCCGCTGGCGAAGGCTTCCCAGAGGATTTCATCCTTGGAGTAGAAGCCGGCCGTGATAATCGGCAGCGCCGACAGGGCCGCGCCACCGACGATGAAGCTTGCATAGGCTAGCGGTAGCTTTTTCCAAAGCCCACCCATCTTAAAGATGTTCTGTTCATGGTGGCAGGCGATGATCACCGCACCGGAGGCCAGGAACAGCAGCGCCTTGAAAAAGGCGTGGGTCATCAGGTGGAAGATCGCCCCCGACCAGGCGCCCACCCCCAGGGCCATGAACATGTAGCCGATCTGGCTCATGGTCGAGTAGGCCAGGATGCGCTTGATGTCGGTTTGCACCAACGCGGCGAAACCGGCCAGTACCAGCGTCACCGCGCCGATGATGCCAACCAGGTGCAGGATGCCCGGCGCCAGCTCGAACAGGCCATGGGTACGGGCGATCAGGTAAACGCCCGCGGTCACCATGGTGGCCGCGTGGATCAGCGCCGAGACAGGCGTGGGGCCGGCCATGGCGTCGGCCAGCCAGGTTTGCAGCGGCAGTTGCGCCGATTTACCTCCGGCGCCGCCCAGTAGCATCAGGGTCGCCAGCACGATCCAGAAGTCGTTGACCTGGAAGTGGCCTGGGGCCCGGGCCAGCAGCGCCTGGATGTTCAGTGTGCCCAGTTGGTAAAACAGAATGAACAGGCCGATGGCCATGAACACGTCACCAATGCGGGTCACGATGAACGCTTTCAATGCCGCGTTACCGTTTTTGCGTTCGCTGTAGTAGAAGCCGATCAACAGGTAACTGCACAGGCCTACGCCTTCCCAACCCAGGTACAGGAACAGCAGGTCGTCACCCAGCACCAGAAACAGCATGCTGGCGATGAACAGGTTGGTGTAGGAGAAGAACCGCGAATAGCCCGGGTCGCCGCGCATGTACCACGAGGCGAACAGATGGATCAGAAAGCCCACCCCGACCACCACACCCAGCATGGTCACGGCCAGGCCGTCCAGGTACAGGGTGAAGGTTGGGGTAAAGCCGTCGACGTCTATCCAGGTCCATAGGTGCTGGGTGAATGCGCCGCCCGCGGGCGGCGCCACGTTGAATTGCCAGATCACGTAAGCCGCGACGATGGCCGACAGCCCCAAGGCGCCGACGCCGATGGCCGCCGCGGTGTTTTCCGACCAGCGCCCGCGTGAAAACGACAGCAGCAGGAAACCGATCAGGGGAAAGACGAAAGTCAGGAATAGTAGGTTCATCCGTGCATCTCGCTGGCTGCATCGATATCGAGCGTATGGAAACGGCGATACAACTGGATCAAGATCGCCAGGCCAATACTGGCCTCCGCGGCTGCCAGGCTGATCACCAGGATGAACATGATCTGCCCATCCGGCTGGCCCCAGCGGCTACCGGCGACGATGAAGGCCAAGGCCGAGGCGTTCATCATGATTTCGAGGCTCATCAATATGAAGAGGATGTTCCGCCGTACGAGTAGCCCGACGAGGCCGAGCGTGAACAGCACGCCGGCGACGGCAAGGCCGTGTTCCAATGGAATGGCAGGCATGGCTTACTCCTTGGCCTCGTGGCGCCCGATGTGAAAAGCCGTGACCACGCCCGCGAGCAGCAGCATGGAGGCCAATTCCACCACCAGCAAGTAAGGCCCGAACAGGCTGATGCCCACGGCCTTGGCGTCGACGGTAGTGGTGCCGATGGCGGTGGCGCTGGGGTGGCCGAACAACACCACGCCCAATTCCAGCAACAGCAGTACACCCAGCAGCATGGGCCCGGCCCAGATGCCGGGCTTGAACCAGGCTTTTTCCTGCGCCGCCTGGGCAGGCCCCAGGTTAAGCATCATCACCACGAACACGAACAGCACCATGATGGCGCCAGCGTAGGCGATAACCTCCAGGATGCCGGCGAACGGCGCACCTAGGGCGAAAAACGTCATGGCAATGGCAATCAGCGAAATGATCAAGTACAGCAAAGCATGCACGGGGTTGGTGTTGGTGATCACCCGAAGGGTGGCCAGCACTGCAACACCGGATGCGAAGTAGAAAGCGAATTCCATCGTTCGTCCTTAAGGCAGCAGGCTCTTCACGTTGATCGGCTCGGCTTCGTTCTGCGCGGCGCCTTTCGGCTTGCCGGCCACGGCCATGCCCGCGACGCGATAGAAGTTATAGTCCGGGTTCTTGCCGGGGCCGGAGATCAGCAGGTCCTCTTTTTCGTAGACCAGCTCCTGGCGCTTGTACTCGGCCATTTCGAAATCCGGCGTGAGCTGGATCGCCGTGGTCGGGCACGCTTCCTCGCACAGGCCGCAGAAAATGCAACGCGAAAAATTGATGCGGAAGAATTCCGGGTACCAGCGGCCGTCTTCGGTTTCGGCCTTTTGCAATGAAATGCACCCCACCGGGCATGCCACGGCGCACAGGTTGCAGGCCACGCAACGCTCTTCACCGTCCGGGTCGCGGGTGAGCACGATGCGCCCGCGATAACGCGGTGGCAGGTACACGGCTTCTTCGGGGTATTGCAGGGTGTCGCGTTTGCGAAAACCATGGCCGAAAACCATTACCAAGCTGCGAAGCTGGGAGTAGGTGCCGCTCATGATGTCGCCGATGTATTTGAACATGGTGGGGATCCTCACTGAACCGCGCCGGCCGGGGCGTGCAAAAGCACGACCGCGGCGGTGACCAGTAGGTTTAACAGGGTCAGTGGCAGGCAGAACTTCCAGCCGAATTCCATCACTTGGTCATAGCGCGGGCGCGGGATCGAGGCGCGCAGCAGCACGAACAGCATGATGAAAAACGACGTTTTGAGTGCGAACCAAAGGAACGACAGCTGCGGCAGCAGGTTGAACGGGCCATGCCAGCCACCGAAAAATAAGGTGACCAACAGCGCCGACACCAGGATGATGCCAATGTATTCACCCACGAAGAACATGCCCCATTTCATGCCGGCGTATTCGATGTGGTAGCCGTCGGCCAACTCCTGCTCCGCTTCGGGTTGGTCGAAAGGGTGGCGGTGGGTCACCGCTACGCCGGCGATGAAGAACGTGCAGAAGCCGAAAAACTGCGGAATGATCAACCACAGGTTTTGTGCCTGGTATTCAACGATGTCGCGCATGTTGAACGAGCCCACCTGCACCACCACACCCATCAACGCCAGGCCCATGAACACTTCATAAGACACCGTTTGCGCCGAGGCGCGCAGGCTACCGAGCAGCGCGTACTTGTTATTGCTCGACCAGCCGGCGAACAGCACCGCATACACCGACAGGCCGGCCATGGCGAAGAAGAACAGCAACCCGATGTTCAGGTCTGCCACGCCCCAGGTGGCCGTGATAGGGATGACCGAGAAGGCGATCAGCAAGGCGCTCATGGCCACCACGGGGGCGAGGGTGAAGATCACCCGGTCGACGAAGGGTGGGTTCCAGTCTTCCTTGAAAAACATCTTCAGCATGTCGGCGGCAATCTGGAACATGCCGAACGGGCCCACGCGGTTCGGGCCGTAACGGTCTTGCCACCAACCGAGCAAGCGCCGTTCGATGAACGACAGCAGCGCACCGCCCACCACCACCGCGAGCAGCACCACGATGCACTTGAGCACTTGAATGATGACGTCGACCACTACTGGGGTTAGCCAACTCATTGTGCAGCCTCCTGAAGCCCATCCACCGTGAGGCCGCTGAATGCGGCCGGGATGCCAGCCAAGCCCTTGGGCAGCCCAACCAGGCCGGCGCCCAGTTCGTGGTTGATTATCAGTGGCAGGCGCAGGACCGTGCCGGCTATGTTCAGGCTCAGTATCGCACCGTCATTCACGCCCAGCCGGGCCGCCTCGGAGGCGGCCAGCGCCACATACGCCTGTGGAGTACGAGACTGCACCGGCGCGGCCTTGGAGGAGGTTTCCTCACTGCCAAACAGGTGGTAGAACGGCACGGCGTACCAGGTGCCCTGGGCCGGGGCGAAGGCGGGCGGCGCCTCGAACCAGGCCAGGTTGTCGCCGGCCGGCTCGATCAGGCGCACGCCCGGGTCACCTGCGCGCAGGCTACCGCCTACTTCGTCCTGAAACTTGTTCCAGGCCTGGGGCGAGTTCCACCCGGGCGACCAGGCGAATGGCACCTGCTGGCGCGGTTCGGCGGAGCCCGAGTAACCTTCCATGGAAAACGCAAAGGCTGAATCCGGGTCTTGCGAAGTGCGCGGCTCGTGCACGCTGATGTTGGCGCGCATGGCGGTACGGCCACTGTAGCGCAGCGGTTCGCGGGCCAGCTTCATACCCTTGATACGGAACCCGGCAGACGGCGCCGCATCAACGATACGCGCCAACGATTTGCTGGCATTGGCACACGCCAGGGTCACATGGTCGAGCAGGGTCCAATCTACCGCCTTGCCCAGCAGGGTCGCACGCAGCGCGTGCAGCCAACGCCAGCCCTCGTGAATGAGGTTGCTGGCATCGAGGTAGGCTGGGTCATATACCTGGAAGAAACGTTGGGCACGGCCCTCCTGGCTGACCAGCGTACCGTCGCCTTCGGCGAAGCTAGCAGCCGGCAGCACGAGGTTGGCGCGTTCGGCGGTGGCGGTCATTTGGTGGTCGGCCACAACCAGCACCTTGGCCGCGGCCAAGGCGGCGTCGACCTTAGCGGCATCGACGCGGGTGTACAGGTCGTTTTCCAGCACTACGATCGCATCGGCGTGGCCATCGATCACTTGCTGCAGCGCGGCATCGAGCGAATCGCCACCAAGCAGGGCCAGGCCCAGGCTGTTGGCTTCCGGCACCACCAGGCTCAACGAACCGGCCTTTTCACGGGCGGCGAGGGCCTTGGCAACGTTAGCGGCAGCCTGGATCAACGCCTCGCTACCCAGTGACGTACCTGACACCACCAACGGCCGCTTGGCCGCCAGCAGCGCATCGGCAATGGCTTGGGCGAACGCTTGTGCCTCGGCATCCAGGCCGGCGACGGCCGGAGCGCTGGGGTCGATGGCGTGGGCCACGGCAAAGCCGATACGGGCCAGGTCCGCCGGGGCAGCGTGCACGCATTGCTCGGCAATGTCGTCGAGCCGGGTATCGGCCAGGCTGGCGATGAACAGCGGGTTCATTTCGTGCTGGCCAATGTTTTTCACCGCGGCGTCCAGCCATGGCTGCACCCGCATGGCTTGTGCCATGCCCTCGGCCTTGCCCTTGACCAACTGGCGCAGGGCCAGGGCCAGGCGCGCAGCGGTTTGGGTGAGGTCTTCACCCAGCACGAATACCGCGTCGTGGTCTTCGACCTCGCGCAGGCTGGGGATCGGCAACGGGCTGTTTTGCAGCACGCTCAGCGCCAGGCGAATGCGCGAAAGTTCACCCGCTTCGATGCCGCTGTAGAAATACCCGGCGCCGACCAACTCACGCAGGGCGTAGTTGCTTTCGAGGCTCGCCCGCGGCGAGCCGATGCCGATGAGGGTGCGCCCACGCAACAGCTCGGCGGCCTTGTCGAGGCTCTCGTCGAGCGTGAGTGTATGTTGGCCCAGCAAGGGTTGGCGTGGGCGGTCCTTGCGGTTGACGTACCCGTAGCCGAAGCGCCCGCGGTCACACAAAAAGTAGTGGTTAACCGCACCGTTGTAGCGGTTTTCGATACGGCGCAGTTCGCCATAGCGCTCACCGGGGCTGATGTTGCAGCCACTGGAGCAGCCGTGGCAGATGCTCGGGGCGAATTGCATGTCCCACTTACGGTTGTACCGCTCGGAGTGGGTTTTGTCGGTGAAAACGCCAGTGGGGCACACTTCTGTGAGGTTGCCGGAGAACTCGCTTTCCAGCACCCCGTCTTCGACCCGGCCGAAATACACGTTGTCGTGGGCACCGTATACGCCCAGGTCGGTGCCGCCGGCGTAGTCCTTGTAAAAGCGCACGCAGCGGTAGCAGGCGATGCAGCGGTTCATCTCATGGGCGATGAACGGGCCCAGGTCTTGGTTCTGATGGGTGCGCTTGGTGAAGCGGTAACGGCGCTCGTTATGGCCCACCATCACGGTCATGTCTTGTAGGTGGCAATGTCCGCCTTCTTCGCAGACCGGGCAGTCGTGAGGGTGGTTGGTCATCAGCCATTCGACGACACTGCTGCGAAACTGCTTGGCTTCCTCGTCGTCGATGCTGATCCAGGTGTTGTCGGTGGCGGGGGTCATGCAAGACATCACCAGCCGCCCGCGTTTGTCGTTTTCGTCGCTGTACTGCTTCACCGCGCACTGGCGGCAGGCCCCCACGCTACCAAGCGCGGGGTGCCAGCAGAAGTAGGGGATGTCGAGGCCCAGGGACAGACAAGCCTGTAGTAGGTTGTCGGCTCCATCGACTTCGAGCGCTTTGCCGTCTACGTGGATAGTGGCCATGGTTCAAAGTTCTTCGTTGGCCCGCGTAAGCGGGCGAGGCTAATGGAAATCTTGTCATCCGCCTGGCGCAATCGGCGTCTTCAGGCGTGGGTAGCGGCTCGCGCCGCCGACCTGTGGTTGCTGTCAGGCGCCGGCCGGTATCGGTTGCGGCTGGCCAAGCCCTGGCACCGGCGCGGCGCTGGTAGGCGCGACGCCGGCTTCGAATTCCTCGCGAAAATACTTGATCGCACTGCCCAGCGGCTCCACGGCCCCAGGGGCATGGGCGCAGAAGGTTTTGCCGGGGCCGAGGAAGTTCACCAGCCCCAGCAAGGTGTCGATGTCTTCCCGGGTGCCCTGGCGCTTTTCCAGCGAATGTAGAAGTTTCACGCTCCACGGCAGGCCATCGCGGCAAGGGGTGCACCAGCCGCAGGACTCCCGGGCGAAGAATTCTTCCAGGTTGCGCAGCAGAGAAACCATGTTCACCGTGTGGTCGACGGCCATTGCCAGGCCTGTGCCCATCCGGGTGCCGACCTTGCCGATACCGCCGGCGTACATTTGCGCGTCCAGGTGTTCAGGTAGCAAAAACCCGGTACCGGCACCGCCAGGCTGCCAGCACTTGAGGGTGTAACCGTCGCGCATACCACCGGCGTAGTCTTCGAACAGTTCGCGGGCGGTCACGCCGAAGGGCAGCTCCCACAAGCCGGGGTTCTTCACCTTGCCGGAGAACCCCATCAGCTTGGTGCCGTGGTCGTCGCTGCCCTCGCGGGCCAGGCCCTTGTACCAATCGTTGCCGTTGAGCACGATGGCCGGCACGTTGCACAAGGTTTCGACGTTGTTCACGCAGGTAGGCTTGCCCCATACGCCCACCGCGGCCGGAAACGGCGGCTTGGACCGCGGGTTGGCGCGGCGGCCTTCGAGGGAGTTGATCAAGGCGGTTTCTTCACCGCAAATGTAACGCCCGGCCCCAGTGTGCACGAACAGCTCGAAATCAAAACCGCTGCCGAGGATGTTCTTGCCCAGCAGGCCGGCGGCCTTGGCTTCGTCGATCGCCCGGCTGAGGTGGCGGGCTGCCGTGACGTACTCGCCGCGCAGGAAGATGTAGCCACGGTAGGCCTTCAGTGCCCGCGCGCTGATCAACATGCCTTCGATCAGCAGGTGGGGTAACTGCTCCATGAGCAGGCGGTCCTTCCAGGTATTGGGCTCCATTTCATCGGCGTTGCACAGCAGGTAGCGGATGTTGAGCGATTCATCCTTGGGCATCAGGCCCCACTTCACCCCGGTGGGGAAGCCCGCACCGCCACGGCCCTTGAGCCCGGAGTCTTTTACCGACTGCACGAGGTCGTCGGGGGCGAAGTCCGCCAGTGCTTTGCGCGCGGCGGTATAACCGTTCTTGCTTTGGTATTCCTCAAGCCATACCGGCTCTGCGTCATCACGCAGGCGCCAGGTCAGCGGGTGGGTTTCCGGTGCGCGGGCGATGCGGTTGGCGGGCCCGAAAGAGGTAAGGGTCATACGTAGCCCTCCAGCAGTTGGGCGACGCCGTCCGGCTGCACGTCACCGAAGGTATCGTCGTCGATCATCAGTGCCGGCGCCTTGTCGCAATTACCCAGGCAGCACACCGGCAGCAGCGTGAAGCGGCCGTCTTCAGTGGTCTGGCCCAGGCCAATGCCCAGTTCGGCCTGGATCTTGGCCACCACCGATTCATGGCCGCCGATGTAGCAGACCATGCTGTCGCATACGCGGATGATGTGCCGACCCACCGGCTGGCGGAAGATCTGGCTGTAGAAGGTGGCCACGCCCTCGATGTCGCTGGCCGGAATACCCAGTACCTCGCCGATGGCGTAGACAGCGCCGTCGGGCACCCAACCCCGTTCTTTCTGGACGATTTTCAACGCTTCGATCGACGCCGCGCGGGGGTCTTCGTAGTGGTGCATTTCGTGCTCGATGGCCGAGCGCTCGGTTTCGCTCAGGGCGAAACGGTCAGTTTGGATCAGCGTGCTGTTCATGCTCAACGGTCCACATCGGCCATGACGAAATCGATACTGCCCAGGTACGCGATCAGGTCGGCGACCATGCTGCCGCGGATCACCGAGGGGATCTGCTGCAAGTGCGGATAACTGGGGGTACGGATACGGGTACGGTAGCTCATGGTGCCGCCGTCGCTCGTCAGGTAATAGCTATTGATGCCCTTGGTCGCCTCAATCATCTGGAAGGCTTCGTTGGCCGGCATGACCGGGCCCCAGGAAACCTGCAGAAAGTGGGTGATCAGGGTTTCGATGTGCTGCAGGGTGCGCTCCTTAGGCGGCGGCGTGGTCAGCGGGTGGTCCGCCTTGTACGGGCCTTCGGGCATGTTGCGCAGGCACTGGTCGATGATGCGGATACTTTGGCGCATCTCCTCGACGCGCACGATGCAGCGGTCATAGGCATCGCCGTTATGAGCCAGCGGGACCTCGAAGTCGAAGTTCTCATAGCCCGAATACGGGCGCGCCTTGCGCAGGTCGAAGTCGCAACCGGTACAGCGCAGGCCCGCGCCGGTGGTGCCCCAACTGAGCGCCTCGGCGGTGTTGTACTGGGCTACGCCGACGGTGCGGGCGCGCAGGATGCTGTTCTGCAAGGCGGCTTTGACGTATTCGTCCAGGCGTTTGGGCAACCACTCAACGAAGTCCTTGACCAGCTTGTCCCAACCGCGCGGCAGATCATGGGCCACGCCACCGATGCGGTACCAGGCCGGGTGCATGCGAAAGCCGGTGATCGCCTCGATCACCGTGTAAGCGCGCTGGCGGTCGGTGAAGGTGAAGAACACCGGGGTCATGGCGCCCACGTCCTGGATATAGGTCCCCAGGAACAGCAGGTGGCTGGTGATGCGGAAGAATTCGGCGAGCATCACGCGGATGGTGTCGACCTTCTGCGGCACTTTGATGCCCGCCAGCTTCTCGACCGCCAGCACATACGGCAGGTTGTTCATCACCCCGCCCAAGTAGTCGATACGGTCGGTGTACGGGATGAAGCTGTGCCAGGATTGGCGCTCGGCCATTTTTTCGGCACCGCGATGGTGGTAGCCGATGTCGGGTACGCAATCGACGATCTCTTCGCCATCGAGTTGCAAGATGATGCGAAAAGCGCCGTGGGCCGAGGGGTGGTTGGGGCCGAGGTTGAGGAACATGTAATCCTCGTTCGCCCCGGAGCGCTTCATGCCCCAGGCTTCGGGCTTGAAGCGCGCTGCTTCTTCTTCCAATTCCTGCTTGGCCAGGGTGAGGCTGTAGGGGTCGAACTCGGTAGCACGCGCCGGGTAATCCTTGCGCATCGGGTGGCCTTGCCAGGTCGGCGGCATAAGAATACGCGTCAGGTGCGGGTGGCCCTCGAAGGTAATGCCGAGCATGTCCCAGACTTCACGTTCGTACCAGTTCGCATTCGGCCAGATCGAGGTGGCGGTGGGCAGGTTGAGGTCGCCCTCGGCCAGGGCCACCTTGATCATCACGTCACTGTTACGCTCCACCGAGAGCAGGTGGTAGAACACGGTGAAGTCGGCATTGGGCAGGCCCCGGCGCTGTGTGCGCAAACGCTCATCGATACCGTGGAGGTCGTAGAGCATCGAATAGGGCTTGGGCAGGTTGCGCAAGAAGCTCAATACGTCTTTGAGCTGCTGGCGTGCGACCCACAATACCGGCATACCGGTGCGGGTTTGCTGGGCGGTAAAGGCATCAGGGCCGAAACGGTTGTTCAATTCGACGACCACATCCTGGTCGTCTGCCTTGTAGGGCGGGATATACAGAGCGGTGTCCGCTGTTGTCATGATCTCGGTCGCTTTCGGTCAACGTCAAAGAATGAAACCCGTTCGCCAGGCGCCACTGAATCAGCGGCGCCCTATATCGACGGCTCAGACTTCGTCGGGGCTGCGCAGGTTGGTGACCGCGATGCGTTGCTCGCGGCGCTGTTCCCGTTGCGAGGGCATGTCGGCACGGTAGATGCCTTGGTCGCCCACGACCCAGGACAGCGGGCGGCGCTCCTGCCCGATGGATTCCTGCAGCAGCATCAGGCCTTGCAGGAACGCTTCGGGGCGAGGAGGGCAGCCAGGCACGTACACGTCCACAGGCAGGAACTTGTCCACGCCTTGCACGACCGAGTAAATATCGTACATGCCACCAGAGTTAGCGCACGAGCCCATGGAAATGACCCATTTAGGTTCGAGCATCTGTTCGTACAGGCGCTGGACGATCGGCGCCATCTTGATGAAGCAGGTGCCGGCCACGACCATGAAGTCGGCCTGGCGTGGCGAAGCGCGGATCACTTCGGCACCGAAGCGGGCGACGTCATGGGGCGCCGTGAAGGCCGTGGTCATTTCCACGTAGCAGCACGAAAGGCCAAAGTTATAGGGCCATAACGAGTTCTTGCGCCCCCAGTTGACCGCGCCACTGAGCACGTCGGAGAGTTTCCCCATGAAGACGTTCTTGTGAACCTGGTCTTCCAGTGGGTCGGTTACGGTTTCCCGTTGGCCGACAGGATATTGCTCGTTCGGAGCGTCCGGATCGATGCGCGTAAGGTTGTATTGCATTGCCAAAGCCTCATTGTTTTAGCTTCGCCTGCCGCTTGCGACGACCTTCAGGTGCCCAATCGAGCGCACCCACTCGCCAAAGGTAGACAAGACCTGCCAACAGAATTGCTATGAATATGAAAGCTTCAGCGAAGCCGGCCCAACCGCTCTCACGGACCGAAACGGACCAGGCGAAGAGGAACAGGGCTTCGATATCGAAGATCACGAAAAGCATCGCGACCAGATAAAATTTGGCGGACAAGCGCAGGCGAGCAGTGCCCACCGGCAACATACCGGATTCGAACGGTTCGTTTTTGGCACGGCCCCACGCTTTGCTACCCAGCAGGCTCGACAAGCCGAGCATGAACGCACACAGGCCGGCGACACCCAGGAGGAAAATGGCAAAGCCCCAATTGTGGGCCAGGAATCCTGCTGAATGGGTCATGCTTTAATCCTTAACAGAGCGGGCAGTGGAAGCTGGTGAACCCTGTGGTTGTGTAAATGTGCCGCAGTGACGTTATGTCGCAGCTGAAACGATCCGCGAGATTTTATGGGCAAAGCCACGGTAAGTAAATTTGCATAACCAAATTAATTTCCCGCATCGGCCACATAGGGCACTGCTATAACCTCCGCAGGCCGGCCGCTTCAGCCATTATCGCTATTTCGTTCAACTATGTTTCTCCGTGACAGCAACGAAACTCATCGCTTTTTAAATGATAACTAGTAGCATCTGCATTTGATTGTTGTTTGCTGGCGATGCCCATCGTTTCAAATATAGACCGTCCAGGGTTTTACGCGATCCTTCTTTTGTGGGTATGGACCTGGATCAAAGCCGATTGGAATAATTCAGCGCCCAGCCGAGGGCGGCGAAGCCGTGCGGGCAACAGGGCGCAACCAGCGCACCTGGCGTTTAGGCAGGGGCACGGCCGCCGAAACAGGCCCACAATAAAAAGCCGCAACCCAGGCGCACACTGGCTTGCGGCGTAAGGGTGCGGCGCTTGTCAGTGAAACTGCGCTTCTTCGGTCGAGCCGGTCAGGGCCGTGACCGATGACGCACCGCCCTGGATGACGGTGGTCATGTCGTCGAAGTAGCCGGTGCCGACTTCTTGCTGGTGGGCCACAAAGGTGTAGCCTCGGTTCGCATCGGCAAACTCTTGTTCTTGCAGCTTCACGTAAGCGGTCATGTCGTTGCGTGCATAGTCGTATGCCAGATTGAACATGCCATGCCACATGTTGTGGATCCCGGCCAGGGTGATGAACTGGTGCTTGTAGCCCATTGCCGACAGTTCGAGCTGGAACTTGGCGATGGTCGCGTCGTCGAGGTTTTTCTTCCAATTGAATGAAGGCGAACAGTTATAGGAAAGAATCTGATCCGGATATTGCTTTTTGATCGCCTCGGCGAAGCGGCGGGCTTCGGCCAAATCAGGCTTGGCGGTTTCGCACCAGACCATGTCCGCATACGGCGCATAGGCCAGGCCTCGGGCGATGGCTTGGTCAAGCCCTGCGCGGACACGATAAAAGCCTTCGGCGGTGCGCTCACCCGTTACGAAAGGCTGGTCGTAAGGGTCGCAGTCGGAGGTCAGCAAGTCTGCCGCGTTGGCGTCGGTACGTGCCAGGATGATGGTTGGCACGCCGGCGACGTCCGCGGCCAAGCGCGCAGCCACCAGCTTTTGTATGGCCTCCTGGGTGGGTACCAACACCTTGCCGCCCATGTGCCCGCATTTTTTTACTGACGCCAATTGGTCTTCGAAATGCACGCCGGCGGCGCCAGCTTCAATCATTGCCCGCATCAGCTCATAGGCGTTGAGCACACCACCGAAACCGGCTTCGGCATCGGCCACGATGGGCGCGAAGTAATCGGTATAGCCGGCATCGCCGGGGTTCTTGCCCGCTTTCCACTGGATCTGGTCGGCACGGCGAAACGCATTGTTGATCCGCTTGACCACGGCAGGTACCGAGTCAACCGGGTATAACGACTGGTCCGGGTACATTGACTCGGCCGAGTTGTTGTCTGCCGCCACCTGCCAACCCGAGAGGTAAATGGCCTGGATGCCGGCCTTGACCTGTTGCACAGCTTGGCCGCCGGTCAGCGCCCCCATGCAGTTGACGAAGTCTTTTTCAGGGCGAAAAGAAGGTTTGGCGCCTTCGGTCACCAGCTTCCAGAGTTTTTCCGCACCCAGGCGGGCAAGGGTGTGCTCAGGCTGCACCGAGCCCCTTAGGCGTACGACATCGGTCGCCGTATAGGTACGGCTGACGCCTTTCCAGCGGGGGTTCTCTGCCCAGTCTTGTTCCAGGGCCACTATGTGTTGTTCGCGTGTCAGTGCCATTGGGTAAACCTCGTCGCAGGGGGCTTTAAGTTGATCCTGGCTCTGCTGGGGGCGCGGTGAGGTAAACAGGCGCGAAGGCCTGAGCGCAAATGCGAACGAAGGGCTCAGGGCATGCCGCTTTGCGGCCTGGGTAGTGGTCGCTCCAAAAAATGTAGTATTTTTGGAAGGGCACTCCAAAATCGCCCGCCCGGGGCCTACAACCATTCGAAAGTTGCAATGCTCGGCACCACATCACCCCTGTCGCCTACGTGTTGCACCGCCTTGTAGGCGGTACAACCGCAGTATCACTCATTCGGGGTGATGAAGAGTGTACCTGAAGCCCTTACCGGGCCCCTGATCAGCGGGAGCGAGGCCATCATGCCTAGCGATAAAGGCGCCGTCAAACATTTCGTAGTGTAAAAATAAAGTCACTACATAATCGAGCCGGTGTGACTCGTTGGTCGGTTCAGGGCTTGTGAATCGTGGGTTTACTGCAGTGCGTCTACCTTGACCCTGAGCGTCATATCCGTGCGGCCTTCAGTGGAGTACCGCTTGGCCAAGGTGTTCTGGTCAGCCTGGCTGTTTTCGTTCACGCCGGCCAAGGTAATCCACTCACCCAGGTGGCCCGTTACCTGGGTGGCCGTGCTTTGCACGTTGATCACGTCTGGGCGCTGCTGGCTGACGCGGTCATCATTGCTACTGATGGCCAGGTGCACTTGATCACTGGTGACGCTGGCCGTCACGTAGAACCCCCGGGTTGCATTGCGATACTGGGTATCGCTTTGCCACGCCCCATAGCCGTCGCTGCGGGTGGAGGTTACCGGCACGCTCTGGCCTACCTGGATCAACGCTGGCGTGCCTTCGGTGGTTTGCACCTGCTGTACGCCGCCGCTGCGGTTGGCAGTGCCATAGCGGATGATACGGCCCTGCTCGCCATTGTTGAGCGTGTAGCCGCTGGCATCGCTGTGGTTGCTGTCGCGGGTATCGACGCTGATCAGCAGGCGCCGGGCCGGGCGGTCGATGCGTTCGAGCAGTGCGGTGAGTTCGTCGATCTTGCTGGGCTCTGCCGATACCACCAGTTGATTCCCATACGCTTGGACATCGCCGTCGCGCCCCAAAAACGACTGGGCGATGGGTAACAGCTCGGCACTGGTGCGGTAATGCAGGGCGAGCACTTGGGTAGCGGCCTGGGCCAGGCTGCACCAGGCCATGGTAAGGGCAGCGAGCAAAAGGCGTGGCGGCATCGCATGGGGGCTCCGCGGTGGGGCCATGGCGCACGGCCCCTTCTGTCCCCAGTATGGCTTATGCCGCTTGCCGCGGGTACGTTGCTGTCAACTGCGGCGCAGCATATCGACATGGGCAATGCCGGCCTCGAGGAACTCCTCGCTGACCACTTCAAAGCCCTGGCGCTCATAGAACGCGCTGGCATGTACTTGCGCGGTCAACTTTTGCTCATGCAAGCCTTGCCGGTCGGCCTGGGCGAGGGCGGCCTGCAATAGCGCGTGGCCGATGTTCAGCCCGCGCCAGTCTTTCAGCACCGCCACCCGGCCAATATGGCCGTCAGGGGTGAGGCGGGCGGTGCCCACGGCGAACTCGCCTTCGCAAGCCAAAAAGTGCACGGCGGTGTCGTCTTCGCCGTCCCATTCCTGCTCGGGCGGTACCGCTTGTTCAGTGACGAACACCGCCTGGCGAATGCGGTGGATATCGTTGTAGTCGCGGTGCCAATCCGCTACTCGTACACTGATCTCATTCATCGACGGCAAACCCCAGGCTGCCTTGTTCTACCAATTGGCACAGCAGCATCAGCGCTTCTTCATCTTCCAGCCATTCCCCCAGGTTGTCGCTGTGCAGGGCATCGGCGCTGCAGACTTGTTTAAGCAGTTCACGCAGGCGTGGTTCGAGCAAGCGGCTTTGGCCGCTGGCGAACAGCGTCACGTAGCCGTCCATTTCGGCCCAGGCCAGGCGCGCGCTAGGGTTGCGGACCAGTAGGGCGCCTTCGGCAAGGTGCTGGCGCAGCTCGCTCGGCGGCAGGGCATCGCCGTTCACCCGCTCTGGATACCGTGGTTCAGTCATGAACTGGCCGAACCACGTTAGCAGCAGGTGATCATCGTTCATGTGCTTGTTAACCAGCGCCTTGAGCCGGGCCAATGCGTCGTGTTGCAGTTGCGTTGGGTCCGCCGCAGGGGTGGTATCGGCGTCGCTGTAACGCTCTTCATCGGGGATGAACTGCCCGAGAAAATCAGTAAAGTGGGTCAGCACTTCCGTCGCACTGGGTGCGCGAAAGCCCACACTGTAGGTCATGCATTCGTCATCAGCGGTGCCGAAGTGGGCCAGGCGAGGCGGTAAATAGAGCATGTCGCCCGGCTCCAGGGTAAAGCTTTGGCTTTCGTCGAAATCGGCCAAGATGCGCAGGTCGGTGTGCTCGAGCAGCGGGCTGTCACCGGTGCACATTTGCCCCAGCCTCCAGGTGCGGTGGCCATGGCCTTGCAACAGGAATACATCATAATTGTCGAAATGCGGGCCAACGCCCCCGCCCGGTGCGGCGTAGCTGACCATCACGTCGTCGATGCGCCAGGTGGGCAGAAAGCGGAAATGATCGAGCAGGCTGTTCACTTCGGGCACGAATTGGTCCACCGCTTGTACCAACAGGGTCCAGTCGCGCTCGGGCAGGGTGCTGAAGGTGTCTTCGGCAAAGGGCCCGCGGCGCAGTTCCCAGGGTTGGGCGCCATGCTCGAGCACGATGCGCGACTCGATTTCGTCCTCCAGTGCCAAACCGGCCAGTTCATCGGGTTCAAGTGGGTTTTGGAAAGCAGGGAAGGCCTGGCGAATCAATAGCGGTTTTTTTTGCCAGTAGTCACGTAAGAACTGCCGCGCGGTCAGGCCGCCGAGAAGTTCAAGAGAAGTATCGTTATTCATACATAACCCACTGTTAAATAATGCAATGCGCAAAGAAAAACGCCCGGCCTAGGCCGGGCGTCTCAGGCGGTCACGGTTCAGATGCGCTTGGCCTGCGCGGCGGCGTTGCCAATATAGTTGGCCGGTGTGAGCTGATGCAGTTCGGCTTTCGCGGCGTCGGGAATGGCCAAGGCGTCGATGAAGGTTTTGAGTACATCGGCGCTGATGCCTTTGCCGCGGGTCAGCTCCTTGAGCTTCTCATACGGGTTCTCGACGTTGTATCGGCGCATCACCGTCTGGATCGGTTCAGCCAGGACTTCCCAGCAAGCATCGAGGTCGGCCGCCAGGCGGGCGCTGTTGATTTCCAGCTTGCCGATACCCTTGAGGCTGGCCTCGTAGGCGATCACGCTATGGGCGAAGCCTACGCCGAGGTTGCGCAGCACAGTAGAGTCGGTGAGGTCGCGCTGCCAGCGTGAGATCGGCAGCTTGCGGGCCAGGTGCTGGAACAGTGCATTGGCCAGCCCCAGGTTGCCTTCGGAGTTTTCGAAGTCGATCGGGTTGACCTTGTGCGGCATGGTCGACGAACCGATCTCGCCGGCCACGGTGCGCTGCTTGAAGTAACCCAGGGAGATATAGCCCCATACGTCCCGGTCGAAGTCGATCAAGATGGTGTTGAAGCGGGTGATCGCGTCGAACAGTTCGGCGATGTAATCGTGTGGCTCGATCTGCGTAGTATAGGGGTTGAACACCAGCCCCAGCCCCTCTTCGATGAAGGCGCGGGCGTTGGCTTCCCAATCCACTTGCGGGTAGGCCGCCAGGTGAGCGTTGTAGTTACCCACGGCGCCGTTGATCTTGCCCAGCAGCGGTACGGCAGCAACCTGGTCGATTTGCCGGCGCAGGCGGTAGGCGACGTTGGCCAACTCCTTGCCCAGGGTGGTGGGCGAGGCCGGCTGGCCATGGGTACGCGACAGCATGGGCACTTCGGCGAAGCGAATGGCCAACTCGCGGATGGCGTCGGCGATTTGGCGCATCAGGGGCAGCAGCACGCTGTCGCGACCCTCGCGCAGCATCAGCGCGTGGGACAGGTTGTTGATGTCTTCGCTGGTGCAGGCAAAGTGGATGAATTCGCTGACCTTGGCCAGTTCCGGCAATTTGGCGGCCTGCTCCTTGAGCAGGTATTCGATTGCCTTCACGTCGTGGTTGGTGGTGCGCTCGATCTCCTTGACCCGCTCGGCATGCTCGAGGGAGAAGTCAGTGGCCAGTTCATCGAGCAGGGCATTGGCAGCGGCGCTGAGCGGGGCGACTTCGGCGACTTGCGGATGCGCGGCCAGGCGTTGCAGCCAGCGCACTTCGACCAGGGCGCGAAAACGAATCAGGCCATATTCGCTGAAGATGGCGCGCAAGGCCTGGGTCTTGCCGGCATAGCGGCCGTCTACAGGGGAAACCGCAGTGAGCGAAGAAAGCTGCATGGGGGTTCTCGGACAGTCGGGCTACAAAAAGGGCGCATAGCATACACGAATTAGATCGACAAATGCATGCAAGGGGCCAAGCTTCACGCAAGGGGCAACGCGGCCCAACGGGGTGCGCGTGGCGGTCAACCATTACCCCCAAGCATCGGATACAACGCCCGCAGCAGCTTGCGCCGGCTGAACAACAATTGCCAGCGGTTGCCACCTAACTGGCGCCACAACCGGGCGCAGCGGATACCGGCCAGCAGCAGCGCGCGGATTTTCGAGGCGTTGCTCGGCTGTTGCAGGTGGCGCATGTCCCCGTGTACCTGGATGCGCTGGCGCAAGGTGCTAAGGGTGTCTTGGTACAGGGCGCCACTGGCGGCGATGACGTTTTCGTGGGCCGGGCCAAAGTGCTCCACTTGCGACTGCAACTGCGGTAGGCGCCGGCCAATCAGTTCGAGCATGTCGCCCCGTTTAGCCAACTGGCGCTCCAAGCCCAACATCGATAGGGCATAGCGCAACGGTTCACGTTGCAGCGCCGCGGGGTCGCGCTCCAGTGCACCGGCCAGGGCGCCGTAGCCCTCACGCAAGTGCAGGTCGCTGCCGCCGAACACGTCGAGGGTGTCCCGTGGGTCGCGCACCAATAAGCTGCCGAGCATGCACGCCAGTTCCGCTTCGCTGACCTGGCCGGTCTTGGCGATGCGGTCGACCAGTACCGCCGCCTCGAACACCGCCCCCAGTGCCGTCAGTTGTTCGTGCAAGGTACCGCTCATGCCGCTGTATCCTTGTTCCGGTAAAAAGCCTCGGCGTATTCGATCACGCCGCCACCTAGGCAAACCTCGCCGTCGTAGAACACCACCGACTGTCCCGGGGTGACCGCGCGCTGCGGGGTATCAAATACCGCGCGATAGCCCTGTTCGCTGCGTTCCAGCGTGCAGCTTTGGTCAGCCTGGCGGTAGCGCACCTTGGCGGTAAGCCGGCGCGGTGCGCTGATCTCGACCGGGTTCACCCAATACAGCTCGGTGGCGTGCAGCGCGCCGGAAAACAACATCGGGTGCTCATTGCCCTGGCCCACCACCAGTACGTTGCGCGCCAAGTCTTTGGCCAACACGTACCAGGGGTCGTCACTGGCGTCTTTCAGGCCGCCGATGCCCAGGCCCTGGCGCTGGCCAATGGTGTGATACATCAGGCCATGGTGTTGGCCGATCACGTCGCCCGTGGTGGTGTGGATCTCGCCAGGCTGGGCCGGCAGGTATTGCTTGAGGAAGTCGCTGAAGCGGCGCTCACCGATAAAGCAGATGCCGGTGGAGTCTTTTTTCTTGGCCGTGGCCAGGCCGTGGCGTTCGGCAATGGCGCGTACCTGGGGTTTTTCCAGTTCGCCGACCGGGAACAAACTGCGGGCGATTTGCGCGCCGCCCACGGCGTGCAGGAAATAGCTCTGGTCTTTGTTCGGGTCTAACCCCTTGAGCAACTGCGCCGTGCCGTCGCAGTCACGGCGGCGCACGTAATGGCCGGTGGCGATCAGATCTGCGCCCAGGCCCAAGGCATAGTCCAGGAAGGCTTTGAACTTGATTTCACGGTTGCACAGGATATCCGGGTTCGGTGTGCGCCCGGCCTTGTACTCGGCCAAAAAATGCTCGAATACGTTATCCCAATACTCGGCGGCGAAATTGGCGGTATGCAAACGGATCCCGAGGCGGTCGCAAACGGCCTGGGCGTCGGCAAGGTCTTCGCGGGCGGTGCAGTATTCCGTGCCGTCGTCTTCCTCCCAGTTTTTCATGAACAGGCCTTCGACCTGATACCCCTGTTCGAGCAGTAACAGGGCAGACACGGAGGAGTCGACGCCGCCGGACATGCCGACGATCACGCGCGTGTTGTTCGAGGCGGGCTGGGAAACGGGCATAGGGCTAGCGCAGGTATCGAATGAAAAGAGGCGGATTCTAACAGGTCGGCGGCGCGGCGCAAAAACCTGACTGGTGCCCTCAGTCGCACACCACGTCCAAGGGGTAGGCGCCCCTTTCAAGGTAGTCGTCCAGGCAGCGCAGCACCAGTTCGCTGCGCCAGCGGTTGGCGGCTGCGGCCAATTGGTCGCGTGTCAGCCACACAGCACGCAATATGCCATCATCCAGGGCGCGGTGTGGGTCGTGGCGCAGCGGGTGGGCGCTGAAGCATACACGTTGGTAGGTTACGCCGTTGCTTGGGGCGGTATACAGGTAGATGCCGCTGACGCCGGTCAGCGCCACGGACCAGGCGGTCTCTTCGAGGGTTTCACGCAGCGCCGCCTGGCGCAGGGTTTCGCCGGCTTCGAGGTGGCCCGCGGGTTGGTTGAGTACGTCGCGCCCGGCCTTGTGCTCTTCGACGAACAAAAAACGCTCGCCGTCCTGCACCAAGGTGGCGACGGTGATATGGGGCTGCCAGCTCATTGCACGCTCTTCATGAAAAAAGAACCCCGGCGCGGGCCGGGGTTCGGTTCGCGGCGCGGGCGCCGCGTTATTTCAGCGACGCGATGGCGGCGTTGAGGGTGGCGCTAGGGCGCATCACCTCACTGGCCGCTTTCGGGTCGGCGAAGTAGTAGCCGCCGATATCCACGGGCTTGCCTTGTACAGCGCCAAGCTCGGCGACGATGGTGTCTTCGTTGTCGGCCAAGGTTTTTGCCAAGGGGGCGAACAACTGCGCGATGGCGGCGTCTTCGTTCTGCGCGGCCAGGGCCTGGGCCCAATAGGTGGCCAGGTAGAAGTGGCTGCCGCGGTTATCGATACCCCCCACTTTGCGGGCTGGCGACTTATTGTTGTCAAGGAACTGGCCGGTGGCTTTGTCCAGTGTACTGGCTAGCACCTTCGCCTTGGGGTTGCTGTACTGCTGGCCCAGGTGCTCAAGGGAAGCCGCCAATGCCAGGAATTCGCCCAGCGAATCCCAGCGCAGGAAGTTCTCCTCGACCAATTGCTGCACGTGCTTGGGCGCCGAGCCGCCCGCGCCTGTCTCGAACAGCCCACCGCCGTTCATCAACGGCACGATCGACAGCATCTTGGCGCTGGTGCCCAGTTCCATGATCGGGAACAGGTCGGTCAGGTAGTCACGCAGCACGTTACCGGTAACCGAAATGGTGTCTTTGCCGGCGCGGATCCGCTCCAGCGACACGGCCATGGCCTCGACCGGCGTCAGTATGCGGATGTCCAGGCCGTTGGTGTCGTGGTCCTTGAGGTATTTTTCAACCTTGGCGATCACCTGCGCATCGTGGGCACGGGCGGGGTCGAGCCAGAACAGCGCAGGGGTGTTCGACAGCCGTGCGCGATTAACTGCCAGTTTTACCCAGTCCTGGATGGGCGCGTCTTTGGTTTGGCACATGCGGAAAATGTCGCCGGCTTCCACGGGCTGCTCCATCAGAACCTTGCCCTGGGTGTCGGTCACGCGGACCACGCCGGCCGTGGCCAACTGGAAGGTTTTATCGTGCGAACCGTATTCCTCGGCCTTCTGCGCCATCAGGCCGACGTTAGGTACGCTGCCCATGGTGGTGGGGTCGAACGCGCCGTGTTGCTTGCAGTCTTCGATCACGGCCTGGTAGATGGTTGCATAGCAGCGGTCGGGAATGATCGCCTTGGTGTCTTGCAACTGGCCTTCAGCGTTCCACATGCGCCCGGAGTCGCGAATCATCGCCGGCATCGAGGCGTCGACGATCACGTCGCTGGGAACGTGAAGGTTGGTGATGCCCTTGTCGGAGTTGACCATCGCCAGCGCGGGGCGCTGGGCATATACAGCCTTCACATCGGCTTCGATGGCGTCGCGCTGTTCGGTCGGCAGCTTCTGGATGCTGGCGTAAAGGTCACCGATACCGTTGTTGGGGTTGAAGCCGGCCTGCTGCAATGCCGACGCATGTTTGCTCAGCGCATCGGCATAAAATACTTCGACAAATTGGCCAAACATGATCGGGTCGGAAACCTTCATCATGGTGGCCTTCAGGTGCACCGAGAACAGCACGCCCAACTGCTTGGCGTCTTCGATCTGGGCGGCGACGAATTCGCGCAGCGCCTTTTTGCTCAACACGGCCGAGTCGATGATCTCACCGGCCAGCACGCTGGTTTTTTCCTTCAGCACCGTGGTGCTGCCGTCGTTAGCCACCAGCTCGATCTTCACGGCGCCATCGCGCTCGATCAGCGCGGCCTTTTCGCTGCCATAGAAGTCGCCGGCTTGCATATGGGCAACGTGGGATTTGGAGTCGGCCGCCCAGGCGCCCATTTTGTGCGGGTGCTTGCGCGCATAGTTCTTGACCGACAACGGCGCGCGGCGGTCGGAGTTGCCTTCACGCAGTACCGGGTTCACGGCGCTGCCCTTGATCTTGTCATAGCGCAGGCGGGCGTCTTTCTCGGCCTCGCTGGCCGGGGTGTCGGGGTAGTCGGGGACGTTGTAGCCCTTGGCCTGCAATTCTTTGATAGCGGCCTTTAGTTGCGGTACCGAGGCGCTGATGTTCGGCAACTTGACGATGTTGGCTTCCGGTGTGGTGGCCAGTTGGCCCAGTTCGGCCAGGTCGTCGGTTACCTTGCGTTCGCCCAGTTGCTCGGGGAAGCTCGCCAAGATACGGCCCGCCAGGGAGATGTCGCGGGTTTCGACGGCGATATCGGCGCAAGCGGTAAACGCTTCGATGATGGGCAGCAGGGAGTAGGTGGCCAGGGCCGGGGCTTCGTCGGTGAAGGTGTAGATGATTTTCGAACGGGTGGGCATATCAGGTTAACTCTCTGTTTTGCTGAGCATGCTGGGCGGCTCGAATGCGCAGGGTAGGCGCTTGCGATCAGGGGCCGAGCCCGTGGCCGCAAGTCGAGACGGCTTCGCGGTGATGGTGGGTGCATCAGTCGAGCGTCAAGCGGTCGCGCCGGGGTTACGGCGTAACCTTCTGAAACAAATGACCAGACCGGCGAACCTCGGCAAGGCGGCGATCAAGGCCCTGCGGCGCCCATGACCCGGCGGTCACCGGCGAAGTATATCAAACCTTGCGTCTTAAGCATCAAGACCAAAGGTGGAGGCGTGTCTCTGGCGTTGGCCGTACGCTTATGTCCGCGCCCTGTGTTGCCGGGTGGCGCCTGGCCCGGCCACAACACTGATGGATCAATATTGGTGCGAACGTCGATACATAACGCTAGGCAGATGGGGAACGGCGAATCAGAGGGAATAGGGAGAATGGCCGGGACAGCGCCCCGCAGAAAGCTCGAAAACCGGCGCCGCCGGTTTTCGCCGTGGTGGTGGTGGTCAGGCGGGCGCGCGCGCCGTGATCTCAGCGGGCGCCGGCGAACGGATCGCTTCGCTGGCCGCACTGATGTTCACCGCGTGCAGCCCTTTAGGCCCCTGGACGATTTCGAATTCCACGGGCTGGCCGGCTTTCAGGGTTTTGTAGCCGTCCATCCGGATGGCTGAAAAATGAGCGAACAAATCCTCGGACTTGCCCTCTTCGTTAATGAACCCGTAGCCCTTGGCATTGTTGAACCACTTGACTTTGCCGATCAGCATACCCATATCCCTCTGCAAAGACCCCTTCTGTGGGGTATCATCCACCTGGCCCGCGCGCCGGCAAAAAAAATTTTATTTGACGGCGCGGACCTTTATTCCCCAATGTGGGTTCTACTGTTTGTAACACCGTTTTGCCGATAGTCAAGGTCATGCGGCGGCCGAGTATCAATCCCGACATCACTCCAACCCTCAACCTTTTATTCGCTGAACGATGAACCGTCTTCCCATGCATGCATCGAACCGAATTCGACTAACATTCAATCAGGATCGCCCGCTGCCCGGTGAGGACGACGCAGCGGGTGTGGCGGTGCAGGAATCCAAGCCTGCGCTGCAAGCACCGCCAATGTACAAGGTGGTGTTGTTCAACGACGACTACACGCCTATGGATTTCGTCGTCGAGGTTCTGGAAATGTTCTTCAACCTCAATCGCGAACTCGCGACCAAGGTAATGCTGACCGTCCACACCGAAGGGCGGGCGGTATGCGGGTTGTACACCCGGGACATCGCCGAGACGAAAGCCATGCAGGTCAACCAATACGCCAGGGAAAGCCAGCATCCGCTACTCTGTGAAATCGAGAAGGACGGTTAGACGCCGACCACTTGGTATGAGGTGAAGCTATGTTAAACCGCGAGCTCGAAGTCACCCTCAACCTGGCCTTCAAGGAAGCGCGCTCCAAACGTCATGAATTCATGACGGTCGAGCACCTTCTGTTGGCCTTGTTGGATAACGAGGCGGCCGCGACCGTTCTACGGGCCTGCGGCGCGAACCTCGATAAACTCAAGCATGACCTGCAAGAATTCATCGATTCGACCACGCCGCTGATTCCGGTGCACGACGAAGACCGGGAAACCCAGCCGACCCTGGGCTTTCAACGGGTGCTGCAGCGTGCCGTGTTCCATGTGCAAAGCTCGGGCAAACGCGAAGTGACCGGTGCCAATGTGCTGGTGGCGATCTTCAGCGAACAGGAAAGCCAAGCGGTGTTCCTGCTCAAGCAGCAAAGCGTTGCGCGTATCGATGTGGTCAACTACATCGCCCATGGCATCTCCAAGGTGCCGGGGGCGGGCGATCATTCCGAGGGTGAGCAGGAAATGCAGGAAGACGAGGGTGGTGAGGCTTCTTCCTCAGGCAATCCTCTGGATGCCTATGCCAGCAACCTGAACGAGCTAGCGCGCCAGGGCCGTATCGACCCGCTGGTGGGCCGCGAGAACGAGGTGGAGCGCGTGGCGCAGATCCTCGCCCGCCGGCGCAAGAACAACCCGCTGCTGGTCGGCGAAGCCGGGGTAGGTAAAACCGCCATTGCCGAAGGGCTGGCCAAGCGCATCGTCGACAGCCAGGTGCCAGATCTGCTGGCCAACAGTGTGGTGTATTCACTCGACTTGGGGGCCCTGCTCGCCGGCACCAAATACCGCGGCGATTTCGAAAAACGCTTCAAGGCGTTGCTCGGTGAGCTGCGCAAGCGCCCGCAGGCGATCCTGTTCATCGACGAAATCCACACCATCATAGGTGCCGGCGCGGCGTCAGGGGGGGTAATGGATGCCTCCAACCTGCTCAAGCCGCTGCTTTCCAGCGGTGAGATTCGCTGTATCGGCTCGACCACCTTCCAGGAATTTCGCGGCATTTTCGAGAAGGATCGCGCATTGGCGCGGCGTTTCCAGAAAGTCGACGTGGTCGAGCCGTCGGTGGAAGACACCATCGGCATCCTGCGAGGGCTGAAAGGCCGTTTCGAGCAGCACCATGAAATCGAATACAGTGACGAGGCGCTGCGCGCCGCCGCGGAATTGGCGTCGCGCTACATCAATGATCGGCACATGCCTGACAAGGCCATCGACGTTATCGACGAAGCCGGGGCGTACCAGCGCCTTCGGCCGGTGGAGCAGCGGGCCAAGCGCATCGATGTGCCGCAGGTCGAAGACATCATCGCCAAGATCGCGCGTATTCCGCCTAAGCATGTGAGCACCTCCGACAAAGAGCTGCTGCGTAACCTGGAACGGGATCTGAAGCTCACCGTGTTCGGCCAGGACGCCGCCATCGACTCGCTGGCCACGGCTATCAAGTTGTCCCGGGCCGGGCTCAAGGCCCCGGACAAGCCAGTAGGCTCGTTCCTCTTCGCCGGCCCGACCGGCGTGGGCAAGACCGAAGCGGCGCGGCAGTTGGCCAAGGCCATGGGTATCGAATTGGTTCGCTTCGACATGTCCGAATACATGGAGCGCCACACGGTGTCGCGTTTGATCGGCGCGCCGCCCGGTTATGTGGGCTTCGACCAAGGGGGCTTGTTGACCGAGGCGATCACCAAGCAGCCGCATTGTGTGTTGTTGCTCGATGAAATCGAGAAGGCCCACCCGGAAGTCTTCAACCTGCTGTTGCAGGTGATGGACCACGGTACCCTGACCGACAACAACGGGCGCAAGGCGGATTTTCGCAATGTGATCCTGATCATGACCACCAATGCCGGCGCGGAAACCGCTGCGCGCGCCTCGATCGGCTTTACCCAGCAAGACCATTCCACCGATGCCATGGAAGTGATCAAGAAAAGCTTCACACCGGAATTTCGCAACCGCCTGGACACCATCATCCAGTTCGGCCGGCTTAATACTGAAGTCATCAAGAGCGTGGTCGACAAGTTCCTTACCGAACTACAGGCCCAGCTCGAAGACAAGCGTGTGTTGCTCGACGTCACCGACGCGGCGCGCGGCTGGCTGGCAGAGAAAGGCTACGACGCGCAAATGGGCGCCCGACCCATGGCGCGCTTGATCCAAGACAAGATCAAGCGCCCCTTGGCCGAAGAGATCCTGTTCGGCGAACTGTCCGAGCACGGCGGCACTGTGCACGTCGACCTTAGGGATGGTGATTTGGTGTTCGACTTCGAGGTGGCCGCGGAACTGGCCTGATTGCAGGCCGGTTCACTGCCACAGCGCAGCGAACGTTTTGCCCAATGAAAACGCCCGGCATTGCCGGGCGTTTTCATTGGGAAGGGGGTCAGCGGGCGCGGTAGGTGATGCGGCCTTTGCTGAGGTCGTAGGGGGTCAGTTCAACCCGGACCTTATCGCCGGTCAGGATGCGGATGTAGTTCTTGCGCATTTTTCCAGAGATGTGCGCGGTAACGACGTGCCCGTTTTCCAACTCCACGCGGAACATGGTGTTAGGCAGGGTGTCGACGACAGTGCCTTCCATTTCGAAGCTGTCTTCTTTCGACATGCAGTAAAACCCTCGGTATCCCAGTTAGTGGCCTGGAGCAATCCAGGCCGCGTGAAAACGACTGCGCTAGGCCAGGCGGCGTAGGTGTGGCGGCCTTGAATGCTCATTTACGCTGGGTAAACTTCGCTTCGTCGGCAGCTCGCCTTGCCTCTGCATTGCTCGCTACGCGTTCTCGCGGCTTGTTTTCGCGCCAGGCAAAAAGTGGCGCGTATTGTGCCGAAAAACTGACCGCACGCCAAGGACTTCAGTTCAATGTGACCCAACGCTGGTTGATTAGCAGCTCGATGGGCCGGTACTGGGTCTTGTAGTTCATCTTCTTGCAGTTCTTTATCCAGTAGCCCAGGTAAACGGCGTCCAGTTGGAGGCGCAGCGCCTCGGCCACCTGCCAGAGGATTGCAAAGCGCCCCAGGCTGCGGCGTTCTTCGTCGGGCTCGTAGAAGGTGTAGACCGCCGACAGGCCATTGGGCAGGATGTCGGTCACGGCCACCGCCATCAATTGTTCGCCCCGGCGGAACTCGAAGAAACGGCAGAACGGCAGGTCGCGCACCAGGAAGGTAGAGAATTGCTCTCGGCTGGGCGGGTACATGTCGCCGTCGGCATGGCGTTGCTCGATATAACGCCGGTACAGGTCGAAGTATTCTTCGGTGAAGCGCGGCGTGCTGCTGAGCACGGCCAGGTCAGCGTTGCGCTTGAGAATGCGCCTTTGCGCCCGGGTCGGGATAAAGTCATCGGCCGGGATACGCGCCGGCACGCAGGCATTGCAGCGCTGGCAATGTGGGCGGTATAGGTGGTCGCCGCTGCGCCGAAAGCCCATCTCCGACAACTCGGCATACACGCTCGCGTCCATCGGCTGGCTGGGGTCGAGAAACAGCGTGGTGGCCTGTTCCTCGGGCAAATAGCTGCACGAATGGGGTTGAGTGGCATAAAACTTCAGGCGCGCCAGCTCAGTCATGATCAACCCTCGGTTGATGCGTTTTCTCGTCAGTGTAAGCCAGTGCCACGGCAAACGCCTAGTGCGGTGGTTCAGCCCCAATGCCCGGTACACCCCCATGTGGGGTCCACCGCACATCGCTGGGTTGGTCGGCGTAAGTGTGTAAGCACGCTGCGAACTCGCGCCGGCTGATGGCCTGGGCCCCTAAGCTGTGCAAGTGCTGGGTGGGCATTTGGCAATCGATCAGTACGAAACCGGAACGTTCCAGGTGCCGGACCAGCGTCACGAAGCCGACCTTCGAAGCGTTGTCGGCGCGGCTGAACATCGACTCGCCGAAGAATATCTTGCCCATGGCCAGCCCATACAGGCCGCCCACCAGTTGCCCGCCTTCCCACACCTCGACGCAGTGGGCGATGCCTTGCTCATGCAACTGGATATACGCCTGCTGCATCTTGGGGGTGATCCATGTGCCATTGGCGTAGCTGCGCGGCGCGGCGCAGGCGCGGATAACCGCCGGGAAGTCACGGTCGAAGCTCACCTCGAAGCGCTGCTGGCGCAGCACCTTGGCCAGGCTGCGGGAAATATGCAGTTGTGCCGGGCGCAACACGGTGCGTGGGTCCGGGGACCACCACAAAATCGGCTGGCCCTCCTCGAACCACGGGAAAATGCCCTGGCGGTACGCCTGAACCAGCCGTTGCGGCGAAAGGTCGCCCCCGGCGGCGAGCAAGCCGTTCGGTTCGCGCAGGGCGCGCTCGATTGGCGGGAAGCTCAGGTCGTTACGGTCAAGCCAGGTCAGCATGGAAGGGGCCTACGTCGCGCAAGGGGAGGGGGCAGTATCGTGGCTACGGTGCGTGGCGTCGACCCTCTGGCGCTGCGTTTTGCCCTGCCGCCGCGGAACCTGCGTGTGCGCACCGTGGTCAACGGGGCAGCGGGCTAAGGTCTTTTTGTAATTTCTGCTTATAAGCCTTTGTCAGCAAAGATAATGCATGGTCAAATCGAAGCCTCAGGCCGTTGATCGCGCTCGTGGCGTTCAGCCAGCGTGGCAAGGCGCCCACAAAGCCGTACAATACGCCCCGGCCCGTTTATGTTGACGGTGCGGCCTGTGGTAGGTTTTTTATCCGTAAAGCGCACCTGGCGCGCAGGAAAGCACGTGTTTTGAAGAAGTCGACCGCTACACCCCATACCCTTCCGGCTTGGCGCCTGCAACTGCATTACCGCCTCAAGGAAGGTGCCTTGATCGCCATGGGCGCGTTGTGCCTGTACCTGTGGATGGCCTTGCTCACCTATGACCAGGCCGACCCCGGCTTCAGCCACCCGAGCAATGCGCTCCAGGTGCAGAACGCCGCGGGCCGTGCTGGCGCCTATGCGGCCGACATCCTGTTCATGGTAGTGGGGTACTTCGCCTATATCTTCCCCTTGTTGCTCGCCATCAAAACCTGGCAGATCTTCCGCGAACGCCACCAGCCTTGGCAGTGGAGCGGCTGGTTGTTCTCTTGGCGGCTGATCGGGCTGGTGTTCCTGGTGCTCTCAGGGGCGGCGTTGGCGCATATCCATTTCCACAGTGCCAGCGGGCTGCCCGCGTCGGCCGGCGGCGCCCTGGGTGAAAGCCTGGGCGACCTGGCGCGCAATGCCTTGAACGTACAAGGCAGCACCTTGATGTTCATCGCGCTGTTTCTGTTCGGCCTAACGGTGTTTACCGACCTGTCATGGTTCAAGGTGATGGACATCACCGGCAAGATCACCCTCGACCTGCTCGAGCTGTTCAACGGTGTATTCAGCCGCTGGTGGGCGGCGCGCAGCGAGCGCCGCCAGTTGGTCGCGCAACTGCGCCTGGCCGACGAACCGCCCGTGGCGCCCGCGGTAAAGCCGGCCAAACGCTTGGCGCGCCCGGAAGATGCCACCGTGCAACCGAGCATGGACATGCCGCCCACCAGCGCGCCGGCGCCCCGTGTCGTGGCGCCGGCCGCACCCCGTGCCGAGCCGCGCAAAGAACCGCGTATCGAGCCCATTCTGCCGCCCTGGGAAGACGACGAAAACTCCGAGCCCGTAGCGTTGCAGGTGCGGGCACCAGCGCCCGGTCGGCCGCCGGTCGAACGGCCGCACATGCCGCCCATTGTGCCGTTGTCTTCGGAACACGCCCCCGAGCCTAGCAAGCGCGCACAACAGGAAAAACAAGTGACGCTGTTCGACGCCTCGCTCGAAGGCACCTTGCCACCGTTGTCCCTGCTGGACGCGGCAGAAAAAAAACAAGTGCAATACTCGCCCGAATCGCTGGCCAGTATTGGCCAGTTATTGGAAATCAAACTCAAGGAATTCGGTGTCGAGGTCACGGTAGACTCCATCCACCCCGGCCCGGTGATCACCCGCTACGAAATACAACCGGCCCCCGGCGTGAAAGTCAGCCGCATCGCCAACCTGGCCAAAGACTTGGCGCGTTCGCTGGCGGTAATGAGCGTGCGGGTGGTCGAGGTGATTCCGGGCAAAACCACCGTGGGTATTGAAATCCCCAACGAAGACCGGCAGATCGTGCGTTTCTCCGAGGTACTGCAATCCACCCAGTATGACGACGCCAAATCACCGGTCACCCTAGCGCTGGGCCACGATATCGGCGGCAAGCCGGTCATTACCGACCTCGCCAAAATGCCTCACCTGCTGGTGGCCGGTACGACCGGTTCCGGTAAATCGGTAGGGGTGAATGCAATGATCTTGTCGATTCTGTTCAAGTCCGCCCCGCAGGATGCGCGGATGATCATGATCGACCCGAAAATGCTCGAGCTTTCGATCTACGAAGGCATTCCGCATTTGCTGTGCCCGGTGGTCACGGACATGAAAGACGCCGCCAATGCCCTGCGCTGGAGCGTGGCGGAGATGGAGCGGCGCTACAAATTGATGGCGGCGATGGGGGTACGCAACCTCGCCGGCTTCAACCGCAAGGTCAAGGATGCCGAAGAGGCCGGGGCGCCATTGGCCGACCCGCTGTACCGGCGCCAGAGCATGGAAGACGAGGCGCCACGGCTAGCGACCCTGCCGACCATCGTGGTGGTCGTCGATGAATTCGCCGACATGATGATGATCGTCGGCAAGAAAGTCGAAGAACTGATCGCCCGTATCGCCCAAAAGGCGCGCGCGGCCGGTATCCATTTGATCCTTGCCACCCAACGGCCGTCGGTGGACGTGATCACCGGGCTGATCAAGGCCAACATCCCTACCCGCATGGCGTTCCAGGTGTCGAGCAAAATCGACTCGCGGACCATCATCGACCAAGGTGGCGCCGAGCAGTTGCTTGGCCACGGCGATATGCTTTACATGCCGCCGGGCACCAGCCTGCCGATCCGCGTTCACGGTGCGTTCGTTTCCGACGATGAAGTGCACCGGGTGGTCGAGGCATGGAAAAAACGCGGGGCGCCGGACTACAACGACGATATTCTCGCGGGCGTGGAAGAGGGTGGCGGCGGTTTCGAGGGCGGCACGGGCGGTGGCGACAGTGATGACAGCGAGAGCGACCCGCTCTACGACGAGGCGGTGGCGTTCGTGCTAGAGAGCCGCCGGGCATCGATTTCGTCGGTGCAGCGCAAGCTCAAGATCGGCTACAACCGCGCCGCACGGATGATCGAGGCCATGGAAATGGCCGGGGTAGTCACCCCCATGAACACCAACGGCTCACGCGATGTGGTCGCACCAGGGCCGATGCGCGACTGATACCTGTACGCCTTGCCTGCTGGCGGGGCGTTTTCCTGAATTATCCGAGGAGTTCCATGCGCCTTATTCGCCTATTGTGGGTCGCGGCCCTGGGCCTTGGCGGCACCGCCGCCCACGCCGATGAGCAAGCGGTGAAATCGCTCACCCAACTGCTGGAGCAGGCGCAAACCCTGACCGGTCGTTTTTCCCAGCTCACACTGGACGGCAGCGGTACGCAACTGCAGGAAACCGCTGGCGAGCTGTCGCTGCAGCGCCCCGGCTTGTTTTACTGGCACACCGACCCACCGCAGGAACAACTGATGGTGTCCGACGGCCAAAAAGTGTCGCTTTGGGACCCGGACCTCGAGCAGGTCACCATCAAGAAGCTTGACCAGCGTTTGACCCAAACGCCGGCGTTGCTGCTCTCTGGCGACATTTCGAAGATCAGCCAGAGCTTCGACATCAGCGCCAAGCAAAGCGGTGACGTGATCGACTTCACCCTCAAACCCAAAACCAAAGACACGCTGTTCGATTCGCTGCGCCTGTCGTTCCGCCGTGGCACCCTTAACGACATGCAACTGATCGACAGCGTTGGCCAGCGCACCAACCTGTTGTTCACCGGTATCAAGGCCAACGAGCCGATCCCGGCGAGCATCTTCAAGTTCGACATCCCCAAGGGTGCCGACGTGATCCAGGAATAACCCGGCGTGGCCAGGGACTTGTTTGCCAGCGCCCCGGTGGCTCAGCCGCTGGCCGCGCGCTTGCGCGCCACGAGCCTGGATGAGTACGTGGGCCAGCAACACCTGCTGGCCCGGGGCAAGCCATTACGTGAGGCCCTGGAGCAGGGCGCATTGCATTCGATGATCTTTTGGGGCCCCCCGGGCGTGGGCAAGACCACTCTGGCGCGGTTGTTGGCCAAGGTGTCGGATGCGCACTTCGAAACCGTGTCGGCGGTGCTGGCCGGGGTCAAGGAAATCCGCCAGGCCGTGGAAATCGCTCGCCAGCACGCAGCGCAGTCAGGGCGGCGGACCATCTTGTTCGTCGATGAAGTGCATCGGTTCAATAAAGCCCAGCAGGATGCTTTTCTGCCCTATGTGGAAGACGGCACGCTGATTTTCATCGGCGCCACCACCGAAAACCCCTCATTCGAGCTTAACAACGCTTTGCTCTCGCGGGCACGGGTATACGTGCTCAAGAGCCTCGACGAAGCCGCCATGCGCCAACTGGTGACCCGCGCGCTGAGCGAAGAGCGGGGCCTAGGTGCGCGGCGCCTGCAGTTGGGCGACGACGGTTTCGCGCTGCTGGTGGCGGCTGCGGACGGTGACGGGCGGCGCTTGCTGAACCTGCTGGAGAACGCCGCAGACCTGGCCGAAGACGGTGAGGCCATTTCGGTAGAGCTGTTGCAGAGCTTGCTCGGCGACACTCGGCGGCGTTTCGACAAGGGCGGTGAGGCCTTTTACGATCAGATCTCAGCGCTGCACAAGTCGGTACGCGGCTCCAACCCTGATGGCGCGCTGTATTGGTACGCGCGCATGCTCGACGGCGGTTGCGACCCCCTGTACATCGCCCGGCGGGTGGTGCGCATGGCCAGCGAAGACATTGGCAATGCCGACCCGCGCGCGTTGGGCCTGTGCTTGTCGGCCTGGGACGTCCAAGAACGCCTGGGTAGCCCGGAAGGCGAGTTGGCGGTGGCGCAGGCGATCGTATACCTGGCCTGCGCACCCAAAAGCAACGCGGTGTATAGCGCGTTCAACGCCGCGATGCGCGATGCCGCCGAGCAAGGGTCGCTGGAGGTGCCGCTGCATTTGCGCAACGCCCCGACCAAACTGATGAAGCAACTGGGTTATGGCGAGGAATATCGGTACGCTCACGATGAGCCAGACGCCTACGCCGCCGGCGAAGATTATTTTCCGGAAAATCTTACGCCTCGGCAGTACTATCAGCCCGTGCCACGAGGGCTGGAACTGAAAATCCGGGAAAAGCTCAGCCACCTGGCGGCCCTGGACCAAGCCAGCCCGAAACGGCGCCGCAAGCGCTGAACGCCCCACCCCTGGCGGGCCCCTCTGAGCCAGGCGGCACTGCCCCGAACCTATTGAACACACGAGAGACTGACATGCTCGATTCGAAACTGTTACGCGGCCAGTTACAGGAAGTGGCCGACCGCCTGGCGACCCGGGGTTACACCCTGGACATCGCGCGCCTTGAAGCGCTGGAAAACCAGCGTAAGGCTGCGCAAACCCGCACCGAGCAGTTGCAGGCGGAACGTAACGCGCGCTCCAAGTCCATCGGCCAGGCAAAGGCCCGCGGCGAAGACATCGCCCCGCTGATGGCCGATGTCGAGCGCATGGGCCAGGCGCTGGGCAGCGCCAAGGTCGAACTGGAGGCAATCCAGAACGAGTTGGACGCTATCATGCTCGGTATCCCCAACCTGCCCGATGAAACAGTGCCGGTGGGTGCTGACGAAGAACAGAACGTCGAAGTGCGGCGTTGGGGCACCCCGCGTGAATTCGATTTCCCGGTGCTCGACCACGTCGCGCTGGGTGAGAAGGGCGCTTTGCTCGATTTCGAAACCGCCGCCAAGCTCTCCGGCGCACGCTTTGCCGTGCTGCGCGGGCCGATTGCCCGCCTGCACCGGGCGTTGGCGCAGTTCATGATCAACTTGCACGTGGCTGAGCACGGCTACGAGGAGTGCTATACGCCCTACTTGGTACAAGCGCCGGCCCTGCAGGGGACCGGGCAACTGCCCAAGTTCGCCGAAGACCTGTTCAAGGTCGCCCGCGACGGCGAGGCCGACCTGTACCTGATCCCCACCGCGGAGGTGTCGCTGACCAATTTGGTCGCCGATCGCATACTGGATGCCAAGGACCTGCCGCTCAAGCTCTGCGCCCATACCCCGTGTTTCCGTAGCGAAGCCGGCGCATCGGGCCGCGATACCCGTGGCATGATCCGCCAGCATCAATTCGACAAGGTCGAAATGGTCCAAGTGGTGGAGCCGGGGCAGTCGATGCAGGCGCTGGAAAGCCTGACCGCCCATGCCGAGCGTGTGCTGCAGGCGCTGGAGCTGCCCTATCGTGTGCTGGCGCTGTGCACCGGCGACATGGGCTTCAGCGCCACCAAAACCTATGACCTGGAAGTGTGGGTGCCGAGCCAGAACAAGTACCGTGAGATCTCTTCGTGCTCCAACACCGGCGACTTCCAAGCCCGGCGCATGCAAGCGCGCTGGCGCAACCCGGAAACCGGCAAGCCAGAGCTGGTGCATACCCTCAACGGTTCGGGCTTGGCGGTGGGCCGCACGCTGGTGGCGGTGCTGGAGAACTACCAGCAGGCCGATGGCAGCATCCGCATACCGCAGGTGCTCAAGCCGTACATGGCCGGCCTTGAGGTTATCGGTTGAATGAAGTACCTGCCGCTGTTCCACAAGCTCGCCGGGCACCAGGTTCTGGTGGTGGGCGGGGGCGACATAGCCTTGCGCAAGTCGCGTTTGTTGGTCGATGCCGGCGCGCGCTTGCGGGTGGTGGCCCCGTACATCGACAGCCAGCTCGCGGCGCTGTTGGCCGCCCATGATGGGCAAGCGCTGGCCAGGGAGTATCAAGGCAATGACCAGGACGGCTGCCAATTGGTGATCGCCGCCACCGACGATACCCTGCTCAATGCCCAGGTATCGGCCGAGGCGCATCGGCGCGGCGTGCCGGTGAACGTGGTCGATGCGCCTGCCCTGTGTTCGGTGATCTTCCCGGCGATCGTCGACCGCTCGCCGTTGGTGGTCGCGGTGTCCAGCGGTGGCGATGCACCGGTGTTGGCACGGCTGATCCGTGCGCGGTTGGAAGCCTGGATACCGCCACGCTATGGCGAGTTGGCCGGGCTGGCCGCCAAGTTTCGTGACAAGGTCAAGCAGTTGTACCCGAACGTGAACCAGCGCCGGGCCTTTTGGGAAGAGGTGTTCCAAGGGCCGGTGGCAGACCGCCAATTGGCCGGGCAGGGCGCCGAGGCCGAGCGCTTGTTGCAAGAGCGTGTCGAGGGTGCCCCGCCCCATGCACCCGGCGAGGTATACCTGGTCGGCGCCGGACCCGGCGACCCAGACCTGCTCACGTTTCGGGCGCTGCGGTTGATGCAGCAGGCCGATGTGGTGCTTTATGACCGTTTGGTGGCGCCGGCGATCATCGACCTGTGCCGGCGCGACGCCGAGCGTATCTACGTGGGCAAGCGCCGCGCCGACCACGCCGTACCACAGGAGAAAATCAACGAGTTATTGGTCACGCTTGCCCAGGCAGGCAAGCGGGTGGTGAGGCTCAAGGGCGGCGACCCGTTCATTTTTGGGCGGGGCGGTGAGGAAATCGAAGAACTGGCCGCGCACGGCATTCCCTTCCAGGTAGTGCCGGGCATCACCGCCGCCAGTGGCTGCGCGGCGTATGCCGGCATTCCATTGACCCATCGCGATCACGCCCAGTCGGTGCGCTTCGTGACCGGGCACCTGAAAGACGGCTCCAGCGACCTGCCCTGGCAGGAGTTGGTCGCGCCGGCACAGACCCTGGTGTTTTACATGGGCCTGGTGGGCCTGCCGGTCATCTGCGAGGGTTTGATCCGCCATGGGCGCGCGGCCAACACGCCAGCGGCGTTGATTCAGCAGGGCACTACCGTGCACCAGCGGGTGTTCACCGGCACCTTGGCGAACCTTCCGGCGCTGGTGGCGCAGCACGAGGTGCATGCGCCCACGTTGGTGATCGTCGGTGAAGTGGTGACGCTGCGGGATAAACTGGCCTGGTTCGAAGGCCGTATGGAGACGCTGTAGGGCCGCCAGCGCATGCCCAGCTTGCTGCCGGGCCGCGCCGGCATTTTACCTGGCCGCCACTGCCGCATTGGCCTCCGGCACTTGCCACCCACCGCCCAAGGCTTTGTAGATCGCGACGATGCCGTGGTACAGGTCTTCTTCCCCCAGGGCTTGCGCATCTTCGGCGGCCAGCCGTTCACGTTGGGCATCGAGCAGCACCAGGTAATCCACGCTGCCTTCCTGGTAGCGCACCTCGGCCAAACCAGCGGCCTTGCGGCTCGCCTCGCTTTGGCGGATCAACGAGAGCAGCCGTTGTTGGCGTTTGCCGTAATCGCTGAAAGCGTCCTCGGACTCCTCCAACACCACCAGCACCTGCTGTTCATAGCTGGCCAGCGCCCCCTCGGCATCGGCCTTGGCGCCTCGTATGCGTGCACGCACGCTGCCCAAGTCGAAGGCCGCCCAGGTGATGGTGGGGGTCAGTGTCCAGGCCTGCGCAGCACTGGCGCCCAGTTGCGAGCCGCGGCCCGAGGTGAAGCCTAAAAAGCCTGCTAGGCTCACGCGCGGGAACAAGTCTGCGGTTTGTACGCCGATGCTCGCGGTGGCGGCTGCCAGGCGGCGCTCGGCGGCGCGGACATCTGGGCGCCGCCGCAGCAGCTCGCCCGGGTCGCCGATGGGCAGGGCCTTGGCGATGGCGGGAAGGGCCTTGGGCGAGAGGTCCAGTGTCAGTTGCTCCGGGCGTTGGCCAAGCAAGGTGGCGATACGGTTGCGCGCGCGCACCTGCTCGGCTTGCAGTTGCGGCACGGTGGCTTCCACGCCGGCCAACCGGGCATCGGCGCGGACCACGTCGAGGTCGTTGCCGACCCCGGCATCACGCAGTGTCTCGGTGATTTTCAGCGAGGCTTTTTGATTGTCGAGGTTGGCCAGGGCGATTTTTTCGCGCAGTTGCGCGCCGCGCAGTTGGCCATAGGCATCGACCAACTCGGCGATCATGCTCACCTTTAGCTGCTGCAGGTCGGCCATGGCGGCCGCTTCTTGGGCATCGGAGGCCTCCAGCTCGCGCTGAATACGGCCGAACAGGTCGACTTCCCAGGCCATGTCCAGGCCGGCGTCATAGCGCTCGATATTGGCGCGGTGGTCGGTATAGCCAGGGTCTTGGGCGCGGCCCAGGTTACTGCTGGTGCGCCCGGTGACCACGGGTAACTCATCGTTGGCCACGTCGTCGCGAATCGCCCGCGCCGCCTTATAGCGCGCGAAGGCCACGCGCAGGTCGCGGTTACCCTGCAGGGCCTGGCTTACCAACCGGTTCAACGTCGGATCATCGAACTGTTGCCACCATTGGCTTTCGAAGCGCGAACGGTCGTATTGGGCGTTGCCCATGGGCTGCGCCGCGTCCGCCTGGGCCGGTGCCGTTTGCGGCGCTAGGTAGTCCGGGCCTACTGCACAGGCCGCCAATGCCAGCGCCAACAGGCTGGGTGCAAAGGGTTTGATCAGGTTCATGCTTGCACCTCGTTCAACGCGGGGGCGGCCTTGCGCGCTTGCCGGCGCTCGACGAAGCGGCGGATCAGGTAGAAGAACACCGGGGTCAACAGCAGCCCGAAAAAGGTCACGCCTAACATCCCGGAGAATACGGCCACGCCCATGGCATGGCGCATCTCGGCCCCGGCGCCGGAGGACAGCACCAGCGGTACCACACCCATGATGAAAGCGAAGCTGGTCATCAGAATCGGCCGCAGGCGAAGGCGGCAAGCCTCCAGCACCGCATCGGTCACGCTCATGCCTTCCTGTTGCTTGTCTTTGGCGAACTCGACGATCAAAATCGCGTTCTTGCACGCCAAGCCCACCAGTACGATCAAGCCGATCTGGGTGAAGATATTGTTGTCGCTACCGGCCAGGATCACCCCCGTAATCGCCGACAGCAGGGTCATCGGTACGATCAGGATCACCGCCAACGGCAGGCTCCAGCTTTCGTATTGGGCGGCCAACACCAGGAAGGCGAGCAATACGCACAGCGGGAACACGAGCAGCGCAGTATTGCCCGAGAGAATCTGCTGGTAGGTCAGCTCCGTCCATTCGTAGGTCATGCCGTTGGGCAGTTCCTGCTTGAGCAACTTTTCCACCGCCGCTTGTGCTTGGCCCGAGCTGTAACCTGGGGCCGCCGCGCCGTTGATCTCGGCGGTGACGAAGCCGTTGTAGTGCATCACCCGGTCGGGGCCCGCCGTGGGCTCGACCTTGAGCAGCGTCGCCAGCGGGATCATCTCGCCACGGTTGTTGCGCACTTTCAATTGGCCGATCTGATCGGGCTCCAGGCGAAATCCTTGGTCGGCCTGGACGTTCACCTGGTAGGTGCGGCCGAAGCGGTTGAAGTCATTGGCGTATAGCGAACCCAGGTACACCTGCAATGTGTCGAAAATATCGCTGATGGGCACGCCCAACGTCTTGGCCTTGTCGCGGTCGATATTGGCGTCCACCTGCGGCACATTGACCGTGTAGCTGGTGAACAGCCCTGCCAGCTCCGGTACGCTGTGGCTTTTGTTGATGATGTTCTGGGTTTCCTTGTACAGCGCGTCATAACCCAGGTTGCCGCGGTCTTCGATTTGCAGGCGGAAACCGCCAATGGTGCCCAGGCCCATCACCGGCGGTGGTGGGAAAATCGCCATGTAGGCGTCTTGGATGCTGGCGAATTTACCGTTCAGGGCGCCGGCGATGGCGCCGGCCGACTCGCTCGGGTCTTTGCGCTCTTCGAAAGGCTTGAGCGTCACGAACACCACGCCGTTGTTCGGGCTGTTGGTGAAGCCGTTGATCGAAAGCCCCGGAAACGCCACGGCATCTTCCACCCCCGGTTGCTTCAGGGCGATATCCGACATGCGTTTGATCACGCTTTCGGTGCGGTCGAGGCTCGCTGCATCGGGCAACTGGGCGAAGGCCACCAGGTACTGTTTATCCTGGGTGGGCACAAAGCCAGTGGGGGTGTGGGCAAAACCGAAGTACGAGAGCCCGATCAGCCCGGCATACACCACCAAGGCGATGCCGCTGCCGCGCAGCATTTTGCGCACGGTGCCCACATAGCCGTGGCTGGCACGTTCGAACAAGCGGTTGAAGGGCCTGAACAACCAACCACCGAAGGTGCGCTCCAGCAACCGAGAAAAGCCATCCTTCGGGGCGTTGTGGCCCTTGAGCAACACCGCCGCCAGGGCCGGGGAGAGGGTCAATGAGTTGAACGCCGAGATCACCGTGGAAATTGCGATGGTCAACGCGAACTGCTTGTAGAACTGCCCGGTGAGCCCGGAGATGAACGCGGCCGGTACGAACACCGCGCACAGCACCAAGGCGGTGGCAATGATCGGCCCCGTCACTTCCTTCATCGCCCGTTGCGTGGCAGGCACCGGGTCCAGCCCCAGTTCGATGTTACGCTCTACGTTCTCTACCACCACGATGGCGTCGTCTACCACGATGCCAATCGCCAACACCAAGCCGAACAGCGACAGCGCGTTGAGTGAGAAGCCGAACAGATGCATCACGGCGAAGGTGCCGATCAACGACACTGGCACCGCAGCCAGCGGAATGATCGAAGCGCGCCAGGTTTGCAGGAACAGCACCACCACCAGCACCACCAGCACCAAGGCTTCGAACAGGGTGTGCACCACCGCTTCGATCGAGCCTCGCACGAAGATGGTCGGGTCGTACACGATGCTGTAGTCCATACCCTCGGGGAAGGCTTTTTTCAGCTCGGCCATCTTGGCCCGTACCTGGTTGGAGATGTCGATGGCGTTGGAGCCCGGCCGCTGGAAGATCGGCAGCGCCACCGCTGGCTGGTTGTTGAGCAACGAGCGCAGCGCATACTGGCTCGAACCCAATTCCACACGGGCGATGTCCTTCAAGCGGGTAATCTGGCCGTCGTCACCGGCGCGGATGATGATGTTTTCGAATTCATCCTCGCTGACCAGCCGCCCCTGGGTGTTGATTGCCATCTGGAAACTGGTGGCATTGGGTGCGGGTGGGGCGCCGAGCTGGCCGGCGGCGACTTGGCGGTTCTGCTCGCGAATCGCGTTGACCACGTCGGTGGCGGTGAGGTTGCGTGACGCCGTCTTGTTCGGGTCAAGCCATACCCGTAGGGAATAATCGCCCATGCCGAACAACTGCACGTCGCCCACACCGTCCAGGCGCGCCAGTTCATCCTTGACGTTGAGCACCGCGTAGTTCGACAGGTAGAGCATGTCGTAGCGTTGGTCTGGCGAGGTCAGGTGCACCACCATGGTCAAGTCGGGCGAGGCCTTGTCGACGGTGATCCCCAGGTGGGTGACCTCCTCGGGCAGTTTCGGCTCGGTGCGGGTGACGCGGTTCTGTACCTGAACCTGCGCGTTATCCAGGTCGGTGCCCAAGGCAAAGGTGATGGTCAGCGTAAGCTTGCCATCGGCCGTGGCCTGGGACGACAAGTACAGCATGTGCTCGACCCCGGTGATGGCCTGTTCCAATGGCGCGGCAACGGTTTCACCGATCACCTTGGGGTTGGCACCGGGGAAGTTGGCGCGTACCACGACGGTGGGTGGCACCACTTCGGGGTATTCGCTGATCGGTAACTGGAACAGTGAGATCGCGCCGCCGATCAGGATCAACAACGACAGCACGGCAGCAAAGATCGGCCGGCGGATGAAAAACTGGGAGAAACTCATGGTCGTGTTCCTATAGCCGTTGGCTTAGCCGCGGGGGGAAGCGTTGGCCAGTGTCGGCGTATTACTGGGCTGGCGGTTGGCCGCTTCAAGCAATGCGCGTTGCCGGGCCAAAGCCGCCAGGGTTTGCTCGCTGGCCATGGGCACATCCTCTGGCGCCACCTGAGCCCCTGGGCGCACGCGCTGCAGGCCGTTGACGACAATCCGCTCATCCTTGCTCAGGCCCTTGCGCACGATGCGCAGTCCCTCGAGCTTGGGGCCCAATTCCACGGCGCGATAAGCCAAGGTGTTGTCCTTGCCCATCACCAACACAAACTTTTTGCCCAGGTCGGTACCTACGGCGTCGTCCTTGATCAGCACGGCCTCATAAGTGCCGCTGCCCACCAGCCTGAGCCGGGCATACAGGCCAGGGGTGTACTCGCCTAGGCTGTTGTCGAACACGGCGCGGCCACGGATCGTACCGGTTTGCGGGTTCACCTGGTTGTCAACGAAGTTCATCTGGCCCAGGTGCGGATTACCGTCTTCGTTGGAGAGGCCCATGTACACCGGGGTGGCTTGGCCACGCTGGCCATCGCGGGCCAGTTGGTTGTACTTGAGAAAGGCGCGCTCGTCGGCGTCGAAGTAGGCGTACACCTTGTCGGTAGATACCACGCTGGTGAGGTTGCTGGTGTCAGCGGTCACCAGGTTGCCAGCAGTGATTTCAGCCCGGCCCACGCGGCCGGTAATCGGTGCGTTGACCCGGGTGAAGCTGAGGTTCAGCCGGGCCAGGTCCAGTTGCGCCTGGGTCGCTTGCACCTCGGCACGTGCCGCTTGTTCGGCGGTGTTGCGCGAGTCGACCAATTCGGCGGAGATGGCATTGCTGGCGCGCAGCCGCTCACCGCGCTGGGCTTCATTCTGCGCATTGCTGGCATTGGCCTTGGCTTGCAGCAGCTGCGCTTGCAGGCGATCGACTTCGGCCTGGAACGGGCGGGGGTCGATCTGGAACAACAGGTCGCCCTTGTGCACCAGCGCGCCCTCACTGAATGCTACGCGGTCGATCTGGCCCGACACCCGCGGGCGAACTTGTACGGTTTCCGGCGCCTCCAGGCGGCCGGTGAACTCATCCCATTCGTTCACGGGCTGCTCGAGCACCTTGGCCACGCTCACGGGCGTAGCCGCTGGCGCCGATGCAGCCGGCTCCGGCGCCTTACCGCAAGCCGCCAGCACGACGACAGCCAGCGCCGCTAACGGCACGCGCAGAGGTTTGAGTCCCTCGTCCATGGTAAAACCCGCCTTAATCTTCGGTTAATGAGAATGGGCGGATTCTGGGTGGTAGGCGGGTTTATCGACGAATCGAATGGTCTGAAGATGAATATCACTGAAGATGATGTTAGTACGCATTTAATTAGCAAGCTTGCTAATTAAATGCGTTTCTTTTTGATCGTGGTGGCGTGTTTACATGCGCGGTGCGGCGGCCATCTGGGAAAGCCACCGGCAAAAAATAGAGCGGCCCACTTCTAATACACCACAGCCGTTTCGCAGGCGGCAGGCAGGCGTGGATCGTGTCCCTGGAAATGGTGTAACTGAACCAGCCGAAGTCACCTTGCGGGCGAAGGCGCATGGGCGCGTTGGGGCTCTATGCGGCCTATCACCCTGACCATGCCGTTGCTCTGGCTGCTCGCAGGCTTCCAGTAGATAACGCCTTCGACGTGCCGGAGATTACCATTGTACTCAAAAGCAGCGTGTATCCGGGGGCATTAATGAGAGGGGTAATCAGTGGGAGAGTCTGGAGGGACTTTTGAGTTAAAGCAAAGACCCACGGTACCTCGGTGGCGGCACATCGCTGGGTAATTGCACAGCCGGGCAGATCGAGCATGATCAGCGCGCGGCCATCCAGCGTTGTCGATCAACCCGCGAAGCTGCACGGCATGAATGGAGGCAGGCCGTAATCTGCCAGCTTCGAGCCTGAGATGGCGTGAGGTAGACAATCTGTGTCATCTGCGCGAGCGCGAGCGATTTGGAAGGCAGATAACTTAAGTGAACCAAGACCGCCGTCTCGGCGTTCTCGATTCATTCATCGCCCCTCGTAAGGTCATCGCATGCCAGTTTATCGTTCGTACAATCAGGAAGCACTCGATCATCAATACAACGTGCGTGCCGGTATCCCCGATCATCTGGATATCTTCGCTCGGTGGTCTAGAACGAGCGCTGAATTCCGAAAATACAATGATGTTCGAGAAAGTCTCGCCTATGGAACTGAAGATAAACAGTCATTGGATTTTTTTCCCGCGAAATCGGGTTCCGGAGCAGTGCTGGTCTTTATTCACGGCGGCTACTGGCAGTCCCTCGATAAGTCAGATTTCAGCACCGTCGCTGAAGCGTATCTCGCCGAAGGTATCAGTGTCGCAGTGGTCAACTATCGCCTTGCCCCATCGGTGCGAATGGGCGAAATCATCCATGATAATATGAGCGCCATCGCCTATCTGTATAAAAATTCGGAAGAACTTGGTATCGATGGGAATGCTATCTACCTCAGCGGTAGCTCCGCGGGCGGCCACCTTACGGCCATGCTGGCGGGCGGGGATTGGACGGGATTCGGTGTGCCACAAGACATCGTTGCGGGCGCCTGCGCAATCAGCGGCCTGTATGATCTTGAACCTATCCGCCTCTGCTATCTGAATAAAGTGGTACAACTTGATCAGGAAGAGGTCAGGGAGTACAGCCCAACGCTGCACCTGCCCTCCAAACTGATCCCGTTCATTCTCAGCGTCGGCGGCGATGAGACGGATGAGTTTCACCGGCTTCAAGCGGAATATCAGACACTTTTGAATGCCAAGGGCTTCGATGTTCAAGTTGTTCGTCAACGCGACGGCCACCACTTTGACGCGGTTGATCGACTGGGGAAACCCGGTGAGGACCTTTCGCGCGCCGTGATTGACATGATCAAACGCTAACTCCCGCAATGGGTGACCCGCATAAAGTTATAATCCTGACATCGAACTTTCACCTATTGTTACCTCGCGTATAGAGTGTCTGCGCACTACATTCGTTGTGGTTGTTTTAGCGCTGACTGGAGCTTGAAATGAAATCAAAACCAACGTTAGAACTCAAGGATGTAGAAGCTATCATGCGTGCCTCAGTTGCTGAGGCGACAAAGAATAGTTTTCCGGTAACGATAGCGATATGTGATGACGGTGGGCATCTGCTTGCGTTATTGCGCCTGGACGGCAGCTCGTCGATCAGCGTAGACATCGCTGTCGGCAAGGCACTCACCGCAGCGCTGGGGCGGCGCGAATCTCGACTCTACGAAGAGATGGTGAATGAGGGCAGAACGGCATTCACGACGGCACGGTCAGTCACTGCCCTGGAGGGAGGGGTTCCCGTCGTTGTCAGTGGGCACGTCGTTGGGGCAGTAGGGGTTTCAGGTGCGAAATCTCATGAGGATGCTCAAGTCGCAAAAGCGGGAGCGCTTGCTATCTCGTAACGGAGATCATTGCAAGGATCTGTAAGCGTGAATTGGAAATGTATTGAGATAAATTGCCGATATGATTTTTAGCCTCGCAACCCTGCTGATCTTGCAATGTGTCGGAGAGGGGGTGACTCGTGCCTTTAATTTACCGATTCCTGGACCCATCATGGGAATGATGCTGTTGCTGTTGATTTCGCTGTTTCGGCCTGCCCTGGCAGACCCGGTTGAACTAACAGCTACAGCGCTTCTACGTAATATGTCGATATTTTTTGTTCCTGCCGGGGTGGGCATCGTCGAGTCCTTCGATAAGTTACAGGGTGGGCTGGTAGCAATTTTCGCTGCTATTTCGCTTAGCACGGCTTTGGCTATCGGGGTGACCGCGCTAGTGGCACGTGCATTGCTCAGGTTTCAGAATAAAAGAAAACGCGTAAAGGGGGCGGCCGGCAATGGTTCTTTTTGAGCATTGGGAGGCATGGGGCTATCTCAAGAATACATCGGCACTCGGGTTAGCGCTTACGCTGGTCGCGTATCTTATCGCGCAGCAGATCCATACAAGGCTGAGGCGTAATCCGTTGGCCAACCCTGTATTGATTTCCGTGGCACTTTTGCTGTGTTTCTTGGAAGCTACACAGATAAGCTATACGGCGTATTTGCAAAGCGTTCAATCAATCAGTATTTTACTTGGAATGGTGACTGTTGCACTCGCGTTGCCAGTTTATCGACAATTGTCCAGGCTGGGCCACCTCACTGTGCCATTGCTAGGTGGATTAGTGGCTGGCTCTTTAACAGCACTCTTCTCGGTCACAATGATAGCAAAGCTGCTTGGCGCTTCGCCTTTGATGGTGCTGTCATTGGTGCCCAAATCCGCGACCGCCCCCATCGCTATGGAAGTATCGGCGAAAATCGGCGGCCTGCCCACGCTCACCGCGATCTTCACGATATCCGCCGGAATTCTTGGCGCTGTATGCTCGAGCACGGTATTTAGGCTGCTGAAGATAAAAGAACCCGAAATACAGGGCTTCTCGCTTGGAATAGCGTCCCATGGAATCGGTGCAGCGAGAGCGTTTCAGCTGAGCGAGGAAGCCGGCGCATTCGCGGGAATGGGTATGAGCCTGAACGGCATTTTTACCGCTTTTGTAGTCCCAATCCTGCTCCCGTATGCCTCCGCCTGGCTCCTATACTGAACCCAGCGCATAAGGTTCCGGGCACATAAACCGCTGCTTTCGCTGCGCTGCTTCGTCATCCGGTCGCAGGCGCAACAAGATATGAGTGACCGCGCGTAGGCGGTAACTGTACTGAGGAGGCACAATGTTCGGCAAAAGCGAAGATCGTGAGGACTACCAGCGAATCGATAGGCCCGTTGGTGGCATGGCGCGGGATTTGCCGGATCATTTTTTCATCGACACGCATTGCCATCGGCGGGGCCAGCTTATTTACGCTTATGCGGGTTCGATCAGGGTGACCACAAGTACGGGTTCCTGGGTCGTGCCTCCGCAACGGGCAGTCTGGGTGGCCGCTGGGGTATTGCACAGTATGCTCGCATTGGGCCCGACAGAGTTGCGCACCCTGTACTTCGAACCCGAGCGCTGCCCCCTCTCGTCTACCGAGTGTTGCGTCATATCCGTGACTCCGCTTCTGCGCGAGCTGATACTCGCAGTGGTCATGATGCCCGTGGAATACGACAAGCACGGACGCGACGGTAACGTCGTGGAGCTTCTGTATCTCGAGATTAAGCCTATGAGGTCGGTGCCCCTCCATCTGCCGATGCCGACCGAGCCTCGATTGGCGCGTATCTGTCGATGGATTCTGGCAAACCCAGCGGATGAAAGGTCAATATTGTGCTGGAGCCAAATTGTGGGTGCTAGTGAACGAACCATTGTCAGGCTATTCATCGCGAAGACTGGCATGACCTTCACGCGTTGGCGGCAGCAGGCTCGCCTGATGCTGGCAGTCGAATTACTCTCGCGTGATCGGCCAATAACTGAGATAGCGATCACGCTTGGCTATGACAGCCCTAGTGCTTTTAGCGCAATGTTCAGAAAGGCTTTAGGCAGCAGCCCCACCGATTATTTTCGTGATTCGAAACCGAGTTGATGTTCATCATGTGTGGCGTCTTCTCGATAGCGTACGACACCTACACAGCAGCTTGGCAGTAAATCCTTAGGCATAGTGACCTTGCTGGTAACGGTAAGTTAAACCTGAAATGTGGGGGCACTATGACGATTGCAAACCGGATCCGCGAAAGCGGTGTTATTGTTCCAACGCTGGACGTCGTGCCAGGGGCTTTTGCACCTTTTACTGTCCACAACAATATTGTCGTCGTATCTGGGCAATTGCCGGTACGAAACGGCAAATCGGTTTTTACCGGTAAGGTTCCAGACGATGTCTCGCTCGCCGATGCTCAGGCGGCAGCCCGGTTGTGCGTAGCGAATATTCTAGGATGGCTTAACGTAGCCACCCATGGAAACCTCGAGAAAGTATCCCAGGTGCTACGGCTGGGTGGGTTCGTTTCCACTTCACAAGGCTTCTCCGACGCGCCGGCTGTCATTAATGCTGCGTCGCACATGATAAATCAGATTTTCGCGGAAAAGGGTACTCATGCCCGGATCGCTATTGGGGTTGCCAGTCTTCCCTTCAATGCGCCCGTTGAAGTAGAGGCGACTTTCGTGCTGGAACCCGGAGATGAATAAGCCATCTGCAGGATTCGCGGATGTATTAGTGGGCCTGCAATATGGGGATGAGGGTAAAGCCAAAATTGTCGATTTGCTGGCACATGACTACGACATTATAGCCCGTTTTAATGGAGGCGCTAACGCCGGCCATACCGTGATCACACCTCATGGAGAAGCCAAGCTGAAGCAGATTCCATCGGCAGTGTTCCATGCAAACAAAGTGCTATACATCGGGTCTGGCTGTGTCGTTAATATGGTAAAACTGGCGGCCGAGATCAAAACCCTGGCTGACTTGGGTATTTCCTTGAAGCAAAGACTTTTTATCAGCCACCGTTGCTCTGTCGTACAGCCGCACCATATTGCGCTGGATCTGGAATATGGCTCGGTAATAGGTACCACTGGAAACGGAATCGGGCCTTGCTACGCTGATCACTCGATTCGAATGAAAGGCCACGACCGATCCGGGATACAACTGAAGGACTTGTGCAGCGACCCGAGCACTGCTTTCACGATTGTCCAGAAAAATTTGTCCAAGGAAATCCAGCCGCCGCTCTCTGCCTCCCAAATTTCTAGCGCATTGGCTGAAATCGAAGCGGCATGGGAGCTTGTAGCAGAATATGTCGTGGAAGATGACCTGTTTCTGACTAAAAGAGTCTCGTCCGGTGCGCGCGTTTTATTCGAGGGGGCACAATCTGTTCTATTGGACACTACGTTTGGTGAACAACCCTATGTGACCTCCAGTCGCACGGGTCCTTCCTATGCGTACACAGGGGGCGACCTATCGTGCAGGTTTCACAGAAAATCCATAGGCATAGTCAAAGCGATAATGTCACGGGTAGGCGCAGGATCATTCCCGTCCGAATTCGGCGGCTCGGCGTCCGCTGAGTATTGCAATACTGCCGCGTCGCGATGGATCGGCCGCGAAGAAGAATCCCGGCTGGACTACCTGGCGCTGCTGCGCAGCGCCTCGCCGCTGGATATCGGTAAAGGCATCAGAATTCAGGCCGGTGAGTACGGCACTGGCAGCGGGCGGCCGCGCAGAATTGGCGCACTTGATTTGGTCAACCTGAAGGAGACGGTAGCGTTCCATGGAATTGATGAAGTTTTTATCAATCGGTGCGACAGTCTCTCTTTATTCAAATTGACCCGCAATGGGAAGATACCCACCGTTGTCGAGTATGGGAAAAGCCATCCTGATGTAGAGGTAAAAACAATGGAGTTCGAAGGTTTTGACTTGGCCGAGCTTGATACTGCCCAGGGAAAGGCAATTCCGCCGCAGCTTGAACAACTGATCGACTTCATAGAGCGCTACGTTGACTGTGACGTCGTTGGAGTGGGCGTCGGGCCCAAGCGGAGCGATAACATTTCACGAACCGCAAAAGGTCGAAAATAATGCCTCCTCCTTACTTTCGGTCGGAAATGCGGCGTAAAGATCTGGCCTGGAACGACTGGCCCTCTATAGTGGCCTTCCTTAAGGATGAGCTCATCTGCAGGGTCGCCGTACATGATCTTCCATATCCTTACATAGTTGCGCAAAGCTACACCTTCAGGGATGACTCGTTTCTGATTCATTGTTCCCGCTTTGGTAGATTTGCACAAAAGTTGGCTGAGAATAACTGTATCACCATCGAGGTAGACAGGCCCGTCGCGCTGCTCAAGGCGCCCAAGGGCCAAAATACCAGTCTTGAATACTACAGTGTGATAGCGAGATGTGTAGCAGACTTACAGTTTGCGACCGGCGATGTGATTACTCACCAGAATCAAGCGTTGGAAAAATTCCGCCCGGAAAAAGGATACATTCCAATCGAGAATGGCGCGGCCGACCAGATTGTGGCCATCCGTTGCGAAATCAAGGAGTTGAGCGCAAAGAAGAGAATACTTGCGGATGGCCAATATTCTCCACCGGGGCAACCTCAAGCGCCATACGTCAGGTTCACGTTTCCCCAAGGTGCGTGTATCAGCGGTCTTTCCGAGGATGCCTTTAAGAAAGGACGATTCAACAACTAGTTTCACTGTTTTGCAGGCCAGAAGGCTGTAACTCCGCCCATCTCCGGGTGGGTACTGAGAGACCCATAACTATTCAGCATTCAGGAATTGAAGTGTTTCTGCCGCCCTAAAATAAAATATTTAGTTGTTTTGCTTATCTCTGCCGATTTTTACCAATATAAATTGGCGCTTCTGCCAATAATTTCGAATAATCGTTGGAGGGAAGCATGACTCGATTGTCCGTCGGCATAATACCGTTATCAGCAGACCGATTAGAGCGGTTACCTATTTGCGGATTTCATCGCTGGCTCTTTGCAATAATTGCACTGGCGTTTTTCTTCGATAATATCGACCTTGCCACCATGGGGTTTTTGCTAGGTTCTATAAAGACGGAGTTTGGACTGACGTCCGCCCAGGCGGGGCTGCTCGCCAGCGCCAGTTTTGTAGGGATGGCGGCGGGTGCATTGATGTCCGGTGCATTGGCGGATCGTTTCGGGAGGAAATGGGTCTTTCAAACAAGCATGATTATCTGGGGGGCGGCCAGCTATCTGTGTTCGATCGCTCCGGATGCGACGTGGTTAGCTATATTCCGTGCGCTCCTCGGTGTCGGGATGGGCATGGAGACACCGCTTGCGCAGACTCTTTTGTCCGAGTTTGTTCCGGCGAAAAGCAGAGGTAAGTACCTTGCCTTGATGGAAGGGAATTGGCCTATTGCTTTTATCTGTGCGGGGGTACTGTCGCACTGTGTATTGTGGAACTATGATTGGCGGACTGTTTTTTTTCTCGAAGCCATTCCGGCATTCTTCGTTCTTTGCATTCGGTGGGTCGTGCCAGAGTCTCCTCGCTGGCTGGACGCTCGGGGGCGTCATGCAGAGGCAGCAGCGATCATGGATCGTATAGAAAAAATTATCATGCGCAGGCTGAAAGTCAGTGTACTTCCCACCGTTGCGACTACAGCGAGCCCAGCAGCTCAAGCTGCAAAAGGTCATGGGGGCTTACGCGCGCTTATTTCACCCGCCTATCGCAAGCGGACGGTGATGATCGGTGGGTTGTGGTTCTTTGCTTTGCTGGGCTTTTATGGTTTGAATACCTGGCTCGGCGCATTGTTGCAACAGTATTTCCTTGGGCGGCATACCGGGTTTTCTCAGCGCAGCCTGGGCGATCGAGCGTTGGGGCAGGAAAGTTACATGCCTGGTGACATTAGTTGGGGCAACAGTAGGTGTTTACGTTTTCGGGCAGACCTTGAGTATGTCGCTAGGGGGAAATATCAGCTTAGCCGCAGGGGCAATGATGCAGTTCTTCGTTTTCGGAATATGGTGCATTCTGTATGCCTACACCCCTGAACTGTATCCCTCGAGAGCCAGGGCATCCGCATGTGGATTCGCCTCATTTTGCGGTCGTATCGGCGCGCTGCTGGGGCCGACCATAATTGGCATTATCATTCCAATGTCCAATAGCATGGGGCCGTTTATATTCGGCGCTGTCTGTTTCACCCTGGCGGCGTTCGTGGTGTTCCTGTATGGCGTCGAGACGAAGAGCTCGTCACTCGAGGAAATATCCACCTAAGGTGTTAGCGCATGGGGCGGCTTACAGGTTTAACCACAACAATCAGCAACCGCTCCATGCTGACCTTCCATTGCGCCACATCGAGCGTCGCAAACGGCCTGCCCTGGCGGTCGCTACGCGGTTCAAGGACAGGGCCGGACACACCGCCCACATCGATGAGTTGTATGAGTGCTTGGCACAAACGGTCGCCCGCAAGACCACATTCGCCTGACTGATTGCCATCAACCCGTGTGCTCGCGCAGCGTTGGGGTGTCGCTCGCGGTACGCTAGAGTTCGAGCGTTTGCAGCTCGGAGGCTACGTCATCCGCTAGGTCGGTTCCGGCAGCCGTGTCCAGCACAGTCATTGCTGCCCCTTACCTGAAGGCCCGCGCCGATGGTTGTGCGATCCCGCCAGGCCCATCAGGCGGAGCCGAAGAGCCGGCTGTGCGACGCCGCGCGGAGCAGATCACCACCGACATCCGCCATGGCCTCAATATGATTGCTCGCTGTGTACTGAGGCCCGGCGACCACGCGCGTGTCAAAGATCCAGCATACGCTGCGGTTCACCGCATCTTCAAAGCGTCAGGTGCGCGGCTAATGCATGCGCCTATTGATGATGAATGGCCCGATCTGGACAGCTTGTAGGGTGGCCGTGGGGGGCTCAACGACTGCTTCTGGCCGTAAACCGGCGGTATGGCGCGAACAACTCGCCCCGGCGTGTGGTTTAGTCAGCGCCGATAAAACCCCAACCACCTGGCAAATCTGCCAGTAACGCTTTCAATTGAACCCTACTGAAATAGGCCGTCAAAACGGAGGGTGCCTTATGTATAGGCTGGTTTGCGCTGACCGCTCTAACACGCCATTGGGTTCGATCTCGCCCAGTTTCTCAGCCTTGTCCGTTGCGCCTTATGGCTATTACGGTGAAGGTAATGCTGGCGGCCCAGCCTGCGTGTTCAACGGGCAACTGCTGGAGAGCTCAATCAATGGATACCTACCGGGTAACGGATATCGGCTTTACACACCGGCGCTGATGCGCTTTGCAAGGCCTGATCATTGGGCACCTTTCTCGCGGGGCGGTATCAATGCGTATGCCTATTGTGCTGCCGAGCCGATCAATGCCTCGGACCCATCAGGCCGCTTTTGGATCTTGACGCCTGGGCGGTTGTTTCGCTTCAAACTAGCACCCAAAATCAAGGGCAGTGTTGAAGCCAACGCGTTCGAGCAAGTCTACGCTTCTTTCGAAAACGTGAACTGGCGGCAACAGCTGGTCACCCGAAAGACCCGCTCGGCAAAGGCGCTGGACAATTACATTAAATTGGACGCGCAGAAACAGGAACTGCTCACTGAAGTAGGGGTGTTCGGCGCCAATCGCCAGCGTATGTTCGAACAGCAAAGCTTCGAATGGCGGCAGGTTGAAGCGCGTAGAGAGTCTGCCAGCGCATTGCGCAAAAAGAGGCTGAAGCAACGCGCTGCGCCTAGGGGCTTGCCGACCCTGGAGGACGCAAACGAACGGTGGCAACGCCGGCGGCTATTCATGCATTTACCTGGCGCGGATAGCTTCGATTAGTGCCAGCGTGGGTAGGCTGGCGGTTCAATCATTCGCCAATGGCGCAACTCACACAGGGCCGTTCGGCCCCGTGCTGTGCTGTTCGATCACACGACGTAACTGAGCGCCATGATCAAAATGATCCCTACCACTGACAGGATGGTTTCCATCATCGACCAGGTCTTGAACGTTTCGGCCACGGTCATGTTGAAGTACTGCTTCACCAGCCAGAAGCCTGCGTCGTTGACGTGAGAGAGAATAACCGAGCCAGCACCGGTGGCCAGCACCAGCAATTCTCGGTTCACGTCTGGTACCAAGGTGACCACCGGGGCGACGATGCCGGCGCCGGTGATGGTCGCCACAGTGGCTGACCCAGTGGCGACCCGAATCACCGCGGCCACCAGCCAGGCCAGCAGGATGGGCGAAATCTGCGCCTGCACCGCCAGATGGCCGATTACATCACCCACGCCACTGTCGACCAGCATTTGCTTGAAGCCGCCGCCAGCACCGACGATGATCACGATGGCGGCGGTGGGCGCCAGGCTTTGGTCGAGCAGCTTGGCCACCTGCTTGCGGTCGAAGCCGCGCGCGGCGCCGAAGGTGTACAGCGCCAACAGCAACGCCGCGAGCAGGGCGGTGATCGGGTGGCCGATCAAGTCCATCCAGGTACGCACTACATGGTCGGCGGGCAAGGCGACGTCCGCGGCGGTTTTGAGCAGCATCAAGAACACCGGCAGCAGCACGGTGACCAAGGTGACGCCGAAACTGGGCAGGTTGGTGCCGTCGGCTTCCTTGGCGATCTGGTCCATCAGCTCCTTGTTGGGGTTGCCGGGTACGTACTTGGCGATGATGTTACCGAAAATTGGCCCGGCGATGATGGCGGTGGGCAGCCCCACCAGCAAGCCATAGAAGATGGTTTTGCCGATGTCAGCGCCAAATACGCCAATGGCCAGCAGTGGCCCCGGGTGCGGCGGCACCAAACCGTGCACCACGGAAAGGCCGGCCAACAACGGAATGCCAATTTTCACCAGTGGTAAGCCGGTACGCCGGGCCACCACGAACACCAACGGGATCAGCAAAATGAAGCCAATCTCGAAAAACAGCGGGATGCCCACCAAAAAGGCGGAAACCATCATCGCCCAATGCACCTTCTGCACGCCGAACCAGCGCACCAAGGTTTGCGCGATTTGGTCGGCACCGCCGGAGTCGGCCATCAACTTGCCGAGCATGGTCCCCAGCGCCAGCACGATGCCGACGAAGCCCAGCACGCCGCCGAAGCCGTTCTGATAAGACTGCATTACCTTGGCCACCGGCATACCGGAGGTCAGCCCGAGAAAGCCTGAAGCCAAGGTCAGAGCCACAAAGGGGTGAAGCTTCAACTGGGTGATCAGCAGGATCAACCCGATGATGGTCACGGCTGCATCGAGCAGCAAAAAGGTGTTGTTCGATAGCCCTAACATGGATGCCAACATCACATGTGCCTCATTTTGTGGTTATAGGTAGCGGGGTAGTGCGGTTCGCAGCAGGTTGTTTCAGGTTTTGCGCACCGCATTCACGCAGCCAGTTATCGACCCGTTGCGCCAGCTCCGGCACGGGCGCGGTGGCATCCAGGGGCAGGGTGTTGGGCTCGCCAACGGGCGACTCGAGCGCAGCGAACTGGCTTTGCACCAAACTTGCCGGCATGTAATGGCCAGGGCGGTGGGAGACTCGGTAGGCCGACTCTTCCGGCGACAGTTCGAGGAACACGAAGCCTAGCTCGGGCACGGCGGCGCGCAGGGTATCGCGGTAACGGCGCTTGAGTGCCGAGCAGGTCAACACCGGGCGTTCGCCGCGGGCCACCACGGCCGCCAATTCATCGCCCAAGCGGGCCAGCCAGCCGGCGCGGTCATCGTCGGTCAGGGCAATGCCCGCACGCATTTTTTCGATGTTGGCAGGGGGGTGAAAGGCATCGCCTTCGATCAAGCGGCCGCCGCTTCGTTCGACAATGGCCGCGCCCACGGTGCTTTTACCGCAACCGGTGACACCCATGACGACCAGCGCGCAAAGGGGGGAAAGCATCGACTACCTCCAGCGGGGTAGCGCTGTCTCGGGGCCATGAAACGGCCTCTGTGCTGGCGCCACACCCTTGCTTTTGTTTATTTTGTCCAAGCGGTTCGCAGCCTTCGACCGCAGGGCAATGGGAAAATTCGTAAATGCCCCGCGTTGAGACAGCGCTACCTTAGCCAATTCAGAGCAATTGGCAAGTACAATTTAGCCCTCACTCCTGGTGCCAGTTCTGCCATGCCCCGAATAGGAACCCGTACTACCGGCCGCCCCACGCTCAATGAAGTGGCGGGGCTTGCTGGTGTATCGCCGATCACCGCATCACGTGCGTTGCGCGGGGTCGCCAGTGTCGACCCGGCGCTGGCCGAACGGGTACGCCACGCCGCCCTGCAGCTAGGCTACGTGGCCAACCCGGCGGCCAGGGCCTTGGCCTCGGCGCGCAGTTCGTCGATCGTGGTGCTGATCCCGTCGCTGTCGAACCAGTTGTTCATCGATACCCTGGAAGCCATCCATGGGGTGATGCGCCCACGGGGTATCGAAGTGTTGATCGGCAACTTCCACTACGACCCGGGCGAGGAGGAGAAGCTGATCCGCAATTACCTGGCCTACCAGCCCGAGGGCATATTGCTCACCGGGTTCGAGCGCAGCGAGGCCGCGCGGCGGATGCTCGCCGCCAGTGGTGTACCCTGCGTGCACATGATGGAACTGGCCGACGACCCAGCGTTCAGTTGCGTGGGGTTTTCCCAACAACGGGCCGGCGAGGTTGCCGCACGCCATTTGCTGGACCGCGGGCGCCGGCGCCTGGCCTATGTGGCGGCGCAACTCGACCCGCGGGTAATGTACCGCGCCGAGGGGTTTCGCCACGCGCTGCGCGCAGCCGGGGTGTACGACGCCAGCCTTGAAGTGTTGTGCCCACAGCCGTCGTCCATTGAGTTAGGCGGTGATTTGTTTCGGCGACTGATGGCCGCCCACCCCAGCGTGGATGGTGCATTTTTTTGCAACGATGACCTTGCCCACGGGGCAATCTACGAAGCCCAGCGCCAGGGCATCGCCGTGCCGGGGCGGGTGGCGATGGTCGGCTTCAATGACTTGCCGGCGTCGGCGCATGTGGTGCCGCGCTTGACCTCGATCCGCACCCCGCGCGCGGAAATCGGCCGCTGCGCGGCGCTCAAGTTACTCGATCGGCTCGATGGCAAGGCCGAGCGCGAACCGATGCTCGACCTCGGCTTTGAGTTGGTGGTACGGGAAAGCTGAAGCGCTACCCCCGCCAAGCCTGGGGGTTGACCAAGTCTTTCGGCCGCTCGGCCCGTAGTGCCGCCAGCAGGTTCTCCACTGCACAGGCGGCCATGGCTTCGCGGGTTTCCTGGGTGGCAGAGCCGATGTGCGGGGTGGGTACCACGTTATCCAAGCGCAGCAGGGGTGAGTCCGTGGCCACCGGTTCTTGGCTGAATACATCGAGGCCGGCCCCGCGCAGGCGGCCGTTCTGCAACGCATCGATCAATGCGGCTTCATCCACCACCGGGCCACGGGCGATGTTCACCAAAATGGCGCTGGGCTTCATCAGGCTTAACTCGTGGGCGCCAATCAAGCCTTTGGTTTCGGCGGTCAGCGGCACTGTCAAGCAGACAAAATCGGCGTCGCGAAGCAGGGCATGCAAGGCGCAGTGGCGTGCACCGAAGCGTTCATCCACCGAAGGTTTGGCCCGGTGGCTGTGGTACAGCACCGGCATGCCGAAACCGAAATGGCCGCGCTGGGCCAATGCTTGGCCGATGCGGCCCATGCCCACGATGCCGAGGGTTTTGCCATGCACGTCGGTGCCAAATTGCGCCGGGCCGATGCTGCCATGCCATTGGCCATGGCGCACCAGGCCCGCCAACTCCACCACCCGCCTTGCCGTGGCCATCAACAAGGCAAAGCCGGTGTCGGCGGTGGTTTCGGTCAGCACGTCTGGGGTGTTGGTCAGCAATACGCCATGGCGGTCGAACGCGGCCACGTCGTATTTATCTACGCCCACCGACACGCTGGCTACCACTTGCAACTGTGGCGCCAAGGCCAACAACGGCTCATCGATACGCAGGCTGGCGCCGAGCAAACCGTGAGCGTGGGGCAGGGCATCGCGCAGGCGGGCCAGGCCCTCGGCGCTGGTGGGGTCCGGTATCGAGGTTACGTCGGTTTCGGCCGCCAGCTTCGCCATCAAGGGGGCAGACAACGCCTTGTACAGCACTACGTTTTTTTTCATGGTGGTTATCCTTGGGCGTGGGCGGCGCGCGCGCGACGCTGGGGAACTTCAGCCGGCCGGCTGCGGCGCAGGCACACGATCAGCACGGCCGACACCAGCAAGGCGGCGCTCATCAGCAGGTACGAGGCCCCCGCGTTGCCCGTGGTGCCGTTGAGGTAGCCGACCAGGTAAGCGCCTGCGAACGAACCCAGCGCGCCCATGCTGTTGATCAGCGCCATGGCACCGCCCGCCACGTTGGCCGGGAGGATTTCCGGCACGATGGCGAAGAACGGGCCGTAGGGTGCATACATGCAGGCCCCGGCCAGCACCAGCAGGGCGTATGACCACCAAAAATGGCTGGTGCCCAGCGCGTAGGAGGCATAAAAAGCCAGCGCTGCCAGCAACAGCGGCGGCCATACGAAAGCCTTGCGCGCCTGCAGTTTGTCCGAGCCCCAGGAGCACGCCACCATGCCCACCACGGCGGCAAGGTACGGCAGCGATGACAGCCAACCGGCTTCGACCATGTTCATTTGCTGGCCGTGCTTGAGGATCGACGGCAACCAAATCACGAAGCCATAGACCCCGATGCTCCAGCAAAAGTACTGCACCGAGAGCAGTATCACCTTGGCAGAACGGAAGGCCTCGGCGTAGTTCTTCATTGGCTGGATGCCTTTTTGCTCATCGGCCAAGGCTTGGGCAAGGTCGTGCTTTTGTGCCGGCGACAACCAGCCGGCTTGCGCCGGGCGGTCGTCGGCCAAGCGCCACCATACAAATGCCCAAATAATGGCCGGCAGGCCCTCAAGGATAAACATCCAACGCCAACTGAAGTGATACACCAGGTACCCAGACACCACCGACATCCACAGCATGGTGGCCGGGTTGCCAAGGATCAGCACGGTATTGGCGCGGGAGCGCTCGGCCTTGGTGAACCAATGGCACAAGTACACCAGCATCGCCGGCATCACCACGGCCTCGACCACCCCGAGGAAAAAACGAATGGCGATCAACCCATTGGCGCTGCTGATCACCCCGGTAAGGCTGGCCAGCACGCCCCAGGCGATCAGGCTTGCGAAAATCAGCTTCTTCACGCTCTGGCGCTCGGCATACACCGCGCCGGGCACTTGGAAAAAGAAATAGCCGAGAAAGAACAGAGCACCAAGTAGCGAACTGATACCCGGTGTGATGTGCAGGTCTTCGGCCATGCCCGAGGCGGCGGCAAAACCGTAGTTGGCGCGGTCCAGGTAGGCCAGGCTGTAGGTGATGAACACCACTGGCATCAGAAACCACCAGCGTTTGGTGGCAAGTTTGGCTGTATCCATGGCGTTGACCTCGCAACATTGTGTTTTTGTAGTGCTTGGTTGACGGCGCGCTGCTCAGGCAGTTCGCGCCCATTGGGCAGTTTCCAACGCTGCGCGGTCGGGTAGGCCCTCGCTGTCGCCGGGGCTTTGCACCGCTAAGCTGCCGACCCAATTGCCACGGCGCACGGCCTGTTCAAACCCCTGGCCTTCGAGCAAGGCGCTGATCACGCCTACCGCGAAGCCGTCGCCGGCACCTACCGTATCGACCACCTCCGCCACTGCAAAACCCGGCACCGTGCCCTCGGCCTGGGCAGTGCGAAAATACGCGCCCTGCGCGCCAAGCTTGATGGCCACCGCCTCTACACCTTTGTCCAGGTAAAAGGCGGCGATGTCGGCCGGTTCGTGCTGGCCAGTCAGCAGGCGGCCTTCGGCCAAGCCTGGGAGCACCCAATGGGCCTTGGCGGCTAACGCATTGACGCTGTCGATCATCACCTGTTCGCTGGGCCATAGGCTGGGGCGCAGGTTGGGGTCGAACGACACGCTGCGCCCGCGCTGGCGCATGCTTGCCATCACCTCGGTGGCCAAGCCATGGGCGCTGGCCGAGAGTGCTGGAGGTATGCCGGTGGCGTGCAGGTGGCGCGCCTGCAACAGTGGGGCTGCCAGGTCTGCCACGCTTAAATGGCTGGCCGCGGAACCACGGCGAAAGTATTCCACGGCCGGGTCACGGCCGTCGCTTTCGCGCGACTTAAGCTGGAAACCCGTGGGGTGTGCGTGGTCTACCGTGACGTGGCTGCAGTCCAGCCCCTCGCGGCGCAGGGTGTCGATCACGAAGCGGCCGAACGAATCGTTGCCGACCCGGCTCAGCCAAGCCACCTTGAAGCCCAGCCGTGATAGGCCGATCGCGACATTGCTGTCGGCCCCGGCGATGCGTTTGTGAAAGGTACCGACATCGGCCAGGTCTCCGCTTTCGTTCGCGACGAACATGGCCATGGTTTCACCGAACGACAACACATCGAACGTATTCATGCGCGGGCCCCCTGTACAGCGGCAGCGTGGCTGCCGAGCCTGGCCAGGCGCGCCACTTCCTGGCGCGTTACCGCCAACAGGTCTTCGCCCTGTAGCGGGTACTCGATGGCCAGCACGCGGGCCTGGGGCATGGATTGCAGCAGGCGCGGCCATTGGTCGATCTCATGCAGCCCAGGCGGCACGGCAACCCACTTGCCGGCACTGGAAACCCGCACACCTTTGCAGTGCACGTACAGCACATGCTGGCCCAGTTGCGCGGCGGCGCCGAGCACCGATTGCGCTTGCCACTGCCAGTTGCCGATGTCGAAGGTCATGGCCACCGGCACTTGGCGCACCCGTGCGGCAGTGAAGAATTGAACCAAGGGTTCGATCCGCCCGCCGTGGGCGGTTTGGTCGTTCTCTACCAGCAATTGCAAAGGCTTGCCGGCCAACAGCGCGGCCAAGGCCTTGAGGTCGGCGTTCGGGGTAAAGTGCCCAAGCGACACTTTAAGCCAGCGCGCGCCGCAGGCTTGAGCACGTTCGAGGGTATGCGCCAGCGCCGCGGCCGGTGCATTGCTGCCCACTTGCCACAGTTCAAGCGGCGAGGAGTACACACACAGCAACCCTTGGGTGGCGATGGCCGCGCCCAAAGCAGGCAAATCGGGTGTGGCTGTGAAGAGTTCTTCACGCAGTTCCAGGTACTGCGCGCCGGCGCTGGCCACCAACGCGACGAATGCCTGTTGGCCTTGCTGGCGAACCGCGTCTGCGCCGAAGCTGGACACGCTCACGGAAACGGAATGAAGCGACATTGTTGTTATTCCTTTGAAACCGGTTTCATTGAATGTTAGTACGTTCGTGGGGGCGGGCAGTTCCCCAAGTGTGGCTATGTTCTGTCGGGTGTCGAGCCGCGGATGATCAACTGAGCTTCGAGGCTGAGGTCACGCGGTGGGCATCGCTCACCTTGCAGGCGCTGCAGCAGGCATTGGAAGGCCTGTTCGCCAATCGCCTGGGTCGGTTGTGCCAGGGCGGTGATGCCAGTGCCGACCAACGGGTACCATTGCAGGTCATCTAGGGCCACCAAACCTATGTCGTCGAACAGCCTGACGCCCAATTCACGCAAGGCCAAAGTCGCCGCCAGGGCGGCCAGGCCATTGGCGCAGAATACCGCCCCCGGGCCCATGGCTGCGGCGTGCCAGGCACCCAGGCGGTGGCCGAGGTCGGCACCGGTTTCCATCAGTTGGCCACGTATGTTTGCATGCCCCGCCAGCCACTGCTCGAAGGCCTGAGCGCGTTCACGGCGCGAGCTGGTGCCCAAAATCGGTTCGCTCACCAGTACAAGGTCGCGGTAGCCACGTTCGGCCAGGTGGTCGAGGGCCTGGCCCACGGCATGCGCGTTGGCCAGGCCGACCAGGTCGCTGCCCAGCCCCTCGACCTTGCGGTCTACCAGCACGATCGGCAGTTCGTGCTGCAACTGCCGAAGTTGCTCCACATGCTGGCCCAGGGTGTTCACGATCAACCCCTCGACGTTGTATGAGCGCAGCGCTGCCAGCTGCCGACGCTCTTGCTCTGGGTCGCGGTCGGTGTTGCTCACCACCAGGCTATAGCCATGCTGCCGGCAGGCGGTTTCCACCCCATGCATCACTGCGATCGAGTAAGGGTTACGGATGTCTGCCACCAACATGCCCAGCAGCCGCGTGCGCCCGCGCTTGAGCGCGCGGGCCATTTGGTTGGGCCGGTAGCCCAGGGCGCCGATAGCGTTTTCGATACGTTCGGCGATGGCTTCGGTCAGTAACCCGCGGCCTTCGCCGATAAAGCGCGACACGCTGGCTTTGGACACGCCGGCATGGCGGGCTACGTCCTCCATGGTCACGCGATGGGTGCGGTATACGGGGGTGCTCATGCTGTGCCTGTACCTATTGTGGGCGTTGTATGCCAGGCGGCGACTGAAAACGGTTTCAGCAAACCTCAAAGCCCCATAGCGCGTCAAGCGGATTGTCGGCACGCCATTTCGTCGGATATTGGCCTTTTAACATCAATGAAACACCGAACAGTGCGGTCACAGCATTTTCGCAGCGGACTTAAAAATAAATAAGAGGGGAGCAGCGTATGACTGAAGTGTTCGACGTCAGAAACTATGGCGCCAAGGGGGACGGTGTAACGGACGACACTTTGGCGATCCAGAAGGCGATCAACGCCGCCAGTGCCGCCGGCGGTGGGCAGGTGATCATACCTGAGGGCACGTTCGTCGTTTCCGACAGCGATGGTAACGGCAGTGCGCTGATATTGAAAAACGGCGTTGAACTCAGCGGCAGCGGCGACGCCGGCAGTACCCTGGCCTTAGCCAATGGTGCCACGGGCACCCTGGCGATGTTGGCCGTGACCTCCGCGGCTAGTCACGACGTGGGGGTAAGCAACCTGAACCTGGATGCCAACCGCAGTGGCGGTAGCGCCACTGTCACCGGAGTGCGGCTGCAGGGCAGCGACGTGACCATCGATGGCGTCAACGTACGTAACGCCAGCGGCATCGGGTTTGACGCCAGCAGCGGCGCAGAAGCCTTGGTGATTCGCAACAGCGTGGCACAAAACAATGGTCTGGATGGCTTCAAGCTGGCGGACTTGGTGAACAGTACCGTTCAGGATAACCGGGCACTGGACAACGGCCGTAATGGCATTAACGTGACAGTCGGTAGCGACGCCCTGACCTTGGCCGACAACGACGCCTCCGGCAACGCTGCCAATGGCCTTTACCTGCACAGTGACAGCAGCGCCGGCAATGGCTTCGTCAACGTGATTGGCGGTGACGTTACCGATAACGGCTTGGCCGGCATACGCCTGCGTGGCATTGAGTACGGCGGCGTGAACCGCGTGACCGCGCACGGCAACCAGGACTCGGCCGTTGAGCTGCAAGGCAGCAGCCATGTGAACGTCGCATCCAATACCCTCTATGACAACGCCCAGGGCGGCGCCGCGGCCGAAGTCACGATTCGCGCCTATGATGACCAAGCGGCTGTGCAGAACCTGGTCTATGACAACGTGATCAGCGGCGGTGCGCAGTCCACCTATGGCATCGCCGAAGTGGGCAGCCTGGTGTCCGGCACTTTGGTCTTCGGCAACGTGATCAACTACACCAGCAGCGGCGACCTGCAGGTGAGCAGCCCAGGCAGCCAGGTCAGCAATAACCCAGACGGCCTGATCGTGCAGGGCACCGCGGCCGGCGACAGCATCCAGGGTGAGCGTTGGAATGAACTGCTTATGGGTGGCGCCGGTAATGATACCCTGCACGGCAACGGCGGCGACGACGTGCTGGTGGGCGGTGCGGGCATCGACACCCTCACCGGTGGCACCGGCAGTGATGTGTTCCGGTTCGACCGCATCAGTGACAGTGCCGTGAGCGCCAGCGGTGCGCGCAGCGACCTGATCACCGACTTCGACGTTGCCCACGACACCCTCGACATCGCCAGCCTGGGTTATAGCCAGTTGGGCGACGGCCACGATGGCAGCCTGCTGCTACGCTATGACGCTGGCAGCGACCTCACCTACCTCGAAAGCCTGGATGCGGCCGCCAACGGCAACCGCTTTCAAGTGCGCCTGGCGGGTGACCTCACCAGCACCTTCACCGATGCCAACTTGCAGCCGCTGATCAGCGGTACGTCCCACAACAACAGCCTGGTCGGCACCGACGCCGACGAAACCATCAAGGCCGGTGCCGGCCGTGACACGGTGGATGCCGGTGCCGGCGGCGACCGCCTGATCGGTGGCGCGGGTGGCGATACCCTCACCGGCGGGGCTGGGGCAGACACCTTCGTTTATACGACACGCACTGACAGCGTGCGCAACGACAACAGCGATAGCTACGCCGGGCGCGACCTGATTACCGATTTCAACGGCAATGCCCACGATAAGATCGACGTTTCGGCGTTGGGCTTTACCGGCCTTGGCAACGGCTACGATGGCACGTTGAAAGTGGTACTCAACCAGGCCGGCGACATGACGGCCTTGAAGTCGCTGGAGCCCGACGCCAACGGCAACCGATTCGAGATCTTGCTGGCCGGTGACCACACCAATGAACTCACGGCCACCAGCGTGCTGTTCGCGCCCGCTACCGATGCCCAGCAGGTCACGTCATCGCAGCCGATCACCAGCGTCAATGCGGTCGGCACCGACGCGGCGAATACGCTTTATGGCGATTGGGGTAACGACGTGCTCGACGGCGCCGGCGGTAACGACCAGCTCGGGGGCAATGCCGGCGACGACGTGCTGATCGGCGGTGCGGGTGCCGACACGCTCACGGGCGGTTCAGGCAGTGACCGCTTCGTGTTCCAGGCAGCCACTGACAGCTACGCCGGCAGTAGCGACCTGATCCAGGATTTCACCGTGGGTGTCGACCGCATCGACGTGTCGGCATTGGGCTTCACCGGTCTGGGCGACGGCGATGCCCACAGCTTGAGCCTGGCCTACAACGCCAACACTGACCGCACGTATATTCGGGGCGCTGAGACCGGCGACGACAACCAGCGTTTCCAGCTTACGCTGGCCGGTGATTACAGCCAAACGTTGGCCGGCGGTGATTTCGTATTCGCCGCCGCCGACACTACCGTAGCGGTGATAGGGCAGGGCGTTGCGCACAGCGAACACAGTTGAGGGGCTTTGTTTCAAAACCAATACGGCAGGTTGAACGTTCGGTTACACGAAGCGGCACCACAATTGCAGACCATTGCGATGCTCGCGGGCAGATGACGGGAGCTTGACGCGCAGCACGTCGGCGGGGCGGAACAGCTTCGCCAGTGTAGGCGTCTATTGAACATTGGATAACCGATTTGGAGAGCGCTTGTGATACCCAACGCTGAACTGCGCCGCATCATCGAATCGAGCTTTCGGCCCCTGGCCTGTAGTTGCCAGATGCACCCGGGTGGGAGCATGACGGTAGAAGTATGGGACCCCGCCACCGGGCAAGTAGACTTGCTCGCCGTCGGCTTGCCGATTGGTGAGCTGGTCAATATACGGGCAGTCAACAATTTAGTGGCGGAACTGCGTGGGGAGCTAAAGGCCAACCAGGAATGGTTCGAGCGCAGCCACCGCCAGGACGGCAAGCCGAGTGCGCTGCGTAATCAGGCCTGATCGCGCAGCAGTTCGAGCACGGCTTTGTTAAGGTCCTTTTTGGCCAGTTCCGCGGTGCTGAACCAGCGGCAGTCGGCGATCTCGTTGCAGGCCCGCGGCACTTGGCTGACGTCGATCACCGTTTCGAACACGTGGTGGCGCGTGCGCTGTAGGTCCCGCAGCGCTACATAGCCCAAGTTGTGGGCAGCCAGGCCGGTTTCTTCGCTGAGTTCGCGCACTGCCGCTTGCGCGGGGGTTTCGTTGGCTTCAACTTTGCCACCGGGCAGGTTCCATTTGGACTTGGGCTTACGCACGAAGAGGATTTTCTCATCCTGCCGGCAAATGATCGTCGCCCGGTGCTTGATGTTTTTTCCCATGTTCCACTGCCTGCCTTCTCACCTGCGTGTGCGGGTAAGGCTACGTTGTCATAAAATCGTAATAAATGACAAGCAGGAACGATGCCAGTTCGCCATCCATGCTCAGGGTTCATCGCGAAGCAGCGGCGCAATAGCGCCCTCAGCCTGTAGCGCATTGAACGCTGCTGTCACTTTGACTACCACCTCGTTGGGCGTGTTCCGGCTTAAGGCGATATAGAGCGCGGCGGCGATTTCGTCGAGCGACAGCACCGCTTGCACCTGGTCGCACGCCACCTGTTCCACGTCACAGCGGCGCTGGACCTCGCTGGGGCTCATGGCGGCGATCTGCACCTGGCCACCGAGCAGGCGGCGAAATGTTTCGCTGTTATCGGCGGTTTCCACCAGGCGGGTAAACCCATTGGCCAGTAGATAATGCTCGCGTATGTCATCGCGCACCACGGCGATGCTGTAGTCGCGAGCATCGGCCAGGGCCTTGAACGGCAGGGCGGCGTTGCTGCGTAACCGATAGAGGGTCGGTACGGTGCGTGCGAATTCACCCACCCAATGAAACGAACGCTCCCGCGCGGGCGTGCGGACGATCGGGAAGATCACCACGTTCGGTTGGCCCAACGCCAAGTCGTAGGCGCGGGCCCATGGGTATATCGCCAATTGGTAGTCGGTGATGCCCGCCCGCGCCAGCACCGCCTTGACCACCCGAACCGCCGGGCCTTGGATCTGCCCGTCGCGAACGTAAGCGTAAGAGGACTCTTCGGTCACCCCCAGCAACGGGGCAGCCAATAAGGTGGCGCTGGCACAGAGGCCGAGCACCAGGCCCAAGCAGCGAAACAGTAAGCGCATGGCGACCTCAACCGGGCCATTGGCCAACGCGGTCCCGGCCGGCGCCTTTAGCGCGATACAGGGCGTGGTCGGCGCGTTGTAGCAATTGATCGAAACTGGCCAGTTCAACGTCGAACTGCGCGATGCCGATGGACATCGTTACCCAGGGCGAGATGGGTGAGCCGGTATGGGGCAAGCGCCGTTGCGCCAGGCTTTCGCGCAGGCGTTCGGCGGCTTGCCGTGCCTGTTCGGCGTTGGTACCCGGCAGTAGCACCGCGAACTCTTCGCCACCGAGCCGCGCGACCACCTCACCGGTCCCAGAAAAATGCTGCGCCAGCAAGTGGGCGACCTGGCGCAGGCAGTCGTCGCCATGGGCATGGCCGTAAGTGTCGTTGTAACGCTTGAAAAAATCCACGTCGCACATCAATACCGCCAGCGGCAGGCCGCCACGCATGGCCCGGCGAAATTCCTGCTCCTTGATCTCGTCGAACTGGCGGCGGTTGGCCAGGCCGGTCAGTGGGTCATGGCGGGCTAGCCGCTCCAGCCGCTGGTTCGCCTCGCGCAGTTCGGCGGTGCGCTGGGCTACCTGCTCGGCCAGCCGATGGCGTTCCAGGTACTCGGCCATGTTCGCTTGCAGCGCGTTGATGCGCCCTCGAGCAAATCCAGCTCGTCGTTACGTCGTTTCGGCCTGGCCAAGCGCAACCGTTGGCCAAGGTTATCCGGGCCAAGTTCGCCCAGGTGCCGGGCGATATGCTTTACGTGCACCGTGACCAAGCGGTTGAACATCGCCATGATCAACCCGGCCAATGCCAGCGACTGCACCAACTGGGTCAGCAAAATGCTCACCATCTCTCGCCACAAGCGCCGGCGCAGCAGGGCGGGGTCACCTTCCAATGTCAGCGAGCCTACCACTTCACGCGCACCGGGGTAGGGCGCTACCGCCAGTTCGCGCACCAGTACCGGCGCCGGGCCCACCGCCGAAAACCCTTCGCGGCGGCGCTCGATCACTTCATCGGCGCGGCCCGGCCGGGGGATGTTCAGCAGCAACCGGCCCACCGGGGCGGCCTGGGCAGCACTATCGAGTTGGGTATCGAGGTTGTCGTGGTCCAGCTCCCAGATGGCCTTAGCCAGTGGGCCTTGGAATACCTGGTCGATCAGCGCCAATTCCGAATCCATCGTGGCCAGGCCGTTGGCCCAGGCATGCCAACTGCGCAGGGCCACCGTAGCGAGGCTGAACAGCAAGCAAAACGACAGGGTGGCCAACACCAAGCGCCGGCCCAATGGCTGGGCAAGTGCAGGGGGCAGGGTGTTCACATTCATAACCACTTGCGGGCGATAGCATCGTAAGTGCCGTCCTCACGCACCTGCCTGAGCGCTTTACGAAAGCGCTCGACCCACTCGGCAGAGGTTTGTGGGCTGAATGCCATGTACAGGCCGTCTTTACCGCCCAATTCAGGCAGCGCCAGTGCCGGGGTGATCTCCTTGGCCGGGTCATCGCCCAACTCACGCACGATGTAGTTGGCATTGAGTTCGTTGGAAATCCACAGGTCGACATGGCCGCGCTTGAGTTTCTGGTAGTCCAGCTCGTAGCGGGTGCTCGACTGCAGCGCCTGGCCCAGGGCGAAACCGTGGGCGACCAGGTACTGTTCGCCGGCGTCTTGGTTAACCGTCGCCACCTGATAGCGTTTAGCATCATTGAGGTCGTTTAGCTCGATCGGCCGGCTGCTGGCGCTGTACAGGTACCAGCGCGACGGGGCGATACTGCCCACCCATTGGAAGAGTTTTTCGCGCTGCGGCGTGCGCGCGATGGAATAGATCAGTACGTCGCTCTGGTGCTGGGCCACGTCATAGGCACGGGCCCAGGGCATTACCTGGATCGGCACCTGTAGCCCGAGGCGTGCCAGCACTGCTTGGACCACTTCAGTGCTCATGCCGGTTACTTGGCCGTTCGCCGTCATGTTGTATGGCGGCAGTTCCTCGGTCACCACCTGCAACGGCGCGGCGGCCAGCGTGCTGTGCCATACGGCCAGGGCGAGCAGTGGCACCATGAGGAGCGTGCGCATGAACAACTGTGGCATCGTCGTGACTCCCAGGCGTACCGTCACAAGCCGACCACGCCGGCCTGCAAAGGCTGTATCGGCCTATCCCATGGCGGCTTGAGCGCAGCATGGCAAATCGCCGAAGCTTTTTGAAGCAAATGTGCAGCTAATGTGGAGTTTCCTGGCGGTGGCTTGCCAGCGTGGGCCACTCACGGGCCAAATAAGCCAGCCATTTGCCGAGCGCACCATGAGCATCAGCCTTTCCCGCAAAGTTTTCTTGGCCGTACAGGCACTGTGCACTGTCGTGGTGCTGGCCATGGGCGTCGCGGCGTACCTATCATTCAACCTAGGGTTTCTCGGTTACCTCAACGAGCAAGCGGTGGAGCGGATGATGCAAAGCTTGCCGCGCATCGAACAGGCGTATGCCGAACAGGGTAGCTGGGCATTCCTCACGCAAGAGCCGGGCAGCACGTGGTTCCATTTGATGCGCCCCGAAGCGGCCGGCGGTGAACGGTTCGAGCCTCGGCGCCCGCCGGTGTCGGACCTGACCGGGGCGTTCTTGCGCGTGACGCTGCTCGATGCCGACAAACGTTACCTGGCAGGTTATGCCGGGTACGGCGCCAACCCAGTGTTGCGGCCGGTCCAGGTACATGGCCAGGTGGTGGGCTGGCTGGCGATGACGCCTTTTGAAACGGTCAGCGCGGTCGGCGACCAGCGTTTTCACAGCAACCAAGTGCGCTCTGGGCTGCTGGTGGGGTTGCTGTGTGTGTTGTTGTCGGCGGTGATCGCCGGCTGGTTCACCCGCGCGCTGCTACGCCCGGTACAGCGGGTGGCCAGGGCAACCCGGCAACTGGCCGAAGGTGACTTGCAGGTACAGGTGCCCATCACCGGCAACGACGAAGTGGCGCAACTGGCGCGGGATTTCAACCATATGGCGCAGGCGTTGGCGCGTAACGAACAGCAACGCCGCGACTTCATGGCCGACATCTCCCACGAACTGCGTACCCCCCTGGCGGTGCTGCGCGCCGAGCTGGAAGCCATCGAAGACGGCATTCGCCAGGTCAATGCCGGCTCGCTGGCTTCGTTGCAGGGCGAGGTGGGGGCGCTGACCAAGCTGGTCGATGACCTTTACGAGTTGTCGTTGGCAGAGGTGGGCGGCCCCAGTTATCGCCACGACCCACTGGACCTCGGCGAGTTGGCCACGGATGCCGCCAGTGCCTGGCAGGGGCGTTTGGCCGAGCACGGCCTGGCGCTGGCGATCGAGGTGCAGCCGTTGCCCATCGTCGGTGATGAGCGACGCTTGGCCCAGGTGCTGTATAACCTGCTGGAAAACAGCCTGCGTTATACCGACCCCGGTGGCGCGGTGCGTTGGCGCGCCTACCGTGAGGGGCGCTGGGCGTGCCTGGCGTGCGAAGACGCCGCGCCCGGGGTGCCGGTAGCCGAGCAGGAACGCTTGTTCGAGCGCTTTTACCGCTTGGAGGCCTCGCGTAATCGCGGCAGCGGGGGCGCCGGGCTGGGCTTGGCCATTTGCCGGGCGATCGTCGAAGTGCATGGCGGGCACTTGCGCGCGTGGCCCTCGCCGTTGGGTGGGTTGGGCCTGACCCTGCAATTGCCGTTGGAGCAGCAAGCATGAGTGGCCAGCGCATCCTGGTGGTAGAAGACGAGCCGAAACTGGCGTCGCTGTTGGTCGACTACCTGCAGGCTGCCGGTTATGAGGTGGAGCATGTGGCCAATGGCTTGGCCGTGGTGCCGCTGTTTCGAGCGCGCGAGCATGGGTTGATACTGCTCGACCTGATGCTGCCGGGCCAGGACGGCTTGCAGGTGTGCCGCGCCCTGCGTGCGTTCAGCCGGGTGCCGGTGATCATGGTCACTGCCCGGGTGGACGAGGTCGACCGTTTGCTGGGTTTGGAAATCGGTGCCGATGACTACATCTGCAAGCCGTTCAGCCCGCGTGAAGTGGTGGCCCGGGTCAAGGCCGTGTTGCGCAGGTTCGAGCCCGTAGCGCAGCCGCCGGCCGGGCTGCAACTCGCCCCCGCCAGCTACCGTGCTACTTACAACGGCAAGCTGCTGGAGTTGACACCAGTGGAATTCCGTCTGTTGGCGGCCCTGGCCGCGCTACCCGGGCAAGTGATGTCGCGAGATCAGTTGATGAACCATCTCTATGACGACCACCGCGTAGTGACCGACCGTACGGTGGATAGCCACGTGAAAAACCTGCGGCGCAAGCTCGACTGCGCCGCACCCGGCCGCGACCTGGTACGGTCGATCTATGGGGTGGGGTATTGCCTTGAACCCTAGCCGGTTGTTTCAGAAGTTTGCTGCACAATGTTGGCGATACCTTTTGCCGCCGCGCCGCGTCGCCGTTCCTCTGCCGATAACCCAACGCACGCGCCAATGCTTGTACTCACTGTTGAGCCACCGGGCCCTGTGGGAATATCTCGGGCGAAGGTGAGGCGTGGCGAAAAGCGGCGAAGACGCAGGCCGGGGGGCCTAGGCACCTTTAACGCAGTACAAACATCCCCACCTGCGGCTGTTCGCTTAACCACTGGCCGCTGACCTTCCAGCCTGCTTGCGCGGCCAGGGCCATAACCCGCTCCACGCTGAACTTGTGCGAGTTCTCGCTGTGCAGGCTCTCGCCAGCGGCGAAGTGGAATGCCTGGCCGCCTATGCGCACGGTTTGCGCGGTACGCGCGACCAGGTGCATTTCTACTCGCTCGTGCCGGGCATTCCAACGGGCCTGATGGTCGAAGGCGGGCAAGTCGAAATTCGCGCCCAACTCACGGTTGATGCGCGCCAGCAGGTTCTTGTTGAACGCAGCCGTTACGCCAGCCGCGTCGTTGTACGCAGCCAGCAACGGCGCCAGCGGCTTAAGCATATCGACCCCAAGAATGAAACAAGCCTGGCGGCCGAGCAACTGGCGCGCCCCGCGCAAAAAGGCCACCGCCTCGGTGTGGCTGAAGTTGCCCAGCGTGGAACCGGGAAAGAACCCTACCCTTGGCCGTTCGCCCAACGCCGCCGGCAACTGCAAGGCATGGGTGAAGTCTTCTACCACCGGCACCAGTTGCAGGCGCGGGTAACGCCTGCGCAGGGCTTGGCAGGCGCCGTCCACCGCGCTTTGGCTGATATCGATGGGCACGTAAGCGCCGATCTGCGGGGCGGCATCCAGCAGCCGTTGGGTTTTGTCGCTGGCACCGCTACCAAACTCGACGAGGGCGGCATCGGTGGGGATGACCGCCGCCAGCTCCGGCATAATGCGCCCCAGCAGCGCCATCTCGGCGCGGGTGGGGTAGTACTCGGGTAGGCGGCAGATGTCTTCGAACAGCCGGGAGCCGGCGGCGTCGTAGAAGTATTTAGGCGCCAACGCCTTGGGGCTGGCGGCCAGGCCCGCAAGTACGTCACGGTGAAACTGCGCATGGGGTGCCAACGCGGTGCTGGTGCCGACCGGGTGCAGGTTGGCCGGGCGCGCGTCCCGGGCCAAGCGCAGGCCACTGCGGGCCCAGCGCGCCGAGGGCGGGAAAAAATTGCGGTACGTTAACCGGGCATGCTCTGCCGGGGTGAACTGGCAACCGCCACGCAGCACGAATTGGTTGCACATGAACTTGCCATTGTACTCACCCACCGCGCTGGGCGCGGCCTTGAACCCGGGGTAGGCGCTGTAGGCGCTTTGCGTCCATTGCCAGGCGACGTCATCGCGCTGTTCCAACAACCCTGCCGCCGCGGCAACTTCCCATTCGGCTTCGGTGGGCAGGCGTGCATCGGCCCATTGGGCAAAAGCATTGGCTTCGTAATAGCTTAGGTGGCTGACGGGTTCGTCTGGGTGCAACGGTTGCAGGCCGCGCAGGGTCATCTGCGCCCAGCCGGCAGGCGAGTGTGCAGGCTGCTCCGGTAGCCGTTGCCAGTACAGCGGTGCTTGCCAACCTTGCCCTTGTACCGTTGCCCAGCCCTCCGACAGCCACAGCCCGGGGCTGGTATAACCGCCGGCGGCCATGAATTCCAGCCATTGGCCGTTGGTTACCAGCCGGTCGCTGATTTCGAACGGCGCCACATAGGCTTTGTGCCGTGGGCCTTCGTTGTCGAAGGCAAAACCTTCTGCGTTATGGCCCAACTCTACCAGCCCGCCGGCTTGGTGGCGCCAGCGCCCACGGCGGCCCGCCGGGTCCGTGGGCCACGTGGCATCGAAGGCGGGCTTGAGCGGGCTGAGGCTGAACAGGTGCAGCACGTCCATCAAGATCAGCTCTTGGTGCTGTTGCTCGTGCTGCAGGCCTAACTCCAGCAGGGCCAGGGTGTGCTCCGGCAGTGCGGTGTCGAGCAGGCGCGCCATATGGGTATCGACGTATTGCCGGTAGGCCATCACTTGGTCTAGCCCCGGGCGGGTCATGAGCCCGCGCTGCGGCCTGGGTTGGCGCGGCCCTACGGCTTCGTAATAGGAGTTGAACAGGTAGCCAAAGATCGGATCGAACGGCGTATAACCGGGCAGCAAGGGTGCCAGCAGAAAGGTTTCGTAGAACCAACTGGTATGCCCCAGGTGCCATTTGGTGGGGCTGGCATCGGCCATCGATTGGGCGCACATGTCTTCGGCCGTTAAATGGGCAGCGAGCCGTTCGCTGTGTTGGCGAATGCGCTGGTAGCGTACGCCAAGTTCATGGCGCGGCGAGGGGGAGCCCTTCAGGGCTTTGGGCGAAGGGTTGATCATCGGCAAGCTCCAGCGATGCCGCCAGCGGTGGCGGCCAGGTGGACAGTAAAGGGGGAGGCGCTAATGGGGGGGCTCAGCGGTTCGCACACGCTTTGCCCGGTTAAGGTCGGTGCCGGGCAAGGCGCTTCGGCGAGCCGTGGCACGGCTATGCCGGCCAAGGCCAACGCCGCTTGGCAGCCACAGGTACTGGCGAAAAGGTGCAGCCCGCGTTTGATACACCAGGCCAGGTTCATGGTCAGGCCCGCAGTGCGAACAGCGTGCGCGCATCCGGCGCGCCTTGATAGAAGCATGCCAGCACTTGCTCGAAAGGGGCTTGTGGCGGCGCGCAACGGGCAAAAAGCGTCATCGATGAGTGCAGTTTCAAGGCATCTATATTGCCCAAGATAGTGACTGCGGGCCGCCCAGCGTGCGCCAGCAATGCCTCGCTACAGGCAATGAGGCGGGGGCCTAGCAGCGGGTGCGCCAGGTACGCCTGGGCATGGGCCGCGCCGCTGATCGCGTAGCGCCGGGCCATGTCACTGCGGCCAAGGCCGTCTATCTGGGGAAAGATGAACCACATCCAGTGGCTGCGTTTTTGCCCCGCCTGCAGCTCTGCCAACGCATGCTCATACACACCCTGTTGGGCGTCGATAAAGTGCTGCAGTGGGTATGGGTCCGCCATGGCAGTTGCCCTGCGCTTTGGTTATGAGCTTATAAGCATCCGTCAGCAGGCCGGGCGCCAAGTTCAAATCGGTTTGAACTGCACGGCCGAGCGGTCGGTCCACGCCGAACCAAGCATGGTGCGAGGAGGTAGCTGATGAGCAAGGTGCACGTAGGCATTTCGGGCTGGCGCTACGCGCCGTGGCGCGGAGTGTTCTATCCCAAAGGGCTAGCGCAGAAACACGAACTGCGGTATGCCGCGCGAGCGGTGTCGGCCATCGAGATCAACGGCTCGTTTTATGCTCTGCAAACCCCCGAGCGTTACGCACAATGGTACGCCGACACCCCTGGCGGGTTCACCTTTACGGTCAAGGCGCCGCGGTACATCACCCACACCCGGCGGCTGAAGGATATCGAAACGCCGTTGGCGAACTTCTTCGCCTCGGGCGTGTTTGCCCTCAAAGAGAAGCTCGGCGCGTTTTTGTGGCAATTCCCGCCTAACTTTCAGTTCGACCCCGAGCGCTTCGAGGCGTTTTTGGCGCGCCTGCCGCGCCGAGGCGATCAGGCTTTGGCAATCGCGCGCCAGTGCGAGGCGCGCATGCACGCCGTAGGCTGGGATGCGATCGCGCCCAGGCAGGTGCTGCGCCACGCGGTAGAAGTCCGCCACGAGAGCTTCGCCTGCGCCGAGTTCGCCGAGATGCTTCGCCGCCATGGCGTGGCATGGGTGGTGGCTGACACCGCCGGCAAGTGGCCCTACGCCGAAGACCTCACAGCCGATTTCGTGTACATGCGCTTGCACGGCGACGCCAAACTCTACGAAAGCGGTTACTCGCAGGCGGCACTGGACCGTTGGCAACAGCGCATCGAGTGCTGGGCGGCCGGCCGGCAGGTGCCCGGTGCGCGGCAGCTAAGCCCGCGGCAGCCGAGGCCACGCAAGGCGCGCACGGTGTTCTGCTTTTTCGATAACGATGTGAAAGTGCACGCACCCGCCGACGCCCGCGCTTTGGCCGCCGCGCTGGGAATCGGCAAACCACTGCCAGACCCCAAGGCGTTGTAGCGGTGGTTATGTACCGGCGCGCTCGGTACGGCGCCGATAGTGGTCGAGCAAGGGTTGCACGCTCAACCCATGGACCACGATGCTCAGGCCCACCACCGTTAATGTCAGTGGCACCACTACCTGCGTCGCTGCACTGGGCAAATGGTGGTTAAGGGCAAAGCACAGGTAGTACAACGAACCGATGCCGCGGATGCCGAACCAGCCCAGTAACGCCCGCTGGTGGCTACTGAGCAGGCGCCGGCTGCCCCCCAGCAGCCACACCATCAGCGGGCGGATCACACAGAACAGCGCCGCACCCAGTATCACCGCCGGCCAGGCCCAATAGCGCCAGAGCAGGGCGCCGAGCAAGGTGATCAGGGCCACTTCCATGGCACGCTCCACCAAGCTGCCGAAGGCCAGCATGTCACCCATCATCACCCCCGCGGCCAACTGGGGTTTTTCAAGTGTGTCGACGTCCGCCACGGTCGCTTCCTCGACAGGTTTTTCATGATGGCCGAGTACCGGTTGGGTCAAATGCTCGGAGGGTACTTCGGAGTCCGACAGCCGCGCTTCGGCTTGGCGAACCCCAAGGCCCGCGGCGAACACCGCGAGAAACGCGTAGGCATCGAGGGCGTAAGCCACCACGTAGGCCACCGCGATCAACGCCAGGGCCAAGAAGTCGTTGGGCGATAGCGTGCTGTCGTCATGGCGCACCCGCAGGTTGATCATCCAATAGCCGATCAACCAGCCCAAGCCATAGCCTGTGCCCAGGCCCACCGGCACTGCCCAAAGTACATCGCGCAACAGCCAGCCAGTCAGCCATTGGCTGTCCCAGCCGCCGTGTTCGATCAGCAGCAGGCTCAGTAGCACAAAGGGGAACGCCGTGCCGTCGTTGAGCCCGGCCTCACCCGACAAGCCAAAGCGCAGGCGGTCGGCGTCTTGGGCACTGCTGACTTGTACCATGTTGGCCAGCACCGGATCGGTGGGCGCGAGCATGGCCCCCACCAGCAGTGCCAGCCCCCAATCCAGGCCGAGAAGGTAATGCGCCACCGCCGCTACGCCGAATATGCTGGCGATCATCACCGGCCCCGCCAGGCAATAGGCCGCTCGCCAGGCGCTGCGTTGAAACCCCAGGCGCAGTTTGATGCCCGTGCCGAACAACGAAAACAACACAGCTACCTCTGCCAGGCGCTCCAACCAGGGGCTGGCGCTGACGATCTCAAGGTTGACCAAGCCCAACCCGGCTGGCCCGATGGCAAAACCAAATGCCAGGCACACCGCTGAGGTGGTGACCGGCAGCCAGCGTAAATAGGCCGAGGCCAACGCAAGCATCAATAGCAGCACGCCCATTACACTCAGGCATAGAATAAAACTCATGGGGACGCTTCTTCGGCTAAACAGTGCTGGTTGGACTACACCGGTATGTGCAAAGTTGAACCGAAGATACTGTTTACCGCGCTAAAGTTCGTGATGCCGTGGTTTGACCTCCATTTTTTACGCAAACCATTGTAAGCTCTGTGCCCTTAATCATTTTTCTAGCGGGTGCGCGCTGGCGGTGCGCTCGCCTGCGTTTATCACTACAGGCAGGGCCGAACTTGGATAAGCTAAAGCGCCTAGAAAGCGGGATCGCGGGCCTCGATGCCTTGTTCAAGGGTGGGCTGGTCGCGGGGGCCTCGTACATCGTCCAAGGCCGCCCGGGGTCGGGCAAAACGATCCTGGCCAACCAACTGGGCTTTTTTCACGCACGCCAAGGCGGGCGGGTGCTGGTGGTCACGCTGCTGTCCGAATCCCATGAGCGGCTGTTCCAATATTTGTCTACGTTGAGCTTTTTCGACGCTTCTCGCATTGGCGGCGATATCCAGTTCGTCAGCGCCTTCGACACCCTCGAAAATGAAGGGCTCGATGAGGTGGTCAAGCTGCTGCGCCGTGAGATCAGCCGGCAGAAGGCAACCGTGCTGATCGTCGACGGCTTGCTCAATGCGCGCTCCAAAGCCGATTCGCAGCTCGACACCAAGAAATTCATCTCCGAATTGCAGGGCCATGCGGCTTTTGCTGGTTGCACGGTGTTGTTTCTTACCAGCGCCCGGCTCGATGACGGCAGCCCCGAGCACACCATGGTCGATGGCGTTATCGAAATGGGCGAAGAGCTGTTCGGTACGCGCTCGGTTCGCCGCATCCAGCTGCGCAAAACCCGCGGTAGCGGCGCGCTATCGGGGTTGCACGAATGCGAGATCACCGACGACGGGCTGGTGGTGTACCCAAGGCTAGAAAGCCTGTACGTGCACCCAATGCTTGAAGAGGATTTCGAGCCCCGGCGCGTCACCAGCGGTATCGCCCAGCTCGATAAGCTGATCGGCGGTGGCTTGTCGCAGTCGTCTTCTACGCTGGTCATGGGCCCGTCGGGTGTGGGCAAAACCTCCCTGGGCATCCATTTTCTATCCGCCGCCACCCCTGAGGCACCAGCGCTGCACTTTGGCTTTCACGAAAGCGCCCAGCGCCTGGTGGTGAAGGCGCGGGCCTTGGGCGTCGACCTGCAGAAACTAGAGGCCAGCGGGGCCCTGCACATGCAATGGCAACCCATTACCCAGGGGCTGATGGACGGCCTGGGCGAGCGTCTGCTTGCCCTGGTTAGCCAGCATGGCATCAAGCGTGTGCTGATCGACAGCCTGGGCGGGATGACCCGGACCAACGGCAACCCGGCGCGGCTGGGCGATTATTTCACCGCCCTGATCAGCGAGCTGCGCGCCCGCGGCGTCACCGTGATGGCAACCTATGAATTACGGGGTTTGTTCAGCCCAGAAATCAATGCGCCGCTGCCAGACCTTTCAAGCATCGTCGACAATGTGATCGTGATGCGTTTCGTTGAACATGTCTCTGAACTTAAGCGCTGCATGACCATTCTGAAAATCAGAGACAGTAACTACGATGCATCGCTCAGGGAATTGGTCATCGGCGAGCACGGTGTGGAACTGATAAAAGCCTTCACCCAGGCAGAGGCCGTTCTCACGGGCAGTGCCTCGGTGCCCGAGAGCCGCTAATGCCAGCCAGATTGATTCGACAATGTCTACCATCCTGATCGTCGACGACGAGTACCTTATCGCCGATATCCTGGGCTACGCCTTGGAGGATGAAGGGTACATGGTGGTCAAGGCCAGCAATGGCAAAAAAGGGCTCGAAGTGCTCGACCGCGAGCGCCCCGCGCTGGTCATCACCGACTTCATGATGCCGGTGATGGACGGCCTGGAGTTCGCCAAGGCCATTCGCGCCCGCCCAGCCGGCTCACACATGCCGATTCTGCTCATGAGCGGGGCCCAAGGCCCGATCGGGCGCAGCAACCCCGAGCTGTTCGCCGCGGTGTTCGACAAGCCTTTCGACATCGATGCAGTGATTGCCAAGGTACGCGAATTCGTCGACCCTACCGCGTACTAGCCGGGATAAGGAGCGCCCATGCCTGCCGAGGGCAATTTGCTCGAAGCCGCCGTTGTCTTTTTATTCGCCGCCGTAATCGCCGTGCCGTTGGCCAGGCGCCTGCAAATGGGGGCGGTAATCGGCTACCTGCTTGCCGGCGTGGTAATTGGCCCGGAAGCCCTGGGGTGGGTCAGCAACACCGAAAGCATCGCGCACATCTCCGAATTGGGCGTGGTCCTGTTGTTGTTCATCATCGGGCTGGAACTGTCGCCGCGGCGGCTGTGGGTGATGCGCAAATCCGTATTCGGTGTGGGGTTGGCCCAGGTGCTGCTCACCGCGCTGGTCATTGGCTCGGTCGCACTGCTCGGTTTCGGCCAACCGCTGAACAGCGCCGTATTGCTAGGCTTGGGCTTGGCATTGTCGTCCACGGCCTTTGGCCTGCAAAGCCTCTCTGAACGTAAAGAGTTGACCGCCCCCCATGGCCGCCTGGCATTCGCCATTTTGCTGTTCCAGGATATTGCCGCGATCCCGTTGATCGCCGTCGTGCCTCTGCTGGCCGGTGCCAGCCAGCCGTTGCCGCACGAGCAGGCGCTGGAACATGGCCTGCGCATCCTCGGCAGTATCGCGGTGGTGGTGGTGGGCGGGCGTTACTTGTTGCGGCCGGTGTTTCGCATCGTCGCCCGCACCGGCATACGCGAAGTGTCCACCGCCACGGCGTTGCTGGTAGTGATCGGTACGGCTTGGCTGATGGACCTGGCCGGTGTCTCCATGGCGTTGGGGGCGTTTTTGGCCGGGCTACTATTGGCCGACTCGGAATACCGCCATGAGCTCGAGGCGCAGATAGAACCGTTCAAGGGGCTGCTGCTGGGGCTGTTCTTCATGAGTGTGGGCATGGGCGCCGATCTCGGCCTGTTACTGGCGAGCCCCCTGTTGGTGCTGGGCCTGACGCTGCTGCTGCTGTTTACCAAGCTGCCGTTGTTGTGGTTCATCGGGCGCTTGGCCGCGGGTTTGTCGCGGCGCAGCGCGCTACGCCTGGGCTTGGTACTAGCCGCCGGTGGTGAGTTTGCTTTCGTGGTCTTCCAATTAGGCGCGGACCAGGGCTTGTTCGACCCCCATTTGCATGGCCTGCTGGTGCTGACGATTACACTCTCGATGGCGTTCACGCCTCCGATGTTGCTGCTGGGCCAGCGTTGGCTGGCAAAGCCGGACAGCCCGGCGCGTGCCGTGCCAGACGAGTACCGCGCCATTGATACCGATACCCCGCGCGTGGTGATTGCCGGTATGGGCCGCATGGGCCAGATCGTCGCGCGGATCCTGCGTGCGCAGAAAATCCCCTTTGTAGCTTTGGACACCTCGGTGGAGACCATCGAGCTTTCGCGCAGCTTTGGCGGCCTGCCGGTGTTCTACGGCGACCCGCTGCGCGAAGAAATCCTGCGTGCGGCCAAGGTGGAGCAGGCCGAATATTTTGTGATTGCCACCAATGACCCCGACACCAACCTCAAAACCGCGGCCCTGGTGGCGCGGTTGTACCCGCACATTCGCATCATCGCCCGGGCGCGCAACCGCCAGCACGTGCACAAGCTAGTCGACCTGGGCGCCAAGCCGGTGCGTGAAACCTACCATTCAAGCCTGGAAATGGCTCGGTTGGCATTGCTTGGCTTGGGCCTGAGCGAGGCCCAAGCGCAGGCGCGGATCCAGCGCTTTCGCCAGCATGATGAGCAGGTATTGCGCGCCCAGCACCTGGTCTATGACGACGCAGCCAAAGTGCTGCAAAGTGCCGAACAAGCTCGCGCAGAACTGGCACGGTTGTTCGCTGCCGACGAGCAAGACGAAGCGCGTGATGCGCCCGGATAACCATTCGGCAGCGGCGCTGTTAGAACGCGGCCACCACATACAGGCCCAACCCCCCCAACGCACACGCGGTGCCCCCTAACGCGAGAATCTCCAGCACAGGTGAGGGCGCACGGTTTTGGCTGATGCCTTCGACGTTGATTCGATAATGCCGCCACTGCCCCAGCCAGATGCCTCCGCCAGCGAGTAACGCCAGCGCCACCAGCGACGCGGCGAAGGGCCCATGCTGCGGTACCCAGCGCAGGAACAGCATGCTCGCGCCCACCAGCGAGAACAAGGTACGGCGCCAGGCGAGCAGCGTGCGCTCCGGCTGCAGGCCGGCATCTTGATGCCCACGTAGGCCAGCCACGCTTACAGGCTGCGCAAGGCGACGAATACCACCAGCACCGCGGTCACCAACGCGCCGCCAAACGACAGCACCGGCACCAGCAGCGGCAGTGGCAACGGCGCCTGGCGGCGCATGGCCCGCTCGACGTTGAGCCAACGCACGCAAGCGCTGGCGCTGAGCAACATGCCCAGCAAGAGCAGGGCAATGGCCAGTACCTTGCGGATTTCAGGCATGAACACGTCGGCGGTGAACGCTTCTACGGCAATGCCACCGGCCATCAAGGCCAACGAGGTGCGGATCCAGGCCAAAAAGGTGCGCTCATTGGCCAGGGTGAAGCGTGGGTCGGGTTCGCTGCCGCCCGGCAATAGGCGCTGGCTGAGTTTACTGCGAGGTTCCATGTGGAGTGCTCGGCTGGGGAGGGGGGTCAAGCGGTAGTGGGCTGGGTCACGTCGATCCATTCGGCGCCGGTGAGGGCCGCCAGGCGCTGCGGTGCCAGGCGCACTGCAGAGTGGGTGCCGCCGGCCGCGGGCAGCACTTCATCGAAGGCTTTGAGCGACTCGTCACAATACACCGGCAACGGCGTAGCCAAGCCGAACGGGCAAACCCCGCCCACTGGATGGCCGGTAAGCGCCATCACCGTATCGGCGTCGAGCATCTTGGCCTTGGCACCGAAGGCTTGCTTCAGCTTGCGGTTGTCCAGGCGGGCGTCGCCCCGCGCCACCACCAGTACGGTACGCTCGCCCACACGCAAAGAAAGGGTTTTGGCGATCTGCCCGGGGGCCACACCATGAACCTCGGCTGCCTGCTGCACGGTGGCGGTGCTTTGGCCGGTTTCGATCACGGTGATGTCAGGGGCATGTTGCTCGAACCAAGCGCGAACCGACGCGACGGACATAAGTGGCTTTCCTCAGGTGGCGTGAAACAGTGCATTTAAGTAACAGAGCCCCGCGGGGGGGGCAAGCATCGGGTCGCGGCCAGGCCCGTAGGGGGCGCAAGAGGCACGTTAGTTAAAAGCCAGGGGCAGGCTGCCTGAAGCGCGCGGCCTGGTGCCCGCCGTAGAGGTTATTGTTTCAACAGCAGCGCAAAATGATCGATCGCAAGCTTATACCCGTGCGTGCCAAGCCCGGCGATTACGCCGACGGCAATCAACGACACATAGGAGTGATGGCGGAAGGCTTCGCGCTTGTGCACGTTAGAGATGTGCACTTCGAGCACCGGCACTTCGGCGGCGGCGAACGCGTCATGAATGGCCACCGAGGTATGGGTCCAAGCGCCTGGGTTGATCACGATGCCGTCGATGGTGCCGCGCGCGGCGTGAATCCAGTCGATCATCTGGCCTTCGTGGTTGGTCTGCTTGCACTCGGCGTCGAAACCGTGGGCCTTGGCGGTGGCGACGCACATCGCTTCAACATCGGCCAGGGTCTCGCTGCCATAGATGCCGGGTTCGCGTAAGCCGAGCATATTCAAGTTGGGGCCGTTCAAGATAAGCAAGCGCTGAGCCATGTGCAAAATCCTTGGGGAGCGGGTTAACTACGGTGCCGTACGAAGGTGTGGCCTTGGCGGCGCCGCTGCGCAGCATACCCCAGCAGCCTGCTGGGCGGAAACGCCTGGGGCCCCTCAGCGCGTGCTTTGCCCGGCGCGTTGGCTCAAGGTGTGGCCACCGGCACCAGGTATTGAGCGAAATGCACATTATCCACTGCATCGACGCGTTTTTTCAGCCGTTCGTTGAACGCGCGGCCCACGCCGTACTGGCCGCCGGAGGTGGTACGGAACTGGGCGGTCAGGGTGATGCCGTTCAGGTCCATCTTGTCGACCCCGAACAATTGCAGTGGGCCTTGCAGGCTGGTGCGCAGCAGAATGTCGTTCTTGATCTCGTCGGCTGTTTCGCGAATCAGCCGCATGGCCGTGTCCACATCGCTGTCATAGGTGATTTGCACCGAAAAAAACGCGTAGGCGAACTGCCGCGATTGGTTGGTTACGGCCTTGATCTGGCCGAACGGCACCGAATGCACGAAACCTTTGCCGTCACGTAGGCGCAGGGTGCGAATGGTCAGGCTTTCGACGGTGCCGGCGTGCCCGGAATCCAGTACCACCCAGTCGCCGATGGCGATGGTGTCTTCGATCAGGATGAACAACCCGGTGATGACGTCTTGCACCAATTGCTGCGAGCCGAAGCCTATGGCCAAACCCACCACGCCGGCACCGGCGATCAACGGCCCCACGTTGATGCCCAAGTTGGCCATGGTGGTGATCACGCAGATCACCGCCAGTATGAGCTTGGTCGCATTGCGCAGCATCGGCAGGATGGTTTTGACTCGAGTACTGGGCTGGCGGCTGGCGCGCTTGCCCACGGCCGGCTTAAGTGCCTCTTGGATGGCGGTGTCGATCACCACCCACAGCAGCCAAGTGACCAACAGGATCAGCCCGATCGAGCTGATCGAGTCGCTGATCGCGCGGCCCACCGTGTTGCGCGCCGCGAATGCCAGCACCGACACGCCCCAAATACGCCCCAGTAGCTCGATGAATGCCACCGCAATGGCCACCCGCACCAGCGCATGCGCCAGGCTGCGCACCAGCTCCAGGTAGGGCCGGGCGTGGCTGGCGCTGGTTGCCGAGGGCTTGAGCAGGTGACTTTCCAAAGTGCTGAGAAACACCGTGCTCACGAGCAATATCGTGGTCATCAAGGCCCGTTGCAGCCCTTGTTGGCTTTCTTGCCCCGCACCGATCAGGTGCACCATCGATACCAGAATCATCAACAGGATCGGCAAGTACCACAGTGCCGAGAAAATCCGCAGGGTTTCTTGCACCGCGGGGTGCTGGTGGCGTTGCAGGTACCCTCGGTTGCGGATCAAATGCGCCACGGGCCTGCGCATGCGCAGTACCACGGCGGCGAACAGCAGGGTGGCCAGCAAGCCGCTGAGTACGGCGATACTGGCGGTCAGGTTACTGCCCAACTGCTGGGCAATTTTGGGGCTGTTCAGGGCATCGCCGAGCGCGGCGAGAAAACCGATCAAAAACAGCGGCCGCGGCGTATGCCGGCGCAATACCGCCACCGCCGCGCGTTTGTGGCCGGCGTCGAACAAGGTGATCACGCACAACACCACTGAGGTGGAAAACACGCCACTGCTGGTAGCGTAAGCCAAGCACAAGGCCAGGGCGTGGGCCATCGACGGCGCCACGTGGTGCGCCACGGCCAGCGTCGCGGGTAGCGCGACGAGGGCCGGCACGGTAAAGCGCAACAGGTAGCCGAGCACGCCATGCAGGCGCTTGCGCTGCTTGAACACTGCTTGGTGGCCAGCCTTGGCCCATAGCCAGCGGGCGATAAAATACAACGCAAAAAACGTCGCGGCCCACACCGCCGTGAGCAGCGCGAAATCCCGTGTCAAGCCGAGGCCGTTCTCGGTCACTTGCTGTTCGATCAACTGGCCCGCCTCGCTCGCCGCCCGGTCGGTGCGCAGGCGCCAACTGTCGAGCAGGTGTTGGTCGAGGTTCAGCGAGTCTTGCAGGTCATCGAGGCTTGAGCCCAAGGTGCCGAGCAAGCCGCCCTGGACAAAGGCCGGCTCGGCGGGTTTGGCGTCGGCCGGGGCGGTGGCGGCGTTGAGGTTGAGGCTAACCAGGGCGAGCAGCAGTAATAGGCACAGGCGTGGCACGAGCGGGCTCCGACGTTGGGTGCCTAACCCTAGATCCCCAGGGGCGCGGCAAGTTCGCCAGCGTGCCCGGGTTTCAGCCACGCCACTGCACCTGCTGGGGTTCGCGGCGCATCAGTACTTCGCCGCCACGTATCGACACCAGTGCCCTGGCCTGGCGGCGCAACGCCTCATAATCGTCCGGGGCTTCCAACACCACCAGGTTCGCCGGGCGGCCTTCGGCGATGCCGTAACGCTCGCCCAGGTTCAGCGTGCGGGCACTGTGGTCGGTGACCAGGTCCAGGCAGCGGCGCAGGTCGTCGTAGCCCATCATGTGGCAGATGTGCAGCCCCGCATCCAGTACGCGCAGAATGTTGCCATTGCCCAGTGGATACCACGGGTCCTGGATCGAGTCTTGGCCAAAGCACACGTTGAGCCCGGCGCGGTCCAGCTCGGCCACGCGGGTGACGCCGCGGCGTTTGGGGAAGGTGTCGAAGCGGCCTTGCAGATGAATGCTCTCGGTGGGGCACGAGATGAAATTAAGCCCTGCCGCCTTGAGCAGGCGCATCAGCTTGGAGCAGTAGGCGTTATCGTAGGAGCCCATGGCCGTGGTATGGCTGGCGGTTACCTGGGCGCCCATGCCGCGCACACGGGCCTGCTCGGCCAGCACTTCGAGAAAGCGCGAGTGCGGATCGTCGGTTTCGTCGCAATGCACGTCTACCAGCAGGCCACGCTGTTCGGCCAAGTCCATCAGGTAGTGGATCGAGCTGACCCCCTGTTCGCGGGTGTTTTCGAAATGTGGGATACCGCCGACCACGTCGGCGCCCATGTCTAGCGCACGCACCATGAGCTCGCGGCCACCAGCGAAAGACTCTATGCCCTCCTGCGGAAAGGCGACGATCTGCAGCTCTATCAGGTGGCGGGCTTCGTCGCGCACCTCGAGCAGGGCCTTGAGCGCGCCGAGGGTCGGGTCGGTGACGTCGACATGGGTGCGCACCTGTTGGATACCATGTTCGGCGAGCATGCGGATGCCGGCATGGGCACGCTGCTTGGTGTCGTCGTGGGTGATGGTCGCTTTACGCTGGCCCCACCGTTCGATGCCCTCGAACAACGTACCGCTTTTATTCCATTCGGGCTGGCCCGCGGTGGCGACGGCGTCGAGGTGAATATGCGGCTCCACCAACGGTGGGATCAGTAAGTTGCCGGCGGCGTCTATGTCGCCAGCCGGCACGCTAAGCGTGCCGGGCTGTGCCAGTACGCGACCGATGCGTGTGCCTTCGCAGAGCACACTGTGCAGGCCAGGTACCCCTCGCAAACGCGCATTGATGATGTTCATCCGAAAACCTCCATGGCCATCCGCCGACGGTGCCATTGTGCCCACTGCCGGCCAGGCGTGAAAGCCCGCATGTTGAGGGTGGCGTGGGCGGCTGGAGGCCGGCCGCTGCGCTAGGCCTTGACCGGCCGCCCGTGCCAGGCACAATAGCGGTTTTGTGAAATGTAACGGGGCTGGGCATGGCGCGCATTTATTTGGCCGGTTTCGATGTGTTTCGCCGCGACGCCCTTGCCCACGGGCGCTATTTGCGCCAGTTGTGCCAAGCCTGTGGGCTAGACGCGCAGTACCCGCTGGATAACCGCTTGCCGCCCGGGCTGGCCGGGCAGGGCGCGGCCCACTGGGTGTGCGAGCAAAACCTTGCCATGCTTAAAGCCAGCGATGCGGTATTGGCCAACCTCGGGCCTTTTCGCGGGCAGGAACCGGATTCCGGTACGGTATTCGAAACCGGCGTGGCGGTGGCATTGGGCAAGCCGGTGTGGGCGTACTTCGAGCCTGCCGGCACCTTGCGCGAGCAGGTCGCACACGATGCCCAGGGTTTTGATCGCCAGGGTAACTACGTGGAGGATTTCAATTTGCCACGCAACCTGATGCTCGCTTGCACTTGGGCAGGCTATAGCGATAGCGCCGAAGAGGCGGTGGTGCACTTGGCCGCCTGGCTCAAGGCAATGGGTTGCCGCCGGTGACGCCGAACACTTCGCCGGTGATATAGCTCGATTCCTGTGAGGCCAGCAGTACGTACAGCGGCGCACATTCGGCCGGTTGGCCGGGGCGTTTCATGGGGGATTGCTCGCCAAAGTGGGGAAGTTTTTCCTGCGGTTGGCCGCCACTGGGCTGCAGCACCGTCCAGACAGGCCCCGGGGCCACGGCATTGACGCGAATACCGCGCTCGATCACCTGTTTAGCCAGGGCTTTGGTGAACGCCACGATGGCCGCCTTGGTGCTGGCGTAATCGAGCAGGGTCACCGACGGCTGGTAGGATTGGATCGACGCGGTGTTGATGATGGTGGCACCGGCCGGCATCAGCGGCACGGCGGCCTTGCATAGCCAGAACAAGGCATACACATTGGTTTTGAACGTCGCGTCGAATTGCTCAGTACTAAGCTCGCCGATGCTTTTTTGCGCGACCTGCTTGCCGGCCACATTGACCAGAATGTCGAGCCCGCCCAGTGCCTCGTGGGCTTGATTGACCAGTTGCGTGCAGAACGCTTCGTCTTTGATGTCGCCGGGCAGGGTCACCGCCTTGCGGCCTTCGGCCTCGATCAAGCCGACCACCTCGCGCGCATCGCGTTCTTCGACGGGCAAATAGTTGAGCACCACGTCGGCCCCTTCGCGGGCGAACGCAATGGCCACCGCCCGGCCGATGCCGGAGTCCGCGCCAGTGATCAACGCCTTGCGCCCCCTAAGCCGGCCAAAACCTTGGTAGCTGTGCTCGCCATGGTCTGGCTTGGGCTGCATCTGGGCATCCAGCCCAGGGGCCGCCTGGGGCTGTTCGCTGAAGGGCGGGGCGGGGTATTGGGTGAGTGGGTTTTGCATGCTGTATTGGTTACGGACCTTACTCATGAAACCTCCTCAGGCATAACGGACATAACGTCCTTGCCTAGTTGGAAGCGCGGCCCAAAGCCAAGGTTTAAACCGATGAGGTGCTCTACGACGAGTGGTGTAGTGAGGGGAATCCACGGCCGGGGCCCTTCGCCGACCGCCTGTGGCAGCCATGGCCGGCTCAATGTGCGGCGGTACAGATAAAACCGCCGGGTCATTGATCTGAGGCATTTGCGCTGTGCCACCCAGGGGTATATACCCAAAGAACAACAACGACAAGGTGGTGTGCCAAGCGACTTCGGACACCTGTGCGGCCCTGCTCGCCGCCTTTGCGTTGTGCCCCGAATCCATTGGCTTGCACAGTTGGAGACGCGCCATGAAAACCATAGGCCTTAGCCCATTGGAGCTACGCAACATCATCGAGCATGCTTTTTTGCCGTTGCAGTGCGTATGCGCGCAGGCGCCCGACGGTACCCTGACACTGCGCATCGAAAACCCGGCCAATGGCCGGGTCGAGCTTGAAGAAATCGGCATTTCCACCGATCGCTTCGCCAGCAGCCGCGAGATCAACAACCTGGTCGCGCAGTTGCGCGAGCGGCTTGCGGCGGCCCGGCCACCACAGGCCAAGCGCTTGAACCACGCCTGAGCCCATAGCCGCCTCAAGCTGAGGCGTGCTGGCTGTGGTCGACACCGACGGTGGTGATTTCCGTGGCATCGGTCACCAGCGCCACGGCACTGGTGACTGCCGTTTGCGCCACGGCGGTGCTTTGCGCCGGGGTGGTGGTGGCGAACACGAACTGGCTCGCAGTCAAGTCATCCACATGGTTACCGGAAAGCGCCAACTCAAAGCGCTGGCCGGTGGCATCGGCGTCCAGGTCTTTGAGGTACGTGCGGTCGGTACTGGCGTTGTACACCACCTGCAAGGTGCCGGCGGTGCCGTCGCCCAGGCCGGTGAAGCCGAGCTGGGCCACGTCGATCTTGTCTTGGCTCGCATCGAAATCCAGGATCAGGTCGCTGTAGCTGGTGGTGCTGGTGCGGTAGCTGTCGGTTAGGGCATCGAACCGGAAGGTATCGGCACCATCGCCGCCGGTCAGTTTGTCTGCGCCGGCGCCGCCGACCAGGATATCGTCGCCACTGGTGCCCACCAATACGTCGTTGCCACTGGTGCCGGTCACGGTATTGGTGGCGGAACTGGCGAAGATGAAATTCGAGGCGGTTAGGTCCGTCAGGTGGTTACCGTCCAGGGACAGCTCGAAGCGGTTGCCATTGGCGTCTTCGTCGCGGCTTTTGATATACGTCTTGGTGCCGGAAGCATTGAGCACCAACTCCACGGTGGTGCCATGGCCATCGCCCAGGCCGGTGATGCCCAGCGCCGAGAGGTCGATTTTGTCCGAGCTTACCGCGAAGTCGGTGATTTCATCGCCGTTGTCGGTGCCGCCGGTGTTGTAATTGCGATAGCTGTCTTCCAGGGCAGTGTACACATAGGTGTCAAGCCCGGCGCCGCCGGTCAGGGTATCGGCCCCCAAACCGCCATAGATAATGTCGTCGCCGGCACCGGCAACGATGGTGTCTTCGCCCGCGCCGCCGTAGATCGTTTCATCACTGGAGGTGCCGGTGATGCTGTCGTTGCCGTCGGTGCCAACGATAACGTGTTCGAAGATGAAATTATCCGCCGTCAGCGTGCTGGCCAGGTTGCCCTTCAAGGCCAATTCGAAGCGGTTGCCGCTGGCGTCTGCCTCCAGGCTTTTGATGTAGGTTTTATCGGTGGTGGCGTTGTAGGCTATTTGCAACGTGCCGTCGGTGCCGTCGCCCAGGCCGGTGAAACCGAGCCCGGCCAGGTCTAGGGTGTCGCTGGTGACATCGAAGTCGGTGATGGTGTCGGCATAGCTGGTGGTGCTGGTACGGTAGCTGTCGGTGAGCGCCTCGAAACGGAACACATCAGCCCCGGCGCCACCGGTCAGCGTATCGGCGCCACTACCACCTACCAGGATGTCATTGCCCGCACCGCCGCTAAGCGTATCCCGGCCCGCTTCGCCGGTAATCAGGTCGGCGGCTGAAGTGCCGGCCAGGGTGTCATTGCCGTCGGTGCCATCGATAACGTTGAGCGGAATGGTGTCGCTGACATAGCTGCCGTCACCGTAAATCAGCGTGGAACCCTTGGTGGTATTGCTGATCGTGTTACCGAGAATGGCGTTGCGATCGGTGCCGTCTTCGTTACGTTCGGCCACGCCGTAAGTGGACTGAGCGCCGCCGACGATGGTGTTGCCCTCGATAACGTTATCTGACCCCGCATAGAAGTTGCCCGACACGCCGTTGGTGTCGTCGTAGGATTGGATAATGATTTCCGGCACGGCGCTGGTCTGGGCGTCGTTGGTCAGGGTGTTGTTCTCCACCGTGACGTCGCTGCTGCCGTACAGGCGAATGCCAGCGGTGCCGTTGTCGTGGATGTCCACGCCGTCGACGGTCACGTTATCAGACATCTTGATCAGCACGCCTTCGGCGCCGTTACCGTATACCTCGCCACCGGTGATGGTGATGTTGGTGGGTGAGGCGATGTCTTCGCTACCGCGTTGCACCACGATCCCGCCGCCACCGTTGTCGTAGGCTACGTTGTCTTCAAGGGTGAAGTCATGGGTGCTGGTGACGATGTTGAACCCGTGGCGGTCGTTGTCGTAGGCCACGTTGTTGCGAAACACGCTATCGGAGAGGTAATCGGCGACGAACCCGTCGAGGCCGTTGCCGTGGGACACGCAGTTCTCGATCACCATGTTCTCGGTTTGCTCGTGCGGGTCGAAACCATAGCCAGAGCAGTCCAGGATCTCGACGCTGTCGAGGGTTACATTGGAATCGTGCCCTTCCTCACCCGGGATATAGCCGTTGAACCAACCGTCGATCTTGCCAGAGGTGTTGTCGCGGTTACCGTCCAGCGTCATGTCCGATAGGCCGAAATTGGACGTTTCTTCGCCATACGCCGAGCGTACGATGCCGGTAATGGATTGGTCCCAGCCGTCGGCGACCTTCAGGGTGGTTTCACCCATGCCGTCGCCGTACATATAAACGTTGCTCTTGAGCACAATGCAGCCGTCGGATGGCTCGTCGCCACCTGACACGATATACGTGCCACTGGGTACGTAAACCTGCCCGCCACCTGCCGCCGCCGCTGCGTCCACCGCCGCCTGGATGGCCGCGGTATCATCGGTTACACCATCACCCACCGCGCCATAGTCTTTTACGTTGAAGATCATCGCTTGCTCCGTCGTCCATTCGGGCCGGGCGCGGTCCCCAAAGGGGCCGCTGGCGGCATGCGTCAAGAAATAGGCACCAGCACGCAGAAAGGCGGCAGTGGCGGCCCAACCGTCTGACACAGCAAGTAGATTTTAGTTTTCGCCGTTGGTCCGGATTGGCCCAACGGCGCTTGACTCACTGCCGGGCGAACAAACTGCGCATCAGCGCGCCGATGCCCTCGGTCCAGGGTGGCGCTTGGTCGCTGTGGGTGACAGTGTTGTGCAAGCCTCCCAGGCGCTCACTGGTGATGCTCACCTGGTCGCCCAGCTTGTGGGTGAAGCCAGCGCCGGGTTGGTCTCGGTCTTCGGTAGGCGCGAAGAGGGTGCCCAGAAACAGTACGAAGCCGTCGGGGTATTGGTGGTTGCCGTTGATCGCTTGCGCGACGAGGTTGGCCGGGTCGCGGCTGATCTGGTCCATCGAGCTTTCGCCGCGGAGTACGAAACCGTCTTCGTGGCCTTGCACCTTTAGCCGCACCACGCTTTGGCGGATGGCGTCGAGGTCGAAATGTTCATCGAACAAGCGTAGGAACGGGCCCAGCGCGCAGGAGGCGTTGTTGTCCTTGGCCTTGCCCAGCAGCAGGGCGCTGCGGCCCTCGAAATCGCGTAGGTTCACGTCGTTGCCCAATGTAGCGCCGTGGATGCGCCCATGGCTGTTTACCACCAACACGATTTCAGGCTCGGGGTTATTCCAACTGGAACCGGGGTGGATGCCGATCTGCGCGCCGCTGCCTATGGCTGACAGCACCGGCGCCTTGGTGAAAATTTCAGCGTCGGGGCCAATGCCCACCTCAAGGTATTGCGACCACATGCCTTGCTCGATCAGCACCTGCTTGAGCGCCTTGGCTTGCGCGGAGCCCGGTACCAGGTGGGCCAGGCTGCCGCCGATGGCCTGGCCTACTTGGCGGCGGATGGCCTCGGCACGGCCGGCGTCGCCGGCGGCTTTTTCTTCGATCACCCGTTCGAGCATGCTGGCAGCGAAGGTGACGCCGGCCGCCTTGATCACTTGCAGGTCGATCGGTGCGAGCAGGCGCTGGGGCTCGGCCAGCAGGGCTTCGACGCTGCACAGCCGGGGACCTTGGGCTTGGCGCAGGGCCTGTGCGGGGGCCTCGGTTTCCAGCAATTGGCTGGTGGTTGGGTACTGGCCGGTGATGTCGAATACGCCGTCGGCGCGCACGGCAACCACACTGGGCCCCGCGGCGCCGCGCGCGCGGCCGAGCAGCGCCGCGTCGTGCCAGTCCGCTGGCAAACTGTTGGCAGCAGTTAATTGCATAAAGCCTCCTGGTTAGTCTGCCTGTACGGTGGTTTGCTGTTGTTCGCCCAAGCCTTGAACCCCTAGCCGCAGGGTTTGGCCCGGGCGCAGGAACACAGGGTCGGGTTTGATACCCATGCCGACGCCGGGTGGCGTGCCGGTGGAAATAACGTCGCCCGGCTGTAGGCTCATGCAGCGGCTTACATAGGCGATCAGTTGCGGGATGCGAAACACCAGGGTGCGGGTGTTGCCGTTCTGGTAGCGGTGGCCGTCCACTTCCAGCCACAGGTCCAGTTCATGGGGGTCGGCGACTTCGTCGGGGGTGACCAGCCAGGGGCCTATCGGGCCGAAGGTGTCGAAGCCTTTGCCTTTGTCCCAGGTGCCGCCGCGCTCCAGTTGCCACTCGCGCTCGGAGACGTCGTTCACCACGCAGTAACCGGCCACATGCTCCAGCGCCACGGCCTCGTCGATATAACGGCCGCCCCGGCCGATGATTACGCCCAATTCCACTTCCCAATCGGTTTTCACCGATTGCCGGGGGATTTGCACGGGGTCGTTCGGGCCGCAAATGGCGCTGGTCCATTTATTGAAGATCACCGGCTCCGCGGGCACCGCCATACCCGCTTCGGCGGCGTGGTCGGCATAGTTCAGGCCAATGCAGATGAATTTGCCCACGCGCCCTACACAGGGGCCGATCCTGGGGCTGCCCTCGACCTTTGGCAGGCTGGCGGCGTCCAGCGCGGCAATACGCGCCAAGCCTTGCGGGGTCAGGTGCGCGCCGGCCAGGTCATCAACGTGCGCCGACAGGTCGCGGAGTTGCCCGTGGGCATCGAGCAGGCCAGGTTTTTCCTGGCCCGGGTTTCCGTAACGCAGCAGTTTCATCAAGCGGTTCCTTATACGTCAGTGGGAATGGCGGGGCGCGGGCTGCTCGGCGGTGACCCGCAGGTACAGCGTAGCCGGCTCCAGGCAGCCTCCGGTAGACAGTTGCCCCACCAACTGGCGGTACAGCTCTTGCCACGGCGTTTGCGACGCCGGGTAGCTAGGCTTCACTCGGGCCTTGCGCGCGGCGAGTTCGGTCTCATCCACCAGCAGGTCGACACGCCGGGCGTTGAGGTCTACGCGCAACCGGTCGTTGGTTTGCAGCACCGCCAGGCCACCGCCCACTGCCGCCTCAGGCGACATATTCAAAATCGACGGGCTGGCCGAGGTGCCGCTTTGGCGACCGTCACCCAGGCAGGGCAGCGAATCTATCCCGCGCTTGATCAGTTCGGCGGGCGGGGCCATGTTCACCACCTCGGCGCTGCCAGGGTAGCCCACGGTACCGCAGCCGCGGATCACCAAAATGCAGCGTTCGTCGATGTCCAGGGTCGGGTCGTTGATTCGCGCATGGTAGTCTTCCGGGCCTTCAAATACGATGGCGCGGGCCTCGAAGGTGTTTTCCGCACCCGGCTCGGCCAAGTACGTGCGGCGGAAGGCTTCGCCCACCACCGACATCTTCATGATGGCGCTGTCGAAGAAATTGCCCGATAGCACGATAAAGCCGGCGCGGTGCATCAACGGCGCGTCGAAGGGGCGTATCACCTCGGCATCTTGCGAGGCGTGGGCGGCGACGATGTCGCCGATACTGCGGCCGCTGACAGTGTTGCACTGGCCGTGCAGGCGCCCGGCCTTTTGCAGCTCATGCAGCACCGCGGGCACGCCGCCGGCGCGGTGGAAGCTTTCGCCCAGGTATTTACCGGCGGGCATGCAATCGACCAGCAGTGGCACGTCTTCGCCGATGCGTTGCCAATCGTCCAGCGACAGCTCGATGCCCATGTGCCGGGCAATGGCAATCAGGTGCGGCGGGCAGTTGCTCGACGCGCCCAGTGCGGAAGCCACGGCGATGGCGTTTTCGAACGAGGCCCGGGTCATCACCTTGGACGGGCGCAGGTCTTCAAGCACCAACTCCACGGCGCGCTTGCCGGTGGCATAGGCCATTTGCCCACGTTCGCGGTAGGGCGCCGGAATGCTGGCACAGCCAGGCAGCGACATGCCCAGCGCTTCGGCCAAGGCGTTCATCGACAATGCCGTGCCCATGGTATTGCAGTGCCCCACCGAGGGCGAAGACGCGGTGGTCAGTTCCATAAAGCCTTCGTAGTCGATCTCCCCGGCTGCCAGCAGGTTGCGGGCATGCCACAACACGGTGCCGGAACCTACCCGCTGGCCCTTGTGCCAGCCGTCAAGCATCGGCCCACCGGACAATACGATGGCCGGTAGGTCGGTGGTGGCAGCGGCCATCAGGCATGCCGGGGTGGTTTTGTCACAGCCGGTGGTCAGCACCACGCCGTCGAGTGGGTAGCCGTGGAGAATTTCCACCAGGCCCAGGTAGGCCAGGTTGCGGTCAAGCGCCGCCGTGGGGCGGCGCGACTGCTCGGCGATCGGGTGCACGGGGAATTCCATCGGGATACCCCCGCCATCGCGAACGCCAGCCTTGACCCGCTGCGCCAGTTCCAAATGGTGGCGGTTGCAGGGGGTCAGGTCGCTGCCGGTCTGGGCGATCCCGATGATCGGCCGCCCAGACTGCAACTCGGCCCGGGTCAGGCCATAGTTCATGTAACGCTCGGTGTAGAGCGCCGTCATGTCGGCATGTTCAGGGTCGTTGAACCACTGTTGGCTGCGCAGGCGGCGTGGGGTCGGTTCGGTCATGGTCCGGGTTCTCTTGTCGGTGTCGTTCAGGGGGCGGTGGGCTTGGCGAGGGGGTTGTAGCGGTGGCTATGGTCAGCGCCTCGGCCAATGGCGTCATGCAGGTCGGTCATCTCACGGCCGCGGGTCTCCACCGACAACCAGGTCCCGGCCAGTGTCAGCAGTGCCAGGATCAGCGTGTACAGCGCCATCACCCAGTAACCGCCGCCCGTGCGGCTGAGCAGGTAAACCCCCAGCAACGGCGCCAGCCCGCCGGAGAGCAAGGCACCCACTTCCCGCGACAGGGCCACGCCCGAATAGCGGTAGCGGTTGCCGAACAGCTCGGTGAAATGCGCGCACTGGGCGCCCAGCATGGCGTTGGCGCCGATGGCGAAACCGCCGAAGATGGCGACCATCGCTAGCAATTCATTACCGGTACTGAGCATCCACCATGCCGGGAACGCCCACAGCGCGGCGAACAGCGCACCGCCACGGTACACCCGCAGCCGGCCGAAGCGGTCGGAGAGGGCGCCGAACAGGGGCGTACTGATCACACTGGCCAGGCTCGCCCACAGCACGGCATTGGTGCCCACCCCGCCTAGGCCGCTGGCGCCGGTACGTGGTGCGACGAAGCCGGTGAGAAACGCGATCGACACTGTGGCATAGAGGGTAGAGGAGCCTTGCTCGGCCAAGCGCATCAGGATGGTTGCAACCAATGGCCGGCGGGCCTCGCTGAGTACAGCACGCATCGGCGTGCGCACCACCTCATGGTGTGCGGCCAGGTTTTCGAATACCGGGCTTTCCCTGAGCTTGAGCCGAATCCAGATGGCCATGGCGATCAACACCACGCTGGCGAGGAATGGCAGGCGCCAGCCCCAGTCCAGTATTTGCTGCGGGCTCAGGTACGTCTGTAGCAAACGGAAGGTGATCGTGGCTAACGCTAACCCGGCGAAAATGCCGAAGAATGGCAAGGCCGCGTAAAGGCCACGTTGGCGTGCCGGTGCCAGCTCGGCCATCAGCGTGGTCGCACCGGATTGCTCGGCGCCGGCACCGAAGCCTTGCAACAGGCGCAGCAGCACCAACAGCACGGCGCCCACCGGCCCGGTGGGCAGTAGGCCAATGGCGGTGGTGGCCAGGCCCATCAAGCCAACGGTCAGCAGCAGTACCAACTTGCGCCCTTTGCGGTCACCCAATGAACCGAAGAACAACCCGCCGAACGGCCGCGCGAGAAACCCCGCGCCGTAGGTGGCGAAACTCGCCAGCAGGGCGCCGGTGGGCCCCAGGCTGGGAAAGAACAATTGGCCGAACACCAAGGCGCTGGCCAGCCCGTAGAGCGCGAAGTCGTAATATTCCAAGGCGCCGCCAACGGCGCCAGTGAAGATGGCATGGCGCAGTTGCTGTGGGGTGGGTGCAATGGAGCTCATGGCGGTCTCCTTTCTAGTCATTGTTGTTGTTATCACTGGCCGAACTGTTACCGATAACATAGTGGTTTGTAAAGCGACTGTGCAGGGTTTTAGATAAACCGTATCGGGATAATGGTGTGACCGATAACATTCAATAACGGTGGGTTATCGAGCCATGCAAAGGTGTCATTGGCCGCTACCGGGAAAGCGGTTCTACAGTAAGCACAGCTAGCCCAGCCCGTTAGAGGCAACCATGAGAACAATAAAAGCCTGCAAAACCATCGCGGTCGCCTTTCTGTTTTTGATCGGCGTAGTCAACTACCTGGACCGAACGGCGCTTTCGGTCGCCAATACGTCCATCCAGCAAGACCTCTCCATTACCCCTTCGCAGATGGGTTTTTTGCTGTCGGCGTTTTCCTTGGCCTATGCCTTTGCCCAATTGCCGCTGGGCATACTGATCGACCGCTTGGGCAGCAAGCTGGCGCTCGGCGGCTCGTTGGTCCTATGGTCGCTGGCGCAAATGGCGTTTGGGCTGTTCAGCCAGTTTTCCCACATGGTAGGGCTGCGGGTACTGCTTGGTATCGGCGAGGCACCGGTGTTCCCGTCCGCGGCCAAGGCGCTGGCCGAGTGGTTCGATGAACACGAGCGAGGCACCGCCACCGGGCTGGTGTGGTCCTCTACCTGCATCGGCCCGTGCCTGGCGCCGCCGCTGTTGACGCTGTTCATGGTGCAGGCGGGCTGGCGTGGCATGTTCATTGTCACCGGTGTGCTCGGCATCGCCTTGGCAATATGTTGGTTTGCCTTTTACCAAACTAAACGCGACTACATGGCGGCCACCGGCCGCCCTGAGCCGCAGCGCGCCGGCGCCCCGGCCAGCGGCGGCCAGCAGCTGCTGCGCGATTGGGCCCGGCTGTTTCGCCAGCGCAACACCTGGGGGGCGTTGTTGGGGTTCATGGGGGTGATCTACATGATCTGGCTGTACCTCACCTGGTTGCCCGGTTACTTCGAAAAGCAACATGGTTTGGCATTATTCAAAACCGCTTGGGTGGTGTCGCTGGCGTTTTTGTGCGGCGCGGTGGGTACCATCGTGGCCGGGCGCGCCTGCGACTGGCTGGTCAAGCGCGGGGTAGGGCTGGTGGCCAGCCGCAAGCGGGTGGTGATTACCGGCCTGTTGGCGGCGGCGGCGTTCAGCCTGGTGGTGGGCTACAGCAAAGACGTGACGCTGTGCGTGGTGCTGTTATGCCTGGCGATGTTCTTTATCAGTATCTCCAGCGCCACGGCCTGGATGATCGTGAATGTGCTAGTGGTGCCGGAACGGGTCGCCTCGTTCGGTTCCATCCAGAACTTCGGCGGCTACCTGGCAGGCTCCGTCGCACCGATCGTGACCGGCTTTACTGTGCAATACACCGGCAACTTCGACTCGGCATTCATCACCAGTGCGGCCGTTGCGGTGTTTTCGGCGTTGGCCTATTGGGGGCTGCTGCGTGGGCCTCAGCCGCAGGCCAGCAGTAAGCTGCAGGCGGCGCCTGAAAAGCCGCTTCAGGCTACAGCGTCCAAGTGAGGTGGGCGTATACCACCGTTGCGGGGCTCGGCTAGCGGCGGGTAGCCAGCAGGCCTACGCCGGCCGCCCCCTAACAAGGCACCACTGGCGCGGTTGAACAGCCGCCGCGCCCGCCGGCTCGCCAGCCTGCGGCGGGCGTGCAGGCCGAGTAGGGCGCATCGGCCGATGGCAACCCATTCCAGCAGCAAGAACAGCGCGCCAAGCGCCGCGAACTGCATGGCCGCTGGCGTGCCAGGCTGTACGAATTGCGGCAGGAATGCGGTAAAGATCAGGATCGCTTTGGGGTTGCCCGCGGCGGTTAGCATCTAGCCCTGGCAGGCGCGCTACCCCCCAGCCATGTTGGGCAGCGTTGTTAAGCACCAGCAGGTTATTCGGCCCCGGCGCGAGGTTCAGCGCGAAACAGGCCGGAACAGCAATAAGGTCGTCCAAGACACGACACGCTCCTTCGGGATAGGGGGGCAGTTACACGCCGTTCGTTAGCGGTAGTGCGCCCAATTTGCCGGTCGAAGCGTGTGGCTTGCAACTGCTTTTATACGATAACGCCCTGGCTACGCAGGTAATCGTCATAGGTGCCGCTGAAGTCGACCACGCCGTCGGGCGACAGCTCGATAATGCGGGTGGCCAGCGACGACACGAACTCACGGTCGTGGCTCACGAACAACAGCGTGCCCGGGTAGTGTTCCAGCGCCAGGTTCAGCGCTTCGATCGATTCCATGTCCATGTGGTTGGTGGGCTCGTCCATCACCAGCACATTCGGCCGTTGCAGGGCGAGCTTGCCGAACAACATGCGGCCTTGCTCTCCGCCGGACAGCACCTTCACCGATTTTTGGATATCGTCACTGGAAAACAGCATCCGGCCCAGCGCTGCGCGAATGTTCTGTTCACCCTGAGTCCATTGGCCCATCCAGTCGAACAGGGTGTCATCGCTTTCGAACTCATGGGCGTGGTCTTGGGCGTAATAACCCGGCTCCGCAGCTTCGGCCCATTTCACTTGGCCCTGGTCAGGTGCCAGCTCGTTCATCAGGGTGCGCAGCAATGTCGTTTTGCCAATACCGTTGGGGCCGATGATTGCCACCCGCTCGCCAGCCTCGACCTGCAGGTTCAGGCCTCTGAATAGTGGCTTGGCGCCAAAGCCCTGGGTCACGTTGTCCAGTGTCAGTGCTTGGCGGTGCAGTTTTTTCGCCTGGTCGAAGCGGATGTAGGGGCTCACACGGCTCGAAGGTTTGACCTCGTCGAGTTGGATTTTGTCGATCTGGCGCGCCCTCGAGGTCGCTTGTTTGGCCTTGGAGGCGTTGGCCGAGAACCGGCTGACGAACTGTTGCAACTCGGCGATCTGCGCCTTCTTCTTGGCGTTATCAGACAGCAAGCGCTCGCGCACTTGGGTGGCGGCGGTCATGTATTCGTCGTAATTGCCCGGGAACAGCCGCAATTCGCCGTAATCCAGGTCGGCCATGTGCGTGCATACGCTGTTGAGAAAGTGCCGGTCGTGGGAAATGATCACCATGGTGCTGTTGCGCACGGTGAGCACGCTTTCGAGCCAACGGATGGTGTTGATATCCAGGTGGTTGGTGGGCTCGTCAAGCAACAACACTTCCGGGTCGGAAAACAGCGCCTGGGCCAGCAACACGCGCAACTTCCAGCCGGGGGCCACTTCGCTCATCGGGCCAAAATGCTGTTCCAGCGGTATCCCTAGGCCCAGCAACAGCTCACCGGCGCGGGACTCGGCGGTATAACCGTCCATTTCGGCGAATTCCGATTCCAGCTCCGCCACTTTCATGCCGTCGGCTTCGCTCATTTCCGGGAGCGAATAGATACGATCGCGTTCGGCCTTGACCTTCCACAGTTCTTCGTGGCCCATGATCACCGTGTCGATCACACTGAAGTGCTCGTAGGCGAATTGGTCCTGGCGCAGCTTACCTAGGCGTACATTAGGTTCGAGCATCACTTGGCCGCCGGAAGGCTCCAGGTCGCCGCCGAGGATTTTCATGAACGTCGACTTGCCGCAGCCGTTGGCGCCGATCAGGCCGTAGCGGTTGCCGTTGTTGAATTTGACTGAAACGTTCTCGAACAGCGGCTTGGGGCCGAACTGCATGGTGATGTTGGCGGTGGAGATCAAGGGCCTTACCTATCAGTAACTTATAGCGGAGGTTTATCGCCTGGGACCAATCTGGGACCAATCACGAGCTTTTCTAGCTCCTGCCAGTCGTTCGATGAGTTGATCCATCGTGCATACGTCGACAGAAGCATCTGCACGCTATGCCCAAGCTGTTGAGCGATGAATCCGACGTTCATGCCAGACATTAAACACATTGTCGCATAGGTGTGTCGGCAGTTATACGGCGGTCTGTAACGTATCCCCAGCGCTTTCAGCGTGGGACGCCACTGATTGTGAAGGTCAGAGGTCTGCTGGACAAACTCGGCACCCTTGGACGGCGGAAAAATGTAGGGAAACTCTGTTACCCGGCCTTTCCCCTTTATCCGCCGGTCCCTGTATGCCTTGGCAAACTCCAGGGCGTGCAGCGCCCTTCCGTTAAGCAGAACAAAGCGATCATCGCCTGTCTTGGTCCTTTCGACCACCTCGCCAAGGGCGACTGTCCGGCAAACATGTGCCGTTCGTTTGGCGAAGTCAACCGCATCCCAGCGCAGGGCGAGCGCTTCGGAGAGACGCATGCCCGTCCAAAATACGAACTCGAAGTATGCGGCGTAGATTGATGACGGCCAAAAATCGCCCTCGTATAGCTTGGCAATAATTTGGTTTGCCTCATCTTGGGTGAATGGGTCCACCTCCCTGCGGTTTCTCTTGGGTAGCTCTAAGGCTTCCGCAGGGTTCTTTGCAATCAGGCCGTCCAGCATTGCAGACCGGAGAATCGTTGAGATTCTGACAAGTGCGTTCCGCTTCACCCCAGGCGAACTCCACTTGGTGCTGGAAATGATCTTCCGCAGGAGGGTGGTGGTTATGAGGTCGATACGAACCAGCGCTAAGTGCGGCACCCAATACAGATTCAGGCAGCCTTTGTAGTTCAGGCGGGTGCCGGGCGTGATCTCCCGGCTGTCCAGCCACAACTGGGCGTACTCTGTAAAGGTAGGAGTTCCGCCGACCACCGCAGTTGAGCTTGGGAACAGCTCGGCGTACTTGTCGTCGTCGAGCAGGCCGAGTCGAATGAGCCCCTCTACCTTATCGCGAAGCTGGGATGCAGCTTTGATGCCTGCCGGTGTCGGGGGATAGGGGAGCGTTTCACCCCTTCGCGATCCTTGCCAGGTAAATCGGAGGCGGAGCGATCCGTGGTGAAGGTCGATGCCCGCGGGGAAATCCATTGGCTTTCTAGCCATTCGTTATACCTTCTCTTGCTGTAAATAATGCGTCGGCCGTGCTTGATCCAGACGCCTTCCGGAATTTGACCTCGTGCGCGTCGACCCTGTAGCCCTCGCACGGTCGTACCCAGGAGCTCGGCCATTACTGCCTCGCTCACCTTATCGAAGTCCTCTTGTATGGCTGCGCTCATGTCGTTCTCCAGGCCGCCCGGGGCGGCGGTCGGGGTTAGGT
>NZ_JAAOCA010000023.1 GCF_014694385.1 Pseudomonas typographi | reverse complement strand
AGCACCAGGCACGCAGCCTCGCGCTTGAACTCAGGGGTAAAGGTACGACGTTGCTTGGTCATCAGACACCTCTCTGTGGCGAGCATTCTCGCCTAAATGGGTGTCCGGTTTCATTAGACCACTACACCGCGGCCCAGCGTTGGGCTTCGGCTTTGGTGTCGAAGGTCGCAGTAAGTGTTGGGTATCCCTTGCGCCGAATCTGTGCTCGCCAGGCTTCGCCGCGCTTTTCGTAGTAGGCCATAAGGGCGAATTTATGGGGGGACGTGGGGGAGCGTCAAGGTATTATGGCTGATCAAGCCAAAGTGAGGCGTCAGATGCTTACCCAGGAAGAGCTAAAACGACAGCTCAGCTATGACCCTGATACGGAGGTGTTCAAGTGGGCAATTCGGAAGCTGAAGGTCAAATTTGGGGCGGTAGCCGGCAAAACCAAACCGAAAGGCTATATCGAGATACGCGTCAACCTTGTCAGCTATCAAGCCCACAGGCTGGCTTGGCTGTATGTCCACGGGGTTTGGCCAGACGGACTGGTCGATCATATCAATCGAAACCCGAGCGACAACCGCATTGAGAACCTTCGGGTTGCGAATCACCAGCAGAATTTCAGGAATGTCCCAGTGGGACGACGATCATCAACGGGAATCAAGGGTGTTAGCCCGCACGCTGCATCCGGGAAGTACCGAGCGGCAATACGCGTGGACAAAAGAAGGATCTGGCTTGGGCTGTTCAGCACGGTTGAGGAAGCGGCCCAGGCCTACAGGGCTGCATCAGAGGCTCATCACGGTGAATTTGCCCACCATGAATAACGATGGTAGTTGGATCAATTCCCCCATTTTTGCACCAAATACCCGAATAAAGAAAAAGGGCCTGGCATCCTAAGATTGCCAAGCCCATGATCTATATAGCAATTTGGCGGAGAGATAGGGATTTGAACCCTAGGTGCCATTGCTGACACAACGGATTTCGAATCCGTCCCGTTCGACCACTCCGGCATCTCTCCAATGGCGCGCATCATACCAGCACTTTTACCCGGCACAAACCCCTTTGCGTAAAAAAACCAAAAGGATCAGCTATTTGCGCGCGCCGTACGGGTCAGAGCGCGACGCCCAAACGTGCCGCGACTTCTTCATAGGCTTCGATCACCCCGCCGAGGCCTTGGCGGAAGCGGTCTTTGTCCATCTTTTTGCGGGTTTCCTTGTCCCACAGGCGGCAACCGTCGGGGCTGAATTCGTCGCCCAGCACGATTTGGCCGTGGAACACGCCGAATTCGAGCTTGAAGTCGACCAGCAACAGCCCGGCGTCGTCGAACAGCTTGCTCAGCACCTCGTTGACCTTCAGCGACAGGGCTTTCATGGTCGCGAGTTGCTCGGCGGTGCCCCAGCCGAAGGCTACTACGTGGGATTCGTTAATGAACGGGTCGCCCATGGCGTCGTTCTTCAGGAACAGTTCGAAGGTCGAAGGCTCAAGCTTCTTGCCCTCTTCCACGCCGAGGCGTTTGACCAGGCTGCCGGCGGCGTAATTGCGCACCACGCATTCGACCGGGATCATCTCGAGCTTTTTCACCAGCGATTCGTTCTCGCCCAACAGGCGGTCGAACTGGGTGGGGATGCCGGCGGCCTCGAGCTTTTGCATGATGAAAGCGTTGAACTTGTTGTTCACCATGCCCTTGCGGTCGAGCTGTTCGATGCGTTTGCCATCGAAGGCCGAGGTGTCATTGCGAAACAGTAGGATCAGGCGGTCGGCGTCATCGGTTTGGTACACCGATTTGGCTTTGCCGCGGTAAAGTTCTTCACGTTTTTCCATGGTGGCTCCGCTTAACGATGTTGGGCTCAGGCGATCTCGCGCCAGTCTAGCCCAGAGGCTTGGTCGGCCACCTGCAGCCAGGCCGGGTCGCACCCAAGGGTGTCGACGAACCGGTCGCGGGCCAGCCGTGGCTGGTTGTTCTTGCTGCTCAGGTGGGCTAGAACCAGATGTTGCAGGCCCTGCCAACCGAGCTCGGCCACCAGGTTTGCGGCCTGGTGGTTGTTCAAATGGCCTCTGTCGCCGCCTACGCGCTGCTTGAGAAACCACGGGTAAGGCCCGCTGGCGAGCAGGTCGCGACAATGGTTGGCCTCGATCATCAACGCATCGAGGCCTTCGTAATGCTTGAGCACCCTTGGGCAGTACGAGCCCAGGTCGGTCAACAAACCGAAGCGCCGGTTGCCGTTACCAAACACGTACTGCGTGGGCTCGCGGGCGTCGTGGGCAACGCCCACCACGCTCACCTGCAACTCGCCGATGTCGAAGCGATCGCCGCAGCGTACATGGCGGGCGGCCTGCACCGGTTTGCGCAAGCCACTGGCGGTGCCGTGGCTCAGGTATACAGGCACATTGTAGCGCTGCGCCAGCAGGGCCACCCCATGCACGTGGTCGGCATGTTCGTGGGTGAGCAGCACGGCGTTCAATTGCCGGGCATGCACACCCAGCATGGCCAGGCGGCGCTCGGTTTCCCGCAGGGAAAAGCCGCAATCGACCAGCACCCGGGTGTTGCCCTGGGCGACCAGCATGCCATTCCCTTGGCTGCCACTTCCGAGGACGGCGAAGCGCACTTAACCGAGGTTATCCTGGATCACGCTCAGCACCCGGCGGGCCACATCGGCCGGTGCCACGGTGTTGATGTTTTTCTCCACGGTGACCTCGACGTCGTCACCCACCTTGCTCAGGCGAACCTGATAACGCTCGGCGCGGGCTTCGAGTTCTTCCTTGGTTGGCGTGTGGCCGAACAATCGGCCGAAGAAGCCGGGTTTGTTATCTTCGGGGTTGCCGGGTTTTTCCGCCAGGTTGATGTAGTACAAGCCCAGGCTGCGGTTGACGTCTTCAACGCGCCACTGGCCCTTGTCGAGCGCGCGGCCGACGCTGGACCAGGCGCGATCGAGGTCGGCCCCCACATTCAGCACCGGGTTGCCGCTGCCATCTTCGCTCAGGCTCACACGGCTGGGCGCATCGTAGTCGCGGGCAGCGAGCATCGACACCGAGCCACCGCGTTCGGCATCACGGGTCAAGCCAGCAAGCATTTCGTCGACCAGGGCCGCGTCGATGCCATTACCGGTTGGGCGGTCGGGCAGCGGAACGTCGGCGGTGCTGCCGGCCGGGCGTTGGGCGCTGGTCAGGTAGATTTCACTGGTGTTGCGTGCAACCCCAGGCTCGATGCGTACGTGTACGCGGGCTTCGACTTCCCCCCCGGGCGCCGCCGCACGCAGGCGGTCGGCCAGCGCACCGGACAACTCGCTGAGTGGCTGCCATGCAGTGGTGAATTCACCGGTGCTGGCGCGATCGTCAGCGATACGAAAACCGTTGTCTTCGAAGAACTGGTGGGCCACCGGCCACGCTTCAGCCGGCGGCCGCTGGGCGAGGATCCAACTGGAACCGGCGCTGCGCTGCAAGGTGAAGTCGCTCTCTTGCGCGGCCACCTGCAGCGGCTGCGGGCGCGGCACTTCGAAGTTCTTGTCGGCCTGGGCGTCGGCCACGTTGCGCGGGATCGGCAGCAAAGGGTCGAGGCGCTTGCTGCCCTGCACGTCTGGCGGAACCTCCATCGGTGCAGTCTGGCGCGCATCCAGGTAATCGTTACCACGGTCACGGAAATAACCGTGTTCGCCCCACACCCAGCCACAACCGCTGGTGCTGGAAATGATGACGGCAAGGGCGGAGAGACCAGCCAAACGCTTCATGCGGTGTACTTCCTCGATCAGACCAGAACGCCGGACTGGCGCAGGGCCTGCCGTAGCGGTTCGTGACAGGCATCGCTGAGCCAGGTCAACGGCAGGCGGATGCCTTCGGGCATCAGGCCCATTTCATGCAGCGCCCACTTTACCGGAATCGGGTTGGCTTCGATGAACAGGTTCTTGTGCAGCGGCATCAATTTATCGTTGATGGCCCGGGCGGTGGTGGCATCGCCCTTGATGGCGGCGGCGCACAGGTCGGCAACTTCACGGGGGGCGACATTGGCCGTGACCGAGATGTTGCCCTTGCCACCGAGCAGGATCAGCTCGACCGCGGTGGGGTCGTCGCCGGACAACAGGATGAAATCGCCGTCGGTGCGGTCGAGGATCTGCTGGGCACGCTCCATGTCGCCCGTTGCTTCCTTGACGCCGATGATATTCGGCACCTTGGCCAAGCGTGCCACGGTGTCTGCCTGCATGTCGCACGCTGTGCGGCCGGGCACGTTGTAGAGAATTTGCGGGATGGCCACGGCTTCGGCGATGTGTTTGAAGTGCAGGAACAGGCCCTCCTGGGTGGGCCTGTTGTAATACGGGGTGACCAGCAGGCAGGCATCGGCACCGGCCTTTTTGGCGTTCTCGGTCAGTTCCACGGCTTCGCGGGTGGAATTGGCGCCGGTACCGGCGATGACCGGGATGCGTTTGTTCACCTGCTGCACGACACGGCGGATCACGTCGATGTGCTCGCTCACGTCGAGCGTGGCCGACTCACCGGTGGTCCCGACGGCGACAATGGCATCGGTGCCGTTGTTCAGGTGGAAGTCCACCAGTTTCTCCAGGCTGCCCCAGTCGAGACGACCTTGTGCGTCCATCGGAGTGACCAGCGCCACCATGCTCCCCGTGTACATGCAACCACTCCTGCCGAAAAAAGTGCGGTAATGGTACTGGCGCGGTCAGGCTTGCACAAGCGAACAACCGTAGCCGGAGCATTCCCCCGGGCGGTGATTTTCGATACCCTTCTGTCTTTGGTCGACTGGCTCGGGCGGCCACCCCGCCCGCCGTTCGTCGCCGCTGCACTGGCGGGCTGGCTGAAAACACCGCACGCAAAGGCCAAGCAAGGCGAAAACAGGCAAGGAAGCGGACTGGGTCCGCAATCGGATGTACCCTGTAGTACATGAGCATTCCCACCCTGTTTTCAACGCAGCTGGCAACGCGCAGCGGTTTCACGAAGCCTGCGATGGCGCGCCCCTCGACCGCTCACTGTTTTAGGAAGGCTGCATGTCCACCCCACCCGTTCGCGAACAATTCCTCGTCATCAGCGCCTTGGGCCGCAACCCCATGGAGCTGGCCAGCGTGCTCAGCCGGGCCGCCCATGACAGCCGTTGCTCGGTGGTCACCTCGCGGTTGACCCGGCACGGTGAATTCAGCGCCCTGGTGCTACAAGTGTCTGGCAACTGGGACGCCCTGGCCCGGCTCGAAACCGGCCTACCGGCGCTGGCCAAGCGCCATGAAATGACCGCAAGCGTGGTCCGTAGCGGCAACCTGGATGCGCGCCCGCTCGCCTTGCCCTACGTGGCCTACGTCAGCTCGGTGTACCGCCCGGATATCGTCAGCGAGCTGTGCCAGTTCTTCATCGACCATACGATCGACCTGGAGAGCCTGACCTGTGACACCTACCAGGCGCCTCAAACCGGCGGCCTGATGCTCAACGCCACGTTTACCGTAACGCTACCGGCGGGCGTACAAATCAGTTGGCTGCGCGACCAATTCCTGGACTTCGCCGACGCCATGAACCTTGATGCGCTGATCGAACCCTGGCGCCCACAGAACCCGATGTAAGGACACCTCATGGCCGTGACCCTCGACCAACCCGTCGCCGATTTTAGCGCCCTGGCCACCGGCGGCCAGGCGGTTAGCTTGGCGGCGCTGAAAGGGCGCAAGGTGGTGCTGTATTTCTACCCCAAAGACAACACCCCCGGCTGCACCACCCAAGGCCAGGGCTTTCGCGATGCCTACGCGGCGTTCCAGGCCGCCGGCGCCGAAGTGTTCGGCGTATCGCGTGACGGCATCAAATCCCATGAGAACTTCAAGGCGAAGCAGGGGTTTCCCTTCGCGCTGATCAGTGATCCAGACGAAACTCTCTGCCAGCTGTTCGGCGTGATCAAGCTCAAGAAGCTCTATGGCAAGGAGTACCTGGGCGTGGACCGCAGCACCTTCCTGATCGACGAACAAGGCGTGCTGCGCCGTGAATGGCGCGGGGTGAAGGTACCCGGCCACGTCGATGAGGTGCTAGCGGCGGCCCAGCAACTGTAGCCGACGTTGGCGGTGTGGCTTGCCGCTTACCGGTTGAACCGCGCGGCCAGGGCGTGCAGGTATTCAGCCATCCGTTCCAGCTCTTCGCTGATGCCCGCCCCTTGGCGCGCCTGGTTCGCGCTGTCGTCACACAGTTGTGCGATACGGGTAATTTGCTGATTGATGTCTTCGGCCACGCGGCTCTGCTGTTCAGCAGCCGTGGCCATTTGTTGGCTCATGCCGGTGATGCGCGTAACCGCCTGGCCGATACCCACCAACGCGGCCTTCACTGCCTCTACGCTGTGCCTGCTCTGCTGGGAAATCTGCTCGCCCTGGCCGGCCGTAGCCACCGCACGGTCGGCACCGGCGCGTAATGAGCCAATAATCTGGTGAATCTGCTCGGTCGAGGTGCGCGTGCGCATGGCCAGTTGGCGCACTTCATCGGCCACCACCGCGAAGCCGCGGCCCTGCTCACCCGCCCGCGCCGCTTCGATGGCGGCGTTAAGGGCCAGCAGGTTGGTTTGCTCGGCGATGGCAGTGATCACATCGGCCACGCTGCCGATGCTTTGGGTTTGTTCGGCCAAGTCATTCACCGCCTGGCCGATGGCACTGACGGCATCGGCCATGTGCTGCATGGCGCCCAGGCTTTCATCGGCCAATTGGCTACCCTCGCGGGCCAAACGGTCGGCATCGCCCGCCGCACTGGCGGTAGCCTGTACGTTTTGCGCAACTTCCTGGATGGTCGCCGCCATTTCGGCGATGGCAGTGGCCGATTGGTCGGTTTCGCTGCGCTGGCGCTCCAGCGCCTGGGCCTGGCTTTGCGACAATTGGGCCGACTCCCCGGCACGTGCCTTCACGCTGACCCCGGCATCGACCAAGCGGGTGAGCGCGGTTTGCAGCCGCGCCTCTTCGCTGAACATGGCCAAGTCCACCTGCGCCTGGCCGCCGAATTGGCCGCTGTAGGTCAGCGCAACCAGTGGGCTGGTGAAGGCCTTGGGGTGTTCAGCCAGTGTTCGCGCCAGGGCCCGGCGCTGCAGCGCGATGCTCCAGCCGGCACTGACGAGTACAGCCAGCAGCGTTAGCCAAAGGGTGGCGGTGGGCCCCAGCCAGAGATAGCCGGCCACGGCCACGGCTGCCGTAGCCAGGTAGGGCCAAGTGCGCCCCAGCCAATGGCCAAGCACCGCTACGGGCGAAAGCGAAGGCTTGCCTGCGCGCAATCGCGCATACAGCGCACTGGCACGGCGTACCTGATCGCGGCTGGGCAAGGTCCGCACCGACTCGAACCCGGCGATGCGACCGCCCTCGTAGATCGCAGTCACATACGCACTGACCCAATAAAAGTCGCCGTTCTTGGCGCGGTTCTTGACGATACCCATCCAAGCTTTGCCTTGGCGAATGGTGTCCCACATGTGGGCAAACACCGCCGGAGGCATGTCTGGGTGGCGCACAATGTTGTGTGGTTGGCCCAGCAGCTCTTCGTAGGTAAAGCCGCTTAACGCCGCGAACGCATCGTTGCAATAGGTGATGCGGCTGTCCAAGTCGGTGGTGGAAATCAGGCGTTGCTCGGCGGGAAAGGTACGTTCTTGTTCGGTAACCGGCAAATGGGTACGCATCGGGGTTGGGCATCCTTGCAACAGCACTGTTCAGTTAAATGGCGCACTGCCACACTTGCATCACAGTTTAGCGGATCGGCTGCGTTGTGCTTGCAGGTTCAGGCCGCCAGCAATTGGCTTTTGAGCAAGTCTCTAAATGTTTGTATCAGCGGCTCGCGGCTTCGGCCGCGGCGCAGTATCAACGAAAACGGCGCCTGATAACCAAAGGTTGCCGGCGACAACACGCGCAGGTCGCCTTTATCCGCCCAGGCCTGGGCGTAATGCTCTGGCAAGTAGCCGATGTACGCCCCCGACAGCACCAAGATCAACTGCGCCTCCATACTCTCGACCGTCGCCGCGCTGTGCTTGAAGCCATGCCGGGCAAGTTCGGCCTGGCTCCAGTAACCGCGCCCTACCATGCGCTGCTGGGTAATCACCTGCTCGGGAATGCGCCGCTCGGCGTACAGCGCGTGGCGGTTGCTGCAGTACAGCCAGTGCTGCTCGCGGTACAGCGGCTGGTACACCAACCCACTCATGCGCGTGGAGAATGCACCGATGGCAAGGTCCAGGCGGTTGTCCTGCACGCCCAACTGCAACTCATAGGGGCTCATGACCGCCAAGTGCAAATGTACCGCGGGGTGTTCCTGGCTATAAGCACCAATGGCTTCGGCTAACGGCAGGGCCCGGTCGCCCACGGTGGAATCGAGCACGCCCACGTTGAGCGTGCCGCGCAGCTCCCCCTTGAGCGCGGCGGCGTATTGCTCGAAGCCTTCGAGTTCGCCCAACAACCGTAGGGTTTCCTGGTGGAACAACTCACCCTTGCTGGTGAGGCTGAACCCACCACGGCCGCGGTGGCACAGCACCAGGCCAAGCTGGCTTTCGAGCTGACTCATGTAAGTGCTGATGGCTGAGGTAGACAAATTCAGCTCTTGCTGCGCCGTGGCGAAACCCTGGTGGCGCACGACGCTGGCGAAGATACGCAGCAGTTTGAGGTCGGGGAGGCTTGAAGGCATAACGGCTCGGCCAGAAGCAAGGGTAAGTGGCAAGCTTGCGGCTTACCGAGGCTTTTTTCCATTACTTCATAAAAACCTAAAGTAAGTTTTTGCCGCTGCCGATTCTACCCACCCGCGGCGTTTTGCAGACTGCCGTTCACGCCTGCAACGCACGAGAGACTACACCGTGGATAAGACCCTTCACCAACCCTTGGGCGGTAACGAAATGCCGCGCTTCGGCGGCATCGCCACCATGCTGCGCCTGCCGCATCTGGCCAGCGCTGCGGGCCTGGATGCCGCCTTTGTAGGCGTGCCGCTGGACATCGGCACCTCGCTGCGTTCCGGCACCCGCTTTGGTCCGCGGCAGATCCGCGCCGAGTCGGTGATGATCCGCCCCTATAACATGGCCACCGGCGCCGCACCGTTCGATTCGCTGGCGGTAGCCGACATCGGCGATGTGGCGATCAACACGTTCAACCTGCTTGACGCGGTGCGCATCATCGAAGAGGCCTATGACACCCTGCTCGAACACAACGTGGTGCCCATGACCCTGGGCGGCGACCACACCATAACCCTGCCGATTCTGCGTGCTATCCATAAAAAGCACGGCAAGGTCGGCCTGGTACACGTGGATGCGCACGCCGATGTCAACGACCATATGTTCGGTGAAAAAATCGCCCACGGCACCACGTTCCGCCGCGCCGTGGAAGAAGGCTTGCTCGACTGCGACCGCGTGGTGCAGATAGGCTTGCGCGCCCAGGGCTATACCGCCGATGACTTCAACTGGAGCCGCCGCCAGGGTTTTCGCGTGGTCCAGGCCGAGGAATGCTGGCACAAGTCGCTGGCACCGCTGATGGATGAGGTGCGCGCCAAGGTGGGGGGCGGCCCGGTGTATTTGTCGTTCGACATCGATGGCATCGACCCCGCCTGGGCGCCAGGCACCGGCACCCCGGAAATCGGCGGTTTGACCACCATCCAGGCGATGGAAATCATCCGGGGTTGCCAGGGCCTGGACCTGATCGGCTGTGATCTGGTCGAGGTGTCCCCCCCCTACGACACCAGCGGCAATACATCGCTGCTCGGCGCCAACCTGCTTTACGAAATGCTCTGCGTGCTGCCAGGGGTGGTGCACCGTTGATCAACACTCGCCATTGGCCCGGCAGGCGAGCAACCGCCTGCCGGGCGCGATGGCGATCTTCGATCAGCTGCACGGCACACGGCGCCCGCCAGGGGAGACACATACACGCCAGCCGCGGGATACGGTTGTGTTCCGCCTACAACAACAAGGCCACTGGTAAGCCCGCCGCGACATTCGGCTTTTAGCTCACTGCCCTTCCCTTAGCTAGCGACAGGCCCGCCAAGAAGCCTGCGCGCAATGATCGGAGCAGATCATGAACAATAACAACCGTGCCGCACCCGCCGTCAGCCAGATCGAAACCTTTGGCGTGGAGCAGATTCCCGACCACGCCCGCGACGCCACGCCCACGGACCTGTTCCGCTTGGTCTTCGGCGGCGCCAATACCTTTTCTACCGCTGTGTTGGGTAGCTTTCCGGTGCTGTTCGGTTTGTCGTTCCAGGCCGGCGCGCTGGCGGTGGTGCTCGGTGTGCTGGTCGGGGCGATCATCCTTGCGCCCATGGGCCTGTTCGGCCCGCTCAACGGCACCAACAACGCGGTGTCGTCGGGGGCCCACTTTGGCGTGCATGGGCGTATCGTCGGCTCGTTCCTGTCGCTACTGACCGCCATCGCGTTTTTCTCGCTGTCGGTGTGGAGCTCGGGCGATGCCTTGGTCGGCGGTGCCAAGCGGCTGGTGGGCCTGCCAGAAACAAACGTTAGCCTGGGCGTGACCTATGGACTGTTTGCCGTGTTGGTATTGGCGGTGTGCATCTATGGCTTTCGCTTCATGTTGTGGGTCAACCGTGTCGCCGTCTGGAGCGCCAGCGCGCTGTTTCTGCTCGGCCTAGCGGCTTTCGCACCCGGGTTCGACAGCCACTATGCCGGCAGCGTGGCCCACGGCCAGGAAGGGTTCTGGGCCGCATTCATCGGCGCTGCACTGGTGGCGATGAGCAACCCGATCTCGTTCGGCGCCTTTCTCGGTGACTGGTCGCGGTACATTCCACGCCATACGCCACGCGTGCGCATCCTCGGCGCGGTGCTGCTGGCGCAACTGGCCACCTTGTTGCCGTCGCTGTTCGGCCTGTGCACCGCTACCATCGTTGCCACCCAGGCGCCGGACTACATCACCGCGAACAACTACGTCGGTGGGTTGTTGGCAGTGTCGCCGGGTTGGTTTTTCCTACCGGTGTGCCTGATCGCCGTGATCGGCGGGATGTCCACCGGTACCACCGCCCTCTATGGCACCGGGCTTGATATGTCGAGCGTGTTCCCGCGGCTGCTCAGCCGGGTCCAGGCCACCTTGCTGATCGGCATCCTGTCGATCGCCTTCATTTTTATCGGCCGTTTCGCCGCCAACCTGGTGCAGAGCGTATCGACCTTCGCCGTGCTGATCATCACCTGCACCACACCGTGGATGGTGATCATGTTGATCGGCCTGATCAAGCGCCGCGGTTGGTACTGCCCCGACGACCTGCAGGTGTTCACCCGCGGCGAGCGCGGCGGGCGCTACTGGTTCCAGCATGGGTGGAACTGGCGCGGCCTAGGCGCATGGATCCCCTCGGCGGCGCTGGGCCTATGCTTCGTCAACCTACCGGGGCAGTTCGTCGGCCCGCTGGGCAACTTGGCCGGTGGCGTCGACATCAGCTTGCTGGTCACCCTGGGGTTCTCGGCGCTGGTGTACCTGGCCTTGCTCAGCCTGTTCCCCGAGCCCGCCGCCGTGTATGGCCCGCCCCGGCCAATACCTAGCCCCCAGCCGGCCCAGCCGCACGCCGCCTGATTGGGCCAACTTGCCACCGCCGCGCCTGCCGGCGTGCGGTGGCAGCTTGGAAGTACGCCAACGCGGCAGGCTCGCAGCCTAACTTATGCAGCGCCCTTGGCCACAGCCGCCCGGATGGCCCCCAATAGCCGGCCCACCGCCGGGTTGTCGTTGTCGCTGCGCCACACCAAATGCAGCTCGCTTTGCACCCCTTCGCCCAGCTCGATGGCGTGGAACACCACATCCTTGAAGGTCACGTTCGCGGCGCAGCGGGGCACCAGCGCCAGGCCCAGGCCGGCGTTCACCAGTGCCAGCATGGTCAGCGAGGAACCCAACCACTGCACGTAGGCGGGGGTCACCCCGGCCGAGCGGAACATGCCGGTGAGCAGTTCGTTGAACGGCGCGTAGGCGGAGTGCGAGTACATCAAAAACGGCTCACCGTCGAGCATCGGCAAGGCTACCGGCGCCGTCCCGGCCAAGGGGTGCCGGCGCGGCACGGCGAGCACGAAGGGTTCGCGCACCAGCCGCTCGGTTTCAAAGCCAGGGGCCTGCAGCGGCGAACGCACGATCCCGACGTCGATCCGCTGAGCCTGCAGGGCTTCTTGTTGTTGTGCGGTATTCATTTCCATCAGGGCGATGTGCACATTCGGCTGTTTTTCTTGCGCTTCGGCAATCACGTTAGGCAAAAACTCATACACCGCACTGCCGACGAAGCCGATGCTCACCGCGCCGATATCACCCTGGGCGAAACGCTTGGCCGAGAGCGCAGCCATCTGCGCGCGCTCCAGCAGGTTTTGCGCCTCGAAAAAAAACGCCCGGCCCGCCGCGGTGAGTTTCACATTGCGAGTGTCGCGGGTGAGTAAGGCAACACCAAGTTGGTGTTCAAGCAGTTGCACCTGCCGGCTCAGGGGTGGCTGGGTCATGTTCAGCCTGGCGGCGGCGCGGCGGAAATTCAGCTCGGTGGCCACCGTGATAAAACAACGCAACTGTGAGAGCTCGAACACTGATTCAACCTGGGTATCAATTAAATGCTTTTCTAAAATAGACGACAACAATGCCAACGTCCATCATCGCCGGCGTACCTACCCGTATCCAACAACAACGTTCGGGAGTGGCCCTGTGATGCAGGTTTCTACCGCAATAGACCCATCGGTGCTCGCCCAAGCGGCGGCCAAGGTGAAGCGGCACGTGTTACCGCTGTTCGTGGCGATGTTCATCGTCAACTACATCGACCGGGTGAACATCGGTTTCGTGCGCAGCCACATGGAAGCAGACCTGGGCATCGGCGCGGCCGCCTATGGCTTGGGCGCCGGGCTGTTCTTCATCGGTTATGCGCTACTTGAAGTGCCCTCGAACATGCTGTTGCAACGCTACGGCGCCCGCGCCTGGCTCACACGCATCATGCTCACCTGGGGCATGGCAGCCATGGCGATGGCTTTCGTAAAAGGCGAAACCAGTTTCTATGTGCTGCGTTTTGTACTCGGCGCCGCCGAAGCCGGGTTCTTTCCCGGGATCATTTACTATTTTACCCAGTGGCTACCCAGTGCCGAGCGCGGCAAGGCAATGGCGGTGTTTCTCAGCGGGTCGGCCATTGCCTCGGTCATCTCTGGGCCCGTCACCGGCGCGCTGTTGAACGTGAATGGCCTGGGCCTGCACAGTTGGCAATGGATGTTTCTCATCGAAGGCGCGGCTTCGGTGGTGCTGTGCGCCGTGACGTGGCGGTGCCTGCAGTCGAACCCACGCCAGGCCAAATGGTTGACGGTACAAGAGCAAGACGCCCTGCTCGGCACTATCGCCGCTGAGCAACAGGCACGCGAAGCACAGCGCAGCGAGCGGCCATCGATGTTCAAGCTGCTGGCCGACAAACAGATTGTGCTGTTCTGCTTCATCTATTTCTCAGTGGCGTTGACCATCTATGGCGCCACCTTTTGGCTGCCAAGCATGATCAAGAAGATGGGCAACTTGGGCGACTTCCAGGTGGGCCTGCTCAATTCGGTGCCATGGCTGATCTCCATCGCGGCCATGTATGGCTTTGCCGCCCTGGCCGCTAGGTGGAAAAACCAACAGGCTTGGTGCGCGATCACGCTGCTGATCGCCGCAGTGGGCATGTTCATGTCTACCTTCGGCGGCCCGGTGTTCGCCTTCGTCGCCGTGTGCTTCGCGGCCATCGGTTTCAAGGCGGCCTCGGCGCTGTTCTGGCCCATCCCGCAAGCCTACCTGGATACACGCATCGCGGCAGCGGTGATTGCACTGATCAACTCGGTGGGTAACCTGGGCGGTTTCGTTGCCCCGGCCACGTTTGGCTTTCTGGAGCAAACCACCGGTTCGATTCAGGGCGGCATGTACGGCTTGGCCATCACCTCGGTGGTGGCCGCGGTGGTGGTCATGCTCACCGGCAACCCCGGCGGCCGCCCGGATGGCCGGCAAGCGCCGTCTACCGCTGTGGCGGCGTGAACAACCTATTATTGGAATCGACTTGCGAAGTGCCCCGATGAAGATCAAACGCGTAACCGTCACCCCTATCGCCTTTCGCGACGCCCCGCTGCTCAACGCCAGCGGCATCCATGAACCCTACGCCTTGCGCTCGATCATCGAGGTCGAAAGCGATAACGGCTACATCGGCCTGGGCGAGAGCTACGGCGATGCACCGGCACTGGCGATCCAAAATGCCGTGAAAGAGCAACTGGTCGGCCTGGACCCGTTCAACCTGAACCAATTGCGCAAAGTGGTGCAGGCCACCGTGGCCCAGCACAAGCCGCAGAGCGTAGCGGGCGCGGAGCTGGCCCCTGGCTCGCATGCCAGCAAGGCGGTAAGCAATGCCTATTCAGCCTTCGAAGTGGCATTCCTCGATTTGCAGGCCCACGCCCTGAACCTGCCGCTGGTAGACCTACTTGGCGGCAAGGCCCGTGACGAGGTGCCGTTCAGCGCCTACCTGTTCTTCAAGTACGCCGAGCATATTGATTCGCCCTACCCGGCCGACAGCTGGGGCGAAGCGCTCAACGAAGAACAAATCGTTGCTCAGGCGCGGCGGATGATCGATCAGTACGGCTTCAAGAGCATCAAGCTCAAGGCCGGCGCCTTGGACCCCGAACACGAAGTGAACTGCATCAAGGCCCTGCACCGGGCGTTTCCCGGCACCCCACTGCGCATCGACCCCAACGGCAACTGGTCTCTGGAAACAGCGGTTCGCATGGCCGAACGGCTCGGCGATACCTTGCAATACTACGAAGACCCCTGCCCTGGCCTCGAAGGCATGGCCGAGTTGCACAAGCGCACCGGCCTGCCGTTGGCGACCAACATGGTGGTGACCGATTTCGAGGAGTTCCGCCGCAGCGTAGCGCTGGGTAGCGTGCAGATCGTATTGGCAGACCACCACTACTGGGGCGGCCTGCGTGCGACCCAGGTGCTGGCGCACATGTGCCACACCTGGGGCTTGGGTGTGTCGATGCATTCGAACTCCCACCTGGGCATCAGCCTGATGGCCATGGCCCACGTCGCGGCCGCCTCGCCAAACCTCGATTACGCCTGCGACACCCATTATCCCTGGCAAGAGGCGGATGAAGAGGTGATCAAGGGTGGCAAACTGCCGATTACCGGCGGCGCGGTGAAAATCAACAGCACCCCAGGCCTGGGCCTGGAGCTGGACTACGACCAACTTGGCAAGCTGCACGAGCAGTACCTGCGCTGCGGCATTCGCTCGCGCGACGACGTGCGCCAGATGCAGCGCTACAAGCCGGATTGGAAACAGCTCAAGCCGCGCTATTGAGCGAGGCTGCCCGGGGGCGAGGCAGCCCATCTGCCCGCAGCCCGGGTCGCGCCCACAAGCCGAAGGGCCGGGGTGGCCCTCGCCCCCTTCGCACCGCCCACGCGAACACTTGCCACACGCTGCTATGCTTGGCCGGCGCAAAGCTGGGCCCGCCATCGGTGCCCGGCGAATTATCCGCCCTGCTTCCGAGACATTCGCCATGACCAGCAAGCACCCACTCGACACCGCCGCCCAACACTTCTTCGGTAAAGGCGCGCGGGCCTTGGACCCCGAAGAAATCCACGTGCTCGAACAAATGAAAGAGCACCGCCCGGTCAGCCGGGATGCCGCCGACGCCTCCGATGATGTGGCCACCTTCGGCGACCGCCTCGCCGACCGGGTGGCGGCGGTAGGTGGTTCCTGGGCATTCATCATCACCTTCGGCGTGATTCTGCTGGGCTGGATGCTGCTCAACTCCGATGTGCTGGGGCACTTCGGGCTGGCGTTCGACCCCTACCCGTACATTTTCCTCAACTTGATGCTCTCGACCCTGGCGGCGATCCAGGCGCCGGTGATCATGATGAGCCAGAACCGCCAGTCGGCGAAGGACCGCATCGCGGCCAGCCTGGACTACGAAGTGAACCTACGCACCGAGATCGAGATCATGCACCTGCACGATAAGATCGACAGCCTGATCGTCGAACGCCTCGACCGGATCCTCGCCCGGTTGGAGCGCCAGGCCGGGCCGGTAGCACCCGACTGACGCCAGGCGCGGCGGCCAGGCCAGCCATTGGCGAACTGCGCGCCGCCCTCAACCGCCGATGCGCGCCTTGCCATAGCTGGCGCGGTCCATGTCGACGATGTCTACGCCGAACTGCACATCCAGCCCGGGTGGCCACGGCGCGGCGCCTTTGAGCACCTCCAGCAACGCATCGGACAAGGTTTTTTTCACTTGCTCTGGGCGCCCGCTGAGGATGGCTAGGCGCGCGTAGATAAACCCCCGCTCGGCCGGCATAGTGCCTACTTGAAATACCTCCACAGCGGTAGCACGGGCTTTTATATCGGCTTCATGGGCGAATTGGCCGGTGGCCACCAGCGCATGGTTCAGGCGCAGCAGCAGCTTTTGTGGCTCCAGTGCGGCCAGATTGGGCGTGTATTCAACGTGCAGATGGGGCATGGTGGCCTCTTCAGGTTCAGGGTTGGCGGGCGCCGACCGTCACAGGATACACAATCACGACGGAACGAAACGGCCTTGATGCACACTCCAAACGGGTAACTCGGGGCTATCCTGAATCTTCAACCCAACCCAGAGGTGAGCATATGCCAGTCAAGCACAACCTGTACGAAGACTTGAAACTGAGCAAGGAAGAAGTCGCAGAGCGCGGCAAAGCCGATTCGAAATTGGCAAAACTGCTGGAAGACTACGCGTTGATCGATAAAGAGGTGATCGACGCCGAAAGCGCCACCGCCAACGACGACGAAATTCGCAAGCTGAAAGAAAAACGCCTGCTGACCAAGGATAAGATCGTGCAGCAGCTCGAATACCCGGGCAGCCGCGGTGCGGCGAAAAGCTTTTAGTGTGGCGCGGTTCGCACAAGATTGACGCCTGAACGTCGCTGCCGGGCAAGGCGCCACGCCGAGCCATAGCATGGCTATGAAGAGGCGCCAATGGGGCCCGGCAGCAAAAGGCGCCGCTTAAAGAATGCGCCAACGCCTGCGGCATTACCTGCACCTCGGCGCCCCGTGTTCACTCAAAGGCTCGCAGCTTTCAGCTTTTGTCCCCATGGGTGGCAACCACGGTGATCGCATCGTGGCGCCAGAACTCCAGGTCGCAGTCAATCAAGCGCCCTTGGCGGTCGTAGTTGGCCCGCAATATTCGCAGCCCCGGGCTGCCCGCCGACACCTTCAATGCCGCCGCCGCGTCGGCGCCCAGGGCTGTGGGCGCCACCTCGAAGCGCACTTGGCCGTATTCGATACCGTACTGGCGGGCATACAGCTCAGTCAGTGGCTGGCTCAAGTCATGCTCTAACACGCCCGGAAAATACGCCGGGTTCAGGTGGTGCTCTACGTACAGCACCAAGCGCCCATCGATGCGCCGCCGCCGACACAGCCGGAACACCCGGGACAGCGGCGGCAGGCCCAAGTGGTCGCATACCACCGCCGACGCTGGCAACGCCTGGGCGCTGAGCAACTCGGTAAAAGGCTCGCGCCCCTGGGCGCGTACCATGGCATGGAAATGGCTGCGGGCATTGAGGTCGTAGCATAGCCGCGGCGGCGAAATGAACCAGCCGCGGCGTTCTTCCCGGTATACCAGCCCGCGCGCCTCCAGTTGCACCAATGCTTCGCGCAAGGTGATGCGGGTGGTGGCGAATACCTCGCTGAGGGTGCGCTCACCGGGCAGTTTGTGACCGGCCTGCAGCAAGCCATGTTCGATTTGTTCCTGCAGTGCCTGGCAGATAGCGGTGACCGCTCGTGGTGCACTGTCGCGCATACCGGTTCCTTATTGGTCTAGACCAGTGCAGTACATCGCACGGGCCGTAGGTGATCCATGGCTGAGCAAGCCTAGCCGGCGGGCATGACCGGCCTGTGACAACGAAACCGCCACGCCCCGCACGGCGCGGGTTAGGCAATCGTCTACGCTTCACCCCGGAACCCGCTGCAAGTCGCGTACCGGCGGGCCGTACATCAAATTGTCACCTGCGATCGCTAAATTGGCGCGGGTATTGCTGACCTAGACCAGCGAGGGTCCGCACGTTTTCCCGGTTCAATAAAGCCGACGCCCAAGGAGCAACGGATGAAAAAGCTTTTCCTGGCATCATTGTTAGGTTCGACCATCGCCCTGTCCCACTTTGCCGTGGGCGCAGAAGGCGATGTAAAGGCACTGGAAGCGGCGGCCAAGGCCGAAGGCCAGGTCAACAGCGTCGGCATGCCCGACAGCTGGGCCAACTGGAAAGGCACCTGGGATGACTTGGCCGGGCAATACGGCATCAAGCACATCGACACCGACATGAGTTCGGCGCAGGAAGTGGCCAAGTTCGACGCCGAGAAGGATAACGCCAGCGCCGACATCGGTGACGTCGGCGCAGCCTTCGGGCCCATTGCCAAGGCCAAGGGTGTGACCCAGCCGTACAAGCCCAGCACGTTCGACCAAGTACCCGATTGGGCCAAGGATAAAGACGGCCATTGGATGCTGGCCTATACCGGCACCATCGCGTTCATTATCAACAAACAGTTGGTCAAGGACGAAGACGCGCCCAAAAGCTGGAAGGACCTGGAAAAAGGTAAGTACAAGGTCGCCATCGGTGATGTGAGTACCGCCGCCCAAGCGGCCAACGGCGTATTGGCCGCCGCCATCGCTTACAAGGGTGACGAAAGCAACCTCGCCCCTGGCTTGGCGCTGTTCACCAAGCTGGCCCAGCAGGGGCGCCTGTCACTGGCCAACCCCACCATCCAAACCCTGGAAAAGGGCGAAATCGAAGTGGGCGTGGTGTGGGACTTCAACGGGCTGAGCTACCGCGAACAAATCGACCCCAAACGCTTCGACGTGCTGATTCCCTCCGACGGGTCGGTGATCTCCGGCTACACCACGATCATCAACAAGTACGCCAAACACCCGAACGCCGCCAAGTTCGCGCGTGAGTACATCTTCAGCGACGCCGGGCAAATCAACCTCGCCCGTGGCAATGCGCGGCCGATCCGCGCCGAGAACTTGAAGCTTCCGCCAGAGGTGGCCGCCAAGTTGCTGCCCAACGAGCAGTACAAAAGCGTGAAACCGATCACCAATGCTGAAGCCTGGGAGAAGAGTTCCAAAGCGTTGCCGCAGCAGTGGAACGAGCAAGTGATCGTTGAAATGAAATAACGCAACCGGCCAGCGCCCAGGCATGTGCGGCCTGGCGCTGGCGCCTCGAACGCCGGCCACAGGCACCTGCCCATGCCCCATAAAGTTATCCTGGTCGTCCTCGATGGCCTGGCCCACGCGGTGGCCGAACACGCCATGGGCCACCTGCACGCTTACGTGCAGGCCGGCCGCGCCCAAGCATACCGGCTTGAATGCGAACTCCCGGCGCTGTCGCGCCCACTCTACGAATGCATTCTCACCGGTGCTACGCCAATAGACAGTGGCATTGTGCACAACCAGGTCACCCGCCTGTCGAACCAACGCAGCCTGTTCCACCTGGCGCGCGCTGCCGGCCTTACCACGGCGGCGGCGGCCTACCATTGGGTCAGCGAGCTGTATAACCGCTCGCCCTTCAGCGCAGTGCGCGACCGCCACACCCAGGCCGCGGAATTGCCCATCCAGTATGGGCACTTCTACTACGCCGACCATTACCCTGACTCGCACCTGTTCGTGGATGCCGAAAGCTTGCGCCTTCGCCATGATCCAGACGTTCTGTTGGTGCACCCGATGAACATCGACGATGCCGGCCACCAGCATGGGCTGGACAGCCCGCAGTACCGTAATGCTGCACGCCGGGCCGATATGCTATTGGCCGATTACCTCGCCGGCTGGCTGGCCGCCGGCTATCAGGTACTGGTGACGGCCGACCACGGCATGAACAACGACCGCTCGCATAACGGCTTGCTCAGCGAGGAGCGCCACGTGCCGTTGTTCGTGCTAGGCGCAGGGTTTTCGCTGGACCCGGGCGCCCAGCCTCGGCAAACCGAGTTGTGCGGCACCATTTGTACCCTGCTCGGGGTACCCCACGACAAACCTTTGTGCCAGGAGCTACTGCGGTGAAAGGCCTCTTCCAAGGCAAAGGCTGGGCAGTGCTTTGCCTGTTGCCGTTCGCGCTGTTTTTTATCGTGTTCCAGATCGCACCGTTGCTCTGGGTAGCCGTCCACAGCGTGCAGGTAGACGATGGCTGGAGCCTTTCGAACTTCACCCGCGCCTTTGGCTCGAAGTTCTACCGCCAGGCGATGCAGTTCAGCCTGGAGATCAGCGTGTGGTCGAGCCTGCTGGGCTTGCTGATCGCCGTGGTCGGTAGCATCTCGCTGAGCAAGGTCGATTCGCGCCTGCGCAATTTCGTTAACGCGTTCGCCAACATGACCAGCAACTTCGCCGGGGTCCCCTTGGCGTTCGCGTTCATCATCCTGCTCGGCTTCAACGGCGCCATCACCCTGGTGCTCAAACAGAGCGGGCTGGTCGATGGCTTCAACCTGTACTCCAAAGGCGGGTTGATCCTGGTGTATACCTACTTCCAGATCCCACTGGGGGTGTTGCTGCTCTACCCCGCGCTCGATGCACTGCGCGAAGACTGGCGCGAGTCGGCCGCGCTGCTGGGCGCCAGCACGTGGCGGTACTGGTGGCACATCGGCCTGCCGGTGCTGACTCCCGCGCTTCTGGGCACGTTCGTGATTTTGCTGGCTAATGCGCTGGGCGCTTATGCCACCGTGTATGCGCTGACCACCGGCAACTTCAACGTATTACCGATCCGCATTGCCGCCATGGTGGCCGGCGACATTTCCCTGGACCCGAACATGGCCAGCGCCCTGGCAATCATCCTGGTCGGGATGATGACCCTGGTGACCGTGGTCCACCAATGGATGCTGCGTAGGAGCTATCACGTTGCCCGCTGAACGCACCGCACATGCCCTCTACCACCGCACGGTGGTCTGGGTGCTGTTTTTGATATTGCTGCTGCCACTGGCCGGCACCCTGCTCTATTCGTTGGCCACCAGTTGGTCGGCGACCATCCTGCCCAGCGGGCTTACGCTCAAGTGGTACCTGGCATTGTGGAGCGAGACGCGTTTTCTGCAAGCCTTTGGCCGGTCGCTGTTTGTGTGCGTAGGCGCCCTGGTGCTGGCCACGGTGCTGATACTGCCCCTGCTGTTCGTGATCAACTACCATTTCCCGCGCCTGGATGCACTGATGAACGTGTTGATCCTGCTGCCGTTCGCGGTGCCGCCGGTGGTGTCCGCGGTGGGCCTGTTGCAACTGTATGGTTCAGGGCCCCTGGCCATGGTGGGCACACCGTGGATACTGATGGGCTGTTACTTCACCGTGGCGTTGCCGTTCATGTACCGGGCCATCAGCAATAACCTGCAGGCCATTCAGCTGCGTGACCTGATGGACGCCGCCCACCTGCTCGGTGCCAGTACCCTCCAGGCGGCGTTGCTGGTAGTGCTGCCGAACCTGCGCAAGGGGCTGTTGGTGGCGCTGCTACTGTCGTTTTCGTTTTTGTTTGGCGAATTCGTGTTCGCCAACCTGCTGGTGGGCACCCAGTACGAAACCTTGCAGGTGTACCTGAACAACATGCGCAACAGCACCGGGCACATCAACAGCGCCCTGGTGATTTCCTACTTCTTTTTCGTGCTGGTGCTGACCTGGCTGGCCACCTTCCTGAATAAGGGCAAACACTGACATGAGCTTCGTCACAGTCGAGAACTTGCAAAAGCGCTACGGCGACACGGCCGTGTTCAGCGACATCGCGTTCAGCATCGCCAAGGGGGAGTTCATCACCCTGCTCGGGCCGTCCGGGTGCGGCAAGTCGACCCTGCTGCGTTGCATCGCCGGGCTTACCGGGGTGAGCGCCGGGCGCATTCTGCTCGATGGCCAGGACCTGGTGCCGCTGGCGCCACAAAAGCGCGACATTGGCATGGTGTTTCAAAGCTATGCACTGTTTCCCAACATGACCGTGGAGCAGAACGTGGCCTTCGGCCTGCGCATGCAAAAGGTCGCCACCGGCCCGGCACGGGAGCGCGTGGCCGAGGTGCTGCAATTGGTCGAGCTAGACACCTTTGCCCAGCGCTACCCGCACCAACTCTCGGGCGGGCAATGCCAGCGCGTGGCCTTGGCGCGTTCATTGGTCACGCGGCCACGCCTGCTGCTGCTCGACGAGCCGCTGTCGGCGCTGGATGCGCGCATCCGCAAGCACTTGCGCGAGCAAATCCGGCAGATCCAGCAAGAACTGGGGTTGACCACCCTGTTCGTGACCCATGACCAGGAAGAGGCACTGACGATGTCTGATCGTATTTTCCTGATGAACAAAGGCCAAATCGTGCAGAGCGGCGACGCGCAAGCGCTGTACACGGCACCGGTAAACGCCTTCGCCGCCGGCTTCATCGGCAATTACAACCTGCTTGGCAGTGAAGACGCCAGCCGCCTGCTCGGCCGCGCGGTCCCCCGCAGCCTGGCCATTCGCCCAGAGGCCATCGGCCTGCTGGCCGACCCTGGCGGCGACGGCGAAATCACCGGCCATAGCTTGCTCGGCAACGTGATCCGCTACCGCGTCCGCGCCCAGGGGGTGAGTTTGGTGGTCGATGTACTCAACCGCAGCGCCGCCGACCTGTATCCTAATGGCCAACGCGTGCGCCTGGCGATCGAGCCAGGCGAATTGCGCGAAGTGGCTTGAACGGAGGAGCAATAAGCGCATGGCCTTGGCAATTTTCGACCTGGACGACACCTTGATCGCCGGCGATAGCGCCGCGTTATGGAACGCGCAGATGGGGCGGCTGGGCTGGGTCGACAGCACGGCATTCCTACGCCGCAACGAAGAACTGATGGCGGCCTACGCCCTGGGCAAGCTGGCGATGGAAGACTTCATGGCCTTTGCCCTGGAGCCTATGATTGGGCGCAGCCTCGAGGAGGTGGAGCACCTGGTCCAGCCGTGGGTAGAAGAGGTGATCGAACCGCTGATCCACAGCGACGCGACCCGGGTCATTGCCGCCCACCGCAGCCTGGGCGACCGTATTCTGGTGATTTCGGCCACCGCACGCTTTATCGTCGCGCCGATTGCCGCGCGCGTCGGCATCGACGACGTATTGGCCATTGAAACCGAAGTGGCCCATGGCGCCTATAGCGGCCGTACCCTTGGCACGCTCACCTACCGCGAAGGCAAGGTCACGCGGCTGGTACAGTGGCTGGCGCAAGAAGGCGAAAGCCTGGAGGGGGCAAGCTTTTATTCCGACTCACGCAACGACTTGCCCCTGCTGGAAACCGTCGACCGGCCCAACGCGGTCAACCCCGACCCGGTACTACGGGCCCACGCCGAGCAGGCCGGGTGGCCAATCCATCACTGGCGCTGATGGTTACGGGCGAAGGTCGCCGTGCCCATGGCCTGGATCTGCCCGTCGATCAACGCCTCGAATGGCCGCAGCAGGGCCTGGAAGCTGGCTGGCGCTTCGAGCGTTTCGAGGGCCTGCACGATCGCTTCGATCGTGGCCAGCGCATCGGGGCCCGGGGCCTTGCGCAAGCGGTAGTTCGACGGCCCCGGCTCGCTCAAGGCCACCCGTGGCAGCGCGGCCAGCGTCGGGTTCAGGTGCAACAGCTTGCGCGCTTTGCGCCAGGTGCCATCGGGCACGATCAGCAACCGTGGCGGGCCGCCCGCCCGCAACGGCTCGGCCCCGTCGCCCGGAAACAACACGCAAGGCGTATAACCGCGTTGTTCCCATAGGCCAGGGGCAAACTGCTCGCCCACCTTCAAGGCTGCGTTAGCAAGGCCCAAGGCCGCCAGGCGCCCGGTGTTGAGTGCATGGTGGGTTTCGCTGGGGTGCTGCAGCACCAACACGCGGGTGCGGCTGGCCAGGCTCGGCAGCAACGCGCACAGGCAATGCCCGGGTGGGCGCTGGCAGCGGCTGCAACGCGGGCGGGCGCCAGGCGTCAACGGCGCCACCCGGTGTGGTGGCCCAGGCGGGGGCCGCACACGTTTGGCGGTATCTTTCGCCGCCCGGCGCGGTTGCCGCGCCAGGGCTCAGGCAAACGGCTGAAGCACCCCACTAGATAATCGGCGCCACGGGCGGTTCATCGTTCTTCGGCCAGGCGTCAAGCACCGCCTTGACCAAGGTGGCCAACGGGATCGCAAAAAAGATCCCCCAAAAGCCCCAGAGGCCGCCGAACAACAACACCGCACAAATGATGGCCACCGGATGCAAGTTCACCGCCTCAGAGAACAACAGCGGTACCAGCACGTTGCCATCGAGCGCCTGGATGATGCCGTACACCACCATCAGGTAGATGAACTGGTCACCCCAGCCCCACTGAAACAGCGCGATCGCCGCCACCGGCACGGTCACCACCACCGCGCCCACGTAAGGCACCACCACCGACACACCCACGAGCAAGGCCAGCAGCGCTGCATAATTCAGGCCCATGGCGAAGAACGCGATATAGGTGGCCGCGCCACAGATGAAAATCTCGATCACCTTGCCGCGAATGTAATTGGCGATCTGCCGGTTCATCTCGTGCGCCACCCGGGTGAGCAGCGTGCGTTGGCGGGGCAGGTAGCCGCGAATCCAGCGGCCGATCATTTCGCGGTCCTTGAGGAAAAAGAACACCAGGATCGGTACCAGCACGAAGTAGATCATCGCGCTCACCAACAGCGGCAGGCTGGAGAGCGACAACGTCAGCGCCCACTGGCCAAATTTGCCGATTTCGCCGCGCGCGGCCTCGATCGCCGCCAGTACCTGTTCGTCGCTGACCAGGTGCGGGTAACGCTCCGGCAACAGCAACAACAATGACTGGCCCTTGCCAAGCATGCCCGGCAACTCGTTGAACAGGGTGATGAACTGGTGCCACAGCAACGGCACCAACACCAGCACGAACAACACCATCAGCACCATGAACAGGCTGAACACCAGCGCCACCGCCAATGCCGATGGCACGCGCCAACGCTCCAGCCGGGCCACCAGCCCGTGCATCAGAAACGACAGCACCATGCCGGCGAGTACCGGGGCGAGCATGCCGCCCACGGTGAGGATCGCGGTAAAGGCCAGTACCAGCAGCATCACCAGCACGACGGCTTCTTCATCGGAGAAATAACGCTGGGTCCAGTCTTGCAGCAGTTTGAACATCACAGGTTCCGTGTCGGGCACAGGGCGGGCCGTTGCGTCAGGCCTTCCTTAGCCAATAAATAAAGCTCGCGCCTTCGGCGTGTTCCTTGAGCAGTACATGCCCAGACAACTGCGCAAAAGTACGAAAATCCCGTTGCGACCCCGCATCCGTGGCGGTCACCTTGAGTACCGCACCGCTGGCCATACCATTGAGGGCCAACTTGGCCTTGAGCAAAGGGAGTGGACAATTCAGACCGCTGGCATCCAGCTCCGCGTCACATTCAATTACATCATTCATCAGAAACCAGAAGCCCTCGCGGTGATGGGGTCAGGATAAAGGCCAGGCCGCACGCTACAAGCCTCGAACGACAACAAACAACAGTGTGCGCAACCATGCGGGCCACCGCTGCTGTTTCTTGCTGCTTGAAGCTTACAGCTTGAAGCTTCTAAAGTGCTTCCTTTCTCGCCAGAGTTTGCTGCATGACCATCCTGCGCCCTACCCTGTTGACGCTGGCCTGCCTGCTGGCCCTACCTGCCCATGGCGACGATCTGCCTTCGTTGGGCGACGCCAGCTCCGCCATTGTTTCGCCGCAACAGGAGCATGACCTGGGCCGCGCTTGGTTGAGCGTGCTGCGCGGGCAGGTGGGGCAATTGTCTGACCCGTTGCTCAAGGATTTCGTCGAAACCTCTGTGTATCGCCTGGCCGAGAGTAGCGAAGTACAAGACCGCCGGCTGGAATTCATCCTGGTCGACAGCAAGGAACTCAACGCCTTCGCAGCGCCCGGCGGCATCATAGGGGTCAACGGGGGGCTGTTCTTGGGCGCTGAAACCGAAGGGCAATACGCCTCAGTGCTGGCCCACGAATTGGGGCACTTGTCGCAACGCCATTTCGCCCGGGGCCTGGAAGCACAGCAGCGCCTGCAACTGCCTATGATGGCCGGCTTGCTGGCCGGGGTGGTGATGGCTGCCGCCGGGGCCGGTGAAGCGGGCATGGCGGCCATTTTCGGTAGCCAGGCCGCGGCCATCCAGAACCAGTTGGGCTTCTCACGGCAAAACGAAGCGGAGGCCGACCGCGTCGGCATCTTGACCTTGGAAAAGGCCGGCTACGACCCGCGCAACATGCCCGACATGTTCGAGCGCTTGGCCAAACAATATCAATATGGCGGCAAACCACCGGAATTCCTGCTCACCCACCCCGTCACCGAGTCGCGGATCGCCGATACCCGCAACCGCGCCGAAATGGCCAAGCCCGGCGGCAGGGAAGACAGCCAGACGTACCAATACATGCGCGCCCGCACGCAGTTGATCTACGAAGATTCACCTGGCATGGCCGCCAAGCGCTTTCGCGCCCGCCTCGACGAGAACCCCAAGGACAACGGCGCCCGCTACGGCTTGGCCTTGGCACTGACCAAGGCCGGGCAGTTGAACGAGGCCCGCGATGCATTGGCGCCGCTACTGGCCGCCGCCCCCGATGACCTCACGCTGAACCTGGCCCAGGTAGACCTGGACATTACCCGCAATCACCTGCCCGACGCCCAAGCCCGGGTCGACAAATTGTTGCAGCAGTACCCCGACAGCTACCCGCTCAACCAAGCCCGAATCAACCTGCTGCTTAAGCAAAACCGCCCAGCCGATGCTGAAAAAGGCCTCAACCAACTGCTCGACAGCCGCCCACACGACCCAGATGTATGGAACCTGGTGGCCGACACCCGTGGAATGAACGGCAATATCATCGGCTCGTACCAGGCCCGCGCTGAATACCTGGCGCTAACCGGTGACTACCGCGGTGCCGAGCAACAGCTTGAATTCGCCAAGCGGCGTGCCAGTAACAACTTCCCGCTGGCCTCGCGCATCGACGCCCGGGAGAAAGAGCTGCGTGATCAAGAGAAGATCGCCAAGGATATGATGCAATAAGTCGCAGCCATGCAGCTCACTTCGCAGCCATCAGGCTGCCCGCTTCGGCCGGCAAATAGGGTTCGATAGATCTATTGCAAAATTGTGGTGCAAACTATCGAAAACCTTGGTTTATTGATTGGCTAGCAGTACCCCTACCTGGAGCCCCGATGAAAGCCCCGCGTGTCACCCTCGACCAATGGCGAATGCTGCAGGCGGTAGTCGACCATGGTGGTTTTGCCCAGGCCGCCGAGGCCATGCACCGCTCGCAATCGTCCGTGAGTTACACGGTGGGCCGCATGCAGGAGCAACTCGGTGTTCCGCTGCTGCGTATCGATGGGCGCCGCGCGGTGTTGACCGAGGCGGGCGCGGTGCTGCTGCGCCGCTCCCGGCAACTGGTGAAACAGGCCAGCCAGTTGGAAGACCTGGCCCAGCACATGGAGCAAGGCTGGGAAGCGGAGGTTCGCCTGGTGGTCGATGCTGCCTACCCCACTGCGCAGTTGGTGCAAACCCTGACCGCGTTCATGCCCAAAAGCCGTGGCTGCCGGGTGCGCCTGCGCGAAGAGGTGCTGTCTGGGGTAGAAGAAGTGCTCAAGGAGGGCACGGACCTCGCCATTTGCGGCTACAGCATCCCTGGCTACCTGGGCAGCGAGATGAGCGCGGTGGAGTTCATCGCCGTGGCCCACCCCAGCCACCCACTACACCAGCTCAAGCGCCAGCTGACCTTCCACGACCTGGAGAGCCAATTGCAGGTAGTGATCCGTGACTCCGGCCACCAGCAGCCGCGCGACGAAGGCTGGCTCGGTTCCGAACAACGCTGGACAGTCGGCAGCCTGGCCACCGCGGCCACCTTCGTCGGCAGCGGCTTGGGCTTTGCGTGGCTGCCCCGGCACATCATCGAGCGGGAGCTTGCCGCTGGCACCCTGAAGCCGCTGCCGCTGGAACAGGGCGCCACCCGCCACCCGGCGTTCTACCTTTACGCCAACCCCGATAAGCCCCTTGGGCCGGCGACCCAGATCCTCATCGACCTGTTGCGCCAATTCGATGCCAGCCCGCCGCCGACTACCGAGCCGGCGGCTTCCAGCACCTAGCGCATGCTCCCCCGCGGGGGCGAATGTACAGGAACGCATCCACCCTATCGGCTGTCCCACGCTTATCGTTAGCGGCCATCGATGCGAAACGCCAAGTGCCTTGGAAACCCCGATACAGCCATGGTGGCCAACATCCGGAAACACCCACACTACGTCCGCACTGCGTACGCACTGCGTACGCACTGGAACTGCTCGCCTATTCACGGCAGGCTATGCCCCTGGGCCGCCTAGGCGGGCCAACCACCCGCTGCTGCCGTTGTTGGCGGCGGTTGAATCCACTGTCAGGGATCCGTGAGTCCATGCTGAAAAACCTTTGTTTCGCTGCCACTACCGTGTTGCTATGCACTGCCGCGCTGGCTGATGACCAGCACCCGCACATTGAGTTATCCACCGATTTCGGGCAGATCACCCTGGAGCTCGACGGGCAAAAAGCCCCGATCAGCACCGCGAATTTTCTCGAATACGTGAAGGCAGGCTTTTACAACAACACCCAGTTTCATCGTGTGATACCGGGGTTTATGGTGCAGGGCGGCGGTTTTACTCGCGACATGGCCGAAAAACCCACCCAGGCGCCCATCAAGAACGAAGCGGATAATGGCCTGCACAATGTTCGTGGCACCCTGGCCATGGCCCGCACTCAAGACCCCAACTCGGCCACCGCGCAGTTTTTCATCAACGTCAAGGACAACGACTTCCTCGACCACGGCGGCCGCGACTTCGGCTACGCCGTATTCGGCAAGGTCACGCAGGGTATGGACGTGGTCGACCAAATCGTCAACGCCCCCACCAGCACCCGCAGCGGCATGCAGAACGTGCCGTCCAACCCGATCATGATCAACAGTGCCAAGCGCATCGACTGATTTGCCGCCCACTGCCTGAACAGGAGAGCCCGCCATGTTGTCGGAGCTACATCGCCGCTTTGAACATTGGATCGACGTGTTTCGCGAAGCGCCGACCGAGGCACCTCCGAACAAGGTGTGGTCGTTCTACCTCTACTACATTCGCCAGGTCTGGCCGGCCTTCGTCGCGTTATTGGTGGTGGGCCTGGTCGCAGCACTGATCGAAGTGGCGCTGTTCGGTTACCTGTCGACCCTCATCGACATGGCCAACGCCACCCCGCCCAAGGCGTTCTTTCGCGAACATTGGGGGGCGCTGGTGTGGATGGTCCTGGTGGCGCTGGTGCTACGGCCCATTTTCGTGGGCCTGCATGACCTGCTGGTGCACCAGACCATCACCCCCGGCATGACCAGCCTGATACGCTGGCAAAATCACAATTACGTACTGCGCCAGAGTATGACGTTCTTCCAGAACGATTTTGCCGGGCGCATCGCCCAGCGCATCATGCAAACCGGCAACTCGCTGCGCGACTCGGCGGTGCAGGCAATGGACGCGATCTGGCATGTAACGATCTATGCAATCAGTTCGCTGGTGCTGTTCGCCGAGGCCGACTGGCGCATGATGCTGCCACTGATCGTGTGGATTTTTGGCTTTACCCTATCGCTGCTGTACTTCGTGCCACGCGTCCAGGCGCGCTCGGTGGTGTCATCGGATGCGCGCTCCAAACTGATGGGGCGGATCGTCGACGGCTACAGCAACATCACAACCCTCAAACTGTTTACCCATACCAACCTGGAGCAGCAATACACCCGCGAAGCGATCAGCGAACAAACCGAGAAAACCCAGATCGCCAACCGTACCATCACCGAAATGGACGTGGTCATCACCACCCTCAACGGCCTGCTGATTGTGTGCACCACGGGCCTTGCGCTATGGCTGTGGACGCAATCGGTACTCAGCGTGGGGGTGATCGCCCTGGCCACTGGCTTGGTGATCCGTATCGTCAACATGTCGGGCTGGATCATGTGGGTGGTCAACGGTATCTTCGAAAACATCGGGATGGTCCAGGACGGCTTGCAGACTATCAGCCAACCGATTGCGGTAAGCGACAAACCGAACGCCCTACCGCTGAAGATCGAGCATGGCGGTATCCAGTTCGAAAACGTCGAGTTCCGCTATGGCAAGGCCCGGCCGATTATTTCCGGCATGGACCTGACCATCCGCCCAGGCGAAAAAATCGGCCTGCTCGGCCCTTCCGGCGCCGGCAAATCGACTTTAGTCAACTTGTTGCTGCGCCTGTACGACCTCGACGGTGGGCGTATCCTCATCGACGGCCAAGACATCGCTGGCGTACAACAAGAAAGCCTGCGCTCACAGATCGGCCTGATCACCCAAGACACTTCACTGCTGCACCGGTCGCTACGGGAAAACCTGATGTATGGCCGCCCCTACGCGACCGAAGAGGAATTGCTCGACGCCATCCACAAGGCCAGGGCCGATGAGTTCATACCATTGCTCTCCGACGCCCAAGGCCGTGTCGGGCTCGATTCGCACGTGGGTGAGCGAGGGGTCAAGCTCTCCGGCGGGCAACGCCAACGCATTGCCATCGCCCGCGTATTGCTCAAGAACGCGCCCATCCTGGTGATGGACGAAGCCACCTCGGCGCTCGACTCTGAAGTGGAAGCGGCCATCCAGGAAAGCCTGGAAACCTTGATGCAGGGCAAAACCGTGATTGCCATTGCTCATCGCCTATCGACCATCGCCGAAATGGACCGTTTGGTGGTCATGGAAAAAGGCCGCATCGTCGAGATCGGCAACCATGAAGAACTGATGACGCAAAAAGGCTTGTACGCCCGGCTGTGGAAGCACCAGACCGGTGGTTTCGTGGGCATGGGCTGAGGGAGTAGGCCGTGGATTTGGTCATCGCGCGCCGGGAGGGGTTGTACTGCCCGCCGGGGAACTTCTACATCGACCCTTGGCGGCCGGTACCACACGCCGTGATCACCCACGGCCATGGCGACCATGCGCGCACGGGCAACGGCCATTACCTGGCGGCCGCGCCCGGCGAGGGCATCTTGCGCACACGCCTGGGGCAAGACATCGACCTGCAAGTGCTGCCCTACGGCCAACGGTTGGTGCATAACGGCGTGACGGTGAGCTTCCATCCGGCCGGGCATGTATTGGGCTCGGCACAAGTGCGTTTGGAATACCAGGGCGAAGTCTGGGTCGCCTCGGGCGACTACAAGGTCGAAGCCGACGGCACCTGCGCTGCGTTCGAACCGGTGCGCTGCCACACGTTCATCACCGAATCCACCTTTGGCTTGCCGATTTACCGCTGGCAAGCGCAGCAACAGGTGTTCGAAGAGATCAACCAATGGTGGCGCGCCAACATCGAAGCCGGGCGTCCCAGCGTGCTGTTCGCCTACGCCTTCGGCAAGGCGCAACGGATTCTACACGGCATCGACGCTAGCCTCGGGCCGATCCTGGCCCACGGCGCGGTAGAGCCGCTGAACCGGGTATACCGCGCCGCCGGGGTCGAACTACCGCCCACGCTCTATGCCACCGAATTCAAGAAAACCGACCCTACCTTGCGCCAAGCGTTGATCATCGCCCCGCCCTCAGCCGCCGGCAGCACCTGGATGCGCCGTTTCGGCCAATACAGCGATGGCTTCGCCAGCGGCTGGATGCGCCTGCGTGGCACCCGCCGCCGGCGGGGTGTCGACCGTGGCTTCGTGCTTTCGGACCATGCCGATTGGCCGGGGTTGCTCTGGGCCATCGAGCAAACCGGTGCCGAACGGGTGATGGTCACCCATGGCTCGGTAGCCGTGCTCGCACGCTATTTGCGGGAGCAGCGCGGGCTGGACGCACGCGGCTTCGACGAAGCGGGAATGAGCGAATTCGAACGTGACGATGATTAGCCTTTGCCAGCGCGGCTGCTCGTTAGGCATGCTGTAACCCCATCAAACGCGGTGGGCGCCGGTGTAACGCATGCATCCACCTGCCCCGCCCCTGCCCGAGGCCTGTTATGACCACCGCGCCGCGCCCCCCACTGCCGCCCTTCGAAACCCTCGAGCAGGCCGAGCAAAAAGCCCGCCTGGCCGAAGATGCTTGGAACAGCCGCGACCCAGCCCGTGTTGCGCTGGCGTATACGCCCGACAGCCGCTGGCGAAACCGCGACCGGTTCATTCAGGGGCGCGACCAGATCGAAGCATTTCTCACCGAAAAATGGGCGACAGAGCTTGACTACCGGCTGATCAAGCAAGTGTGGGCCTACAACGGCAACCGTATCGCCGTGCGCTTCGCCTACGAATGGCATGATGCGACAGGCTGCTGGTGGCGCAGCTATGGCAACGAAAATTGGGCGTTCGATGAGCACGGGCTGATGTGCCAGCGCCATGCAAGCATCAACGACCTGGCCCTGGCGGGCCCCGAGCAACGGCTATTCCATTGGCCACAAGGCCGCCGCCCAGACGAGCACCCCTCGTTGTCGGATCTTGGGCTTTAATAAGGGTTTGCAAAATGGCTTGATAGGCCCGCGCACTCGCGTTGTGCTGCCTGGGCCGGTCCCCTGCGCCCCCTTCCAACACCCAACAGCAAAAGGATGCCCCCTATGCCACCGCGCTTGACTGCCAAAGACTTCTCCCCAGAACTGCTGGAGATCTATGACGGCTACGTGCATGGCAAGATCAACCGGCGCGAGTTCCTCGATCGCGCCGCTGCCTTCACCGTGCTAGGCCTCACCGGGCCGGCGCTGGTGGCGGCACTCGCGCCCAACTATGCGCTGGCCGAACAGGTGTCGTTCACCGACCCGGATATCATCGCCGACTACGTGCACTACCCCTCGCCGAAGGGCCACGGCCAGGTTCGCGGCTACCGCGTACGCCCGGCCAAGCCCACGGGTAAGGCGGGCGCGGTGGTGGTGGTGCATGAAAACCGCGGGCTGAACCCCTACATCGAAGACGTTGCCCGGCGCGTCGCCAAGGCCGGTTATATCGCCCTGGCGCCAGACGGGTTGAGTTCGCTGGGCGGCTATCCCGGCAACGATGACCAGGGCCGTGAATTGCAGGCCAAGATCGACCCGCAAAAATTGATGAACGACTTCTTCGCCGCCATCGAATGGCTAGGCCAGCACGAGGGCACCAACACCAAGGTAGGCATGGTCGGCTTTTGCTATGGCGGGGGCGTGACCAACGCTGCGGCAGTGGCCTACCCAGAACTGGCTGCAGCCGTGCCCTACTACGGGCGCCAGCCTTCCGCCGAAGAGGCCGCGCGGATCAAGGCGCCGCTGTTGCTGCACTATGCCGAGCTGGACAAACCCATCACCGACGGCTGGCCCGCCTATGAGAAAGCCTTGAAGGCCGGCGGCAAAACCTATGAGGCGTATATTTACCCTGGGGTGAACCATGGTTTTCACAACGATTCCACGCCTCGCTACGACAAGGCAGCGGCGGAGCTTTCCTGGCAGCGCACGTTAGGCTGGTTCGAGCGTTATTTGGCGTGACATTGGGCATTCAGCGTGGGGCGCCCTGCCGAGGCGCCTCATTTCACCCAAAACCAATAATGACCACTCAGGCGCTAATTAACTCACTCGCTTAATCAATGCTTGTTGATTACAAAGCAAAAATTTACACACGAGAGCAGATAACCTGCGCGCTAATAATTGACTCGCAGCTACCACCCGTCGCGCCAGCCGCTATTAAATAAGACGTTCCTGCGCTTGCGCCACTCAGTTACTAAGTAAGGCTGGGGCAGCCCCACCACAAACAACCACTTTTTCACCCCCGTTATTTATATAACGCATGTACGTTTGGTTGATTAAAAATATAGTGGCTTTAGTCACAGAGCCCCGCGCACCCTTGCACACTTTGTTTTATCACCGAGATTCTGAACAGCCTGGGAGAACACTCCATGTTCATGCACAATAAACGTTTGCAATACACCGTCCGCGTCAGCGAACCCAACCCGGGTCTGGCCAACCTTCTGCTGGAGCAATTCGGCGGGCCTCAAGGGGAGCTGGGCGCGGCCATGCGCTACTTTACCCAGGCCGTTACCGAAGTGGATGCCGGCCGCAAAGACTTGCTGTACGACATTGCCACTGAAGAGCTCAGCCACTTGGAGATCATTGGCTCCATTATCGTGATGCTCAATAAAGGCGCACGCGGGGCCCTGGCAGAGGGCGCTGAGGAAGAGGGTGAACTGTACCGTTCGCTCACCGGTGCCGGTAACGACTCGCACGTGACCAGTTTGCTGTACGGCGGCGGTGCGGCATTGACCAATTCCGCCGGTGTACCGTGGTCGGCCGCGTATATTGATACGATCGGCGAACCCACCGCCGATTTACGCTCGAACATCGCGGCCGAAGCCCGCGCCAAAATCGTTTATGAACGTTTGATTAACGTCACCGACGACCCGGGTATCAAGGAAGCGTTGGGTTTTTTAATGACACGGGAAATCGCCCACCAACTGTCCTTCGAAAAAGCCTTGCATTCTATCCAGCCCAACTTCCCGCAGGGGAAACTGCCCGGCGACCCAGACTTCACCCGTACTTACTTCAACCTGTCCAAAGGCGGGGAAGTTCGTGGCTCGTGGAACAAGGGAGAGGGTTGGGAGTACGTAGAAGACCCGCAACCGGCCGTGGACGGTGGCGATGGTTCGGCCAGCGTCACGGGGTTGTCTGACATCGAAGAAGCTGCCTGCGAAGCCATGAAGCTACGCACGACGTCGTCTCCAGATGCCGACCCTATTACCGGGGCGCACCTGGGGGCGGGTAAAGTCGAAAAAATCTAGCAGGGTGTTTCGCTGGAACCTGCAGCCTTTTTAGCCGTGCTTTTTAAGCGCGTCAGGTCGTATTACCCATCAGCGAAACCCGCAATAGCCAGGGGCCATTCTACAATGGCCCTTTTTTTTGCCTTACAGCACAGGGTTGGCTTGGGCGGCTACGGTACGCTGTGGCGGCGCGCCGGGCGCCCTGGTCACACGTGGGCAAACCTTGAAGGCTGCGAGCCGGCCCTGAGCGTGCGATGATGCCGCCCTTATCAGCCGGAGCGCGCCAATGCCCTTGATGTGGACCTGCAAGCACCACAGCGAACTGAGCAACAACGAGCTGTACGCTTTGTTGCAATTGCGCTGCGAAGTGTTCGTGGTAGAACAGCAATGCCCCTACCAAGACATCGACGGCCAAGACTTGGCAGGTGATACCCATCACCTGCTGGCCTTCGACAACCATCAGTTGCTGGCTTACCTGCGCCTGTTGGTGCCCGCCCAGGGTGAAGTAGCCATCGGCCGGGTGATCACCGCCCCGGCCGGGCGCGGCCAGGGGCTGGGCCACCAATTGATGCAGCGCGCCCTCGCCGAGGTCGCACAACGCTGGCCTGAACGCCCGTTGTACCTGGCCGCGCAAGCACATCTACAAGGCTATTACGGGCGCTATGGCTTCCACCCCGAAGGCGAGCCGTACCTGGAAGATGGTATCCCGCACATCGATATGCGGCGTCTTTCAAGCTGAGATAGCCCGCAGTAGCCTAGAAAAACAGGTCCATGGCCTGCGCCGACCGGGGTTGGGTAGACCTGACCGGTGAGCCGGCAAGCCAAGGTCATTATCTTCCTCGCCCTACTTGCCTGGCGCCTGCTCACCGCGCGGGCGGTAGAACACGAACCGGCTGCTTTGCGCCGTGCGTACCATGCTGGTGAAGGTCGCCGGCGTCACGCTGTGATCATGGAAGTACTGCGCACCGTGGGTGCGGTCGACCAATTGGCGGTTCAGGGCCTTGCGCGCGACGTCTTTGGCCAGGGTGTAGCGGTCGTTTTCTTCGGCTTGGTCCGCGCGGCCATCGCACCACCAAGAGAACTGGCAATTGTTGTGCTCCGAGCCTTGCTTGACCACGCCGCACACGGTGCCGGGGAAGCCCGCCTGGCCGAGGCGGTTCATCACCACGCTGGCGACGTCTTCCATGTCGCCTTGGCTGCCGCCTTTGGCTTCCCAATAGATCGAGCGCGCCAGGCACGTCAGGGCGTCATCCAGGGGCGCTTGGCCAGCCGGGTCGACGGCCTGGGCCTCGGCAGGGCTGATGGCTTGGCTTGCCGGCGGCGGCGAAGCCTTCGCGCCACTGGCGGCTTTTTCTTCCAGTACTTCGGCTTTGTGGGTGGCAGTGGCGGTGAGCGGGTCGGCCAGCGCCAGGCCACCGTGGCCGATTGAGACGCAATAGACAGCGATAACGAGTTGACGTAAGCGCATGGTCGAACCTGCTGCAGGGCCTATGTGATCGTAGCTTGCGCCCTGCCCGGCAGGGGGTCTTTGGGCGACCGCCAGGCACGGCTACTGAGGTGTGCTACCTGTGCGCTGCGCTATGGACCGCCGCGCACGCTCATCGTTGCGCGGCTATGCTATTGCGCGGGCGCTCTATGCACGAACCCATTGCGTGACCGAAGCGGTGCGCTCACCATAGGGTAATAGTGCAGAACAATCCAAAACGCCACAGGAGAGCTTCCCATGCAACCGATCCGCCTCGGGCTGGCCGGCTACGGCAAGATCGCCCAAGACCAGCACCTTCCCGCCGTGCGCGCCAACCCCGCCTTCGAACTGGTGGCCGTGGCCACACTTGGCGCGCCCTGCCCGGGGGTGGCCAATTTCGGTTCGCTCGGTGAGTTGCTGGCGCAGGGCCCACAGGTCGATGCCATTGCCTTTTGCACCCCGCCACAAAGCCGCTATGCGCTGGTACAGCAGGCGCTGGCGGCGGGGAAGCACGTGCTGCTGGAAAAACCGCCCTGCGCCAGCGTCGGGGAAGCCAAAGCGTTGGTGGAGGCTGCCGCGCAGCATGGTGTGAGCGGCCTGTTCGCCTGGCATTCACGGTTTGCCCCGGGCGTGGAAGTGGCCCGTGAATGGCTGGCCGGGATGACCCTGCAGCAGGTGCACATACAGTGGAAAGAACAGGTGCGTAAATATCACCCCGGCCAGGATTGGATTTGGCAGACCGGCGGGCTGGGGGTGTTCGACCCCGGCATCAATGCGTTGTCAATCGCCACCGCCCTGCTGCCAGCGCCGCTGTTGATGCAGCGCGCCGAGCTGGTGATGCCGGCCAACCGCCTGGCACCGATCGCCGCCCAATTAGAGATGCGCGCCGGCACCGTGCAGGTGGGTGCGGAATTCAACTTCGACCAACCCATTGATGATGAACTGTGGCGCATCGAGTTTCGCTGCACCGAAGGCACTTTGCGCCTGGACAAGGGCGGCGCCGAGGTCGCGGTCGATGGTGTACGCCAATGGCTGGCCGATGAGGGCGAATACACCCTGCTCTACCGGCACTTCGAGCGGTTGATCCAAAACCGGGCCAGTGACATGGACCTGCAGCCGCTGCAAGTGGTGGCCGATGCATTCCTCGCCGCCACCCGGCAGGTGGGGCCGGCGTTCGAGTGGTGAAACCCATGGTGCGGCGGCGGATGGCTCACTACACGGGCTGTACATCGGTGGCCAGGGGCCTGGCGGGTGACGCAACGCAAAGGTCGTCGTACCACGGCTCGGAATCGTAGGCGAGCGTTATGAGCGTCGCGCGGCTATACCATTTCGCCTCACCCGGCCACCCCGCGGCGGCTAGGCATGCCGCCGCGGTATTACCCATGAACAGCCCGTGGCGCTTGAAACACTCGCGTTGCGCTTCGAGCATAGTGCGGGTACTTACCCAAACACATTCATTAACGTGCTGCCAATCCACAAAGGGTGGCACAACACCCGCCGCAGATACTTCAAGGCGATGCTCTGCAAAAGTGCCGCTTTTGCTATCGCACCCTTTGGGTTCCACGAGCACGCCGATCACCTCAAAGCCTGCATCGGTCAAGCCCTGCACTATTCCCATAAAGCTTGCGCCCGTCCCGGCACACCCGATAAAAACCAGTTCCTTTCCTACGCCTATCGCTTTCAACTGAGAGGCCAGTTCTGGCGCTGTCTGGTAGCGGTGCGCGTATAAAGCCCCTTTATTGGAGAATTGATCCGTATAGAACTAATGCTTGCCCAACGTGCACTGCCGGGCAAGGTAGTGAGCAATAACTTGCTTGGGTGTGGCCCCATCGGCCAGCATAACCTTACCGATCAAACGTGCTCCGAAACACTCCAGAAGCTGCCTTTCAGCCTTGCTGAAGCCGAGCCGGCGCGGCGTTTTCGGTGGGTCAGGCCCATTCGCACCTCACGCGGATCAATTGCGCGCATTACACACCTGCCATTGCCCGGCATTTCGCTATTTGATGGCCGGGCGCCGCCCCCACGCCTATCTGGCGTAACAGCGCAGCGCTCCAGGGGAGTGCTAAAAAGGGCACAGAACTGCGCCCCGGCGATGGACTCTGAATAACACGGCACGGCACTGGAGCTTGACATGGACATTCCACGGGCGTTCATCCAGGACATCGAGGCATTGATGGCCTACCTCACTGAGCACAAGCTCTACCTCACTACGGCCGAGTCCTGCACTGCGGGGCGTATTACGGCGGCTTTAGGCGTGGTACCGGGCAGTGGCCAGGTGATCGAGAGCGGCCATGTGGTGTACTCGCCCCAGGCGAAGATCCGCTTGCTGGGGGTAAACGCGAGAACGATCGACACCTTTACCCTGACCAGCGAAGAGGTCGCCCGTGAAATGGCGACCGGCGCCTTGCGCAACAGCACCGCCAACGTAGCCGTCGCGACCACCGGGATCGCCGGCGACCAACCCATGGACGGGATACCCCCCGGTACAGTGTGTTTTGCCTGGGCCTTCGACATTCAAGGCAACTTGCATTTGTTTTCTCGCACGCAGCGGTTCTTCGGTGACCGCGAGGCGATCATCCATTACGCCTCCTGTTTCGCCCTAGGGCAGATTCAGCATTTTCATCGCCGTGCGCTGCACGGCGAAAGCGCTTAGGGCGCAAACTGATTTAAATTGACCCGCCACAGAATTGACGGGTTATTTTCACCGCGGTAGATTCGCCCCGCCTTTAACTACAGGAGCCTGAATTGGACGCCAGCCCCAGTCGATTGCGACAGGCCTAACCCGCGAGCCCAGTTCAGCAGCCCTGTTGCCACTGCCTCGCACCCCCGCGTGAACAGTGGCAACCACCGCCTTTTCCGACCCTATGTTTGCCCCTTTTCTCTGCCCCCGGCCTGCCCGGCCGGGCATGGCCTTTCGCAATCCCAATGAATACCTGTAGCGCCGGCCCCGGCAGGCGCATGCCTCGGTTGTGGAATAAAAAAATGATGGATTGGAAAGGGTTTGTGCTGCGTGTGTTCGCAGCTTTGGTACTCGGGGCCTTGATCGGTGCCGAACGGCAACGGCGCCAGCGCCTCACCGGCCTGCGCACCAACGCGCTGGTCAGTATTGGCGCTTGCTTGTTCGTGTTGATGATGCAGGCCGTTCCAGGCTTGGCCGGCGATGCGTCGCGGATCGCCGCCTATGTGGTGTCAGGCATCGGGTTTCTGGGGGGCGGTGTGATCATGCGCGATGGGTTCAACTTTCGCGGGCTTAATACCGCGGCCACGCTCTGCTGCACGGCAGCCGTTAGCGTGCTGTGCGGCATGGGGCTGTTGCTTGAGGCCGCCTTGGGCAGCTTGATGGTGCTGTGTGCGAACGTGCTGTTGCGCGACATAGCCCTGCGCTTGAATCGCCAGCAGGTGCTGCCGGCCAACGAAGAGGAACAGCGATTGTGCGGCGCGTGGTGTGCCGCGCCGACGAAGAAATCCAAGTGCGCAGCCTGATGCTGCACAACTTCGACAACGCCCACCTGCGCCTGCGCTCTGTGCACAGGCAGAAACAAGCGGGCGCCGCGCAGCTGCAAGTGACGGCCAAGCGGTTGGGCCTGGGCAGCGCAGCGGCGCAAGACAAGCGCTTGGTCAGCCGTATCAGCTCGGAAATGGCGTCAGCTCAGTGCGGCGGCAACGCTACGAATAACGCCTTTACGGGCTCCGCTCCCTAGTGAAAGCGCCCGGCGCGGCGCGGCAAAGCTGATCACATCCAGCCTAGCCACGCCCAATAGGTTGCCGCGAACAGCAGCAGCAACAAGTAACCGATCAGGCTGACCGCACCGCCCACCAAGGCGAACTGCTTAGGGTTAAAGGTATCGGTACCCAGGCACACCATGTTTTGTGGCGCGTTGATAGGCAGTATGAAGCCAAAACTGACGGCAAAGCCCAACAGCATGGCCATGCCCAACCGGCTGAAATCGCCGGGCAAGGTTTGCAACACCGCGACCAGGATGGGCAGCATCGCCGAGGTCAACGCCGTGGCACTGGCGAAACCCAGGTGAATCAGAATCAAGAAGCCGCTAAGCACCGCGAACACGCCTAACGTACCGATCCGGTCCAAGCCGGTGTGCTGCACGACCTGGACGCCCAGCCACTGCCCCGCCTGAGTGGTCAGCAGCGCGGTACCCAGGCTGATACCGACGCCGAACACGATCACCGTGCCCCAGGGGATGCTGGCTTGTACGTCTTTCCAGTTCATCACACCGAAACGCGGCAGCAACAACCAAACCAGCCCGGCATAGGTGGTCGAGGTGGTGTCGAAGGGGTGCAGTTTACCCTCGGTCGCCCAACCCAGCAGCAACAATACCGACACGGCGGCCAAGCGCTTTTGCGGCCCGGTCATCGGCCCCAGTTCGGCCAGGTTGCGCTTCACCGCGGCCATGCCGCCCGGTATGCTGTCGGTTTCCGGCGGGAGGATTTTCAACACCAGGGCGATCAATACTCCCGACATGATCAGCGCCCATGGCGCGCCGGCAATCAGCCAGTCCAGCCACGACACGCGCTGGCCGAGCATTTTATCCATAAAGCCGACCGTCAACAGGTTTTGCGCCGCGGCAGTTTGAATGCCGACATTCCAGATGCTGGTGCCCTGGGCAACGATGATCATGATCCCCGCCGCGATATTGGAACGCTTGGCCACACCGAAGGCGGCGATCACCCCTACCATGATCGGCACCACACAGGCGCTGCGCGCCGTGGCGCTGGGCACCACGAGGCTAAGCAGCACAATCACCAGCATGGCACCCAGCAAAATCCGCCGGGTACTGGCACCGACCTTCGACAGCGTGACCAGCGCGATGCGCCGGTCCAAGCCGGTATAGGTCATCGCCGCGGCCAGGAACAACGCCCCCACTACCAACGCCAGGGCCGGGTTGGAAAACCCGCTCAACGCCATGGAGATACCCGCCGAAGAGCCGTAGACCAGCGACGGGTCGTGCACGGTGGGCGCCGTGCCGATCAGTATCGCCATCAATGAAGTGATCATGATCGCGCTGGCTTCATACGACACCGCTTCGGTGACCCATACCGTTACCGCGAATACCAGGATCGCCAACATCCGATGCCCGGCTACCGGTAGGTCAGCCGGCAACGGTAAGAGAAGCACCGCCACCAGCGCCAGGCAGGCGGCGATCAAGCCCAGGGGGAACCGCACCGCGGCCGCCGGTGTGGCTTGGGATGTACGCTCACTCATCAATCACTTCGCTCGCTGATCATTCAACTGCACCGGCCGCTCACGCATCGGTAAACGTCTGGCCGCGCGCCTGGCCCTTGGCCAAGGGGGGTGGGCTTTGCGGTTGGCTGAAGTCGGCTGTCCAGTGCCAATTGCGGATGTCGGGCATGTCTTCGAAGTGCTGGCGGATATACGTGTGGTGGGTGCGCAGTTGCTCTTCGAAATAACTCATGGCGTTAAGGCTGCTTGAGCGCAGCCGCGGCACATGGCTTAAGGCATCGATGGCGAGTTGGAAGCGGCTCATGTTGTTCAGCACCACCATGTCGAAGGGGGTGGTGGTGGTGCCGCGGTCGGAAAAACCCCGCACATGGAACCGCGCCTCGTTGGCCCGCCCATGGACCAGCGAATGAATGACCCAGGTAGACCCGTGGAAGGCGAACATCACCGGTGCCTCCCGCGTGAACAGCGCCTCGAACGACACATGGTCCATGCCATGCGGCCGAGACTCGGGGCTGGCGAGGATGCTCAGGTCGACCACATTGACCAATCGCACGCGAATACCCGGCACGTGCTTTTGCAACAACCATGACGCTGCCACCGCCTCAGTGGTGGGCACGTCCCCAGCGCAGGCCAACACAATATCCGGGTCGGCACCGGCGTCGTTGGTGGCAAAATCCCATATCGACGCGCCTTGCGAACAGTGCTTGAGCGCCTGTTCGAAATCCAGCCATTGGAAGTCCGGCTGTTTGCCGCAGGTCACCACATTGACGTAATTGCGGCTGCGCAGGCAATGGTCGAACACATTGACCAGGCAGTTGGAGTCTGGCGGATAATACACCCGCACCACGTCGGAACGGCGTTGCAGCACATTGTCGACGAAGCCCGTGGACTGGTGGCTGAAACCATTGTGGTCATTGCGCCAGGCATGGCTGGTCAGCAGGATGTTGAGCGAGGCCAATGGCCGCCGCCAGGCGAAGTCCCGGCATTGCTGCAACCACTTGGCGTGTTGGGTCACCATCGAATCGACCACTTGAGCGAACGCCTCGTAGGTCGACCACATGCCATGGCGGCCGGTCAACAAATAGCCTTCGAGCCAGCCTTCGCACAGGTGCTCGCTCAATACCTCCATCACCCGGCCATCAACCGAGAGGTGGTCGTCGACGCCCAGCAGCGGCCCGGCAGCCGTGCGGCCGGTGGCCTCGAACACCGCGTTCAGGCGATTGGAGTTGGTTTCATCCGGGCCGAACAGGCGGAAATTACGCGGGTTGGCCCGGATCACGTCGCGCAGGTACTCGCCCAACTTCCGTGGCGCTTCGGCGATCACCTGCCCCGGCCCCGGCACATGCAAACCGTAATCGGCAAAATTCGGAAGGTCCAACGCGGTGAGCAAGCGCCCGCCATTCACATGAGGCACCGCACCCAAGCGCAAGGGTGCGGGCGGCGTCAACGCTTGCAATTCCGCGATCAACGAGCCCTTGTCATCGAACAAGCTCTGTGGGTTGTAACTGCGCATCCAGGCTTCCAATTGCGCCAAATGCTCAGGGTTTTCCAACACGTTGGCCAATGGCACCTGGTGGGCGCGGAACGTGCCCTCCACGGGCAGGTCGTCGACCACTTTGGGGCCTGTCCAGCCTTTCGGGCTACGCAGGATGATCATCGGCCAGCGCGGCCGCTTGGTAACGCCTTGCTCTCGGGCCTGGCGTTGGATGTCCCGCACCTGGGCATAAGCTGCGTCGAGGGCGGCGGCAAAGCGCTGGTGCATGCCGGGCAGGTCGTCGCCCGCGACGATAATCGGCGCGTAGCCCCGGCCCTGGTATAGCTCGATCAAGTCAGCGTCGTCGGTGCGCGCCTCCACGGTGGGGCCGGAAATCTTGTAGCCGTTAAGGTGCAGAATCGGCAGTACCGCGCCGTCGTGGCGGGGGTTCAGAAAACGCACGCTCTTCCAACTGCCCTCCAGCGGGCACGTCTCGGCTTCGCCGTCACCCACCACACAGGCCACCAGCAGGTCCGGGTTGTCGAACACAGCGCCGAATGCGTGCACCAGCGAATAGCCCAGTTCGCCGCCCTCGTGCAGCGAGTTTGGCGTGTGCGGGCCGCAGTGGCTGGGTACGCCGCCGGGGGTGGAGAAGCTGCGGAAAAACCGCAGCATACCCGCTTCGTCGGCGGTGATGTCCGGGTGTACGTCGGTGTACGTCCCCTCAAGCCAGGCGCAGGCATTAAGCGTGGGGCCGCCATGCCCGGGCCCGGATATGTACACCATTTGCGCGAGCTGTTCGCTGATCAAACGGTTGAGGTGGACATAAATGAAATTCTGCCCGGCCGAGGTGCCCCAATGGCCCAATAGCCTGGGTTTGATGTGCTCCACAGCCAGGGGTTCGCGCAACAGCGGGTTGGCCTTCAGGTAAATCTGGCCCACGCACAGGTAATTGGCCGCCTGCCAATAACGGTGCATGCGGTCGAGCAATTGCGGGGCCAAGGGGCCACCTGGGGCCACGGCCGGAAGGGCCAGGGTGCTTGAATCGTCGGCGCTGGAAAATTGCGGGTTGAAGGTGAACATAGCGACTCCGTGAAAGCTGACATGAACATCCTGCTAGGCGCAGGCCCAGGGCTGCGGGTTATTGCGGCGGCTGCCCGCGGGCGTTGCCGCGTAGCAACTTCAATGTGTGCCGGGCGATCACCCGGTCTTCGTCGGTGGGGATCATCCAGGCGCTCACCGGGCTGCCCGGGCGTGATAAACGGGGGCCGGCCGCCTCGTTGGCCTGCTCGTCCAACTGCACACCCAGCCAGGCGCAGCCACGCAGGATGCCCGCGCGCACCGCCGCCGCATGCTCACCGATGCCGCCGGTAAGCACCACGGCATCCAGCCCGCCGAGCACCGCGCTGAATGCGCCGATTTCTCGCACCACGTTATGCACATACAAGGCCACCGCCTCGCGTGCCGCGCTGCTATCACTGGCCAACAGCTCGCGCATGTCGCCGGAAATACCGCCGGATACCCCGAGCAAACCACACTCGTGGTACAGCAAGTGCTCCAGTGCCTGAACCGACAGGCCACGTTCACGCAGCAAGTACAGCAGGATGCCTGGGTCCAGATGGCCGGGGCGGCTGCCCATCAGCAAGCCATCCAGCGTGGTGAAGCCCATGCTGGTGGCACGGCTGCGCCCCTTGTGCAACGCGCACAGGCTGGCGCCATTGCCCAAGTGGGCGACGATGGTGCGGCCGCGGGCAGCCTCGGCGTCGTAGCCGGGCAAGGCGCCGGCGATGTATTCGTAAGACAACCCGTGAAACCCATAGCGCCGCACGCCTTCGTCCGTGAGGTGGCGCGGCAAGCCATAGTGGCATTCCAGAGCATCGAGGGTATGGTGAAACGCGGTATCGAAACAGGCGACCTGGGGCAACTGCGGGTGGCGCCGGGCGAGAAACCGAACCGGCGCCAAGCACAGCGGTTGATGCAAGGGGGCTATGGGGGTCAGGGCTTGCAGTTCATCGAGCAAGGCGCCATCGACCCGTGCCGCCACCGCTTGCCGGCTACCACCATGCACGATGCGGTGCCCGGCTGCGGCCAGCGGCGCACCGGTGTGGCGTTCGATCCAGGCTACCAGCGGTTCCAGGCTGTCGCCCGGTGCGCCCTCCTCGGGCAGCGGCCACTGTTCATGCTGGGCATTGCCCGATGCATCGACAAACGCCAGCCGCCACTGCCCCGGCCGTTGCTCAAGGCTGCCCTGGCCCCGCAGCACCGGCTCCCCCTGTACGTCGGGGGTGGCGCGGTACAGCGAGAACTTGATGCTTGAAGAGCCAGCATTGAGCACCAGCAACGCATCGCCTGGCCCCTGCGCGGTGTCGTGTAATGCTTCGGCCGTCATGCACATCTCCTGCGGCTTGGTGGCTGAGCCTATTGGGTGAGGATAACCTTGATGGCCTTTTCCCGGGCGGCGTTGCCAAACACCTCGTATGCCGCGAGGATGTCCGCCAAGGCAAAGCGATGGGTGATCAACTGGCTTGCATCGATCTTGCCGGCTTGTACGGTCTTGAGCAGCATGGGCGTGGTATTGGTATTGACCAAGCCGGTGGAGAGGTTGATGTTCTGGATCCATAGTTTTTCCAGGTGCAGCTCGACGCTTTTGCCATGCACGCCCACATTGGCGATGTTGCCGCCCGGGGCAATCACCGCCTGGCAGGTGTCGAACGATGCCGGGATGCCAACGGCCTCGATCGCCACGTCGACGCCTACCCCATCGGTTAGCTCGAAGATACGCTGCACCGCGTTCTCGCTATTGATGTCGATCAGGTGAGTGGCACCAAAGCCTTGGGCGACCTCCAGGCGATTGCGGTCAGCGTCGACCACGATCAGCATGGCCGGGGAATAAAACTGCGCCGTGAGCAGTGCGGCCATGCCTACCGGGCCGGCGCCGACGATCGCCACACTGTCGCCGGGCTTGACCTTGCCCGCCAGCACGCCGATTTCGAAGCCGGTCGGGAGAATATCGCTCAACATCACCAGCGCTTGCTCATCGGCCCCCGCGGGGATCGGATACAGGCTGTTGTCGGCATGGGGGATACGTACGTATTCGGCTTGGGTGCCATCGATGGTATGGCCCAGAATCCACCCGCCATCGGCGCAATGCGAGTACATCTGGCGCCGGCAGTTGGTGCAACTGCCGCAGGAGGTTACGCACGAAATCAGCACATGGTCGCCCGGCTTGAAATTGCGAACCGCCGCGCCCACCGTTTCTACCACACCCACACCCTCATGGCCGAGCACCCGCCCTGGGGTGACTTCCGGTACATCACCCTCGAGAATGTGCAGGTCTGTGCCGCAGATGGTGGTGTGCAACAGCCGAACCACGGCGTCGGTGGGCTTGTCGATGGCCGGGGTGGGCTTGTCGGTCCAGGATTTCTCACCTGGGCCGAGGTAGACGAGCGCTTTCACGAGGGTGCTCCTTTATCCGATTGAACATCCGTATGGATCGAAGGTGCCGGGCCAGATACCCGCGCCGAGGTCGCTATGTAGCCACCCGAAAAATCACCGCGCTCATCCGCCAACCTGTTCACTGTAGGCCAATTGCGCCCTTTCGTCGGGGAAACCTCGCAAAACCCGCTCGCGGGCTCACCTATGCATGCCCGGCGACACACCCACGGGTAGGTGCTTTTGAATGAGTCAAACGTCTAGGGGCGCCTTTTGTTAACCGCCCTACCCGGCCCGGCAAGCAGGGCCACGCCGGCCTTTGGCGCGACGGTGGATTGCGGGTTTGCAACGGGCGTAAACTGCCGCCACTGTGCAAGTGATTGCGAAGGCGACGGAGGGTTCAAGGATATGACTCGTGTGTTTGACGCGAAGCTGCTGGCCGCCTGCTCGGAAGCCGCGCTGGCCCAAGCCCCGGCCTGCCACTGCTTAGCCCGTGACCTGAGCGGTTGGAGCAGTTGGCCGGTGGCCTACCGAGAAGAGCACTTCGTCGACGTGGGCACGCTGGCCAGGTTCGCGCCTGAAGACGCAACCATCGAGGAATACCACCCCAACGGGACGTCTTATTGGGCCCCAGAGGCCCCTATCGCGCCGCACTACTACCCCTATAACCAATGTGGCGTGTGGGCGTGCGTGGCCTGCGCACGCCTGTACTTGCGGCACAACGATGACGGTGCCTACCACGCCGATCGACGCATCCGGCGGGTTTCACCCGGCCTGGTGGTCGACGCGCCGCACGCCACCGATGGTCGCGAGCCACCCCCTGAGCAGCCTGACACGCCTGTCGACAGCGGCTGCGAACGGATCATCTAGCGCCCAAAACGGGGCACTGGGTGAGCATAGGCATCAAACCACTCTCGTTAGACGATAACCCGCCAGCATAGGTTGGCAAGGGTTTTCAGCGACGCTCTGACAATCTGCCAGCGGCCGAGCTACCGCCATGCCCATAGCGCTTCGAGACAATGACCGAGGCGATATTTGGTAGCGATATGGCAACCGCGATACCGATGGCGGCCGCCATTAACCCCATAGGCCCATAAGGAGCGGTTCGGCGACTCCGGGTAACCCATCTTCGCTTTGTCACACCTACGGACAGCCCGAAAGCGGCTATGAGTATGGCAAGTTGCGGGCTTTAGAACGAGCGTCGGACGTAAAAGCTCGCCAAGCGGCCCTGTGCAAGGCCTTTTCCGCACACCGCGATGCACGCTGCAGGCCTTTCGACCTACCGCCGTCGCCACACGGCATCGTCGATAGCTGGCGCAGGATTTGCAAAAGCCAATTATCAATATCGATATTGATAGTCAACATTTGATCTGCGTTCGTATCGAGGTATCGATGTCTGTTCTGCCAAGCTCGAAAACCGGGGCCAAGCGCATCACGCGCAAAGTCGACCATATATTTCATCTCTTGCGCGAAGAGATCGTGCTGGGGAAACGGCTGGCGGGCGATGTGCTGCTCGAAACCGCATTGGCGCTTGAGTTCTCTACGAGTCAGGGCACCGTCCGCGAGGCGTTGATGCGGCTCGCCGAAGAGGGGCTGGTATTTCGCGATGGTTATCGAGGTACTCAGATTGCTGGAATCGGCCTGAGTGAGGCAGAGGAACTGCTGGCGATTAGGCTGCGCTTGGAGCGACTCGGCTTTCGTTGTGCTCGAGCGCGCTACGATGACAAGTTGCTCACGACGCTGGGCGGATTGATCCATGAGATGCATGAAAACAGTGCGCAAGGTCATTTTTACGCCTCGATGGAGTGCGATCACGCCTTTCATCTCTCGCTGTTCCGCTGCGCCAGACTGCCGGTGCTGGAGCCGGTACTGGGTCGCTGCATGCTGCACATGCATCGGCTGTCATTCGCCTACTCCCGGGCCATTTATAGCGAAATGGAGCGGCGCAGCAAGCGGGCGGAGAACGCGTTCACCCATCAGCGATTGATCGATGCGCTGTCGATACCTGACGAAGCGGCCGCCGAGGAGGAGATCGAGGCGCACATTCTAGCCGTTTGGCAACGCGGACTCAGCGCGATGCGCGCGATAAGGGTGAACAACCAGGCCTGAACGCGAGCGTGCTTCACAACCACAGTCACCCGCCCTGAAAGGGGATAAGACCAGTGAGCCAGCTAATGGACACCACCGGTCCGCGCTCAAGCCACGCCCGGGGCGCAGCGTGCTTAGAGCCGGACGGCTCCGAGTGGGATTCAACGTGCGCCAGCACAAGGGTCGGCGAATTGTCGAAAACAATAGATTTGCCCGGGGCTTTTCACGGTCGGTATCCGCCATCGTTGGCGGGTGTTGCAACATGACGCGGTTATCGTCGCGTCCCCTTATCCGAGGCGTTTCTAAAACGCCATGCGCTTTTTGAACGTCAGTTTTCCATAAACAGCTGTCATGCCAAAAGGTAAATATCGATGAAAATAAGTTCCCGGCTTTTTCTCGGTTTCAGCAGTTTGATAATGCTGGCTGCCAGTGGTTTCACCGAGGCGGAAACGGTGCTGCGGGTGGGTATAAGTAGCGATCCGGACCAGCTCGACCCAGTGACGTCACGCTCCTACACCGGCCGGTTTATCTTCAATGCGCTATGCGACCGCCTGGTGGATATCGATGCCCATCTGAATATTGTTCCCGGACTGGCAACCGATTGGTCCTGGAGCGCGGATAATCAAGTACTGACGATGCATTTGCGCCAGGGCGTGGTTTTCCATGATGGCGAAAAATTCGATGCCGCCGCTGTCAAATACAATATCGAGCGCGAACTTACCTTACCGGGCTCCACACGAAAGAGCGAAATTTCATCCATCAGTACGGTAGAGGTGGCTGACCCCTACACCATTGTTTTTAACCTTAAAACCCCTGATGCGGCGTTGTTATCACAATTAACCGATCGCGCCGGCGCCATGCTGGCCCCCGAAGCCACGGCCAAAGGGAACGTCGCCGCCCATCCGGTATGTTCGGGGCCTTATCAGTTCGACAGCCGGGTACAGCAGGATCGCATCGTACTGACCCGCTTCAATCAGTACTGGAACCCTAAACCTTATCATTTTGACAAAGTAATCTTCCTGCCGGTGCCCGATGCGTCTGTTCGCTTGGCCAATTTGCGGGCCGGCGATCTGGATCTGGTCGACTGGATAGCGGCCAGCGACGTAAAGACGGTAACGTCGGATAACAACTTAATGCTGGCTAAGCCCACGCCGCTGGGCTATATGAGCGTGGTTTTCAATATTGGCCATGGACAAACCACAGCGACCAGCCCGTTGGCTACCGATACGCGAGTCAGGCAGGCGTTTTCATGGGGCCTCGACCGCGATGCCATCAACCAGGTGGTATTCGGGGGGCTATATACGCCGGCCAACCAGCCCTTTACCGATGCCAGCCCTTATCATGTCGAGCGGCCTATCCCTCCGAGGGATGCTGCCAAAGCGCGTGCTTTGCTGGCCGATGCCGGGATTACCTCGCCATTGCACGTCACGCTGATGGTGCCAAACGACCCGGTGGCTCAACAGGTCGCCCAGGTGATTCAATCCATGGAAGCCGAGGCCGGTTTTGATGTCAGCCTGCAAATGACGGAGCACGCCATGCTGCTTAGCCGGTTATCGTCCGGAGACTTCGAACTGGCGCTATCGTCATGGTCTGGCCGCCCGGATCCCGATGGTGACGTCTATTCGTTCGTAGCGACGCGCGGCGCGCTCAATGATGGCCGTTACAGCAACGAGCAGGTGGACAAATGGCTGTTGGCGGCCCGCCAAAGCAATGATACCAGCCAGCGCAAAGCGCTCTACACCAATGTGGTTCAGCAGTTGCAGGCCGATATGCCTATAGCCTATCTCTATTTCGAACCGCGGATGTTCGCCATCAATAAAAAGGTGAAAGGGTTCTCACCGTATCCCGACGCATTATTGCGTCTGGCTGATGTGACCTTTAGTCAATGATCTAACCGAATGACAAGCAATTGGCTAAACAGATAGTGGCGATCATTCGCAAACGACGGGTACCGGCAATACCAACACTATTGCTTCCCACCGTAACTGTTTTCGGCCTGCAGACATACCAGGCGATCCAATCCTGGCTAGATATTTCGTACAGAGTCCAGCGTGATGTTTCAGAAGTTTACATAAGCGTTGACGTATGACTGTTGTCGCCATAGCAGGGCTATGGCGAAGTGCGGCAACGCAACACCGCGGCAAAAGGCCTCATCAAAATTGTGCAGCCAACTGCTGAAACACCAGAGCAGCACCGTCGATGTCTATCGCCCTCCCAGGGTGGCTAGGGTCCACGCGTTACACGGCTTTACTTATTGGGTGAGGGACTACGCGACGCACTCGATCCCCGATCTGGATAAAACAGGATAATACGATGAAGGATATTGATTTCAATATTGCCTATCCCTCTTACCGGCCAGTTATGATGGGGCGCAATGCCGTAGCGACCTCGCAGCCGTTGGCCGCGCAGGCCGGGATGAGAATGTTGATGCAGGGCGGAAATGCGGTGGACGCGGCGCTCGCCACCGCCATGGCGCTCACAGTTGTGGAACCGACCGGCTGCGGCATGGGCAGCGATGCGTTCGCCATGGTATGGGACGGCAAACAACTGCATGCCCTTAATGCGTCGGGCCGCGCGCCGGCGGCGTGGAACGAAGCGTATTTCGCCGGCCGAAGCGAGATGCCGATGCGGGGCTACGATTCGATAACCGTACCCGGCGCGGTGTCCGCCTGGGTGGAACTGGCGCATCGCTTTGGCTCCCTGCCGCTGACCACATTGGCTCAGCCAGCAATTGATTATGCGCAGCAGGGCTTTCCTGTTTCGCCGCTGGTGAGTCTGCTATGGCACAAAAATCTGGCATTGCTCAAAGACCAACCGGGTTTCAGCACCTGCTTCGCCCCCGATGGCCGTGCTCCCCGCGCCGGCGAATGCTTTAAAAATCCTGATCAGGCGCGCTCGCTGTCGCTAATCGCCGAAAGTAATGGTGAGGCCTTCTATCGCGGCGAGCTGGCCGAAAAAACCATCGCTTTTATCAAGCAATGCGGCGGGGCCATGACCCTTGACGATCTGAATAATCATCGTACCGACTGGGTCCAGCCACTGTCTCGCACTTTCGCCGGCGGCACGGTGCATGAATTGCCACCCAACGGGCAGGGGATCGCCATGCTGATGGCGCTGGGTATTCTGGAACAGTTGGATATCGGCCGGTATGCGCCCGATTCCATTGAGGTGCTGCATTTATCCATTGAGGCCATGAAACTGGCGCTGGCGGATCTGGACAATCATATCGCCGATATCGACAGTATGCTGTTACCCGCCGACTCGCTGTTAACGGATGAGTATCTGCGGCAGCGGGCGGCGTTGATCGACCCCCACAAGGCCGGCGATTTCAGTTACGGTGCGCCCCGTGAAGGCGGAACGGTGTATGTCACCAGTGCCGACAGTAACGGCATGATGGTGTCCTATATCCAGTCGAACTATAAAGGCTTCGGGTCGGGGCTTGTGGTTCCGAGTACTGGGATCAGCTTGCAAAACCGGGGTGCGGGCTTTGTGCTTAAAACCGGACACCCCAACTGCGTGGCACCGAACAAGCGCCCATTGCATACCATCATCCCGGCGTTTGCCCTTGACGGCAGCGGCCAGCCGCTGATGTCTTTTGGTCTAACGGGCGGGCCAATGCAGGCGCAAGGCCACCTCCAGATAGCCCTCAGGGTGATGCAGTATAAGCAAAACCCCCAGGCTGCCATTGATGCGCCACGCTGGCGGATTATTGGCGGGCGGCGGGTCATGGTCGAACATACGCTGGACCGTAACTTGCTGACTGCGCTTCGCGCGCTAGGGCATCAGGTTGAGATTGAGGACGTCCAACTTAACCATCTGTTTGGCGGGTGCCAGATTATACAGCGCCATCCACAGGGGCATTACGTGGCCGCCAGCGAATCGCGCAAGGACGGGCAGGCGCTGGTGTTTTAAACCGCCATGGAACACCGCGCAATCTGGACTGGTTGAGCCGGCCCCACGCCGAAGATCTGGAGGCCGACACTTGCATGATTTGATTGCCGGCCTGCTCACCCGCCATGGCGCCCACCCCACGGTACGTGCAGCGCGCGTACCAGAGCAATGCGTTGCTGAGGCTGATGCGCGCCGGCCTGGGGGTTGGCATCGTACCCTCGTCTTTGCGCAGCCCTCAGCCACCGGGCATCCTGTTCAAGCCAATCGACGCGGCGCCTGTGGAAACCGCCAGGTACATTGCCTGGCGCCGGCATAACCAAAACCCGGCGCTCAGGGAGCTGCTCGGCCGGGTTATCCACATCAATGCACTTGAACGGGCCCCGGCTAGCCATTCAGGGTGGATATGGGCAGGCCACTCAGGCTCGCCCAGAGGTATCTGCACTGGAGGCCCTCCCCAGGGTGCTCAATGCTAGGGCGTTATCACCGACTTGAGCCTCGAGATCACCACGCAGGTTCCTTAGCCGGTGGGTGCGCTGGCGAAGATTCCCACCATCGGTTTCGGTCTGCAGTTGCTGAGCTGCCCGGATGCCAAGGGCCGCTTTGGGTGCCGCATGGTTGTCAGCGTTCACCCACGCCTTGCCTTCGTCCGACAGCTTGCTCGACAACGATGCGATGAACGCCCACATTCCGAAGGCCGCTCCCGTTCCGACGAAATTGACAGCCCCACCTACGGCCGCCTTCTGCCATGCGCCGGACACTAAAGCCGTAGCAGCCTGCTGCGCTGCTGCACGGGCTGCGAAGGTCAAGCCAAGCCCCACATACCCGCCGCCCAGGCTATTGGCGCTGGTCAAGGCCTTACCCAATGCATCAAGGCTATTGCCCAAAGCGCCGAGCAACATGTTGCCCATGCGTTCACCGCCATGCCCCATGGCGGACAATAGGCTGCCGTTTTTCGCTGCCATGTAAACGTTTAGCCAATCCTCTTCCTCATCGAAGTTGGCCTTGGGCTCGGCGTCCCTCAACCCGAACAGTAGCGCTTCGCCCCGCTCATGGCGGCCATTCTGGGCCTTGTGCTTGAGGTGCGCCGTGCCAAGGCCGGACAGGTAGTTACCGAGCGGCACCGCAAACTTGTTGAAGGTCTCGACGTGCGCCGCCTTGTTGGTGGCGGTCAATACGGCAGCCGTTAAGTTGGTAGCAAACGCGCGTGCGAGATACGTCTGAATCTGGAGGGCGTCCTCCATCGCTTCCTGCAACTTGCCGGGCTGTTTTTGGGTCAGTGAATCGGTCAGGGCACCATGCAATTTCTCGGCAGGTGGCTTGAGGAAGAACGAATCCTGCTTCGCCTCCTTGAATAATCGTTGAAAGAACTCATCCGGGTAGTGAGCCTCCATACCGCCGACACCACCCTCCGCCGCGGCTTTAGCCACGGCGTTTTCTATTTCGCCGAACAGGTATTGGGTGGCCCCGCTAATAACCCCTGGCTTGGCGAATTGCAGAGCCACCATGCCGGAAAACGGCACGCCGCCCACCAGCGCGGTACCGGTCGTGGCGTAGCGATCCAGCCGGTGGGCGTTGTCCATCGTCTTGCGAATGGCCGCTTCATCCTCGCCCAGGCTCAGTAGCTTGTCGGCCCGGCTGCGGGCGAGCGCCTTGATTTGCCCGTTGTGTGCAGCCCCAGGCCTGTCGCTTTTCTGGTAAGGCTCAAAGAGGCCCTCCATGTAACTACGGACATTGGCGCGCTCTTGCGGGTCCGTAATCCCCGTGAGTTGTGTCGTTTCCCGAGATCGCCGAGCGCCGTGCGTACGGCTAGCTTCATCTGTAGCCAGGGACGGTGCCAAGTGAGGAGAGTGAGCTCTGATTGAATCAACCATGTGTGATGCCTCCTTATCGAGCTAGGGTCAGGGTTTGGCAGGGAAACAGCACTACTAACAGCCTGGCTCGGATCGGCCGGCCTCATTGTCGGAGAGCGCCATTCCAGCAAACGACCTGCGCGGCCGGGGGCGCACCTTGTAGCGAAATGAACGGATCATTGGCAACGGGGGTGATGCACATGAAAGCCGCCGCCCATCATCGGGCGGACAGTGAGTATGTGGTCTGATGACTGATGTGGTTCCATAGGAGGGCCTGGAATGGGCGCTCGCCGTGCCACGAAGGCTGAGTGTTCCGAAGGAACCCCCTGAGTCGTGAGATGAGCCCTACTGCCCCTTGTTGCCCTGAGACGGTTTACCGCGGTGCGTACGCTGCACCGTAAGCCAACCCTGGGAAGCCCTTCAAGGAGTCTGAGCCGCAGTGGAAATGAGCCAACCGGCGTTTGGCTAATAGCGCCACGGCGGTTCACCCCAGCCCTCATGCCGCCCCACGGGTTGCTGCTTTTAGGGTGCTGGCGGCAGCGCTTGAAGTATCCTCTGAGCGTCGGCCTCACTCAGCGCGTAATCAAAGAACCGCTGATAGAAGCCCATGGTTTGCTGGACCATATCGACATCCCGGAACAGAGCCGGATGCAGTTGTTGAGCGGCCCATTCAATCTGCAGTGCTACTTCGGTACCGTAGCGATCCCAGGGGAATACGCCGGCCGGGTTGCGCAACACCCAGCCACGTTGTACAGCCGTCAACTGGCTCAGCAGCTGCGCTTGTGCTGCCTGCTTCAAGTCACCCGCGCCCGCCGCCAGGATCAGCACATCGGGTTGCCAAACCAGCAGTTGTTCTGCCGACACCACCTGCAGGTTGCCTTTGAGCCCGGTCGCCGCATTGCGACCCCCGGCAATCTTGATCCAGTCATCGATCAAGGTGCCGCTGCCGTCGACTTTCAAGGGGTTCACAGACGCGATATGCAGCACCCTTGGCCGTTGCTCGGCAGGGACAGTTGCGACCCTGCCGGCGACGAAGGCCAGTTGCTGATCGAGGTATTGGTTGTATGCATGGGCACGCACCATAGGTGGCGTGCCACCCAGGGCTTGGGCGGTGGCGAGCATCGATCGCTGCAGGCCAGGAAGGTCGGTGTAGCCCATGCGCATTACTGCCAGCCCGACCTGTTGGTAGGCCAGCGCCTGGCGATCTGCGGTGGAGGTGAACACCAGATCGACACCGGCTGCAAGCAGCGCCTCTGCATTGAAGGTGGTGCCTTCGACACCGGTGGCGTTATTCAGGCTCGGCAGCACCTTGAACATCCACGGCAGGCTGCGCGGGTGGTTGACCGTGGCGACGATACGCGGCCCGGCACCAAGGGTCATGAGCAGCACATGGTGGGCGAACCAGGCGTCTGCCAGGCGCATGGGTTCAGCGGGTACGCTGACCGCCCTGCCGCTGTCATCGATGACTTGCCGTGTGCCGGTCGAGCCGCCGGCCACAACCGGCGGGCCTGTGTCGGCGGCACCTGCATCCGCTGCCGCGAGGCTCATGAACAACAGGCAGCCGGCCAGCGCCTTGCCGAACCACTGAACACGCCCCACGCGCATTAGATATCTACCTGAATAGACGCCTGCAGCATGCGCGGCGCCCCCGGCGAGGCGCTGGCCTGGCCCGCGCCGGTGTAGCCGTTCAACCCGCCGGGGACGATGTTCGTCCAGTAATGCTGATTGCCAACGTTGGTCATTTCGAGCCGATACACCGTATCGCGTTTCATCAGCCGTGTGCTGTAGCTGGCACCCACGTCGAACGTTTCGTAGCTGCCAACCCAGTGGTCATTGCTGTCGTCCGTGGGGCGCGGGCCGACATAACGGGCATTGAGATTGACCGCCAAGCCTGGCACTTGGTCGATGCTGTATTCCGTCAGCAGGCTGGCCGTCACCCGCGACAAGCCAACGATACGCGTGTTTTCCGTGCTCGCGTTGCCGGTGGAGAGCAGCTTGGGGTCGAGCCAGGTGATACCGCCATACATTTTTAGATTTTGGGTCAAGTTTCCGTCGGCCAAAAACTCCAGCCCCCGGTTGCGTTGCTGCCCCGCCACCGCATACACATTGTCGGCCTGGGTGTAAGCAAAGGGCCGCTTGATCTGGAACGCCGCCAGAGACAGGTTCACGCCGCTGACCACCCATTTGCCGCCCAGCTCCCACATGCGGCTGCGATACGGTGCAAGGATGCTACCGGCGTTGCTGCTGCCGGCCGCTGCGCTGTCGCCTTGTTGCAGGCTGTCGGCATAGGTCAGGTACAACGTCAGGTCGTCGACGGGTTTATACAAAAGGCTGCTGGCGGTGCTGATGCCTGAGTCCTCCGATGAGGTATGGGCACCCGCCAATGTGTAGTTATCGGCGGTCAGGCGGCTTTGGCTACCGCTGAGCATCACGCTCCACTGTGGCGTGAACGCCAAAGTGTCGCCAACAATGATGGAGCGCTGCTTGGCATTGGCCGAGTGGTAGCGATCGGTAAAATCCGGGTAGTCGGGCTCGGTGAAGTTGGCAGGGTCACTCAACGTTGCGCTGCCCAGCGTTTGGGTACCGCCTGCCACCGGGTTGTAGTTGTCCCAATCGAAACCCGTCAGGCCAAAGGTGAGGTCATGGTGGATCGGCCCGGTGTATACGCCGCCGTTGAGGTTGATCAAGTAGCTGTTGATGGTGAAACGGCTCGCGGTGGCGCTGGATACCGAGGTGCGATAGGCACCGCTGTTGTTGGTCAGCGTGTTGGTAACGGCAGTCGATTCGCGATCGGCAATCTGGCGCAACACACCGGCGTCGAGTTTCCAGTTTCCGTCGAAGTCGTGTTTGAAGTGGGCGCTGGCCGTGTCGGTGGTGTTGTTGTCGCCTGCATAGTTCTGCCCCAGGTTGCTGCGGGTGGGGTCCGGTGCATGGGGCAGCGTGACGCCAGATGCCACGGCGAACTTGCCCGGCAGCCCCTTGGCCAGGTAGTTGTAGTGGCTGAGGTTGGTTTCGATGACGCTGTCGTCGCTGAGTTGAAAGTCCGTCGCCAGGCTGACCAGTTGCCGGCGCAAGGTGCTGCCCGGGGCATAGCTGTGCCCTTGTTCGTCCGCCAGGTTCAGGCGGTACTTGATCTTGCCTTCAGGGTCGAACGGGCCGCTCAGGTCCACCGCTTTCAGCCAGCTCAACCCCGTGCCGACACCCACGGTGACCCGGTTGCGGGTGAAGTCGGTCGGGCGCTTGGACAGCAGGTTGAACGTGCCGGCCGGGTTCGCCGGGCCATACAAAGAGCCCGATAAGCCGCTGAGGACTTCAACACCGCCCAACTGCTCTGCAGGGTAATCGGTGGTCGAAACGACATTCAACCCGTCGAGCCGGCTGTTCTGTACCACGCTACCCTGCAGCCCTCGGGTTTGCGGCCTTGCACCGTCTGCCTGCACCGAAGGCAGGTAGCGGATGATGTCCTTGAAGCTCTTGAGCTGCTGGCTGTCGATCAAATCGCGCGACATGACGCTTATGGAATAAGGCGTGTCTTGAAGGCGCCGCTGCCCCATCGGCCCGAGGGTTGCCGACTTTTCCCGGGCTTGCTGCTCGATTGAAGTTTCGGCATTGACATCGATCGGCGCCAAGTTGATTTCTTCGGCATGGGCTAGATGAACGGTGCTGCCGAGCAGCAGCGGTGCAAAGGCAAGGCGTGATGAGCGAGAACGTTTCATAGGGAAGGGGCTTATCAAGGGACAAAAAAACGGTGGCCGGCGGCATCGATCTGCCTCAGGGTGACGCGATAAAGGCGCTGCATCAGGGCGCTGTCGATGGTCTCGCGCGGTGGGCCATCAGCGATCAACTGCCCCTGGTGCAACACCAGTACGCGATTGGCCGACGCCAAGGCTTGTTCCGGGCGGTGGCTGCTCGACAAAACGCTCAGGCCCTGTTCGGCGAGCCGCTGCAGCAAACCGAGCAAACGCAGCTGGTGGCCATAATCCAGGCCGGTGATCGGCTCATCCAGAATGATCACGCGGGCACGCTGCACCATTGCCCGGGCGATCAGCACCAACTGCCGTTCACCACCGGACAACTCGGTATAAGGCCGGGCACGCAAGTGATCGATGCCCAGCTCAGTGAGCGCTTGGCGGGCACATTGCTCATCCGCCTCGGCCGGGGCACGGCCGAGCCCAGTAGCGGGCAAGCGCCCTTGCGCAACGATATGCGCAACGCTGAAGGGGAAGCTCGGTACATGGCTTTGCGGTACGTAAGCCAACTGCCGGGCGACGGCGCGGCGGCTGAGGCCGTACAGCGGCTGGCCGGCGAGCAGCACCCGCCCTGTTGTCGGTTTGAGCAGGCCCAGAAGAATTCGCAACAGGGTACTTTTACCCGCGCCATTGGCGCCCAGCAGGGCGATGTTGTCACCGCTGTAAATGCCAAAAGATAGGTTGTCGAGAATGAGCCGGTCACCCAAGCGATAGCTCAGTTGGTCTGCCTGCAACAGCGTCATAGCCAACCCTTGCGGACTCGGTGCAGCACCAGCACGAACGCAACGGCACCGAACAGTTCGGTAATGATGCCCAAGGGGATTTCGCCGGCCGACACACTGCGCGCAACCCCGTCGGCGGCGAGCAGAAAGGCCCCGCCCAGGCAGCCGCTCACGGGCAGCAGCCGAGCGTTGCCAGGGCCCACGAGAAGCCGCGCCACGTGCGGTACCAGTAGGCCAACCCAGCCGACCATCCCGGCCAGGCTCACCGTCAGTGCGCAAACCAACGTGGCCAGGATGATCACCCCAACGCGGATTTTGCGCACCGGCACACCCAGGCTGTGAGCTTCGTCATCGCTGAGGGAGAGCGCGTCGATAGCCCGGCCACCTAAGCACAAAAGAACAATGGCGAATGCCAGCACCGGCCCGGTGAGCAACAGCGCGTGTTGATCGACTGCGCTAAGGCTGCCCAGTAGCCAATAAACGATGCTGGGCAGTTGATCCAGCGGGTCGGCCATATACTGGGCGATCGACAACAAGGAAGTGAACAACGCATTGGCGACGATGCCCCCCAGCACCAACAGCAAAATCGACGGCGCCTGGAACAGGTGAGCGATGCCCATGCCGACCGCCACCGCGAGCAAACCGGTGGCGCAGGCCAGTAACGCCGTAGGTAACGGATGCAAATGCCAGATAACGCCCAGCGCGGCACCGAACGCACAACCACTGAGCACCCCGAGCAAGCCCGGCGATACCAATGGATTACGGAACACCGCCTGGTACGCCGCGCCAGATACTGAAAGCCCCGCACCCACCAACACCCCGGCGATAACCCGCGGCAGGCGGGCATCGATGATAAGGCTGTGGATCAGTTGATAACGCCCGGCGGGCATGTCGCCGACGCCGCTGGATGCCTGGATGAACTGGCACAGCTCATTGATTGAGATCGCGTAGCGCCCAAACAATAAGGCCGATAACGCCGCACCGACCAGCAGCAAAACACTGAGCAAAGGGAGGTACGGGCGCGTTCGCACAGACATCGGACACTCGAACTTCGGTATGTAAGAAACTATACAGCGATCCAGCCCGGCCCTCTACGTGGCTAAGTGTCACAGCGAAAATCTTCATCTTTGTGGGCGCCGATGTTAACGGCGCGTTCTTCGGCTGCCCTTACAGCGCAGCGGGGCCGATACATAGCAAAGCGCTGGTACAACTGCGCGACCTGGGCCTGTACGCCAGCATCGCCCACGTGGTCGAGCACATCGTACAACGCGAGCCGGTGAGCAACTGGCGCAGGCAGCAGCTGAAAGCTGCCCCTGCAGCGGTTACCCTTAACCCCTCTTCACCACCCACAGCAGGGCTACCCCAAATGCAATACGTCAAACTAGGCAGCACCGGCCTGGACATCTCGCGGTTGTGCCTGGGTTGCATGACCTTCGGCGAGCCGAATGCCGGCACCCACCCCTGGACCCTCGACGAATCGGCCAGCCGGCCGATCATCAAGCATGCCGTCGAGCAAGGCATCAACTTCTTCGACACCGCCAACAGCTACTCGGCCGGCACTTCGGAGATCATCGTCGGCAAGCTGCTCAAGGAGTACACCCGCCGCGACGAAACGGTGATCGCCACCAAGGTGTTCTACCCGGCCAACATGTGGGAAGGTTCCACCAAGCCCAACGAGCAAGGGCTGTCGCGCAAGGCCATCCTGGCGGGTATCGACGCCAGCTTGCAGCGCTTGGGCACCGACTACGTCGACCTGTACCAGATCCACCGCTGGGACTACCACACCCCCATCGAGGAAACCATGGAGGCCCTGCACGACGTGGTCAGGGCCGGCAAGGCGCGCTACATCGGCGCCTCTTCGATGTTCGCCTGGCAGTTCGCCAAGGCGCAGCAGGTGGCACTGGCCAACGGCTGGAGCCGGTTCGTCTCCATGCAGAATTACCTGAACCTGCTGTACCGCGAAGAAGAGCGCGAAATGATCCCGCTGTGCCTCGACCAAGGCGTCGGGCTGATCCCTTGGAGCCCCATGGCCCGCGGCCGGTTGACCCGGCCCAAGGGCGAACAGACCGAGCGCACCCGCACCGACCTCTCCGGCCAATCGTTCTACCAAGGCACCGAGGTGCAAGACGGCGAGGTAATCGACGTGGTCGAAGCCGTCGCCGCCGAACGTGGCCTGCCAATGGCACAAATTGCCCTGGCCTGGGTGCTGGGCCAGCGAGGGGTGTCGGCGCCCATCGTCGGGGCCTCGAAAGTAGCGCAACTGGACGACGCCATCGCCGCATTAGGCGTAGAGCTGAGCACGGCGCAAACCGAACGGCTGCAAGCGCACTACGTACCTCACGCGGTGACCGGGTTCTCCTGACTGATTTCGGGCTCCTATAAACGGCCCGTTTGCGGCCGAGGCGGTGGCCCTGCCGCTGTCGGCGTAGCGCCACGCCACGGGGCCCATCGCCCTAGCGGCAACGGTATTTCATTTGGGCTAAAAATAAACTTAGCGTTTGGCGCTAAGATTATCGAGCAACCGGGGGGCGGGCTACCGTACAAGTAGGCGTATTGCCGCATAGCCGTGTGCCGCTACCGCCCCGTCTTCCGGTCTCACGACCCACCGCCGTCAAGGAAAAAAATAATGAAACGTCAAGCCTTGCCCTTGCTGCTCGCCAGCAGCCTTAGCCTGTGGGCTACCTACGCCAGTGCTGCCAGCCACGAACTGTGGGTCGGCACTTATACCGCCGGCACCAGCCAGGGCATTTACCGGTACGCGTTCGACCCCGCCACCGGCCAGATCGCCAGCGCCCCACTGCAGGTGGCCGTGAGCGAAAACCCTTCCTGGTTGACCTTCAACCACGACCGCAGCCGTCTCTACGCAGTGAACGAAAACGGCCCAGGCGCCAAGGATGTGGTCGGTAAGGCCAGCGCCTTCAGCATCGACCCTAAAACCCATGCCCTGGCGCTGCTCAACCAGGTTGACACCCGTGGTGAAGAGCCGACCTTCTCCAGCCTGGCCAAGGGCGAGGCCCATTTGTTTGTCGCCAACTACGCCGTGCACCCGCAACCGGGCGGCAGCCTGGCGGTACTGGCGGTCGACAAGGCGGGCAAGCTGAGCGAAGTGCAGCAGCAGGAAACTCATGAAGCTTCGAAGGTCAACCCCGAGCGCCAGGCCAGCAGCCATGTGCACTCGGTGGTGTCCAGCCCCGATGGCCGCTATGTGTACGTGCAAGACCTGGGCGCCGACAAGGTGTTCGTTTACCACTACGATGCGGCCAACAGGGCCCACCCGCTCACCGCCGCCAACCCAGCGGCCGTGGCGCTGCCGCCCGGCAGCGGCCCGCGCCATTTGCTGTTTAGCCCAGATGGCAAACACGCCTACCTGACCCTGGAAATGGCCGGTGGGGTGGTGGTGTTCGATGTCAAGGCCGGCAACCTGGTGCAAACGCAAAGTGTCGAACTGGCCGCCGGCACTGACGCCGCGCACAAGGCCGGCGCAGCGCTGCATTTCTCGCCCGATGGCGGCTACCTGTACGTGACCAACCGCGGGCAAAGCAACGAGCTGCTGGTGTTCAGCGTGAACAAGGCCAACGGCGAACTCAAGGAAGTGCAGCGGCGCAGCGTCGAAGGCATCGAACCACGTGAGTTCACCTTCGACCCCAGCGGCAAGTACGTGCTGATCGCCAACCAGAAGAGCAACCAGATCGTGGTGGTACAGCGTGACCCGGCCAAGGGCACCCTAGGCGCGACGGTGCAGAAGTTCGACATCGATGCGCCGTCGGATGTGAAGTTCTACAACTGAGGCGGCGATTTTCCAGCGTCGGGTTTCATCGAACAGGTTAAAGGCCTCGTCAACGGCGCCTAGGGCAGTGGTGGGTTCGTCGGCGACCCACAGCAGCGGCCTCAGGGCGCTGGCAATCCGCGCTTGCCGGCGCCCAGCGGAAAGCTCAACGGCGCGGTTGCAGGAGCCGTGCCCACTTATAACTTACCGATCAAACACGCTTTGTGTGTAGGCCGGTGCTGAGGACGGGGCAACTGTGGGGTCATTGCCACTGGGGCAACAGCGCCAGGGCGCGCAGTTGTAGGGGCTGCGGCCGGGCGCACGGCAGCAACGGCCAGAGGCTCACGCGGCCACATCCTGCCGGCTCCACAGCCGGTAATAATACCCACGTTGGGCCAGCAGTTGGGCGTGGCTGCCGTCTTCGACCACCCGGCCGCGATCAAACACGATGATGCGGTCGAGGTGGGCCACGGTGGAAAGCCGGTGGGCAACCACGATCACGGTTTTGTCGTCCATGATTTCATCGAGCTTGTCCTGGATGTAGCGCTCGGTGATCGAGTCCAGGCTGGAGGTGGCTTCGTCCATCACGAGGATGGGCGCGTTCTTAAGCAGCACCCGGGCAATGGCTATGCGCTGGCGCTGGCCGCCGGATAGCTTGACCCCGCGCTCCCCCACCAATGAGTCGTAGCCTTGCTCCATGGCCTCGATGAAGCCGCGCGCGCCGGCCCGGTCGATGGCGGCCAGCAACGCCTCATCGTCGGCATCCAGCCGGCCGTAATGGATGTTTTCACGGATGCTGCGGTGGAACAGCCCAGGCTCCTGGGGGATCAGCCCGATCTGCCTGTGCAGCGAATGCTGGGTGACGCTGCGCACGTCCTGGCCGTCGACCAGCACTTGCCCCTCGTTCACGTCGTACAAGCGCAACAGCAGGCTCAGCAGCGTGGACTTACCCGAGCCCGATGCGCCCACCAGGCCCACCCGCTGCCCAGCGGGAATGTGCAGGTTCAGATGCTGGAAAATCGGCCGGCCGGCGTGGTAGCCGAAGGTCACATCGTTGAAGCTCACCTCGCCACGGGCGACCTTTAGCGGCCGCGCATCGGGCCGGTCGGTGACCTCGTGGGGGCGTACCACGGTGCGCACGCCGTTGGCGATGTTGCCGGTGGCTTCGAAAAACTCCAGCAACCGGCGCGACAGCCCCGCCACGTCGGTAATGATCATCAGCGACAAGCTGGTGGCCATGACGAAGGTGGCGATGTCGATGGCCCCAGCGCGCCACAGCCACAGGACCAAGCCCAGGATGCCAAGTTTGAGCACCACCCCGCAGGCGTTCTGGAACCAGCGGATCTGCTCCATGTAGCCCAGCGAACGGTGCGCCGCGGCCACCTCACGGTCCAGGTATTGCCCCAGGTACTGGTGCTCGAAGGGGTGGCGAGCGAACAGGCGGATGTTGGTGAGGTTGCTCACGGCATCGACCACCTTACCGGTGCTGGTGCTGCGCGCGGCGGCGTATTCGCGCGACAAGGGGTGGCTGCGCTGCGCCAAAAACCAACACAGCAGCAAAAAGCCCACGGCCCAGGCGCCCATGAACAGCGCCAGCCAGGCGTTGGCCGTGGCCAGGATCACTACCGCCAGGGCCAGGGTGGCCAACAGCGGGATCAAATCGAAAATCAGGATCGCCAGGGTTTGCGTGACCCCCATGGAGACTTCCGAGATACGGTGCGCCAGGGCCCCGGCGAACTCGCTGGTGATGTAGCGGTGCGAATGTTGCTGCAGGTAGGCGAACATCGCGTGGGTCACTGAGCGGCGCTGGCGTGGCAGCGTGCGCACGTGCAGCCAACTGGCGCCGCGTATGCACACCATCTCCAGCACCAGCAACCCGGCAAAGCCTGCCAGCGGCCAGGTCAGTACCGCGAAGGCCTGGTCGGCCGCCAACCCCTGGCTGACCTTGCGGGTGATCTGCCCCAGCGCCCAAGGCACCAGCACCGCGCACATCACCGCCACGGTTTGCAGCGCCAACATGCCCAGGTAAAACCGCCGGTAACGGGCGATGAAGTACCACACGAACGCGCCTGGGGTGGAGGGCAGCCGGCGCACATCCCAGCCCTGCTCGTTCGCGCTCATGGCGCCACCGCCGGGGCATCGAAGCGCAGCGGTGGCAGGCTTTGCTCAAGCGCCGCCAGATCTCGGTAACGTGCCCCGGGGCGGCTGGCGAGCAAGCGCGGTCGGCCTACCACCTCGGCCAAATACACCTCATCGAACGTGCCGTATTCGAGCAGCGGCGCCAGCTCGATCCAGTAGTCGAGGTCGTTGGCGCGGTGGCGGTTGTCCGGGGGCACCCTGCCGTGCATGATGTGGTTGACGCAGTTCATCTCAAACAGGTGGGCATGCAGTGGCTTGGGCACGATGCCTCCTTGGAATACGAAACGGGCTCATCGTTCAAGTAACCCTCCTCCGTTTGGTGTCGCCGGTCGCACCGAGCGCACGTACCGCTGAACACCCCATCATCCTCGTGTGGCCCAGCTCGCGCCAGCCATTGCACAGGCAAAAACGCAGCGCCAGCAGGTTACCCGCCATCGCGCACAATTGCATCCGCGTGCAGTTCGACCAGTTGATCCCCCTACATGCTCGTGTAATTGTTGGCCCAAACCCAGGTGGCGTACCTGTTCAGCCGGGTAGAACACATCAAGCAGATTACCGTGCCCTTCTAGGTCAGCCGGTGGCGTATGCTGCCATGAGCAGCCGGAGAACATGAACATCCAAACGCACCTCCATACATGAGAAACCCAGCTGCTGGCACCCGCCGTGCGCCATGGCGCCAGCGCCCTCTACGCCCTGTTGGCCGATGACTTTCATAAGTTCGCCGCCAGCGGCGGCGCCTGGGAAAGCGCCCAGGTGATTGCGGCGCGCAGCCGAGAGCCGGTGGCCGAGCGCACGCTCAGCGACCTCAATGGCTGCGAACTGGCCCCTGGAGTGGTGCTGGTGACATACCTCTCTAGCCAAGGCACCTGCCGCCCGCGGTGCGCAGCTCGGTCTGAGGCGAGGGTACCCGGCAGCCGGGGTAACCGCTTCAGGCCCACCGGCGGGCCTGCCAGTGATTGTGGCCCGCGTGGCGGCCGCCACGAACTGTCCGGCCATGACGCTGGGCTGCCGCGGCACGCCGTATGGGTTTCTCAACGCCTAGGGGGTGAACTACATCGAGACCCTGCGCGGGTCACCGCCTTCCAGTATGGGGCACCGGCAGCCGCCGCCCGGGCAGCGTGTGGGTGGATAGCAAAACCACCTACCCTTTCGATGGCGATGCGCCTGTCGGTGGGCTTTGCCTGCTACGACTACGCTCACAACAACAGCCCCGACAGCCCCAGCTACCCCAGCTACCCCAGCTACTAGAAATGGCACGACCTGAGCGCTATGGCTGACCGGCGACAACTGTGGCGTTCCAACGCCGACCATCCACCCCCTGGCGAGATACGATCTACACAGTTCATGAAGAAAGCGGGGTGAAGTTTTCCAGGGGGCCCCTTCACCCAAAAGGGGCGCTTGGTGTGTCAAAGTTTCATACACACCGACTTGACTTCGGTAAACGTGTGAATCGCCTCGGCGCCTTGTTCGCGGCCAAAGCCAGACTGTTTGAAGCCGCCGAATGGCAGGGCCGGGTCGAAGCAGTGATGGGCATTGACCCACACGCTGCCGGCCTTGATCAGCTTGGCCATGGTATGGGCGGTGGACAGGTCGTGGGTCCATACACTGGCGCTCAGGCCAAAGGGGGTATCGTTGGCTTGCCGAGCGATATCATGCAAGCCTTCGTCGCCAAACGACGTCACGCAGAGTACCGGCCCGAAGATCTCCTCACGCATCACCGCCGACTCGGGCGATGCCCCCACAAGCAAAGTGGGTTGTACAAAGTACCCGGACTCGGCGGTTTCCAGGCCGGTGCTGATGACATCGGCCCCATCCCGCTGGCCCTGTTCGATGTAGTGGCGGACCCGGTCGAGTTGGCGTTTAGAAATCAGCGGGCCCAGCGTGGTTTCCGGCTCCAGGCCATGGCCCATCTTCAGTAGGCCTGCCTGCCGGATGATGCCTTCGATGACCCGATCATGAATCGAGCGGTGCACCAGAAGTCGTGAACCGGCGGTACACACTTGGCCTTGGTGAAAGAAGATCGCTTGTGCCAGGGCCGGAATAGCGTGGTCCAGATCGGCGTCGGCAAACACCACCATGGGTGATTTGCCGCCCAGTTCCAACGTCACCCGCTTGACCGAGTCCAGGGCTGTGCGGGCGACCTGTTTGCCGACTTCGGTCGAACCGGTGAAGGCGATCTTGTCGACCCCAGGATGAGCGGCCAGCGCCGCACCAGCCGCCGCGCCATAGCCGGTCACCACATTGATCACACCTGGCGGAAAGCCGACCTCCAGGGCGATCTGGGCCAGGCGCAGGGTGCTCAAGGGCGTTTGTTCGGCCGGCTTGATGATGGTGGTGCAGCCGGTAGCCAGGATGGGTGCCAACTTGTAGGCGGTGAGTACCAGCGGAAAATTCCACGGTACGATCTGCGCGACCACGCCGATGGGCTCGCGCAAGGTAAAGGCATGAGCATTGCCTGGGCTCGACAGCCCCACGGTGGCCCCCGCGACCTTGCTCGCCCAACCTGCCATGTAGTGGTAGGTGTTGGCCGTCAGCGGCACATCAACGTAGCGGGCATGGGTCACGGCCTTGCCGCAGTCGATCGCTTCGATCTGTGCCAATTCGTCGGCAAGCGCTTCCAGCCGCTGCGCGAAGCGCGTGATCAGCTTGCCGCGCTCCAGCCCGGTCATTTGCCCCCAGGGCCCCGCCAATGCCTGGCGGGCAGCCGTCACTGCGCGGTCGACATCGCTGGCACCGCCGGCGGGCACCTGGCTGAGCAGCGTGCCGGTGGCAGGGTCGAAAACATCAATCAGCTCACCGCTGTCGGCATTGCACCACTGCTCGCCAATCAACATCGGCTGAGCGCTGCCTAGGAACTGCCGCGCACCCTCGTTCAACAGCGGTGCGACACGAGTCAAATCAATCATGTTCACTATTCCTCAGCCCAGGGTAATGTGGGCGCTAGACAACGAGTGGGCCTTGCGCAGAATGTCGCCGGCCCGTTCGCCGATGATGACGGTAGGAGCCATGGTGTTACCGGTGGTGATGGCCGGCATGATCGAGGCATCGGCAATCCGCAAGCCGTCGATGCCATGCACCTGGAGTTGCCCATCGACCACCGACTGCTCGTCGCGGCCCATCTTGGCGGTGCAACTGCCGTGGAAGTAGGTGCCAGCAGCGTTGCGAATGAACTGCTCCATGTCCTTGGCTGAGAGGTTGCCGGGCATTACCTCACGCTTACGGAAGGGCGCAAGGCCCGCGGCGTTGCCGATGTCACGGCAGATTTCCACGCAGCGGATCATGGCCTTCATGTCTGTGTCGGTGCTCAGGAAGTTCGCCTCGATCAGCGGCGCGTCCAGGGGGTTGGCGCTGGCCAGGCGAATCTGCCCGCGGCTGTCGGGTCGGGCCAGCCCCGGCGCCAGTGTCCAGGCCGAAGCTGCTCCGGTCGGCACGTCGTACTGAGTGCCAGTGACTTCGCTGGCGAACGGGCACTCTTCGAGAACCGGCATCAGGTCCGGCGTTTTCAGCGAGGGGTCGCTCTTGCAGTAGAAAACGAACTCGGCAGCGTTGTTGCGCGGCGCCTCCGGCACGATGTACTCCCACATGCAACCGGCCAGCAGGATATGATCTTGAAAGTTCTTGCCGACCCCCGGCAAGTGGTGCCTCACTTCGATACCGTGCGGGCGCAACTGCGCCGCGTCACCAATGCCCGAGAGCATCAGCACCTTGGGCGTGTTCATTGCGCCGAGCGAGAGGATCACTTCGCGGGTGCATTCGACCTTGTGCAATTTGCCGCGACGGATGAATTCGACGCCGGTTGCCCGCTTGCCTTCCAGCAGTACCCTGCCGACTTCCGCGCAGAGCAGAATATCCAGGTTGCTGCGGCCCATGTACGGGTGCAAGTAGGTGGCCGCCATCGACACCCGCTGGTTGCCGTCTTGCACTAGCACATTGGGCAGGCCGCAGCCGCCGTCGCCTTCCATGGCGGCGCCGTTGATGTCCTGCACAAAGGGAATGCCCAAAGCCTGGGCCGACTCGATCAGCGCCGGCACCAGTGGAATCGGATTGTCCGGTTGCAGGATGTTCAGCAGGCCGCCAACCCCCCGCCGGTGCGCATCGGCCGGGCCCTTCCAATCCTCAATTCGGCGATAGAGGCTCAGCACCGATTCGTAGCCCCAGCCTTCGTCGTCTGCGCATTGTGCCCAGAAATCATAATCATGCTTGTGGCCGCGTGCCCAGACCGAGCCGTTGATGCTCGAGCCGCCGCCGAGTAACTTGCCCATGGGCAACAGTGGCGTACGGCCATTCAGGCTCGCCGACGGCTGCGCCTTGAAACCCCAATCCCGTGACGTGCCAATGTTCCACATCCACTGTGTCGAGTCGATGGCCTGGGGTACCCGATCGCTGCCCCCCGCTTCGAGCAAGAGCACGGTGACGTCGGGGTCTTCGGCCAAGCGCCGGGCGACGACGCAGCCGGCCGAGCCGCCACCGCAGACGATGAAGTCGTAGTGCGAGCGAATGGACTCGTTCATGATTTCGCGATCAGGCTTTACGTGGTCAAGAGAGTGATACATTTCAGACTCCAACAGAATTGGGTTGGGGGTTCAAGCGGCGGTGGCCTGAGGCTTGGCGGCAGCGTTTGCAGCCTGGGGCTGCATGTTCCAGTACACGTCATCCAGGCCGCGCTGCTCAGCTTGCGCAGAGACCCGAAGGCCTACGGTTTTCTCGATGATGAGCGACAGGATCAAGGCCGCGAAGGCGCTGATGGCAACGACGATCAGTACCCCTTCCAACTGCGTAGCGAACGACACATGGGCGTGCTGGAAGGCATAGGTGCCGTCGGCAATGCCAGGAAAGCCGCCTTGCGGCACACCGGCGCCGACCCAGCCCGCCATCAACACACTGAATACACTCGGCCCCAGCGCCAATGGCGTGACCTTGGGGTCGTCGATCTTCAGTTTGCGCAATAGGGCTTCGCCGCCGATCAGGATGAACGGCCCGCAGAGTGAGATGACCAGCGCTTGCCAGGGCAATACCAAGTCGAACAAGGCGGTACAGGCGAGGTAGCCCGCAACCGGCCCGCTGAGGATGTACAACGGCTTGCGCTTTCTGTAAGCGATCCAGCCGCCGCTAAGTGCCCCCCCTGCGAACGACATGAATACGTTGGCGAATACGATGCCCAGGCCGCTGGTGGTCATGGTCGGGCCGAAATAACCTTGCCCCGGCGTGAGAAAACCACAGCCGATGACGAACATGGGAATCGCCAGCAACAAAGCGAAAAAACCACCGGCTGCCAACAGCGGATTATGCGGCCCTGCCGGAATGCTCAGGCGGGGGCCCAAGCGCCAGGCCAGCACCAGCGACCACACGCCCACCAGCATGTACAGGCAATAGGCGCCAACGAAGTCGTGCAGGCCGGCATTGGTCAGCGGGCTCACCGAGCCGTAGGTCAGGTAAGACAAAGCGGGCACCATCACACCGCCGACGAATGCAGCGGTGATGAAACTTGCCCCCGGCTTGATCCGTTCGAGCCCCGCGCCATGAATCAGCGCAGCGGTGAGCCCGGAAAAGCAGAAGAAAAACACGCTGAAGACCTGGAAAGTATCGGCTTCCGGCACGCCGGCGGGGTCGATGTTCTGGGCAAACTTCGACAGGTTGGCGCCGGCCATCCACCAGTCGCTCAGCGCCTGGCTGAAACCGTTGGGTACGGCAAACGCCTGGTAATACTGGTAGTTCCATACGGCATAGCCCACCAGCATAAAGCTGCCGCTGGCGATAAAGGCGCTGAGGATTTTCTGCACGATGGTGTCCATCAGGTTCTTGCGATGCACGAAGCCGGCGTCAATCAGTGCTACGGCGATCACGCCGAGAAATACCCCCAGAGAGGCGAAGATGTAGAAAAAAGCGGTGACTTGCTGATGCAGGTCGACCTGGTCACTGAACACTTGCAAGGGCACGGACATATCGAGAGTTCTCCAGCCGATAGCGGCCAACAATGGGGCAGGGCTGAGCAGGAACCGAAACGGACTCTGGCCAGGCACAGAGCCTGCTGCTTCGTACGGCAGCTTTTATCCTGGGAGCACCAATGCATGGGCTATTCCAGTTTTTTCACAGCGCGTGAATGATGTGGGTATTAGATTTATCGTTCTGATTCAAAAGGGTTTTATATTTGGCAAGGCGTTGGATCAGGGGGAGCAAGAGCGGTCGGCAGATCCACCCAATGGGTCAGTGGGTCAACTTGACTCAGTCAACCTGAACCGGGCCAGGGGTAGTGGGCGCTGTTTTCATCCTTATCCTGGCAGCGAGCGGCATAATCGTTGCTTGATCCACGCGGGTGGGCTGTCGTGATACGGCCTTTCCCGCCGGCTTCCGGCGACTCGCTACAGGACTTCGTCATGTCCCTCTCGACTCCGATCGTACAGCGTGCGCGCTCCCTGTTCTTTGAGGCCGGAGAGGACCCAACGGGCCTGGTGGATAACGCGATCCTCGAGTCGTGGCGGCGCTGCGCCGGTTTTCGCCGGAACACGGCCGAGCGCATCGGCTTCAACATCCGAGACCGAATGCTGTTGGAAGACTTACAAGACCGGCACGCCACCCTGATCCAGGACTTCGACAGTACGCTGGGAGCGTTTTCCACGGTGCTCCATCGCTCGGGGTTCCATCCGGTGCTGACCGATGCCAACGCCATTACCATTGCCCGAGCCTGTGACCCTCGCCATGCCAGCGGCGACCTGTTCCATGCACTGCAATTGGGCAGTGACATGTCGGAGTCGGCCATCGGTACCGCCGCCATGAACTGCGCGCTGGTGTCACAGCGGGCGGTGCAGGTATTGGGTGACGAGCACTATTTCGATGCCAATTCGCTGTTCTATTGTGCTGCGGCACCCATCTTCGGTATCGACGGGCGCCTGGTGGGCGCGGTCAACCTGACCAAGCACCAGCACGGCCCAGAATTCGGTGCCCTGAGCTTTGTCGAGAGTTGCGCTGCCGCGATCGAGCAACGTCAATTGGAACGCTTGCTCGCCTGTTTGACCGTGCGCATGTCGTGGACAGCCAACGGCCAATCGCGCACCGCGACCGTGGCATTCGGTGTCGATGGCGAGCTGCTGGGCATGACCCGGGAGGCAGGGCAGTTGCTTAATCCGCGCGGCCAACCATTGTCGTGGTTGACCTTCGAGCGTCTGTTCGATGGACGCTTCGGGCCATGGCTCAAGCAACTCGCCGATACCGCTCGGCCCCAGCCGATTCGCTTGCATTCAGGAGCCTTTGTCTTTATCGAAGCGTTGGACGCCGTTGCGCCTCGGGCCTATACGCTCGACGCTGCGCCGACCGCACCGCTGATGGGCGATGGGCAGTTCCCGGCGCAATTCCAACTCGCGCTCAAAGCGCTCGGCAAAGACCTCTCGGTGCTGGTGCGCGGCGAAACGGGCACGGGCAAGGAGGTGGTTGCCCGCAGCCTGCACGAACGGCATTGCCGCAACCGGCCGTTTGTGGCGATCAATTGCGCCGCCTTACCGGAGCACCTGATCGAAGCCGAACTGTTTGGCTATGTTGAGGGTGCCTTTACCGGCGCCCGCCGTGGCGGCGCCAGCGGCCGTATCGAAGAAGCTGACGGCGGCGTGCTGTTCCTGGACGAAATCGGTGACATGCCCATCGCTCTTCAGGCCCGCTTGTTGCGGGTACTCGACACCCGCGAGGTCACCCGGGTGGGGAGCGGCAAGGCCCGCAAGGTCAAATTCAGCCTGGTCTGCGCGACCCACCAGAACCTGGAAAGCTTGATTGAAAAGGACCTTTTTCGCGCTGACCTTTTTTACCGGATTGCCGGCATAACCCTGACGCTTAGGCCATTGCGCCAACGCACGCAACAGGCGTCGTTGTTTCGCTCGCTGCTGTCAACGGCCTGCGGGCATCAGGGCGGTATCAGTGCTGAGGCACTGGACCTACTGACCCGCCATTCCTGGCCGGGTAACACCCGGGAAGTGATTAGCGTACTCAAGCGGGCTACCTTGATGTGCGACGCCCACCAGGTACTATCTGCCGAGTGCGTCCGCTTTGCTTTAACGCCGGCGGATGATCGGCGCAAAGCTTGTGCCACCCAAACAAACCAACAGCCCGTGCCTTTGGCCGATCTCGAAGAACAAGGCATCACTCAGGCCCTATACCGCACCCAAGGCAACGTGTCGCTGGCCGCTGAACAGTTGGGCATCAGCCGCTCAACATTACAACGCCGTATCCGTGCCACCCCGCAGCTTTTACGTGTGCGTGATGAACAGCGGCGATAAGCGCTTCTGATCACCGGCCCCGGTTAGCCCTGAGCGCTTGCACGTCAGGGCACCGATCCATGCCATCAATTATTGGAGGCAACTGCCCAAGCATCAAACCCACGGGATATGAATGATCATCAGCAGCGCTTCGCACCTTAAAACGGGGGGGGGGGCGGCGCCCCTGCGCTATCAGCGCTTAGCACCCGGCCGTTCGGAGTTACCGATAATGGTTTGATCGAAGCGCTACCCCACCACCAAGGATACGATGATCGTAGATTTATACAGTCACACTGTATATATTGGCATGAAGCCAACCTAGTGAATCCGGGCCACCTCATGTCTAAAACGAACAAAGCGCTTGTCTGCCGTTTCAACGAGGAGGTTATCGAGCAATGCAATCGCGCCGCTTTCGATGCCCTCGTGGCGGACGACTTCATCAATAGAACAACGGCGCCCGGTACACCCGACGGCAAGGAAAGCCTTTGGCACACCTTTAACCATGTGCTTCGCCCTGGGCTGGCCGACTTGAAGGTCACGGTGCTGGATCAGGTAGCAGAAGGCGACAAGGTCACCACGCGTAAGCGCATTACCGCCATACACGTCGGGGAGCTTTTGGGTATTGCGGCGACGGGCCGCTCGGTGGTGATCGACGTGATAGACATCGTTCGCATCCACAACAGTCAATACGTGGAGCACTGGGGCATCAACTCTTTGAGCGGCACGCTGGCCGCTCTGCGATCAGACTGATTGGTCGTTTTGTTCAGCGGCTAATAGGCGGCCCAGTATTTCGACGGCGCAACTCAGGGTTTCCAGTTCCGCCGCGTTCGTTTTGTGCTTGAGTTCGTCAGCCAGCCATTGGCTCCTTTGGCTCCGGCCGGTTTCAAGGGCCGCTTTTCCTTTTGCTGTCAATTCAATCAATTGTTTACGCCCGTCTACCGGGTCGGGGGTGCGGGTCACTAACGCCTGCAATTCCAACTGGTCGATAACCAGCCGCATGCTTTGATGCTTCACATGCCGGTAAGCGGCCACCTCGCTGATGCTGGCAGCGCCGTTGCGGTCTATAAACCCGAGCGTTTCAGATTGGGCAGAAGACGGCGTGTGTGCCTCGTTGCGTACCTTTCGGACCAGATCGCCGACCACTCTGCGAAGGCCCTCGGCCACTTGCTCAGCCCGCGATACGGCGTGCTGCGATGTTTGATGATTCGAAGGCGACAAAGCGGTGCCTCTATGCGGGTGGGGTGTATCGAGCATACAGGGCCCTCGCCGGTTTTTGCATGCTAATGGGTTACACGACTGCGGCGCCGGCCGGGCAAGATATCGTTCGGTTTATGATGCAAAGGTACAACTGGCAACCGTCGCGTCAGTTCAACGAAGGGCTACCGCCTACGGTTGCCGAGGAAAAGCTCAACGCAGTGTCCACGGTCAGTTGACCACCACCCTTTCGGCCGCGAATTCGAGGCACCAAATTTTTTGCCGCACGCGATCGTCGCCCGAAGTCATATGCCAACCATATGCAGGGAGTTGCGCCATGCGTACCGTCTCTATCTTCAAGAACGGCAAGAACCGGGCCGTTCGCTTTCCCGCCGATATGGCATACGAGGGCGTTGCGGAACTGGAAATCACCCGAGAAGGTGACGTGCTCACGCTGCGCCCTGCCCGGCCGTCCTGGGCGTCCTTTGCCGAACTGCAAAAAACCGATGCCGATTACCTGCAAGAGCGTGCTGCGATTGTGGACGATAAAGGCAGGTTCAATCTGTGACCACTTTCATGCTCAACACTGGCATTTGCTCCTTCATCATGCTCGACCATCCAGCATCGGTGCCGCAGCGGCCGATGGGAAAAGTGCAGAGGGGCAACCGGATTGTCATTTCAGCGATCACCTATGCCGAGATGCGTTACGGGCAAATCGGCAAGAAGGCTTCGCCCAAGCACAAGGCGCTCGTTGATGAGTTCGTGAGGCGACTGGATGCCGTGCTGCCATGGGATATGAAGGCCGTTGATGCCACCGTTGAAACCATGCGGTTGCTGTCTCAGGCCGCCCCCCATCGGCCCCAATGACACGGCTATTGCCGGGCATGCAGTGGCGCTCGACTGCACGCTGGTGACCAACAACGTACGCGAGTTTGCCCGGGTGCCAAATCTGGTATACGAAGACTGGGCTTAAGGTTTACCGCGGCCGCAATCACCAACTCCACTGGCGATGCCACACCGTCGCTTGGCGGGTCTGCCCAAGGTGGGGAAAGCTGTTCAGGCGCGCCATCGGTCCGCCTTCATGCATGCACACCGCCTACGTACCAAACCCCGCCTTATGTGGGGCAAGTACGTAGGAGAGCTGCGATTTCTGCGCGTACCTGGGAGTCGATGAGCACTAAGCCGGATTCGGTCAGGTCATCGCTCATGCGCAGGGGGCAAATCTCCGTCACGGTCATTCCGGTGCCAAAGCAGCTATGTGCCGGCCAAGGTCCGGGGGCTGCTTGATTCTCTCGCCGAACGGGTCGCGCAAGTTTGGGTTTGACGCATCGGTAGGGCGCTGTCCGAAAGCTGGCCTGCGTTGTCGCCCACGGCCCAGCATGCCGCATGATCGGGCCGCCTTGGCTCCATGGCCGTCGCTGGCCAGTATCTTGCTTGGCCTTAGGCGACTGATTAAAGCGAGCCAGACACCGTGAAATTTCATCAAATCAAAGCCTTGGTCGCGATCAATCAGTGCGGCAGCATCAATGAGGCTTCGCAAATCCTGCATGTTACCCAGCCGGCGTTGAGCCGCTCGATCAAGGATCTGGAACGCGAGCTTGGGCTGACCTTGCTGCAACGTTCGTACAAGGGCATGTCATTGACCGACGAGGGCCGGCGGATCATCCGCCACGCCCACATGGCGGTTGAAAGCATGCGGCGCTTGCAGATCGAGGCCGATAATATTCATGACACGGCAGTGGGGGAGGTGGCCATCGGGGTCACTTCACTGACCGCGATGCTGCCGGGGTTCGAGTTGTGCATCAGTGATTTCCAGGCGAAGAACCAACGGGTGCGGATCAAACTCGTCGAGCAGCGCCCGAGCCATATCGTTCAGCGCTTGCGCGACGGCACGCTGGATTTTGCCGTGACGTCGCAGCAAAACACCCAGCGCCTGAACCTCGATTGGGAGGCGCTGCATCGCATCCAGGGCGCGGTGCTCTGCAGCCCCAACAACCCGTTGCGCCAGTCGCGCTCGCTGCGCCAATTGCAGTACGCCAACTGGATCAGCTTGGATGAAATCGACGATCGCTCGTCGCAGTTCTATCAGATGTTCGAGGTCAACGATATCCACCCGCCGCAGAAGGTCATCGAGTGCGCGTCTCTGCTCCTGGCACTGCGTTTGGTAGAAAACGCCGATGCCTTCATGACACTGAGCCATCTGGCAGTGGGCAATACCCTGCCATCGGGCCGGGCGCCGGAGTTGGTCTGGGTCGAGGTCGAGGAGATCATCCCCGAGTACCCGATTTATCTGGTATGCGTCGACCGCCACTCGCTGACGTCGCCGGCCCGGGATCTGTTCTACGGCCTTAAATCCAAGCTGACCGCAGACCCATTGGCCGAGCGCGCCCGCTAAAAGTGATAGTACATACCGATTGCCAGGTTTTGGGGGTCGTCGCCGGCCTGCTCGAGCGGGATGCCGGCATAGGTGATGGCTGAATTGGGGCGGTTGTCGATCAGCGCGACACGGCCATAGATAGCCCAGTTGGGCCGCAAGAAATGGTCGTAGCCGAGCATCATCCCGAACGCATCCTTGTCGCCGAATTCGACGTTGCGCTTGACCAGCAGTAGGCGCGCCACGTCCGCTTTGCCCACGGGGGCGGTGATGCCTACGGTCCATGCGCTCATGCTCGGCGTAGCGCGGTAGTCGACGTCCTGGCGCTGCCAGGTCAGGCTGGCAGCGAGCGGCCCGAAGTCATAAAACGCCGAAGCGCTTTTGAAGTAATTGTGGGTTTGGCGTTGGCGATCGCCATCGGCCCATGGGTCGCTGAGGTAGTCGTTGAACGAGCCCAGTAAGATCCACCGGGCATTGCTGTATTGCACGCTCAGGCCCTTGCCGCGCAGGGTTTTCCCCGAACTGGCGGCGTCGTCCAGGCCAAAGCTCAACGCGCTGCCGAGGCTGAAACCGCCGAATTTGGGTGTGGTGTAGGCCAGTGTGTGCTTGGGCCGCAGGTCCAGATAATAAGCACCGCGCCCTGCGGGTGGGGTGGTCAGGTAGGTATAGGGCGAACCATAGGTGGCCAGGAACGGGTCGGCGAAGGTTGGCGTGCCCATGCCGTAGGTTTTGCCGAATTCCAGCTTGCCATAGTCCAGCGAGCGCAGCGCCACGACCGCCAGGCGTAACGCGCCGACCTGCTTCCAATGTTGGTCGAGCGCCTGGCCATTAAGGTTGAAGCCCTCTTCGACATCCGCCTCCAGCACGGTGCTCGGAGTGAGCGCCTTGCGCATATACAGCCCCAACTTATTGGTCCAAGCGGCGCCGCCGGCAACCTTGAAGCCGGAGTAATGGCCCGAGTCCTGGTAGTTCACAAAAGCATCGAAGGTGCCATAGAGCTTGAGGGTGTCGCTGTAGCCCTTGTCGACGTTGTAGTAGCCAAACCCCGAAGCCACCCGGGCGATCGCGGGGAAACCCTCCGCCAGGCTGGCGATAGGCAGTCCGAGCCCCAGAAGCATGGCGGCTAATGACGAGTTGCGCGCGCCGGTCGTACCCATTGCAGACTCTCCGTGAACATGATGGCTGAGGAGCTGCAGCCTCAATGAAAATAAAATCTGCAGGAAATTGTAATTTTTGGACTGTTATGCATTTTTGTTAATTTGCCGGCTGGGCGGGGAGGGTTTTCGGGCAGTAAGGGCGGGCATAGTGGGGAAAATAGCTTTTCGTGGCGCATTTAGGGCCCGGTTCGGTGCTTATTACTGGCAGAAATCAGTGCGTCGGATGGACCGCGGCGAACAACTCGCACTGCCATGGGGCGAAATTGCCTGGTGATGCGCTACAAAGTTAACCGTTGGTTAATCGCCTGCGAAAAGCGCAAGTGATTCATCGCCGGGGTTGCTCGATAGTTGGCGTCGACACGCGAATGACTGGAGCGAGCCCCCATGACCACTTTGCACTCGGATACCCCCATGGCGAACCGCACGGTGCGGCCCGGCGCCGCCATCGGGTCTAGAAAAGCCACCGTGGCGTGCGCCTTGGGTAACGCCCTGGAAATGTACGATTTCACCATCTATAGCTTTTTCGCCGTGGTGATCGCCAAGCAGTTTTTCCCGGCACAGTCCCCCATGGCGTCGTTGCTGATGTCGTTGACCGCGTTTGGCGTGGGCTTTCTGATGCGGCCGGTGGGGGCCTTGGTGATCGGCCGCTTCGCCGACCGAAAAGGCCGCAAGGCGGCGCTGACGTTGACCATCTTCCTGATGACCCTGGGTACCGCGCTGATTGCCTTTGCGCCCACCCACCAGCGGGCCGGGGTCTTCGGCACCGTGCTTTTAGTGATCGGGCGGCTGACCCAGGGGTTTTCCGCCGGCGGTGAAATCGGCACTGCCTCGGTGATGCTGATGGAGTCGACCTCCGCCGCCAAGCGCTGCCGCAGCGTCAGTTGGCAGGCCGCCAGCCAAGGTTATGCAGCCTTGGTAGGGGCCGGCATCGGCCTGTTGCTGACCAACATCATGACCACGCCTGCCCTGGAAGGCTGGGGCTGGCGTATCCCGTTCATCATCGGCCTGCTGATCGGCCCAGTCGGCTGGTACATTCGCAGCTGCCTGCCAGAGACGCTTGAGCCGGCAGCGACATGCGAACAGCCAGCGAGCCGCCGCAAGCCTCACTGGCGCGAGGCAATCGACCTGCGTAACACCGCCTTGGCCACCGGGCTGATGGCGAGCGCGACCATCGGCATGTACCTGTTCATTTTTTATATGCCATCGTACCTGGTTGCCACGCTGCACTATCCGCAGCGCAGCGCCTTGGCGATTGCCTGTGTCGCCGCGGCGTGCCTGGCGATCATCACACCGGTTGCCGGGCGCTATGCCGACCGCCACGGCCTGCGCAAAAAACTCCTGGTATGGACCGTTACCTTGCCGGTGATAACCGCATGGCCGGCGTTGTGGCTGTTGTCGCATACCACCGACGTGTACGCGGCGATGCTGACCGTGGCGTTGCTGGTACTGCCCGGCTGTGTCGGCTCCGGGGCGTTTTTCGCGCTGATTATGGAAGCCTTTGCCAAGCCGCAGCGGGCCTTGGGCACGTCGGTCAGCTACAGCTTCGGCGTAACCCTATTCGGTGGTTTTTCGCCGCTGATCGCTACATGGCTGACCTCGACCCTCAATGACCCGTTGGCCCCGGCCTTTTACTTGCTGGCCGGCGGGGCGGTCAGCCTGACCTGCCTGAAACTGTTCCCCGAACACATAGGAAGAGCCTGAACCATGCGCAGCCAATACACCGACACCGCGTTGAGCGACACCGATTTGCAAACCTTCGTGGCGTTGCGCCGGCAGCTCCATGCCGCGCCCGAGCTCGGGGCGCAGACGCCGCACACCGCCGAGCGAGTTGCCGCCAAGCTGGCGCAATGGGGCTACCAGGTCCATCGCGGTATCGGCGGCCATGGTCTGGTCGGGGTGCTACAAAAAGGCCAAGGCAGCCGCCGCATCGGCTTGCGCGCCGATATGGACGCGCTGCCGATGCAAGAGAAAAACGCCTTTGCCCATGCCAGCCAAATTCCCGGCCGCATGCATGCCTGCGGCCATGACGGGCACACCGCGATCTTGCTTTGCGCCGCCTATCGCCTGGCGAAGGGTGCTGACTTCAATGGCACCCTCAATGTGATTTTCCAGCCCGACGAGGAGGGGTTGTGCGGGGCCAAGGCGATGATCGACGACGGGCTATTCGAGCGTTTTCCGTGCGATGCGGTGTTCGCTCTGCACAACATGCCCGGGGCCCCGGTGGGCACAGCGGTGGTCCAGGCGGGGCCGACCATGGCGTCGTCCGAGCGGGTGCGGTTGAGTATCACCGGCAAGGGTGGGCACGGCGCCATACCTGAGCTGGCGATCGATCCGGTACCGGTGGTGGCCAGCTTGATCAACGCCATCCAGACCATCAAGTCACGCAACCTGGGCCCGGAGGAATATGCCGTGATCAGCATTGGGATGCTCCAGGCCGGGACCGTCTACAACATCATTCCCGATGAAGCCAGCCTGTTGATCAGCGTGCGCACCGACACCCCGCAAACTCAGCAAAAGATCAACCAGCGGCTCGAGCAAATCACCCGCGGCCACGAGCAGTTATTCGGCGTCAGCATTGACGTGCAGATTACCCAACTGGCCCCGGCGCTGATCAACCATGCGGCCGAAACGCAATGGGTGCGCCAAAGCCTGTCGCCTCTGTTCGCGCCCGGCCAGTTACACAGCCGCGGCCCCAAGGTGATGGGTACCGAGGACTTTGCCTGGATGCTCAATGAGGTGCCGGGCTGCTACTTCATGCTAGGGAACGGCGAGGGCGAGTTTCACGGCTGCTCGGTGCATAACCCACACTACGACTTCAACGACGAACTGATCCGCTTGGGTGCTGATTGCTGGGTCAAGCTGGTGGAAGATTTTCTCGTCTAGGCCCGGCCGTAGCGTCATCCTGTTCACGGAAAAGTGCCGCCCAAGGCGTGAAGCTGTTCGGCGTCGAGTTCGACTTCCAGGCTGCGATGAATGCCGGGCCAATGGAATTTCCCTTGGTTTAGCCGCCGTGCGGCAAGCCAAATGCCCACGCCATCGTGCACCAGGACTTTCATCCGGTTGGCGCGGCGGTTGGCGAACAGATAAGCGCAGTGCGGCTTTGCCGCACCGAACACTGCAACCACGCGGGCCAGTGCCGTGTCAGTGCCGGCGCGCAGGTCCATGGGCTCGGTGGCGAGCCAGATGGCATCAATGTGGATCACTGCGAGAGACCGCGGATAAAGCGTGCGCAGCCGTCGGGGTCTGAGGCTGGCCATTTGACAGTGATGGATTTGTCACCCAGCGGCAATGCGATCACCGCCGCCTCATCAGCCGGCCGCTTGGCCGTCGCGTGTACCGGCACGAACGCTGGCAAGGCTGCGGGGCCATGTCGCGGTAAATCGGCAGCCATTTGCGGATCACATTGGCGTTAATGCCGTGGCTGATGGCAACACTGGGAACCGTGGCTCCCGGTTGCAGGCATTCCTGCACGACCTGGGCCTTGAAGGGTTTGGGGTAAGAGCTTCATTGGCGCATGGAAATCCTAGCGATAAGGGCGATCGCGTCCGCTAAACAATACGCGGGCAACATCGCCCTTAATGCTGGAGTTCGGAAGGTGTGTTCCCTGAACGCTTACGGAGTATGAACGACACCGACACGCCGACCCGCCTGAGCTACCCTCTAGGCAGGCCATGCAAGACGGATTGACGCTGCTGGCGAATCTGCTGAACGAGGTTGCTGTGGGAGGAGCCACAACTGACGCGATTGCAGAGCGTCTAGAGGGGCCGTTATCACGCCCCACTTTTTAATGGATATTCGAAACTTCGCCCAGGCCACGGAACGCTTTCGCGGCTTAAGGGCGGCTGACCGCCTCACGAGATCGTTCAAACCCTTAGTCGAAAAGCCTGAGTGTCAACTCAGGTATTTATGCGCGTTTTCGATACCCAAGGCTTGAGATATGGAATCTGCAAGGTCCAGGGAACGACGCCAACGGCCCGGCGACGAACCGATTCCGGTTCGAAATCATGAAATCTAAGGTATGTTTCGGATCAGACGGCTGTGTGATCGGTCATATGAAGCACAAAAACCCTCCGAAAGGAGGGTTCTGGATGAAGATGGTGGGTCGTGTAGGATTCGAACCTACGACCAATTGGTTAAAAGCCAACTGCTCTACCAACTGAGCTAACGACCCGCTGGATGGCGTGCATGATACTGATTTATAACAACTATTCAATACCTTGCAGCAAAAAAATCAAAAATAACGGGTAGGGTCGGTTACGCCCGCCGCGGCGAAGCCCTCGGCACGCAGGCGGCAGCTGTCGCATTTGCCGCAGGCTTGGCCATCATCGTTGGCCTGATAGCATGAAACCGTGAGGCTGTAGTCAACACCTTTTTGCAGCCCGGCGCGGATGATGTCAGCCTTGCTGAGCATCTGCAGCGGCGCTTGGATGCGAAAGCCCTGCCCTTCTACACCGGCCTTGGTGGCCAAGTTAGCCATGCGCTCGAAGGCCTCGACGAATGCCGGGCGGCAGTCGGGGTAGCCGGAATAGTCCACGGCATTGACCCCGATAAAGATGTCCTGCGCACCGAGTACTTCGGCCCAGCCCAAGGCCAGGGCGAGAAACACTGTGTTGCGTGCCGGTACGTAGGTGACCGGGATACCGTCGGTGGGTGCTTCAGGCACGGCGATGCTGCTGTCGGTCAGTGCTGAGCCACCAATGCCGTCCAAGGTCAAGCCAATCACCTTGTGCTCGGCTGCCCCCAGGGCCTTGGCCACCCGCGCGGCAGCGTTGAGCTCTGCCCGGTGGCGCTGGCCATAATCGAAGCTCAGGGTATAACAGGTGTAACCTTCGGCCCGGGCCATGGCCACCACGGTCGCGGAGTCGAGGCCGCCAGACAGCAGGATTACGGCTTTTTTTACATTCATCGCGGTGCTCCTCAGCGGCCGGGTTCATCATTCCATAAAATTTTATGCAACTGCAGTTGCATACGCACAGGCAGGTTGTCGGCCACCACCCAGTCGGCCAAGTCGCGGGCGCTAACATCCTGGTGGCTGGGAGAGAACAGCACTTCGCCGGCGCGCTGCTCCAGGCGGTACTCGATGAGTTTGCTCACGGCCCAGTCGTAGTCTTCGCGCGAGCAGATCACGAACTTCACTTGGTCGTGGGCGGTAAGCAGCGCTATGTTCTCGTAGCGGTTGCGGTGGGCTTCGTTCGAGCCTGGGGTCTTGAGGTCGACCACACGGCTAACCCGGGTGTCGACCGCGCTGATGTCCAGTGCGCCACTGGTTTCCAGCGACACGCTGTAACCGCTGTCGCATAGCCGTTCAAGCAGGGGAATCACGTTAGGCTGGGCCAACGGCTCACCGCCGGTCACGCACACGTAACGTGGCCGGTAACCGGCCACCTGTTCCAAGAGGCTGTCGAGGGTGCGCTGGGTGCCGCCGCTGAAGGCGTAGGCGCTGTCGCAGTATTGGCACCGCAAGGGGCAACCGGTGAGGCGCACGAACACCGTAGGCAAGCCACTGGTCCGTGTCTCCCCCTGCAACGAGTAGAAGACTTCGGTAATACGTAATGTGTTTTGCATAGTCGCCACGGGCGTGACAGCGAAACAGGCCATCCGCCTCCGTTAGCACCGTGCGCAACCCCGCGTGAGCGTCGCTTGCGCCGATTGTGGTTCAAAGGGGCGCCGATTCTAACGAAAAAACCCGCGGCCAGCGCGGGTTTCTTCATGAAAGCGAACTGGTCACATGCGCGCCAAGTCGCGTTGCGCCAATTGCGCCGCCGAGGTGCCCGGGTACTGGCTCACCACCTGTTGCAGAAGGGGCTTTACCCGGTCGGTATGGCCCAGGCGGCGTTCGACGTCGGCCAATTTGTACAGCGAATCGGGCACTTTGGCGTGCTTGGGGTACGCCTGGCTGACCTTGGCGAACGCTTGGCCAGCGCCCTGGAGGTCGCCCTTGGCCAGGTTCACTTCGCCCAGCCAGTACTGCGCATTGCCGGCGTATTGGCTATTGGGGTAACGGCGCAGGAAGGCGGTGAACGCCTGGCTGGCCTTATCGAAATCCTTGGCCTTGATCAGGTCAAAGGCTGCATCGTAATAAAGCTTTTCTTTCGCAGGGTCGGCGGGCTCGCCACCTGCGGTGGGCTGCTGCGCACTTTGAGTGTCAGCCGCCGAAGCGCCCCCGGCATTGATTGCGCCGTTGGCTTGGGAAGTGTCGGCAGGTGCCGCCTGCTGCTGGGCGGAGCCTCCAGCGCCAATACGCCGGTCAAGGTCTTGGTAGCGGTCCAGTGCTTCCTGCTTCATTTGCTGGATCTGGTTCTGCTGTACTTCAACCTGGCCGCGCAAACGCGCGATGTCTTCTTGCATTTGCTGCAACTGCATGAACAATTCGCCCTGTGCCGAGACGGGGGCCTGTTGGGCCCCCGACCCGGCATAGGCGCCGCTCGTGCCATAACCGGAAGGTGGGTTGCTGCTGCCGCCATAATTACTGGCGTCACCCTCTACCACAGGAACCGCTGCCACCGCCGAAAGCGATAAGGACAGCGCCAAAGCAGTTACGACCAAACGGCACTTTCGCATGGCGAATTACTTACGCAGTTCGACGCGACGGTTCTGAGCCCAGGACTGCTCGTCGTGGCCGGTGGCAACCGGGCGCTCTTCGCCGTAGGAAACCAGCTCCAGCTGCGCAGGGGAAACGCCCTGCAGAACCAGGTAACGCTGAACGGCCTTGGCGCGGCGCTCACCCAGGGCCATGTTGTACTCGCGGGTACCACGCTCGTCGGTGTTACCTTCCAGAACGACGTGGGCGCCGCTGGCTTTCAGGTCCTTGGCGTGTACGTCCAGCGCGCGCATGGCTTCAGGCTTCAAGTCAGAGCTGTCGTATTCGAAGTAGAACGTGGTGATAGCGCGCAGAGCAGCTTCTTCGCTCAGGCTGCCGTCGACGGCACCGGTGTTGGCACCATAGCCAGCGTTCGGGTCAACAGCGCCGCCGTTGCCGGCGCCAGCGTTGTCACCGCCCTTGGAGGAGCAACCTACCGCTACGGCCATGGCCAGCGCCAGCGCAGCGAACTTACCAAACTTCAGCATTTCCATGTGAAACTCCTAATGAACCCCAGTGTGTTAAATAAAACGTCTTGCGCCGCGTCAGTTCAAGAAAGGGGACCAGGATGGTTCTCTGACTTCGCCTTGTGCGGTTGGAAGTGGAATCCTGACGCGTCCGTTCAAGGACACCAGCATCAAGACGCCCCGCCCCTCAGAACGGGTGGCGTAGATTACCATGGTGCCGTTGGGCGCAACAGTAGGCGACTCATCCAGACTTGAGTCTGTAAGAATCTTGACGTTACCGCGTTCCAGGTCCTGCGACGCCACCTTGAAGTTGGTAAAACCATCCTGGCGGTGGATCATCACCAGGGTCTTTTCATCCGCCGAAAGTTTAGGCGCAGCATTATAGTTGCCTACGAACGTCACCCGGTCGGCATTGCCGGAACCGATGGTGGTCTTGTAGATCTGTGGCTTGCCGCCCCGGTCAGAGGTGAAGTACAAGGTGCGGCCGTCTTTACCCCAGGTTGGCTCGGTGTCGATGGCCGGGCTGTTGGTCACCCGCGTGAGCCCACGGGTGGCGAGGTCCATCACGTAGATTTCCGCGTTACCGTCCTTGGAGAGCACGAACGCCAACCGGTTGCCATCGGGCGAGAAGGCCGGGGCGCCGTTGAGGCCCTCGAAGTTGGTGAGCATTTCACGGCGGCCAGTATCGATGTATTGCAAGAAGATGCGCGGCTTGCGCTGTTCGAACGACACATAGGCGATGCGCTTGCCATCGGAGGCATAGCGTGGCGAGAGGATCGGTTCGCGCGATTGCAGCAGGGTCACGGCACGTGCGCCGTCATAGTCGGAACGCTGCAATGTGTACCGAGTATTGCCGGCGGAAAACTGCTCGGCGGTCACATAGAGGATACGTGTGGAGAACGCGCCCTTGATACCCGTGAGCTTTTCGAACGACTGGTCGGCAATGTAATGAGACATATCACGCAGTTGGTCGGTGCCGCCGGACACGCTCCCGTTCAACACCTGCTGCTCGGTATTGACGTTATACAACGCGTAGGTCACCTGCAGCCGGCCCCCGCTGGGTACGATATTACCGATCACGATGTATTGCGCACCCAGTGCCTTCCAGTCACGAAAGATGATGTCGGTGGGCTGGGTAGGCTGGCTGATCATGTTTTGCCGAGGAATCGGCGCATAGTAGCCGGAGTTGCGCAGGTCGTTACCGATGATCTCGGACATGTCCTCCGGCAGCACGGCACCGCCTTGGAAGCCGAACGGCACCACGGCGATAGGGGTGGCGCGGTCGGTACCGCTGGTGACCAGGATGTTCTTTTCATCTGCCGATGCGAACCCTGCCGCGCAGCAGAGCACGACCAGCAGCCCTCGAAGAAGGTTTATCACAACGCAAGATCCTCAGGTGTGAATGTCATTTTGAATGAACGATAGGGGTTGAAGTCTTTGGGGCTCAAGCCCTGCATTTCGATCAGGCGCCCGATGTTCTTCACCGCGGCCACCGCCGAGCTGTCAAACGGCGAATCGCCACTGCTCTTGGCCACGCTCACGTTGGTGACGGTGCCGTCGGGCAGCATGTTGATCTGCAGTATCACGGTCATCCCCTTGCGGGCGGACGGTGGGCGGTTCCACCCTTCGGCCGCGCGTGAACGAATCAAGTCATCGAAGTTGCCTGCCACCTCATCGCCTTGCTCGTCGGCCAGCGCTTGCTGGCGCTCGACCTTGTCGGACAAAAGGTCGGCCAGGGCCTGGGCCTTTTTATCTTCCTGGGACTTACGCGCCGCGTCCTGAGCCTTCTTCTTGGCCGCGTCGGCGGCAGCTTGTTTCTTGGCGTCGTCAGCGGCCTTTTTCTTGGCATCGTCAGCCGCTTGCTTCTTGGCATCCTCGGCCGCTTGTTTCTTGGCGTCCTCGGCGGCCTTCTGCTTGGCGTCCTCTTGCGCTTGTTTCTTCGCGTCGTCCTCGGCCCTTTTCTTGGCGATGGCGGCCTCCTCTACCTTTTTAGCGTCAGCGGCTTTCGCGGCATCGGCGGCCTTTTTCGCCTCTGCCGCCGCGGCGGCTTCATCGGCGGCGGCTTTTTTGGCTTCGTCCGCCTGGCGCGCCTGCTCGGCCTTTTGAGCGGCGTCGGCTTTCTTTTGTTCCGCCGCGGCGATTTGCTCTTGCTCGACCTTCTTCTGCTCCATCTGCTCGATCTCGGTCTGGCGGGCAGCGGACTTCTTGGCTTCGCCGGCGAGCTTCTGGTTGGTCTGCGTGGTGGCCTGGCTCTTGGATTTGAGCTGGTAGAGGGTAGCCTGCACGATCGGCTTGCTCGGTGGCAGCTCAGGGGTGAAGGCAAAGCTTACGAACAACGCACCGAAAATCACGACGTGCAGCACAATGGCCCAAAAAGTGGGCCAGAAATAGTTTTCCGAGCGGGCTGGCTCACGCTGTCGCATCACGGCGCCTCAGTGATCAGGCCGACGTTGCCGACACCGGCCTTTTGCAACCCGCCCATGGCGCCCATCACGGCACCGTAGTCCACGGTTTTGTCAGCCCGGATGAACACTTGGGTTTTCTTACCGCTGGCATTGCCCTGGTTGATGATCGCGGTCGCGGCCTGGGTCATCTGTTCAAGGGTCATGGCCTTGTCCATTTGGCGCTGCGTATCGACCTCGCTGCCCACATTCCAGTAGTAGGTTTTGTCGGCCTTGATGGAGATGGTCAGAATCTGCACATTGTTGTCTTGGGGCAAGGCTTCGCTGGAAACCTTGGGTAGGTCGACCTTTACCCCCTGGTTGATCATCGGTGCGGTAACCATGAAGATGACCAGCAGCACCAACATCACGTCGATGTACGGCACTACGTTCATTTCGGCTACCGGCTTGCGTTTTTGCCGAACTCGAGCCATTGCAAAATACCTGTTTATTCTTCGCTGGTGTGCACCTTGCGGTGCAGGATGGCCTGGAACTCGTCGGCGAAGGTGTAGTAACGGCCGATCAGGGTTTCACTGCGCGCGGCGAAACGGTTATAGGCGATCACTGCCGGGATCGCCGCGAACAGGCCGATGGCGGTGGCCACCAGCGCCTCGGCGATACCCGGGGCTACGGTGGCCAGGGTCGCCTGCTGCGCGCTGGCAAGGCCACGGAAGGAGTTCATGATCCCCCATACGGTGCCGAACAGGCCGATGTAGGGGCTGGTGGAGCCGACGGTGGCCAGAAACGGCAGGGTTTGGTCGAGTTTTTCTTCCTCGCGGGAGATAGCCACCCGCATCGCGCGCGAGACCCCCTCCATGACCGCGTCCGGGTCTACACCCGGTTGCTGGCGCAGGCGCGAAAACTCCTTGAAGCCCGCGCGAAATATCTGCTCCACACCCGAATCCGGGTCGGGGTTGCTGCCGGCCTGGCGGTATAGCTTGGACAGGTCGATCCCCGACCAGAAGCGCTCCTCGAAGGCGTCGAGCGCGCGGCGCCCGGCACGGATCAGGTTGCTGCGCTGGAAGATGATGACCCAGGAAGTGACCGAGGCGGCCACTAGGATCAGCATCACCAACTGCACCACTACACTGGCATTGCTGACCAGGCTCCACATGGAGGTATGGTCGACGGCGGTTGCTTCCACGCTTGCTCTCCTGATGTTTCAGTATAAACCCGGGCCATCGGCGGCGAACGCAGTTCGCATCGCGACGGGCATGGCCCGGGGCTTGAAGTTATCGGCCCGCACACAGGCGACTAGCACATGGCCTTCGCACAGCAGCGTGCCATCGCCGACACGCGTTACCTGCTGGCGAAAGCGCACGCGAGCACGCCCCAATTCGACCACCTCGGCGTTGACCTGAAGTTCGTCATCCAACCGCGCCGGCGCCCAGTACCGCGCCTCGCTGCTGTGGACCACGAACAGCAGGTTTTCCGCCGCCAGCCTCGACTGCACGAAACCTAGGTCACGCAGCCGTTCGGTACGCGCCCGCTCCATGAACTTGAGGTAATTGACGTAATAAACGATGCCACCGGCATCGGTGTCCTCGTAATAGACGCGACAGCGAATGGCGAAGGGCCCTGACTCGTTTTGCGCGCGCATACTCTAGTGCTTACTCCTCGGGTTGCCAATCCGGCGATGCAACTGTTTTTTTCCACGCTCGCCGCGACCTGCGCGCATCGCACCTAGGACCATAAAAAACCTGAATAAATCATTGTGTCCCATGATTTTTTATTCACCGCCAGGCTCCCCAAGGTCAAGGCTACCCAGCGCCCCACGCACCTGCAGGCCGAAGTGCAGGTAGGCATGGCGGGTAACTACCCGGCCACGCGGCGTGCGCATGATGTAGCCCTGCTGGATCAGGTAAGGTTCGAGCACATCCTCGATGGTGTGGCGCTCCTCGCCGATGGCCGCGCTGAGGTTATCCAGCCCCACCGGGCCGCCATCGAACTTTTCGATCATCGTCAGCAGCAGGCGCCGGTCCTGGTGGTCGAAGCCGCGCTCGTCCACATCCAGCAGGTTCAGCGCCAAGTCTGCCACCGCCTTGTCGATATGACCCTTGCCACGCACCTGGGAGTAGTCACGTACCCGCCGCAGCAGGCGGTTGGCGATACGAGGGGTGCCGCGGGCGCGCCGGGCGATCTCGAACGCGCCCGGCTCGTCGATGGCAAGGTTGAGGATCCGGCCGGACCGCGCCACGATAGTGGCCAGGTCCGCGGCACTGTAGAACTCCAGACGCTGCACGATGCCGAAGCGGTCGCGCAGGGGGTTGGTGAGCATGCCCGCCCGGGTGGTGGCGCCGACCAGCGTGAACGGCGGCAAATCGAGCTTGATCGAACGGGCCGCCGGACCCTCACCGATCATGATATCGAGCTGGAAATCTTCCATGGCCGGGTACAGCACTTCTTCGACGATCGGCGAAAGCCGGTGAATTTCGTCGATGAATAGCACGTCATGGGGCTCAAGGTTGGTCAGCATGGCCGCCAAGTCACCCGGGCGTTCAAGCACAGGGCCCGAGGTGCTTTTGATCGACACGCCCATTTCTTCGGCGATGATGTTCGCCAAGGTCGTCTTACCCAGCCCCGGAGGGCCGAAAATCAAGGTGTGATCGAGCGATTCGTGGCGTGCCCGCGCGGCCTGAATGAACAATTCCATCTGCTCGCGCACCACCGGCTGGCCGATGTATTCGGCCAAGCTCAACGGGCGGATGGCGCGGTCCTGTTGCTCATCACGCCCGCCACCGGCGGCAGATATCAAACGATCGGCTTCGATCACTTAAATCATCCCCTTCAGCGCATGGCGAATCAGCTCTTCGGAAGACAGCCCCTGGGCATCGATCGCCGACACCGCCTTGCTGGCCTCTTGGGGTTTGTACCCCAGGGAAATCAGAGCACTGACCGCATCGGCTTCAGCGCTGGCGACCGGCGCCTGTGGCGTGCTGTAAGGCATCAGCGCGAACATGGCCGGGCTGGTTTGCCAAGCCTTGAAGCGGTCCTTGAGCTCGACCAACAGGCGTTCGGCGGTTTTTTTGCCTACCCCAGGCACCTTGACCAGCGCTTGGGCGTCCTGCGCCTGCACCACCCGCACCAGTTCATCGGCCTCAAAGCCCGACATCAGCGCCAAGGCAAGCTTGGGCCCTACGCCATTGAGCCGGATCAACTCGCGAAACAGCTCCCGCTCGCGCTTTTCAAAAAAACCATAGAGTAACTGGGCATCTTCACGCACCACCAGGTGCGTGTGCAGGGTAACCGCCTGGCCGACCGACGGTAGGCGGTACAAGGTGGTCATCGGTACTTCGAGCTCATAGCCCAGGCCGTTAACGTCTACGATCAAGTGCGGCGGTTGTTTCTCCGCCAGGGTGCCACGCAAGCGTCCAATCACATCGATGTCCAGAGGGTTGCCCGGCGCGCCAAGTGCCACCACGCATGCCCGGTTTAATAGAAATTCAAAGCCGCAAGCGGCCGCCGCGCCGTCGCGCGGTGCCCAGGCCATGGGGTATCAAGCTTGAGCGCGTATGAGCATGACACAACGCGATGGCCAGAGCATCCGAGGCATCGATCTGCGGCTTTTGCGTAAGGCCCAACAGGTGCATGACCATCAACTGCACCTGCTCCTTGCTCGCCCCGCCGGTGCCGGTGACCGCCTGCTTGACCTGGGTGGCGGTGTATTCCGCCACCTCGAGGCCCTCCTCCACCGCCGCCACTATCGCCGCGCCACGCGCCTGGCCCAACTTGAGCGCCGAGTCGGCATTGCGTGCCATGAACACCCGCTCGATGCCCATCGTCACCGGCCCATGGCCGCGGATCACCTCACGCACGCTGCGAAACACCACCTGCAAGCGTTCGGGCAATTCGCCGCTGCCGGTGCGGATACAACCGGATGCCACGTACTCACAGCCGCGGCCCTGGCCGCGATCACGTACCACACCATAACCGGTGATACGCGAGCCGGGGTCGATACCGAGGATCAGGGTCATGCCAGCATCCTGAAAGATGCCGGGGCCGGCGGCACGCAAGGCTTGCGCCTACGCACCAACGGCCCCGGCGGATGACGACCGTGGGTCAGCCCAGCTGCTCCAGGATCTCGTCGGAAATCGAGGCGTTGGAATAAACGTTCTGCACGTCGTCCAGGTCCTCGAGCATGTCGATCAGCTTCAGCACTTTCTCGGCCAGGTCTTTGTCGAGTTCGGCACTGGTGCTTGGCTGCATGATGATTTCGGCATCCTGCGCTTTGAAACCGGCGGCCTCAAGCGCCGTACGCACGCTGTAGAAGTCGCCGAACGAGGTGAACACCTCTACCGAACCGTCGTCCTGGGCGACCACATCGTCGGCACCGGCTTCGACCGCGGCCTCGATCAGCGCGTCTTCATCGACACCGGCGGCGAAGCTAAGCTGCCCCTTGCGTTCGAACAGGTAGGCCACCGAGCCATCGGTGCCGAGGTTACCCCCGCACTTGCTGAAGGCGTGGCGCACCGCCGCCGCTGTACGGTTGCGGTTATCGGTCATGGCCTCGACCATCAGCGCCACGCCACCTGGGCCATAACCTTCGTAACTGAGTTCCTCGACGTTTTCGCTGTCATTTGTGCCAGCACCCCGGGCGATAGCCCGGTCGATGATGTCGCGGCTCATGTTGGCGCCCAGCGCCTTGTCCAGGGCCAGGCGCAAGCGTGGGTTGGCCGCCGGGTCAGCACCGCCCTGCTTGGCGGCGACGGTCAGCTCGCGAATCCATTTGGTGAAAACCTTGCCGCGCTTGGCATCTTGGCGTTCTTTGCGGTGCTTGATGTTAGCCCACTTGGAATGACCGGCCATATTGACTCCGAATGTGTTCTTGAGTTTGCAGACAAAGCCCCGGCGTGCGCCAGGGCTTCATCGAACGGGCACTGCGCGCCCGGCGGCCTTATTCGGCCTTGGTTTGCTCACGCAGGCGAATGTGCAATTCGCGCAACGCCTTGGCATCGACCGCGCCCGGCGCTTGGGTCATCACGTCGGCGGCGCTCTGGGTTTTCGGGAAGGCGATCACTTCACGAATCGACTGCGCGCCGGTCATGAGCATCACCAGGCGGTCCAGGCCAAACGCCAACCCGCCATGGGGCGGTGCTCCGAACTTGAGCGCATCGAGCAGGAAGCCGAACTTCTCTTCCTGTTCCGCGGCCTCGATACCCAGCACACGGAACACCGCCTGCTGCATGTCCTTGCGGTGGATACGAATCGAACCGCCGCCCAGCTCAGTACCGTTGAGCACCATGTCATAGGCACGCGACAGCGCTGCGCCCGGGTTCGCCTCAAGCTCGGCCGCCGTGCATTTAGGCGCGGTGAAAGGGTGGTGCAACGCGGCGAAGCCGCCTTCATCGCTTTCTTCGAACATCGGGAAATCGATGACCCACAGCGGTGCCCATTGGCCGGTCAACAGTTCGAGGTCGTGGCCCAGGCGAACACGCAGCGCGCCCAGCGCCTCGCTGACGACCTTGGCTTTATCGGCGCCGAAGAACACGATGTCGCCATCGACCGCACCCACTCGATCGAGGATCGCGTTCAGGTTGGCCTCAGGGATGTTCTTCACGATCGGCGATTGCAGGCCCTCCACGCCCTTGGCGCGGTCGTTGACCTTAATATAAGCCAAGCCCCTGGCACCGTAGATACCCACGAACTTGGTGTACTCGTCGATTTTGCTGCGCGGCATGCTCGCGCCGCCCGGCACCCTCAGGGCCGCCACGCGGCATTGCGGGTCGTTGGCCGGCCCGCTGAACACCTTGAATTCCACGGCCTTGAGTTGGTCTTCGACGTCGACCAATTCAAGCGCAATGCGCAGGTCGGGTTTGTCCGAGCCATAGCGGCGCATCGCTTCAGCGTAGGTCAAGTGCGGGAACTCGCCGAATTCCACGCCCAGCACTTCCTTGAACAGCTTGCGGATCATGCCTTCGGTCAGGCCCATGATGTCGCTTTCTTCAAGGAAACTGGTTTCGATGTCGATCTGGGTGAATTCAGGCTGGCGATCGGCGCGCAGGTCCTCGTCACGGAAACACTTGGCGATCTGGTAGTAACGGTCGAAGCCGGCCACCATCAGCAACTGCTTGAACAACTGCGGCGACTGCGGCAACGCGAAGAAATTGCCGGGGTGGGTGCGGCTGGGCACCAGGTAATCACGGGCGCCCTCCGGGGTGGCCCGGGTCAGGATCGGTGTTTCGACATCGAGGAAGCCGTTTTCATCGAGGTAGCCGCGGATGCTGCTGGTGATGCGCGAGCGCAGGCGCAGCTTGTCGGCCATTTCCGGCCGGCGCAGGTCGATGAAACGGTAGCGCAGGCGGGTTTCCTCGCCCACGTCGGAATATTCGTTTAGCGGGAACGGTGGAGTTTCCGCTTCGTTGAGCACACTGAGCTCGTAACCGAGCACCTCGATGGCGCCGGAGGCCATGTTGGGGTTGACCGCGCCGGCCGGGCGCAGGCGCACTCTACCGGTGAGCTTGACCACGTACTCGCTGCGCACACGATCGGCGGTGGCGAAGGTATCGGCGCGGTCAGGGTCGAACACCACCTGGGCCATGCCTTCGCGGTCGCGGATGTCGAGGAAAATCACCCCGCCGTGGTCCCGGCGGCGATGGACCCAACCGCAAAGAGTGACTTCCTGGCCATCCAGGCTTTCGTTAAGTTGGCCGCAATAGTGGCTGCGCATCATGATGTTCTATTCACTTCCAGTCATTCGGTAATCGGGGCGGGCCGAGCGCTACCCAGCGGTGGGGCCCGGCGGCTCGGTTCAACTCAGTCGGCCTTGTCGCCGGCCAGGTTCTTCTTGGCCCCGGTTTTGAAATCGGTTTCGTACCAGCCGGTACCGCTGAGGCGAAAGCCCGGCGTGGAAAGCAGTTTCTTCAATTGCGGCGTGTGGCAAGCAGGGCAATCGACCAAGGGTGATTCACTGAGTTTCTGGATGATTTCCAGGTGATGGCCGCAGCCATCGCATTGGTAGTCGTAGAGCGGCATTTCCGAGCATCTCGAGTTCAAAAACGCGCCGATCGGCGCCCATGTTGGCAAAGAGCGCGAGTATATCCGGTTAAGCGGCGCTGTGCAGCCATGCGTCTACACATGCCCCCGTTGGTAAACCACGCAGATCACCCGCACCAAGCCGCTAAAGTTTTTCACACCGCCGTGGCGCAGATGCACTTCGCGGTCCAGATATGACAGCACCTGGCTGACGGTACAGGCGTTATCGCGCGCCATTTGCTCAAGAATCGCCCAGTAGACTCGCTCAAGGCGCAAGCAGGTGGCGAAACCGTTGAGCCGCACCGACCGCGATTGCGGTACGGCCAGGGCCATGTCGAAGTCGCTGCTGAACGGATCGCAGCGCACAGCGCCCGCGCGCTGGCCCAACCATTTGGAAGTGGGAGTATGTGCAGACATAGAGGGTGACCATCCTTGGTTCGTCGGCCGGAAGCACGGCTGATGCCTTATCAGCCCCAAGCCCCATGAAACCTTTTCGCCCCCTGCGGGCGCACGCCTACCACGCAATCCAGCACGTAGGAAAAAGCACGTAATAGTGTGGGAACGCGGAGGTGCCCACGCCAGTGGGCCCGCCTCGAACCGCGCCCTCCGGGCCACGAGGGCGCCGCTTGAACGTGCGCAGGGCGCTATAGCGCGGATGTCACACACTGACACCCAACGCCGGCGTCAACATGCAAGGCGGGTTTGAGTAGGGCCAGGCTTTGCGGTTAAATACCCGTGGCCGGTTTTCGAGGGCATTCACGCCCGTAACCGTGTCGAGGTTCCCGCCAGGTTTTTCCCGCGTCATTCATCTGCCGACCGCCCTGCCGGGATCCGCTTTCCATCGTGATCCTGAGAATGAGCCAAGCACCATGTTGAAAATCGTTCACACCCTCACGGGCGCAGCCGCTCTGGCGCTGTCGCTCATACCCAGCCTGCATCCGGAGGCTGCCCCCTACCTCACCCAACCCGACGCCATTTACCTCGCCTTCATCGGGCTTCTCAACCTACTGCTGGCGCCCATCGTCCCCACTTGGAAAAAAGCGCCACGGCAACACCTGCAAGCTTTCGTAAGTGCCCTTTTGGTATTGGCCGCGGTACTTCAGGCGTTGGTCCTACTCGCCCCGCTGCCCGTAGTGGGCGACCAGCCCGCGGTATTGCTGAGCTTGCTGACCACGGGCTTGGCGGTGGTGCTGCAAGCCCTGGCAAGCCTGCCGAAAAAACACGGCACCACAACACCCTTGCCCGCCAACTACGACCCGGCCAAGCGCGATACAGGCACCGTGAAGTGGTTCAACACCTCCAAGGGCTTTGGTTTCATCTCGCGCGATTCGGGGGATGATATCTTCGTGCACTTTCGCGCCATCCGTGGGGAAGGCCATCGCGTACTGGTAGAAGGCCAGCGCGTGGAATTCTCGGTGATGAACCGCGACAAGGGCCTGCAGGCCGAAGACGTGGTCCCCACTCCGCCGCGCCGCTGACTGGCCGCGCCGCTGCCTCAATAATGAGGCGGCGGCACATCCTCCGACTCGCCGGGTAATTGCCCGGCCACTTCGGTAAAGCGCCGAATCAACTCCTGCATCTGCAACTGCAGCCGATCTATTTCGCGGCGCTGCTGCACCACTGCGTCGTTAAGGGCCTGGAGGGTGTCGTCCTGGAAGGCTTGGCGGCTTTCCAACTCAGTCACGCGGGCACGTAACTGCTCGGTAGCTAACTCGCCCACACGAACCCCCTGCCCAGCAAGGGGCGCAAACGCTCACTCAGCGCCTCCACGCCGCCCGGCCCATAAGGTATGGCCGGCAACTTCGCCCATACCGGTGCCGGCCAGGCCGGGTCTTCTATAAAGCGCGCAATCACATGCACGTGCAGTTGCCGCACCACATTACCCAGCGCGGCGATATTGACTTTGTGCGCCGCGAACGCTTGTTGTACCACACGCCCCAGTTCGGTAACTTCTTGCCACAATTGTTGCTGATCGCTCTCCGGCAGCTCGAATATCTCGCTGACGGCCCCTCGGCGGGGCACCAAGATTAGCCAAGGGTACTGGCAGTCGTTATTCAGCAAGAGCTGGCACAGCGGAAAATCACCCAGTACATGGGCATCAGCTTGCAGTTGGGGATCTAGTGAGAACACCTGGGCCGCCTCGTAATGTTCAAAAACCATCGCCCAAGGATACCCGCTTAGCCGGCGGGCTCCCAGCCTATGTACCGGGGCAAGCGGCGCCGTGACGGCGCAGCCTGCGCACCAAGACGCAGCACGCGGCCGGGGCGCGCCCGGCCTTCGGCGCCTTCCACCGCCTTGCTATATAACGCAAGCCAGGCCAGCTAGCCGTATGGCAGAGCCTGCGCGCTACCTTTCAGGCTGCCAGCTGTACCACTTGCCATTGCGCCACGGTGGGCTAACCTCTGTGCCCAGCGTGCTACTTTTCGCACCAATTGTGGTCACGCGGCCCATTCCAAGTGCGCAGTAACGCCGCCGCGCAGCCGGCAAACCCATGGCGGCGGTAACGCAAACGCAGTTTTGGGCAAGCCGGTATCGGCCGCCAGATGTAGGGCGGGGGGACTTTTACCGCGGGCGAAGCGCCCGTTTTACGGGGGGTTGAGCCTATTTGCGAAAAAAAAGTGAAAAAACTGTGAGATGGCCGCAGGTTTGTGCACGCTTGTTGCTATATCAATCCGCAACAGCCGCAGGTGCACAAAAACCCTCTTCGGAGGGGAAGTTAAACGGTCGCCCAAGCGACAGCTTCAAAGCGACACTGGCGAAACATTAAGCGACACAACCGTAAAGAAGCCGTCAAGAAGCTTCCCGTAGTATCGCAACGCGTCGTTGGCGTGATGTAAGTTGCGCCGATCAGAAAAAGAAGAGCCGTCCAAAAAAAAACCAGAGGCCGGCAGCAATCTTCCTAAAACCAAAGGAGCAAGTCACGATGAGAGTGATGAAGTGGAGCGCAATCGCACTGGCGGTCACCGCGGGGGCGACCTCGCAACTGGCGACGGCAGCAGCCTTCGTAAGCGACCAATCGGAAGCCAAGGGTTTTGTTGAAGACAGCAGCCTCAACCTGCTGCTTCGCAACTACTACTGGAACCAGGACAACAAAAACGGCGGCCGTGATGCCAAGAGCTGGACTCAAGGCATTCAAGGTGTATACAGCTCCGGCTTCACTCAGGGGACGATCGGCGTAGGTGTGGATGCATTCGCCTACTTCACCGGCAAGCTAGACAGCAATAACGGCAGCACCGGTAACCTGCCGATCGGCGCCGATGGCGATACCGACGACACGTTCAGCAAAGCCGGCGCCGCCGCCAAGTTTCGCATCTCTAAAACGATGCTGAAAATCGGCGACATGCAACCGACTACTTCGCCTGTGTTCGCTGTTGGTGGTTCGCGCATCGCTCCGCAAACGGCCAGCGGCATCAACTTGATGAGCAGCGAAATCGAAGGCCTGGACCTGGAAGCCGGCCACTTCTATTCCTCCAGCAGCGCCATCAACAGCAACCGCGACGGTGAGTTGTGGGCTACGTACGCGGGCGTAACGGCAAGCTCCGTAGACTTCGGTGGCGGCCGCTACGCGATCAGCGATAACCTCAGCATTGGCTTCTACGCGTCGGAGTTCAAAGACGTCTGGAACCAATACTACGGTAACGTGAACTACGTTCTGCCGCTGGCCAGCGACCAATCCCTGACCTTCGACCTGAACTACTACAACACTCAGGATGAAGGCAGCGCCAAAGCCGGCGACATCAACAACAATACGTACTCCTTGGCGGCGGCGTATTCGTTCTTGACCGCTCACACTGTGACCCTGGCCTTCCAGAAAGTGAACGGCAGCACCGCGTTCGACTATGTAGGTGTCGGTGACAACAGTTCCGGTGAGGGTGGCGACTCGATCTTCCTGGCCAACTCGATCCAAATCTCCGACTTCAACGGCGCTGGCGAGAAATCCTGGAAGCTGCAATACGAGTTGAACATGGCCTCCTACGGTGTGCCTGGGCTGTCGTTCATGGGCCGTTACGTCAAGGGTGATGACATTACCGGCTACTATGGCGCGCGTCTCGAGAGCAAAGCTGACCACCATGAAACCAACGTGGAAGCCAAATACGTAGTTCAGAGCGGCCCGGTCAAAGACCTGTCGTTCCGCACCCGCCTGGCATGGCACAGTGCGAGCGCAGGGCAGCTCGACGGCAGCCAGAACAACTTCCGCTTCATCATCGATTACCCGATCTCGATCCTGTAATCGAAAGGCATTACCCTGCAGTACGAAGCCCGGCCTAGGCCGGGCTTTTCTTTGGGTATACGCCGCCGTGCCCGCACCGTACAATGCCGGCAACCCATTAAAACCCAGCAAACACACTGGCTTACCATGCGCACTAGTCAATACCTGCTTGCCACCCTCAAAGAAACCCCATCCGATGCGGTGGTGATCAGCCACCAACTGATGCTACGCGCGGGCATGATCCGCAAACTGGCCTCGGGCCTGTACACCTGGCTACCGATGGGCCTGCGAGTGATGCGCAAGGTAGAAGCGATCGTGCGTGAGGAAATGAATGCCGCCGGTGCCCATGAGGTGCTGATGCCGTCCATCCAGCCCGCCGAGCTGTGGCAGGAATCCGGCCGCTGGGAAGAGTACGGCCCTGAGTTGCTGCGCCTGAAAGACCGCCACGACCGGGAATTCTGCGTGGGCCCTACCCACGAGGAAGTGATCACAGACCTCGTTCGCAACGAGGTCAGCAGCTATAAGCAGCTGCCATTGAACCTTTATCAGATTCAAACCAAATTCCGTGACGAAATCCGCCCGCGGTTTGGCTTGATGCGCGGCCGCGAATTCGTGATGAAGGATGCTTACTCCTTCCACACCGACCAAGCCTCGCTGCAGCAAACGTACGATCGCATGTACCAGGCGTACTGCACTATATTCAGCCGCCTGGGCCTGGACTTTCGCCCCGTAGTGGCCGACAACGGCTCTATCGGCGGCGCGGGCTCCCACGAATTTCAAGTGCTGGCTGCCTCTGGCGAAGACGACATCGTATTCAGTAACGGCTCGGGCTACGCCGCCAACATCGAAAAGGCCGAGGCCGTACCCCGTGAAACCGAGCGCGCCGCGCCTACCGAGCCATTACGCTTAGTCGACACGCCCAATACCAAGACCATCGCAGCCCTGGTCGAGAAGCATGGCGTGCCTATCGAGCGCACGGTCAAGACGCTGATCGTCCATGGCGCCGAAAAAGGCAAGCTGGTGGTGCTAGTGGTGCGCGGCGACCACGAAGTCAACGAAGTCAAAGCGGCCAACCTACCCCAGGTCGCCAGCCCCCTGGCCATGGCCAGCGAAGCCGAGATTCGGGCCGTGGTCGGTGCCGGCCCCGGTTCGCTCGGGCCGCTGAACATGCCCCTGCCCGTGGTGGTCGACCGCTCCGTCGCACTGATGAGCGACTTTGGCGTGGGCGCGAACATCGATGACAAGCACTATTTCGGCGTGAATTGGGAACGTGACCTGCCATTGCCGCAGGTGGCGGACCTGCGCAACGTCGTCGAAGGCGACCCTAGCCCTGATGGCCAGGGCACCTTGGTGATCAAGCGCGGTATCGAGGTGGGCCACATTTTCCAGTTGGGCACCAAGTACAGCGAGGCAATGAAGTGCCAGGTACTGGGCGAAAGTGGCAAGCCGGTAACCCTGACCATGGGCTGCTATGGCATTGGTGTTTCGCGGGTGGTGGCGGCGGCTATCGAGCAAAGCCACGACGACAAGGGCATCATCTGGAACGATACATTGGCCCCCTTCCAGGTGGCGCTGGTCCCGTTGCGCTATGAAACCGAAGCCGTGCGCGAGGCCACCGACAGCCTGTATGCCCAGTTGACCGCCGCAGGCTTCGAGGTGCTGCTCGATGACCGCGACAAGAAGACCAGCCCCGGCATCAAGTTCGCCGACATGGAGCTGATCGGCATTCCGCACCGGGTGGTGATCAGCGATCGCAGCTTGGCCGACGGTAAGCTCGAGTACAAACACCGTACAGACGCCGAGGCGCAAAGCATCGATGCCGCCGATGTACTGGGGTTCCTGACCGCGCGGGTGGCCCGCTAACCCGCCGGACGCGGAACCTGGCGGGCATCGGCAGAAGCCCCGGCCGAGTTGGAGCGAAGGCAGCTCCAGCTCAATCGCCCGCCGTTGCCAAGCGAAGCGCCGCCCGCCATGCGCCCCTGCTTTGTTATGTCACAGGGCCGAACAGCTCCAATTGTTCCACATCCGTGCGCCGGTCATGAAGGCGCACCCCCACCCCCAGCAACCTTACCGGCTTGCCACCGCGGGCGAACGCCTGCCCCAGTAATTGCTGGTAACTGCGCAGGTCCCGGGCCGCGCCAGTTTGCTCCAGGGTGGTCTGGCTGAAGTCATGAAACTTCACCTTCACGAACGGTTTGCCCGGCCGATAGCTGCTATCCAGCCGCGCCACGCGCTGCTCGAGCGTATCGACCAACTGGGGGAGTTTTTCGAGGCAACTGGGTAGGTCTGGGAGGTCTTGATCGTAAGTGTTTTCCACGCTAACCGACTGCCGACGGTTGTCATTCTCTACCGGCCGCTCGTCCAGGCCATGGGCCAGGTCATGCAGCCGCTGGCCGAAACTGCCGAATTCACGAACCAGCGCCAGCCGTGGCCATTCACGGAGCTGCCAGCACTGCTCCACGCCCAGCCGCTGGAGCTTATCCGCGGTGACTTTACCTACCCCATGCAGCCGCGCCACCGGCAGTTGGGCCACGAACTCATCGACCTGCGCCGGGGTGATCACGAATAAGCCATCAGGCTTGCGCCAATCGCTGGCGATCTTGGCCAGGAATTTGTTGGGGGCCACACCCGCCGATACGGTGATGCGCAACCGCTGCGCCACTTTGCGGCGGATGTCTTGGGCGATGCGGGTGGCACTGCCGTCGAATTGCGTACACAGCGAAACGTCCAGGTATGCCTCATCGAGCGACAAGGGCTCGATCAGTTCGGTGTACTCGCGAAAAATCTGCTGGATCTCGCCTGAAGCCTGTTTATAGGCATCGAAGCGTGGGCGCACGATCGTGAGGCCTGGGCATAACTTAACGGCATGGCGTGACGCCATTGCCGAGCGAACACCATAGGCGCGCGCTTCATAGTTGCAGGTGGCGATCACGCCGCGGCGGTCGGGGGCGCCCCCTACTGCCATTGGCTTGCCGGCCAGGCGCGGGTCATCACGCATTTCGATAGCGGCATAAAAGCAATCGCAGTCGATGTGGATGATCTTGCGTTGAGCCATAGCGAAATAAAGGTAAGCAGGGGTGAACAAATATACAGTGTTTTTTTAGATTGGCTATCAGCTTGCGGCACCGCCGCCCATAGCATGCACCGGCCGGTGCGCTAAATAATTGAACAAAAAGCGCTTTTTACAGAAAACCATTGACACCCAAGGCATTGCCTGTAAAATGCGCCCCACATGACGCGGGATGGAGCAGTCTGGTAGCTCGTCGGGCTCATAACCCGAAGGTCGTCGGTTCAAATCCGGCTCCCGCAACCACCTTCAGAGAACGCCACCTTCGGGTGGCGTTTTTCGTTCACGAAACACTGCACAATTCGCTTTGTAATCAATAGCTTGACAATGCGTTAGCAGCGTGTAGAATACGCCCCACATGACGCGGGATGGAGCAGTCTGGTAGCTCGTCGGGCTCATAACCCGAAGGTCGTCGGTTCAAATCCGGCTCCCGCAACCACACAGAAAAAAGGCCACTTATATAGGTGGTCTTTTTTTTCGCCTGCAATAAAAACCTGCTACATCAAAGGGTTAGTGCCTTGTGCACAAGGTTGCGGCGGCCCCCACTGGAATAACCATGAAACTTGCCCTATAGGTGAGGGGTCTGGTCGCAGTGTAACGACCAACGGGGTAATATCCCGGCACATTCATATCGAGGGATTGGTCAATTGGCCGGATATTCACATCCTGTCTCGCACAATCCGCGAGGTCATTGATGCGCCTTGAGAAGCCTGACGTAAACGACACCGCCACTGTAACCGCACCACCCCGTTCGCCCCGCCCGCGCTGGCTGCAATGGTTGAGCCGCAACCGCCAGCCTATCGGCCTGGGGGTAACGCTGGTGATGTTCGCGATCGCTTTGCTTGCCTGCCGGCACATGCTTGCCGAGCTTGACCTCTATGCCCTGCATGACGCCGTACTGAGCACGCCCAGCAGCGCATTACTGGGCGCCTTGGGCGCGACGGTGGTGGGTTTTTTGATTCTGCTGGGCTATGAGTGGTCCGCCGCCCGATACGCGGGGGCTGCCCTGACGAAGCGCTCGCTGGCCTTGGGCGGCTTTACCGCGTTCGCCATCGGCAACGCGGTAGGCTTGGCGCTGCTATCGGGCGGCTCGGTACGCTACCGGTTGTACTCGCGCCTGGGCGTGGGCGCCGGGGAAGTCGCCCGGATGTCGCTGTTCGCTGCATTGTCGTTGGGCTGCGCCCTCCCCCCACTCGCCGCCCTCGCCACCTTGAGCGACGTGCAGGCCGCCGCAACCGCCTTGCGGATTCCAGCGCCCTTGCTGGGTTTGCTGGCCGTGGCCGTGCTGGTGCTTTTCGTGGCCCTGGCGGTGGGCGTTTATCGGCGCCGCGTAGAGGCACAACCCTACCCGCACAACCTGGTGGTGCGCGTGGGTAGCAAAACCCTGCGCTTGCCCTCGGTAAAGCTCACCGCCCTGCAGTTGTTGATCACCGCACTGGACGTGGCCGCTGCGGCAACGGTGCTGTATTGCCTGCTACCGGAAGCCCCACCGTTTGGCGCCTTCGTGCTGGTGTACCTACTGGCCTTGGCGGCGGGCGTGCTGAGCCATGTGCCCGGTGGCGTGGGCGTGTTCGAGGCGATCCTGCTGGCCGCGTTCGCCGACCAACTGGGCGCCGCGCCTCTGGCCGCAGCGCTGCTGCTGTACCGCCTGATCTACGTGGTGCTGCCGTTTTTGGTGGCCTGCCTGGTGCTGCTGGTCCATGAAGGCCGCCGCCTGCTGTTCGCGCGCCAAGCCATCCGCGTGGCGTCAGGGCTGGCCGCGCCGATCCTGGCGGTGTTGGTGTTTCTCTCCGGGGTGGTGCTGCTGTTTTCGGGCGCCACACCGGAAATCGACACCCGCCTGGAACACATGGGTTTTTTGCTGCCGCATCGGCTGATAGACGCCTCGCACTTCATCGCCAGCCTGATCGGCGTGCTGTGTTTGTTACTGGCGCAGGGCCTGCGCCGGCGCCTGTCTGCCGCATGGATGCTGACCATGGTGCTGTTGCTGGCCGGCGCGCTGATGTCATTGCTCAAGGGCTTTGATTGGGAAGAGGCTTGCATCCTGATCACCACCGCATCGCTGCTTGGCGTGTTCCGCCGCTCTTTCTACCGCCCCAGCCGGCTGATGGAACTGCCGCTGTCGCCACTGTTCCTGATCGCCGCTACCTGCGTGGTGGGTGCGTCGATCTGGCTGCTGTTTTTTGCCTATCGGGATGTGCCCTACAGCACCAAGCTGTGGTGGCAGTTCGCACTGGACGCCGATGCCCCACGTGGCCTGCGCTCGGCGCTGGGCAGTGCGGTGCTGTTGATCATCGTCGCGCTCACCTGGCTGCTGCGCACGGCCCGCCCGGTTATACATTTACCCAGCGAAGAAGAGCTCGAACGCGCGGCAAAAATCCTCAAAGCCTCGCACCAACCCGACGGCGGGCTGGCGCTGACAGGCGACAAGGCGCTGTTGTTTCACCCCCAGAACAAGGCCTTCATTATGTATGCCCGCCGTGGCCGCAGCCTGGTGGCGCTTTACGACCCTATCGGCCCGACCCAGCCGCGGGCAGAAATGATCTGGCAGTTCCGCGACCTCTGCGACTTCCACCACGCCCGCCCAGTGTTCTACCAGGTACGCGCCGAGAACCTGCCGTACTACATGGATATCGGCCTGACCGCGATCAAGCTGGGCGAAGAGGCCCGGGTCGATTTGCATGGCTTCGACCTCGAAGCCAAGGGCAAAGAAATGAAAGACCTGCGCTACACCTGGAACCGCGGCACCCGCGACGGCTTATCGATGCAAGTGTATGAAGCCGGCCAGGCGCCGTTGGATGAACTTAAAATCATCTCCGACGCGTGGCTTTCCGGTAAAAATGTGCGCGAGAAAGGTTTCTCCCTGGGCCGCTTCAGCCCCGAATACCTCAAGCATTTTCGGATTGTGATCGTTCACTTCGAAGGCCGCCCGGTAGCCTTCGCCAACCTGTTGGAAACCAATAGCAAGCAATTGGCAAGCCTTGACCTCATGCGTTCGCACCCCGAGGCGCCGAAGCTCACGATGGAGTTCATGATGGTCGGGCTGATCCAGCATTATAAAGCCGCCGGCTACGCTAAATTCAGCCTGGGGATGGTGCCACTGTCGGGGCTGCAACCACGTAGGGGTGCACCGCTGGCCCAGCGGCTGGGGTCCATGGTATTCACCCGCGGTGAGCAACTGTACAACTTCCAAGGCTTGCGCCGCTTCAAAGACAAATTCCAGCCCGACTGGGAACCTCGCTACATGGCCGTGCCGGCGGGCCTCGATCCGCTCGTGGCACTGGCCGACACCGCCGCCTTGATTGCAGGTGGCCTGACTGGATTGGTGAAACGCTGATGATTCGACGTTACTGGCGCGCAGTATTGATTACGCTGGTTGTGCTGATAGCCGTGGCAGCGGCTGGCTACGGGTGGTGGAACCGCCCGATACCGGCGCCCACGCTGCAGCAACGGACCTTAAGCGATGGCAGTGCCGCCACCGAGGTGGTGCCTGGGCAGAGTGCCCGCAACCAGGTGCTGCTGGCGGTACCCGCGGAAGAAGCCTTGAGCGACAAGCAGTTGTCTGACCTTAGCCGCCAGGCCGCTGCGAAGATCGTGCAGGTCATACTGCCCAAAACCGACTGTAACCTGCAGCAGGCTGCTTTCCAGGCTGGCCTGCAACAACTGGGCAGCCCCCCCAACGTGGTTGGTGGCATCGCCATCGGCGGCTCAGAAGCGTGGAATTGGCTGGCAGGGCAAAGCAACGACAAGGCCAAGGCGGTGTCGGTGGGCTTTGCCTTGGAACAAACCGGCTGCACCCTCGAGTGGGCCAAGAAAGCCGAGCATGGCCACTGGTACGTGGCGTGGAACGACTGGCCGGACGACACCGCCGCCGCGTTCGTGCGTGGCCAAGCCAATGCCGAGAACAGTATTTCGGACTACGACGTGAAACTGCCCGAGCTGCTCAAGGCGCAGTTGGTCCAAGCCCTGCTGGGCGAAGAAGCGGCCGCGCTGAAGATGCCGGTGGTGGAAGTGCCCGCCACAAACGCTAGCGACACCGTGACGCTTTTCTTGTCCGGCGACGGCGGCTGGCGCGACCTGGACAAAGATGTGGCCGGGGATATGGCACAGTTGGGTTACCCGGTGGTGGGTATCGACACGTTGCGTTACTACTGGCAGCACAAGGCCCCAGAAGAAAGCGCCGAAGACCTGGCCGAAGTGATGGAGTATTACCGGCACAAATGGGGCGCCAAGCACTTCATACTGGCCGGTTATTCATTCGGCGCCGACGTACTGCCGGCGATCTACAACCGCCTGGGCGAAGACGACAAGAAGCGCGTGGACGGTATGATTTTGCTGGCCTTCGCCCGCAGTGGCAGCTTCGAGATTGAAGTCGAAGGCTGGCTCGGCCAGGAAGGTAAAGAAGCCCCCACCGGCCCGGAAATGGCCAAACTACCGGCCGGGAAAGTGCTATGCGTTTACGGTGAAGAAGAAACCGGCGAAAGCGGCTGCACCGAGGCCACCGCCGTAGGCCAGAAACTCAAACTTCCAGGCGGGCACCACTTCGATGAAAACTACCCGGCGCTGGCCAAGAAACTGATTGCGGTCATCGATCAGTGGACCGGTAAAGCGACGCCCTAAGCGGCAAGCCCCCAGGCAAAACCGCTACGGCGGTTGCCTGTTCGCTATATCTCCACCTGCGTCCCCAATTCGATCACCCTGTTCAGCGGCAACCGGAAGAACTTCAAGTTGCCGTTTGCGTTCTTGAGCATGAACGCAAACAAGTTTTCGCGCCAACGTGCCATGCCCCTGAGCTTCGAAGAGATGACGGTTTCCCGGCTAAGGAAATACGTGGTGCGCATGGGGGTGAAGTCCAGGCCGTCGAGGCGGCATAGCGCCAATGCCGCCGGCACGTCGGGTTCGTCCATGAAGCCGTAATGCAGTATCACCCGGAAGAACCCTTCACCGTAGGCCTCCACGTCGATACGCTGCTCCCTGGGCACCCGTGGGCTGTCTTCGTTGACCACCGTCAGCAATACCACCTGCTCGTGCAGCACTTGGTTGTGCAGCAGGTTATGCAGCAGTGCGTGGGGCACCGCGGCTGGGCGGGCGGTGAGAAACACCGCGGTGCCCTGCACCCGGTGCGGCGGCTGTATGCGAATGCTGGCAATGAAGATCGGCAGCGGCAGGCTGCCCTCGTCGATACGCTCCACCAACAATTGCTTGCCACGCTTCCAAGTGCTCATGAGGATAAACAACGCGATACCCGCGACCACCGGAAACGCCCCGCCCTGGATGATCTTCGGCACGTTGGCGGTGAAGAACAGCAAGTCTACCGCGAGAAAGCCCAGCAACAGAGGCACGCTCAACAAGGGCGGCCACCGCCACAGGCGCAGGACCACCACCGACAGCATCACCGTGGTGCACAACATGGTGCCGGTTACCGCCACCCCGTAAGCCGACGCCAGGGCGCCGGACGATTTGAAACCCAGCACCAGTAGGATCACCCCAACCATCAGCGTCCAATTCACCGCGCTGATGTAGATTTGCCCTTGCTCGCTGCTAGAGGTGTGCTGGATGTGCATGCGCGGGATGTAACCCAACTGAATGGCCTGGTGGGTCAACGAGAACGCGCCCGAAATCACGGCTTGCGAGGCGATGACCGTGGCAACGGTGGAGAGCACGATCATCGGCACCAACGCCCAGCTCGGTGCCAATAAAAAGAAGGGGTTGCGCACGGCTTCAGCATCGCCCAGCAGCAGGGCGCCTTGGCCGAAATAATTGAGCACCAGCGCTGGCAGCACCAAGGCGAACCAGGCGCGGGCGATCGGTTTACGGCCAAAGTGGCCCAGGTCGGCATACAACGCCTCGGCGCCGGTCAAGGCCAGCACAACGGCGCCGAGCACCGACACACTGATACCCGGGTGCACCTCGAAAAAACGCAACACCCATGCCGGGTTGAGTGCCTTCAGCACTTCGGGGTGCTGGTAGATGCCATAGATACCCAATAACCCCAATACGCCGAACCAGCACACCATGACCGGGCCAAACAACTTGCCGATTTGCGCGGTCCCGTGCTTTTGCAATATGAACAGGCCAATCAAGATCACCAGGGTAATAGGTACCACCAAGTGCTTGATGCCATCCATCGCCAATTCCAACCCCTCGACCGCCGACAACACCGACACCGCCGGGGTAATCATGCTGTCGCCGTAGAACAACGCCGTGCCACACAGGCCGAACACCACCAATACCGCGCCGAGCTTGGGATAGCCCAGGGCGGCGCGGCGGGCCAGCGCCAACAGGGCCATGGTACCGCCCTCGCCTTCATTGTCGGCGCGCAGCACGAACAGTACGTACTTGATCGAAACCACCCAAACCAGCGCCCAGAATATCAACGACAGGATGCCCAATACTCCGTCATGGCTGGCCGCTACACCATAGCCACCGGTGAACACCTCCTTGAGGGTGTACAACGGGCTGGTGCCGATATCGCCATACACAACGCCCACCGCGGCCATCAGAATACTCAGCGGCCCGGCGGCCTGGCGGCCTTCCCGAACCTCACCGCTTGCGTGAACCATCCACTTCTCCTGCAGCCTATGGTCGGCCCCGCCTAAAATAGGCAGGCGCCCTATTGAAACCGTGCACAGCCCAGGCCGCGCGACGCGGCGAAGCATAGCGCAGCATTCGCCGATATGTGCCGGTAAAACGCCGGCCATGTGAACGCCCGGGGGCGGGTTGAACCGAAACCTGGCAACCAAGGCGGCTATCCGTCGCTTGCCCAGGCTCTAAACACAGCAAATAGCTGTATACTCTTGCGCCTTTTTGCCGTGATCGTGATTCGCCGAGGCCGTTTTCCTATGACCACCCCCACCGCTGCGCCCAAGAAGGCACCCAGTGTCGGTTTCGTATCGCTGGGCTGCCCCAAGGCCCTCGTCGACTCCGAACGCATCCTGACGCAACTGCGCATGGAAGGTTACGACGTCGTACCCACCTACCAAGACGCCGACGTGGTGGTGGTCAATACCTGCGGCTTCATTGACAGCGCCAAGGCCGAATCGCTCGAGGTGATCGGCGAAGCGATCGCTGAAAACGGCCGGGTGATCGTTACCGGATGCATGGGCGTCGAAGAGAACGCCATCCGTGACGTGCACCCGAGCGTGCTCGCCGTTACCGGGCCGCAGCAGTACGAGCAAGTGGTCAACGCGGTGCATGAGGTGGTGCCGCCCAACCGCGAGCACAACCCGCTGGTCGACCTGGTGCCCCCGCAAGGGATCAAGCTGACCCCACGCCACTACGCCTACCTGAAGATCTCCGAAGGCTGCAACCACAGTTGCAGCTTTTGCATCATCCCGTCGATGCGCGGCAAACTGGTCAGCCGCCCGGTGGGCGACGTGCTCGATGAAGCCCAGCGGCTGGTCAAGGCTGGGGTCAAGGAGCTGTTGGTGATTTCTCAAGACACCAGCGCCTACGGGGTGGATGTGAAATACCGCACCGGCTTCTGGAACGGCCAGCCGGTCAAAACCCGTATGGCCGAACTGTGCGAGGCGCTCGGCACGCTGGGCGTGTGGGTGCGCTTGCATTATGTGTACCCCTATCCGCATGTGGACGACATCATCCCGCTGATGGCCGCGGGCAAATTGCTGCCTTATCTGGACATCCCCTTCCAGCATGCCAGCCCGAAAATCCTCAAGGCCATGAAGCGGCCTGCGTTCGAAGACAAAACCCTGGCGCGCATCAAGGCCTGGCGTGAGCAGTGCCCAGACCTGATCATCCGTTCGACCTTCATCGTGGGTTTCCCTGGGGAAACCGAAGAAGACTTCCAATACCTGCTCGACTGGCTCAGTGAAGCCCAGCTCGACCGGGTGGGCTGCTTCCAGTATTCGCCCGTGGACGGCGCACCTGCCAATGACTTGGCCGGCCCGGTGCCCGAGGCGATCAAACAAGAACGCTGGGAGCGCTTCATGGCCCACCAGCAAGCCATCAGCAGTGCCCGCTTGCAGCAGCGTGTGGGCCGGGAAATCGAAGTACTGGTCGACGAAGTGGATGAACAAGGCCCGGTTGGCCGCAGTTTCTTCGACGCTCCAGAAATCGACGGCAACGTTTATATCAACACCGACCGCAACTTGAAGCCCGGTGACAAAGTGCGCTGCCGCATCACCAATGCCGATGAGTACGACCTCTGGGCCGAAACCGTCTGACCCCGCCAGGCCGGCGCGCCCCCCCACCGGCCTGGCCACTGCCACTGCCACTGCCACTGCCACGGCCGCCCCGAGCATACCCAGGCCAGAATCGCCTGGGCGGTTAGGCTACAATGCCGCTGTTTTTGGCAAGGGAACGGGCAAACCGATGATACTCAACGATGTACTGCGCAGCGTGCGTTACCTGCTGAATGTGGGCGACGGCAAACTGGTCGACATTATCAAGCTGGCTGGGTTAACGGTCACCGTGGCCGACATTGCCCACTACCTTAAAAAAGAAGAGGAAGAAGGCTTCGTGCGCTGCCCGGACGAAGTCATGGCGCATTTTCTCGACGGCTTGGTGGTGTACAAGCGCGGCAAGGACGACAGCCGCCCCGCATTGCCTATCGTGGTGCCGGTTACCAACAACGACGTGCTGAAAAAACTGCGCGTGGCCTTCGAGCTGAAAGAGGATGACATCCGCCAGATCCTCGAGTCGGTGCAATTCGAAGTGTCCAAGCCTGAGCTGAGCGCGTTGTTCCGCAAAGCCGGCCACAGTAACTTCCGGCCCTGCGGCGATCAACTGCTGCGTAATTTCCTCAAGGGTTTGACCCTGCGCGTGCGCGGCTAACATGCAGCACCTGGTCGAACCCGTGGGCTACGTGCGTAGCTGCTTCAAGGAAAAATTCGCCATTCCCCGCCAGCCGGCGCTGGCGCCCGCGGCGCGCGGCGTGCTGGAGCTGGTTCCCCCGTTCGACACCGGCGAAGCCGTACAAGGCCTGGAACAGGCCAGCCACGTGTGGTTGCTGTTTTTGTTCCACCAGGCATTGGAGCAAAGCCCACGGCTGAAAGTGCGCCCACCCCGGTTAGGCGGTAACCGCAGCGTGGGCGTGTTCGCCACCCGTGCCACCCACCGACCCAATGGCATCGGCCAGTCGGTGGTGCGCCTGGAGCGTGTGGAACCTGGGCGCTTGTACCTTTCGGGCATCGACCTGCTAGACGGCACCCCGGTATTGGACATAAAACCCTACGTGCCTTATGCCGACCATGTGGCACAAGCACATAACCACATGGCCGCGGCAGCGCCGCAACAGGTCACCGTGGGTTGGGAGGCCGCCGCACTGGCGGCCGCCGCCGCCCATGGCCAGCGCCTGGGCGAGCCACTGGTGGCGCTGATCGAACAATGCCTGGCGCAAGACCCACGGCCGGCCTATCAAGTACCGCCGCCGCAGCGCCGCTACGGCGTTCGGCTTTGGGACGTAGACGTGCGTTGGCACTACCCTCATGCGGCGCATATTCAGGTGCTGGAGGTGCTTGCTAACCCTGCCTAGGGTTCCACTGGCGTTAAGCCTGGCCCAGGTTCTGCCTGGCCAGCTCATCTTCCAGCCACGCCGCGAAGAACCTCGCCTCCGGTACGGCGTTGCGGGCAATGCCATAGTAATAGCGCGGTACCGGCATGCGTAACGTGGGAAACGGGCAACGAAGCTGGCCTGAGGCGATGCCCGCCGACACCAATGACACCGGCGCCACGGCAAAGCCCAAACCGTCTATGGCCGCTTGCAACACAAAATGCACATGTTCGAACTGCATCTGCCCAGCCGGTTTTACCGGCGCGATACCGGTGTGCGCCAGCCACGCATCCCAATCGCCCTTGCGTGATCGCGACCAGAGCATTACGCAGGATGCCAATGCGCAAGGGTCGGTGACGGCATGGTTTTCGAGCAAGGCCGGTGCAGCCACGACGCAGGCTTCATCTTCGAGGAACGGGTGAACCGCGATCGAAGGCGGCCACCCTTCATGGCCCCGGCGCACGGTGATATCGAAGTGGTCGGTGGCCTTGGCGGGGGGGAGCGTCGTGGTGAGCACCTGCGGTTCGATCCCAGGATAGCGCTCGACGAAGTCAGGCAACCGAGGGATCAACCAACGTACCGCGAACGAGGGGCGGACATTGATCTTGACCACCCGCGAAGGCATCTGGCCCATGACCGACTGGGCCGCCGCGACGATTTGGCTCAACGCCGCTTCAGCCTGTGCGAAGAACCTTAGCCCCTCCACCGTCAGGCTCACCTGGCGAATACGCCGCTCGAACAGGCGCACCCCCAGGTACGCTTCCAATGCCTTTACCTGGCGGCTGACTGCGCTGTGGGTCACATGCAGTTCACTGGCAGCGAGCGTAAAACTCTGGTGGCGCGCCGCGCAAACAAAGGCACGTATGGCATTGAGCGGGGGCAATGAATTGAGCATGCGTTCGATTTTCTCACACATAGCCCGCGTTAATCTCGTTTGTCGCGATCAACGGGAGGGTGCAACATTTTCGTCATGATCCCAGCCCAGCCC
>NZ_JAAOCA010000022.1 GCF_014694385.1 Pseudomonas typographi | reverse complement strand
CCCCTACCCCTACCCCTTGCCCTCGCGTTGATGCTCTGTGCCTGCGGAAAGGGCGAACCGCTGCTGCCGCCAGATGCAAAGCTGCCCGATGGCGGGCGCTACCGGGGTGAGGTCGTGGGTGGGCTGCTGCAGGGCCAGGGGCGTATCGACTACCCCAATGGCAGTGGCTACCAGGGCGGCTTCAAGGACGGCCAATACGATGGCAATGGCCAATGGCACGGTAGCGATGGCCAGGTTTACCGCGGCCAATTCCGCGCGGGCCTGTTCGAAGGCGAAGGCAGCCTCAAGGAGCCGGGGCGCAGTTACCGGGGCGGCTTCAAGCAAGGTGAGTTTTCCGGCGACGGCCACCTTGAGCTGGACGATGGCACCCAATTGCAGGGGCAATTCGCGCACGGCAAGCTCAACGGTGAAGGTGTGCGCAGCGATGAAGTCGGCAACCAGTTCAGCGGGCGTTTCACCAACGGTGAGTTGCAAGGCCATGGTAACTTCAGCAATGCCGATGGCGACCAATACACCGGTGGCTTCAACAATGGCCACATCGAAGGCCGTGGGCGCTATGAAACCCAAGCGGGCGATGTGTGGGTGGGTGAATTCAAGAACGGCGCGCCCAACGGCAAGGGTGAGTTGATCGGCGCTGACGGCAGCCATTACGTGGGCGACTTCGTCGACTGGCACTTTAACGGTAACGGCCGCCTGGCCCTGGCCGACGGCACCCAGTACCAGGGCCAGTTTCAGAACGACAGTTACCACGGCCAGGGCACCCTGACCCACCAGGACGGCCATGTAGAAAGCGGCTACTGGGCCAACGGCCAACGTATACGCGACGAGCGCGGCCGCCTATTGCCCGATCCGCTCGAAGTGGGCTTACTCAACCAGGGGCGGTTGCTCGATGCCGCGCTGGCACAGGTTCCGCCATCGACCCCGGCCCTGGAACTCTACAGCTTGGTGGTGGCCGGTGATGGCCAGCAAAGCGTGTTCCTGCGTGAGGCCGATTACGTGACCCGCTTGCTGGCCACACGCTTCGGCGCCCGCGGCCAGGTCACGCTGGTGAACCACCGTGACCACCTTGGCGACCGCCCCATGGCCAGCCGTGAAACCCTCAGCCGTGCGGTGCAGGTACTGGCCCAACGTACCGGCCCGGAAGATTTGATTTTTATCTACCTTACCAGCCATGGCAGCCACGACCACGAGCTGGTGCTAGACCAGCCACGCCTGCAATTGAGCGACCTGCCCGCCGACGAGTTGGCCTCGGTGCTGGCGCCGTTAAAGCAGCGCGACAAGGTGGTAGTCATTTCGGCCTGTTATTCCGGCGGGTTCGTACCGGCCCTCAAGGACGCCCACACCTTGGTGATGGCCGCCTCGCGGGCCGACCGGGTATCGTTTGGGTGCTCTGAAGAGGCCGATTTCACCTATTTTGGCGATGCCCTGTTCGCCCAAGCGCTGAACCAAACCGACGACTTGCGGGAAGCCTTCACCCGGGCCAGCGCCATCGTCGCCCAGCGCGAGGCCGCCGAAAATTTCGAGGCCTCCGAGCCGCAACTGTGGGCGCCAAAGGCGGTGCTCGAGCACTGGCAGCGCTTGCGCGGGCAACAAGCCAGCCGCGCCTTGCAAAGCGCTTGGGCCAAGGACGTGAAACTCCCGGCCACCCGCTAAGCTCAAAACAGAGGCCTACAGGAGGGAACCGCAGATGTATCTCACACCGCAGCACATCTTATTGGCCGGTGCGACCGGGCTGACCGGCGAGCATTTGCTCGACCGCGTGCTCAGCGAACCTACCGTATGCCGAGTACTGGCCCCTAGCCGCCGGCCGCTGGCGGCACATCCGCACCTGGAAAACCCGGTGGGTGACCTGGGGGATTTGCTGCCCCAGCTCAATGGCCAGGTCGACATCGCCTTCTGCTGCCTGGGCACTACCCTCAAACAGGCCGGCTCGCAGGATGCCTTTCGCGCAGTGGATCATGACTTGGTCGTGGCCTTCGCCGCCCGTGCCCGCGAACTAGGCGCGCGCCACCTGCTGGTGATCAGCGCCGTCGACGCCGCGCCAGAGGCCTCGTTGTTTTTCAACCAAGTAAAGGGGCAAATGGAGCGATCGCTGCAGGCACAAGGCTGGCCGCAGCTCACCCTCGCCCGGCCTTCGCTGTTGTTGGGCAACCGTGCCGCGCCGCGCCTGGCCGAACAGCTGGCCGGCCCTTTGTCACGGATGATCCCGGGCAAATACCACGGCATCGAGGCGCAGCACTTGGCGCGCGCGCTGTGGCGGCTGGCGCTGGAAGAGCAAGCCGGTGTGCGGGTGGTGGAATCGGATGAATTGAGAAAGCTTGGAAAGTAACCGGGGCGTTGGCAAGCGCATGCTGCAAGGGCAACAGCTATGCACCCATTTTGGCGAGTGCGTAGCCGTTAGTGCCGGTTGAAGCTTCCGCCGCCCCGCAGGGTTGGCGTTATAACCCCCCTTGCGCCCGGTAATTCACCCCGAGCGAGACCAGCAGCGCCAATGGCAACACCACCGTGTCAAACACGGCGCTGGCCGGCAAGTCCAGCTGTGGCCAAGCCGGCGCCTGGGCGCCGAAACGATCTTTGGCGCAGCAGCCCCCCTGTAGCGCATACCAATCCAGGCGGGTGCCGGAATACACCAACGGCGCGCCGGGCTTGGCCGCATCGAGCGTGCGCAGGCTGGCGCAGCCGGTGAGCAGCGCCAGCGCCAGGCAAAACAGCGCACCCTTATGCTTCATTCGTCGCCCCCCAGGTGATGTTCGCCCCAGCGCGGCAGCATGTCTTGGGGGATGTCGAGCAGGTTGAGCACCCGCGCGACCACGAAGTCAATCAGGTCGTCGATGGTTTGCGGCTGATGATAAAAGCCCGGCGACGCTGGCAAAATGGTCGCCCCGAGATTCGACAGCTTGAGCATGTTTTCAAGGTGGATGCTCGAATACGGGGCCTCACGCGGCACCAGGATCAACTGCCGGCGCTCTTTGAGCGCCACATCGGCAGCACGCTCGATCAAGTTGTTACACGCCCCGGTGGCAATCGCCGACAGGGTGCCCGTGGAACAGGGCACCACCACCATCGCCGAAGGCGCACCGGAACCAGACGCCACGGGCGACATCCAGTCTTCTTTGCCGTACACGCGGATTTGCCCGTTGGCCGCCCCGGTGTACTCGGTGAGGAATGCCTGCATCGCTTGCGGCTTGGCCGGCAGCGTGACATCGGTTTCAGTGGCCATCACCAATTGCGCGGCCCGCGAGATCAAAAAATGCACTTCGCGGTCTTCGCTGACCAAGCAATCGAGCAGGCGCAGGCCGTACTGTGCGCCGGAGGCCCCGGTCATGGCCAGGGTTACGCGTTGCGGGCCCGTCATCGCAAGGCCTCGGCCAGCTTTTGGTGCAGCCCGCCAAAACCGCCGTTGCTCATGATCACCACGTGGCTGCCCGGGGTCGCTTGGGCGCGAACTTGCTCGATGATCGCCTCCAGGCTGGTGGCAACGGTGGCGGGGGGTTGGCACTGGGCAGCGGTGGCGGCAAGGTCCCAGCCCAAGTTGGGCGGGCCGTACCAGATCACCTGGTCGGCGTCGCGCACGCTGTCGGGCAGGCCATCACGGTGCGCACCTAGCTTCATGGAGTTGGAGCGGGGTTCGATGATGGCGATCACCGGCGCCCGGCCTACACGTTTGCGCAAGCCGTCGAGGGTAGTGGCGATGGCGGTGGGGTGGTGGGCGAAGTCGTCATAGAGTGTAATGCCGCGCACTTCGGCGATTTTTTCCATGCGCCGCTTCACGCTCTTGAAGGCGTTCAGCGCTTCGATCGCCACAGCGGGTAGCACGCCCACATGGCGTGCCGCGGCTAAGGTGGCCAAGGCATTGGCGACATTATGCTGGCCGGCCAGCGCCCACGCCACGGTGCCCTGCGGCGCGCCGCCTAACAGCACCTCGAAACGCGAACCGTCGGCCTGTAACAACCGCGCCTGCCATTGGCCCCCCTCTCCGGTGGTTTGCACCGGCGTCCAGCAGCCCATCTCCAGCACCCGCGCCAGCGCAGGTTCGGTAGTAGGGTGCACGATCAGCCCTTCGCTGGGCACGGTGCGCACCAAATGGTGAAACTGCCGCTCGATGGCCGCAAGGTCGGGGAAGATGTCCGCATGGTCGAACTCAAGGTTGTTCAGGATCACTGTGCGCGGGCGGTAATGGACGAACTTCGACCGCTTGTCGAAAAACGCGCTGTCGTATTCGTCGGCCTCGACCACGAAAAACGGCGTGCCCCCCAAGCGCGCCGACACGGCGAAATTCTGCGGCACACCGCCAATCAGAAAGCCCGGCGCCATGCCGGCGTGTTCCAACACCCACGCCAACATGCTGCTGGTGGTGGTTTTGCCGTGGGTGCCAGCCACTGCCAGCACCCAGCGCCCTTGCAGCACGTGGTCGGCCAGCCACTGCGGGCCAGAAACATAAGGCAAGCCGCTGTTCAGCACATATTCCACTGCCGGGTTGCCACGCGAGAGCGCATTGCCGATAACCACGAGGTCGGGTGCCGGGGCTAGGTGCTCCGGCGCATAGCCCTGCATCAGCTCGATCCCCTGGGCCTGCAACTGGGTGCTCATTGGCGGGTAAACGTTAGCGTCGGAGCCGGTGACGCGATGCCCCTGCGCCTTGGCCAACACGGCCAGCGACCCCATGAAGGTGCCGCAGATACCAAGAATGTGAATATGCATGTTCGACCTCGGAAAACCTTGCCGCAGGGTAGCCCAAGCGGCAAGAAATCTCACGCGGGGTTTACCGCGCCAGGCCGTGGCGATGCAGTTTTCGGTACAAGGTATTGCGGCTGATACCCAGGCGCTGCGCCACCCGGGTCATATGCCAACGTTCTTGGTCCAGCACCTTGACCAGCGCCGTGCGCTCGGCATCCGCCAACGGCGCTGGGGCGCATACCTGTGCCTGCTGCTCGCGCACGTGCGCCGGCACATCCTGCAGGCGAATAACCCCACCCTCGCACAGCGCCGCGAGGGTGCGCAGCACCGTCTTGAGCTGGCGCACATTACCGGGCCAGGCATAGGCCAGCAGCGCTTCGCGCGCCGGGCCGGCTAGGCGCAGGCCTGTGCCGGGGGCCAACTGGCCGAGCAGGTGCTCGATCAATTCGGCTTTATCGCTACGCTCGCGCAGTGGCGGCAGCTCGATGGCCAGGCCATTGAGGCGATAGTAGAGGTCTTCGCGAAACTCGCCATTGGCCACCCGCTCGCCCAAGTCCTGGTGGGTCGCGCTGATAATGCGCACATCCAGCGGCTGCGGCGTGCCGCCGATGGGCACCACTTGGCGGTCTTCCAGCACCCGCAACAGCCGTGTTTGCAGGGCCAGCGGCATGTCGCCGATTTCATCGAGCAGCAGGGTGCCCCCGTCGGCCTCCAGCAGCTTGCCCCGCATGCCGTGTTTATGCGCACCGGTAAAGCTACCGGGCCGGTAGCCGAACAACTCACTTTCAATCAGGTTTTCCGGGATCGCCGCGCAATTGAGCGCCACGAACGGCTCGGCCACGCGCCGGCTGGCCCCGTGCAAGGCGCGGGCGAAGGCCTCTTTGCCCGAACCGGTTTCACCCTGGATCAGCAACGGCACATCGTGTTCGTACACTTTAAGGGCCCGGCGCAACTGCTCGGCCACCCGCCCATCAGCCAGGCACCAAGCGCCGGCAGCCGGCGCCACCTGCGAGCTTGGGCGCGCCAAAGGGATGCGCTGGGCCAGCGGCGGCGCCCCTCGCACGCAGCCATACAGGGTACGCACACCGTGTTGGTATAACGGCCAACGCGCCGTGGGCTGTTGGCAGGCCCTGGCGAATAGCTCGCCCAGGCGGCAATCGAACAGTGCCTCCACGCTGTGCCCGAGCACTGCACTACGCGGCAAGCGCAACAGGTTCAGCCCACTGGGGTTGGCCGCCAGCACCCGGCCCGCTTCGTCGAAGGCCAGCAGCCCCTCGCTGAACGACCCGGGCGGCTCTGCCTGGAGGTGAAAGCGCAACAGCCAGTGCTGCTCAAAGTGGCGCAAGAAATAGGCATTTTCGATGGTCTTCGCCGCCAGGTTCACCAGGGTCATGGTGTGGAACTGGTGTTGCCGCGATACCTGCTCGCGGGCAGAGGACACATCGAGCACCGCCAACAGCTCGCCGGCCGGGTCGAACACCGGGCTCGCCGAGCACGTGAGGCCGGTGTGCCGGCCACGAAAATGCTCAGCCTGGTGAATGCTCACGGCTTGGCGCTCGACCAAGCAGGTGCCGATACCGTTGGTGCCTTCACTCGCTTCGCTCCAGTCTGCGCCCAACCATAGCCCTGCCTGTTCGAACACCCGCCGCTCACTGGCGGCGGTGATGCAATTGAGGATCACACCGCGGGTGTCAGTGAGCAGCACCGCATGGCCAGCACCGCAAAGCTGCTGGTGCAACTGGTTCATTTCGCCGTCGGCCACCTGCAGCACGTGGCGCAGGCGCTCGCGCGCCTCTAGCACACGGCCGTGCTCAAGTACGCTTGGAGCAAGCGCCTGGGTCGGGTCCAAGCGGTAATCGAGCAGGCAACGCCGCCATGAGCGGGCGATGGAGGGGTCGCTGGCCGGGTCCGGCGCCTGGCCGTGGGCCACGGTGAGAACGTGCCGCGCGTGGCGGCTCAGGTGGTCGCTGTGCATAGGCTTATGGCTTCGCTCGAGCGGATAGAAGGCAGCATGGCCCAGCCACGCCGTGATGCCAGTGTGCATGGCACCCATGAGCTAAAGCCATGCTTCGAAAGTAGTACATTTTGTAACCCAACGCTGGTGCGTTTATGCCACAACCACCCGCCGGAATTACCCTGGCACACCCGGCTGCCGCGCCTAGCGGCGCTGGCCCAACCTTTGCTCTAGACTAATAACACCACAGCGCGTGTTCTCGTTAATAAGAAAAAGCCAGGAGACATCTACCATGCGTTACGCACATCCAGGTACAGAAGGTGCCAAGGTTTCCTTCAAAAGCCGTTACGGAAACTACATCAACGGCGAATTCGTAGCCCCAGCCGAGGGGCTGTATTTCACCACCACCTCGCCGATTAACGGCAAGCCTATCGCCGAATTCCCTCGCTCCACTGGCAAAGACATCGACGCCGCACTGGATGCCGCCCATGCTGCCGCCGAAGCCTGGGGTGGCACCTCGGCCCAGGCGCGCTCGCTGGTGCTGCTGAAAATCGCCGACCGCATCGAGCAACACCTTGAAACCTTAGCCATCACCGAAACCTGGGACAACGGCAAGGCCATCCGCGAAACCCTGAATGCCGACATCCCCTTGGCCGCCGACCACTTCCGCTACTTTGCCGGGGCCTTGCGCGCCCAGGAAGGCACGGCCTCGGAAATCGACGGCAACACCGTGGCCTACCACATTCATGAACCGCTCGGCGTGGTGGGGCAGATCATCCCGTGGAACTTCCCGATCCTGATGGCCGCCTGGAAATTGGCCCCAGCGCTGGCAGCGGGCAACTGCGTGGTGCTCAAGCCCGCCGAGCAAACCCCGCTGGGCATCACCGTACTGTTGGAGCTGATCGGTGATCTGCTGCCGCCGGGGGTGCTCAACGTGGTGCAAGGCTTCGGCAAAGAGGCCGGCGAAGCACTGGCCACCAGCAAGCGCATCGCCAAGATCGCCTTTACCGGCTCGACCCCGGTCGGCTCGCACATCCTTAAATGCGCGGCGGAAAATATCATCCCCAGCACGGTTGAACTGGGCGGCAAGTCGCCAAACATCTTCTTCGAAGACATCATGCAGGCCGAGCCCAGCTTCATTGAAAAAGCCGCCGAAGGGGTGGTGCTGGCCTTCTTCAACCAGGGCGAGGTATGCACCTGCCCATCGCGGGTGCTGGTGCAAGAGTCGATCTACCCGGCCTTCATGAAGGAAGTGATGAAGAAGGTCGAGCAGATCAAGCGCGGCGACCCCTTGGACACCGACACCATGGTCGGCGCCCAAGCCTCGCAGCAGCAGTTCGACAAGATCCTGTCGTACCTGGAAATCGCCAAGCAAGAAGGCGCCGAACTGCTCGCAGGCGGGCAGGTGCAGAAGCTTGAAGGCGACCTTTCGACCGGCTATTACATCCAGCCGACGTTGCTGAAGGGCAACAACAAAATGCGCGTGTTCCAAGAAGAGATCTTCGGCCCGGTGGTAAGCGTCACCACCTTCAAGGATGAAGCCGAAGCGCTGGCCATTGCCAACGACACCGAGTTTGGCCTGGGTGCCGGTTTATGGACCCGCGACATCAACCGCGCTTACCGCATGGGCCGCGCCATCAAGGCTGGCCGCGTGTGGACCAACTGCTACCACCTGTACCCGGCCCACGCCGCCTTCGGCGGCTACAAGAAGTCCGGCATCGGCCGTGAAACCCATAAAATGATGCTCGATCACTACCAGCAAACCAAAAACCTGCTGGTCAGTTACGACATCAACCCGATGGGTTTCTTTTAAAGGCCAGGCAGGGCCAGTTACAAGCCGCAAGGCCTCCTGGCGGCTTGTAACTTATCGGTGGCCACGCTGCCGTTACCCCTCTTACTTGCCCCAAGCCTGCGACATGGGCGCCACCTGGCCCTATAATGCGCGCTCTGCGCCCGCGCTGTAGCGGGCGCGGCACACAGGTGACGCACATGGATTTCAACCCCCTGGACCTTATCCTGCATCTCGACGTTTACCTCGATATGCTGGTCAACCAGTATGGCGCCTGGATCTACGCCATCCTGTTCGCCGTTATTTTTTGCGAAACGGGCCTGGTGGTGACCCCATTTTTGCCAGGCGATTCGCTGTTGTTCATCGGCGGCGCCGTGGCCGCCAGTGGCGGCATGGACCCAGTGCTACTGGCTGCGCTATTGACAGCCGCCGCGGTGTTGGGCGACAGCACCAACTACGTAATCGGTCGCACTGTAGGCGAGAAGCTGTTCAGCAACCCGCGTTCGAAGGTCTTTCGCCGTGATTACCTGGACCAAACCCAAGCCTTCTACGCCCGCCATGGCGGCAAAACGGTCACCCTGGCGCGGTTTCTGCCGATCGTGCGCACCTTTGCACCGTTCGTGGCCGGCATCGGCAAAATGCCCTACCCGCGCTTTCTGGCCTTCAGCGTGCTGGGCACGGTGTTCTGGGTGGGTGGGCTGGTCGCGCTGGGCTATTTCTTCGCCAACGTACCGTTCATCAAGCAGCACCTGACCGTGCTGATCCTGGCGATTATCGCGCTGTCGCTGCTGCCCATGATCATCGGCCTGGTGCGCTCGCGTATGGGCCGCGCGGCACAACCTCGCTGATGTGGCCTTTCAGCGCCTGGCGCCGGCGCCGCGCACTGGCACGCTACGCCATCTCCGACATGCTGTGGGCGCAAGCGCGCGAGCGCCTGCCGATACTCGACGGCCTGACCGCCGAGCAATACACACGCCTGCGTGAGCGGGCCGCGTTGTTCCTCAACGACAAAACCCTCACCACCCTGCCCGGCGTCGACCTGGACGACGCCGGGCGGGTGCACCTGGCCGCCCTGGCGCAACTGCCACTGTTGCAGTTGGGGGAATTGAACTGGTACCAGGGCTTTCATGAAATCGTGTTGTACCCCGACGATTTCGTAAGCCCCCAGCGCTACCGCGACGCCGCCGGCATCGAGCATGAGGGGAACGCCGAGCACAGCGGCGAGGCGTGGCAACAGGGGCCGGTGATCATGGCCTGGTCGGGCGTGCTGGCCAGTGGTAAGTGGGAGGACTACAACCTGGTGGTGCATGAGCTAGCGCATAAGCTCGACATGCTCAACGGCAGCGCCAATGGCCTGCCGCCGCTGCATGCCGGCATGCATGTGGAGGATTGGGCCGAAGCCATGCAGCACGCCTTCGACGACCTTAACCACCGGTTAGACGCACACCCCCATGCAAAAACGCCGATGGACCCCTACGCGGCAGAAAACCCGGCGGAATTCTTCGCCGTGACCAGCGAATACTTCTTCAGCGCGCCCGACCTGCTGGAGCGGGCCTACCCAAAGGTGTACGCCCAACTGCGGCTTTTTTACCGGCAAGACCCATTGGCGCGGCTGCGCCAACTCAACACCGCCTCGGCCGCCACCCACCCGCAGCACTAACCTGGCGCGGGGCGGTCCGATGCGTGGCGCACGCAGGCGTATCGGCCTATAATCGCCGCCACTTTCGCCGGTAACGGCCAAAACGATCCGACTGATTAACGGGGGCAATACCCATGAGCTACAGCAAGATCCCAGCGGGCAAGGACCTGCCGAACGACATCTACGTCGCCATCGAGATCCCCGCCAACCACGCGCCGATCAAATACGAAATCGACAAAGACAGCGACACCCTGTTCGTCGACCGCTTCATGGCCACCCCGATGTTCTACCCGGCCAACTACGGCTACATCCCCAACACCCTGGCCGATGACGGCGACCCGCTCGATGTGCTGGTGGTCACCCCGTACCCGGTTACGCCGGGTGCAGTGATCCGCGCCCGCCCAGTGGGCGTGCTGCACATGGACGACGAAAGCGGCGGCGACGCCAAGATCCTGGCCGTACCCCACGACAAGCTCAGCCAACTGTACGTTGACGTGAAGGAATACACCGACCTGCCCGCCCTGCTGCTGGAGCAGATCAAGCACTTCTTCGAAAACTACAAAGACCTGGAAAAAGGCAAGTGGGTCAAGGTCAAGGGCTGGGCCGACGCCGACGCCGCCCGCGCCGAGATCACCAAGGCCGTGGCCGCCTACAAGGGCTGAGTCGTCCGCCGCGGGAGTGCATTGAGGGCAGTTGCGCTGGCAACGCCCCGCCCAGGTAGGTATCATCACGCCCCACATCACGGCCCCATGCCGTCGGCAGCCCGCCTACCACAGCGGTGCTGTTTCCCTCATCGGCCCTGGCGGCCGAGCACCTGTTAACGGCGGGTAAGGGTTATCACGAATAACCCAAGCCCGTCCGCGAGAAGCCGGCCACAAGCCGGCTTTTCAATGCTCCACTGAATGACACCCTGGTCTTTGGGCAGCTTCTGCGGCGTGGCTGGTTTCAGCCTATTGACTCGGTCTGACCATAACCTCGGCCCATCGGCAGCCTGAATGGCGAATTCCGCCTTGCCATTTCACCCCACTCCAACAATGAAGTGGGGGTAGCGAACACGATCAGGCCCGCCCGCGACAGCGGATACCGCTGGCTTGCATCAGAAGGCTGGCAGTTGTCACGCTTGCGCCGGGTAGGGTAACGACTGAACGAACCGCCACTGCACTCCGAACCCCGCAGCGGGCGGGATGATGACTTCTCCGTCGCGCCCGGTGTCGTATTGCACCCCTACGCTATCTAGGTGAGCGCCGACCGCTTGGGTGTCGTTGACCAGATAGGTCAGCCCCAGATAATAATCCTCGCCTTGGGCCACCCGGGCCCACAGCGCAGTGTCGGCCACCGGCGTCAAAAACTCGAGGAGGGTATCGGCCAAACGGATATAGGTGCTCTGCGCCCCGGTCACCGGGTCGACGCTGGTGGCGATCGGTTCGCCTTCGAGGATTTCGGTATAGAGCCTGGCTGCGCGTGGCAGGTCGGCCGTCACGATCGTGTGGTGGGAAGTCAGCAGTAGCCCCAGCGGGTCATCGGCCTCCAGCACCGGGCCGCGCCAGTCCGAGCGCAAACGCAAATCGGCCTTCTCGGAGTACTTGGCCCAGTGCCTTTGCCCGGTCTGCTGGAACTCGTAGCGGATACCGGTATCTTCAGGCTCCGTGAAACCGGTAAAGACGTCGGGAAGGAACGAAGACGTCGGCGGCTTTTGCGACGTAATACGCTCGCCCCGCTGATCATGGGAGCGAATGCCGTGTTCGGCCAACCTGGCGAACATCCCCACCGCATCATCGGTATACCAGCCAAGCCCGATCATGCCCTCGGGTTTGTCCTGGTAGCGCGTTTGGCCTTTCAACGCGCCTTGCGCATGCAAGGAGGGACAAAGGAAAACCCAATGCACGTCGCAGATGAACGCGAAGAAGGAATAATTAACCGGGTAGTCCGGATTAAGTGCCGCGAGGTCGAGGGTTTCTTCCCAACGCAGCGGCGCACGGTTGAACACTCGGCGAAACCAGTCGCGAGCGGCGTCCAGGTCATGGACGCCGACGGTGGGATGATAAAGGGCTGCGACTCGGGCAGGCATCAGTGATCTCCTAACGGATTATTGTGGGGTAACGCAGGGTGGTGCGAAGTCACCTTTGCGCCGGTGACGTCATATCGATAGGGGCCGAGGAACAGCAGCGAAAACGCGGAAAGTACGGTAAGAACGAAGATCAAGGCGCCAGCCACTGTGTAACTGGAGGTAATTGAATAGGTGTAACTCAACAGGCCAACGCCTAAAGCCCCGCCTTGGGCAAAAAGGAAAATGACGATTCCCAGTGCCTTTGCGTATGAATTTTTATCGATGTACCGGCTGATGATGTATGCCGCAATATCGCCTTCCGCACCCAGGCCCAAGCCCAGCAAAACCGCACCGCCGTACAGTACGGGTACCTGCGCCGTCTGAGTCAACACGACGACGCCCGCGGCACACAGTAGAAATATGGAGCACGCCAGGAAGGGGGCGAACAAGCGATCGAGCAGGTACCCAACCACGAGCCGCGAGGCAATCGAGCTGATACTTGCCGTCGACAAGATCGAAAGCGCTGTAACGCGCGCTATGTGATGGTCGGTGCAGATAGCCACGATCTGCGAGAGCATCCCGTAGGTCGCCGCCGACACCAGCAAGATGGAAATACTGATGAGCCAAAGCGAGCGCTGCTTGAGCAATGCCCCTAAGGGCTCGCCGATGCCCTTGCCGCTGGACCGGGCCGTGACACGCGCGGTGTCCCATGCCCGCGGCATTCTCAGCACGGCGCCATAGGCCACCACCGGAATCAGACCGCAGAGCAGCCCCACGACTGCGAATGTCCAACGCCAGCCGTAAGCGCCGAACAGGCCATTGATCAGGAACGGCATCAGGGTGCCGCACAGCCCGAGCCCTACGTTAATGATGCCCAACGCCAGGCCACGTTTGTCGTCGAACCAGGCCCCGACCACCACCGAGTAGACCGACGGCCCAACGGCCCCTGCCCCTACCCCGGAGATTGCACAGCAAGCATAGAAGAACCTCAGGTCGTTGGGCGATAGCCCGATCAGCCCGATGCCGAGGCCGAACATCGCTGCCGCAGGAATCGCGACCTTCCGGATCCCGTATCTACTGACCAGAAAACCGATCAGCAGCACGCTGATACCATCGACCACGGTAAAGAGGGTCAAACCCGACACCAATTCCAGACGGCTCCAGCCAAACCCGGCGGTCAACGCCGACCCCAGCACATTGAATAGAATGTTCACGGTGTTGACGCCTACCATCAGCGCCACGAAACAGGAAACTACATACCACCACTTGTTAATGGGATCCGGGGAAACCTGCACGCCCATTGTCTTGGTCGTCGCCATATCGATCGCTCTTATTATTGTTGGGAATCAGGGAGGTAGGCGGCCCTCACGAAGGCATGAAGGCGCCACCATTGATATCCATCACTGCACCCGTGGTGAACCCGGCCGCGTCAGAAAGCAGGTAAGCCACAGCGCCGGTGATTTCTGCGGGCTGGCCATAGCGCTGCGCGGGAATCTTCGCTTGGCTCAGCAGCGCTGGATCGACCTTGCCGCTTTGCGGGGTGATGATCACCCCCGGCGCGATGACGTTAGAGGTGATACCAAAGCGCGCGGACTCCCCGGCAATACTGCGGCTCAGCCCGATCAGCCCGGACTTGGAAGCAGAAAAACTGGACGGAAAGACTTCCGAGAATGTCCGGCCACCGCGCGAGGCGATATGGATGAGGCGCCCCCAACCCCGTTCACGCATGTGCGGCAAGGCCGCGCGGGATAACAGAAACGGCGCAATCAGATTGATAGCCAGCACATTCTGCAAATGGTTTCGGTCAATTTCATCGATCGACAAACGTTGCCCATCGCGACCATACGAAGAAATCCCGGCATTGTTGATCAGTGCATCGCAGCGCAAGGTGCCTTCGCTGACTTCTTTGCACAATGCGTCCAACTGCGCCTCGTCGGCGAGGTCGCATTGGCGGGTCTGGGCCTGGTACGACGCCAGCCCCAGCAGCTCGGGCAGTTGGCCAATGGTGCTGCTGCGGTCAACCAGAATCAGCGACCAACCCGCCTCGGCCAGGCACGCCGCCATGTCGCGACCCAGCCCGCCGTCAGCACCAGTGATCAGCACAGTCTTGCCGTTGGTTGTCATGATGTATCTCCAATAGTTGAAGTAAAAAACCTTGCCGCCAGCGGGCCGAGCAAGCCCACGCCTCAACGCGTTAGGGCGGCCCAAGCCGGCATCGTGACCCTTGGGTCCGCCGGTGCCAGCCGCCGAGTGAAACCCCAGGTCACGCCCATGCAATCACGCGGGTCGGTGCGGATGATGTCGGCCTCGTCCAGCGTGGTGCGGATGTCACAAGCGTTCAGATGCGCCCGCACTTTATCCAGGTCTTGCACCAGCAAGGTGATGGAGTCAAAGGTGTCTGCCGCGGCGGCATCGACAGGCGCGGTGCCCCGTGGCCCCACCAGTTCGATGACGGTATGTGCGCAGAAGACGCAATGAGCATCTCCCGCGCCAGCAGCGTCCCGCGCTTGCCCGAGATACTGGCCATCGAGTACCTCGGTGAACAGCCACTTCGCGCGCTCGATGTCGACGGTGGAAAGGGTTTGCCAGGCGCACCCTATGATGCCCAGCGGGTCTTGTGGCGAAGCCGACGCAAGATGCCAGCCGTCACCCAGGCGATGGTCAACGTGGGCGAAACGATCCTTGGAGGCGCCCAGTATCTCGGAGAACGTATGTGGAAAGCCGGCTTCATCGGCTTTCATCGACATCAGGGTGAACTCATCGGTCAGCAGTGAACGGGCGAACCGCCCGCCTCTGACCGGCTGGCCCGCCTGGTCGATCAGCGTCAGGCCCTTTGCTTCGATAGCAGCGGCGAACGCACTGGAGTTTTTCACCCACCAACTGATCCCCGACAGGCCCGAATGCTCGCCCCACGGCACGGCGTCACCGTCGACCTTGTACAGCGCCGGGCAGATAACGTCATGCACCACTTCACCGATCATGATCCAGAAGGAATAGTCCACCGGGTACTCGGGCGACAGCTGGCTCAAGTCCCAGCGCTCGGCCCAGGTCACGCGATGGCGGCCGAAAACCCGTTGGAACCACTCCCCTGCTTGTTCGAGATCATCGACCAACTGAGTCGGGTGGAACATCCATGGCAGCTCATAGCCTGGCCGCGAATTGTGCATAGCAGATACCCTCGAATGGAAATAAGTGGATAGAACAACCGCACCCTGCGATTGCCGCCTATTTGAAGCTGTAGGTGTATTGAATAATCAGGCGATGCTCATCCAGCCCGACGACGGCGTCCGAGCGCACCGATGCATGACGCCACCGTACCGTGAGGCTCCTCAACGGGCCGCTCTGCACGGTGTAACTGAGGTCGAGATTACGCTCCCACTCTTTGCCGTTCCGGCCGTTGACCCGGAAACCATCGCCGTGCAGGTAGCGCGCGAACATACGCAGCCCGGGGACGCCGTAAGCCGCGAAATCCAGGTCGTAACGGGCTTGCCAGGACTGCTCGTGAGCGCGATTGAAGCCCAGCACCATCACCCCATTAGCCATCGCTACGTCTGTCTGTACGATTTGCGGGAAATCGGTTGCTCCCCGGCTTTCCTGATAACCGAGGCGAAACGTGTGCCCTTGCGAGGAGGCGCTGAACATGTGGGTCGCCAACTGGTTATCGATGTTGCCAGCGCGTTGCGACCCGGCGTCACGGTTGTTGAACCACCCTAGGCTTGCCCCCCATTGCCACCCTTTAAAAGAGGTTTGGGCGATCACATTATAAAATTCCTGGCTATAGATGTTTTCAAGTTCATCGTGCCAAACCTCCAACTGCAAAGAAGGACTGACCTTGTATTGCACGGCGGCGTAACGAAAGTCATCACTCTGTGCCGTCGACGTATAAATGTGCAGCTTTTCATTAGCGTTGGTAGAGGCACGATAGCTGGTGCCCGAGAAATGCCCCAACTGCAGGGTCACCGGTTCGAAGTCCTTCACCACCAGCATGTACCCGCTGAATGTCTGGGGCAGCAAACGCAAGTCGCTGGAGGTCAGGATGGGCAACTGCGGCCGTAGTTCGCCGGCCTGTAATTGTGTGCCCGCATAACGCACCTTGGCGATGCCGCTCAGTTGCGAATATTCGCCTGGCCCCGTATTGCCAAAGACATTGGGTAACAGGCCGGTATTGGAGCGCGAGCGGCCCGTGTCGAGTTTCACACCCAGGGAAGCATTGGCTTCCAGCGCAAAACCCACGGCGCCTTCGGTCCACCCCGACTGAGCGGTAAAGAGGAACCCCTGGGCCCACTCTTCTTTCTTGGACTGTGCGACACCGCGCGAGCGATAATCACCATTGATGTAGAAATTCCTCATTTGCAACGTGTATTGAGCATCGTCCACAAAGGCGGCGTTCGCCACTGTAGACAGGCCACTGCATCCGAACCACATAGCTACAAACTGAACTTTATTGATTTTATAATTCACGAGGGCATCCGCGTTTTGCTTATTTTTGTATCGCGTTTGTCGCGTCTGGTGCGCACGGCGGCGCACCTTTTATTTACCGGCCATGATCGAGCGTTGCTTGCTAATTAACGGTAACTGCAGCCACTGGCGTTAACTGAGTTGAGCCTGTGGTACCGCAAGCGGAGCCGATTGCTCGCCTGCCCCCGAGCCGCTGGCATGGCGGGCGATGATGTAACCGAAGGTCAGGGCCGGGCCCAAGGTAGTACCAGGCCCTGGGTAAGTACCCTTCATAACCGACTCCATGTCGTTGCCGCAGGCGTAAAGCCCTGGCATCACGGTGCCCTGCGCAGTGAGTACCTGGCCGTGCTCGTTCACTGCCAGCCCAGTGCTGCCGGCGATTTCTGCCGGCCATACCGCCAAGGCGCAAACAGGCCCTGGCAATAGCGGCGCTAGGCATGGGTTCGGGGTCACGGCGGGGTCGCCATTGAACCGGTTGAGCTCGGTGCTGCCCTTACCGAAATCCGGATCGACCCCCTTCGCCGCGTTATCGTTATAACGCTTGACGGTGCGTGCCAACGCGTCGGGGCTCAAGCCGATCAGCGCCGCCAGTGAACGCAGGTCGTCGGCCAGCTTCAGGTAGCCTTGCTCGGCAAACTTCTTGACCTGATGCTCGCTGGCACCCGGCGGGACCAAGCCCAAGCCGTAGTGCTTGATGAAGGCTATGGTGCAGATCAGATACGCCGGTACAGCGTCACCACCGCAGGCAAGCATGGCGGTGACGAAGTCATGGTATGAGTTCGCCTCGTTGACGAAGCGCTCGGCCTTGGCGTTAACGGCAATCAACCCCGGTTTGGCACGGTCGAGCGACAGATGCGGGAACACGCCCTTGCTACCATCCTTGCGCGTCGTATCGGATACCGGCGTCCAGAACCCTCCTGGGCTATGCTCGGCTACATTGACATGCGCGCCAACCCGCATGGCCGCTTCAATACCTTCTCCCTGGTTGGTTTCGCAAGCTACCGAGCGCGGGACTGCATAGGGGATGAAGGCTTTGCGCAGTGCCGAGTTACGCGCGAAACCGCCGGTGGCCAGCACCACGCCATGGGTGGCGCGAACACGACACAGCTGACCTGCGGCGCTTTCCAACACGGCGCCGAGCACCTGGCCGTTGTCTTGCACCAGTTCCTTTAGGCCGGTGTCGAACTGCACTGGGGTCTGTGCGTCCAGGAGGCTGGCATACAGCCTGGCGACCAAGGCATTACCCATGGTCAGGCGCGTGCCGCGTGGATAGCGAAGCCGATCAAACAGGAAGCGCGCGAACAGTTTCCCCGAATAGACGAAATTGGACAGCGACTTGAAGCGGCCCACCAAGCGCGGGATATCGTCCTTGCCCACCATCATGCCGCCGAAGATCAGGAATTCCGGAATGGGCGCACGCACGTTCTTGAACTGGCTGCCCAGTTGGCGACCGTCGAACGGCTGAGGCACCAGTGCGCGCCCGAATACCGCCGACCCGGGGCGGTCCATGTAGTCGGGATGTTTGCCGCAACTCACCAGTTGCACTTGCGTATTGGCCATGTAGAAATCGATCGCATCCGGCCCTGCGCTCAAAAACGCTTCGCGCGCGGCCCAACCGTAGTCATTGCCTACCAGTTCACGCAAGTAGCGCCGGCCGTCTTCGACGCAGTCGTGGTAGCCCGCGGCGATGCCCTGCCTGTTGCCGGGGATCCACAGCGTACCGGCCGAGGTCGATGCAGTACCGCCTACTTGAGCGGACTTTTCCACCAAGCGAACGTTCAGCCCCTGGAGGGTGGCAACCAGCGCCGTCGCCATACCGGCGGCGCCCGCGCCGATAACCAGAAGGTCGACTTCGTCATCCCACTGCGGTGATGCTTTCATAGTCATGGTGCTCTCTCGGACAGGGCGGCTTATTGCTGCTTGAGGCATTCAAGGACGTTCCAGTCATACAACCAGCCGATCGCCGAATAGAACTCTTCCTGAGTCCGCCCGACCCACAGGGAGTTGCGCACGGTGCGCTCTACCCCCTTGGCGTGATAAAGCCGGCCCATCTCGCGCGTCGACCACACCACGCGCGCGGTGCGGGGGATGCGCACCGACTCATAGGCGCGAAAGGCCGCCTCTAGATCGTGATTGCAGGCTTTGACCGCCTCGCCCAGGGTGACCGCGTCTTCCAGCGCCATGCAGGCACCTTGGGCCAGGTACTGGCTCATCGGGTGCGCGGCATCGCCGAGCAGGGTCGCGCAGCCCTCGCCCCAACGCTCCAGCGGCTCCCGGTCAGCGGTGGCCCAACGGCGCCACGAAGTCGGGGTGTCGAGGAGTTTCGCCGGGGTGGGATGGATACCGTCGAAATAGGACATGACTTCTTCCTTACTGCCGTCGCGCACGCCCCATTGTTCTTGCTCACGGCTGTGGAAGGTCACCACCAGGTTATATTGCTCACCGCCGCGCAACGGATAATGCACGAGGTGACAGTGGGGGCCGGCCCAGAGTACCGGGGCATTGATACGCAATTCCTCGGGCATGTTGGCTTTGTCGACCACAGCCCGGTACACCACATGGCCGGTGACCCGGTGGGTATCGCCAAGCAGTTTTTCCCGCACCACGGACTTCACCCCGTCGCAGCCGACGACCGCATCGGCTGCGTAATGGCGGCCATTCTGGTCAACCAGCGCAACGCCAGTGTCGTTCGTTTCCATGCTGACGATGCGCGTAGACGTCTGAAAACTGATCAATGGATCCTTCTCCACCGCCTCCAGGATGGTGCGGTGGATATCGGCGCGATGAATCACGCCGTAGGCATTGCCGAAGCGCTGGCGGAAGGCTTCGCCGACCTCGATGCGCACCACTTCGGTGGCATCCACGGCGTCCATCATGATGATATGGTCGGTGAACACCGAACGCTGGCGAGCGGTATCACCTACGCCGAGGGCGTCCAATGCCGCGTAGGCGTTCGGGCCCAGTTGGATGCCAGCGCCAATCTCGGCGATTTCGTCGGCCTGCTCCAACAACTCGACGAAGATGCCTTGGCGGGTCAGCGCTAGCGCAGCGGCCAAGCCACCTATACCGCCGCCGACAATGATGACTTTCTGGCTTTCTATGTTGTTATTGTTCACTTCATCAGTCTCCAGAAAAACAAAGCGCTTACTTGACGTAATCTGGTTGGTTTTCAGGCGCCGCTGCCTGGAATGCCGGATGGGCCATGCAGTGCCGATAGATCGCTAGCGTCAGCTCGAAACGTTTCAGGTCACACCCCATGCGCAACGCATTCGCCACTTGGGGTACCAGGCAGCAATCGGCCAATGTCGGCGCATCGCCGAAGCAATAGGCGCCGTGCCCATGGCGCGCCAGCAATGTTTCCAGCGCTTGCATCCCTTGCTCGATCCAATGCTGATACCACTGCGACTTCTGCTCGGCGCTGACGCCCAGGGTCTTTTCCAGATAGGCCAGCACCCTCAGGTTGTTAAGCGGATGAATGTCGCAGCTGATCAAGTACGCGACCTCCAAGACCCGCGCTTTTTCTTCCACCGCCTGCGGAATCAGTGGCACACCGCCGCAGTGACTGTCGAGGTACTCGATGATCGCCAACGACTGGCGCAGCAGCAGGCCCTCATCGGTCTGCAACATGGGTACGCTGCCGGCCGGGTTGACCTCCAGATACCCCGGCGTGCGCTGCTCCCCGGCCCGAAGGTTGACCGGTAGGTACTCATAGCCTTGGCCTTTGAGCGCCAGCGCAATGCGCGTGCGATAGGAAGTCGAGCTGTTGAAAAAACTATAAAGTTGCATAGCAGGTCCCCGCGGTATGCGTGTGAAGCGCCTCGCCCAGCGGCTGCCCGTTCACAGCGGCGGGACCACCTGCACGCTGAGGGTGTCCAGCGAACCGACACCGCCCGTCATCAACTGGCCAGCCACTACCGGGCCTACGCCTTCGGGGGTACCGGTCATGATCAGGTCACCTGGGCACAACTCGAAGAATCTCGACAGATAGGCGATGGTTTCAGGTACTGACCAGATCAAATGCTGCAGCGAGCTGCGCTGCTTGTCCTGGCCATCCACCTGCAGCCAGATCGGCGCGGTAGCGGCTTCGCTGAAGTCGTCGCGGCGGGTCAACGGGGCGATCGGTGCCGAGCGGTCGAAAGCTTTGCCAAGCTCCCACGGGCGGCCCATCTCGCGAGCACCCACTTGCAGGTCGCGGCGCGTCATGTCCAGGCCCACGGCGTAACCCCAAATATGCTCGTTGGCTTGCGCCAAGGGGATATCGCGCCCGCCTTTGCCCAGTGCTACCACCAGTTCGATCTCGTAGTGATAGTTATTGGTTTCGCTCGGATAAGGCAGCTCCAGTGTTTGCCCCGCCTGTACGGGGACGACGGCGTCCGCGGGCTTGCAGAAAAAAAAGGGCGGCTCACGATCCGGATCGAAACCCATCTCCCGTGCGTGGGCGGCGTAGTTACGGCCCACGCAATAAACACGGCGTACAGGGAAGGTATCGTCACTGCCACTGATGGCCAGGGCCGTCACCGCAGGGGGGGGCAAAATGTATGTCATCGTGTACTCCTTATTTTATTGGCGGTCAGGCGAGATCGCGCGATTCACGCCAGATACCCGCTGCTTGTTGTACCGGCCGATCGGAAAAACTGAACAGCACACACGCTTCTTGGGCTTCGAAGTTGATCGGGCTCCAACTCGGCGCAATGAAGGTGTCTTTGGGGCCAAACGCCAAGCGTTGCCCGGCGATAACCGCCACACCACTGCCCTCTACCACCGAGAACACGGTGGCATCAGTGCTGCGATAGGCCGCACCGTGGAAACCGCGCGGCAGCAACTGCATGAAGGTGGCCATGGTGGGCATCGGCGCCCCCCCCGTTTCCGGGTTGACATAGCGCAACTTGACGCCGTCGCAGGGGTCGACCTGCTCATGCTGGAGCAAGGTATCCAACGCTTCGCGAGTGCGGGTGTAGGGGTAATTGAAGATGGGCGAAGACCGCGAGCCGGGGGCGTGGTTGACAGGCAACATGTTGTGGCCGAAGCGCGCGAGGCTGGTGCCTTCAGGCCGGCTCAACGGCTGGGCGTCGACGTCGTGATTCTGCGCAAACCCGGCGTCGAAGAAACGCACCAGGGGAATGTCCAGGCCGTCCAGCCAGATAACCGGCTCGCCGCCGTCGGCCTCCGGCGGGTTACCGTGGTCATGCCAGGCCCAAGAAGGCGTGATGATGAAATCGCCTGGCGACATAGTGGTTCGCTCGCCGTTGACCGCGGTGTAGGCCCCCTGCCCCTCGACCACGAAGCGTAAGGCCGACTGGCTATGGCGATGGCTCGGTGCGATTTCACCGGGCAGGATCAACTGCAACCCGGCATAGAGGCTCGAGGTGATCGACGCCTGCCCCCGTAGCGCGGGGTTTTCCAGGACCAATACCCGCCGCACGGCTTCTTGCGCACTGATCAGTTCCCCTGCCTCCATCAGGTACGGACGCACATCGCCATAGCGCCACAGTGCCGGTACACAGGCGCCGGCGGGCTCTCGAGGAACGAGGTTGTGCAATTGTTCCCATAACGGAAAGAGGTTGATTTTATCGATGCGCTGGTAGAAGGCCTCGCGCACCCCATTGCTGTTGTTATTCATGGGCACCTCTTGCGGTTGTATCGCGGCCAGTGCATGCCTGCACCATTGCGCGATTGAAGTAGGCCGATTATCTGCGCCCAACCCATGCCCGAATAATGGTATTTTCTGATACACCCATATAGTTTTTAATATGCCGCGGGCCATACCCACGCAGTACCCTTTCCGACCATCACAAGGTGTGAACATGAGCCATGACTGGACTCGCCGAATTCGCCTGCAACACCTGCAACTGCTGGTCAGCCTGGTAGAAACGGGCAGTATCAGCGAGGCCGCGCGCACAAGCTTCAGCACCCAGCCGGCGATGTCCAAATGGCTCAAGGAGCTGGAAGACGACGTTGGCGCGCCGCTGTTCGAGCGCCATGCGCGCGGCCTCAAACCGACGCAACAGGGCAACCTGCTGCTGGTGCATGCGCGCCGAGTGCTTAGCGAGATGGATCGCGCGCAACGCAATCTATTGGCCGTCCAAGCGGGCAACGCGTGCCAGATAGTGGTCGGTACAACCCCTGCATCAGCGCCGAATCTGGTCCCGGCAGCGATCATGCAGTTGCTGACCAAATACCCTCAGGCGCGTGTCGAACTGCAGGAAGGCAGCATGGCGCAGCTACTGGCCAAGCTTGAACTCGGGCAAGTCGACCTGGTGATCGGGCGTATGGACAGCGTTGCGCCACGGGCCAACTTGCGCAGTGAGCTGCTCTACGACGAGGCCATGAAAATCGTCTGCCGGCCGGGCCACCCGCTGGTGCGCGAGCGCGAATTGACCTGGGAAAAACTCTATGGCTATGAATGGATCGTGTGGGCCGAGGGCACACCCATCCGCAGCAAGCTAGACCTGGGGCTGGTACGGGCTGGCATGGGGCCGCTACCTATCCGCGTCGAGTCGTCATCCATGATCGGCAACCTCTGGCTGTTGCAATACAGCGATATGCTATCGGTCGCTTCGGAGCGCGTGGCAACCCATTTCACGGGGCAGAAGCTGATGGTGTCGCTTGATTTTCCCCTAGACGCCATGGGATGGCTTGGCATGTGCTGGCGCGATGAGCCTGAAGCCGACCAGGCGCTATCCATCCTCATGGACGAGTTGCGCGCTTTGGCCAACCCGGCGCAATGGCGTACTGAGTGACCCAGCCAGATGTGCATAGCCAAGCTAACCAGAAGCTGGCTTTCATGGCTTTTAACCGGCACGCATCCAGCCAGGCCACTGCAGCCTAATGTGGCGCTTCAGAAGCTCGCACGGGCGTTCAAGCGGCGAAAACGTACAGCCGACTTTTGCAACACCGCACTGCTACATCGCGGGCTTCAGCTATTCCAATAGCAGGTGCTGTTCGATATGATTCGAATGCCCCCGCCAATGAAGTGAAGGGATCACTCAATGAAACCAAGCACCGACTGAGTCATTTCTTCCGTCGTAGGCATGTTTTCCCGGGTAAAGGTTGCCGTCGCCTTTTCCAGTGCATTCAAGACGGTGTTCGCGCCCTCTTTCTCACCGAGATGCTCAAGCATCATCGCCGTCGACCAAATAGCCGCGACGGGGCTTGCGATGCCTTGCCCCGCGATATCGGGTGCGGACCCATGTACTGGCTCGAACATCGATGGCCCTGCCGAGTCCGGGTTGAGATTGGCGGACGCAGCGTAGCCCAGGCCGCCTTGAATGGCAGCGCCCAAGTCAGTAAGGATGTCGCCGAAAAGGTTTGAGGCAACCACAACATCCAGGCTTTCCGGATTCATAACGAAGCGCGCCGCGATAGCGTCAATGTGATACCGGCTGACCACCACATCGGGATATTCTTGGGCCAGTTCGTCAGTTACCTCGTCCCACATCACCATCGTGTATTTTTGCGCATTGGATTTGGTCACCGATGCCAATTTTCCACTGCGCTTACGCGCGGCTTCAAAGGCATAGCGCAAGATTCGCTCAACACCATGGCGGGTGAAAATCGACGTCTCTACCGCCACTTCTTGGTCGGTCCCTTGATGGATCCGGCCGCCGGCCCCGCTGTATTCCCCTTCGGTATTCTCTCTAATGCAGAGGATGTCGAAACCTTCTTTGCGTAATGGCCCCGCCACACCCGGGAGCAAGCGATGTGGCCGCACATTGACGTACAGATCGAACTGTTTGCGAATCGGCAAAAGAAGCCCATGCAAAGAGACGCTATCAGGCACCTTTTCCGGCCAACCCACCGCGCCCAGCAGAATGGAATCAAAACCGCGTAGGGTCTCGATACCGTCAGCAGGCATCATGTAACCGTGTTCAAGATAGTACTCACATGACCAAGGCAGCCATTCGCCCACCAACTCGAACCGGTGAAGCCGGGCTACTTTTTGCAACACTCGCCACGCCGATTCGGTGACATCGACACCAATACCGTCCCCGGCGATCAAGGCAATCTTGTAACTGTTCATCGGGTACTCTCTGGACGATCAAAACTGGCAAGTGTCGCCGCCGTCAGTTGAATTTCTACCAAATAGCCATGATGAAGCTCTGGAACGGGGACAATAACGCGCGCGGGTTTATGCGCCTGCAGATACTGCGCGTAGATTTCATTGAACGCCGGCCAGTACTTCACCCCGGCGATATACACGGTACTTTGCGCAACCTGCGCCCAGGTGCAACCTGCCGCTTGCAGGATTTTTTCGCACAACACCATCGCCGCGTGCGCCTGCGCTACAAAATCCGCCTCGGGCGCGACTGTCACCGGGAGCACCCCGGACACATAGACAAGGTCGCCAACCTTCACGGCATGAGAGTAGTGACCCGCCGGGGCCGGCACGCCGGCGGCGGTAATGCACTGGAGGGAAGCGCTTTTGCCTTCAGGGGTTGTCATATTCGTTCCTTACTGCACCGCGGCGGTTGAAAAGAATCGCTCGACCAGCCGTGCCCAAAAGGCAGCGCCTGTGACCAGATTTTCGTCGTTGAAGTCGTAACCGGGGTTATGCAACATTTTGTTCAACTGCGCAGCGCCATTGCCAATGCGAACCAGGCAGCCAGGGCGCGCTTGCAGCATATAGCCGAAATCCTCGCTGCCCGTTTGCACGTCCATGTTCCCGTCAACCTGGTCATCGCCGACCAATTCCGCAGCAACCTGCAAAGCGAACCTCGTTTCCCACTCGCTATTTTTGACGACCGGGTAACCCTCGACATAATCAATCTCGGCACTGAGGCCCAGGCTAGCTGCCTGAAGTTGCACGATGTCGGTGATACGGTTGCGCAACAGGGCACGAACGGTCGGATCGAAGCTGCGCACGCTCAGGCCCAGCGTGACTTCGGAAGGAATCACGTTCAGCGCCTTGCCGCCCTGAATGGTACCAATGGTCACAACCGCGGTCTGGTCAGGCGGCACGTTGCGCGCCACCACGGTTTGCAGGGCCATGACGATGCTTGCGGCGCCCACTACGGGATCCTGCGCCAAATGCGGCCGGGCGGCGTGGCCACCCACGCCCTTGATGGTGATGAACACCCGGTCACCGGCAGCCATGAACTCACCGCTGCGGCTCATGAACTGCCCGGCCGGCCTTCCCGGATGGTTGTGCATGGCAAATACAGCATCGCACGGGAACCGGTCGAACAACCCGCCCTCCACCATTCGCTTGGCGCCGCTGTCGAACCCGCGCTCTTCCGCCGGTTGGAAAATCAGTTGCAAAGTGCCATCGAAGCGCCGGGTAGCTGCGAGAAACTGCGCCGCTCCGAGCAACATCACCATGTGACCATCATGGCCGCAAGCATGCATCTTGCCGGGGTGCAGGCTGGCATGGCCGAAAGCGTTTTCTTCCGTGATGGGCAGCGCATCCATGTCCGCCCGCAAGCCGAGGGTGCGCTGCGAATGCCCCAGCTTCAATGTGCCGACAACACCCGTGCCGGCCACGCCCGTCGTTACTTCAAAGCCCCATTGCGTCAACAATGCAGCAACGGAAGAGGCCGTATCAAACTCCTCGAATGCCAACTCCGGGTGCTGGTGAAACTGCCGGCGCAAGGCAGTCAGCTCGGCACGCCGCGGTTCCAGATCAGCCAATGTTACATATTTGTCGTTCGCGTTCATGTAGTCGCTCATACCTTATTCCCGGTGCCGGCTTAGCCGATCAGAATGGGCCCCATTGGATGGTTACACCGATGATCAACACCACGATGGATATCGCCGTCCAGACCAATGTGAGGGGAAGAACAAACCGCAACCATTGGCCATAGCCGATCCGACCAATGGCGAGCACCGCCATCATTACCCCCGAGCTAGGATTGATCGAGTTGATCACCCCCTCACCGAGCAAAATGGTTTCTACCGTTACCTGGCGGGTGATATGCAGCGCATCGCCGACCGGAACATAGAGCGGCACCAGTGCAGCAGACTCACCGGAGCCGGAAGAGATGACGATATGCAACAACGCAGCGCTTGCGAACATTCCCAGTGCGGCAAATATTTCATCGAGCGGCGCCAACACGTTGGCAATCGCATTCACGATGGTGTCCAGAATGTGCCCGTGGCCGAGAACCAGTGCAATTGCGCTCGCCAGGCCCACGATCAGAGCACCGGGAATCAACTGAGAGCACCCCTTGAGGAAGGCATCGGCGATGGCGCCTGCGGACATCCGGGCGAGAAAACCTACGCCAATAGCGATGATGATGAACATCGCCGACATTTCATTTTCCGACCAGTGAAAATTGATCGCCCCGTAAATGAACGTGACCAGCGCCACGACCGTGAATGCGAGTATCAGCCAGTGCGCCGTAGTGACCTGTATCTGGGTGGATTGCCCGGCGTCGGCGTCTTCATGGGCCAGGCCCTCGCGGCGGCAACGACGAGCGTAGAGCGCGAGAAAAACCACTGAAGCTATCGCGAAGGCAATGTATATCGCGACGCGAAACCCCATGCCTGAAAACAGCGGCAACTCTGCCAAGCGTTGCGCGAGCCCGGTAGTCCCTGGGTTGATGATCGCCGAGTTAAAACCCGAGTAAGTGCCCAGGTAGATCAGGCCAACGCCAAAAATGCGTGGCAGGTTCATGGAACGTGCCAGCAACATTCCCAGCGGTATGAAAGCGACCACCGAATTGATGACTACGCCCGTGGTCCCCAGCAACGAGAACACGACACAGACGCTGACAATGATTAGCGTATCGCTGCTGCCTTTCCTGTGCACCAACGCATTGAGCGCATTGGTCAAGGCCCCTGATTGCTCAAGCAGATTAACGGCGCCGCCGGTAAACAGAATCAGAAAAATAATGGGCGCGGATTTGACCATCCCTTCAGCGATGAACACGAACACATGGCCAATGCCCACACCGGCACGAGCAACCTCATGCAGGCTACCCGGCACGGCGAATTTCACGCCTTCACGCAAGACCCGATCAAACTCGCCAGCGGGCACAACCCACGTGGCCGCCGCGGTAATCAGCAGCATGATGAAGAGCAGCACGTAAGGGTTGATGGTACCGGCCTTTTTAGTGCTCTGCCCTTCCGGGATATCGTGCGCTGGAACTGAGGCAATATTCTGCTGCATGTATAGGCACCCCGATCATAGTGGTCACTATTGATGAAATCGCAATCTCGCTACTCGGCAGTCAGTTTTGACACTGGAATGCCTGACTGCGGCGGGTGCCAACACACAGGCGTTTTTGTAATTAGCCAGATCTACGTTCTGGTCTCATACCTTGCGCAAGCAAGTTAGGTAGAGTCAGCGCTCGGGGGCACTTCGATCCCGCCGAGCGGGTCGGTTACCAACCGCGGAATCTTTTCCAAGGCGTCGTATTGCCGCCGGCTTCGCAGGCGTTCAACCACTCATGTTGCGCGCCGGTGGCGCACGCGTGGTTGGGCAAAATGCGTAGTTTGCTGCCCACCGGAAAGGCTTTGATTAAATCGATGGAGTGTGTGGAATCATCGGCTGCCAGGATGCCATGCTCCTGGTTGGCACTAATCATTTTAAAGCCAACAACAGGGGCGCCATTCAGCAAGCAGGGTTGGCCGTATCCGAAATCCCGGTGCTGGTTGGCGGTGCCGCGGTCACGACTCATTGCCATCCAGCCGGCGTCCACGAGAACCCAGCCCTTTTCCGGCTGATGGCCGATTACAGTGGTCAGGACGCTCAAGGCGATGTCATCCATTTCGCACACGCCAACGTTATGCATGACCAAGTCGAAGAACACATAGACCCCAGCACGTACCTCACTGACACCTTCCAAGTGTTCGGCGGCGAAAGCCGTAGGGGTTGAGCCCACACTGACGTTAGCGCAGCGGATACCCGCTTGTTCGAGCCGGGCGGCAGCCAGCACACAACCGGCCCGCTCTTGCTCAGCGAGGGCAACGAGTTTTTCCTGCGTGTGCAATTCATAGCTGGAACCGGCATGGGTCAATACCCCGCCAACTTTTGCCCCGCCCTGCTGAAGCACGGTACCGACCCTGATCAACTCGTCACCTGCGGGATCGATTCCACCCCGATGACCGTCGGTGTCCACTTCAATCCACACGTCGAACTGTTGATCATGGGCGCGGCCAAACTCGCATACCTGATGAGCGGCCTGCTCGTTGTCAACCAGGATCTTCAAATCACAGCCCTGACGAAGCAACGCCAATGCCCGGGGCAGCTTGCCGGCGGAAATACACACTGCGTACACGATGTCCTGGATGCCTGCGGCGAAAAACTCTTCAGCCTCTTTCATAGTGGAAACAGTGATGCCCTGCGCACCTTCCGCCAACTGCGCCAACACCACTTCCGTGCATTTGGATGTTTTGACATGAGGCCGGAATTTCACGCCGAGCCGATTCATCTTTTCTTGCATGCGCTGAATGTTGCGCTGTACCCGCGCCAGGTCCAACAACGCGGCGGGGGTGTCAAGTTCTTGGAATTGCATGGCTGTGCCCTGATCCGAAGCAGTGATAAGACCTGCATCGATACTACTGGCCTGCAAACGCCATTGATATTTAGCCAAGCTGATTCTATGATTCAGCCATGCTTAACTCAGCCGATATCCAGTTTCTCTTGGCCATACGTAAAAGCGCCAGCTTGCTTGCAACGGCGCACACCCTCGGCCTTACGCCCTCTGCGGTCACCCAGCGGTTACAACAACTGGAAAAGAAGCTTGGCATTCAACTGATAGATCGCTCGGCGCGGCAATTGCGCTTCACTGATGAAGGCGAGCTGCTGTGTCGGCGAGGCGCGGGCATCATCGACCAGTTCGACGATTTGCTTGAAGAGCTTCACGCGTTACGCCATGGCATGGTCGGCAAGATCGCCATCAACGCCCCGTTCGGCTTCGGGCGCCGTTATGTCGCTTCAGTGGTCGCAGCGTTTCGCCAGCGCCACCCGGATGTCGAGATACGCATGACGCTCTCCGATCAACCATTGGTGGCCAGCAGCGACCGATTCGATTTGGTGGTCCATATCGGTGAGTTGCGTGATTCAAGTTTGATCAGCCATCACATCGCGCCTAACCGGCGGATGCTCTGCGCTTCCCCAGCGTTCATCCAAAGCCACGGTTTGCCGGGCCACCCTGAAGACCTAGCGAAGTTGCCCACCATCGCGCTGCATGAAAACAATGAAGACGTCAGCTTGTGGCAATTCCGCCAACGGCGAACCACTGTCAATATTCGTACGCAACCGGCCCTGATCAGCAATGACGGCGACGTCATTCGAGAGTGGGCAACTGAAGGCCTGGGGATCATCCTGCGCTCGGAATGGGACGTCGCCGAGTCGCTTGCGCGGGGGACGCTGGTTCAACTGCTGCCGGACTGGAAACCGCCTGATGCAAACGTGGTTGCGCTCACCCACCAAAGCGCAGGCTTGCCCGAAAGAATCCGAACGTTCATGCGCATGATGCAAGAGCAATTTCGGCCTCATTGCCCCTGGCGGCTGTCCAAAGTAGAGCGGACTCAGCGTGATTGAGATCTAAGCACGCCTTGGCAATTCAACAAACGCGGTCACAGGCGAACCGCAATGAAAGGGTGCATTCATCTTAGGGCGATAGCCGTATCAAGCGCGCTTCAGTTCAACTCAAGTCGATGGATGCGCAGGGTAAAAAGCTGAATCGCCCTCCATGGCCGTCATATCACCTCAGGCGCACGAGCCCACGCGTGAACACCCCTATTTTCAGCCATGTACTTTGATGCATTGGCTGCCGAAGGGCCGCTCACAGACTCAAAAAACCGGCGCAGGATGGTCGGATTTCGCCCTAATGTAGGCAATAGCAACCCGATACAGCCTCCAGAAAGGGGTTGTAGTCAATCACCCGAGTACCGCCGGATCCGGTCCCCGGAAGCACGTCGCCTGGCACACACTCAATACGCCCGCGCCAGCTCAAGCTTGCGCAGGGTGCCCATGCTCAAAAATGCCAGCGCCCCGATTAACGCATGGCCGGCGACCACGTATAGCGCGCCTTCAAAAGAGCCCGTGGCTTGCACGATGTAGCCGATGATGATGGGCGTGAAGATGCCTGAGATGTTGCCGAACATATTGAACAGCCCACCCGCCATGCCGGTGATCTGCTTGGGTGCGGTGTCGGACACCAAGGTCCAGTCCACGGCAACGATGCCCTTGCCAAAAATGGCCAGGGACATCAGCAAAGTGACGACCCACACCGACGCGGTGAAGTTACACAGCACCAGGGTGGCGCCCATGCTCATGCCGCACACCAGCGGGATTTTGCGTGCCACGGTTAGGGAGAAGCCCTTGCGCAACAGGAAGTCGCAAATGGCGCCGCCAAAAAGCGCACCCAGCAAGCCGCAGATACCTGGAACAGCCGCGATGGCCCCGGCTTCCATGATGTTCAGGCCGCGGCCCTTGACCAGGTAGATAGGGAACCAAGTGAGGAAGAAATACTGCAGGGAGGTGTCGCAGTACTTGCCCAGGTAAATCGACCACATCATCGGGCTTTTCAGCAGCACCTTGAGGTCAGTGAGTTTTGGCCGGAACGCGCCCTTCTCCTTGGGTTTGTCCATATCCACTTCGGCGCCACCGCTACGGATATGTTCCAACTCAGCGGCATTGACCAGCGGATGTTCCGTGGGTGCTTTGACCAGTTTGAACCAGATGAGGCTGACCAGAACACCCAGGCCGCCCATGAACCAATACACGTGTTCCCAGCCATACGCATGAGCGATAAAACCCATTAACGGCGCGAGGATCACCACGGACAAGTACATGGAAGAGTTGTAGATCACCGTGGCCAGCCCACGCTCTTGCAGGGGAAACCATGCGGCCACGATCCGGTTGTTGGCCGGGTAAACCGGCGATTCGATCAGGCCCAGCAAAAAGCGTAGAGCAAACAACGTCGCGACGGCCAACGGGATCGACAGGAAACCGATCAGGCCTTGGGCAATGGTGATCGTCGACCAGAGAAATAGCGATGTTCCATACACCCGCGCCGAGCCAAACTTATCCAGCAACCAGCCCCCGGGAAGCTGGCCGATGACATAGGCCCAGGCGAACGCCGAGAAGATGTAACCCAGCGTAATGGAGTTGATGCCAAGTACCTGGGTGAGCGCGGCGCCGGTGATCGAAAGTGTCGCCCGGTCGCCGACGTTGATCGCAGTAACGATGAATAACATCGCCAGAACGTAATAGCGTACTTTGCTGCGTACCACGGTGGCGACTGCAGGTTCGGCTGAACCGGCTAGGTTTGGATGATCCATATGAAAGTCCTCATCTTGTCTTTTTTATCGATAGGGCTATATCGGGCGTTGGGTGTTCAGCCCCAAGGCGCTGCTGTGGGCCTTGGTGCAGGTGCAACGAAAACGGCCGCTTGGTGCGCGCGGCACACAAACGGCCAAAGGGCGTTATGGGCGGGTGCCGGCTTCGGCCACCTGTGCTGTCCAAGGCTTGACCTGCTCGCTCAGCGACAGGCCCAGGCCAGGGCGAGTCGGCACCAACATGCGGCCATCGCGGGTTTCCAGGCGTTCATTGAACAGCGGCTCAAGCCATTCGAAGTGCTCCACCCATGGCTCGGTCGGATAAGCCGCCGCCAGGTGCACATGCAGTTCCATTGCAAAGTGTGGTGCCAACATCACCCCGGCTTGCTCGGCCATCGCAGCGACCTTCAGATAAGGCGTGATACCGCCGACCCGCGGGGCATCCGGCATCAGGAAATCGGCGCCGCGTAGCTTGATGAATTCAGCGTGCTCGGCAACGCTGGTGAGCATCTCGCCGGTGGCGATCGGGGTGTCGAATTGCTGGGCCAGGGCGGCGTGACCTTCAGCGTCGTAACAGTCCAACGGCTCTTCGATCCAGATCAAGTTGAAGGCTTCGAAACGGCGGCACATACGCTGGGCGGTCGGGCGGTCCCACTGCTGGTTGGCGTCGACCATCAGCGGGAAGTTGTCCCCCAGGTGTTGGCGCACGGTACTGACCCGGTTGATGTCGATGGCGCAGTCCGGCTGGCCGACTTTCAGCTTGATGCCGCCGATACCCTTCTCGCGCGACAGATCGGTGTTTTTCAGCAATTGGTCCAGCGGGGTGTGCAGAAAGCCACCGGAGGTGTTGTAGCAGCGCACCGAGTCACGCTGTGCACCGAGCAAACGGGCCAGGGACAGGTTGGCACGCTTGGCTTTCAGATCCCATAGGGCCACATCGAAGGCCCCGATGGCCTGGGTCGACAGGCCGCTGCGGCCGACGGACGCGCCCGCCCAACACAGTTTGGTCCAGAGCCTGGCGATGTCGCTAGGGTTTTCGCCAATCAGGGCCGGGGCGATTTCTTTCGCATGGGCAAACTGGCCGGGCCCACCGGCACGTTTCGAGTAGCTGAACCCCAGGCCGCGATGGCCATCGACTGTTTCGATTTCGGCAAACAGGATGGCGATCTCGGTCATCGGCTTTTGCCTCCCCGTTAATACCTTGGCGTCGCTGATGGGGTTGGCCAAGGGCAGGAATACCGAGGACACCTTAACGTAGGCAATGCGATCATCATCGGCAGACTTGAGGTTTTGTTGTTGTGTGAGCATGGGGCTCTCCTGGGATACCAAATGAGATGTGGAGCGCTAACGGGCAGCCTGGATAGCGGCTTATGATTGCGCAATCATATCGATCTAAAAAAAAGGCGATGCTTGAATTACCAGACTATCTTTGCGGCAATACTACACTGATTGCGCAATCATTCAACTGTCGTTTGTCGATTGTCGCTAAATGCACAGTGGGCGAGATTACTGATGGCTGACGCACCATAGCCACCAGGCTGGAGGCAACCAAAAAGTGGAGTAAGCGGGCCAGGCAGCGTTCGATCGGGCCGCATTCCGGTTGTTGCCTATGACTGAGCCCTCAGGGAGAGCATCCCTTGCGGTTCAACGCCGTATCATCAACCCGTGGTATTTCGCGCAGCGCCTATGCACCGGCCGCGGGCAACCGCGCCAGCACCTCATCGATCGCCGCCTCCAGCGCTACCCCCGCCTTCAGCGTTTGCGCAAACCGTTCAAGCGTCGCGAACGGCATATCGCTTTGCAACGCGCGCACCATCAGGCGCCGCGCGGCCATCCAACTGGTAGGCTCGCCCGTGGCCATCCATTCTTCGCTGCGGTGGGCGAAAGTCGCCCAGACCATGGTGCCAGTGGTGTTTTCGTCGATGCCGAACAGGTCTTGGAAGACCATGCCCAGCGCACCCGGCGGCTGCACCTCCGGGCGGGTGCAGCCCTTGAGCTCGAACGCTTCGCGCCGGGCGCGCTCAAGGTAGCGGCGTAGCTTGCCGGGCAGGGTGGCGCTGGCCTTGGCGCGGTCGTAATACGTACGATTGGCCAGGCTGGCGGCATCACGAACCACACGGCAAATCGCCGACCACATCTGCGCCACACAGTAATGTTCAAGCCCCCCACGCAGGGCGCTACGCACCTCGGCGTGCTCATCGTCATACAACTGATGGGCGTAGAGGATGCACTGCGCTTCGAAGTAGGCCATGCAATCGGCTTCGGCGTAGTCGAGCCAGAGGTCGAATAGCCTCGGGGCGTCATTGAAGCTGCGCTGGTGGTAGGCGGCGAGCACAGCCCGCAGTTGCCCCGGCGGGATACCCGGCATCAGGGCGTATACCCGCTGGCTGTCTTTTACCCGCAGTTGCCCGTCTTTGAGAAAATACGTGCCGCGCTGGGCCTGGGAAGGTTCTTCGAGCAATACCCCGGCTTGGTAAAGCCTGCGGATGAAATGGCCTACGTGCTTGGGCGCCAGCGCCCTGCATTCCGCGCTGCCGAAGGTGCCCTGGGCCATAGCGGGTTCGAGGGCTTCATGGAGTGCGATCAATAACAAGGCGATGTCGTCTGTGACGGCGGCATAATCCACGGTGCCGCTGGGGCGGGCTTTCATGTATGCCTGCAGGCTGTCGGCCAATGTTTTTTCCGCCTGGGCGCGGGCCTCGCGCATGGCTTGCTCGATTTTTCCGGCGCAGCGCTCGCACGGCCGGCTGCTGCGCTGCGGGCTGGGCCTGGCCGCTGAGCGCGACGTGATCCGCACCGGCTCGCCGCAGCGGGGGCACGCTTGGTTGAGGTCGAATACCCGGCATTGCTCGCGCACATATTGGGTGATTTGTGCAGGCCTGGTGAACGCGCGAAACGGCAACAAGTCGCTCACCTTTTCGCGATATTGCCCGGCCGCGTCGACCGCCCAGTAGCGTTGGACCAGCGCGACGGCCTCTGGCGCGTCGCAGAGCAATTGCAGTTTGAGGTTCATGGGTGCCCCGGGCTCCGGCGTGCAGGTAAAGTTGACCAACCCGACCTTATCCGTGGGCACCAGGGCTGCGCTATCAGCCGATTCTGCGCTTTCTGTAGGAATAATTACTTTTGGCGTTCAATCCCGTTCAATCCCATTCGATGGCATCAGCCAGCAGCTAGGCGGGCTATGGGTTGGAAACATCCAATAGGGGCACCCTTAGGCGGGTTTGCTGTACGCTCGGCTGACGATGCACCGCCGGGCGCCGTAATGGGCGCGCGCGTTGCCGGCGTTATTTGCCCGGCGGGCCCCGCTCTGCTAACGTCGCGACCGTTCCAATTGGTTATCGAGACCCCGCACCATGGCCCGAAAAAAAGCTTCCGTGGACTTCGAACAGTCCCTGGCCGACCTGCAAGTGCTGGTTGAGCGCCTTGAGAACGGCGAACTGTCCCTGGAAGATTCCCTCACTGCGTTCGAGCAGGGCATCCGCCTGACCCGTGATTGCCAAGAGGCGTTGACCCAAGCCGAGCAGAAAGTGCAGCAATTGCTCGAGCGCGACGGCGAGTTGGTCGAAGTGCCGCTGGATGTGGACCCCACTGAATGATCGCCAGTTACCAGGCCTTGTGCCAGGCCCGTGTCGACCATGCCTTGGCAACCTTGTTCGAAGCGCCATTGGCGGACCTCGGCCGCCTTTATGAGGCCATGCGCTATAGCGTGATGAACGGCGGTAAGCGCGTGAGGCCGCTGTTGGCCTATGCGGCCTGCGAAGCGTTGGGTGCCCTGCCGGAAAACGCCAATGGCGCCGCGTGCGCCGTGGAGTTGATCCATGCCTATTCGCTGGTGCACGACGACCTGCCGGCCATGGACGACGACGACCTGCGCCGCGGCCAACCGACCACCCACAAGGCCTTCGACGAAGCCTGTGCGATCCTCGCCGGTGACGGCCTGCAGAGCCTGGCCTTCAGCGCCTTGGTGGACCCACGGTTGAGCGAACTGGCCGATGGCACCCGCCTGCAGATGGTCCGCACGCTGGCCATGGCCGCCGGGCCTGCCGGTATGGTCGGCGGGCAGGCGATCGACCTTGGGTCTGTGGGCAAGCGCCTGGGCCAACCGGCCCTGGAGCGTATGCACCGGCATAAAACCGGTGCCCTGATCGAGGCCAGCGTGCACTTGGGCGCCCTGGCCAGCGAACGCGCCGAGCGTGCCGACCTCGCTGCGCTGCAAACCTATGCGCAGGCCGTGGGCCTGGCGTTCCAAGTGCAGGATGACATCCTCGACGTGGAGGGCGATACCGCCACCTTGGGCAAGCGCCAAGGGGCCGACATCGCCCGCGACAAACCTACCTACCCCGCGCTGCTGGGCCTGGGCGCGGCCAAGGCCTATGCGGTAGAGCTGCGTGACCAGGCGCTGCACTCGTTGCGGCCTTTTGGCGCGGGGGCGGAGCCATTGCGGGCGTTGGCGCGCTATATCATCGAGCGGCGCAACTGAACGCACGCCGCGCCCGGCGAGTCCGATGATAGCGAACCGATGCGCCTACTAGCTGTTCCCTGGCACCCGTTGGGGTAAACTGCCGCCTTTTATACCTTCGAAAACGACACGCCTGATGCCTACGACGTTTCAACAGATTCCCCGCGAACGCCCGCCGACGCCCCTGCTGGACCGCGCCGCGACGCCGGCAGGCCTACGCCGCTTGGGCGAGGCCGAGCTGGAAACCCTGGCCGACGAACTGCGCCTGGAGCTGCTTTATTCGGTAGGCCAAACGGGCGGCCATTTCGGCGCGGGGCTGGGTGTTATCGAACTGACCATTGCCCTGCACTATGTTTTCGACACCCCCGATGACCGCCTGATCTGGGACGTGGGCCACCAGGCCTACCCCCACAAGATTCTCACCGGCCGCCGTGAGCGCATGGCTTCGCTGCGCCAGAAAGACGGCCTGGCGGCATTTCCGCGACGCAGCGAAAGCGAGTACGACACCTTTGGCGTCGGCCACTCCAGCACGTCGATCAGCGCCGCCTTGGGAATGGCCATTGCCGCGCGCTTGCAGGGCAGTTCGCGCAAGTCCATCGCCGTGATCGGTGACGGCGCGCTGACCGCCGGCATGGCCTTCGAGGCGCTCAACCATGCGCCGGAAGTGGGCGCCGACATGCTGGTGATCCTCAACGACAACGACATGTCGATTTCACGTAACGTGGGCGGCTTGTCGAACTACTTGGCCAAGATCCTTTCCAGCCGCACCTACGCCAGCATGCGCGAAGGCAGCAAAAAGGTGCTGTCGCGCCTGCCTGGGGCTTGGGAAATCGCCCGGCGTACCGAAGAGTATGCCAAGGGCATGCTGGTGCCCGGTACGTTGTTCGAGGAGCTAGGCTGGAACTACATCGGCCCCATCGACGGCCACGACCTGCCGACCCTGATCGCCACCCTGCGCAACATGCGCGACCTGAAGGGGCCACAGTTCCTGCATGTGGTGACTAAAAAGGGCAAGGGCTTCGCGCCGGCGGAGGTCGACCCGATTGGCTACCACGCCATCACCAAGCTCGAGCCATTGAACGTGCCGGCGGCGCCGAAGCAAGCCACCGGCCCGAAGTACTCCAGCGTGTTCGGCGAATGGCTGTGCGACATGGCCGAAGCCGACGCGCGATTGGTGGGTATTACCCCGGCCATGAAGGAAGGCTCAGACCTGGTCGCCTTTAGCGAACGCTTCCCCGAGCGCTATTTCGACGTGGCCATCGCCGAGCAGCATGCCGTTACTCTGGCCGCAGGCCTGGCCTGCGAGGGGGCCAAGCCAGTGGTGGCGATCTACTCGACCTTCTTGCAGCGTGCTTACGATCAGTTGATCCACGACGTGGCCGTGCAGCACTTGGACGTGCTATTCGCCATCGACCGCGCCGGGCTGGTAGGCGAAGACGGCCCCACCCATGCCGGCAGTTTCGACCTCTCTTACCTGCGCTGCATCCCCGGTTTAGTGGTGATGGCGCCCAGCGACGAGAACGAGCTGCGGCTGATGCTCAGCACCGGTTACCACTACCCAGGCCCAGCGGCCGTGCGTTACCCCCGTGGCACCGGCCCGAACGCGGTGATCGAGGCCGGCTTGCCAACCCTTGAAATCGGCAAGGGCGTGGTGCGCCGCAACGGCCAAAAAATCGCCCTGCTGGTGTTCGGCGTGCAATTGGCCGAGGCCCTGCAGGTGGCGGATACACTGGACGCCACGGTGGTCGACATGCGCTTCGTCAAACCCCTGGACGAAGCCCTGGTACAGCAAATGGCCGATAACCACGACTTGCTGGTTACCCTCGAAGAAAACGCCGTGATGGGCGGTGCCGGTAGCGCGGTGGGCGAATACCTCGCCCGTGAGGGGGTACTCAAGCCACTATTGCAGCTCGGGCTACCGGATACCTACGTGGAGCACGCCAAGCCCGCGCAGATGCTGGCCCAATGCGGGCTGGATGCGGCGGGGATCGAAGCGGCGATTCGCAAGCGCTTGGCGGGTTAACGGGCTGGATGCTGCCCCTGCCCCGCTGGGCAGCCAGTGCCTGGGTGACGCCGCCCCGCGCTCGGCGCCTCAGGCGCCGCCCATCATATGCCCAAGCTTCCCGGCCTTGGTGGCCAGGTAATACTTGTTGTGCGGGTTGTGCCCGGTGTGCAGCGGTACGCGCTCGGCCACCTGGATGCCCATGTCGGCCAGCGCCTTGACCTTGCGCGGGTTGTTGGTCATCAAGCGAAGGGCCTTTACACCCAAGTGTTCGAGCATCGGTAAGCAAATGCGATAGTCACGCTGGTCCGCGGCAAAGCCGAGGCGTTCATTGGCTTCGACCGTGTCGGCGCCTTGGTCTTGCAGTTCATAGGCGCGGATCTTGTTCAACAGGCCGATGCCGCGGCCTTCTTGGCGCAGGTACAACAACACGCCACGGCCTTCACGGGCAATCGCCTGCAGCGCTGCCTCAAGCTGCGAGCCGCAGTCGCAGCGTTGGCTAAACAGGGCATCACCGGTGAGGCACTCTGAATGTAGGCGGCCCAATACCGGCTCGCCATTGGCGACGTCGCCCAGGGTGAGGGCAACGTGTTCGCGACCGGTGGCCTCCTCGCGAAAACCGTGCATGGTGAAAGTGGCGAAGGGCGTAGGCAGTTTAGACGCAGCAACGAACGCGACGGGCACCTTGTGCTCCTGATGGGTCGAAAAAAGTGTGACATTGTAACATCGGTGCAGGCGCCCGGCTTATTCCAATTTGCCGGGCTCACCTGCCGAAACGATCGAGCCTCAGGCGGCCACCCACACGATTACCTGCATGGCCACCCAGGCGAACACCCCGGCCAACACGTCATCGAGCATGATCCCCGCGCCGCCATGCACATGGCGGTCGATCCAGCGAATCGGCCACGGCTTGAGAATGTCGAAAAAGCGGAACACGGCAAACCCCACCAGTAGCCAATACCAGCCCGGTGGCACCAGCCATAGGGTAATCCACATGCCAACGATTTCATCCCACACGATGCCCTCATGGTCGTGCACGCGCAGGTCGTCGGCGACCTTGCCGCATAACCAAAAGCCGAACAGCATCGACACCCCGAGCATCAGCCAGTAACCCCAGCTTGGCAGCAACTGCCACAGCGGGATAAACGGCAACGCCACCAGCGAGCCCCAGGTGCCCGGCGCCTTGGGCAGGGTGCCGGCACCGAAGCCAAAGGCAATGAAATGCCAAGGGTTGCGCCATACCGACGGCGGTACGAAGGTTGCCGGTACCTCGTTGGGATGTTCGCTCACATAGGCCCCCGGAAGTGTTGATAGCCGCGCTTGGCCGGGGTGATATCCCGGCCGTCGTCGCTGAGCAGGGTTACACCGTGCCCGGCATGCACTTGCCCGATCACATGCACGGGCTGCCCCGCCAACTGCAGTGCCTGCACATGCTGCGCCGGCAAGCTGAAGGCCAGTACGTAGTCGTCTCCGCCGGCGAGCGCCGCATCGAAGGCGCCTTGCTCGCCGGCAAAGGCCACCAAGGCATCTGACAGCGGCAGGCGCGAACGTTCGATATGAACAGCCACCCCCGAGGCCTCGGCGATATGCCCTGCATCGGCGAGCAGCCCATCGGAGATGTCTATCGCCGCGCTGGCACGCCCGCGCAGGGCTTGGCCGAGCGCCAGTTGCGGCTGCGGCGCCCAGTAGTGCGCCAGTAGCGGCCCAGCCACGCCCGGCGCGGCGCTGCGCTCGCTCCGCTCGCCGAGCACAAACGGCAGCGCGCCGGCAGCCTCGCCAAGCACACCACCCACGCAAAACAGCTCGCCTGGGCGCGCGCCACCGCGGGTCAGCGCCTGGCCCCCGGGCACCTTGCCCAATACGGTGAGGGTCAGGCTCAGCGGGCCCCGCGTGGTGTCGCCACCGACCAGGCGAATGGCACACCGTTGCGCCATCTGTTGCAGGCCCTCGGCGTAACGCCCAAGCCACTGCGCGGAAAAATCAGGCAGGGTCAGTGCCAGGGTGAAACCCAACGGCTGCGCGCCCATCGCTGCCAAGTCGCTTACCGCGACCGCCAAGGAACGCTGGCCGAGTAGGAAAGGGTCTGGCACGGCAGGGAAATGCACACCACTGACCAGGGTGTCGGTGGACACCGCCAGTTGCTCGCCGGGGGCCAACGCCAGCAACGCACAATCGTCGCCGATGCCCAGTGCAACGCCGTCGCCCGCCTGCGCACAGGGCGCTGCGGCGAAATAGCGGCTGATCAGTTCGAATTCACCCATGGGCGCACGCTCAGCGCTTATGCGCCTTCACCTCTGGCCCACGCAATGTCGGGGCGAGTTTGTCGAGCACGCCATTGACGAACTTATGGCCGTCGGTGGAACCGAACACCTTCGCCAACTCGATACCCTCGTTAATGACCACGCGGTACGGCACGTCGACGCGCTTGAGCATCTCGTAGGTAGATAAGCGCAGCACCGCCAGTTCGACCGGGTCGAGCTCGTCGAGCGCGAGGTCTAGGCAGGGCACGAGGGCCGCGTCGATTTCATCTTTGCTGGTGGGCACGCCGCGAAGAAGCTCACGAAAGTAGGCGTTGTCTACATCGGAAAAATCGTTGTCTACACGAAACTGCGCTTCGATCTCGTTCAGCGAATGCCCGGCCATATGCCACTGGTACAGGGCCTGGGTCGCCAGCTTGCGCGCTTCGTGGCGCTTGGCCGATTTGCCCTTGGCCGCGGCGGGGTCTTTCGGCTCGCGCGGGTTGAAGCGTTGGTTATCGTCGCTGCTCACTTGGCCTCCAACTGCGCCAGCAGGCTGACCATTTCAAGGGCCGACAGCGCGGCTTCAGCGCCCTTGTTGCCGGCCTTGGTGCCGGAGCGTTCGATGGCCTGTTCGATAGAGTCGACGGTCAACACGCCAAATGCGACCGGCAGGCCGAACTCCATGGACACCTGGGCCAAGCCCTTGGTGCATTCGCCTGCGACGTACTCGAAGTGCGGGGTGCCGCCACGAATGACCGCGCCGAGGGCGATGATGGCGTCGTATTCGCCTTGCTGGGCGACCTTTTGCGCTACCAGGGGGATTTCGAAGGCGCCGGGGGCACGGATAATGATGATGTCGTTTTCGCTTACGCCATGGCGTACCAGGGCGTCGAGGGCGCCACTGACCAGGCTTTCGACGACGAAGCTGTTAAAGCGGCCGACCACCAGGGCGAAGCGACCTTTGGGGGCGATGAAAGTACCTTCGAGGGTCTTCACGGTCATTGCGGGTCTCGTATTTAAAGAGCCGGGCCGCTTCAGTGCGGCCCGTAAGCGAATAATAGCGGGCGCCGGCCACGGCCGGTCACTCGGAGGGTACGTATTCTACAACTTCCAGGTCGAATCCGGATATCGCATTGAACTTCATGGGCGAACTCATCAGGCGCATTTTGCGCACACCCAAGTCGCGCAGAATCTGCGAGCCGGCACCGACGATGCTATAGGTCGTTGGTTTTTTTACCGCCACATGCTCGGTGGCTTCACGAATCTGTGCCAACAGCGCATCGCCATCCGGTGCGTGCCCCAGCAGCAATACCACGCCACTGCCCGCCTCGGCCACCGCGCTCATCGCCGCGCGCAGGCTCCAGCGGCCCGGCTGGCGCACCATCAACAGGTCGCGCAGCGGGTCCATGTTGTGCACGCGCACCAAGGTGGCGTGGTCGGCGTGGATCTGCCCGAGGGTCAGTGCCATGTGCACGTCGCCCTCAACCGAATCGCGGTAGGTCACCAGGTTGAACTGCCCCAGTTCGCTGTCCAATGGCCGCTCAGACACCCGCTGAACGGTGCGCTCATGGATCATCCGGTAGTGGATCAGGTCGGCAATGGTGCCGATCTTGATGCCATGCTCGGCGGCGAAGGCTTCGAGCTCGGTACGCCGAGACATGGTGCCGTCGTCGTTCATGATTTCGCAAATCACCCCCGCCGGCTCGTAGCCCGCCATGCGCGCCAGGTCGCAGGCAGCCTCGGTGTGGCCGGCACGGGCCAAGGTGCCACCGGGCTGCGCCATCAACGGGAAGATGTGCCCGGGGCTGACGATGTCTTCGGCCACCGCGTCGCGGGCGGCGGCCGCTTGCACGGTGCGCGCACGGTCGGCGGCAGAGATGCCAGTGGTCACGCCTTCGGCCGCTTCGATCGAAACGGTGAACTTGGTGCCGAAGCCTGAGCCATTGCGCGGAGCCATCAGCGGCAGCCGTAGGGTTTCGCAACGTTCACGGGCCATCGGCATGCAGATCAGGCCGCGGGCAAAGCGCGCCATGAAATTGATGTGTTCCGCCTGGCAGCATTCGGCTGCCATGATCAAGTCGCCTTCATTTTCGCGGTCTTCGTCATCCATCAGGATGACCATCTTGCCTTGCCGTATATCGTCGACCAGTTCTTCGATCGTATTGAGCGCCACGCGGCACCCCCTTGCATTAGGATTTCAAATAGCCATTGGCGGCCAGGAAGCTTTCACTGATACCGGCGCCCTGGGTAGGTTCGGCGGCCTTGTCACCCAGCAGCAGGCGCTCCAGGTAGCGTGCCAGCAGGTCGACCTCGAGATTGACCCGGCGGCCGGGGCGATAATCGCCCATGATGGTTTCGGCCAGTGTATGCGGCACGATGGTCAATTCGAACTCCGCGCCGTCCACGGCGTTGACGGTAAGGCTGGTACCGTCGACGGTGATCGACCCCTTATGGGCGATGTACTTGGCCAAGGCGTGGGGCGCGCGCAGTCGGAACGCGATGGCACGGGCGTTATCGGCACGGGCCACCACCTCGCCTACCCCGTCGACATGGCCGCTGACCAAATGGCCGCCCAGGCGGCTGGTCGGGGTCAGGGCTTTTTCGAGGTTCACCCGGCTGCCGGCCTTGAGCTCGTTGAACGCGGTTACGTCGAGGGTTTCGCGGCTAACGTCGGCCCAGAAACCGTCGCCGGGCAATTCCACGGCGGTCAGGCACACGCCGTTGACGGCGATGCTGTCGCCGAGCTTGACGTCGGCCAGGTCGAGCTTGCCGGTGGCCACGTACACGCGCACGTCACCCCCTTTGGGGGTAAGGCTGCGGATGCTGCCAATCGATTCGATGATGCCGGTGAACATGGGGGCCTCCAAGAAAGCCGGGGATTATACGGGGGCCGCGGGCACGGCGCTGATCAACCAGTCGCTGCCCACCGCGCGCAGGCCGGTGATGTTCAGCCGCGGCGCCTCGGCCATATGCGCCAGCGGCCAATCGAGCAGGGGCCGGGCGCTGGAGCCGAGCAGGCAGGCGGCCATGAAAATCTGGTATTCATCGACTAAGCCCTGCTGGGCGAAAGCACCGGCCAAGCGCGCACCGGCTTCCACCAGCAACTCTTGCACACCCCGCGCAGCCAACTCGCGCAGCAGTGCCGGCAGGTCGACCCGGCCGCCCACCCCTGGCACCGCGAGCAATTCGGCGCCAGCACGGGCATAAGCACCGGCGTGCTCCGGCAACTGCTGGCACACTACCAGCGAAGGGCCAGCCGAAAAGAATGGCGCCGCCAATGGCACACGTAACCGGCCGTCGATCAGAATGCGCAGCGGCGGGCGCACCAGCGCCAGTTCGGCTTGCTCGCCCTCAAGGCCCAGCTCGGCCGCCCGCACCGTCAAGCGCGCGGCATCGGCCAGCACGCTGTCGGCACCGCTGAGTACCGCGCTCGATTGCGCGCGCAGGCGCTGCACGGCGCGGCGCGCCTCGGCGCCGGTGATCCATTGGCTTTCGCCGCTGGCCATGGCGGTGCGGCCATCCAGGCTCATGGCAAGCTTTACCCGCACGAACGGCAGCCCGGTTTCCATGCGTTTGATAAAACCCGGGTTCAGCGCCCTCGCCTCGGCTTCGAGCACCCCGGCGCGCACGCTGATACCCGCCTCGGCCAGCCGTGCCAAGCCGCTGCCAGCCACCTGCGGATTGGGGTCGCGCATGGCCGCCACCACCCTGGAAACCCGCGCGGCGATCAACCCATCAGCGCACGGAGGGGTTCGCCCAAAGTGGCTACACGGCTCGAGTGTCACGTAGGCGGTGGCGCCCACGGCGCGTTCACCAGCCTGGCGCAGGGCATGGACTTCTGCGTGGGGCTCGCCGGCCCGGCGGTGCCAGCCTTCGCCCACCACCTCAGCGCCGCTTACGATCACGCAACCCACCCTAGGGTTAGGGTGGGTGGAATAACGGCCCAGCTCGGCCAATTGCAATGCACGGGCCATGAACTGGCGGTCGGCGGCGTCTTGCGTAGGGCTTATGTTCATCGCCCAGCGGGCTCCCGAGACAAGCGGTCGATTTCTTCGCGGAACTCGTCGAGGTCTTGGAAGCGCCGGTACACCGAGGCGAAACGGATGTACGCCACCTCGTCGAGTTGGCGCAACTCGGCCATGACCAGTTCACCCACCACCAAGGATTTAACCTCGCGCTCGCCGGTGGCGCGTAGCCTGTGCTTGATGTGGCTCAGCGCAGCTTCCAGCCGCTCGACGCTCACCGGGCGCTTCTCGAGCGCGCGCTGCATGCCGGCACGAAGTTTGTCTTCATCGAACGGCTGGCGTGTGCCGTCTTGCTTGATCAGGCGCGGCAACACCAACTCGGCGGTTTCGAAAGTGGTGAAACGCTCACCGCATGCCACGCATTCACGGCGGCGGCGAACCTGTTCGCCTTCGGCAACCAGCCGTGAGTCGATGACTTTGGTGTCGTTGGCACCGCAGAACGGACAGTGCATGGTGGCAGGCCACAGAAAAGGGGACGGCCATGGTAGCGCATCCACCCGGCAAGACAAGACCGGGGCTTTGCGGTATACCTGTGCGCCGGCATACGCAAGGATTTAGGCCCCTATGAAAGTACGTTCACTGGCATTGCTCGGCTTGCTCGGCCTGCTCAGCGCCTGCGCGGGCGAAGCGCCCAGCCCTCCAGCAGCCACCGCGGCCCCGCCCGCCGGCGCGCCGGCTCCCGACATCACAGCACCAGAGCCCCTGGGCCCATTGCCGGCCTGGCAGCGTGAACTCAGCGGCACCCTGACCAACGTGCCGGTTGGGGCGCAGGTAGAGCTGGCCATGCTGGTGGTCGACGACAGCGGCCGCCCCCAGCGCCTGCTGGCCAGCACCACCCTGGCGGGCAACGGCCGTGCCCTGCCGTTTCAGTTGCGCTTCGCCCCCGAGGCGTTCCCCCAGGGCGCACGGGTCGAGCTGCGCGGCCGGGCCAGCCAGGCCGGGATGCTCAGCCTGAAGCTGACGCCACGCGGCATTGCCCAAGCCACCACGCAGAACCTCGGCCAGTTGCAGATGGACAAAGCCCCCTGAGTGAGCGCCCAACATCGGCCAGCACGTTGGCAGGCGGTGTTGGGCGATGCGCGGCCCGCTTCCGGCGCCGCCGCGCACCCTTTATAGTGGCGCCTATGCCGCATGTTCCTTTTCGAGAACCACGATGAGCCACGACACCCCCTATATCTTCGACGCCACCGATGCCGACTTCCAACAGTTGGTGATCGAAAACTCGTTCAACCAACCCGTACTGGTGGACTTCTGGGCCGACTGGTGCGCCCCCTGCAAGGTGTTGATGCCAATGCTCGAGCAGATCGCCCAGAGCTATCAGGGCCAATTGTTGCTGGCCAAGGTGAACTGCGACGTGGAGCAGCAGGTGGTGGCCATGTTCGGCATCCGCAGCTTGCCGACCGTGGTGCTGTTCAAAGACGGCCAACCGGTAGATGGTTTTGCCGGTGCACAGCCGGAGTCAGCCGTGCGCGCCATGCTCGAGCCACACGTTGCGCTGCCGGCGCCGCCCGCCGACGACCCGTTCGAGGCGGCCCAGGCGGCGTTCGCGCAAGGCCAGTATGCCCAGGCCGAAGCCACCCTCAAGGCGCTGCTCAGCGAAGATAACAGCCACACCGCGGCGCTGATTCTCTACGCCCGCTGCCTGGCCGAGCGCGGCGAATTGGGCGAGGCGCAAACCATTCTGGACGCCATCAAAAGCGATGAGCACAAGGCCGAGCTTGCCGGCGCCAAGGCGCAACTGACGTTTCTCAGCCAGGCCGGGGACCTGCCCGATGCCGCCGAACTCAAGGCCCGCCTGGCGCAGAATCCAAGTGACGACGAAGCCGCCTATCAACTGGCCGTGCGCCAGTTGGCCCGGCAGCAGTACGAGGCCGCATTGGAAGGCCTGCTCAAGCTGTTCGTGCGTAACCGCGCCTGGAACGAAGGGGTGGCGCATAAAACCCTGTTGCAGGTATTCGACCTGCTGGGCAACGAACACCCGCTGGTCACCGCCTACCGGCGCAAGCTGTTCGCCGCCCTGTACTAACTGCGCCTAGGCTTTTTGCCGGGAACGGCCCGCACACGGTGCGGGTCGAAGCCTCTTTGAAGCCGAGGAGACCGTGATGAGCACTGAGCACCCACGCATACAACTGAACGACACCATCGTGATGCCCCAATTCGGGCTAGGCGTGTGGCAAGCCAGCGACAGCGAGGCGACCGTCGCCGTGCGCGAAGCCATTGCCGCCGGCTACCTGGCCATCGACACTGCTGCGATCTACAAGAACGAAGCCGCGGTGGGCGAAGGTGTACGCCAAGCCGGCAAGCCGCGAGACCAGGTGTTCATCACCACCAAGGTGTGGAACGATGACCAGGGCTACGATACGGCGATCAAAGCCCTTCAGAGCAGCCTCAAACGGCTGCGAATGGACTATGTCGACCTGCTGCTGATCCACTGGGCGCAGCCGGCCAAGGACCTTTACCTGGAAACCTGGCAGGCGTTGATCGAGCTAAAAAAGCGCGGCCTCACCCGTTCAATCGGGGTGTCGAACTTCCACGCCCCACACTTGCGCAGGATCATCGACGAAACGGGCGAAACGCCTTCGGTGAACCAAATCGAGCTGCACCCGTACCTGCAACAGCACCCGTTGCGTGAAGTGCACCAGCAGTTGGGCATCCACACCGAAGCCTGGAGCCCATTGGCACAGGGCAAGGCCATGGACGACCCGGTGCTCAAACAGATAGCCGCCAAGCACGGCAAGGACGTTGCCCAGGTGATCATTCGTTGGCACCTGGACAGCGGGCTGATCGTGATCCCCAAATCGGTAACCCCGTCGCGCATTCGCAGCAACGCCCAGGTGTTCGATTTCCGCCTGGATGCTGAGGAAATGGCCGCCATCGCCGAACTCGACCGCGGCCAACGGCTGGGGCCCAACCCCGATACGTATTAGCGTGGCGTCTAAACACACCACTCGGTAAATTCAGCCTCGCCTGTGGTGGTTCGTATGGGCGCTTTTGTTACATGGCACCCTGTCCTTGCCACGGTTGGGGTTCCGCATAGGTGGAAGGTGATCGGCAGCCGCTGCATTATTTAATTCTGGTTATTCGCGAGCCCCCGGCGGGTGTTTCAGAAGGTGACCGTCCCCTTTTTGACGGTGCCTTTTGTTTGCTGGCCGTGTTGCCAGGCAGCCAAAGGCATAGGTTGGTTGTTGTACACACTTATCAAAAAAGCCGCGCTAGCCCTGCCAGCAATATAACGGCGCGTCTGCTTGCGTGAGCACGCGCACTTGGGGGCAATGGCGCAGGCGAACCAGCAGGCGCTTGGCCGCCGTGGCGTTGCCAGCCAGGCTTTCGAGCTGTTCCATCAGCGCCGGCCCATTGATGCGCCCGGCCTGCTCGACCAAGCGCAGGGCATTGGCCCATAAGGCATCATCCTGCCCGGCACGCGGCGTACTGGCCGCCGGCGCTTCAGCCACCGCCGGCGTAACCTGCGCGGCCAAACGTTGCCAATCCACGCTCTCCAACTCAACACTGAGGTCGACGGGCCATTGCCCAATGGTGCCACGTATTCGGATCATGGTGCTCGCCCTGGTTATCGGGTTAACGACCTTAACCCAGGCCGTGCTGGCCCGCCAACGATAGTGGTTATAACATCGCGCCAGCGCGTACGGGGTTGTACCTACTACCGTCACGCTAACGCCTTGCGCGGTGTGGGTTAGCCAATACCCGCAGGCGTACTAAGATATCCGCCGCCCGCGCTGTAACCGCCTGTTTCATTGAGTTAGATCAAGGGAAGGTTTGACAGGGCACCTACCATGGCACTTATAGATTTTCGCATTGTCATTGGAGCCCCCATGAAAACCGTATTGCTCGGCGCCACGCTCACCGCCCTCGCGCTAGCTGCCTCCCCTGCTGCCCAGGCCCACCAAGCGGGCGACTTCATCATCCGCGCAGGGGCTGCCACCACCGCCCCCAATGAAGACAGCGGCGCGCTGCGCACCGACGGCGCCAGGGTCAGCGGCACCAAAGCCACCTTGGACAGCGACACCCAGCTAGGCCTGGCCTTTGCCTACATGCTCACCGACCACGTGGGTATCGAACTGCTGGCCGCCACGCCCTTCCAGCACACCGTAGGGGTTAAAGGCGCTGGCCTGGACGGCAAACTGGCCGACATCAAGCAACTGCCCCCTACGTTGTCGCTGCAGTACTACCCGCTGGCGCCTACCTCGAAATTCCAGCCCTATGGCGGCGTCGGCATCAACTACACGCTGTTCTATGACGAAGACCTCAGCAGCCAGCGCAAGCAACAGGGCTTCAGTAACCTGAAGCTGCAAGATTCCGTAGGCCTGGCCGGGCAACTGGGGTTCGACTACCAACTGACCGACCACCTGCTGTTCAACGCCGCGGTGTGGTACGTAGACATCAACACCAAGGCCACCGTAGACGGCCCAACGGCCCTGGCCGTGAGCCAGACCAAGGTAAATGTGGAAGTAGACCCTTGGGTGTATATGGTCGGGCTTGGGTATAAGTTCTAGTGGGGTGCCTTAGACGTTCGCACGAGCATTGACCCGGGAAGGTTGTTGTCGGGCATGGCGCGGTGCCGCCCGGCAACAAAACGGACCGTCCAAAGGGCGCAGCCAAGGCCTGAGACGCTATGGGGTAGCGGCAAGCGGCAGTTAACAGGCCAATGCTTGCCGCTTCTGGCACCTTTTTATCCCCCGATCAAACGCCGCAGCCCTTCGGTCAGCGGCGTTGGCGTTTTCAAGGTATAACCTTCGCGCAACCTCTGGTTGTTGGCCCGCGAATGGCGGATGTCACCGCCCCGGGGGGCTTCGTGGTTCAGCGCTGGCAGGCTGCCGACCACGGTTTCCAAGGCCGCCAGCAGGTCGTTGAGCGATGTGGCGTGGCCCAGGCCCACATTCACCGCCCCCTGGACCACTTCAGGCCGCTCGATGGCTTGTACCAACACGTCAGTCAAATCTTCTACGTAGAAAAAATCCCGGGTTTGCTCGCCATCGCCATACACGGTGATGGGCCTGTTGGTCAGCGCGCGCTCGGCGAAAATACTGATAACCCCGGAATACGGCGACGAAGGGTCTTGGCGCGGGCCATAGATGTTGAAGAAACGGAAGATCGCCGGTTCCAGCCCATGCTCGCGAGCGTAGAATTCGAAATAGTATTCGCTGGCGAGCTTATCCGATGCGTAGGGCGTTAACGGGGCCTTCGGTGTGCTCTCGCGCACCGCCACGCCCTCACCGTTATTGCCATATACGGCGGCGCTGGAGGCGTACACCACTCGGCGCACACCGGCCTTGCGCATGGCCTCACACACATTGAGGCTGCCGATGAAGTTGCTCTGGTGGGTTTTCACCGGGTCATCCACCGAGGCCTGCACCGATGCCACGGCAGCCAGGTGCACTACCGCGCTGCAGCCCTCTATGGCGCGCTCCACCAGTGCCGCATCGGCTACGTTACCTGGGAATAGCGAAAGGCCCGGGTGGGCCAAGTCTAGGTTTTCACGCTTACCGCTGGAAAAGTCGTCCAGCACGCGTACCGCATACCCTTTGGCGAGCAGTGTGTCGGCTAGGTGCGAGCCGATGAAGCCCGCCCCGCCAGTGATCAGGACGGTAGCCTCAGCCATGGCGGAAATAACGCTCCAATAATGCCGGCAACCCCGCACGCCAGGCGCGCGGTTTGATACCGAAGGTATGTAAGATTTTTTTGCAGGCAAGCACCGCGTGCTGCGGTTCCTCCAGGGCATCATCGCAGGCGGCGTGGGCTCGGGCGCTCAGTTGTTCGGCGTTGAACCGGCGCACACCCGCCGCCTCGGCCTCGGCCAGAATGGCCTGGCCCAACGCTAGCGCAGTAGTGGCCTCGTTGCCCGCGTAATGGTAGGTGCCCCACAGCGGCGCATCGCAATCGAGCTGTTTAAGCACCGAAAGGATCACCCGCGCGGCATCGTCCACCGGGGTCGGGTTACCGCGGCGGTCATCGGCCAGCCACAGCGGTTGGGGCTGTTCGGCCCTTGCCAGGAAGCGCCCCAGGTTGCCGTCACTGCTTTCATCGAGCAACCAGCCGAAACGCAGCATCACATGCTGCGGGCAAACCGCTTGCACCTGTTGCTCAATGTGCCACAGCGCCTGGCCACGCTCGCCCAACGGCAGTGGTTCGTCCTTTTCGCTGTAGGCGGTGGCCCGGGCGCCATCGAATACTCGGTAGCTCGAAGGCTGCACCAGCACCACGCCATGCTGCTCGCACAGTTGCGCCAGGCGTTCCATGCCTTGCTGCTGGGCCTTGAGGCGCGCCGGCGGCACGGCCTCGGCCTGGAACCAGTCGTAATAGTAGGCCAGGTTGATCAGCGCGTCGGGGCGCGTATCGTCGAGCAATTGAGCAAGGCTTGCAGCGTCCCAGCCCGCCTCGGGTGGGCGCGGGGCGAGAAAACTGATGTCTTCTTCGGCCCCCAGGCGGATCAGCGCTTGGCCCAGCGCGCTGCCGCCGCCTAGCAGCATCAGGCGCATTAGCATAGGGGCGGCGGGTCCAATCTCGATGGCATGGGGAGAAACTCGGCAATGGTCAAAGCGAGCTATTTTGCGGCTTTGCGCGGCATTCGTCACCCTGTCTCGGTGGCCGCGCCGGTAATACCATGCAATTGTGCTGGCTGGGCCGCCTGCGCGGCGCTATGGTGCGGCCTCCGACGCCGCGCAGCACCCCCGCCCATGCCCACACGCTTATCACTTGCCCTGCCGCTGATTGGCCTGCTCGCCGCCGCTGCCCAGGCGCGTGGCCCCTCGCCCGCGCCACTGGATGCCGCTGGGGTGTTCGATTTCTATGTATTGAGTTTGTCCTGGTCGCCCAGTTACTGCTTGGCCAAGCCCCAGGATGCGCAATGCAGCGGCAAGGGTTACGGCTTTGTGCTGCATGGCCTATGGCCGCAGTTCGCCAACAACCGCTGGCCGCAGTTTTGCGCACCCATCACGGCGCTGACCGCCGATGAGCGCGCCCAGGGCATGGCAATGTACCCTTCCCCGGAGCTGCTGGAACACGAGTGGAAAAAGCACGGCACCTGCAGCGGGCTCGGCGCGCGCGGCTATTTCGACGCGGCCGACCGGGCGCTGGCCAAGGTCACGATACCGCCCGAGCTGCAACCGGCACCGAACGCGCGGCGGTTATCGGCGCAAGCGGTCAAGGCCCTGTTTCAACAACACAACCCTGGCATTCCAGCAGGGGGGATCGCGGTGTATTGCACACGTAACCAGTTGCGCGAAGTGCGCGTGTGCCTGAACAAGGCCCTGGCGCCCACCGATTGCGGGCAGGCGCTAAAGGGCCAGTGCAAGCAGCCGGACCTGCTGGTGCCAGGGGTGCGCTGAAAGCCGGCTTACCACTGCACGCAGATTTTACCGAAATGCTCACCGCTGGCCTGCAGGGCGAATGCATCGGCCAGTTGCTCCAGGGCGAAAGTTCGGTCGATTACGGGCCGCACGCCCGCTTGCTCCAGCGCAGCCACGTACGCCTGCTGCTGGCGGCGGTTGCCCACGATCAAGCCCTGCAAGCGCACCTGCTTGGCCATCAGCAATGCCGTGGGCACTTCACCCTGGCGCCCGGTCAGTACACCGATCAGCGAGATGTGCCCGCCCACCCGCACGGCCTTGATCGACTGCGCCAGCGTACCGGGCCCGCCCAATTCGATCACGTGGTCCACACCCCGGCCACCGGTCAACGCTTGCACCTGCTCGGCCCACTGCGGCTGGCTACGGTAGTTGATGGTTTCATCGGCGCCGAGCTGCCGGGCGCGCTCGAGTTTAGCGTCTGAAGAAGAACTGATGATCACGCGCGCCCCCATCATCTTGGCGATTTGCAGCGCGGCGATAGACACCCCGCCAGTACCAAGGGTCAGTACTGTATCGCCCGCCTTGAGCCGGCCGTCGCCTACCAGCGCGCGCCACGCGGTAAGGCCGGCGGTGGTGATGGTGGCGGCTTCGGCATGGCTCCAGCCCTTGGGTGCGTGGGTGAAGTCAGTGGCCGCGCGCACGGCGAATTCGCAGGCAAAGCCATCGATACCATCGCCCGGTGTGCCGCCGAAGTTGCCCACCTCGGTGAAGGCGGAGCCGGCCAGCCAGTGTGGAAAAAACCCCGAGACCACGTGGTCGCCGGGTTTGAATTCGGCCACACCAGGGCCCACCGCCTCGACCACCCCGGCACCATCGGCCATCAGCACGCGGCCATCCGCCGTTGGGCTACTGCCATTGGCGACAAGCAGGTCGTGAAAATTCAGCGAAGTGGCATGCAACGCCACGCGGATCTGCCCCGCCCCTGGTTGGCCCGGGTCCGGCAAGTCGCTTAGCGCCAGGTGGTCAAGCCCGCCTGGGGTGCGCACGGTAATGGCTTTCATGGTAGGTCTCCTCTGCCTCTGAATGGTCATCAGTGTAGAGGGCCAAGGCAGGGCGGACGTGCAAAAAAATCCCGTGGTTACTCGGCCGGTGCGTGTGGGTACAGCCTTTTGATTGATTACATGCCTGCCGACAACCGTATGGCCCCCGATGCAATAGCGCCATAACCTTATGGAAAAATAGTATTTAGCAATAAGTACGGGCACTACTAGATTTATCCCACAACCTGTTATGACAAGTTATGAGTGTTGCCATGCCCCAGCTTTTGCCCCTGTCCCCTGTGCCGCTGTTCACCCAGCTCAAGGACACCTTACGCCAGCGTATCCTGGAGGGCACCTACCCACCCATGAGCAAGGTACCGTCCGAGCACCAACTGTGCGCCTTGTTTTCGGTCAGCCGCATCACCGTGCGCCAGGCCTTGGGCGACCTGCAAAAAGAGGGGCTGATCTTCAAGATCCCGGGCAAGGGCACTTTCGTCGCCAAGCCCAAGGCGTTCCAGAACGTGACCACCCTGCAGGGGCTGGGCGAGTCGGTACAAGCCCAGGGGTTCGAGGTGTTCAACCGAGTGCGCAGCCTACGCTTGGTACCGGCCAGCGCCCAGGTTGCACAGCGCCTGCGGGTGAAGGAAGGGGCCTCGGTGCTGCAGATCAAACGGGTACGCTTGATCAACCGCGAGGCGGTTTCGCTGGAAGTCACCTACCTGCCAGCCTCGCTCAAGCCGCTGCTGGAGCGCGCCGACCTTGCCAGCCGCGACATTTTTCTAATCCTTGAAAACGACGCCGGCATTGCCCTGGGCCACGCCGACCTGGCAGTGGACGCCATCCTTGCCGACCCGGAGCTGGCCCAGGCCTTGGCGGTGGAGGACGGCGCACCGGTCATGCGTATCGAGCGTTTGACCCACGATACCCAGGGTGCGCCACTGGACTACGAGTTTCTTTACTACCGCGGCGATGCGTTCCAGTACCGCCTGCGCATCGACCGCCATAAGGGGGCCCCGCAATGACCGACTTTCCCACCCTGGAGCGCGAATACGACATCGTGGTGATCGGCGGCGGCACCGCCGGCCCCATGGCTGCGATCAAGGCCAAGGAGCATAACCGCGAGCTCAAGGTGCTGCTGCTCGACAAAGCCAACGTCAAGCGAAGCGGCGCCATCAGCATGGGCATGGACGGCCTGAATAACGCCGTAGTGCCCGGCCACGCCACGCCGGAGCAGTACACCCGTGAAATCACCGTGGCCAACGATGGAATCGTCAACCAGGCGGCGGTGATGGCCTACGCGCAAAACAGCTTTACCACCCTCGAGCAGCTTGACCGCTGGGGGGTGAAGTTTGAAAAAGACGAAACGGGCGACTATGCGGTGAAAAAGGTCCACCACATGGGCGCCTATGTGTTGCCGATGCCTGAGGGCCACGACATCAAGAAGGTGCTGTACCGGCAGTTGAAGCGGTCACGGATAGAGATCACCAACCGGGTGATCGCCACCCGGCTGTTGCTCGGGGCCGATGGCGCAGTCAGTGGCGTGATGGGCTTTGACTGCCGCACCGCGGCGTTTCATCTGATCAAGGCCAAAGCCGTGATCCTCTGCTGCGGCGCCGCCGGCCGCCTGGGCCTGCCCAGTTCAGGCTACCTGATGGGCACCTATGAGAACCCCACCAACGCCGGCGACGGCTACGCCATGGCCTATCACGCCGGTGCCGAGCTCGCCAACCTTGAGTGTTTTCAGATCAACCCGCTGATCAAAGACTACAACGGCCCGGCCTGCGCCTACGTGACCGGCCCGCTGGGCGGCTACACAGCCAATAACAAGGGCGAGCGGTTTATCGAATGTGATTACTGGAGCGGGCAAATGATGTGGGAGTTCCACCAGGAACTCGAAAGCGGCAATGGCCCGGTGTTTCTCAAGCTCAACCACTTGGCCGAAGAAACCATTCAAACCATCGAAACCATTCTGCACAGCAATGAGCGCCCCAGCCGTGGCCAGTTCCACGCTGGGCGCGGCACTGACTACCGCCAGCAGATGGTCGAGATGCATATCTCCGAGATTGGCTTTTGCAGTGGCCACAGCGCCTCGGGGGTGTGGGTGAACGAGCATGCCGAAACTTCCGTCAAGGGCCTGTATGCCGCCGGCGACATGGCCGCGGTGCCGCACAACTACATGCTCGGGGCGTTTACCTACGGCGCCTTTGCCGGGGCCAACGCGGCAGCTTTCGTGGCGGGCCGTGAACACGCCACGGTCGACGAACGCCAAGTGGCCGCCGAACGCGCGCGGGTGTACGCGCCCATGCTGCGCGAGCATGGCCTGCCAGCGGCGCAGGTGGAGTACAAATTGCGGCGGATGGTCAACGATTACCTGCAGCCGCCAAAGGTCACCCGCAAGATGGAAATCGGCCTGCAACGCTTCGGTGAAATCGCCACGGATATCGAGCACATCAAAGCGCACAACCCCCATGAGTTGATGCGGGCCCTGGAAGTGAGCGTGATCCGCGACTGCGCTGAAATGGCCGCGCGCGCTTCGCTGTTTCGTACCGAAAGCCGTTGGGGGCTGTACCACCACCGCGTGGATTACCCACAGCGCAACGATGCCGAATGGTTCTGCCATACCCACCTGTACAAGGCTGAGGACGGCACGATGGCCTCGCGCAAAGTGCCGGTGGAGCCCTACGTCGTGGCCTTGGCCGCCAATGAACTGACCGCCTATGACCGGTTGCGCGTGGCGCCCGGGCATGCCGCCTAGGAGCCCGCACCATGGCCTTCCAGCCCCAGGATATTTTCTTTCGTTCCAGCGCCCCGGTAACCGTGGACGCGGATAAATGCATCGCCGACAAAGGCTGCACCGTGTGCGTAGACGTATGCCCGATGGACCTGTTGGCCATTGACCCGGCCACGCAAAAGGCCTTCATGGCGTTCGACGAATGCTGGTACTGCATGCCGTGTGAAAAAGACTGCCCCACCGGCGCGGTGAAGGTCGAGATACCGTACCTGCTGCGCTGAGCACTGCCGTTTCATAAAAAACCAAAAAACGCCCACCGGCCAGCCACCGGAAGCCTGACTGCCGCACCCCTCGTTTCCCACCGCCTCGCCTGCGGCGGAGGCGATTCGCACCCATGACTCGAGGGCACCTTCCCATGCTACGCACCACTTTGGCCAGCCTAGCCCTGGCCGTATTCGCCGTGAGCGCCCATGCGCAAACCATCCGCATCGCAATAGGCACCCAGGACAGCACTATCAATTGCGCCGCCGGCGGGCTGATGATTCGTGAACTGGGTTTGTTGCAGAAGTACCTGCCGCACGACGGCCAATACAAGGGTGCCGATTACGACATCCAATGGAAGAACTTTACCAGCGGCGCACCGCTGACCAACGAAATGGTTGCCGGCAAGCTCGACTTCGGCGCCATGGCCGACTTCCCTGGCGCGCTCAACGGCGTGGCGCATGAAGCGGGAGGGCGCCACAGCCTGTTCATCAACGTGCTCAGTGGCAGCGTGCAGGGCAGCGGCAACGGCATCGTGGTGCCGAAGGATTCGCCCGTGCAGTCGCTGGCCGACCTCAAAGGCCAGACGATTTCCGTACCGTTCGCCTCCACGGCCCACGGCATGTTGCTGCGGGCCATTGCCGCGCAAGGCTGGGACCCACAAACCGATGTCAATATCATCGCCCAGCCGCCGGAAGTGGCAGGCTCTGCGCTGGAGGCGGGCAAGGTGGCGGCGCATGCTGACTTCGTGCCGTTCGCCGAATTGTTCGAGAGCAAGGGCTTCGCCCGCAAGATCTTCGACGGTTCCCAAGCCAACGCGCCGACCTTCCACGGCACGCTGGTAGAGGAAGACTTCGCCAAGCAGTACCCGGAATTGGTGGTGGCCTACCTGCGCGCCACCCTCGAAGCCAATCAATTGCTGGCTGAGCACCCCGAACAGTACAGCGAACTGATTGAGAAGGTCAGCGGTGTGGACGCCGGCGTGGTCTACCTTTACCACGGCCCGCTAGGCTTGCAGACCCGCGACTTGACCTGGAAGCCGGAATACCGCCAGGCCGTGGCCACTGCCATCGACACCTTGAAGCTGCTGAAAAAAGCCGACCGCGGGCTGAACATCGACACCTTCATCGACGACCGCTACATCCGCGAGGCCTTCAAGGCCCAGGGCCTGGATTACGATGCGGCGTTGGCCAACTATGCGCCGCAACCGCTGAAGGCCAACGACGCCGTAAGCGGCCAGCCGATCACCGACCTTAAACGTGTCGCCCAGGTGTGGGTGCAGGGTGAGCCTACCGTACGCAGCTATGCATCCGCCGAAGAAGCATTGGCCCAGGTCGCGAGCCTCAAGCAAGCGGGCAAGGCGGTGCGCGCGGTGTATACCCAGGCCAGCGACAGCGGCATCAAACTGCTGGCCAATCAGGCGTGGTACGTGCAAGCACAGGGCGGGCAACTGCATGCGTTTTTGCTTAAGGACCAGGCCACCGCATTCGCCCAAACCCAGGGCGGCACGGTCAAAGACTATGCCGGCGTCAGTGCTGCCGCCGTGGCAGCGCGCTGAGCCATGGCCAGTGTGCGCACCTACCGCTGGGCGCTGCGTGGGTTATCGTTACTGCTGTGCCTGGGGCTATGGCAGCTATTGGCACAACAACACGCAGACTTGGGCCTGGTGACGTTTCGCAATGTGCCGCCCCCGGGCGAGGTGCTGCAGGCGCTACTGGCCCTGTTCGGCTCCGGTGCGTGGGCGCGGCACTTGGTGGCCAGCCTGGAACGGGTGGCGGCGGGCTACCTGCTGGCGGCGCTGGTAGGCATTACGTTAGGTGTTGCCATTGGCCGTTCGCGCTGGGCGGCCGACACTTTGCTGCCGCCGCTGGAAGTACTGCGGCCGATCCCGGCGGTGGCCTGGATACCCCTGGCGATCTTAATGTTTCCGTCGTCGGAGCTGTCGATGGTGTTTATCACCTTCACCGGGGCGCTGTTTCCCATTTTGCTCAACACGGTACACGGCGTGGAGGCCGTCGACCCACGCTTGGTCGCCTCGGCCAAGGGCCTCGGCGCCGGGCGCTGGGCACTGCTGCGCGAGGTGGTGGTGCCAGGGGCGATGCCTAGCGTGGTCACGGGCCTGGCCATCGGCATGGGTACGTCCTGGTTTTGCCTGGTGACCGCGGAAATGATCTCCGGGCAGTGGGGCATCGGCTACTTCACCTGGGAGGCCTACACCTTGCAAAACTACCCCGATATCATCGTGGGCATGCTGTTGATCGGCGTGCTTGGCCTCGCCAGCAGTTGGCTGGTGAAACGCCTGGGCGCGTGGGCCATGCCTTGGTATCGGCCAGGAGGGCGCCCATGAGCCACAGCCATTTGCGTAGCGAACAGGTGAGCATTCGCCTAGGCGAGGGCGAACAAGCCTTTGATGCGGTATTGGGGCTGGACTTCAGCATCGAGCCGGGGCAGTTCGTGTGCATTCTCGGGCCATCCGGCTGCGGCAAGTCAACGCTGCTCGGGGCACTGGCGGGGCACCTGGCCCCCAGCCAAGGGGTGCTGTACCTCGATGGCGAACCCATCGTCGGGCCTTCGCCGCAACGCGGCATGGTGTTCCAGCACCATACCTTGCTGCCGTGGCGCAGGGTACTCGACAACGTGGCCTTCGGCCTGAAGATGCAAGGCCTGGGCCGCGCCGAACGGCAGGCGCAAGCGCGGGAGATGCTCGACTGGGTAGGCCTGGCCGAGTTCGCCCGGCACTGGCCGAGGCAGCTCTCCGGTGGCATGCAGCAGCGTGCGGAAATCGCCCGTGTGCTGGTCAACCGGCCACGGGTATTGCTGATGGACGAACCCTTTGGCGCGCTGGATGCGCTGACCCGGGCGCGTATGCAGCAGTTGCTACTGGGTATCTGGGCGCGAGTGCGCACCACCGTGGTATTCGTCACCCACGACATCGATGAGGCGCTGTTGCTGGGCGACCGGGTATTGGTAATGAGTACCCGGCCCGGCCGGCTGATCGCCGACCTGCCGGTGCCGCTCATGCGCAGCGAGCGCCAGCCAGGGCTTGAACACCCGGCCCTGGCTGCGCTCAAGCGCCAGTGCCTGGCGCTGCTGCACCCGGAACACCGCCCGTTGCCCCGGCTCACGCCCTTGGGGCTGCCGCCTGACTTTACCCCTTCGAAGATCGCCCTATGACTGTGAGCACCAATAACCCTGACATCCAACCGTTACTGCCGCGCTTGGCCGCCGCCGACCCCGGCGTGCGCCGCCTTGCCTTGATTGCACTGGCCGACCTTGGCGACCCCGACGGGTTGCCCTGGCTGTTAGAAGCGCTGGCGGGCGACCCTCACCCCACTGTACGGGGCCAAGCGGCGAGCCTGCTCGAAGGCTGGGACGAGGCACCGGTGGTGCAGGCCCTATGCGAAGCGCTGGCCGACGCGGAACCGGCGGTAGCCGAAGCCGCCGCGCAAAGCCTCAGCCAACTCAAAGATACCGCCTTGGGCGAAATCCTGTTGCCTTGGGCGGAGCACCCTCAACCCTTTGTGCGCGCCAGCGCCCTACGTGCGCTCAAGGAACTGCGCTTGCCGGCCAGCGCGCCACTGGCCCTGCGCGCCCTGCAAGACACCGAAGCCGGCATACGCCGGGAAGCCGTGGGTATCCTTGGCTGGCTCAAACACCGCCCTGCCCTGCCGGCGCTAGCCGACCGCCTACGCCAAGATGCGGACCCGCAGGTGCGCCGCAGTGCCGCCGGTGCACTGGGGTTTGCCCACGCACCGGAGGTCATGCAAGCACTGCAGGGCGCACTGGCTGACCCGCACTGGGCGGTGCGGGAAGAGGCCGCCACAACCTTGGGCAAGGTTGGCGATGCCAGCGCGGCGCCTGCACTGGTGGCGGCCCTGGCCGATGACTACTGGCAAGTGCGCCTGCGCGCGGCCCGTGCCCTGGGCCGGTTGAAGGTACCCGACGCGCAGGCGGCGTTGATCGAACTGCTGGGCCATAGCATCAGCAACCTACGCAAGGAGGCAGCGCTGGCACTGGGCGAATTGGGTGACCACGCCGCGGTGCAAGCCCTGCGCGACGCCGCCGAGGACCCAGACCCGGAAGTGCGCAAAGCGATCCGCATTGCCCTGCTGCAACTGCAACCATGAGTGGCCCACGGTCCATTGATAACCGCCGCGCGGCGCGACTGGTGGAAATCGACTGGCCGGGGCGGGGTATACAGCGGTTGAACTACCTGCAACTGCGTGCGGCCTGCCCATGCTCCACTTGCCGCGCCTCCCGCCTGCGCGGGGTCGAAGAAGTGACCCCTGTCGGGGTGGCTGTTGTGCAGGTAAACCTGCAAGGCTATGGGGTGCAATTGGTGTTCAGTGATGGGCATGACCGTGGGATTTACCCGTGGGCGTATTTGAAGGGCCTTGGCTGATCAACTGTGCCCGGCCCGTCCGCTTACCCGATTCGATTGGTCTCATTACGCCGGGTATAAATCAATAGCCCAAAAAATAACGCTAGGCTCTGTACGGAATGCACCTACGCATCGATGATGCTGCGGTGAAACAGGCATGGATGTAATAGTGGGGCTGCTCATTTACAATCAGTAAATTCGAATGCGGGCCCAGTGCCTCGCCTGCTTTCGTCTTCACTCGAAAAGATTTCGTACATAGCCTAATTAAGCCCCATCAAGCCTCAACCTCCCCCGGCGCCTCGCCAAAGACCGCCGCGTCAACCACCGAGCGTGGCAACCCTACGGACAGTGCACGAAGGAAATCATAGATGCGTGCATTGGTGATTTTTTGGCGTTTGAGCACGGCATATAAATTCGGACTGGAAAATAAATGGCTAGCATTAATAGCAATGAGGCCCTGATCTTCCGCCGGGCTATAGACGAAGTCTGGGATAACGGAAATTCCTATTCCCCGTTTCACGTAGGATTTGACCACATCGGTATTCGTACAATGGATAACTTGAGGAGAATCTTTGGATATACGTTCCAGGGTACCCACGACTTGAGAATTGGATGTAGCAGGCTCGTAGATGACCATTGGATAAAGTGTAAGTTGGTCAAGGGACGGGTGATCGTATTGCTCGATCTCATGGCCGACCGGTGCAATGATCAACCGGTCACACTTCCCATAGGGTATGAATACCAGGTCCACATGCTTGGTCACCAGGAAATTAAAAAGCCCAATATCGGCCTGCCCGGAAATAAGACTGTCGACTATTTCGTCGTTTCTTCCCTGAAGAATAGTAATTCTAACATTGGGAAATTCTTTAATGAAACGTTCAATAACGTCCGGGAGTAAATAGCGCGCCTGGCTGTGCGTGGTAATGACGCGTAGCACTTCGGATTTACTTTTGCTTTTTTCGGAAATATCGATGATTCGATCGACCTCAGCGACGATTGTTCGTGCGCTGGTAGCGATAAGCTCACCATGTTCGGTAAAACCTATAATCCGCCGATGCTTACGCTTTAGAACACGTATACCCAGCTCTTGTTCAAGCGACGCCAAATTCATGCTGACATTGGGCTGAGACGTACAGAGCGCCTTCGCGACGTGGGAAACATTGAAGTCATTTCGAGTGAGCTCTACCAGAAACTTCAATTGTTGAATATTCATGCTTTGTCCAGGTCAGCGAGCGCATCATTATATACCTTATGATGCAACGGCCGTCAAACCATCGGCAACTATAAAAACCATCAACAATGCTTATAGAATATCATCAATACGGATAGCAAAGTCCCCTTATCATAGATAATCACATCTTATATAACACCATACTGGTGCAAAAAAGTGCCAGCCGCACTTGAGCAGCGCACGGCGTGCGTTGTTTCCAAATATAAAGCGGGAAAATACATAACAGCGGTGGCACAGGGCTTGCTCTGTCGGCATTACTCTCAACAGCCGATGGCGTTCCAATGACCAGTCACATGCTATCCGACCGCGTTCAGCGCATTAAACCTTCGCCCAGCACCATTGCTGGCGACCGAGCAAAGGCCCTGAAACGGGAAGGAAAATCGATTGCCAACCTGGTGGTCGGCGAGCCCGATTTCGATACACCCGCCCATATTCGTGAAGCCGCCCATCGCGCCATCGACAATGGCGAAACCCGCTACACCGCCGGCCCTGGCACGCCCGAGTTGCGATCGGCCATTTCGGACAAGTTGCTGCGCGAGAACCACCTCGAATACCCCATCGACCAAATCACCGTCACCAACGGGGCAAAAAGCGCGGTGTTCCTGGCGTTCGGCGCAATTCTCAACCCCGAGGATGAAGTCATCATCCCTGCTCCGCACTGGGTGTCCTACCCCGACATGGCCCAGACTTTCGAAGGTGTGCCGGTGGTGGTGCCCTGCACAGAGGACTCGGGCTTCAAAATCACCGCGTCCCAGTTGGAAAAGGCGATCACCTCGCGTACGAAGTGTTTGGTCATCAATTCACCCTGCAACCCTTGTGGCGCAACCTACACCACGGACGATTATCGGGAATTGGCCAAAGTACTGCTGGGCCACCCTCGCGTGTTCATTCTGATGGACGATATCTATGAACACATCCGCTACGACGATGGCGATATAGCCCACCTGGCAGCCGTCGAACCGGCGTTGAAGGAGCGCGTGATCCTTATCAACGGCGTCTCCAAAACCTACGCCATGACGGGCTGGCGAATCGGGTATCTCGCGGGCTCAACAGCGCTGGTCAAGGCTGTCAACACGCTCAAATCGCAATCGGCTGGCACCAGTTGCTCCATTAGCCAAGCCGCCGCGCTGGCCGCGTATACCGGACCGCAAGGCTTCATTGCAGAAACACGCGCGATTTACAAAGCTCGCCGCGACGAAGTGGTCACGCTGATCAACGCGATACCGGGGCTGAACTGCAAGCCACCCGCCGGCGCGTTCTATGTCTATATCCGCTGCAGCGGCCTGATCGGTAAGCGCCGCCCAGACAATGGGCGCCTGATCGAAGACGACAACGACGTGGTCATGTACTTCCTCGAACAGGCCGGCGTCGCGCTCATGGCAGGCGTCGCCTATGGCTTGTCGCCGTACTTCCGCATGTCGATCGCCACCTCTATCGAAGTGTTGCGCGATGGCTGTGCACGCATTGCCAAAGCAGTCGAGCAACTGGCGGGCTGATCGAAGTGATAAATGACGTGAAACCTGCAACCTTCAGAGCCACCCTGTTGGCGATGCTGGGCATCACATTAGCACTGATGTTGTCCGCCCTGGACCAAACGGTGATCGGTAACGTGTTGCCTAGCGTCGTGGGCGACCTTGACGGTTTCTCGCTGTATTCATGGGCGGCGACCGGCTACATGCTGACGTCCATGGTGACCATCCCACTGTTCGGCAGGCTGGGCGATCTCTATGGGCGCAAGTACTTCGTACTCGTGGCCATCGTGATCTTCATCGCCTCATCCGTAGGTTGCGGGCTGGCCCAGGACATGCTGACGTTCGTCCTGGCACGGGCAGTGCAAGGCATCGGTGGTGGCATGCTGATCGGTAGCGGCTTGGCCTGCATTCCTGAGCTGTTCAGCGACACTGAGCAGCGACTGAAGTGGCAAGTGCTGCTGAACCTGGTGTTCACAGTGTCCAATGCGGTTGGGCCGGTGGCCGGCGGCTGGGTAGCAGAGCATTACGGTTGGCGCTATGTGTTCCACGTCAATGGGCCTCTAGGCGCGCTGGCCGCGCTCATGGTTTGGCGTTACCTGCCCTATTACAGCCCGCGCGACCGCCACGCATCTCACTCGCTAGACTGGATGGGTGCGTTACTCATGACCGTAGCCCTGGTGATGTTGCAGTTTACTGTGGAACAACTGGGCAAAGATCCGCTATGGGGCCTGTTGCTTAGCAGCGGGTGCGCGCTACTGTTCGTGTTGTTCGTCCGCACCGAGAACAAGGCACCGCAGCCATTCCTTGCGCCGGCCCTGTTTCGCGAACGTAACCTGCGGCTGTTGTTCATCCTCGCCACCCTGGCCGGTGCGGTGATGTTCGCCGTGCTGTTCTACCTGCCGCTGCTGTTCCAAGGAGGATACGGCTATACGCCGGCGTTCGCCGGGATGTTGATGCTCCCGTTCGCCGTCTCCAGCTCCCTCGGTTCGATCGCCAGCAGCCGGCTGCTGGTCAGAATGAAAGAACCCCAGATGCTACCAAGGGCGGGCTTTGTACTGCTGGCCACCAGCATTCCCCTGTTCGCCATCACAGACTCCAGAACGCCTGCGTGGGTGCTCATGGGGTTGGTGACTGCGTCTGGCGTGGGCATGGGTTTCATCCTGCTCAACTTGACCATCTTCACCCAAGCCGAGGCCCACAGAGAGCATTTGGGAATGGCAACCGCATTGCAGAAGTCGCTGCGGTTGGTCGGGGGGCTATTGGGAACTGCCGTTATCAGCAGCCTGGTTAACCCGCTCTATGTTCACTACCTGGCGCAGATCTTCGCCAACGCGGGAATGGCGGCCTACGCACCACAATATCGGGACCCGACCGTGCTTGTTTCGGGCCTGGCCGGGCCCGGTGCAGCGGCCGATCCCGTGTATTTGATGGGGCTCGCGCGACAGGCGCTGGAGCGCTCCATTGCCGCCGCCTTCATGCTCGTGTTCCTGATCAGCGCACTGTGCTGCTGGCTGGTATTCCAGTTATCACCGATCGACATCCGGAAAAGAACGGACGATGCGGCGGATGAAAAACAGCACGCAAGCGCCGAAAAAAAACTCAATACCTCGGAGGTTTAGAATGAAACCGCACCGGCAACCCCTGGTTTACCTGCTGATGACACTGCCAGGGGTTCTATTCCTGCTGGTCGCATTCATCGCCCCGGTGGTGGTGATGCTGTCGTCCAGTTTCTTGACGCAAACCTCGCAAGGCATCGATCTTCCAATCACGTTCAGCAACTATTGGCGGGTCATCGATACGCCTCTGTACGGCCACGTCATCTGGATCACACTGAGAATCTCGCTCTATACCACCTTGCTCGCGTTGTTCGTCGGCTTCCCCATAGCCATGGTGATCGCCCGCGGCGGACCTTTCTATTCGCGCCTGGCCATCATCATCGTCGTAGCGCCGCTGGTGGTCAGCGTGGTGATCCGGACCTACGGCTGGTCTTTGCTTCTGGCCAACAACAAAAGCGGCGTGCTTAATTGGACATTGGCCCACCTAGGGTTCGGGCCCATCGCCACACACCTCATGTATACCGAAACGGCAGTGGTGCTCGGCTCATTGCACGTCTTCTTGCCGATGATGGTGTTGCCGCTTTCGTCCGCCATTGCCCGGGTCAACCCCGCCGTTGAGGAAGCAGCCGGCACGCTCGGTGCCAATGGCTGGCGATTACTCTGGTACATCATGCTGCCGCTGTGCAAGCCCGGGATCCTCGCCGGTGCGAGCGTGGTGTTCTCCCTGACCGCAGCCTCCTTCGTGACCCCGGCCATCCTTGGCGGCAGTTACGCGCTGATGCTCGGCAATCTCGTCGAACAGCAAATCCTGGCGGTGTACGACTGGCCGTTCGGCTCGGCGCTAGCGGTGGTCATGGTGCTGCTGATCTACGGCGTGAACGGCTTGGCGGGCTGGGCTTTCGACAGCAAGCACCTGCCTCGGGCCAGCCGTGGCCTGGCACTGCGGCGCGCGCCTCGCCTCAGAGGGAGCTTATCGTGAACGAACGCATCTACGGGCCGATCAAGCAGATCCTCAACGGCATGGCGCTGTTGGCCATGCTGTTCGTCCTCGCACCGCTATTGATTTCATTGGCCATCTCGCTGTCGCCTGGACCGTTCGCAACATTTCCACCCACGGGCATCACCCTGGCCTGGTACGCAAAAATCCTGCACAGCCGCGACTTCCTGGCGTCCTTGGGCCTGAGCTTCGGTTTGGCGATGGTTTCTACCTTCATCGCATTGTTAGTCGGCGTACCCGCATCGCTCGCCATCGTCAGGGGCAGGGGATTGCCAGGAATGGCGCTGGTCGAGGCGCTGTTGCTCTCACCACTGTTGCTACCGGTGCTCATTACCGGACTGTCCCTGCTGCAATTCACTGCCTGGACCGGTATCAGCAACACCCTTGTGAACATGTCGATCGGATATGTCGTGGTCATCATCCCTTACATCATTCGCACGGTGGTGACCAGCCTGAAGTTGGTCAATTACAGCCTGGAAGAGGCCGCTAGAACACTCGGTGCCAGCGCACTGGTGGCGTTCATGAAAGTGACCCTTATCCAGATCGCCCCCGGCATCATGGCCGGCGCGCTGTTCGCCTTCATGATCTCGCTCGACAACCTGACAATATCAATATGGTTTACCAACGCTGAAATAAACCCCCTGCCTATATACATGATGAAAAGAATGGACAGTGTATTCGACCCCTCCATCGCAGCCATGTCCGGCGTGATGCTGTTGGTTGGAACATGCGTTGTTCTGCTGCTTGAAAGGCTAGTAGGCCTTCGCCGTTCAATGGGTATTTGAGGAGTCAGCCATGCGAGATCGAAACAGCAAGGGCTTCAGCCGCAGAAGCGTCCTGAAAGGGTTGGGCGTCGCCGGCTTGGCCGCTGCCGCGCCGACTGTATATGTCAAGAACGCTTGGGCGGAGGGCAAGTCCATCAGTGTCGGCACCTACAAGGGCACACAAGCGGAATATATTCGCCAACAGGTAATTCCTAAGTTCGAATCGGACTTCAAGTGCAAGGTGTCACAAGCGGAAGGATCCACGCTGAATCAGATTGCCCAGTTGCGCATCCAGAAAAGCAACCCGGTGTTCTCCGTCATGTTCCTCGACGACGTGGGCATTCCCATCGCCCGTGACGAGGGCCTGATCGCGCGTCTGGACCTGAGCAAGATCGGTAATAGCCAACGGGTCGCTAAACGCTTCGTAATGAAGGACAACTACGCCATCGCTTTCTGTGTCTCAAGCGCTGCGCCGTATTACAACACCGAAAGCGCCCAGCCGCTGACCAGTTATGCGCAGCTTTGGTCGGAAGATTTCCGCGGCGCCTTCATGATGTCTACCCCCAAGCAAACCCAGGGTGTGTTCCTGCCCGTGGTGGCCGCGGCATTGGTGACGGGGCTGCCGCTTACTGAGGCGCAGTACCAGATCAGCAAGGCCTGGGACAAGATGGCCGAACTCAAGCCCAACGTCCAAACCATCTACGAATCCAACGTTACCGCGGTGCTGCAGGTTTCACAGGGGCAGGCCAAGGTGGGCGGCCTGGAACTTTCGAAGGTGGTGCTCCCGTACACCACCCAGGGCGCGCCGGTGGATCTGTGCTACCCAAAGGAAGGAATTTTCGGCGTACCGGGTTGCATGACGCTGGTCAACAATTGCCCCAACCCGGACCTGGCGCTGGCGTTCATGGACCGCATGCTGGACCCGGAGATACAGAAGGGGCTGGCAGAGTCCGCCTACGCGGCACCGACCGTCAGCGGTATCGAACTCGATCCGGCGGTGGCCAAGTTATTGCCGTACCCGGAAGGTCGACTGGATGAAATGAAGCTCGTGCTCCTGGACTGGAACGTCATCAACAGCCAACGCTCGGACATCATCGAACGCACGAATCAGATTTTTGGAGTACGGGGGTGAAGTCAATCACAGCCAATCTGCAACTGCGCAACCTGACTAAAAATTACGGTGCCTCGCTGGCCCCGGCAGTCGACAGCGTCTCGCTGTCGATCGCCTCGGGCGAGTTGGTCTCTCTGCTCGGACCCAGCGGTTGTGGCAAGACCACTACGCTGCGAATGATCGCAGGTCTGGTACTGCAGGACAGCGGAGACATTACGATCAATGGCGAGTCGATCGCCAACAGGCCGGTACATGAACGGAATATCGGCATGGTTTTTCAAAACTATGCCCTGTTCCCGCACATGACCATCCATGACAACGTTGCCTTCGGCTTGCGCATGCGCAGCTTCAAGGCTGCCGAGCGTGATCGACGCGTCAGCGAAGCGCTGGAGATCGTGCAGTTGGGGAGCTTCGCCCAACGTACACCGGCGGAATTGTCCGGTGGGCAGCAGCAACGCGTAGCGCTGGCCCGCGCGCTGGTCATCGAGCCTTCGGTACTGTTGCTAGACGAACCGCTCGGTGCCCTGGATAAAAACCTGCGCGAAGACATGCAAGTGGAGTTGCGCCGGATACAGAAATCGTTGGGCATCACCACGGTAATCGTGACCCACGATCAGGAGGAAGCGCTCACCCTCTCTGACCGCGTCGTGGTCATGAAGGGAGGCAAATTGGAACAGGTCGGCACGCCACGGGACGTTTACTGCCGGCCCGAGTCGCGGTTCGTTGCGGAATTCATCGGTAGCTCAAACTTCCTTGAAGGAACGGTGCAAGCCCACGACAACAAGCACGCCGTGGTAGAGGCGGGTGCATTTGGCCTGTTGAAAGTCGATCGGCCATTGGCAGAGGGTGCACGTATATCGGTGGCATTGCGCCCAGAGGACATCGAACTGTTACCACTGGAAACAGCCTCTTCCTCAGAACCCTACAACTGCGTACGTTGCAGTATTTCTGAAGTGCTCTACAAAGGCTTTGTTTCCCACATTTATGCAAAGACTGCGGAAGGCCAACTTATCAAGGTCAGTGTACAAAATAAAGTGGGCCACTCCGAGATGACCAAGTATTCCCCGGGGCAAACGTATTTGGCGCATTGGCCTATAGAAAGCAATATCGTGCTGAAGTAACGCTATTCCATTAACTTATTCGCCTTAACGGCGAAGGACCTATTCGTCCTGAAATAAAGGTGATGACACATGAACGCCATAGCTGACGAAGCTATTTATTCGTTTGGAATCGACATCGGCGGAACCTTCACCGATGTGATTCTGCACCGCGGGAGCGACGGCCAAAGCATTTCCACCAAAGTGCTGACGACCCACCTGGACCCTCGTGAGGGGGCGATCATTGGCGTTCGGCAACTGCTGGAGCAGTGGCCGATCCCGCCCCGTCAAGTCGGCCGCGTGGTCCACGCCACCACGTTATTCACCAATGCCCTGATCGAACGCAAGGGTGTCCCCACCGCTCTGGTGACTACCGCCGGCTTCGCCGACTCACTGGAGATCGGAACGGAACGCAAGTTCGACCTGTACGACATCAACATCGAGAAGCCAGCGCCGCTGGTGCCGCGCGAGTTGCGCTTCGAGGTCGAAGAGCGCCTGAACGCCCGCGGCGAAGTGGTAACGGCGCTGTCGCAGGAAACACTGGCCGCTGTGGTGGCCAGGCTCGTTGAACAACGGATCGAATCGGTCGCCGTCGTCTTCCTGCATTCCTATCTCAACCCTGTCCACGAACGGCTCGCGGCGGAGTACATCCGCAAGCACGCGCCAGGCGTCCACGTCACCACGTCCTATGATGTAGCGCCGGAAATCCGCGAATATGAGCGTACCTCCACCACCACCGCCTGTGCCTTCGTCAAGCCGCTCGCGGAAGGCTATCTGCGGGGCCTGCAGAACAACTTGCGGGAGCTGAACATCGGCGCACCGATGTTCCTGATGCTGTCCAACGGTGGGCTGACCCACCTTGAAGAGGTGCTGAAGAACCCGATCCAGATGCTCGAATCCGGCCCGGCCGCGGGCGCTTTGTCCAGTGCCTTCTTCGGCAAGCTGGATGGCTACCCCGACTTGCTCGGTTTCGATATGGGCGGTACTACGGCCAAACTCTGCCTGGTCGAACAGGGCGCTCCGATGCTCGCCTACGCATTCGAGGCGGGCCGGACCAAGCGCTTCATGGAAGGCAGTGGCCTGCCTATCAAAATTTCTACGGTGGAGTTGATCGAGATCGGCGCCGGGGGCGGCAGCATTGCCCGCGCCAACTCCCTCGGCCTGCTCAACGTCGGCCCGGACAGCGCCGGTTCGGAACCCGGCCCGGTGTGCTACGGCCGCGGCGGTGACCAGCCCACGGTGACCGACGCAAACCTTCAGCTCGGTTACCTGAACCCCGACTTTTTCGCCGGTGGCTCGATGCAAATCGACGCGCCCCTGGCCGGCCATGCCATTGGCCGGCTCGCCGATCAGTTGGGCCTGAGCTTGGTGAAAGCCGCATCCGGAATCCATATTCTGGTGAGTGAAGCCATGGCCAGCGCTGCCCGGGTGCACATTGCCGAACACGGCCGTGACCCCCGGCATTACTCCCTGTTGCTCACCGGCGGCGGCGGCCCCGTGCACGGCTACTGCGTCGGCCGTAAGCTGGGCGTCAAGCGCCTGATCTGCCCGCCTTCTCCAGGCGTCGCCTCAGCCTGGGGCCTGCTGGTCGCCCCGGTGAAAATCGATCGAGTGCGTACCCTCCAAACCACGGTCCAAGATGGCGACCTTCAAGCCGTCGAGCAAAGCTTCTTGGAGCTGGAACAGGAGGCGCGTGGAGTGGTGCAGGAATCTGCAGTCCAGCACCAGAAAACCTTTGTTAAACGACTCGCTGAAGGCCGCTACAAGGGCCAAGGCTTTTCGCTGATCGTTCCGGTGCCCGATGCCGCCCTCGGCAACGAACAAGGACGCCAGGCGCTGATCGAGGCGTTCGAGAACGAATACCGGCGCAAATTCTCCCGTGCCCCTTCCAACCTGAAAATCGAACTGGTGGCGATTCGCCTGTCAGTGCACACCGAAGACCTGATCGAAGAAGGCCTGCAATTCCCCTCCCGGTCAGGTGCCCTGGCGGCTGTCAAACAGGTCCGCAAGGCCTGGTTCGAGGAAACGGGCGGTTACGTCGATACCACCGTCTACAACCGCGACCTGCTCGGCAGTGGCGACACCTTCAACGGCCCGGCCTTGGTCGAAGATGCCGGCTCGACATTAGTCGTCGGCCCTAACGCCACCTGCTCGGTCACTGCCCACGGCAGCATCATCATCGAACTCCACTGAGGTCCAGATCATGGCTCAAGCCGCTCTTACCGCCGAGAAGGCGTCGCAAGGTAATAATGTCCTCGACCCCGTGACCATCGAAATCATGTGGACGCGCGTGGTCTCCATCGTCGACGAAGCGGCGCGGGTGATCGCCCGCACCGCCTTCTCGACACTGTCCAACGATGCCAACGACTTCGCTTGCGTACTCACCGATGTACGCGGGCAGTCACTGGCGCAGAACACCTCCGGCATCCCGTCGTTCATCGCCACGCTGCCGGCAACCGTGCGCCATATGCTCGCCGAATTTCCCATCGGCGAGATGCAGCCGGGTGACGTATTCATTACCAATGACCCTTGGATGGGCACTGGGCACCTGCCCGATGTCTGCCTGGTCAAGCCGATCTTCCACAAGGGTGGGGTCGTAGCCTTCGCTGCAACCACCTCACACGTGCCGGACATCGGCGGCGTGGTTCGCTCCATCGCCCCGCGGGAAATCTACGAGGAAGGCCTGCGCATCCCGCCGACCCTGTTCGTGCGCAACGGCGAAGGTGATCCCATGCTGACCAAGCTGATCCGTGCCAACGTGCGCACCCCGGACCAAACGCTGGGTGATATCTGGGCGCAGGTGGCTGCGTTGGAAGTGATGGACAACCGCATGCTGACCCTGGTCCGCGACTATGATGTGGACAGCCTGGACGGTTTCGCCGACGAGATTTTCACCCGCTCCGAAAAGGCCATGCGCGATGCCATCCGGCGGGTGCCCAAGGGCGAGTTCACCTACCTCATGCACACCGATGGCCTGGAAGAGCATTTCGAGCTTCATGTAAAGCTGACCATCCGCGACGATGAGATTCTCGTCGACTACGCCGGAACCTCACCGCAGCAGCCCTGCGCAATCAACTGCCCGCTGACCTACACCTACGCGATGACGGCCTACGCCATCCGCTCGGCGTTGTTGCCAGAACTTCCGAATAACGAGGGGATGTTCCGCCCGATCAAGATTTCGGTTCCGGAAAAGTCGTTGCTGAACCCCATCTTCCCGGTTGCGGTCGGTGCCCGTGCGGCCACCGGCCACTATGTGCCGGCGCTGGTCTTCGGCGCTTTGTTCCAGGCCCTGCCGGAACGCGTGATCGCGGCGCCTGGTTCCCCGCAATGGTGCGTGACACTCACCGGCCACCAACATGGCGAGCGCTACGCGTGTGTGCTGTTCTTTGCCGGCGGCCTTGGCGCGCGGGCCTCCCTGGACGGCGTGAGCTGCCTGTCGTGGCCGAGCAATATCTCCATGATCCCCGTGGAAGTGGCCGAACGCGTCGCGCCGGTGCTGTTCAAGCACAAGCGTCTGCTGCCGGGCTCCGGTGGCAAGGGCCGGTACCGTGGAGGCCTCGGCCAGGAGGCGCTGATCGAGCTCTATGCAGAGGGCGGCGCCTCGGTATTTTTCATGACCGAACGCACCAAGATCCCCGCGCCAGGCTTGGCGGGCGGCGAGCCAGGGGCCCTTGGCGAACTGTTGATCAACGGGCAACCGGTCGATTCGCGGGCACCGCATTACGTGAAGCAAGGCACACAGCTGCTGATAAGAACGCCTGGCGGCGGCGGTTATGGCGAAGCGCAAGCGCGCAGCCATGAGGCGATCGAGAAGGATCGACGGGCCGGCTACATCTGATCACCGTATCCGTCAATGCCGCTCGAATGCAGGAGGGCCTTTAGTGGGCTAGCCCCTTCTGCCCTGTGAAGCGGTCTCGGCTTTACAACCCCGGGCGCCAGTGACGCCCCCATTCGACCCGTGCCAATTCGCCGTGGAAGGCCACGGTGCGGCGTCGTTTGGCCAGCAAAACCTTGGAGCAAACCAAATGAGAGTGAACCACCTGGCATTGGCCGTTGCGGCCAGCACCCTTGGCCTGTCAGTCAGCCAGCAGGCTTCAGCCGACTTTCTCAAGGACAGCAAGCTGACACTGGGATTGCGCAATTTCTATTTTCAGAACGACAACCACGAAGGTGGTTCAGACGAAAAAGACTGGGCGCAAGCGTTCCGGGTTGATTATCTGTCGGGTTTCACCGAAGGCACCCTTGGCTTCGGCCTCGACGTCACTGGCAACTTGGCGGTGAAGCTGGACGGGGGCCGCGGTAACCATCCGGACGGCAGCTCCGTTCTACCGAGTGATACCGACCACTCCGGTCAAGACAACTGGAGTACTGTGGGGGCTACTGCGAAGTTCGCGTTGGCCAAGACCGAACTTCGCATGGGGAACAGCCTTCAGCCCCGCCTGCCGGTCATCCTCACCAACGATGGCCGCTTGCTGACCCAGATGTATGAAGGCGGCATGGTCACCTCCAAGGATATCGACGGCCTGACGCTCACTGCCGGCCAGATCGAGCACACCATTACTCGCGCCTCCAGCAACTGGACCCCGTTGTCGGTCAATGGCGGTACTGAGGGCAGCAACCAATTCCGCTTCGCTGGCGGCGACTGGCAAGTCAACAAGGCGCTGAAGCTTCAGTACTATTACGCAAACCTAGAAGACTACTACAAACAGCAGTTCGCCGGCCTCGTACATGTGTTGTCGTTCGGCGGTAACCAGTCATTCAAAACCGACCTGCGCTACTTCAAGTCGGATTCGGACGGCAAGAACGGCGATCCCGGTTATCAATTCAACAACAACAACGGCTACGCCAAGCATGCCGGCGAAGTGGACAATGACACCTGGATTGCCATGTTCACCTACAGCCTGGGTAGCCACTCGCTGATGGCTGGCTACCAGCACGTGTCCGACGACGGCGCGCTGGTCTGGTTGAACCAGGGCAGCGTGACCAAAAATGGAGGCTCCACCGCGGCGGGAGATCGAGCCGAAGGCGAAGGCGGCGCCGACTTCTACTCGTTCACCAACGCCATGGTCGGCAACTTCGCCCGCGCCGGTGAAAAATCAAGCTTTGCCCAGTACAGCTACGACTTCACCAGCCTTGGCGTACCGGGCCTCAAGACCGCCATCTATTACATCCACGGCAGCGACATCAAGGACAACCCGAACTCTGCAAACGATGGTGTCGGCGGCGACCATGCCGAATGGGAACGTAGCGAACGCGTCGATTACACCGTCCAGAGCGGCGCGGCCAAGGGCCTGACCCTGACGCTGCGCCATGCCCGCTACAAAGGTGAGGGCAGCAGCTTCGCGGACCAAGATCAGTACCGCTTTATCGTCGCCTACCCTCTGTCAATTCTGTAGGGTTCTTCTTGCGGGGTCCAACCCAAACGTTGGCATCACCAACTGACGGAAGCATGAAATGCCCCCCTTACATGCTACGAGGGTTACGCTTTAGCAGGGTGTGTTATTTGGGGGGTTATTATCACGCGATGATGTCTACTCAGTGACGGCCCGGAAAGCCGTGTGACTAAATCAGCCGCACGCGACCTATGGGGAAAATAACCACACTGACCCGACCACGGCATATGTTTATATTTCGTGCCTGTGGAGAAATCGTAAATCAGTTTTTTAAAATTGCAAAAGAAACCCTTCTGGCCTTACAGCGAGAAGGGTTTCTTTTTAGTTTAAAGCGATCTGCCTGTAAGCATTTAACCGCCTAATGGCTGGGATCAGCTTTACACCTAGAGCTAATGTATCCTAGAACGGAATATCGTCATCAAAGCTGTCGAAGTCCGCCGCCGGCTGCGGGGCCGGTTGTTGTGGCTGCTGGCGTGGGGCGGCCTGCTGCGGGCGCTGCGCCTGTTGGCGGGGGGCCGGCGGGTTGCTGCCGTTGTCTTGGTTGTAGTTGTTGCCACCTGGCTGGCCACCTTGGGCTTGCTGGCCCTGCTGGCGGCTGCCCAGCAATTGCATGGTGCCTTGCATGTCTACGATGATTTCAGTGGTGTAGCGCTTGATGCCGTCTTTTTCCCACTCGCGGGTTTGCAGCTTGCCTTCCACGTAGATCTGCGAGCCTTTGCGCACATATTCGCCGGCGATTTCAGCCACGCGGCCGAATAGGGAGACGCGGTGCCATTCGGTGCGCTCTACCTTTTGCCCGCTTTGCTTGTCGGTCCATTGCTCGCTGGTGGCCAAGCTCAGGTTGGTGACCGCGTTGCCGTTGGGCAGGTAGCGCACTTCAGGATCCTGGCCGACCGTGCCGACCAATATGACTTTGTTAACCCCGCGGGCCATAGTGTTCTCCTAGGCGTCGCCCGAGTTCGAAGGCGGATTGACCAGCGCTTCGATCGCCGCGCGATCCACTGTTTGTGTATCGAATTTGATGTAGATGGCGGCTTCTTCGGCCACCACCACGGCGTCCGTCACCCCTGGCACGGCCAGTAGCCGGTCACCCAGGCCCGCGTCGCGCAGCGCGTGCTCAGGCAGCGGCATGCGCAGGCTGGTGACATAGGGTGGTTCGCGCATAGTACCAGCAATCGCCACCCAGAGGGCCAGCAAAACGGCACAACCTATGAACGTGCCACCCAGGCCCCCGTGCTGGTACATCCAGCCGCCGAGGATACCGCCCAGCGCCGCCCCCAGGAACTGGCTGGTGGAGTAAACGCCCATGGCGGTACCCTTACCGCCGGCCGGCGACACCTTGCTGACCAACGAGGGCAACGAAGCTTCCAGCAGGTTGAAGGCGGTAAAAAACACCACTGTGCCCACTACCAGTTCCACCAGCCCATAGCCAAACGCCCAAAAAAACAGCTCGGTAAGCATCAAAACCAGCACGGCGCCGACCAGCACGCGTTTCATCTGGCGCTTTTTCTCGCCGTAGATAATGAACGGCACCATGGCAAAAAATGAAACGAACAGCGCGGTGAGGTACACCCACCAGTGTTGTTCCTTGGGCAGCCCCGCGCGGTCTACCAGCGCCAGCGGCAGCGCCACGAAGCTCGACATCAAAATGGCGTGGAGGATGAAAATGCCGGCGTTCAACCGTAGCAACTCGCGATTGCGCAACGTCGGCGCCAGCGCCTGGCGGGCCACGCCCGACTCACGATGCACTAATAGCCCGCTCGAGCGCGGCACCACGAAGGCCACCAGGGCCAGGCCAACCAGCGCCAGCCCCGCGGTGGCTAGGAATAACCCGGGTAACCCAAACGCGCGCGTCAGCAACGGGCCGACCACCATCGCCACGGCGAAGGACAGGCCAATGCTCATGCCAATCATGGCCATGGCCTTGGTACGGTTCTGCTCCCGGGTGAGGTCTGACAGCAGCGCCATCACCGCGGCAGAGATCGCGCCGGCACCCTGCAAAACACGCCCGGCGATCACGCCCCAGATGGAATCTGCCTGGGCCGCCAGCAGGCTGCCCAGGGCGAATATCACCAGGCCTACGTAAATCACTGGGCGCCGGCCAATGCGGTCGGACAACATACCGAACGGGATCTGCAGCACCGCCTGGGTCAGGCCGTAAGCGCCGATGGCCAAGCCGATCAGCGCGGGGGTGGCGCCAGCCAGCTCCATACCGTAGGTGGCCAGCACCGGCAGCACCATGAACATGCCCAGCATGCGAAAGGCAAACACCAGCGCCAGGCTGCCGGCCGCGCGGGTTTCGCCGGCGCTCATGCGTTCGCGGTGAAGATCGTGCATGAAATAACCTCGTATGAACCGGCGGCGATTCTACCAGTCCCACCGAGAGTCGGCACAGGCGGCGACGCTTTGCCACATTAAGGGATTTTCACCTCAGCTAGGCCAACCCTATCCATATTCACCTGGCAGCTGTGGATTCAGCCGTGCAGAGCGCCGCCCCGGCCCTTTATACTGCTGGGTTTCCGCCCGCCGAGCGAGGCCGTTTTGGACAAGATCCTGATTCGTGGGGCCCGTACCCACAACCTGAAGAACATCGACCTGACCCTGCCGCGCGACAAGCTGATCGTTATTACCGGGCTTTCTGGCTCCGGTAAGTCGTCGCTGGCGTTCGATACGTTGTATGCCGAAGGCCAGCGCCGCTACGTAGAGTCGCTGTCGGCGTACGCCCGGCAGTTTTTGTCGATCATGGAAAAACCCGACGTAGACACCATCGAGGGCTTGTCACCGGCCATTTCCATCGAGCAAAAATCCACCTCGCATAACCCACGCTCCACCGTGGGTACCATTACCGAGATCTACGACTACCTGCGGCTTTTATATGCACGGGTGGGCACCCCGCGCTGCCCCGATCACGACATCCCCCTCGAAGCGCAAACCGTAAGCCAGATGGTCGACCTGGTGCTGGCGCAACCGGAAGGGCGCAAGCTGATGTTGCTGGCGCCGGTGATCCGCGAGCGCAAGGGCGAGCACCTGGCCGTATTCGAAGAGCTGCGCGCCCAGGGCTTCGTACGTGCTCGCATCGACGGGCGCCTGCACGAACTCGATGAGCTGCCCAAGCTCGACAAGCAAAAGAAACACAGCATCGACGTGGTGGTAGACCGTTTCAAGGTCCGCGCAGACCTACAACAGCGCTTGGCCGAGTCGTTCGAGACAGCGTTGAACCTTGCCGACGGCCTCGCCCTGGCAGCCCCGATGGACGATGAGCCCGGCGAAGAGATGATCTTCTCGGCGCGCTTCGCGTGCCCGATCTGCGGGCACTCGATCAGCGAGTTGGAGCCGAAGGTGTTTTCGTTCAACAACCCGGCCGGCGCTTGCCCCACCTGCGATGGGCTGGGCGTTAAGCAGTTCTTCGATGCCAAGCGACTGGTCAATGGCGAACTGACGCTGGCCGAAGGCGCCATCCGTGGCTGGGACCGGCGCAACGTGTATTACTTCCAGATGCTCGGCTCGCTGGCGTCGCATTTTGGTTTCGGCCTCGAGCTGCCGTTCAACGAGTTGGGCACCGAAGAGCAAAAGCTGTTGCTGTATGGCAGCGGTAAGCAGAACGTCGACTTCAAGTACCTCAATGACCGCGGCGACATCGTCAAGCGCTCGCACCCGTTCGAGGGGATTATTCCCAACCTGGAGCGGCGTTATCGGGAGACCGAGTCCGCCACGGTGCGCGAAGAGTTGGCAAAGTTCTTGAGCACCCAACCGTGCCCGGATTGCCGAGGCACGCGCTTGCGCCGTGAGTCGCGGCACGTGTGGGTGGGCGACAAGAACTTGCCCGCGGTGACCGGGCTGCCGATCGGCGAGGCCTGGGCATATTTTGGCGGGTTGAGCCTGACCGGCCGTAAGGGCGAGATTGCCGACAAGATCCTTAAAGAGATTCGCGAACGCCTGCAGTTTTTGGTCAACGTGGGCTTGGATTACCTTACCCTGGACCGCAGCGCCGACACCCTCTCCGGTGGTGAAGCACAGCGCATTCGTTTGGCCAGCCAGATAGGCGCCGGCTTGGTTGGGGTGATGTATATCCTCGACGAGCCGTCTATCGGCCTGCACCAACGTGATAACGATCGCCTGCTCGCCACCCTCAACCACCTGCGCGATATCGGTAACACGGTGATCGTGGTGGAGCACGACGAAGACGCGATCCGCATGGCCGACTACGTGGTGGACATCGGCCCTGGCGCCGGTGTTCATGGTGGCGCCATCGTGGCGCAGGGCACGCCTGCCGAGGTCATGGCCCACCCGGATTCGGAAACCGGCAAGTATCTCTCCGGCCGCAAAAAAATTGCAGTGCCGGGCAAACGTACCCCGCGTAATAAAAAACTCACGGTGAACATCAAGGGCGCTCGCGGTAACAACCTGCAAAAGGTCGACCTGGAGATCCCAGTAGGTTTGTTAACGTGCGTTACCGGTGTGTCGGGCTCGGGCAAATCGACCCTGATCAACAACACCCTGTTCCCATTGAGCTCTACCGCGCTCAATGGCGCCACCACCCTGGAAGCAGCCCCGTACGACAGCATCAGTGGCTTGCAGCATTTAGACAAAGTGGTGGACATCGATCAAAGCCCCATCGGCCGCACACCGCGTTCGAACCCGGCAACCTATACCGGGTTGTTCACCCCCATCCGCGAACTGTTCGCCGGCGTGCCGGAGTCCCGGGCCCGGGGGTACGGCCCCGGCCGGTTCTCGTTCAACGTGAAGGGCGGGCGTTGCGAGGCGTGCCAGGGCGACGGCCTGATCAAGGTTGAAATGCACTTCTTGCCCGACATCTACGTGCCATGCGACGTGTGCAAGAGCAAACGCTACAACCGCGAAACCCTGGAAGTGCGCTACAAGGGCAAAAGCATCGATGAGGTGCTGGAAATGACCATCGAAGAAGCACGCGGCTTTTTCGATGCAGTACCCGCCCTGGCGCGTAAGCTGCAAACCCTGATGGACGTGGGTTTGTCGTATATCAAACTGGGCCAATCGGCCACCACGCTCTCGGGCGGCGAGGCACAGCGGGTGAAGCTTTCCCGTGAGCTGTCCAAGCGCGACACTGGCAAAACCCTGTACATTCTGGATGAGCCGACCACGGGCCTGCACTTCGCGGATATCCAGCAGTTGCTCGATGTGTTGCACCGCCTACGCGACCACGGCAATACCGTGGTAGTGATCGAGCATAACCTGGACGTGATCAAAACCGCGGACTGGTTGGTCGACCTTGGCCCGGAAGGGGGCTCCAAGGGCGGGCAGATCATTGCCTGCGGCACACCCGAGCAAGTGGCCGATATGCCGCAATCCTATACCGGCAAATACCTGAAGCCGCTGCTGGAACGCGACAAGGCCTGAATGAAAAGCCGCCCCTGGGGGCGGCTTTAGCTTAGCTTCGTGCTTGCGACTGCAAGTAGTTTTCAAGGCCGATGGACTTGATCAGCCCCAACTGTTTCTCCAGCCAGTAGGTGTGATCTTCCTCGGTGTCGTTAAGCTGCACGCGCAGAATTTCACGGCTCACGTAATCGTTATGTAGCTCGCACAGGGCGATGCCTTTGCGCAGGGCGTCGCGCACCTTGTACTCCAGCCGCAGGTCGTTTTCGAGCATGGTCGGCACGCTATGGCCCACATCGAGGTCGTCCGGGCGCATACGCGGCGTACCTTCCAACAACAAGATGCGACGCATCAGGGCATCGGCGTGTTGCGCTTCTTCTTGCATCTCATGGTTGATGCGTTCGTAAAGCTGCGTGAAACCCCAGTCTTCATACATGCGCGAGTGAACAAAGTACTGGTCGCGCGCGGCCAGTTCGCCGGTCAGCAGCGTGTTGAGGTAATCAATGACGTCTGGATGACCTTGCATGGCGGCCAACACTCCCTGGAATTTGAAAGCGCTATTGTGAACCATCGCTTGGCCACGGTCACGGCCCCGCCATTCAAAAATGGCTGAAATTCGCCGAAACGCACGGCTAAATAGGCGAAAAACCGCCCAATTGCGGGCGGTTCTTCTTAGCGTTACGACTTAACCAAGCATTACACCCAAGGCAGCGGCGACGCCTTCGCCATAGGCCGGGTCTGCCTTGTAGAAGTGCTGCAATTGGCGCTGCACCACTTCACTGCTCACACCGGCCATGGCACCAGCGATGTTGTTAATCAGCAGCGCCTTCTGTGCATCGCTCATTAAGCGGAACAGCGCACCGGCATGGCTGTAGTAGTCGGTATCTTCGCGCTGGTTCCACCGGGCCGCGGCGCCGCTGAGTGGCAACGCCGGTTCTGCGTAGCGCGGCGCCTGCTTAGGCGTGTTGCTGTAGCTATTGGGCTCATAATTAGGCGCTGAACCGCCGTTACTGCCCAACGCCATCGCACCATCACGCTGGTACGTATGCACCGGGCTGCGCGGCGCATTCACCGGAAGTTGCTGGTGGTTGGTACCAATTCGGTAGCGATGCGCGTCGGCATAGGCGAACACACGGCCCTGAAGCATTTTATCGGGTGACAGGCCCACACCCGGTACCACATTGCTCGGGGCGAAGGCGGCCTGCTCCACCTCTGCAAAGTAATTGAGCGGATTACGGCTGAGTTCGAGCACACCCACTTCAACCAACGGGTACTCCTTTTGCGACCAGGTCTTGGTCACATCGAAGGGGTTCTCGTGGTGCGCCTGTGCCTGCGCCTCGCTCATGATCTGCACGCAGGCGCGCCATTTAGGGTATTCGCCCCGTTCGATTGCCGCGAACAGGTCGCGTTGGGCGTAATCCGGGTCCGTGCCGGCCAAACGTACGGCCTCTGCCGGCGCCAAGTTCCTGATGCCCTGCAGGCTCTTGAAGTGCCACTTAACCCAATGGCGCTCGCCGTCGGCGCTGATCAAGCTGAACGTATGGCTGCCGAAACCATGCATGAAGCGGTAGCCGTCTGGGATGCCGCGGTCGGAAAACAACACCGTGACCTGGTGAGTCGCCTCCGGCGAATGCGACCAGAAATCCCACATCATTTGCGCGCTTTTGAGGTTGCTGTGCGGGTGGCGTTTTTGCGTGTGGATGAAGTCTGGGAACTTCAATGGGTCGCGAATAAAGAACACAGGGGTGTTGTTGCCCACGATGTCCCAGTTGCCTTCTTCGGTGTAGAACTTTATCGCGAAGCCGCGAGGGTCCCGCTCAGTGTCTGCCGAGCCACGCTCCCCACCCACTGTAGAAAAGCGCAGCAATACCTGCGTCTGCTTGCCCACGTCACTGAAGAGTTTGGCGCAGCTGTACTGGGTGATGTCCCGGGTTACCGTGAATGTGCCATAAGCCGCGGAGCCCTTAGCGTGTACCCGCCGTTCGGGAATGTTCTCGCGGTTGAAATGCGCCAGCTTTTCAAGCAGGTGGAAATCGTCCAGCAGCAGCGGGCCGCGCGGGCCTGCGGAACGGGAGTTTTGGTTGTCCGCAACCGGGGCGCCACTGGCGCCGGTCAAAACGGTTTCTTCGCTCATGCACAGCTTCCTCTAACGGGTGAATTCAATCGGCTATGGGGCCAGTATATTCACCGCCTCGCTGAGGGCTAATGCATTAATTCAGTACAGCTAATAGAGAAAAGCTAATGTGATAGACAATAAAAAACCGGGCAGAAGCCCGGTTTTTTATTGAATGGCCGAGGCCTTATTCAGCGGTTACGACTTCGCCGCCGACCGGGCGGTCAACCAGCTCGACGTAAGCCATCGGAGCATTGTCGCCTGCACGGAAACCGCACTTGAGGATACGCAGGTAGCCGCCGTTACGGGTGGCGTAGCGCTTGCCCAAGTCTTTGAACAGCTTGCCGACCGCTTCTTTCGAACGGGTACGGTCGAAAGCCAGGCGGCGGTTGGCCACGGTGTCTTCCTTGGCCAGGGTGATCAGCGGCTCGGCAACCCGACGCAGTTCCTTGGCTTTCGGCAGGGTAGTTTTGATCAACTCGTGCTCGAACAGCGACACCGCCATGTTTTGAAACATGGCCTTGCGGTGCGCGCTGGTGCGGCTCAGGTGACGACCACTTTTACGATGACGCATGGTTAATTCCTTACCAAACTTCTACGTTCGGTGATTACGACGATCAGGCAGTGGCCTTATCGTCCTTCTTAAGACTTGCAGGCGGCCAGTTGTCGAGGCGCATGCCGAGGGAAAGACCGCGGGAGGCCAGAACGTCCTTGATTTCAGTCAGGGACTTCTTGCCCAAGTTCGGAGTCTTCAACAGTTCTACTTCGGTACGCTGAATCAGGTCGCCAATGTAGTAAATGTTTTCCGCCTTAAGGCAGTTCGCCGAACGAACAGTCAGTTCCAGATCGTCAACCGGGCGCAGAAGGATCGGATCGATCTCGTCTTCCTGCTCCACAACGACAGGTTCGCTGTCACCCTTGAGGTCGACGAATGCGGCCAGCTGCTGTTGCAGAATGGTCGCAGCACGGCGGATCGCCTCTTCCGGGTCCAGGGTACCGTTGGTTTCCAGGTCGATAACCAGCTTGTCCAGGTTGGTGCGCTGTTCGACACGGGCGTTTTCCACCACGTATGCGATGCGGCGAACCGGGCTGAACGAAGCATCCAGCTGCAAACGACCAATGCTACGGCTTTCGTCGTCGTCGCTCTGACGGGAGTCAGCCGGCTCGTAACCACGGCCCCGGGCAACGACGAGCTTCATATTCAAAGCGCCGTTGGTAGCCAGGTTCGCGATCACGTGCTCGGGATTGACGATCTCGACATCATGATCCAGCTGAATATCGGCAGCGGTAACCACCCCCGAACCTTTTTTCGACAAGGTCAGCGTAACTTCGTCACGACCGTGCAGCTTGATAGCCAGCCCTTTGACGTTCAACAGGATGTCAATGACATCTTCCTGAACACCTTCGATCGCGCTGTACTCGTGGAGTACGCCTTCGATCTCGGCTTCTACAACCGCACAGCCAGGCATGGAGGACAACAGGATGCGACGCAGCGCGTTGCCCAGGGTGTGGCCAAAGCCACGCTCGAGAGGCTCGAGTGTGATCTTGGCGCGCGTTGGGCTGACGACCTGCACATCAATGTGGCGGGGCGTCAGAAACTCATTTACCGAAATCTGCATGGATGCACCTACTTTCTAGCCCTTACTTGGAGTAGAGCTCGACGATCAGGTTTTCGTTGATGTCGGCGGACAGATCAGCGCGAGCCGGAACGTTCTTGAACACGCCGGATTTTTTCTCGCTGTCTACTTCAACCCACTCAACGCGGCCACGCTGGGCGCTCAGTTCAAGGGCTTGAACGATGCGCAGCTGGTTCCTCGACTTCTCGCGAACGGCCACTACGTCACCTGGACGAACTTGGTAAGACGGTACGTTTACGGTAACGCCATTGACGCTGATCGCTTTATGCGAAACCAGCTGGCGAGATTCGGCACGGGTAGCGCCAAAGCCCATACGGTAAACGACGTTGTCCAGACGGCCTTCGAGCAGTTGCAGCAGGTTCTCACCGGTTGCGCCTTTCTTGCTCGCAGCCAGCTTGTAGTAACCGCTGAACTGGCGTTCGAGAACACCATAGATGCGACGGACTTTTTGTTTCTCGCGCAATTGGGTGCCGTAGTCGGACTGACGGCCACGGCGTTGGCCGTGGATACCCGGTGCGGTTTCGATATTGCACTTCGATTCCAGAGCGCGAACGCCACTTTTCAGGAACAGGTCAGTGCCTTCACGACGAGACAGCTTGCATTTTGGACCAATGTAACGTGCCATTTCTTACTGCCTCCTGGATTACACGCGGCGCTTCTTCGGCGGACGGCACCCGTTGTGCGGGATGGGCGTCACGTCGGTGATGCTGGCGATTTTGTAGCCGCAGCCGTTCAAAGCACGAACAGCGGATTCACGGCCCGGGCCTGGACCCTTGACGTTCACGTCGAGGTTTTTCAGACCATATTCCAGGGCAGCCTGGCCAGCACGCTCAGCGGCCACTTGGGCAGCGAACGGGGTAGACTTACGCGAGCCGCGGAAACCCGAACCACCCGAGGTAGCCCAGGACAGAGCATTACCTTGGCGATCGGTAATGGTCACGATGGTGTTGTTGAAAGACGCATGGATGTGGGCGATGCCATCAACCACGGTCTTTTTGACTTTCTTACGAGGACGAGCAGCAGGTTTTGCCATGTCTATATTCCTGTCGATTCGCTGGTGCGATTACTTGCGGATCGGCTTGCGTGGGCCCTTACGGGTACGCGCGTTGGTCTTGGTACGCTGACCGCGAACCGGCAGACCGCGGCGATGACGCAGGCCACGGTAGCAACCTAGGTCCATCAAGCGCTTGATCTTCATATTGACGTCACGGCGCAGGTCACCTTCGGTGGTGATCTTCGCCACTTCGCTACGCAGCTGTTCGATTTGCTCGTCGCTCAGATCCTTGATCTTTGCGGCTGGGTTGACCCCAGAGACTTCACAGATTTTCTGTGCAGTCGTGCGACCAACACCGTAGATGTAGGTCAGCGAGATAACAGTATGCTTGTTATCTGGAATGTTTACGCCTGCAATACGGGCCATTCAGTGGGACTCCAATTGACAGCTACCTGCGCCCCGGAAGCCAAGAAATAGGGCGCGCGATAATATCGCTGTAATAACAAATAATCAACCCAGCAGCACACTAGCTGCTGGGTTTTTAGCACAGCTCACACTCAGCCTTGGCGCTGCTTGTGGCGTGGTTCCGCGCTGCAGATCACCCGCACGATGCCTTCACGGCGAATAATCTTGCAGTTGCGGCACAGCTTTTTCACCGATGCGCGAACTTTCATCACCAACTCCTCGAACCTTACGGGCCTCTCAGCGCAGCAAGCTGCTGCCGCCGTAGCCCTTCAGGTTGGCTTTCTTCATCAGGGATTCGTACTGGTGCGAAACGAGGTGGGATTGTACTTGGGCCATAAAGTCCATCACAACCACTACCACGATCAGCAACGAGGTCCCGCCAAGGTAGAACGGAACGTTTGCTGCAACCACCAGGAACTGGGGCACCAGGCACACGGCCGTCATGTAAAGAGCACCGAACATGGTCAAGCGGGTCAGAACGCCATCAATGTAGCGCGCCGACTGCTCACCAGGCCGGATACCCGGAATAAAGGCACCGGATTTCTTCAGGTTCTCCGCTACGTCTTTCGGGTTGAACATTAGCGCTGTATAGAAGAAGCAGAAGAAAATGATCCCCGCACTAAACAGCAAAATGTTCAACGGCTGACCAGGAGCGATCGACTGCGAGACATCCTGCAACCAGCCCATACCTTCGGACTGACCAAACCAGGCGCCCAACGAAGCCGGGAACAGCAAGATGCTGCTCGCGAAAATGGCGGGGATAACCCCGGCCATGTTCACTTTCAACGGCAAGTGGCTGCGCTGTTCAGCAAAGACCTTACGGCCCTGCTGGCGCTTGGCGTAGTGCACCGCAATGCGGCGCTGGCCACGCTCGATGAAAACCACGAAACCGATGATCGCTACTGCGACCAGGCCCACGGCGACCAAGGCGAAGATATTGATATCACCCTGGCGAGCAGACTCGAAAGACTGCCCGACCGCACGCGGCAAACCGGCGACGATGCCCGAGAAAATCAGCATCGAAATGCCGTTGCCGACACCACGCTCTGTGATCTGCTCGCCAAGCCACATCATGAACAACGCACCCGCCACGAAGGTGGAGACCGCCACGAAGTAGAACGCGAAGCCAGATGAGAACGCGACGCCCTGGTTGGCCAAGCCAATGGACATGCCAATAGCCTGGACCAGTGCCAGCACAACGGTGCCATAGCGGGTGTACTGGCTGATCTTGCGACGGCCAGCTTCCCCTTCCTTCTTCAACTGTTCCAACTGCGGACTGATCGCGGTCATGAGCTGCATGATGATCGACGCCGAAATGTACGGCATGATCCCCAATGCAAAAATGCTCATGCGCTCCAGCGCGCCGCCGGAAAACATGTTGAACAGGCTAAGAATGGTCCCCTCATTCTGTCGGAACAGATCCGCCAGGCGGTCTGGGTTGATGCCAGGAACTGGGATATGCGCGCCGATCCGATAGACGATAATCGCCAGGAACAGGAAACGCAGACGAGCCCAGAGTTCGGACAACCCGCCTTTGCCGAGCGCTGAGAGAGCACCTTGCTTAGCCATTTATTCCTCGAACTTGCCGCCAGCTGCTTCGATAGCCGCACGCGCACCTTTGGTGGCGCCGATACCCTTCAGAGTGACCGCACGCGTCACGTCACCAGACAGCACGACTTTAACGCGCCGAACGTTCTGGTTGATGACATTGGCCTCTTTCAGCGACTGAACCGAAACCACGTCACCCTGAACTTTGGCCAGTTCCGAAGTACGCACTTCGGCACGGTCCATCGCCTTGAGGGAAACGAAGCCGAATTTCGGCAAACGACGGTGCAGAGGCTGTTGACCACCCTCGAAGCCCGGAGCGATGGAGCCACCGGAACGGGAGGTTTGGCCCTTGTGGCCCCGGCCGCCGGTCTTACCCAGACCGCTGCCGATGCCACGACCAGGGCGATGCTTCTCGCGACGGGAACCCGGCGCTGGACTCAGATCATTGAGTTTCATCGATTAACCCTCGACGCGCAGCATGTAGTAAGCCTTATTGATCATCCCGCGGTTAGCCGGAGTATCTTCGACTTCCACGGTGTGACCGATACGGCGCAGCCCCAGGCCCTTAACGCACAGCTTGTGGTTGGGCAGGCGGCCAGCGGTGCTTTTGACCAGCGTAACTTTAACGGTAGCCATGATTACAGAATCTCCTCGATGCTCTTGCCACGCTTGGCGGCGATGGAATCAGGAGACTGCATGGCTTTCAGCCCGTTGAAAGTGGCGTGCACCACGTTCACTGGGTTGGTCGAGCCATAGCACTTGGCCAGAACGTTCTGCACGCCGGCCACTTCCAGCACGGCACGCATGGCGCCGCCGGCAATGATGCCGGTACCTTCGGAAGCAGGCTGCATGTACACCTTCGAGGCACCGTGGGTGGCCTTGGTGGCGTATTGCAGGGTGGTACCTTTAAGGTCTACCTGAATCATGTTGCGGCGCGCAGCTTCCATCGCCTTCTGGATAGCGGCAGGCACTTCGCGGGATTTGCCACGGCCGAAGCCGACGCGACCCTTGCCATCACCCACTACGGTCAGTGCGGTGAAGGTGAAGATACGGCCGCCCTTGACGGTCTTGGCTACGCGGTTAACCTGAACCAGCTTCTCAATGTAGCCTTCGTCGCGTTTTTGGTCGTTGTTAGCCATAACTTAGAACTCCAGCCCGCCTTCACGAGCAGCATCAGCCAGTGCTTTGACACGGCCGTGGTACTTGAAGCCGGAACGGTCGAAAGCGACTTGAGAAATACCGGCCGCCTTGGCGCGTTCGGCAACCAGTTTGCCCACCCTGGAGGCGGCATCGACGTTGCCAGTGGCACCATCACGCAGTTCTTTGTCCAAGGTCGAGGCGCTCGCCAGAACCTTGCTGCCGTCGGCCGAAATGACCTGGGCATAGATGTGCTGCGAAGAGCGATACACGCACAGACGCACGGCTTCGAGCTCGTGCATTTTCAGGCGTGCTTTGCGAGCGCGACGCAGACGAGTAACTTTTTTGTCGGTCATTTGCTAGGCCCTACTTCTTCTTGGCTTCTTTACGGCGGACGATTTCATCCGCGTAACGGACACCCTTACCTTTGTACGGCTCTGGACGACGGAAGTCGCGGATTTCCGCGGCGACTTGGCCCACGAGCTGCTTGTCGATACCTTTGATCAGGATATCGGTCTGGCTTGGAGTTTCAGCGACAACGCCTTCCGGCAGCTGATAGTCCACAGGGTGGGAGAAGCCCAGAGACAGGGACAGCACCTGGCCTTTGGCTTGAGCCTTATAACCAACGCCGACCAGCTGGAGCTTGCGCTCGAAGCCTTGGCTTACGCCCTGGACCATGTTGTTGACCAGTGCCCGGGTGGTACCGGCCATGGCGCGGGTCTGTTGGTCGCCATTGCGGGCTACGAAACGCAGTTCGCCGCTTTCTTCGGTGACTTCTACAGAGTTGTGAACGTTCAGTTCCAGAGTACCCTTGGCACCCTTGATCAAGAGCACCTGGCCGGCGAATTTGATTTCAACGCCAGCCGGTAGCTTGACGGGGTTCTTAGCGACGCGTGACATGCTGATCCCCCCTCTTAGAACACGGTGCAAAGCACTTCGCCACCGACACCGGCAGCGCGTGCAGCACGATCCGTCATCACACCTTTGTTGGTGGAGACGATGGAAACGCCAAGACCGCCACGAACTTTCGGCAGATCATCGACGGACTTGTAACGACGTAGGCCTGGGCGGCTGACGCGCTTGACCTCTTCGATGACCGGGCGGCCTTCGAAATATTTCAGTTCGAGGGACAGCGAGGGCTTCGCGTCGCCAGTGACCTGATAACCCGCGATGTAGCCTTCGTCTTTGAGAACTTTGGCAACAGCAACCTTCAGTTTGGACGAAGGCATGCTTACAACGGACTTTTCAGCCATCTGGGCATTACGGATGCGAGTTAGCATGTCCGCTAACGGGTCCTGCATACTCATGGGCTTGATGCTCCTGATACGAAAAAAACGGGCCTTTCGGCCGTATAGACCGCCTGAATGGTGCCCTTGAAAACCCCGGGCTCAGGCGAGCCGGTCATTCTAGAGGCACCTCGGAAACGAATCAAGCCCCAAAAGGGGCTTGATTGGCTTGTCGGCTAACCGGCGGTCGGAGACCACCGGCGCCAATCGGCGTATTACCAGCTGGCCTTGACCAAGCCTGGTACGTCACCGCGCATGGCCGCTTCACGCAGCTTGTTACGCGACAGGCCGAACTTACGGTAAACACCGTGCGGGCGACCGGTCAGGCGGCAGCGGTTACGCAGGCGCGAAGAGCTCGCGTCGCGCGGCTGCTTTTGCAGTGCGATGGTAGCGTTCCAGCGGTCTTCAGGAGTGGCCTCCTGGTTAACGATGGTTGCTTTCAGCGCAGCGCGCTTGGTTGCGAACTTGGCGACCGTCTTCTGGCGCTTCAGCTCGCGGTTTTTCATACTCTTCTTAGCCATTATCCGACTCCAATCAATTACGGAACGGGAACTTGAAAGCGCGCAGCAAGGCGCGGCCTTCGTCGTCCGAACGGGCAGTGGTGGTCAGGGTAATGTCCAGACCGCGAAGAGCATCGATCTTGTCGTAATCGATTTCCGGGAAGATGATCTGCTCTTTCACACCCATGCTGTAGTTACCGCGGCCATCGAAGGACTTGGCATTCAGGCCGCGAAAGTCGCGAACCCGAGGCAGGGAGATCGACAACAGGCGATCCAGGAACTCGTACATACGATCGCGACGCAGGGTAACCTTGACGCCAATCGGCCAGCCTTCGCGAACCTTGAAACCTGCGATGGACTTGCGAGCGAAGGTCACCACCGGCTTTTGGCCAGTGATTTTTTCCAGGTCAGCGACCGCGTGCTCGATGACCTTTTTATCACCGATCGCTTCGCCCAGGCCCATGTTCAGGGTGATCTTGGTAACGCGCGGAACTTCCATCACGTTTGCAAGCTTAAGTTCTTCCTTAAGCTTGGGAGCGATTTCCTTCCGGTAAATCTCTTTGAGTCGTGCCATGGTCATTTACCTAGCAGTGTTCAAGCATCAACCGCTTTTTGGGTCGACTTGAAGACACGAATTTTCTTGCCTTCTTCAACCTTGAAACCCACGCGGTCAGCCTTGTTGGTTTCGCTGTTGAAAATGGCAACGTTGGAAGCGTGCAGCGGCGCCTCTTTCTCGACGATACCGCCCTGAATGCCAGCCATTGGATTCGGCTTGGTATGGCGCTTGACCAGGTTCACACCGCCAACGACCAGGCGGTCGTCAGCCAGAACCTTCAGCACCTTACCGCGCTTGCCCTTGTCTTTGCCGGCGATCACGATGATCTCGTCGTCACGACGAATCTTTTGCATGTCGGATCTCCTTACAGCACTTCTGGGGCGAGCGAGACGATCTTCATGAACTTCTCAGAACGGAGTTCACGGGTCACTGGCCCAAAGATACGGGTGCCGATCGGCTCTTGCTTGTTGTTCAGCAGAACAGCAGCGTTGCCGTCGAAACGGATGATCGAACCGTCAGGGCGGCGAACGCCATGACGAGTACGAACTACCACCGCCGTCATGACCTGGCCTTTCTTGACCTTGCCACGAGGAATCGCTTCCTTAACGGTTACTTTGATGATGTCACCGATTCCGGCGTAACGGCGGTGGGAACCACCGAGCACCTTGATGCACATGACACGACGAGCGCCGCTGTTATCGGCCACATCGAGCATCGATTGAGTCTGAATCATAAAATATCTCCGACCCCTAGCCCTTAGACTTCAACAGCGCGCTCAACGACTTCAACCAACGCCCAGCACTTGGTTTTAGCCATCGGGCGAATTTCGCGGATGGTAACCTTGTCGCCAATGTGGCACTGGTTGGTCTCGTCGTGGGCGTGCAGCTTGGTCGAACGCTTGACGTATTTGCCGTAGATCGGGTGCTTGACGCGACGCTCGATCAGAACGGTGATGGTTTTGTCCATTTTGTCGCTGACCACACGGCCAGTCAGCGTACGGACGGTTTTTTCGGCTTCAGCCATGATCACTTACCTGCCTGCTGGTTGAGCACAGTTTTCACGCGAGCGATGTCACGCTTCACTTGCGAGAGCAGGTGAGACTGCCCCAACTGACCAGTTGCCTTCTGCATGCGCAGATTGAACTGATCGCGCAGCAAGCCGAGCAGTTGCTCGTTCAGTTGCTGTGCTGATTTTTCACGAAGTTCGTTCGCTTTCATCACATCACCGTCCGCTTAACAAAGGAGGTCGCCAATGGCAGCTTGGCAGCGGCCAGGGCAAATGCCTCGCGAGCCAGTTGCTCGGAAACACCCTCGATTTCGTACAGGACTTTGCCCGGTTGAATCTGGGCAACCCAGTATTCCACGTTACCCTTACCTTTACCCATCCGAACCTCGAGGGGCTTCTTGGTAACCGGTTTGTCCGGGAACACACGAATCCAGATCTTGCCGCCACGTTTTACGTGACGGGTCAGCGCACGACGCGCCGACTCGATTTGGCGGGCGGTGAGACGACCGCGAGATACAGCCTTCAGTGCGAATTCACCGAAGCTGACCTTGCTACCGCGCTGAGCCAAGCCACGGTTGTGGCCGGTCATTTGCTTGCGGAATTTTGTACGCTTTGGTTGCAACATTTGGCGTACCCCTTACTTGGCAGCTTTTTTACGAGGCGCGGGTGCTTGCGGTTTCAGTTCTTCCTGGCGGCCACCAATGACTTCGCCTTTGAAGATCCAAACCTTGACACCGATCACACCGTAAGTGGTGTGCGCTTCGTAGGTGGCATAGTCGATATCGGCACGCAGGGTGTGCAGCGGCACACGACCTTCGCGATACCATTCCGTACGTGCAATCTCAGCACCGCCGAGACGACCACTCACCTGGATCTTGATGCCCTTGGCACCAATACGCATGGCGTTCTGCACGGCGCGTTTCATGGCGCGACGGAACATGACGCGGCGTTCCAGCTGCTGAGCTACGCTCTGGGCAACCAGCATACCGTCGAGCTCCGGCTTGCGGATCTCTTCGATGTTGATGTGCACGGGCACACCCATTTGCTTGGTCAGGTCCTGGCGCAGTTTTTCAACATCTTCACCCTTCTTGCCGATCACGATGCCGGGACGAGCGGTGTGGATGGTGATGCGTGCGGTTTGAGCCGGGCGATGAATATCGATGCGGCTGACGGACGCGTTTTTTAATTTGTCTTGGAGGTACTCACGGGTGCGCAGGTCTGCAAGCAGATAGTCTGCGTAAGTCCGACCGCCTGCATACCAGACGGAAGTGTGCTCCTTGACGATTCCCAGGCGGATGCCAACGGGATGTACTTTCTGACCCATCTGATCGACTCCGTTACTTGTCCGCAACCTTGACAGTGATATGGCAAGACCGCTTGACGATGCGATCAGCGCGGCCCTTGGCACGCGGCATGATGCGCTTCAGCGAACGCCCTTCGTTAACGAAGACAGTCGACACCTTAAGGTCGTCGACGTCGGCGCCTTCGTTGTGCTCGGCGTTGGCAACGGCCGACTCAAGGACTTTCTTCACGATTTCAGCGGCTTTTTTGCTGCTGAAGGCCAACAGGTTGAGCGCTTCGCCCACCTTCTTCCCGCGGATCTGGTCGGCGACCAAGCGGGCTTTCTGGGCGGAGATTCGAGCGCCCGACAGCTTAGCGGCTACTTCCATTTCCTACCCCTTAGCGCTTGGCTTTCTTGTCTGCAGCATGCCCGCGGTACGTGCGGGTAGCGGCGAACTCGCCCAGTTTATGGCCAACCATGTCTTCACTTACCAGAACCGGAACGTGTTGACGGCCGTTATGCACGGCGATGGTCAGACCTACCATTTGCGGCAGAATCATCGAACGACGCGACCAGGTTTTAACCGGTTTGCGATCATTCTTTTCCGCCGCCACTTCGACCTTCTTCAACAGGTGAAGATCGATAAAAGGACCTTTCTTCAGAGAACGTGGCACTGTCGTATCCCTCTATTTACTTGCGACGACGGACGATCATTTTGTCGGTACGCTTGTTAGCACGGGTCTTTGCACCCTTGGTTGGGAAGCCCCACGGCGATACCGGATGACGACCACCAGACGTACGGCCTTCACCACCACCATGTGGGTGGTCAACCGGGTTCATGGCAACACCACGAACGGTTGGGCGAACGCCACGCCAGCGCTTGGCACCCGCTTTACCCAGCGAACGCAGGCTGTGCTCGGAATTCGAGACTTCACCCAGGGTCGCGCGGCATTCAGCCAGCACCTTGCGCATCTCGCCAGAGCGTAGACGCAGAGTCACGTAGACACCTTCACGAGCAACCAGCTGGGCCGAAGCACCCGCGGAACGAGCGATCTGGGCACCTTTGCCCGGCTTCAACTCGATAGCGTGAACGGTGGAACCGACTGGAATGTTACGCAGTTGCAGGGTATTACCGGCCTTGATAGGGGCCAACGCGCCCGCCACCAGTTGGTCGCCAGCGCTAACGCCTTTTGGCGCCAGGATGTAACGGCGCTCGCCGTCTGCGTACAGAACCAGTGCGATGAAAGCAGTACGGTTCGGGTCGTATTCGATACGCTCGACAGTGGCGGCGATGCCGTCCTTGTCGTTGCGACGGAAGTCGACCAGACGATAGTGCTGCTTATGGCCGCCACCTACGTGACGCGTGGTGATGCGACCATTGTTGTTACGACCACCAGACTTCGATTTCTTTTCGAGCAGGGGGGCGTGAGGAGCGCCTTTGTGCAGCTCCTTGTTGACGACCTTGACCACAAAACGGCGGCCAGCGGAAGTCGGCTTGCATTTAACGATTGCCATGATGCACCCCTTCCTTACTCAGCGTTGCTGCTGAAATCGAGATCTTGGCCCGGCTGAAGGGCGACAACGGCCTTCTTCCAGTCATTACGCTTACCCAGACCACGGGCGGTACGCTTGCTCTTACCCAGTACATTGAGGGTAGTGACGCCAGCGACTTTCACGTTGAACAGGGTTTCGACGGCCTTCTTGATTTCGAGCTTGGTAGCGTCAGTCGCGACCTTGAAGACGAACTGGCTTTTTTTCTCTGCCAGAACGGTAGCCTTCTCGGAAACGTGCGGGCCAAGCAGAACTTTGAATACGCGTTCCTGGTTCATCCCAGCAGCTCCTCGAATTTCTTCACGGCAGACACGGTGATCAACACCTTGTCGTAGGCGATCAGGCTGACCGGGTCGGAACCCTGAACGTCACGTACGTCGACGTGCGGCAGGTTGCGAGCGGCCAAGTACAGGTTCTGGTCGACGGCTTCGGAAACGATCAGCACGTCGGTCAGGCCCAGGCCAGTGAGCTTACCCAGCAGGTCTTTGGTTTTTGGCGCTTCGACGGCGAAGTCCTGAACCACGACCAGGCGCTCGGTACGCACCAGCTCAGCGAGGATGGAGCGCAGGGCTGCGCGGTACATCTTCTTGTTGAGCTTCTGCGAGTGATCCTGAGGGCGAGCAGCAAAGGTGGTACCACCGCCGCGCCACAGCGGGCTACGGATAGTACCGGCACGGGCACGGCCGGTGCCCTTCTGGCGCCAGGGGCGCTTGCCGCCACCGGCGACGTCAGAACGGGTCTTTTGCTGCTTGCTGCCCTGACGACCACCGGCCATGTAGGCTACGACTGCCTGGTGAACCAGGGTCTCGTTGAACTCGCCACCAAAAGTCCGCTCGGAAACTTCGATCGCTTGCGCGTCATTTACATTTAATTGCATGTCAGTTTCCCCTTAACCGCGAGCCTTAACAGCCGGACGCACAATCACGTCACCGCCAGTTGCGCCCGGAACGGCGCCCTTGACCAGCAGCAGATTGCGCTCAGCGTCAACGCGGACAATTTCCAAGGACTGAACGGTCACGCGCTCGGCGCCCATATGGCCGGACATTTTCTTGCCCTTGAATACACGACCAGGAGTCTGGCACTGGCCGATGGAGCCCGGGACGCGGTGGGAAACGGAGTTACCGTGGGTGTTGTCCTGACCGCGAAAGTTCCAACGCTTGATGGTACCGGCAAAGCCTTTACCTTTGGACTGGCCAGTAACATCGACCATTTGCCCTGCGGAGAACAGATCTGCCTTGATCAGGTCACCTGCCTGGTATTCGCCTTCTTCTACGCGAAATTCCAGAACATTACGGCCTGCAGCAACGTTGGCTTTTGCAAAGTGGCCCGCTTGAGCAGCGGTCACGCGCGAAGCACGACGCTCGCCAACAGTGACTTGCACTGCGCGATAGCCATCGGTTTCTTCGGATTTGAACTGGGTGACGCGATTCGGTTCGACTTCGATAACCGTAACCGGAATAGAGACACCATCTTCGGTGAAAATGCGGGTCATGCCGCACTTACGACCGACTACACCAATAGTCATGTTATTAACCTCATGAGTGTACGGGGCTTTCACCCGCTATGGCCGCCCATTTCAGAGCGTTACACGACCAAGCTGGGCTTAGCCGAGGCTGATCTGTACTTCCACGCCTGCCGCGAGGTCCAACTTCATCAGCGCATCGACGGTTTTGTCGGTGGGCTGAACGATGTCCAGAACGCGCTTGTGAGTGCGGATTTCGTACTGGTCGCGCGCGTCTTTGTTGACGTGCGGGGAAACCAGAACGGTGAACCGCTCCTTACGGGTAGGCAGCGGGATCGGACCACGCACCTGTGCCCCAGTACGTTTCGCGGTTTCCACGATTTCCTGGGTAGATTGATCGATCAGGCGATGGTCAAAAGCCTTCAACCTGATACGGATTTGCTGATTTTGCATTGGATTTCAGACTCCAGGCTCATTCCCAACGGGCGCACTATGCCCGTTAAAAGGAGGCGTGATTCTATAGATGCCCCTACCCAGTGTCAACCGGATAAAAAAAGCCCCCGCTGAGCGGGGGCTTTTTCAATCTATCGCGTGTTAAGCGATGATTTTGGCTACAACACCAGCACCTACGGTGCGACCGCCTTCACGAATGGCGAAGCGCAAGCCTTCTTCCATCGCGATGGTTTTGATCAGCGTAACAGTCATTTGAATGTTATCGCCTGGCATTACCATTTCAACGCCTTCCGGCAATTCGCAGTTACCGGTCACGTCCGTGGTACGGAAGTAGAACTGTGGGCGGTAGCCTTTGAAGAACGGCGTGTGGCGGCCGCCTTCTTCCTTGCTCAGCACATACACTTCAGCAGTGAAGGTGGTGTGCGGCTTGACCGAACCCGGCTTGGCCAGAACCTGGCCGCGCTCGACGTCATCACGCTTGGTACCACGCAGCAACACACCGCAGTTCTCGCCCGCACGCCCTTCGTCCAGCAGCTTGCGGAACATCTCAACACCGGTGCAGGTGGTTTTGGTGGTCGGGCGCAGGCCAACGATTTCCACTTCTTCCTGAATCTTAACCACGCCGCGCTCAACACGACCGGTCACCACAGTACCGCGACCGGAAATCGAGAACACGTCTTCGATCGGCATCAGGAACGGCTTGTCGATAGCCCGCACCGGCTCAGGAATGTAGGTGTCCAGGGTCTCGACCAAGGTCTTGACCGCGGTGGTACCCAAACCGTTTTCGTCTTGGCCATTCAGCGCCATCAGTGCCGAACCGATGATGATCGGCGTGTCGTCACCCGGGAAGTCGTAGGTGCTCAGCAGGTCGCGAACTTCCATTTCGACCAGTTCCAGCAGCTCGGCGTCATCCACCATGTCGGCCTTGTTCAGGAACACGACAATGTAAGGAACGCCTACCTGACGCGACAGCAGGATGTGCTCGCGAGTCTGCGGCATCGGGCCATCAGCGGCCGAGCACACCAGGATCGCGCCATCCATCTGCGCAGCACCAGTAATCATGTTCTTGACGTAGTCGGCGTGCCCCGGGCAGTCAACGTGCGCGTAGTGACGAACAGCAGAATCGTACTCTACGTGTGCAGTGTTGATGGTGATACCACGGGCTTTCTCTTCCGGGGCGCTGTCGATCTTATCGAAATCAACGCGAGCGGAACCGAAAACTTCGGAGCAAACGCGGGTCAGCGCAGCGGTCAGCGTTGTCTTGCCATGGTCAACGTGACCAATGGTGCCGACGTTGACGTGCGGTTTGTTACGTTCAAACTTTTCTTTAGCCACGACTGTGAACCTCTTGCCTAAAGGGCTGGTTAGCCTTGTTTCTTGCTCAGAGCTTCGACGACATTCGACGGAGCTTCGGAGTATTTGGAGAATTCCATGGAGTAGCTTGCGCGACCCTGAGACATGGAACGGACATCGGTCGCGTAACCGAACATCTCACCCAACGGTACTTCAGCGCGGATCACTTTGCCGGAAACGGTGTCTTCCATACCCTGGATCAGACCACGACGACGGTTCAGGTCACCCATTACGTCGCCCATGTAGTCTTCCGGGGTTACCACTTCGACTTTCATGATCGGCTCGAGCACCACGCCACCGCCCTTGGTGGCCAGTTGCTTGGTAGCCATCGATGCAGCGACCTTGAACGCCATTTCGTTGGAGTCGACATCATGGTATGAACCGTCGAATACCGTCGCCTTCAGGCCGATCAGCGGATAACCGGCCACAACGCCGTTTTTCATCTGCTCTTCGATACCCTTCTGGATCGCCGGAATGTATTCCTTCGGAATCACACCACCCACGACTTCGTTCACGAATTGCAGGCCTTCCTGCCCTTCATCAGCCGGAGCAAAACGAATCCAGCAATGGCCAAACTGGCCACGGCCGCCCGACTGGCGAACGAACTTACCTTCGATCTCGCAGTTCTTGGTGATTTTCTCACGATAAGAAACTTGCGGCTTACCGATATTGGCTTCGACGTTGAATTCGCGACGCATACGGTCAACGAGGATGTCCAGGTGCAGCTCACCCATACCAGAGATAATGGTTTGGCCGGTCTCTTCGTCGGTCTTCACGCGGAAGGATGGGTCTTCCTGAGCCAATTTGCCCAGTGCAATACCCATTTTTTCCTGGTCATCCTTGGTTTTCGGCTCTACGGCAACCGAGATAACCGGCTCCGGGAAGTCCATGCGAACCAGGATGATCGGCTTCTCAGTCGAGCACAGGGTGTCACCGGTGGTGACGTCCTTCATGCCGATCAGGGCCGCGATGTCACCAGCGCGAACTTCCTTGATCTCTTCACGGGCATTCGCATGCATCTGCACCATACGGCCCACGCGTTCTTTCTTGCCTTTGACCGAGTTGATCACGCCGTCACCAGACTTCAATACACCAGAGTAAACCCGGGCGAAAGTCAGGGTACCCACAAAGGGGTCGGTCGCAATCTTGAACGCCAAGGCCGAGAAGGGCTCTTCGTCGTCGGCATGGCGTTCCATTTCGATCGTTTCGTCATCCGGGTCTGAACCCTTGATGGCCGGAATGTCGATCGGCGCGGGCAGGTAATCGATGACAGCATCGAGCACCAGGGGTACGCCCTTGTTCTTGAACGACGAACCGCAAACCGCCAGGACGATTTCACCGGCAATGGTACGCTGGCGCAGAGCAGATTTGATTTCCTCGGTGGTGAGCTCCTCACCTTCGAGATACTTGTTCATCAGCTCTTCGGTCGCTTCGGCTGCGGCCTCGACCATGTTGCTGCGCCATTGTTCAGCCAGGCTTTTCAGATCATCAGGGATTTCTTCCTCGCGGAAGGACATGCCCTTGTCGTCATCATTCCAATAGATGGCTTTCATCTTGATCAGGTCGACCTGACCCTGGAAGTTATCTTCAGCGCCAATGGCGAGCTGGATCGGCACCGGCGTATGGCCCAGGCGCTTTTTGATCTGCTCGATCACACGCAGGAAGTTTGCCCCGGCACGGTCCATCTTGTTTACGTAAACAAGGCGCGGCACACCGTACTTGTTGGCTTGACGCCATACGGTTTCGGACTGGGGCTCGACACCGGACGTACCGCAGAACACTACGACAGCACCGTCAAGCACGCGCAGCGAGCGTTCTACTTCAATGGTGAAGTCAACGTGGCCGGGGGTATCGATGATGTTGAAGCGGTGCCTGTCGAACTGCTTCTCGGAACCTGCCCAAAATGCGGTGGTAGCCGCGGAGGTAATGGTGATACCCCGCTCTTGCTCTTGCACCATCCAGTCCATGGTCGCGGCGCCGTCATGCACCTCGCCCATTTTATGGTTTACGCCGGTGTAAAACAGTACGCGCTCGGTGGTGGTGGTTTTACCAGCATCCACGTGGGCCACGATACCGATGTTACGGTAGCGATTAATCGGAGTAGTACGAGCCATAAAGCCCTCGCAAAATTAATGACGCTGATATTAAAAGCGGTAGTGCGAGAAAGCCTTGTTGGCTTCTGCCATACGGTGAACGTCTTCACGCTTCTTAACCGCAGCACCCTTGCCTTCAGCGGCATCCATCAGCTCGCCGGCCAAACGCAGGGCCATGGACTTCTCACCGCGCTTGCGGGCGAAGTCCACCAGCCAGCGCATGGCCAAGGCGTTACGACGAGACGGGCGAACTTCGACCGGAACCTGGTAAGTAGCGCCGCCTACACGGCGGGACTTGACTTCGACCAGCGGAGCGATGGCGTCGAGAGCTTTCTCGAAGATCTCCAGGGGGTCGCTGTTCTTGCGTGCTTTGACAGTGTCCAGGGCACCGTAAACGATGCGCTCGGCCACGGCCTTCTTGCCGCTTTCCATCACGTGGTTCATGAATTTGGCGAGGATTTGCGACCCGTATTTCGGATCATCAAGGATCTCACGCTTGGCTGCTACACGACGTCTTGGCATTGATAAGCCCTCAAACGGTCTTCAGGTTAGCCCGGGACTGGCATGCTGCCGCCCGACCTTACTCTTATCGACTCACTATAAATATTGACTGCAAATTGCAGAAACCGACCACTACTTCGGACGCTTGGTACCGTATTTGGAACGGCCTTGCTGGCGACCCTTGACACCTGAGGTATCGAGGGAGCCACGAACGGTGTGGTAACGCACACCTGGCAAGTCTTTTACACGGCCGCCGCGAATCAGTACCACGCTGTGCTCTTGCAGGTTGTGGCCTTCCCCGCCGATGTACGAGGACACCTCGAAACCGTTGGTCAGGCGAACACGGCATACCTTACGCAGTGCCGAGTTAGGTTTTTTCGGCGTGGTGGTGTACACGCGGGTGCACACGCCACGACGTTGCGGGCAGTTCTGCAGCGCCGGCACGTCGGATTTCTCGACGATACGCTTGCGCGGCTGACGTACCAGCTGGTTGATCGTTGCCATCTACTAGCTCCACTGTTGTCTTTCGACATAAACAAAAGAGGCAGGACCATAGTCCCGCCAATTTAGGGGTACAAGAGTCTAAAGAGGATACTCCCCCGCGTCAAGGCGACAACGCCTGCTTCACCTACCGCTGGGGCAGAGGAAGCAGGCGCAGCGTCTCGGTCAGCTACCGCTGGAGTTCAGCGCTTCGGTCAGTGCCGCTTCGACCTCGCTCGCACTCACACGCAACGGCTTGTCTGCTTCACGGCGGCGCTTACGCTCGCTGTGATAGGCAAGGCCCGTACCAGCCGGGATCAGACGGCCCACCACCACGTTTTCCTTCAGCCCGCGCAGGTAGTCGCGCTTGCCGGTGACTGCCGCTTCGGTCAGCACGCGCGTGGTCTCCTGGAACGATGCGGCGGAGATGAACGACTCGGTCGACAGCGAAGCCTTGGTGATACCCAGCAGCACGCGGGAGAACTTGGCCGCGAACTTGTCCTCGCTGGCCAGGCGCTCGTTCTCGCCCAACACATGAGTCAGTTCGACCTGGTCGCCTTTGATGAAGCTGGAGTCGCCGGCTTCGGCCACTTCTACCTTGCGCAGCATCTGACGCAGGATGGTCTCGATGTGCTTGTCGTTGATCTTGACCCCCTGCAAGCGGTACACGTCTTGAATCTCATTGACGATGTACTTGGCCAACGCACTTACACCCAGCAAGCGCAGGATGTCGTGCGGGTCACTCGGGCCGTCGGAAATCACTTCCCCACGGTTCACTTGCTCGCCTTCGAACACGTTCAGGTGGCGCCACTTCGGAATCAATTCCTCGTAGGGATCGCTGCCGTCGGTAGGCGTGATCACCAAGCGGCGCTTGCCCTTGGTTTCCTTGCCGAATGCGATGGTGCCGCTGATTTCCGCCAGGATCGAAGCTTCTTTCGGCCGGCGCGCCTCGAACAAGTCGGCCACACGCGGCAGACCACCGGTGATGTCGCGGGTCTTGGAGGTTTCCTGCGGGATACGTGCAATCACGTCACCCACCCCGACCTGCGCACCGTCGGCAACGCCCACCAGCGCGTTGGCCGGCAGGAAGTATTGCGCCGGTACATCGGTACCCGGCAGCAACAGGTCTTTGCCATCGGCGCCTACCAGTTTCACCGCCGGGCGGATGTCCTTACCAGAGGCCGGGCGATCCTTCGCATCGAGCACTTCGATATTGGTCAAACCGGTCAATTCATCGGTCTGACGCTTGATGGTAATGCCTTCTTCCATGCCTACGAAGGTGACAGTACCTTTCATCTCGGTGACGATCGGGTGAGTGTGCGGGTCCCACTTGGCGACGATGGCGCCTGCTTCGACCTTGTCGCCTTCCTTCACCGACAATACCGCACCATAGGGCAGCTTGTAGCGCTCGCGCTCACGGCCGAATTCATCGGCCACGGCCAGTTCACCGGACCGCGATACCGCGACCAGGTTGCCGTCCAAGCGCTCGACGTGCTTGAGGTTGTGCAGGCGCACCATCCCGCCGTTCTTGACCTGTACGCTGTCCGCCGCAGAGGTACGGCTGGCCGCACCACCGATGTGGAAGGTACGCATGGTCAGCTGGGTACCCGGCTCACCGATCGACTGAGCGGCGATAACGCCCACGGCCTCACCGATGTTCACCTGGTGGCCACGGGCAAGATCGCGACCGTAGCACTTGGCGCAGATACCAAAACGGGTTTCGCAACTGATCGGCGAACGAACGATGACTTCATCGATGCTGTTCAGCTCGATGAACTCAACCCACTTCTCGTCGACCAATGTGCCCGCCGGCACGATGACTTCTTCGCTGCCAGGCTTGAACACGTCACGGGCAATGACTCGGCCCAATACGCGCTCGCCCAACGGCTCGACCACGTCACCACCTTCGATGTGCGGGGTCATGAGCAGGCCCTGCTCGGTACCGCAATCGACTTCCGTAACGACCAGGTCCTGCGCCACGTCGACCAGGCGGCGAGTGAGGTAACCGGAGTTCGCGGTTTTAAGTGCGGTATCGGCCAGGCCTTTACGGGCACCGTGAGTCGAGATGAAGTACTGCAGAACGCTCAGGCCTTCACGGAAGTTCGCCGTGATCGGCGTTTCGATGATGGAACCGTCCGGCTTGGCCATCAAGCCACGCATGCCCGCCAGTTGACGGATTTGGGCGGCGGAACCACGGGCCCCGGAGTCGGCCATCATGTACATCGAGTTGAACGATTCCTGGTCGACTTCCTTGCCTTCGCGGTCGATGACTTTCTCTTTCGAGAGGTTAGCCATCATCGCCTTGGACACTTCGTCGTTGGCCTTGGACCACAGGTCGATCACCTTGTTGTATTTCTCGCCCTGGGTGACCAGGCCGGAAGCGTACTGGCTTTCGATCTCTTTTACTTCGTCGGTGGCAACACCGATGATGCGGGCTTTTTCGTCCGGGATCACGAAATCGTTAACGCCGATCGACACACCGGAGATGGTCGAATAAGCGAAACCGGTGTACATCAACTGGTCGGCGAAAATCACGGTTTCCTTCAGACCCACCACGCGGTAGCACTGGTTGATCAGTTTCGAAATCGCTTTTTTCTTCATCGGCTGGTTGACGACGTCGAACGGCAGGCCAGCAGGCACGACTTGGAACAGCAGCGCACGGCCGACGGTGGTGTCGACAATGCGGGTGTTGGTCTGCGACGTGCCGTCACGCTCGTTCACCGTTTCGGTGATACGCACCTTGATCTTGGCATGCAGCGCAGCTTCGCCGGCACGGAATACCCGGTCGACTTCCTGCAGGTCGGCGAATACGCGCCCTTCACCCTTGACGTTGATCGCCTCGCGCGTCATGTAGTACAGGCCCAGCACCACGTCCTGGGAAGGCACGATGATCGGCTCGCCGTTGGCAGGCGAGAGGATGTTGTTGGTCGACATCATCAGCGCGCGCGCTTCGAGCTGCGCTTCGAGGGTCAGCGGCACGTGAACGGCCATCTGGTCACCGTCGAAGTCGGCGTTATAGGCGGCGCAGACCAATGGGTGCAACTGGATCGCCTTGCCTTCGATCAACACGGGCTCGAACGCCTGGATGCCGAGGCGGTGCAAGGTCGGTGCGCGGTTGAGCAGCACGGGGTGTTCGCGGATCACCTCAGCCAGCACGTCCCAAACTTCGGGCAGCTCACGCTCTACCATTTTCTTCGCGGCCTTGATGGTGGTGGCCAGGCCACGCACTTCAAGCTTGCCGAAGATGAATGGCTTGAACAGCTCCAGTGCCATTTTCTTGGGCAGGCCGCACTGATGCAGGCGCAGGGTTGGGCCCACGGTAATCACGGAGCGGCCGGAGTAGTCGACACGCTTGCCGAGCAGGTTCTGGCGGAAACGACCTTGCTTACCCTTGATCATGTCAGCCAAGGATTTGAGCGGGCGCTTGTTCGAACCGGTGATCGCACGGCCGCGGCGGCCGTTGTCGAGCAACGCATCCACCGCTTCTTGCAGCATGCGCTTTTCGTTACGCACGATGATGTCGGGCGCAGAAAGGTCGAGCAGGCGCTTAAGGCGGTTGTTACGGTTGATGACGCGGCGATAAAGGTCGTTTAGGTCCGACGTCGCGAAACGGCCGCCGTCCAGCGGCACCAATGGGCGCAGGTCTGGCGGCAGCACCGGCAGAACGGTCAGCACCATCCATTCGGGCAGGTTGCCGGACTCTTGAAACGCCTCCATCAGTTTCAGGCGCTTGGACAGCTTCTTGATCTTGGTTTCCGAGTTGGTCTGCGGAATTTCTTCACGCAGGCGGCCGATCTCGTGTTCCAGGTCAATAGCGTGCAGCAGCTCACGAACGGCCTCGGCACCCATGCGGGCGTCGAAATCGTCACCGAACTCCTCGAGGGCCTCGAAGTACTGTTCGTCGTTGAGCAACTGCCCCTTTTCCAGGGTAGTCATGCCCGGGTCGATGACCACGTAGCTCTCGAAATAGAGTACGCGCTCGATGTCACGCAGGGTCATGTCCATCAGCAGGCCGATACGCGACGGCAGCGACTTCAAAAACCAAATGTGCGCGACCGGCGAGGCCAGTTCGATATGCGCCATGCGCTCGCGGCGCACCTTGGCCAGTGCGACTTCTACGCCGCACTTCTCGCAGATCACACCACGGTGCTTGAGGCGCTTGTACTTCCCGCAGAGGCACTCGTAGTCCTTGACCGGGCCAAAGATCTTGGCGCAGAACAAGCCGTCACGCTCGGGTTTGAACGTACGGTAGTTGATGGTTTCTGGCTTCTTGACTTCACCGAACGACCACGAACGGATCATTTCAGGCGAGGCCAGACCAATACGGATGGCGTCGAACTCTTCGACTTGACCCTGGTTTTTCAGCAGATTCAACAGGTCTTTCAAGGCCTTTTCCTCCTGGCGGAGCAGGGAGCCGGCCGACAGGCCGCCTCCCCTTCACGTCACGTGTTATTCGGTTTCCAGATCGATGTCGATACCCAGGGAACGGATTTCCTTGATCAACACGTTGAAGGATTCGGGCATGCCCGGTTCCATGCGGTGATCGCCGTCCACGATGTTCTTGTACATCTTGGTCCGGCCGTTCACATCGTCCGACTTGACCGTGAGCATTTCCTGCAGGGTATACGCAGCACCGTACGCTTCCAGTGCCCACACTTCCATCTCACCGAAACGCTGGCCACCGAACTGCGCCTTACCACCCAGCGGTTGCTGGGTAACCAGGCTGTACGAACCAGTGGAACGGGCGTGCATCTTGTCGTCCACCAAGTGGTTCAGTTTCAGCATATACATGTAGCCGACTGTCACCGAGCGCTCAAACTGATTACCTGTCCGGCCGTCGAACAGCACCATCTGGCCGCTTTCGGGCATGTCTGCCAGTTTCAGCATGGCCTTGATCTCGTGTTCCCGGGCACCGTCGAAGACCGGCGTCGCCATCGGCACGCCTTTCTTGAGGTTGCTTGCCAGCTCGAGTACTTCAGCGTCAGTGAAGCTTTCGAGGTTTTCCTGGCGGCCACCGATCTCGTTGTAGATTTCGGTGAGGAACTGGCGCAGCTCAGCGACCTTGCGCTGCTCTTCGAGCATGCGGTTGATCTTGTCGCCCAAGCCCTTGGCGGCGAGGCCCAGGTGGGTTTCCAGGATCTGACCCACGTTCATACGCGACGGTACGCCGAGTGGGTTCAACACCACATCGACCGGAGTACCGTAGGCGTCGTGGGGCATGTCTTCGACCGGCATGATAACCGAGACCACACCCTTGTTACCGTGGCGCCCGGCCATCTTGTCACCCGGCTGGATGCGACGACGGATAGCTAGGTAAACCTTGACGATCTTCAGTACGCCCGGGGCCAGGTCATCGCCCTGTTGCAGCTTGCGCTTCTTGTCTTCGAACTTGTCGTCGAGCAGGCGGCGGCGGTCCACGATGTACTGCTGGGCTTTTTCCAGCTGCTCGTTGAGCGCGTCTTCGGCCATGCGTAGCTTGAACCACTGGCCGTGTTCCAAGCCATCGAGCACGTCGTTGGCCAGCTCGGTGCCTTTCTTGAGGCCCGCGCCACCTTCGACCACCTGGCCAACCAGGGCAGCACGCAGTCGCTCGAAGGTGGCACCTTCGACGATGCGGAACTCTTCGTTCAGGTCCTTGCGGATCTGGTCGAGCTGGCTCTTCTCGATAGACAAGGCGCGCGCGTCGCGCTCCACGCCGTCGCGGGTGAATACCTGCACGTCGATGACCGTACCCTTGGTGCCGGTTGGCACACGCAGGGAGGTGTCTTTCACGTCGCTGGCTTTTTCACCGAAGATCGCACGTAACAGTTTTTCTTCCGGCGTAAGCTGGGTTTCGCCTTTCGGCGTAACTTTGCCCACGAGGATGTCGCCGGCGCTGACTTCAGCACCTACGTACACGATACCGGCTTCGTCGAGCTTGTTCAGCGCGGCCTCACCCACGTTCGGGATGTCGGCGGTGATTTCCTCTGGGCCCAACTTGGTATCACGCGCCACACAGGTCAGTTCCTGAATGTGGATGGTGGTGAACCGGTCTTCCTGGACCACGCGCTCGGACAGGCAGATGGAGTCTTCAAAGTTGAAGCCGTTCCACGCCATGAATGCGATACGCATGTTCTGGCCCAGCGCCAACTCGCCCATGTCGGTGGACGGCCCGTCAGCCATGATATCGCTACGTTGTACCACATCACCCTTGTTCACCAGCGGGCGCTGGTTGATGCAGGTGTTCTGGTTGGAACGGGTGTACTTGGTCAGGTTGTAGATGTCTACGCCCGCTTCGCCGGTTTCGACTTCGTCATCGGCCACGCGAACGACGATGCGGCTGGCATCCACGGAGTCGATCACACCGCCACGGCGCGCCACGACGCACACGCCGGAGTCGCGCGCAACGTTACGCTCCATGCCGGTACCGACCAGCGGCTTGTCGGCACGCAGGGTGGGAACGGCTTGGCGCTGCATGTTCGAACCCATCAACGCGCGGTTGGCGTCATCGTGTTCGAGGAACGGAATCAGCGAGGCCGCCACCGACACAACCTGCTTGGGCGACACGTCCATCAGGGTGACGTCTTCCGGCGCCTTGACGGTGAATTCGTTCAGGTGGCGCACGGCGACCAGTTCGTCGACCAGTTGCTTCTTGTCGTTCATGGCTGCCGAAGCCTGCGCAATCACATGGTCGGCTTCTTCGATGGCGGACAGGAACACGATCTCATCGGTGACCACGCCTTCCTTCACCACTCGGTACGGGCTTTCGAGGAAACCGTACTGGTTGGTGCGGGCGTAGGCGGCCAGCGAGTTGATCAGGCCGATGTTCGGGCCTTCAGGGGTTTCGATCGGGCATACACGGCCGTAGTGCGTAGGGTGTACGTCACGCACTTCGAAGCCGGCACGCTCACGGGTCAAGCCGCCGGGGCCAAGCGCAGAGACGCGGCGTTTGTGAGTGATTTCCGACAGCGGGTTGTTCTGGTCCATGAACTGCGACAGTTGGCTGGAACCGAAGAACTCCTTGACCGCGGCAGCCACCGGCTTGGCGTTGATCAGGTCTTGTGGCATCAGGCCTTCGCTTTCGGCCATCGACAGGCGTTCCTTGACCGCGCGCTCGACGCGCACCAGGCCCACGCGGAACTGGTTCTCGGCCATTTCACCTACGCAGCGCACGCGGCGGTTACCCAGGTGGTCGATATCATCGACCACGCCCTTGCCATTGCGGATGTCGACCAGGGTACGCAGCACGGCGACGATGTCGTCTTTGCTCAATACGCCAGAGCCTTCGATCTCGGCACGGCCGATGCGGCGGTTGAACTTCATGCGGCCAACAGCCGACAGGTCATAACGCTCGGGGCTGAAGAAGAGGTTATTGAACAGCGTTTCGGCGGCATCCTTGGTCGGCGGTTCGCCCGGGCGCATCATGCGATAGATTTCGACCAACGCTTCGAGTTGGTTGGTGGTCGAATCGATCTTCAGCGTGTCGGAAATGAACGGGCCACAGTCGATGTCGTTGGTGTACAACGTTTCGATACGCACGACCTGGGCCTTGGCGATCTTGGCCAGGGCGTCGGTGGTCAGCTCGACGTTGCACTCGGTGATGATCTCACCGGTGGCAGGGTGCACGATGGCCTTGGCGGTCGTGCGGCCCAAGACGTAATCCAACGGCACTTCAAGCTCTTTCACCCCAGCTTTTTCGAGCTGGTTGATATGGCGCGCAGTGATGCGGCGGCCTTGCTCAACGATAAGCTTGCCGCTGCCGTCAGTGATGTCCATGGACGCCACTTCACCGCGCAGGCGCTGAGGCACCAGTTCCAGGCTCAAGGTTTCGCCTTTCACATGGAACACGTTGGTGGTGTAGAAGGTGTCGAGCACTTCCTCGGTGCTATAACCGAGCGCGCGCAGCAGCACGGACGCCGGCAGCTTGCGACGGCGGTCGATACGCACGAACACGCAGTCCTTGGGGTCGAACTCGAAGTCGAGCCAGGAACCACGGTACGGAATGATGCGGGCGGAATACAGTAGCTTGCCAGAGCTGTGGGTCTTGCCACGGTCGTGGTCGAAGAATACGCCCGGAGAGCGGTGCAGCTGGGAAACGATCACACGCTCGGTACCGTTAATGACGAAGGTACCGTTTTCGGTCATCAATGGGATTTCGCCCATATAGACCTCTTGCTCTTTGATGTCTTTGATCGCCTTGTTGGACGATTCCTTATCGAAAATGATCAGGCGCACCTTCACGCGCAGTGGAACCGCGAAGGTTACGCCGCGCAGCACGCACTCCTTGACGTCGAATGCGGGCTCGCCCAGGCGATAACCAACGTACTCCAGGGCGGCGTTGCCCGAGTAGCTGATGATCGGGAAAACAGATTTGAAGGCCGCATGCAGGCCGACGTCGCGGAACTGATCCTTGGACACTCCCGCCTGCAGGAATTCACGATACGAATCCAGCTGGATGGCCAGGAGGTACGGCACATCCATGACGTCCGGCAACTTGCTAAAGTCCTTGCGGATACGTTTTTTCTCAGTGTATGAGTAAGCCATCAGCGTTCCCCAGCTTGGTCACCTGCTTGTTTGGCCCCTCCCGGCGGGAGCAGCCAGAAAATCCTGCAAGCCCCTTGGCTTGCAACACCCGTTTTGGGTGGATACCGCTCGTCACAGCCCGCGATCGTATGCGGTGCTGTAACGGAAAAAGGCCGGTGGCGTAAGCCACCAGCCATCAGCCGTCTGCGTGATGCTCAGGCTGCAGTGCCAAGGTCGAAACTTACTTGACTTCGACTTGGGCGCCTGCGTCTTCCAGGGTCTTCTTGGCCGCTTCGGCCTCGTCCTTGGAGACGTTCTCTTTGATGGCTTTAGGCGCGCCGTCAACCAGGTCCTTGGCTTCTTTCAAGCCCAGACCGGTCAGTTCACGAACGGCCTTGATCACGTTCACTTTCTTCTCGCCAGTGGCGATCAGGGTGACGGTGAACTCGGTTTGCTCTTCAACCACGGCAGCAGCAGCAGGGCCAGCAGCAACAGCGGCGGCAGCGCTAACACCGAATTTTTCTTCCATCGCTTTGATCAGCTCAACGACTTGCATAACCGACATTTCGGCAACGGCGTTGATGATATCTTCTTGAGACAGAGCCATGACTCTAATTCCTGTATTGGGGGATAGCCTTCGCGGCCATCAAAATAAACAAATAAACTGAAAGGCTTGCTTGGCTTAAGCCGCGCTTGCTTCTTTCTGGTCGCGAATAGCCGCCAAGGTGCGAGCCAGCTTGCTGGTAGCGCCTTGAATCACGCTCATCAGCTGCGAAATGGCTTCGTCGCGAGTCGGCAGGGATGCCAGTACGTCGATCTGGTTAGCTGCGAGGAACTGGCCCTCGAACGATGCTGCCTTGATCTCGAACTTGTCCTGACCCTTCGCAAACTCCTTGAAGATACGGGCAGCAGCGCCCGGATGCTCATTGGAGAAGGCGATCAGGGTCGGGCCTTTGAACACGTCGTTGAGGTTACTGAACGCAGTATCTTCAACAGCGCGGCGCAGCAGGGTGTTACGTACTACACGTACGTAAACGCCAGCTGCACGGGCCTCTTTACGGAGTCCGGTCATTGCGCCAACCGTCACGCCACGGGCATCAGCCGCGACAGCAGACAGCGCGCTCTTGGCAGCCTCGTTGACTTCAGCGACGATGGCCTTCTTGTCTTCGAGTTTAATTGCCACGGGTTTACTCCTGGATTTTACCGTTTCACTCGGCCGGAGCCGGGTGTCGTTTTGGTGTCTGATTCGGTAACGAATCGGGAGCACCATCTGCGTAGGCTGTAGGTTTAAGGCTTTCGCCGCCTACGGTCTTGGACAGCCCCCGCCAGGCAGGGACCCCAATTGGGTGCGGTGCACGCCCCGAGGGCGCGCACCACGACATCAAGCGTCGAGCGAACCTTGGTCAATGACCAAACCTGGCCCCATGGTGGTGCTCAGGGTAACGCGCTTGACGTAGATACCTTTCGACGATGCCGGCTTGATACGCTTCAGATCAGCGATCAGGGCCTCGACGTTTTCCTTCAGCTTGCCAGCTTCGAAGCCGACTTTGCCGATGGAGGTGTGAATGATACCGTTCTTGTCAGTACGGTAGCGAACCTGGCCAGCCTTGGCGTTTTTCACAGCGCCGGCGACGTCAGGCGTAACGGTACCGACCTTCGGGTTCGGCATCAGGCCGCGCGGGCCCAATACTTGGCCCAACTGGCCGACTACGCGCATTGCATCCGGGGAAGCGATAACGACGTCATAGCTCAGGTCGCCGCCTTTCATTTCGGCAGCCAGGTCGTCCATGCCCACGCGGTCCGCGCCGGCGGCCAAGGCGGCTTCAGCAGCCGGGCCCTGGGTGAATACGGCCACACGAACGGTTTTTCCGGTGCCATGAGGCAGCACGGTGGCACTACGTACGACTTGATCAGACTTACGCGGGTCAACGCCCAGGTTCACGGCAACGTCGAACGACTCGGTGAACTTGACGTTGGACAGCTCAGCCAGCAGCGTCGCGGCGTCTTCGAAGTTGTACTGCTTGCCAGCTTCGACTTTGGCAGCAATCGCCTTTTGGCGTTTGGTCAGCTTAGCCATTACACACCCTCCACGTTCAGGCCCATGCTGCGGGCAGAGCCGGCGATGGTGCGCACGGCGGCATCCAGGCTGGCAGCGGTCAGATCAGCATCTTTGGTTTTGGCGATCTCTTCCAACTGAGCACGGGTAACCGTACCGACCTTAACGGTATTCGGGCGAGCCGAACCGCTGGCCAGGCCAGCAGCCTTCTTCAGCAATACCGATGCCGGGGTACTCTTGGTTTCGAACGTGAAGCTGCGGTCGCTGTATACCGTGATGATCACTGGAGTGGGCAGGCCTGCTTCCATACCTTGGGTACGAGCATTGAAGGCCTTGCAGAATTCCATGATGTTCACGCCATGTTGACCCAAAGCCGGGCCTACGGGCGGGCTAGGGTTGGCCTGGCCGGCCTTGACTTGCAGCTTGATATAAGCCTGAATCTTCTTAGCCATGAGCTACTCCACTATTGGGTACGAACGCCGCTGCGCGGCTCCCCAGTTGCTTTGGTTTATCCCAGTGACGACAAAACCCCGCAGCCAATGCCTGCGGGGTGCGGGATCTTAGTGCCGGGTCAGACTTTCTCGACCTGGCTGAATTCCAGCTCCACCGGGGTGGAACGGCCGAAAATGAGCACTGCCACCTGGATGCGGCTCTTTTCGTAGTTGACCTCTTCGACAGTGCCGTTGAAATCAGCAAACGGACCATCCGTTACGCGAACCACTTCACCCGGCTCGAAGAGCGTCTTCGGCTTGGGCTTATCGCTACCATCGGCGACCCGACGCAGGATAGCCTCGGCTTCCTTGTCTGTGATCGGCGCAGGCTTGTCGGCGGTACCGCCAATGAAGCCCATTACACGAGGCGTATCCTTGACCAAGTGCCAAGTACCCTCGTTCATCTCCATCTGCACCAGTACGTATCCGGGAAAGAACTTTCGTTCGCTCTTGCGCTTCTGGCCGTTACGCATCTCTACCACTTCTTCGGTAGGGACCAGAATCTCGCCAAACCCGTCTTCCATACCAGCCAGCTTTACACGCTCGATCAGCGAGCGCATAACATGCTTCTCGTAACCCGAGTAAGCATGCACGACGTACCAACGCTTAGCCACGGGACACCCTTAGCCTACAATCAAGGAAACCAGCCAGCCGAGCAGGGAATCGAGCCCCCACAGCAGCAAAGCCATAACCAGAACGACGGCCACCACTATCATGGTGGTCTGCGCAGTCTCTTGGCGCGTTGGCCAAACGACTTTACGTATCTCGGTACGCGCTTCCTTCGCCAGGACAAAAAACGACTTACCCTTTGCGGTTTGCAGCGCGATATAGGCAGCAACAGCAGCAATGACGATCAGACCCAGCACACGATACAGCAAAGGCGCGGCGGAGAAATACTGATTACCGACGACACCCACGACCACCAGCACCACAACGACCAACCATTTGAGCAGGTCGAAACGGGAATCTTGGGCTTCAGCCTTCGGTGTCATCTAGGGAAATCCTGTTAGAAGAAAGCCAGGTTCACCGAGAGTGAATCTGGCAGGCCAGGAGGGAATCGAACCCCCAACCTACGGTTTTGGAGACCGTCGCTCTGCCAATTGAGCTACTGACCTAGAACTGAATCAGGCCGACCATTATGCCGGCCTGATGGGGACATTACAAGCGCTTAGGCAATGATTTTGGCTACAACACCAGCACCTACGGTGCGACCGCCTTCACGAATGGCGAAGCGCAAGCCTTCTTCCATCGCGATGGTTTTGATCAGCGTAACAGTCATTTGAATGTTATCGCCTGGCATTACCATTTCAACGCCTTCCGGCAATTCGCAGTTACCGGTCACGTCCGTGGTACGGAAGTAGAACTGTGGGCGGTAGCCTTTGAAGAACGGCGTGTGGCGGCCGCCTTCTTCCTTGCTCAGCACATACACTTCAGCAGTGAAGGTGGTGTGCGGCTTGACCGAACCCGGCTTGGCCAGAACCTGGCCGCGCTCGACGTCATCACGCTTGGTACCACGCAGCAACACACCGCAGTTCTCGCCCGCACGCCCTTCGTCCAGCAGCTTGCGGAACATCTCAACACCGGTGCAGGTGGTTTTGGTGGTCGGGCGCAGGCCAACGATTTCCACTTCTTCCTGAATCTTAACCACGCCGCGCTCAACACGACCGGTCACCACAGTACCGCGACCGGAAATCGAGAACACGTCTTCGATCGGCATCAGGAACGGCTTGTCGATAGCCCGCACCGGCTCAGGAATGTAGGTGTCCAGGGTCTCGACCAAGGTCTTGACCGCGGTGGTACCCAAACCGTTTTCGTCTTGGCCATTCAGCGCCATCAGTGCCGAACCGATGATGATCGGCGTGTCGTCACCCGGGAAGTCGTAGGTGCTCAGCAGGTCGCGAACTTCCATTTCGACCAGTTCCAGCAGCTCGGCGTCATCCACCATGTCGGCCTTGTTCAGGAACACGACAATGTAAGGAACGCCTACCTGACGCGACAGCAGGATGTGCTCGCGAGTCTGCGGCATCGGGCCATCAGCGGCCGAGCACACCAGGATCGCGCCATCCATCTGCGCAGCACCAGTAATCATGTTCTTGACGTAGTCGGCGTGCCCCGGGCAGTCAACGTGCGCGTAGTGACGAACAGCAGAATCGTACTCTACGTGTGCAGTGTTGATGGTGATACCACGGGCTTTCTCTTCCGGGGCGCTGTCGATCTTATCGAAATCAACGCGAGCGGAACCGAAAACTTCGGAGCAAACGCGGGTCAGCGCAGCGGTCAGCGTTGTCTTGCCATGGTCAACGTGACCAATGGTGCCGACGTTGACGTGCGGCTTGTTCCGTTCGAACTTTTCCTTAGCCATTTACTCGATCTCCGGCGGAAGAATGTAGCGAATCACATCGTTCTATAAAACAAAGGCAGATATTTGCATATCTGCCTTTGCGAAAGTGGAGCTCTTGAGCGGACTTGAACCGCTGACCTCACCCTTACCAAGGGTGTGCTCTACCAACTGAGCTACAAGAGCAAAGCACCGTGCAACAACAGCAAACGTGGAGCGGGTAGCGGGAATCGAACCCGCATCATCAGCTTGGAAGGCTGAGGTTCTACCACTAAACTATACCCGCGGAGCTTGCAGCTCTCGCTAAAACTGGTGGAGGGGGAAGGATTCGAACCTTCGAAGTCGTAGACGTCAGATTTACAGTCTGATCCCTTTGGCCGCTCGGGAACCCCTCCGAACGTGGGCGGCATTCTAACCGATCCCAACTCGCTGTCAAGCTTTTTCTCATTAAAATCTTGAGGTTAGCCAATTCGACAGCACTTTGCAGTTCTATTTAACCCTGCGAAGCGGGCGCCATTCTATGCAAGTTATTCAGCCGTTGCAATGCCTTCGCATGGCATTATTTGATGTTTTAAGTCTTTGATATTTCTGGATAGCTCCGCCAGTGTTTGGTCACCCACCAATTCGCGGCTCTGCGGCGCCACCCGTAGCCAATGTACGGGCCCTTGAGGGCCGTGCAGTGCATACGGCTGGGCCTGCACCTGGGCGGCCGCCAAATGTTCCAGCAACGGCCCCAGGGCTTGGCGGTCGGCAAACCCACCCAGGTAAAGGCAATTCTCGCCCTGGGCAGGTGGTTTGCCCTGGCGCTCGCTGAGTAAGCGGATGTCTTGCCCAGCCGGCCGGGCGGATGCCAGCCCGTCGATCTCCTTGGGCGTTACGGGTGCTTCGAGTTGGCTCCAAACAAAGTAAAAGCCGTTGAGCACCAGCAGCAACACGAACAACCAGCGCATCGTCACCTCACGTTAAGGGGCAAGCAATCGCCAACCCTTGGAACACCAGGTCCGGGATGTATTTGGCCTGGGGTGCTACGCCTGCAACCAACAGGGCATCGCCACCGGTCAGGAACACGGTAAAGGCATCGCCCCACAGCAAGCGCGCCTGTTCCAACTGGGTTGCCACAAAGCCACGTAGCATCAACACGCACCCCCGCTCTACCGCCTGGACGGTAGCCGTGCCTGGGCGCAATGCATGTTTGGCTTGTTCGGCAGACACATCGTCGTAGCGAATTCTGCGGGTGTGGGTTCGCAACTGGCTGCGCATCAACGGCATGCCCGGGCAAATGTAGCCCCCGAGGTGGGCGCCATCCTGGGCCACGAAGTCAGAGGTCACCGCCGTGCCGAAGTCGATCACCACACAGGGGCCGCCCGCCTGGGCGTAGGCGCCCAATATCGCCACCCAGCGGTCCATGCCTAGCCGCTGGTAATCGTCATAGCCGTTGCGCACGCCCGCCTGTTCCATTGCGGGTTGCGCCACGTGCACGTCGATAGAGAAGGCGGCTTCGATCGCTTCGGTAAGCTTCCGGGTTTCTTCTTCGTTGCGAACGCTCACTACGCGGCATACTCGCAGATGAACGTCATGGGCCGCGCTTAACGTATGCAGCAGCTCATTGTTAGACTCGACCACACCGCCGCTGACAGCGAGCCCCTGCACCGTGATAACCCGCCATTTGACAAAACTGTTGCCGCAATCGAGCTCAAGAATCATCGCGCAACCTCAAGCTGAGTTCGCCACCGCTGAAAACCTGCTCTTCGCCCTCGACACTCAAGCGCAAGCCGCCGTGATCGTCGACACCCAGCACCTTGCCGGACGTTGCCCGGCTACCCGCCTGCAAAGTGACGTGCCGGCCTTGCCAGGCATGGTGCTGCTCCCATTGTTCGCGCAGCGCGGCAAAGCCATGGTCGCGGTGCAGTTGTAAGTAGTGCAGCAGGTGCTGGCTCAAGGCCAGCACTAACAGGTTCCGGTCCATCGGTTGGCCACTGCTCAATTGCATGGATGTCCACAACTGGTCCACAGCAGGGGCAGCTTTCATGTTCACATTGATGCCTACACCTAATACCACGTGGCAGATGTCTGCTGGGTCGCCGACCAGCTCCAGCAGTATCCCGGCGATTTTGCGATCGCCCACCAACACATCGTTGGGCCATTTCAAAACCACGTCAGGCACCCCGGCTTCCTTCAAACAGGCCAATACAGCGAGCCCGGCAACCAGGCTTAAGCCTTCGATACGCCGCATCCCGCCGTCTATGCGCAACGCAAGGCTGTAATAGAGGTTTTCCCCGAACGGGCTTACCCATTGGCGCCCGCGGCGCCCCCGCCCAGCAAGTTGGCACTCGGCAAGCACCAGGCATGGCAGGGGCGCCTGCTCGGCAATCAGCCGCAACGCCCGAGCATTGGTGGAGTCGATGGTGGCATGGAGGTCCAGGGTAATCCCCTGAGCGCCCAACGCCGGCTGCAACTGTTCAGCATCCAGTAGCGCGAGCGGAGCCGGCAAGCAGTACCCACGCCCCCGCACTTTGTGGACCTGCACCTGATAATCCGCTTCGAGTTGCTGCAACTGCTTCCACACAGCACTGCGGCTAACGCCGAGCACCTGCCCGAGCGCTTCCCCGGAATGGAACCGGCCGTCTGCCAATAATTTCAACAATGCCAGCATGGATGCCCCTGCCTGTGAACCAGGCCCGCATGATAGCCATGCAAGGCGCTGATGCATAGAAACGGACGCATGAAAGCGGTACCTCGCCTTGTGCCGCGTGGCCTTGCCTTGCAATGCGGGTTGAGCAAGGCCCCACAAGCCCGTAAAAGACAAAACCCCAACCGCGTGAGCGATTGGGGTTCTGTGGGTTTGAATCTTGACGATGACCTACTCTCACATGGGGAAACCCCACACTACCATCGGCGATGCGTCGTTTCACTGCTGAGTTCGGGATGGGATCAGGTGGTGCCAACGCTCTATGGTCGTCAA
>NZ_JAAOCA010000021.1 GCF_014694385.1 Pseudomonas typographi | reverse complement strand
CACTTCCCCCGCCCCGACCGCACCGCCGCCGACGCGGTACAGGCGTGGGCCCACAGCCAGGGTACCGAGCTGAACCCCGACGAGGTCGAAGCCGTCACCCTGCACTACCAATGGCACAACAACCGTTGGTTTGCCAAAATCAGCCAACGCCTTACCCTCACCCAAGCGCTGCTGGCCAACTGGCAAGGCGAATCGGCCAACGACTTGATCGGCGCGGCCCTGGGCGCCCCCTGGGCCGGCAACCCGCCGCCTGGCGATTTCACCCTGGTCGAGGAACTCCCCTATCACAAAAGCCTTACGGCCCTGGAAAACGGCGCCGAGTACGCGGTGTACAACGGCCTTTACCGGCGCACTACTGTGCCTGAATACAGCACTCGCACCCATGTGGCACTGCCGGTTGAACGTTTCCAGGCGTTCATTTGGCAACTGGACTTCGCCGAGCCCTATCTGGCCATGCTCGACCGGTATTGGGCAAACCAATTGGGCACCTACGCGTTAGCGGCAAAGCTCGCCTGCTTGGCCGCCTGCAACAAGCAGGTGCGCGAAGGCAGCCTCACCCGTGCGGGGCAGCAACTGGTGTGGCAAGCGGCAAGGGTGACGGACGAACTCACAGCGGCGCTGCGGGTAGCGCCGCTGAATATATACGGCTATGCAGCCACAGACCTGCTGTGCCTTGAGCACATCACGAGCGGCACCACGGTGCTGTATATCCCCGGCAACGCCTCGCCACTGTTGGAGTTCGCCAACCTGGACGGCATGCGCCTGTGGGTTGCTGAACAGTGCAAAGACCTCGGCAAACGCCAGGCGCTCAAAGCCCATTTCGCCTTGCGCGACGGCCCGGATGGGCTGAGCTACAGCGGCCTGGACACAGCCTTGGCCGGGTTGGCGCTGTTTCCGCAGCCGCACCATTTTGCGGTCAACCACGAGGGCTTTGCCACCAGCGGGCGTTGGGACCCGCAAGTGTTCGTGCACTACCACCCGGTGCGATATAGCCCGCCGTTAAGCGGCGACCCGTTCGAAGCGTTGGCCAGCCGGCAAAAGCGCCGTAGCTTCGAGGATGCCAGCTTCCTGATCACCAGCGACGCCCAGGCGGGCACTGCGAAGTGGCGCGATTACCTGGGCGCCGAATTGAACCTGCTCGCGCCGTTGACACTGGCGGTGCCCGAGCTGGCGCCCTTGTTTGCGGCAAGTGGGCTGGCGCAATTTGGCCTGGGGCTCGACCAGGCCTTGCACGGCAAAACCGATGCAGCCCAGAGCGCAGGTGCGGCCACTGCCGTGTTCGGCCTGCTCAATGCTGTCCCGCTGCTGCAAGGCCCTGGGTTCGAGCCAGGCGAGTTGTTCGCCGGCAAACGTGACGGCTTCGTGCTGCCGGCGCGGGTCAATGGGCAGTTGGGTTACCCGCTCAGCCCGGTGGACCCGCCCCAGTGGCCGGCGGCGTCGCTGGCGGAATATTTCCATGCCCCCGAGCCACTGGTGCCCTTGCCGGGCAGCGATGCGGCGGTAGCGGGCGCAGTGGTTCGCGTGCCGCAATACAGCGGCGGCCAAGACCTGCTGCAGGCCTCGATCGACGGGCGTAATGTGAATGTGCTCTACGACGTGCAGGCTGATGCCTTTATCGCCAAAGGCAGCGAAACAGCTGAGGCACCCGTGTATTACCGCGCATCGGCTGAACCGGGCATCGACCTGGTGCCGGTCGTCGGCATGGCGCGGGTAGCGACCGATGAGCAGCGCATGCGGACTTTGCGCGCACTGGGTATCGACCTGGCCCTGCCCATCGACCTTGAAGCCTTGCTCGGCGACCCCGGGGAACCTATCCCCAAGGTATTTTCCTCGCTCTGGGTCGGTGGCCAGCCGCTCAGTGACACCCTGCTGGGCAATCTCGGCACCAATGCACGGCTGCTCAAGGCCGCCGGTTATCGCTACCGCCTGTACCTGTCGCGGGCTACCCCTGGGGCCTATGCGCAGAACCTGGCGCGGCTGCAGGCGCGCGCGCCGGCGCTGGAGGTGCTGCCGCTGGAAGACCAACCGCTGTTCGGCGCCTTCGAGCGCAGCGCCTATTACCCGCAGTACCACACCGCCTTGCACGGTAACGGCCACAATTACGCCTCAGCGGCAGACATCCTACGCTACCGCCTGTTGCACCATGAAGGCGGTGTGTACATGGACCTAGACGACCGCCTTCTTTATCCCGGTCAGTATGTGATCGAACCCGGCCAGGGCTATGCGCAGCCGGCCGAAGCGCTGGTGTTGGTCCCTTTGAACACCTCACCCACCGACCTGCTGCTATACCCACCCGCCTCCCACGAACGGCTGGGCCTACACGTTCAGTACAACACCAGCCTGATCGGCAGCCACCCCGGCAACCCAACGCTCGATGCGATTTCCGAAGAAATCCGCCGGCGCTTCGAACAGGCTGCGGACTTCTACACCAGCAAACCGAGCCTGGCGCACAACCCCATGGCTTTTTACCGTTACGCCGCCGAGCTCAGCCGCCTTACCGGGCCTGGCGTGTTCAACGCCGTGATCCAGCAGCATTGCCCGCAGTTGTACCAGTTACGCCAACTGGCCAACCTGGCGGCATGCCCGCACGTTAATGGGGTGGCCCGGGTGGATCTACAGCAGTATCAGGCGGTGGTGAAAGCTCGCTTGCCGTTCAGCCGGTTCGCCACGCTGGGGCATGCCAGTAGCTGGCAGCAGTAACGCGGCGTTGTGCGAACCCGATCAAAAAATGCGGGCTGGATACGCCACCCGCTCAACCTGCAGGCCCTGCCGGGTGAAATAATGCGCTGGCGAGTCCAATGATTGGAAGGGCGGCCTGTAATGCCCGGACCAATTTCCCAGCGCCACCGCCTTCCTGCTTCTCTTGATTAAATTCCCGGCAGCGATAATGTCGGGAGTTCTATCCCCAGGGGCCGTGCCATGAAAGGCAACGACCGGGTGGCTAGGCGTACCGGTTTCACGTACCCAAGGGCTGACTGAGAGGGTGCCGTCGCGAGTCATTACGAATTTATAGGGGCGCCCTTTGACGAGGCGGTCTACGAAACCGGGTTCCCCGGAGCGCGAGATTTTCCCATAAACATCGGAGGCTTTTCCGTACAAGCCCATTTCGTACGGCAACTCCCCCTGCCGCAGGTTTGCCAATGCCGGAGCGCCGGCGATCGGATCGCTCATAGCATCCAAAGCGCGCCCGCTATTCGCTGCTCGGGGCTTTTTAGCGCCCCGCCTAAACAGCTTGGCCAGGCGCGAAAATATTGATGCATGGCCAGAAAGGTCTTGCCTATTCACCGGGTCGCTCAAACAGTAGGCATAGCTGTTCAAGCCGCCGGCGGCAAATGGGCTGAACGTATCGGCTTGGGCAAACCGCCGCAAACCCGGTATATAGGCCCTGTGGCCATTGCCGAAGAGATACGCCCTCCCCGTATATTCAGGCGGGGTACTTGCGAAATAGGTAGCCGGCCTCTGGCTGAAAAAGCCGTATGCATCGAGCCCGAACAATGAATTGCCCATCGCATCCGTGCATAGAAGCGGCGGCGTGTGCGGATTACCTTTCATGTTAACTATGCCCCTCGGCTGTGACCGATTCGCCAGCAATAACATGTAAATACGATCAACCCTAGCTGGTAGATCTATCAGGTATCGGCACTGGCCGGTATGCCCGTTATGTGGGCCCTTAACACCTTATGCGGCCATCGGCCTATACCCGGATACTACTCACCCGCTCTCGACCTCCCTCACCGTTACGGCCTCATCCCCCACGAGGCCATTTCATGACCCCCACCCACCTCAACCGCACCGGCACCCAAACGGTACGCAATGCCCTCACAGGCTTCCCCCGCCCCGACCGCGCCGCCGCAGACGCGGTGCGTGCCTGGGCCCATAGCCAAGGCATCGAATTGAACCCCGACCTGATCGAAGCCGTGACCCTGCACTACCAATTCCACGACGGCCAGTGGTTCGCCAAGGTTGCCCAGCGCCTTACCCTGACCCAAGCGCTGCTGTCGAACTGGCAGGGCGAGAGCGCCAATGATGCGCTAGGTGGCCTATTCGGCGCGCCATGGGCCGGCAACCCACCGCCAGGGAATTTCACCCTGGAGGATGAACTGCCCTACCGCAAAAGCTTTACGGACCTTGAAAACGGCGCCGAATACGCCGTGTACAACGGGCTTTACCGCACCGCCACACCGGCCGCCTATAACACGCATAACCATGTAGCCTTGCCGGCCGAGGCCTTCCAGGCGTTTATCTGGAGGCTGGACTTCCAGGCACCGTACAAGGCCATGCTCGACACCTATTGGGCCAGCCAATTGCACGGTTACGGCCTTGCGGCGAAGATTGCCTTTGTTGCCGCCTGCAACAAACAGGTGGTTGAAGGCAGCCTGAGCAGCGCAGGGCGGCGCCTGGCCTGGCAGGTCGCTGGGCTGGAGGCAGCGCCCAGTTGGGAAAGCCTCGGCAAGCCCGCGCGGGCTTACCCCGTGGTGCTGGCCGCGCCGCTGAACATCTATGGCTATACCGCCACCGGCTTGCTGTGCTTGTTCGACAACCAGAGCGGCACAACCCTGCTGTACATCCCTGGGAACGCCTCGCCCCTGCATGAATTCGCCAACCACCGAAAGATGCAGGCCTGGGTCGCCGAGCAGTGCAAGGGTGAACACACCCGCCAAGCGCTCAAGGCCCATTTCGACCTCGCGGACGGCCCGGATGGCCTGAGCTATAGCGGGCTCGATACCGCGATGGCAGGCTTGGCGGCCTACCCGCACCCGCATTATCTGCCACCGCAGCACGAAGGCTTCGCCACCAGCGGGGTGTGGAGCCCCTACCTGTTCGTGAACTACAAAGTCAAAAAATACAGCCCATTAATCAACGGCGACCTGGGCGGCGCCTTGGCTTTCCGGCAACAGCAGCGCAGCTACCGCGACGCAGACTTCATTATTGCGAGCGACGCCAGCGTGACCAAAGCCAAATGGCGCGGCTACCTGAATTCGGCCATCAACTTGCTGGGGCCGTTGGCGCTGGCGGTGCCGGAGCTGGCGCCGCTGTTGGCCGCCGGCGGGCTGGCGCAATTTGGCCTGGGCTTGGACCACGCGATCCATGGCAAAAACGCCCATGAACAAGCCGAGGGGGTGCAAAGCACCGCCTTCGGCCTGCTCAATGCGCTGCCGCTTGTACACAGCGCCGCCGCTAACCTGGGCGAGGTGTACACCGCCGAACGTAGCGGGTTTTTCAGCCCGCGCTGGGTCAACGGCCGCTGGGGCTACCCGCTCAGCCCAGTGGACCCGCCACAGCTGCCGGCCGACCCGCTGGCGGCGGCGTTCGAGGCCACCGATGCGGTTGCCGTATTACCTGAACCGAACGCCGCGGTCGCCCGCAGCGTGACGCGCATAGCGCGCTGGACGGGTGAGCGGGATATCCTCGAAAGCTTTATCGACAGCCGCACCGCAGACATGGTGTACGACCTGGAGCGCGACGCCTTCCTGCGCGCCGAGGCGGTGAACGAAGTGGCCCCCACCTACTACGTAGCGCCGGATTCCTGGAACCCCAGCTTGGTGCCAGAACCCCAGCCGCCGAGAGTAGCCACCCATGCCAGCCGCATGAGCACGTTGCGCGCGCTGGGGGTGGACCTCACCCTGCCGGTAGACCTAGCTGGGCCACTGGCGGCGGCACGCAGCGAAATACCCCATTCGGTCATGTCGATCTGGGTGGGCGACAAGGTGCTCAGCTCAACCTTGCTGGAAAACGTCGCGCACAATGCTCAGGCGCTGGACCAGGCGAACTATCGGTTCCGGCTGTTTTTGTCCAACGCCAACACCGAAGCATACCGACAAAACCTCCAGTTGCTCGCGCAGCACGCGCCCACCCTGGAAGTGATCACGCTGGAAGAACATCCGTTCTATGCTCATTTCGCGCAAAGTGACAACTTTGCCCAGTACCGAGCAGCCATCGACGGTAATGGTGGGGTGGCCACCAACTACTCCTCGGCCTCGGATGTGTTGCGTTACCCGCTGCTGCACCATGAAGGTGGCATTTACATGGACCTCGACGACCAGATACTGCCACCGGGGGCGCCGACTGGGCCCTATGGCGGCGCACGCCCGTTGTCTGATATGGCGTTAGCGGCTACGCCGGACGGGCTGCTGCTCAACGACACGGTGTCGAACTATAAACTGGGCATGCGTGAGCTATACAACACCAGCGTGATCGGCAGCCATGCGGGCAACCCGACGCTCGAGGCCATCAGCGAAGAAATGCACCTTCGCTACCAAACGGCCCAAGACTTTTATAACACCCGCCCCAGCCCGACGCGGGACCCGGCCGGCTTCCGGGCCTATGCGGCACGGCTAAGCGAGTTGACCGGGCCGGCCCTGCTCAATGACGTGATCACGCACCAGCGCCCGGAGCTGCGCCAGCTTCGGGGGGTGCTGTCGCTGTGGAGCTTCCCGGTGACCAACCAGCAGGCGATCATCGACTTCACCCCACTGGGTGGCGCGATAAACGCCCACTTGCCCTTCAGCCGCTGCATAAAGATCGGCGGTACCCAAAGCTGGGTCAGCACCTAACTGTTGTGGTGCAGCTTGCGCATCAGTTCCGCCTCGGTCCGCGTTAACCCGCAGGCCTGGGTCAGTTCATCGACACTGGCGCCCATGCTCACCAATTTGGCGGCCTGGGCGAACGACAGCGAGCCCGGGTCGCGCTGCTCCAGTTGCAAAAGTTTATCTGGCAACGGTGCGACCACGGCACGCAACTCGTGGATCGCCTCCCCCATGCGTACGGTGCCGTTCTGGTAGTCATCCAAGCGCTTGGCAATGTCGCGGATACGCTGGTCACGCAATGCGTCGCCCGCCGCCTGCTCGGCCGCCATGCGTTGCTGGTTGCGGGTGTATTGCAGGAACAGCACCAACGTACCCAGCCAAAGAACAGCCAGCACGATGACCGCTACTTCAACGATCAACTCAGAGGTTCTCCAGGTCAGACCATTCTTCTTCGCTCATCATCTTGTCGAGTTCGACCAGGATCAGCAACTCGCCATTCTTGTTGCACACCCCCTGGATGAACTTGGCCGACTCATCGTTACCGACGTTCGGCGCGGTTTCGATTTCCGACTGGCGCAAGTACACCACCTCCGCCACGCTATCCACCAGAATGCCCACCACCTGTTTGTCGGCCTCGATGATCACGATACGGCTGTTATCGGTGATGTCGGACGACGCTAAACCAAAACGCTGGCGAGTGTCGATCACCGTGACCACGTTACCGCGCAGGTTGATGATGCCCAACACATAGGCCGGCGCACCGGGTACCGGGGCGATCTCGGTGTAACGTAGTACTTCCTGGACCTGCATCACGTTGATGCCGTAGGTTTCGTTGTCCAGGCGGAAGGTGACCCATTGCAAAATTGGATCTTCGGTGCCTTGTGCGGACGATTTATTCATAATCCCTAACCCTCGCTGCCCTAGTGGCGTTGTATGGTATGGCGCGGTCGGCGCCCTTAATGTTTGCTGGGCCGTTGCGCCGCCGCCTTGGCTTTCGCTTCGGCGGCGGCTTTTTCCTTGGTCTCTTGCATCTGCCGGGTAATGGCGCCGCTGGCGATCAGTTCGGCCAGCGCGGCCACATCGAGCAGCGCGCACATGTGTTCGATCACGGTGCCGGCCAACCACGGGCGCTGCCCGCGCTGGCTGCGCCATTTGATTTCGCTTGGGTCCAGACGCAGCGAGCGGCTCACGTGGTGCACCGCCAGCCCCCATTCGTAGCCCTGTACCGAAATTACGTACTGCAGCCCCTGCAAAAAATCAGCGCGGTAACGATCGGGCATCACCCAGCGCGCCGTGTCGAGCACCTTGAGGTTGCCACTATGGCTGGGCAGGATGCCGAGGAACCACTCTGGCTGGCCGAACAGCGGGGTGAGCTCCTGCCCGGCCAACGGGTAGATAGAACCCAGGCACACCAGTGGCACGGCCAGGGTCAGCCCGGCTACGTCGAACAGCAGGCACTCGAACGGCCCGGTGGCCCACGCCGGTGGGCCATCACTATGCAAGCCCCCGCCATGCCGGCTGGCATGGGCGGGCATTAGCAGCTGCGCCGGTTGCGGGACCGGCTCAGGGACCGGGGCCGACAAATGCACCTCGGCCAGCGGCGCTACCCGCAGCGCCTGCTGCAACAGCGGCGTAGCCAGCTGCGGTAGCGGCGGCGTAGCCCAGGGCATGGGGTCGTCGGGCTGGATCAACGGCTCGGCGCGCAACGCCGCAGCCGGCCGGTGCGCATCGCGCAATTGCTCTTCGCGCACGGCGGCGTGGAATTCACCCAGCGCCACATCTGAAGCCGTAGCCAGAAGCACATCCGGCTCAAGGGCCTCGGGTATGTCTTGCAAAAGGCCGTCTAAATAAGCCTGCAATGCTTGTTGCGGGCGTTTGGCGAAATCGACCGGGGGGTTCATGTCAGGCCACCTGGGAAGTAAGTTGCTGGCCCAGCAAATGCTTGAGCAGGGCCCGGTAAGCGGCCACCCCTCGGCTTTTGGGGTCGAATTGCGACGGGGTTCGCCCGGCCCGGCTGGCGTCGCGCAGCCGCGTGTCTACCGGGATATAGCCCTCCCACACGTTCTGTGGCCACCGGTCGCGCAGCACCTTGAGGGTGCTCAGCGATGCCTGGGTACGGCGGTCGAACAGCGTCGGTACGATGGAAAAGGGCAATGCTTGCTTGCGCGAGCGGTTGATCATCGCCAGGGTGTTGACCATACGTTCCAGGCCATTGACGGCCAAATGCTCGGTTTGGCAGGGCAGCACCAGTTGCTGGCTCGCCGCCAGGGCGTTGACCATCAGCACGCCCAGCAACGGCGGGCTGTCGATCAAGGCATAGTCGAAGTCTTGCCACAACTGTGCCAGGGTCTTGGCGATCACCAGGCCCAAACCACTTTGGCCAGGCGATTGGCGCTCTAAAGTGGCCAGGGCGGTGCTAGATGCGAGCAACGATATGGCATCGTGGCTCGTGGGCTGTAGCAGTTGGCCAGGCAAGCCATCCGGCACGCTGCCCTTGTGCAAGAACAGGTCGAAACAACTGTGTTCCAGCGCGTCGGGGTTCAGGCCAAAATAGCTGGTCATCGAGCCGTGGGGGTCGAGGTCAACGACCAGCACGCGCTGGCCGGCGTCGGCCAGCAGGCCCGCCAGGGCAATGGACGTGGTGGTTTTACCCACGCCCCCTTTTTGATTGGCTACTGCCCACACTCTCATGCGCTCGGATCTCGTTTTTCAGGTTAGGGCGCGGGTGCCGGGCTTTTGACGGCCCCGCCCGCTCCTGATGGCGTTGCCCCAGCTGGTGCACTTTGTGTGCCAGCCCGCTTCAGCGCCGCATCCGGGGTCGCGTTGGCCGTGCCGGTACCGGTTAGGCTGCGGCGCACTTCAAGGTTGCGAGAGATCACCAGTACCACCCGGCGGTTGCGCGAACGGCCGTCGGCACTATCGTTACTGGCCACCGGCTGGAATTCACCATAGCCCACCGCGGCCAAGCGATTGGGGTCGATGCCGTCCATCGCGAGCATGCGCACGATGCTCGCCGCTCGCGCGGTGGAGAGCTCCCAGTTGGTGGGGTACTGGGCGGTGCGGATCGGCTGGTTGTCGGTAAAGCCCTCCACGTGTACCGGGTTGCCGAACGGCGCCAGCACCTTGGCCACTTTGTCGATGATCTCAAACGCCTTGTCGCTGGGAATGGCATCGCCACTGGGAAATAACAACCCGGATTTAAGCTCGATCTCGATCCACAGTTCATTGCCGCGCACGGTCATCTGGTCGCTGGCGATCAGGTCGCCGAACGCGGTGCGAACGTCATCGGTGATGGCCTTGAGCGGGTCGGCCTGGCCGAGGGCCGTGTCACTGGCCGGGTGGTCGGTGTTCAGCGGGGTCGCCGGCTGGGTCGACAGCGGTTTTTCCTCGCCGATCGGTATGGGCTCGATGCTGCGCTGTTGCTCGTTGAATACACCCACCAGGGCTTGCGACAGCACTTTGTACTTGCCTTCATTGATCGAGGAGATCGAATACATCACCACGAAAAAAGCGAACAGCAGGGTGATGAAGTCGGCGTAGCTGACCAGCCACCGTTCATGATTTTCGTGTTCCTCGACCAGCCGGCGACGACGCATCAGTTCACTCCATGAAGCCTTGCAGCTTCAGTTCGATCGAGCGTGGGTTCTCGCCTTCGGCAATCGACAAAAGCCCCTCCAGGAGCATTTCCCGATAGCGCGCCTGGCGGTGCACGATGGCCTTGAGCTTGTTGGCCATCGGTAACAGCACCAGGTTGGCGGACGCCACACCGTAGATAGTGGCCACGAAAGCCACTGCAATGCCGCTGCCGAGTTGCGACGGGTCAGCGAGGTTGCCCATCACGTGGATCAAGCCCATCACCGCGCCGATGATACCGATGGTCGGTGCGTAGCCGCCCATGCACTCGAAGACCTTGGCGGCCGCCAGGTCGCGCCCCTCCTGCGTCAGAAAATCCACTTCAAGCACCCCGCGCAGCGATTCGGGCTCGCTGCCGTCTACTAGCAGTTGCAAGCCTTTGCGCGCGTAAGGGTCCGGTTCGCTGTCGGCCATCGCTTCCAGGCCCAACAAGCCTTCCTTGCGCGCCACCAGGCTCCAGCCCACCACACGGTCGATACCGCCGGCCAGGTCGATGCTCGGTGGGAAGAAAATCCAACGGGCGATCCCCAGGGCGCGCTTGAATGCGCTGACCGGCGTTTGTAACAACGCCGCGGCCAAGGTGCCCCCCAGCACGATCAGCGCGGCGGGGCCATTGGCCAGCGATGGCAAGTGGCCGCCGTCGAGAAAGTTACCGCCGATGATGGCCACGAACGCCAGGATGATACCGATCAGGCTCAACGCATCCATCAGTAGCACGCCTCTACCAAGTGGCGGCCGATGTCATCCAGGCCATACACCGCATCGGCCAGGCCCGCCTTGGCAATGGCCATGGGCATGCCGTAGATCACGCAACTGGCTTCGTCCTGGGCCCACACCTGGCCACCGCCCTGCTTGAGCAAACGCGCGCCTTCGCGCCCATCGGCGCCCATGCCGGTCAGCACCACGGCGAGCACTTTGTCGCCAAACGACTTGGCCGCCGAGCCAAAGGTAATGTCCACAGACGGCTTGTAGTTCAGGCGCTCGTCGCCGGGAAGGATCTTCACCGCGCCGCGGGCATCGATCATCATCTGCTTACCGCCGGGGGCGAGTAACGCCAAGCCCGGGCGCAAAGTGTCGCCGTCTTCGGCTTCCTTGACGCTGATACGGCAGAGTTTATCCAGGCGCTCGGCAAAAGCTTTGGTGAACGCCGCCGGCATATGCTGGATGAGTACGATGGGCGCGGGAAAGCCGGCGGGCAGTTGGGTCAACACGCGCTGCAAGGCCACAGGCCCACCCGTGGAGGTACCAATGGCCACCAATTTATAGGCCTTGCGCTTGGGCGCGGGGCTTGCCGGCGGCACGGCAGGGCGCTGTGCGGGGCGTACCGTAGCCGGTGCCGGCAGCGGGCCTGGGGCGCTGGGGCGCAGCGCCGGTGCCACCGGCGGCGTGGGGGTGGCGAAGGCACTGAAGCGGCGGTTGCTGTGGGCGATGAGGTGGATCTTCTCGCACAGCAGTTGCCGCACCCGCTCCGGGTTACGGGAAATATCTTCGAAGTTTTTCGGCAGGTAATCCACCGCGCCGGCGTCGAGCGCATCGAGCGTGACGCGGGCGCCTTCATGGGTCAGTGAGCTGAACATCAACACCGGCGTGGGGCAACGCTGCATGATGTGGCGTACCGCGGTAATGCCGTCCATCATCGGCATTTCGTAGTCCATGGTGATCACATCGGGCTTCAGCGCCAGGGCTTGGTCGATCGCTTCACGCCCATTGGTCGCGGTGCCCACCACCTGCAGGCTGGTGTCGGATGCGAGGATTTCCGATACGCGGCGCCGGAAAAAACCCGAGTCGTCGACCACCAGGACTTTCACTGCCATTGTTCACTCCATTACCAGGCGCCCGCGGCGGGCCGGCCCCCGGGGTCTTAGATGCGCCGCGAGGCGTAACGCTTGAGCATGCTGGGAACGTCGAGAATCAACGCGATACGGCCATCGCCGGTGATGGTGGCGCCAGACATGCCAGGGGTACCTTGCAGCATCTTGCCCAACGGCTTGATCACCACTTCTTCCTGGCCAACCAGTTGGTCGACCACAAAGCCGATGCGCTGGGTGCCCACCGAGAGGATCACCACGTGGCCTTCGCGCTGTTGTTCGGCGCTGGCGGCATTGTTCACCAGCCACCGCTTGAGGTAGAACAGCGGCAACGCCTTGTCGCGCACGATGACCACTTCCTGGCCGTCGACCACGTTGGTACGCGACAGGTCAAGGTGGAAGATTTCATTGACGCTCACCAGCGGGAAGGCGAACGCCTGCTCGCCCAGCATCACCATCAGGGTGGGCATGATGGCCAAGGTCAGCGGCACCTTGATCACGATCTTGGAGCCCTGGCCCTTGGCCGAGAAGATGTTGATCGAGCCATTGAGCTGGGCGATCTTGGTCTTGACCACGTCCATGCCCACGCCACGGCCAGACACGTCGGAGATTTCCGTTTTGGTCGAAAAGCCTGGGGCGAAGATCAGGTTGTAGCAGTCCGACTCACTCAGGCGGTCGGCGGCGTCTTTGTCCATCAGGCCTTTTTCAACGGCCTTGGTGCGCAGCACGTTAGGGTCCATGCCCTTGCCGTCATCGGAGATCGACAACAGGATGTGATCGCCTTCCTGCTCAGCCGACAGCACCACCCGGCCACCGCGCACCTTGCCACTGGCCTCGCGCTCTTCGGGCGTTTCCACGCCGTGGTCGCAGGCGTTGCGCACCAAGTGCACCAGCGGGTCGGCCAGGGCCTCGACAAGGTTTTTATCCAGGTCGGTTTCCTCGCCCACCAACTCCAGGTTGATTTCTTTCTTCAATTGCCGTGCAAGGTCGCGCACCAAGCGCGGAAAGCGCCCGAAGACTTTCTTGATCGGCTGCATACGGGTTTTCATCACCGCGGTTTGCAGGTCTGCGGTGACCACATCGAGGTTCGACACCGCCTTGGCCATGGCTTCATCGCTGCTGTTGGCGCCCAGGCGTACCAAACGGTTACGCACCAATACCAGTTCGCCGACCATGTTCATGATTTCATCCAGCCGCGCGGTATCGACCCGCACGGTGGTTTCGGCTTCGCTGGCGGCCGGCTTTTCGGCCACCGGCGCACGTGCCGGTGCGGGTGCCACGGCTGGGGCGGCCGGCTCGCTGCGGGCAGGCTGGGGGCGCGGCGCGGGCGCGGCGGCGGCAGGCTTGGCCACCGGCGCTGTGGCCGCTGCGGCGGCGGTTGCTACTTCGCCGGTGAATTTGCCTTTGCCGTGCAACTCATCGAGTAGCGATTCGAATTCGTCGTCGGTGATCAACTCACCCCCGCCCGCCGCGGCCGGGGCGGGGGCCGCCGGCGCGGGCGGTTTGCCGGTGGCGAACGTGCCCTTGCCATGCAGTTGGTCGAGCAGCGCCTCGAATTCATCGTCGCTGATTTCATCGCCGCCGCTGGCTGCCGGTGCGGCCGGGGTCTGCGCGGCCGCTGGGGTTGCCGGGGCCGCGAGGTTGTCCGCGGCAAACTGGCCCTTGCCGTGCAGTTGGTCGAGCAACGCTTCGAATTCCGAATCGGTTATTTCATCGGCGGGCACATCGCCTGGTACGGCAGGCCCAGCCTGGGCTTGGCCGTTGTCCAATGAGTGCAGCAGCGCTTCGAACTCGGCATCGGAAATATCGCCACCGGCCGGTTCGGCCGCCGCGGCTGGGGTTGCCGGTGGCGCTACTGGCGGTGCGGTGCCGGCGGGTTCGGCCAGGCGCGCCAAGGCTTCGAGCAACTGCGGGCTGGCCGGGGTAACAGGGCTGCGCTCACGCACCTGGCCGAACATGCTGTTAACGGTATCGAGGGCTTCGAGCACCACATCCATCAGTTCGGCATCGACGCGCCGCTCACCCTTGCGCAGGATGTCGAACACGTTCTCGGCGATATGGCAGCACTCCACCAGCTCATGGAGCTGAAGAAAGCCGGCACCGCCCTTGACCGTGTGGAAACCACGGAATATCGCATTGAGCAAGTCCGCATCGTCGGGGCGGCTTTCCAGCTCGACCAATTGCTCGGACAACTGCTCGAGGATCTCGCCGGCCTCTACCAGGAAATCCTGGAGGATTTCTTCATCGGCGCCGAAGCTCATGTGGGGTGCTCCTGGAATTCGTTAAGTGCTGCCCGGCCGCGGCGGTTCGGCGCCTGGCCTGGATAATCGCCGGGCCGGGAATCAGAAGCCCAGGCTCGACAGCAGGTCGTCCACGTCGTCTTGACCGGAAACCACATCATCACGCTTATCGGCATGAATCTGCGGACCTTCACCCCTATCAGGATATTTTTCCTGATTTTTTTCCTGTTCAAGCGCTTCGCGGTCATGGCGGATACCGGCAAAGCGGTCCACCTGGCTTGCCATCAGCACCAACTTCAGCAGGTTGCCTTCCACCTCGGTCACCAGCTTGGTGACACGCTTGATCACCTGGCCGGTGAGGTCCTGGAAGTCCTGCGCCAGCAGGATATCGTTCAGGTGCGTGGCAAGGCCCGTGGCATCGACTTCGCTGCGCGCCAGGAAGGTGTCTACCCGCTTGACCAACTCGCGGAACTCATCGGCACTCACTTCCTTGCGCATGAACCGCTGCCAATCGGCGCGTAGGGCACCGGCGGCATCGCCAAACTCATGGACCAGGGGCATGCTCTGCTCGACCAAGTCCATGGTGCGGTTGGCCGCTTTCTCGGTCAGGCGCACCACATAGTCCAGGCGCTCGGTGGCGTCGGTGATCTGCGAGGCGTCCTGGGCTTCGGGCAGCCGAGGGTCGATCTGGAAGCTTACGATCGCGCTGTGCAACTCGCGGGTCAGCTTGCCGACCTCTTGGTACAGGCCGCGGTCGCGGGCCTGGTTCAGCTCATGGATCAGCTCGACCGCCTCGCCGAACTTCCCTTGTTCAAGGCTTTCGACCAACTCATGGGCGTGCTTTTTCAGGGTGGACTCAAAGTCCCCCATTGACGAATCTATTGGCTCCATGGGGCCCCCGTGGCGAGCTTCAGCTATTGACGCGCTCGAAAATCTTTTCGATTTTCTCTTTGAGCACCTGCGCGGTGAAGGGCTTGACCACGTAGCCGTTGACGCCGGCCTGGGCCGCTTCGATGATCTGCTCACGCTTCGCTTCGGCGGTGACCATCAGCACCGGCAGGTGCTTCAAGCGGTCGTCAGCGCGCACGGTGCGCAGCAAGTCGATGCCAGACATACCCGGCATGTTCCAATCGGTCACCAGGAAGTCGAAATTGCCGCTGTGCAGCATGGGCAGCGCCGAGTTGCCGTCGTCGGCTTCGGCGGTGTTGGTGAACCCGAGATCACGCAATAAATTCTTGATGATCCGCCGCATCGTCGAGAAATCGTCAACGATGAGGATTTTCATGTTCTTGTCCAAGTAGACCTCCAAGCAGTCTCTAACGCGCCCAGCCCGAGGGGCGCGAGCATCCAAACCAGTTACATTACGCGACTGCCTGAGCAGGCGTGGCGCGGTGATATCACACAGCCAGCACCTTGATCCAGCAAATCATTCCAATGGCCTACAACTTCCTACCGGGCCCGCCACTCCCCCAACCGGCTGCGCAACCGCGCCGCGCATTGGCTGTGCAATTGGCTGACCCTGGACTCGCTGACCCCCAGCACCTCGCCGATTTCCTTGAGGTTCAACTCCTCGTCGTAGTACAGCGACAGCACCAAGCGCTCACGCTCAGGCAGGTTGGCGATGGCCTCTGCCAGGGCTTTCTGAAAACGCTCGTCTTCCAGCCCTCGCGACGGCTCGCCGCTGCCCACGCCCTCCTCGTGGCCGCTTTCGTGTTCGCCGTCTTGCAACAGGTCGTCGAAACTGAATAACCGGCTGCCCAGGGTGTCGTTGAGGATCCCGTAGTATTCGTTCAGGCTCATCTTGAGTTCGGCAGCAACCTCGTGATCTTTAGCGTCACGGCCGGTTCTTGCTTCGATAGCGCGAATGGCGTCACTGACCATGCGTGTATTACGGTGCACCGAACGCGGCGCCCAATCGCCCTTGCGCACCTCATCGAGCATGGCCCCACGGATGCGAATGCCGGCGTAGGTTTCGAAACTGGCGCCCTTGCTGGAATCGTACTTGGTCGACACTTCCAGTAAGCCGATCATCCCCGCTTGGATCAAATCTTCGACTTGCACGCTGGCGGGCAGGCGTGCCAACAGGTGGTAGGCGATGCGTTTGACCAGCGGCGCATAGCGCTCGATCAATTGGTACTGTTGCGCCTGGCGTGAAGCTTTGTCGTACATCCGATATCCACTGGCGCTCATGATACGGGCCCCGCACTGGTTTGCTGTACCAATCGTTCGACGAAGAACTCCAGGTGCCCGCGTGGGTTGGCAGGCAGGGGCCAGGTATCGACCTTTTGCGCAATGGCCTTGAACGCCAGGGCGCACTTGGAGCGCGGGAACGCTTCATAGACCGCACGTTGCTTTTGCACGGCCTTGCGTACCGTTTCGTCGTAAGGCACCGCACCCACGTACTGCAGGGCAACGTCGAGGAAACGGTCAGTGACTTTGGTCAGTTTAGCGAACAAATTACGCCCCTCTTGGGGGCTCTGGGCCATGTTGGCCAACACCCGGAAGCGGTTCATGCCATAGTCGCGGTTCAGCAGCTTGATCAGCGCATAGGCATCGGTAATGGAGGTCGGCTCATCGCACACCACCAACAGCACCTCTTGTGCGGCGCGCACGAAGCTGACCACTGAGTCGCCAATGCCGGCGGCGGTGTCGATCACCAGCACGTCGAGGTTATCGCCAATTTCGCTGAAGGCCTGGATCAGCCCGGCATGCTGCGCCGGGGTGAGGTGCACCATGCTTTGGGTGCCCGAAGCGGCGGGCACGATACGAATGCCACCGGGGCCTTGCAACAACACGTCGCGCAGGTCACAGCGGCCTTCGATGACGTCGGCCAGGGTGCGTTTGGGTGTCAGGCCCAATAACACGTCGACATTGGCCAAGCCAAGGTCGGCATCGAGCAACATCACTCGCCGGCCGAGGTCGGCCAGCGCCAGCGAGAGGTTCACTGACACGTTTGTTTTGCCGACGCCACCCTTGCCGCCGGTCACCGCGATCACCTGTACGGGATGCATGCTGCCCATTCGTTCTTTACCTTGTCACTTCAGACCGAGGCCACGCGAGGCTGCCAGGGGCAACATCTCACGCAGGTAGATTGCACTGATCATCGCTATTTCATCTCAACTGGCACGTTTACCGGGGTTATGGTAGAGATCGGCGAACATGTCGGCCATGGCCTCTTCGCTGGGCTCTTGCGGAATTTGCACACTGACCGCGCGGCTGACCAATTGGTGCTTGCGCGGCAGGTGCAGGTCGTCGGGAATACGCGGCCCGTCCGTAAGGTACGCCACCGGTAATTGGTGATCGATGGCCAGGCTCAGCACTTCACCCAGGCTTGCCGTTTCGTCAAGTTTGGTCAGGATACAGCCGGCCAACCCACAACGTTTGTAGCTGTGGTAGGCGGCAGTGAGCACCTGCTTCTGGCTGGTAGTGGCCAGCACCAGGTAATTTCGCGCGTGGATGCCGCGCCCGGCCAGGCTTTCGAGCTGCAGCTTCAAGGCCGGGTCGCTGGCCTGCAAGCCAGCGGTGTCGATCAGCACCACGCGTTTGCGCAGCACCGGCTCCAGCGCCTGGGCCAACGATTGGCCCGGGTCGACGTGGGTCACCGGTACGTTGAGGATGCGCCCCAACGTTTTAAGTTGTTCCTGGGCACCGATGCGAAAACCGTCCATGCTCACCAATGCGATGTTGTGCGCGCCATATTTAAGTACGTAACGCGCCGCGAGCTTGGCCAGCGTCGTGGTCTTGCCCATGCCGGCGGGGCCGACCATGGCGATGACCCCGCCCTCTTCGAGCGGTTCTACCTCGGGGGTGTCGATCATCCGCGCCAAATGCGCCAGCAACAGCCGCCAGGCCTGGCGCGGTTCGCTGTAATCGCCCACCTGTTCGAGCAGGGTGCGCGCCAACGGGCCAGATAATCCGATACGCTGCAAACGCCGCCAAAGGTTGGCCTGCTCCGGGCGGCTGCCCTGCAATTGCGACCATGCCAGCGAGCCCAGTTGCACTTCGAGCAATTCGCGAAGGCCGCTGAGCTCTTGGCGCATCGAGTCGAACAATTGTTGGTCTACCGCTGGAGCCACCGGCTGGGCAGGTGCCGGGGCCGCAGCGGCGCGCGCCGGCTCGTCGAAATGGGGCTCGATCAGCGGCTCGGCGGCGGTCAGCGGCAAGCCGGCGAACAATTGGCGATTGTTGCTGCCGCCACTGTCTGCACCCCGGTTGGACAGTTCGGCCTGGGCCGACACGATACGCGATTGCGTTTTGCGCAATTCGCTTTCCAGTTCCCGGTTGGGCTCACGCGGGGTCAATGCGGACAATGCGTAATCCAGCGCGGCGGTCAGCTCAACGCCGCCGGCGATGCGGCGGTTGCCGATGATGGCAGCGTCGGCGCCCAGCTCATCGCGCACCAGCTTCATCGCCTGGCGCATGTCGGCTGCAAAAAAACGCTTCACTTGCATATTCCGCTACCTCAGCCGTTGGGCCCTACTGTCGCCACGATCGTCACTTGTTTGTTGTCGGGTATTTCCTGATACGCCAGCACGTGCAAATTCGGTACTGCCAAGCGCCCGAAGCGCGAGAGCATCGCCCGAACCGGCCCGGCCACCAGCAGAATCGCCGGTTGGCCGAGCATTTCCTGGCGCTGTGCAGCTTCGATCAACGAACGCTGCAAGCGTTCCGCCATGCCAGGTTCGAGCAAAACGCCTTCTTCCTGACCCTGCCCAGCCTTCTGTAGGCTATTGAGCAATATCTGTTCCAACTTGGGTTCCAAGGTGATCACAGGCAGCTGCGACTCAACTCCCACAATGCTTTGCACGATTGCGCGGGACAACGCCGCGCGAACATGCTGCACCAGCGCGGCGGTATCTTGACTCCTGCCGGCGTTGTTAGCGATGGCTTCGGCGATGGTACGAATGTCGCGTACCGGTACCTGTTCAGCCAACAGCGCTTGAAGCACCTTGAGCAGCGCTGACAACGACACCACCCCTGGGACCAACTCCTCGGCAAGCTTGGGTGAAGCCTTGGCCAGCACCTGCAGCAGTTGCTGAACCTCCTCGTGGCCTAGTAGCTCATGGGCGTGTTTTTGCAATATCTGGTTCAGGTGGGTGGCCACGACGGTACTGGCATCGACCACGGTGTAGCCCAGCGACTGCGCCTGGGCCCGGGCGCTGATCTCGATCCACACCGCCTCCAGGCCGAAGGCCGGGTCACGGGCTTGGATGCCATTGAGGGTGCCGAATACCTGGCCGGGGTTGATGGCAAGCTCGCGGTCCGGGTAGATCTCAGCCTCTGCCAGAATCACCCCCATCAGCGTCAGCCGATAAGCGCTGGGCGACAGGTCGAGGTTGTCGCGAATATGCACCGTCGGCATGAGAAAGCCCAAGTCTTGGGACAGCTTCTTGCGCACGCCCTTGATACGCGCCAGCAACTCACCCCCTTGGTTGCGGTCGACCAGCGGAATCAAGCGGTAGCCCACTTCCAACCCGATCATGTCGATGGGCGTGACGTCATCCCAGCCCAGTTCCTTGGTTTGCGCCGCCCGCTGTGGCGAGGGCAGCAGTTCCTGCTGGCGGGCCGCTTCGGCTGCCGTGCGCAACTTCACGTCGTTTTGTTTTTTCCAGATCAGGTAGGCCCCACCCCCGGCCATCAACGCCAGGCTGAGGAAGGCGACGTGCGGCATGCCCGGCACCAACCCCATCACCGCCATCAGCCCTGCCGCCACCGCCAACGCCTTGGGCGAATCGAACATTTGCCGGGTAATCTGCTTACCCATTTCTTCCGAGCCGCTGGCGCGGGTGACCATCACCGCTGCCGCGGTAGACAGCAGCAACGAGGGCAACTGCGCCACCAAACCGTCACCGATGGTCAGCAAGGCATAGGTCTTGCCGGCATCGGCAAAGCTCAGCCCGTGCTGCAGGATGCCGATGGCCATGCCACCGATGAGGTTGATGAACAGGATCAACAAGCCGGCGATCGCATCACCGCGCACGAATTTACTGGCGCCGTCCATCGAGCCGTAGAATTCGGCCTCGGCCGCCACCTCGGCACGGCGTGCCTTGGCGCCGGCCTGGTCGACCAAGCCGGCGTTGAGGTCGGCGTCGATCGCCATTTGCTTGCCAGGCATGGCATCGAGGGTAAAGCGCGCGCTGACTTCCGAAATACGCCCAGCACCCTTGGTCACCACCACGAAGTTGATGATCATCAGGATGGCGAACACCACGGCGCCCACCACATAGTTACCGCCGATCACCACCTCGCCGAAGGCCTGGATTACCTTGCCCGCCGCCTGGTGCCCCAGGTGGCCGTTGAGCATTACCACCCGGGTGGAGGCCACGTTCAACGCCAGGCGCAGCAACGTGGCCACCAGCAAAATGGTCGGGAACACCGCAAAGTCCAGTGGCCGCAGGGCATAGACGCTCACCAACAGCACCACGATCGACAGCGCGATGTTGAATGTAAAGAACACGTCGAGCAAAAACGGCGGCACCGGCAGCGTCATCATGGCGAGCATGATCAACAGCAGTATCGGCACCCCGAGGTTACCCCGGGCCAAGCCTCGAGCATTGTTCAGCAGTTGCGTGCGATCCACCGCCATATTCATTCCCCAGCAAACTTTTGACGCTTTGGGTGGGGTATTGCAAGAAGCTCTCCACACTCGGGCAAGCTTCATACTTTCGACGGCGCCCTGCAGTAAGCGTTCGCCCGTGCGCGGGCAAGCGGTGTTACGCCGACGGGTTAGGCTCGTCTTCGTCCCGGCGTAAGTCCGGCGGAATGGGCACATCTTTGGGGGCCTGCGGGCGCTTGCCCCGCCCGGCACGGTATTGACGGATCTGATACACATACGCCAGCACCTGGGCCACGGCCATGTAAAGGCCGGCGGGTATTTGTTGTTCGACCTCGGTGGAGTAGTAGATCGAACGGGCCAGGGCGGGTGATTCCATGATCTGGATGTGGTACTCGGCAGCAATCTCGCGAATCTTCAATGCCGTCATGTCCACACCCTTGGCCAGCAACATCGGCGCACCGGCCTGCTCAGCGTCGTATTTAAGCGCCACGGCATAATGGGTCGGGTTGGTGATCACCACGTCGGCCTTGGGTACGTTGGCCATCATGCGCCGTTGGGAAATCTCCCGCTGCATCTGCCGAATGCGCCCTTTTACCTCCGGCTTGCCTTCGGTTTCCTTGTATTCGTCGCGGATCTCCTGCTTGGTCATCCGCAGCTTCTGGGCGCTCTGGTAAAGCTGGATGGGCACGTCGACGCCGGCGATGATGAGCAGCCCCAACGCCATGTACAGGCTGCTCCAGCCCACCACCTGCAAGGCATGTGCGATCGCCTGCTGCAACGGCTCGTTGGCGATGGCCATCAGGTCGTTGCGGTCTTTGAGCAGCACGAACACCGCCACCGCCAGGGTGATACCAAACTTGCCCAGCGCCTTGAGCAGTTCGGTGACCGAGTGCATCGAAAACATCCGTTTAAGCCCCGACACGGGGTTCATACGGCTGAACTTGGGTGCCATCGAGCCCGCCGCGAACAGCCAGCCCCCCAGGCTGACAGGGCCAATGATCGCCGCCAGCAGTAGCATGATCATCACCGGCTGGGTGGCTTGCGCCGCCTCCCAGGCCGAACGCAGCAGGTAGATACCCATTTGGTGGGTATCGGCCACCACCTCGCGCGGCAGCGTGAAGCTCTCGCGCATCAGTTGCATCATCGTGCGCGCCATACCGCCACCGAAGGCCAGCAACGCACCCGCACCGGCCAGCATCACCACGAAAGTGTTGAGGTCGCGCGAGCGGGCGATCTCGCCTTGCGCCCGGGACTCACGCTTGCGTTTGTCTGTGGCCGCTTCTGTTTTGTCTTGCCCGCCTTCGCTTTCAGCCATCGCGTCACCTGGCCCGCGCCAGTTCGCGTAGCCACTGCAGGGCTTCGCTGGCCAGCGATTGGTATTGGTTGAGAATATCGGCCATGTTGAGCCAGAGGATCACCATGCCCAACACGATGGTCACCGGCATACCGACGGAGAAGATATTCAGCTGCGGCGCGGCGCGTGTCATCACGCCCAGGGCGACGTTGACCACCAGCAACGCGGTGACCGCCGGCAGCACCAGCAAAATCGCCGCCCCCAGTACCCAACTCAAGCGGTTGGCCAACTCCCAGAATTGCCCGGTGAGCAGGCCGCCGTCTACCGGCAGGGTGGTAAAGCTTTCCACCAGTACCTCGAACACCACCAGGTGGCCGTTCATCGACAAGAACAGCAACGTCACCAGCATGTTGAAGAATTGGCTCACGGTGGCCACGTTCACCCCGTTGACCGGGTCGACCATCGAGGCAAAGGCCATCCCCATCTGGATCGCGACCACCTGCCCGGCAATCACGAACACCTGGAACAGCATCTGGATCGCCAGGCCCATCAGGGCGCCGATCACGATTTGCTCGGCGCACAGCAGCAGCGCGTGCAGGTCCAACGCGTTGAGCTGCGGCATCGGTGGCAGCACCGGCACGATCGCCAGGGTGATCGCCAAGGCCATGTACAAGCGAATGCGCGCCGACACCATGTCGGCACCGAACAGCGGCAGGGTCATCAGCAGGGCGGCTACCCGGAACAGCGGCAGCAGAAAGGCGGCCACCCAGCCGCCAATTTGCGCGTCGGTAAGGTGCAGCACGTCAGCCAATCAGCTGCGGGATGTTGTGGTAAAGCTCCAGGATGTAATCCATGAACTCGCGGACCATCCATGGCCCGAGCACGATCAGGGTGATCAGCATCACGATCATCCGCGGCAAAAAACTCAAGGTCTGCTCGTTGATCTGGGTGGCCGCCTGGAACATGGCCACCACCAACCCCACCAGCAGGCTGGGCAGTACCATCACCGCCACCATCAAGGTGGTCAGCCACAGGGCGCCGCGAAACAGGTCGGTTGCGACTTCTGGAGTCATTGGCTTACCTCGCTCAGGTTGCTCATACGCCGCCGAAGCTGCTGGCCAAAGTGCCGATGATCAGCGCCCAGCCATCGACCAGCACGAACAGCATCAGCTTGAACGGCAACGAAATAATCAGTGGCGAGAGCATCATCATGCCCATGGCCATCAGCACGCTTGCCACCACCAGGTCGATGATCAGGAACGGGATGAAAATCATGAAGCCGATCTGGAACGCGGTTTTGAGCTCGGAGGTCACGAAGGCAGGTATCACGATGGCCAAGGGTGTCGCGTCGGGGCTGGCGATATCGGTACGCTTGGACAACCGCACGAACAGGTCCAGGTCGCTCTGGCGGGTTTGCGTCAGCATAAAGGCTTTCACCGGCACCTCTGCCTTGGCCAAGGCATCCTGGGCGCTGAGCTGGTTACTCAAGTACGGCTGCAAGGCCTCGTTATTCACCCGGTCGAACACCGGTGCCATGATGAAAAACGTCAAGAACAATGCCATGCCGGTGAGCAACTGGTTCGACGGCGTTTGCTGCAGGCCCAAGGCCTGGCGCAGGATAGAAAACACGATAATGATACGGGTGAAACTGGTCATCAGCATCACGCACGCCGGGATGAAACTCAGCGCCGTCATGATCAGCAAAATTTGCAGGTTGACCGAATACTCCTGCTGGCCATTAGCCCCAGAGGTCAAGGTAATCGCCGGCACCTGCAGCGGGTCGGCCGCCAGCGCCAGCGGCGCCAGTAACCCCAACCCCACCCCCACACCTAGCCACAATACCCAGCGCAGTGCGCGCATCAGTGCTTATCCTTTTGGTCCTTGCCGAGCAGTTCCATCAGCCGCTGGGCGAATTCAGGCGCAACCGGCTCGGCCTTTTCCGGCATCGCCACCGGTTTCGCCATCACGTGCAGCGGGGTGATGCGCCCTGGCGAGATACCGAGCAGTACCTGCTCATCGCCCACTTGCACCAGCAGCAGCCGGTCGCGCGGGCCAAGGGCGCGTGCGCCGACCAGTTCGATCACTTGGCGGCCGCCGCGTGGCGAGGCCTGTTGCATGCGCTTGAGCACCCAGGCCAAGCCCACGATCACGCCCAGCACCACCAGCAAGCCGATCACGGTTTGCAGCAGTTGCCCGCCCGTGCCGCCGAGCAGCGAAGACTGGCTGGCGGCCTGGGCCACGGGCTCGGCGCCCCAAGCCGCCAGCGGTAGGGCAAGCGGCGGGGCGAGCAACGCCATCAGCAACCGGCCCATCAGCGCAGCTTCTTGATGCGTTCGGTGGGGCTGATCACGTCGGTAAGGCGGATGCCGAACTTCTCGTTCACCACCACCACCTCGCCGTGGGCAATCAGCGTGCCGTTGACCAGCACGTCGAGCGGTTCACCCGCCAGCCGATCGAGCTCGATCACCGAGCCCTGGTTCAATTGCAGCAAGTTACGGATATTGATTTCGGTGCTGCCCACTTCCATGGAGATCATCACTGGAATGTCCAGGATCACGTCCAGGTTCGGCCCTTCCAGGCCAAAGTTCTCCACCGGTTTTGGCGGGGTGCCGAACTCTTCCATCGGCAGCCGCGCGCCCTTGGGCTGTTGCGCCGCATCCGCAGCCAACAAGGCGTCGATATCGCCTTGGCCACCCTCTCCGGCCTCGTTCAATGCTGCCGCCCACTCATCGGCCAGGGCTTGATCGCCCGCGGAGACCGCGTCTTTTTCATCAGCCATTTCGGTTCCTCGAAAATCTGCTTGTCGGTATCGCGGTCAACGGCGCTCTACCGGTGAAGTAATCTGTAGGGCCAGGGCGCCCTTGTGCGAGCCCAGGCGAGCTTTGAACGCGGGCACGCCATTGGCGCGCATCACCAGTTCGTCGGGCAACTCGACCGGGATCACATCGCCCGGTTGCATGTGCAAAATATCGCGCAACTTGAGGGTGCGCCGGGCGACGGTTGCACTCAGCGGCACGGCCACATCCAGCACGTCTTCGCGCAGCGCCTTGACCCAGCGTTCGTCCTGGTCGTCCAGGTCGGACTGAAACCCCGCATCGAGCATTTCGCGCACCGGCTCGATCATCGAATAGGGCATGGTCACGTGGAGGTCGCCGCCACCGCCGTCCAATTCGATGTGGAAGGTCGACACCACGATCGCTTCGCTGGGCCCGACGATATTGGCCATTGCCGGGTTCACTTCTGAATTGATGTATTCGAAGCTGACCTCCATCACAGCCTGCCAGGCCTCTTTCAGGTCGACGAACGCTTGGTCGAGCACCATGCGCACCACGCGCAATTCGGTAGGGGTAAACTCACGGCCCTCGATCTTGGCGTGGCGACCATCACCGCCAAAAAAATTATCGACCAGCTTGAATACCAGCTTGGCGTCGAGAATGAACAACGCCGTGCCGCGCAGTGGCTTGACCTTGACCAGGTTCAGGCTGGTGGGTACGTACAGCGAGTGCACATATTCGCCGAACTTCATCACCTGCACCCCGCCCACCGCCACGTCCGCGGAACGGCGCAGCAAGTTGAACATGCTGATACGGGTATAGCGGGCGAAGCGTTCGTTGATCATTTCCAGCGTCGGCATACGCCCACGCACAATGCGGTCCTGGCTGGTGAGGTCGTAGGTTTTGACGCTGCCAGGTTCTACCAGGCTTTCGGTCTGCACCAAGCCGTCGTCCACGCCATGCAGCAAGGCGTCGATTTCATCCTGGGACAACAGGTCCTGAACGGCCATTCGGGCTTTCCTATTGCAACACGAAGTTGGTGAACAGCAACTGGTCGACGACCAGCTTGCCGATTTCTTTCTGCGCCACTTCCTGAACGCTGGCAGTGGCTTTTTGGCGAAGCATTTCAGTCCCTACCGGGCTCGCCAATTGGTTGAAATCCTGCCCTGATAACAGTAGCACCAGGTTATTGCGGATCACCGGCATGTGCTCTTTAAGCGCGGCCATGCCCTCGGCATCGTGGCTCATCAGGGTAATGCTCACCTGCAGGTAACGTTGGCGCCCCTGCTGCGCAAGGTTGACCACGAACGCCGGCTGCAGTGCCTCGTAAATCGCCGCCGGTTTGGCGGTGGCCACCGTCGCGGCGTCAGCGGGCTTTTCGTCCTTGTTCTGGGACTTGTGCAGAAAGAACCAGGTTCCCGCCACCGACCCACCGATAGCGACCAACAGTACCAGCACCATCAAGATAATGAACTTAAGCTTGCCTTGTTTGGCGGGGGTCGCTGTATCGCCCGCTACCGGGTCGTTCTTTGCCATGCCAATATTCCGTCGCCGTTACAGGGGTTTACTTGGGATACAGGCCATGAGGCAAGGGTTGTGCCAGATTCCAAATACGCCAGCAGGCCACTCGCGAATCGCTACAAAAAAGCAGACCCGAAATACCATAGGCTATGAGGCTTCGCCGGCCCGGCGGCTGGGAAGTTCACATAACCATGGGCGGCGTATTGGCTGCCCGGTAAGCCCTGGCGGCGGGATCGGCACGCGGCACGGCCCGGCCAGTTAAGGGCACCGTCAAAAGGGCGCAGTTAACATCTAGGGCGCCACGCTAGGGGATATGGCGGGTGGGGGCCGCCATTTACGCGTAATAATCGACGGCACTGCTGCCGATCACGACCTGTGGCTGGCTAGCCGCTTCGGCCTGGCTAACCTCGCCTATGGCGCCCTCGCCGCCCTGCCCGCCCGCACCGCCACTGCCGCGCTGGCCATTGGCGGCCAATTGTTGCTGCTGTTGCTGTTGCTGCTGTTGCTGTTGCTGTTGCTGGCGCGACTGGTCGGAGACGTTCACGTCCACATTGCCCAAGCCCTGTTGCGACAGCATGTCGCGCAAGCGGCCTTGCTGGTTGTCGAGTGCTTCGCGAACCGCCGGGTGAACGCTGCTGAAGGTGACCTGGGTTTGCTGGTCGGCCGTCACGTCGACGCGGATGTCCAGGCGGCCCAATTCCAGCGGGTGCAATTGGATATCGGCCGACTTCAGGTTTTGGCTCGACAGGTACATCACCCGGTTCACCAACCCTTCGCTCCACCCGCTTTGCTGCATCTGCAGCGGCTGCTGGCTGGCAGCCGCCGCAGCGGTTTTGTCGCCCGCCGGGGTGGCGGCCGTAAGGCTGTGCAAGCGGCTGGCGAAATCTTCGGCGCGCGGTGCGGGGCTGCCGCTTGCCGTGGCTTGGCTGGCGTCATCGCTGGGCTTGGCCAGCGAAGCGTCGCCCTGCCCGGCGGTGCCATCTTCCGCTTTTGGTGGTTGCGCCAACGCGCTGAGGTTGTCGGCGAAGGGCTGCTGCCCATCGCTTTGCTCACCCTTGCCGTTACCCTCGGCCGGCTGCGCGTGGGCCGAGGTGGTGCCTTGTGCCTTGGCGTTCTGCTCCAGGGCCATACGCACCATGGGTAAACCTTCCAGCGGGTCGGCCGCCGGGTCAAAATCATCGCCCTGGCTATCATCGTTCGCGGCCACCGGCGCCGGCACCGGGGCAGTGGCTGCCGCGGCTTGCTGCGCCAGGGCGCTGGGGTCAGGCTGCGCCGCGGCAGGTTCCGCCGGCACCGCCGGCAACGGCGCCAGGTTCTGCTCTGGCAGCGGGGCAGGCACCACCACGCTGGCCTGGGCGCCATCGCTGGCCAAGGCTGGGTCGTCATCGCTGGCAACCGTGTCGTCGTCCTTGGCGGCCTTATCGCCCTTCGAAGGCTTGTCGGTTTTCGCGTCTGCCTCGCCTGCCGGTGCCGATTCTTTACTGGCCGGCAATTTCTTGCCGCCATCGGCAACCTGGGCTTTTTTTACGCCACCGCCATCGGTGGCCGACGGCTTATCGTCGGCGCCACTGGCCAATTGGCCATGCAGCGTGGTACGGCTGGTGGCGTTAGCGCTGGGCTGTTGGTTGGCGTAGACGTCCGAGAAGCTGGGGCCCGTGCCGTTGCTGAGCTCGGCCGCTGTCGCCGCACCAGCGCTGGTGGCGCTGTTGGCGGTAGTGGTCGGGCTCAGTTGCAGCAATGAATTGGAAGCGACAGGCATGAGCGGGGTCCCCGGTGCGCTGGTGGAATGGCACTGTTGCAAGGGACAAAGCAATTCGCAGGCCAAGGCTAACTCGCGGCCCGTTGCCGTTCGTCTTCGAACAGCCCGCGCACTGTAGCGAACTCGCTGTCGATGCGGTTAACCAGGTCTTCGATACCTTGCAGCGGGCCGTGGAACGCACGCTCTTCGAGTTCCTGACACAGTTGGGCCAATTGCCAGGCACCCATGTTACTACTGCTGCCCTTGAAGCTGTGGGCGGCCTGCCCAAGGTCTTGCGCTTCGCGCGCTTGGCGCAAGTGCGCGAGCCGAGCGGCCGAATCTTCGAGGAATGTGTCGAGCAATAGCAAATACTCGCCTTCCATCACTTCCTTCAAGGCGGCGAGCACTTTGTAATCCAGATGTTCACTAGCCACGGGTGGTCCTCCATGATCGCGCGGGATTATGCCTGAGACGCCCAGGTGAATTCCACGCGTGCGCTACGCCCGTCGTCGGCCCATTCGGCGTGCCGGCTCAACTCTCGGATCAACCGGATACCGCGCCCGGCATAGGCGTTGTCGCCGCCGCGGGCCTTGGCGGCCACGTCGAAACCGCTGCCGCTGTCACTGACGCGAATACATAGGCGCCCACCGCCTTCGGGCAGGGGCTGGATTTCAAGGCCCACGCTCACTAGGCCTTGCTCCAGCGCCTCCAGCCGCTGCTGGCGCAGGGCATAGTAACGGGTAAAACCCTCGCCATCTTTTTTCAGCGCCGAGTCCAGGCCCAGCACGCCGTGCTCCAGCGCGTTCGAGTACAGCTCTGTGAGCACGGTGTAAAGGGCACCGCTTTGATCGCGCAGCCCCTGCACTTCTAGCAATAGTTGCAATAGGAAGGGCAACGGGTTATAGCGGCGCAGGGTTTGCCCGCGGAATTCAAAACACACCGACCAATCCATGGGCGTCAGTTGCCCGCTGTCGCTGAAAATCAAGCCCGATGCGGGCAAGCTACCGGGCGCGGTCGCCTCGATTTGTACCATGCTCACATCGTCACGGGATTCACCACGAAAATCGCTCAATGCCTCGCGAATGTCTTCGAACAACCGCCGTGGGTCTTTGTTGTGGTCAAACACCGATTGCAGTCGCTGCGTTCCGAATAACTGGTCGTCGGCATTGGCCGTATCGATCACACCATCGGAAAGCAGGAACACCCGGTCACCGGGGTTGAAGGCGAAGGTTTCCAACGTGGCGTCGAACGCCGGGCGCTGCAAAATACCCAGCGGCAAATGCCGCGACGGCAGCAATAACCGCTGGCCAGCCAGCGGCTGCAGGTAGCCATCAGGCATGCCACCGTTCCAGACTTCCAGTACCCGGCGCCGGGCACTTACATTAAGTAACGTTGCACAGCAGAACATATCCACCGGCAGGATACGTTTGAGCTTGGCGTTCATTTCCCGCAGGGTTTCGCCCAAGCCGTAGCCCTTGGCCGCCATCCCATAGAACACTTCGGCCAATGGCATGGCCCCCACTGCCGCCGGCAAACCGTGGCCAGTGAAATCGCCGAGCATCACGTGCATGTCGCCGGAAGGCGTGTAGGCCGCCAACAACAGGTCGCCATTGAACAAGGCATAGGGCGATTGCAGGTAACGGATGTTCGCCGCGCTCAGGCAACCCGAGTGCGCCACCTGGTCGAACACGGCCTTGGCGACGCGCTGCTCGTTGAGTAAATGCCCATGGTGGCGGGCCAGCAGGTCGCGTTGCTCCAGCACCGTCGCTTGCAGCCGGCGCACCCGTTCCATCGCCGTGATCTTGGCGCCCAGCACCACATGGTTGTAGGGCTTGGCGAGAAAGTCGTCGCCACCGGCCTCTACGCAGCGCACCAACGCTTCTTCTTCGGCCAGTGACGTGAGAAAGATGATCGGTACCAACTCGTCACCGGCGATGGCCTTGATCTGCCGCGCGGCCTCGAAGCCATCCATTACCGGCATCATCGCATCGAGCAACACCAACTGCGGGCGCATCAGCTCGAACACCTTGACCGCTTCCTGACCGTTACCGGCCTGCAGCACATGGTGGCCCTGGCGCCGCACGATGCCGGCCAACAACATGCGGTCGGTCATGTTGTCGTCAGCGATCAGCACGGATAGGGCGGGGCGCTCGGCGTTAGCCATTGTGCCCTGGCTTTTCGATTTCGAACAATTTGTCAAAGTTTGATATGGCGAGGATCTTGCCAACATCCGCGCTGCTGTTCGTCAGCTTGACCTTGGCAGATTCGCCGCCGGCATGGTCGCGCAGCAACAGCAGCATACCCAGGGCAGAACTGTCCAGGTAGGTCGCCTCGCCCAGGTTGACCTCATAACGCTCGGGCTTTGCATTCACGCGTTCGTAGGCGTTGCGAAAGTCTTGGTGAGCGCCAAAGTCGAAGCGCCCGGTGATGGTGATGACGAGTACCGTCCCATCCTGGGAAACTTCAGAAGTAACAGCCATGGAAGCATCCTTTTTTAAGTGGCAGCTGCGGGAAATATTTAGCACCAAGGCGAAAAGCGGGCAACGTGCCCTCATGCTTTTTCGGCTCAGTACCCATCAGACCGCGGCAAGCGCTGAGAAAGTTCATCGAGCAAGCGCTGCTCGCGTTTATCTTCGAGGCGGCGCGCTTCGGCCATATAGCGTTCAACCAGTTTGCGCAGCCCGCAGGCGCGAGCATAGGCGTCTTGCCAGGTTTTACGCGCACTATCAAGGTTGTTTTCGTGCCAGGCCAAGCTGCGCCGCTGTTGGCCCACAGCGGTTTCCAATTGGGTGAGAAAGCGTTGGTAGTTGAGCAGCCATTGGCCAGACACCCCTTGGGTGCCGTTCTTGATCCACTGCTCTTGGTAGTTGGCGCGAAACTGCTCCAATTCCTGCAACTTGCCCTGGGCGATTTGCAACTGGCCCTGCAAGTGCCCGAGGCGCTGGGCGGCGTTGCGCTCGACTTTTTCCGCCATTTCTATCACCGGCGCCAGGCGCGCGGCTCTGCTCGCTGCCATGGTCGCTTACCCCGGGGCCACCGCGGGCTTGAAGATCGTCGCCAAACGCGCCTCGCTTTCCGCCAGGTTGTCGGTTTCGGTCAGGCCCTGGCGCAAAAAATGGACCAATTTAGGGTGCAGGGTGATGGCAAGGTCCGTATCCCGATCGCCACCGGCTACATAGGCACCCACGCTGATCAGGTCGCGGCTTTGCTGGTAGCGCGACCACAGTTGCTTGAACTGCTGTGCTTGGCTCAAGTGCTGCGGGCTGACCACCGCTGGCATTACCCGGCTGATCGATGCCTCGATATCGATGGCCGGGTAGTGCCCCTCTTCCGCCAGCCGGCGCGATAACACGATATGGCCATCAAGTACCCCACGCGCGGCGTCGGCGATAGGGTCTTGCTGGTCGTCACCTTCGGACAACACCGTATAGAACGCCGTGATCGAACCGCCGCCGGCCTCACCGTTACCCGCGCGCTCCACCAGCTTGGGCAGCTTGGCGAATACCGACGGCGGGTAGCCTTTGGTCGCAGGCGGCTCGCCGATGGCCAGGGCGATTTCCCGCTGCGCTTGGGCATAGCGGGTAAGCGAATCCATCAGCAGCAGCACGTTCTTGCCTTTGTCGCGAAAGTATTCGGCGATGCGTGTGCAATACATCGCAGCGCGCAGCCGCATCAGCGGTGCATCGTCAGCGGGCGAAGCCACCACCACCGAACGTTTGAGCCCCTCCGGGCCGAGGATATGCTCGATGAACTCCTTCACCTCGCGGCCACGTTCGCCGATCAGCCCCACCACGATGATCTCCGCCTCGGTGAAGCGCGTCATCATGCCCAGCAATACGCTTTTGCCCACACCCGTACCGGCGAACAAGCCCAAGCGCTGGCCACGGCCCACCGTGAGCAAGCCATTGATACTGCGGATGCCCACGTTCAACGGCTGGCTGATCGGGTCGCGGTTGAGCGGGTTGATGGTCGGGCCATCCAGCGGCACCCAGTCTTCGGCCTTCATCCCACCCTTGCCGTCCAATGCACGCCCAGCGCCATCGAGGATGCGCCCGAGCATGCTCATGCCCATGGGTAGGCGGCCGGTGTCCGCCAGCGGTACCACCCGCGCGCCGGGGGCGATGCCCGCCAGGCTGCCGACCGGCATGAGGAACACCTTGCTGCCGGAAAACCCCATCACTTCGGCCTCCACTTGGGAGGGGTGATAGCTGTCGTCGTTGATTACCAGGCAGCGGGTGCCCATGGCTGCGCGCAGGCCCTCGGCTTCCAAGGTCAAGCCCACCATACGCAATAGGCGGCCCTCGACCACCGGTTGGCGCGGCAGGGCAATGGCTGGGGCGTAGGTGCCCAGGCGCTTGCCGAAACTGGTGCGCTCAAGGCGCATCGGCGCTGCCCAGTTCCAAGTGAAGGTCCGCCGCGGCCGGGTTCAGGCCCTGTTCGTGCAGTTGGTCGAACAGCAGCCCCAGCGCCTGGGTGATGCGCGTCTCAACGGTGCCATCGATGCGGCTGTGTTCGGTTTCTACCCGGCAGCCGCCCGGCAGCAGGGCTGGGTCTTCGAGAATGCGCCAGGTCTCTTCATGGCGCTCACGCAGCGCCTTTATTTGTTCGAAATCTTGCGGGTTGACGAAAATCCGGATGTTACCCGCCCCCATGGGCAGTAGCTTCAGGGCCTCATGCAGCACGCGTTCGATCTGAACCGACTCCATCTTCAGCTCGCGCTGCACCACTTCACGCGCCACATGGCCCACCAACTCGACCAAGCTGCGCTCGATCTCGTTGTCTTGCTCGGCAATCGGCGCCATCAACTGCCCCATCAACGTTTCGAGGGTTTCGAGCCGCGCCTTCAGCGCCACCTCGGCCTCTTGGCGCACCTTGAGCTGAGCACTGTGAAAACCGTCGCGTTCACCCTGCGTGAAGCCTTCGTTGTACGCTTGCTGGCGTATCGCCTCGACGTCCTCGAGGGTCAAGGGTTGCACTTCTTCGAGCGGCACCTCCTCGATTTCAGGCTCGGCGAGCGGTTCGGGGGCCGGCTCCGGCAGGGCGGGGTCGAAGCTGGGCAGCCGCCAAACGTCCACACCCTCGAGGTCGCGGGCACGGATCAAATCGCTGGGCAGTGTATGGCTCGCTTGGCTCATTCGGTTTTCCGTTTCGGCACGTTATTCGTGCACGCCGTCTGGCTCGCCGTCTGGCTCGCTATTTGGCTGGCCATTTGGCTGGCACAACGCGGGCTACCTTCAGGAGCGAGCGGCCCACGCCGGGTTGAATGTTTAACAAGGGTACACCGAATCAGATCATCTCTTCGCCGCCCTTGCCACCCAGCACGATTTCGCCGGCTTCGGCCATGCGCCGGGCAATGGTGAGGATTTCCTTCTGCGCGGTTTCCACCTCGCTGACACGTACCGGCCCCTTGGCCTCCAGGTCGTCGCGTAACAGTTCCGAGGCCCGCTTGGACATGTTCTTGAAGATTTTTTCGCGCACGCCGTCGTCGGCGCCCTTGAGCGCCACCACCAGCACGTCGGAAGACACCTCGCGCAGCAGTGCCTGGATGCCGCGGTCGTCCACATCCTTGAGGTTGTTGAACACGAACATCAGGTCTTCGATTTGCCCAGACAGGTCATGGTCGATTTCGCGGATAGAATCCATGAGTTGGCCCTCAACAGAGCTGTCGAGGAAGTTCATGATATCGGCGGCGCGCTTGATACCGCCCAGGCTGGTGCGCGCGGAGGTCGAGTTACCGGCGAACTGCTTCTCGAGGATGGTATTGAGCTCCTTGAGCGCAGCCGGTTGCACGGTATTGAGCGACGATACGCGCAGGATAATGTCCAGGCGCACCTTATGGTCGAAGTGGCCGAGCACTTCGCCGGCTTGGTCTGGGTCAAGGTAGGCGACCACGATCGCCTGGATTTGCGGGTGCTCGTAGCGGATCACGTCGGCCACGGCGCGCGGCTCCATCCATTTGAGGCTGTCCAGGCCGCTGGTGTTGCCACCGAGCAGGATACGGTCGATCAAGCCATTGGCTTTGTCTTCGCCCAACGCCTGGGTGAGCATTTTCCGGATGTAGCCGTCCGAGCCCACCCCCAGGCTGGTCTGGTCGCCCACGGTGGAGACGAACTCGCTCATCACCTGCTCGACCTGCTCGCGGTGGATATTGCGCATTTGCGCCATCGCCACACCCACCCGCTGTACTTCTTTTGGGCCCATGTGCCGCAGCACCTGGGCAGCGTCGGTTTCACCCAACGATAACAGCAGGATCGCCGCCTTATCGACCTTGGTCAGCTTAGGGGCGGCCAGTGCACGGTTATCACTCATCTGCGTTGATCCACTCTCTCACGACCTGCGCGACACGGCCCGGGTCTTCGGCCACCAAGCTTTTGATTGCGTTCAACTGCGCGTCGTAGCCCTCGCTCGGGCTGGGCAACAGAATGCTCTGCGGCCCACCCAGGCTAACGCGGTCATCGGCCAGCCCCCCTTCGAAACCGCTGCCGATACCGCCCATGCCGCCGGCGCCGGCGATGCCCTCGCCTTCGGCCAGGGCCAACTGCTTGGCCTTGCCGCCGCCGGTGATATTGTTGAGCACCGGGCGCAACACACCGAACACCAGCACCAGGATAAACAGCACACCCAGCACTTGCTTGACCACATCCCAAAACCACGGTTGCTGGTAGAACGATGGTTCCTGCAGCACTTCGCCTTGATCGGCGCTGAACGGGGCGTTGATCACCGTCACGCTGTCACCGCGGCTGGCGTCATACCCCACCGCATCCTGCACCAAGCGGGTAAAGCGCGCCAACTCATCGGCGCTCCAGGGTTGGTGAGTGACTTGGCCATTGGCCGGGTCCAACTTGGCCTGGTCATCGACCACCACGGCCACCGACAGGCGGGCCAAACGGCCCTGCTGCTGGCGCGTGTGGCTGATGGACCGGTCCAGTTCATAGTTACGGGTAGACTGTTGGCGCTTATCGGCCGGGAATGGCGCCAGCATCGGTTGGCCGGTGGCCGGGTCCATGATTTGCTGGCCGTTGGCGTCGAGCAGCGGCTGCCCCGCCGGGATCGCTTGCGGTTGGTTTGCCGCGGCGGCTTGGCCGGTACGTTGCGGCGCCGAAGCCGGGCCGGGTGGCTGGTTGCTCAATGCACCCGGAATACCGCCGTTACTGCCCGCGCTGGAGCGCTGCTCGTTGGTTGACTGCTCACTGCGCAACGCCGGTTGGTCCGGGTTGAACTGCTCGGAGGTGGACTCCACCGCGGTGAAGTCGACATCGGCCGACACTTGTGCCTTGAAGCGGTCGCTACCCAATACCGGTTGCAAAATGCTTTGCACGCGCTGGCTGAGCATCGACTCCATGCGGCGGGTGTAATCGAACTGTTTACCGGCCATGGACAACTCGGAGTTCTCCGCTTGGTCCGACAGCAGGGTGCCCTTTTGGTCCACCACGGTCACGCCGGTTTTGTCCATCTCCGGCACGCTGGTGGCCACCAGGTTGACGATTGCCGACACCTGGCCCGGGTCAAGTGTACGGCCGCCGTACATTTCGACCAGCACCGAGGCGGTGGGTTTGCGGTCGTCGCGCACGAATACCGAGCTTTTCGGGATGGCCAGGTGAACCCGCGCGGCCTTCACGCCATTAAGGGCGGAAATGGTACGGCCCAGCTCGCCTTCCAAGCCCCGACGATAACGGGCAGCTTCCATGAACTGGCTGGTGCCCAGGCCCTGGTCCTTGTCGAGGATTTCATAGCCAACGTTGCCGTCGCTTTGGGTCACGCCGGCCTGGGCCAATTGCAAACGCGCACGGCCGATGTCGTCGGCCTTGACCAGCAACGCACCCGAATTAGGCTCGATGGTATACGCAATATTGGCGGCGCTGAGTGTGTCGGTGACCTGTTTGGCGTCCATGCCGGCCAAGCTGGTGACCAACGGGCGGTAGTCGGGCTGCTGTGACCACAGCACCACGGCGAAGCCTATGGCAACGCTCGCAGCCAAGCCCACCAGCAGGCCCACTTGGCGCATCACCGGCATCTTCGAGATATTTTCCAAAAACGACATGCCCGGCAGCGACTTGCCTGCAAGGCCGGCGCCTTTGGCCGGGAGGTTATCCGTAGCTTCAGCCATGACCTAAAACGCCCTCACACCTGCATCTGCATGATGTCTTGGTAAGCCTGAACCAGCTTATTACGCACCTGGGTCAGCGCCTGGAACGAAACGCTGGCCTTTTGCGACGAAACCATCACATCGGTCAGGTCCACGCCCTGGGTACCGATTTCGAAGGCATTGGCCAATTGGTCGGCCGCCTGCTGGGTGTCGTTGACCTTGTTCACCGCACCGCTGAGCAAGTCAGCGAAGCTGCTGCCACCCTCGGTTTGGCTGGCAGCGGCGGCACTTTGGGTGCTGCCCATCGCCTCCATCTGCATGGCGCGCATGTCCATCATCAAACGGTTGAATTCGATACCCTGGCTCATGCAATAGATCTCCCGGCCTTGCAGAAAATTGACGCTTAAACAGCTCGCTGCCAGTGAAGTAGCAAGAGCGATGCCAAAGCCTACGAAGCTGATACGTGTTTCAGCTGGCAAACAGGTGGGCATCTACGTCCATGCCCGCGTCACGCATCTGCGCCAACTTGTAGCGCAAGGTGCGTGGGCTAATGCCAAGCCGCTCGGCGGCCTCCTTGCGGCGCCCCCGCTCACTGCGCAGGGTGTGGATGATCACTTCGAACTCGCGCCGGCGCAGGTCGGTGCCCAAGCCTTCAGCGCTGTCACTAGGGGTGACCTCACCGCCTTGTGTGGGTTTCGCCCCTTCCGACGGCTGACCGGTGAACGGCTGGGCTGGGAGGAATACGGCGCAGGGCTGGGCGGCGGAGGGCCGCCCCGCGGAGGGCCGCCCCGTCAATAAATCAACACTCAGCAGCGGGGCCGGTACCCCCGCCAGGCAGAAGTCATCACCGTGAATACGCCCGCCTTGTTGCAGGATCAACGCGCGTTGGATGGCGTTGTCCAGCTCGCGCACGTTGCCTGGCCAGGCATAGGCCAATAGGCAGGCGCGGGCGCTTTCGTCGAGTTGCACTTGGCCTAGTTTCATTTTGCCGGCGTGTTTGGCCAGCAATTTTTCAGCCAACGGCAGAATGTCGCCGCGCCGTTCGCGCAGTGGCTGCCACGCTAGCGGGAACACCGATAAACGGTAATAAAGGTCTTCACGAAAACGCCCGGCGGCCACTTCTGCGTGCAGGTCCCGGTTAGTGGTAGCCAACACCCGGATGTCCAGGCTGATCGCGCGGCGGGCGCCAACCCGCTCGACTTCGCGCTCCTGCAGCACGCGCAGCAGCTTAGCCTGCAGGGCCAGCGGCATTTCGGAAATTTCATCGAGCAGCAGTGTGCCGCCGTTGGCCTGCTCGAACTTGCCCGGCGACGCGGCGACGGCGCCGGTGAACGAGCCTTTTTCGTGGCCGAACAGCGTAGCCTCCAACATGTTGTCGGGGATCGCCGCACAGTTGATGGCGATAAAGGGTGCCGAGGCCCGAACCGACTGCTGGTGAATGTACCGGGCCAGCACCTCCTTGCCCGTGCCCGACTCGCCGGAAATCAGCACGGTAGAGTCGCTGCGGGCCACCCGCGCGGCCAACGCCAGCAGGCGCTGGCTGGCCGGCGCCTGGGCTATCGGGCCATCATCGGCGGTGCTGGGCAATTGCCCCAGGCCGTGGCGCGCCACCACTTCGAGCAAGGCTGCCGGTTCGAACGGTTTAACCAGATAATCGGCCGCCCCTTGGCGCATCGCCTCGACCGCCCGCTGCACCGCACCGTAGGCGGTCATCAGTACCACCGGCAGTTGCGGCTGGCTGGCGCGCAGGCGAGCCAACAAGCCGTGCCCATCCATGCCGGGCATATTCACATCGCTCAGCACCAGGCTAAAGGGCTCGCTGGCCACCGCCTGCAGCGCCGCCTCGGCATTGCTCACCGCACGGTAATCGTGGCCGGCCAAGGCCAGCGTATCGGCCAGCGCTTCGCGCAGGGCCCGGTCGTCTTCTACCAACAGCACTTTGTTGCTCATCACACCTCCTCGCCCAACGGCAACACCACGGTGGCACAGGTGCCACGCCCCAGCCGCGAGCGCAGCCGCAGCTCGCCACCGTGGGCACGGGCGACCGCGGTGACCACGGCTAGGCCTAGCCCGGTCCCGGTGGCCTTGGTGGTAAAAAATGGCTCGCCCAGGCGTGCCAAGGTGGCGGGTGCAATGCCGCTGCCACGGTCGCTGACGCTCAGGCGCAAGGCGTTACCGCGCAAGTACAGGTGCACCTTCAGCTTTGCGCCCTGGGCGCTGGCTTGCAGGGCGTTGTCGATCAGGTTCAACAGCACCCCGACCAAGGTGTCGCGGTTGCACAGCAGCACCCTGCCCTGCACATCGCATTGCCACCGCACCGCCGCCCCTTCGGTGTGGCTGGTGGCGGCGCGGCGCAGGGCCATGAACAGGTCGGCGGGGGTGAGGCGGTCATGCATCGGCAGCTCGCCCCGGGCGAAGATCAACATGTCACGCACTTGGTGCTCCAGCTCATGCAAGCGCTCTTTGAGCCGCCCGGCGAAACGTTGCTGGGTATCCAAAGGCAGTGCCTGGTCTTGCAGGTGCCCGGCATAGAGCATGGCCGCCGATAACGGCGTGCGAATCTGGTGGGCGAGCGAAGCGACCATGCGCCCAAGCGACGACAGCCGCTCATGGCGCGCCAGTTCATCCTGCATCCGCCGGGTTTCGGTAAGGTCGTTGAGCACCACCAATTGGCCGGGCTCACCGTGCAACGACTGGGTAGCAATCGATAACCGGCGGCCGTCGCGCAGCGAGATTTCGTGGCCGTCGTCCCGCCGGGGCGCAAAGCAGCGGGCAATCACCCGCCGCCACGCCTCACCCACCAGCGGCTCGCCGAGCAGGGCCTGCGCCGCGGGGTTGGCTTCGGCCACCCGCCCGTGGGCGTCGAGCACCACCACCCCCGCCGGAAGCACATCAAGTAAGCTTTGCAGGCGCCCAGCCAAGCGTTCTTTGGCGGCCAACTCATCAAGGCGGCGCTGCGTGCTCTCGGCCAACTCCCCTTTAAGCGCGCTCACGCGGCTTTCGAGCAAGCTGTACGAATCGCTCAACTGCGCCGACACTTTGTTGAACAAGGCGAACGCCTGGTTCAAGTCCGGCGGCTCCGGCGTCGGGGCGTCGGTCACTTCTGGGTTAGGAACGGCCTGGGACATCGTGCGCTCTCAATGGCTAACCGTCAGCAAACGGTATGGACCCGAGCCACAGTGCAATTGACGTGCCGGGCCGCGCCAAACGCCGGAACATGCGCGGTGCGGGGGCGCACCCGCGCCAGCGTGCCCGCCAGCGTCAAGGGGTTGGCGCCATAGACCCTAAGGGCGCGCAGGGGGTTAGCGCGTGCACCCTGCAACCGAAGCCTGCGGTTTCAGCGCCAGCTTTCCGGTACCGGCGTGTGCCGGCGAATACCAAAGGTGTAGCCGATGCCGATCATCAGCCATTCGAAGGCCAGGGCCAGCAACACCGCAATGCCCACACCCCAGGCGATGGCCTGCGGCGCCAGCGGCACTTGGTAGTTATAGCCCTGGAGCGTTTCGTCGCGGATCTGCCCATCGGCAGCGCTCAGCACATGCCAACTGCGTTGGTACCACGGCCCTTGCAGCGCCTCCCATTCGGCCCGCAAAGCAGCCTCACGGCTGACCAGAGCAGAAATGCTTTGCGCGTCGCTGCGAAACACTGGGTCGTCACTGCCTTGGTAATGCTGTACCAGCGCCTGCAAGTCACCGTTGAAGAACTTCGCCGCGGTATCGCTGAAGCCCTGTAAGGCATTGCGCGCCTCGGTCAAGTGCGCCTGCACCCGGACCGTGTATTCATTGAGCAGCCCCGGCCATTGCACACCTACCAGCAGGCCGATGGCGAAAACGATCAATCGCATGTAGCTGCGCAGCATGGCGTGCCCTTACTCCGTGGTACCGCATTCACTGGCGCCCTGTGCGGCGCATTCACCCTGGCACCACAGCGCCCATTGGCCGGCGCCATAAGGTTGCCAGGCTTCGTTGTCGGTCAATGGCTCGGTGGCGATCACCGTCACCACATCGTTGGGGGTGGTCTCGGCGTGGAAGTCGACGCTGATGTCTACGTCCTTGAGCCGGGCCGGGCCAAACGGTGCGCGGCGGGTAATGTAAACCAGCTTGGTCGAACAAAAGCAAAACAGCCAGTCGCCGTTGCTGAGCAAGGCGTTGAATACACCCTTTTCACGGTACTGTGCGCAGGCCGCCACCAGTACCGGCAACATCGCCTGCACCGGCACCGGCACCGGCTCGGGGAACGCCTGGCGCAAGCGGTTGAGCAGGTCGCAAAAAGCCGCTTCACTGTCGGTATCGCCTACCGGCCGGTAAAAGCCCGGCAGCGGTGCGAAGCCGGCCAGTTGGCCATTATGGGCAAAGCACCAGTTCTGCCCCCACATTTCGCGCACGAAGGGGTGGGTATTGGCCAGGCATACCCGGCCCACATTGGCCTGGCGAATATGGCCGATCACCACTTCGCTTTTGATCGGGTAACGCTGCACCAGTTGCGCCACTTGCGATTCACTGCTGGCCGCCGGGTCCTGGAACAGTCGCAGGCCACGGCCTTCGTAAAAACCAATGCCCCAACCGTCGCGGTGTGGGCCGGTACGGCCACCGCGCTGCATCAGGCCGGTGAAACTGAACACGATATCGGTGGGCACGTTGGCACTCATGCCAAGCAATTCGCACATGGCTAGCCCCTTTACACGCGCGGCTCGACCCGGCCAGGTGGGCTGGCCGGTGGCGCGCGCAACGCCGCTTCGGGCTCAGGCGCGGGCCGGGGAGATTCGTCGCCTTGGTTGGGTGCCTGGCGCGCTTGCTCGGCACGCCGCGCACGGCTGTGGCGTTCCAGCGGCCAGCGCACCAGGGCGAACAGCAGGTACGCGGCCATGGCGATAGCGGCGTACATCGCCAGTATGGGCGCCGTTTGCCAAAGGTGGCTGGTGTCTTTGAAGAGGATGTCCAGGGCGGCGATGGCGATGGCCGGGGCCAGCTTGGCGCTGGAACTGTCGACCGCGGTGGGCGTGCAGACCGCGACGGCCGCCAGCAGGCGCAACGGCTCACGCAGCCAACGCCACATCCAACGGGTGAGGCGGAACCAGACGAGCAGGCAACCGAGGGCGGCGAAGGCGTAGATGCCCCAGGCAATCAAGTAATCGTTTTCTGTCATGGTGTTCGGGCGACGGCAGGCGAATTGGCGCTTATGATAACGGCTTTTGCCAAAGGACGCTGCCCGCCATGTCGACCTCCCCCGCGCCCATCGCCCGGCCAGGCCCCGGCGCCGACCCGTATGCCTGGTTGCAAGCCCGCGACGCACCTGAAGTGCTGGCCTACCTGAACGCTGAGAATGCCTACCTCGACGCGCAACTGGCCAACGAGCAACCGCTGCGCGAACAGTTGTTCGAAGAGATCAAGGGCCGTATCCGCGAAACCGACCTGTCGCTGCCCTCGCCCTGGGGCCCATGGCTGTATTACACCCGCACCACCGCCGGTGATGAATACGCCCGGCATTATCGCCACCAGCGGCCGGCAGATGGCAGCTTGGCGGTGAGCGAGCACGGTGAACAACTGCTGTTGGACCCTAACGCGCTAGCCGCGGGGGGCTTTTTGTCGCTGGGCACGGTGAGTGTCAGCCCTGACCAGCAGCGCCTGGCCTATAGCCTGGACACGGCCGGCGATGAAATCTACCGGCTGTTCGTCAAAGAGTTGGCCAGCGGCGCCGTCACCGAACTGCCCTTCGACGACTGCGACGGCAGCATGACCTGGGCAAACGACAGCCAAACGCTGTTCTTTGCCACCCTCGACGATACCCAACGCCCATTCCGCCTGCATCGCTACCGGCTTGGCGAGGCGCAACCGGCGCAGGTATTCGAAGAGCCCGACGGGCGCTTCTTCCTGCATTGCTACCGCTCCAGCTCCGAACGCCAACTGGTTTTGCAGTTGGGCAGCAAAACCACCAGCGAGGCGTGGGTCCTCGACGCTGCCACGCCCGCGCAGCCCTTCGTGTGCGTGGCGCCCAGGGCCGAAGGCCACGAATACGACGTGGACCACGGCAAGCTCGACGGCGACTGGCATTGGTTTATCCGCAGCAACGCCCCGGGGATCAACTTCGCCCTGTATCAGGTGGCCGACGACGGCCTGCCGCCGACCCGCGACCGCTGGCAAGAACAAGTGCCCCACCGCGACCAGGTGATGCTCGACGGCGTCAGCCTGAACCATGCAGCCTACGTACTAAGCCTGCGCGAGGGCGGCCTGCCGGTGATCGAAGTGCACCCGCAGGCCTCGCCCGCCTACCGCGTGCAATTGCCCGATGCGGCCTACAGCCTGTACATTCAGGACACCTTGGAGTTCGAAGGCGCGCACATGCGCCTGCGCTATGAAGCGCTCAACCGCCCGGCGCAGGTGCGCCAGCTGGCGCTGGCCAGTGGCGAGCAGGCAGTGCTCAAGCAGATCCCGGTGCTTGGGGCGTTCGACCCGGATGCCTATATAAGCCAGCGCCTCTGGGCCACCGCGGCGGACGGCACCCAAGTGCCTATCAGCCTGGTGCGCCGCCGCGACAGCGTGGGCCAACCCGTGCCGCTGTACCTTTACGGCTATGGCGCCTATGGCAGTAACCTCGACCCGTGGTTTTCCCACGCGCGCCTGAGCCTGCTCGACCGCGGGTTCGCCTTCGCCATCGCGCACGTGCGCGGCGGCGGCGAACTGGGCGAAGCTTGGTACCGCGCGGGCAAACAAGCGCACAAACAGAACACCTTCGGTGATTTCATCGCCTGTGCCGAGCACCTGATCGCCGAAGGCATCACCCGGCCAGCGCAATTAGTGATCAGCGGCGGCAGCGCCGGTGGGCTGTTGATCGGTGCGGTGCTCAACCAGCGCCCGGAGCTGTTTGCCGCCGCTATCGCCGAAGTGCCCTTCGTCGACACCCTCAACACCATGCTCGACCCGGAGCTTCCGCTCACGGTGACCGAGTACGATGAATGGGGCAACCCGCAAGACCCAGCGGTGTATAAGCGCATCAAGGCCTATGCGCCCTACGAAAACGTGGTAGCCCAGGCGTACCCGGCAATGCTGGTGGTAGCCGGTTACAACGACAGCCGCGTGCAGTATTGGGAAGCGGCCAAATGGGTCGCCCGCCTGCGTGCCAACAAAACCGACGATAACCTGCTGCTGCTCAAGACCGAGCTGGGTGCCGGCCACGGCGGCATGAGCGGGCGCTACCAAGCGCTCAAAGACGTGGCCCTGGAATACGCATTCGTGTTCAAGGCGCTGAACCTTTTACCGGGATGAGCATTATTGCTCACCCGCCGGGCTTGCCGCGCACCTAAGATGTCGCCTCCCCTCACACGGAGGCTTTCCCATGGCGATAGCGCTTCCCTCCGCTGCACCGGCTCAAGGCAGCGACCCGTAAACTGGCTGCGTAGCGCGAGCGCAACCGCGACCCGTGCCTACCTTGGCGAGGAACGTGCCTATTTCGATGCGTGGATGGACCACACCCGCGTATTACAGGGCCGTTTGTTCGAGGAGATCAAGGGCCGCTACCGCGACGCCGACGCCTCGGTGCCCCAACCGTTTGGTGGCTACCTCTACTACTTTCGCAAGCTGCAGGGCGAAAGCATGGCGCGCTATTACCGTTGCCGGCACCTCACCGCTACGGCATTGGAGGTTGACCCCAATACCGAACAGTTGTTGCTCGACCCCAATGCCATGGCCAACGGCGCACCGATCGCTTTTGGCGCTGTGGCGCCGAGCCCTGACCAACGCTACTTGGCCTACAGCGTAATCGCCGCCGCCGGCAGCGGGCTTTTTATCCAGGACCTCGCCACGGGCCTAGTGCGGCCGGTGCCGCCGCCCGGCGCGCCGTTCGATGGCAGCGTGGCCTGGGCAGCCGACAGCCACACGCTGTTTTTCGCCACCACCACCACGCAGCACAGCAACCGCCTGTACCGTTATCGCCTGGGCGAGGCGCTGGCACAGTTGGCCTTCGAAGAGCACGACAACCGCTTTAACCTGCACTGCTCACGCAGCCGCTCGGGGCGCTGGCTGATACTGCGTTGCGCCAGTAAAACATCGAGCGAAACCTGGGTGCTCGATGCCCGAGCGCCCGAACGCCCCTTCGCCTGCCTGTTGCCCCGGCAGCAACAGCACAAAGGGGTGGTCGACCACGGCCGCTGGGGCGCTGCCTGGCACTGGTTCGACCACACCAGCGCCGGCGGCGCGCCGTTGAACGTTCGCCACGCGCCGGACCACGGCAGCCTGCCCAGCCGCGAGCAGTGGCAATGGCTGGCCGCGCCCGAAGACGACGTGGCGATCGAAGGCATGGATTTGAACCACCACGCTGTGGTGTTGAGCCTGCGCAAACAGGGGCGCCCAAGCCTTGAGATACACCGCCAAGGTGCCGCGCCGGTGCCGATCCAGGTACCTGATGACGTGTACCTGCTGGGTGTGCATGCCCCATTGGCCTTCGAAAGCCCGGCCATGCTGCTGGTGCACGAGTCGTTGGCGACGCCACGGCAGGTGCGTTGGCTCGACTTGGCCACGGGTGAACACCGGCTGATCAAACAAATGGAGGTGCTGGGTAACTTTGCCAGCGAGCGTTACACCACCCTGCGCCTGCAGGCCACGTCCCCTGACGGCACGGGCGTGCCGATCAGCCTGGTGCTGCGCAAGGACCACGCCACCCGCCGCCCGTTGCGGGTGCTATTAACCGGTTACGGTGCTTATGGGGTGACCCAAGAGCCAGCGTTCTCCTATTCACGCCTGAGCTTGATCGACCGCGGCTTCGCCGTGGCCATTGCCCACGTGCGTGGCGGCGGGCTGCTGGGCGAGCCTTGGCACGCAGCCGGCAAAGGCGAGCACAAGCAAAACAGCATCGATGACTTCATCGCCTGCGCCCACTACCTGCTCGACCAGGGCTGGACCACGCCCGAAGGGCTGGCGATCCGCGGTGAAAGCGCCGGTGGGTTACTGATCGGCGCCACGCTTAACCAACGCCCGGGCTTGTGCAAAGTGGCCGTTGCCCACCAGCCATTCGTCGACCCATTAACCGCGATGCTCGACCCCAGCCTGCCCTTGACGACCACCGAATACGGCGAATGGGGCGACCCGCGCGAGCCCCACGCCCATGCTTGGATAAAAGCCTATTCCCCTTACGAGAACGTGGCCGCCCAGGCGTATCCGGCGTTGCTGGTGACTGCGGGCTTTCAAGACCCGGTGGTCCCCTATTGGCAGCCCGCCAAATGGGTGGCCAAATTGCGCGCCAGCAAAACCGACAGTAACCCATTGCTGTTCTACCTCGACTTGCAAGGCACCCATGGGGCGGGGCCCGGCCGCTATGAGCGGATCCGCCGGGACGCATTGGAATACGCGTTCATTTTCCACGCCATGGGTTTGGCTAAAAGCCTGCTGGGAGATCGACCACAGCCTGCCCTTCCCGCACCCGATGAACTCTGAAAAACCACGCCAACCCTTTCCAGTGCGGCTCGCCCGCGCGGTTGCTGGCCGAAGCGTGCGCTAGCGCCATGGTGGTTCGCGCCTGGGCCGTGCTTTGTGCAGGCGCCGGTACATGGCCGGCTGGTAGAAGGTGCGTTGAACGGAACGATCAGTGCGCCGGGCCGGTCAGCTAGTGTGATATTTCCCTTTCCCACAGTGGAGCCGATCATGAGCCGCCGTTCCGTCGCCGACCTTACCGATGTCACACAACCTCAGAATGTTCATGGCTGGGAGCGCGCAGGCTCGCTGGCCGCCGGCGTGGTGCTGGTAGGCAAGGGCGTGGCCCGCGGCGGCCTGCTCGGGCTGTTGCAAGTGGCCATAGGCGGGGCCGCACTGGCACGCGGTTACACCGGTTACAGCAAGACGAAGGACATTTTCGAGAAAGGCCGGCAAGACCTGGATGCCATTCGCGCGCGCATCGAGGGCGCCGGTGCCGAACTGCAAAGCCTGAAGGACAGCGCCGTGGCTGCCACCGAAACCACCACGGTCATCGGCGAGGACCCGCTCGCGCCCAAATAGCCTTGATCAGCCGGCGCGGAAGATCAGGTAATCTTCCCAGTCGTCTTCGGCTACCGCTGTTTCGCTGAGCATGCGCCCAGCCTGCGACACCCGTTGTTTGTGAACCTGCTCGCGATCGCCGCACACTAGGTGGTGCCATGCCGGCAAGGGTTTGCGCTCGGCCACCAAGCGGTAGCCACAGGTGGGCGGTAACCACTTGAACTGGTCGGCTTGCGCGGCGGTAAGTTGGATGCAATCGGGCACTTGGCTGCGCCGGTGGGCGTAATCGCGGCATTGGCAACTGTTCAGGTCGAGCAGCTTGCAGGCGATGCGCGTGTAATACACGCTGTGGTCGTCTTCATCTTCGAGCTTTTGCAGGCAACACAAGCCACAGCCATCGCACAGCGACTCCCACTCCCTCGCGTCGAGCTGGTCGAGGGTTTTGTGAATCCAGAAGGGCTCTACGCTGGCAGCCATGGCGCACCTATATTCATGGCGCGCTAGTCTACGGCGCACCGGTTCACTTGTCATCGGCCGGGCATCGCAGTAGCTTTAGCGGCTTTGACGGACGCCGCGTGGCGACGTACCCCCTCACCCGCTAAGGAACTTGCCATGAGCGACAGCCCACGTATCGCCGATTACGCCATTCACGAGCAATTCATCAATCGCTGGTCACCTCGCGCATTCAACGCCGAGCCGATCCCGGAAACAACCCTGCTGGGCTTTTTCGAGGCGGCACGCTGGGCGCCCTCGGCGTACAACTCGCAGCCGTGGCGGTTTCTCTATGCACGCCGCGACACGCCGAACTGGCAGCGTTTTCTGGGGTTGCTCAATGAGTTCAACCGCGGCTGGGCGCAGCATGCGTCCGCGCTGGTGATCGTGATCTCGAAAACCACGTTCACCGCCCCTGGTGCCAGCGAAGAAAGCCCTGCCCTGTGGCACACCTTCGACACTGGCTCGGCCTGGGCACACCTCGCCCTGCAAGCCAGCCTCGACGGTTGGTACACCCACGGCATGGCCGGCTTCGATCAGGATTTGACCCGTAAAGAGCTGCAGATACCCGACGGCTACGTACTGCATGCCGCCGTCGCGATCGGCAAGCTCGGCGACAAGGCCAGCCTGCCGCAAGGGCTGCAGGCCCGGGAACTGCCGAGCCCGCGCAAGCCGGTAGGGGAAATTGCAGCGGAAGGTAACTTCAGCCTCTAATGCCACCTAGGTGCGCCACCTCGGTGCGCCACCTCGGCGGGGTGTTTCAGCAGTTGGGGACACAATTTGTGTGCGCACCGCTGAAACAACCCCACCCGCTTCAATACCCCCGGTCGAAATCCACTTGGCCCTGCAGCGGCGTACCCGCCTGGAACGCTTCAAGGTTTTGTAAAAAAAGCGCGACCATCAAGTCCGGCGAGGAAGGGGCCGCGCTGTGGCCGGTGAGCAGCAGGCCCCAGGCCGTCCAGAAGGGGTGCCGCTGGGGCAAAGGTTCCTGGCGGCACACATCGATCACGGCACCGGCCACATGGCCCATTTTCAGCGCTTCGACCAAGTCGGCGTCGACCACCGAAGTGCCGCGCCCGGCGTTGATGAACAGCGCCTCGGGGTTAAAACGGGCAAACAGCTCGGCATTGTAGAGGTCGTCGGTGTGTGCGGTGTGTGGCAGCAAATTAATCACGTAATCGGCCTCGCCCACTAAGCGGCCCAATTGCTCCAGTTCGGCCACTTCGATGAACGGCGCCAGCTCACGCGCTTGCCGGGCGATGCCATAGAGCATTACGCCAAACGGTGCGAGAAACCGCGCCACGCTTTGGCCGATGTCACCCACCCCCACGATCAGCACCCGGCGGCCACGCAAACTCGCCGGCAGGCGATTGTCCCACTTGCGCTCGACCTGGCTGACCAAGCGCGACAGCACCATCCGTTCATGGTTGAGCATATAGGTGAGCACGTATTCGGCCATGACCTGGCCGAAAATGCCGACCGCCCGGGTTAGCAGGTAATCCCGTGGCAGGGCCGGGGCCAACAGCGGGGTGATGCCAGCCCACGTCGACTGTACCCAGCGAGGCTGGTTGCCCTGGCGCAACAGGCCGGCCAACAGGGCTGGCTCGCCCAGCCAGACGGCGCATTGCGCGGCTTGCTCGGCGAGGACGGCAGAATCGTCACTGGTAAGCACTTCGAGCCAAGGGGCCTGCTGGTCGAGCAGGCGAGCATAGGTGGCGAAGTGTTGCTCCGCGATGAGAACGCGCATGGTGAAACCTTGTGAAAGACCAACGAAAAGCGCCAAGCCTACTGTGGTACGGCGGCCGCTTACAGTGAAATCGACGCCGCAAAGCGCCGCATCGCAGTGGCTTAGATCGGGTCGTTACGTCGCAGCAACTCGTCAGGCAAATGTTCGATGTAGTCTTCTTCCGGCGGCGGCATCTGCAGGTGGTAACCCTGGCCGTCGAGGTTTTCCAGCACTTTGTGGATATCCTCCCGGGCCAGCGTGCGTGCCGGGCTCAATACCAAGTCGAACGCATGCTGCGGCGTACCGAACAGGCTGAGCAAGCCCTCGGGCAGGCGCGCCAGCCCATCGGCCTTCAAGGTGTAAAGGTACATCTCGCGTTTGCGGGGGCTTTTGTAGATCGAACAGATACGTTTCATGGGTGTTCCTTACTACCGGCCAGGGCATCGAGCAATTTTTGCCCCAAGCGCTGGCGGCGCCAACCACGCAGTGAGTCGGGCAACTGGTAGGGGCCATGGGGGAACCCCGACTTGAGCAAGGCTTCAAGGGTTTTCTTGCGCAACGCCAGTTCCGGCGCAATGCCTAACCGCTCGGCTTCGGCTTGGCCGATGGCCCGCAGTTGCCTGAGCACGGCCGAGGCTTCCAGTGGCAGTGGCTCGGGCAAGGCCGCAGGCCATTGCGCCTCGGGCAGGCTGGCCGCCTGCTGGATCAGCTCGAGCAGCACCTCGCCGTCTTGGCGCAGCGTGCGCGGGTGCATGTCTTCGATCTTGGCCATGGCGGTGAGGTTGGCCGGCTGGAAGCGTGCCAACGGCCACAGGCTGCTTTCCTTAAGCACCCGGTTGCGCGGTACATCGCGCTCACGTGCTTGCAACTCGCGCCAGGCACACAACTCACGCAGCACCGCCAGTTGGCTCGGCGACAGTTTCCAGGCCATCTTCGCGTCGCGGTACAGCTCGCGCGGGTTCACTTCGCGGGTGGGCTGTTGCGCCAGTTCTTCGCCATCTTCGAGCACCCAAGCGTGTTTTTCCACGCCCAGCCGTGGGCTCAGCGCCACATAGAGCTCGGCCAGGTGCAGGGCATCTTCGGCGGCATAGCTCACCTGCGCCTCGGCCAGCGGCCGCTGCAGCCAATCGGAGCGGGTCTCGCCCTTAGGCAGTTCCAGGCCCAACACCTGTTGCACCAAGCGCGAATAGCCCATGGAAAACCCCAGGTTCAGGTAACCGGCGGCCAATTGCGTGTCGAACAACGGCAACGGCACCGTGCCGGTCAGGCGTTGCAACACTTCGAGGTCTTCGCTGCAGGCATGCAGCACCTTGAGCACGGCGGGGGCAGCCAACAATTCAGCCAGCGGCGCCCACCGTTCGATGCACAGCGGGTCGATCAGGTAGGCGGCCACCCCGTCACTGACCTGCACCAGGCCGGCTTGCGGGTAAAACGTATCCACCCGCATGAATTCGGTGTCGACGGCGATAAAGGGCAATGTACGCCAGTGCTGGCAGTGACTGGCCAGCGTGGCGTCGTCGCGGATCCAGTGGATTTCGATGGACACAGGGTACTCCCTCGGACAATGCCGGGCAGTATACGCGATGCGCGCCACCTGGCGGTCACTCGCGATGGGGCGGTGCCAGGCAGGCGCCGATGCTGGCTTAGCGCAAACCGTGGGGAACATCGGGGGCCGCCCCACGCTCTGAACAGCAATGCCCGCCCACCCGCCGAGTGCTCCCTGACGTGGCCGAACCCGACGCACAACCCCAATACCCGGCCGAAGACGGCGAGCCCGAACTGCTGCGACGCGCCGTGGGTTATGGCCCGCCCAGCCTGGGCCCGCTCAACGCCAGCGTGGCGGTGCCCCGCGGCGGCAGTTGGCTGCGCCGCCTGCTGGCCTTCGCCGGCCCGGGTTATATGGTTGCGGTGGGCTATATGGACCCTGGCAACTGGGCCACGGACCTGGCCGGAGGGTCCAGGTTCGGCTACCTGTTGTTGTCGGTGATACTGCTGTCGAACCTGATGGCCATGCTGCTGCAGGCGCTGGCCGCGCGGCTGGGTATCGCTACCGGGCTGGACCTGGCCCAAGCCTGCCGTGAACGCTATTCAAAGCCGGTGAACATCCTGCTGTGGCTGGCTTGTGAAATCGCCATCATCGCCTGCGACTTGGCAGAAGTGATCGGCACCGCCATCGCCCTGAAGCTGCTGTTCGGGATCCCCCTGCTGTGGGGCGCGGTACTCTGCGCGCTCGATGTGTTTCTCATCCTGTTGCTGATGCGCCAGGGCTTTCGCGCCCTGGAGGCCTTCGTGGCAAGCCTGCTGGGGCTGATTTTCCTGTGTTTTATCGCGCAAATGATGCTGAGCCAACCACCGATCGCGGCCGTGCTGGCCGGGTTCATACCCCGCGCCGAAGTGGTCACCAACCCCACCGCGCTGTACTTGGCCATTGGTATCCTGGGCGCTACGGTGATGCCGCACAACCTCTACCTGCACTCCTCTATCGTGCAAACCCGCGCCTTTGAGCGTACTGAGGCCGGCCGCCGAGAGGGCCTGCGCTGGGCGGTCACCGACAGTACCCTGGCGCTCACCCTGGCGCTGTTCGTCAACGCCGCGATCCTGATCACCGCCGCCACGGTGTTCCATGCCGCGGGGCGTACCGATGTCGAAGACATCGAACAAGCCTACCAGTTGCTGTCGCCGATGTTGGGTGTGGGCATCGCTTCGATGCTGTTCGCCGTGGCGCTGCTGGCGTCGGGGATCAATTCGACCGTGACCGCGACCCTGGCTGGACAAATCGTGATGGAAGGCTTTTTGCGCCTGCGCATTCCGAGCTGGGCACGGCGCCTGCTCACACGCTGCCTGGCGGTGGCCCCGGTGGTGTTGATCACCGCCTGGTATGGTGAAACCGGCACGGCCAAACTGCTGGTGCTCAGCCAAGTGATACTGTCAATGCAATTGCCATTAGCGGTGATACCACTGGTGCGGTTCGTTTCCGACCGCCAATTGATGGGCCCCTTGGTGGCTGGCCGAGCCTTGAGCGCCATTGCCTGGCTGATTGCGGCGATCATCGTGGTGTTGAACGTGCATTTGTTGGTAGGCACTTTCAGCCTGTCCCGCTAACGGCCGTACGCTTCCTAAAAAGCCCGTGCTAGACGCCTTCGCCGATGTTTGTTTAGCATGGGCGGTTCCCTGGAGCAGTGTTTGGACGTTGGCACATTGGCGGTGCCTGTTGTTGCCGGGCAACGCTGCCCGGCAACAACAGGCACCGCCAAGAAAGATGGTGTAGCCAACGCCCCAGGCACCACACTAGCCCCCCCTTGAACGGAGCGTCGCATGTCTATCCCGCAAACCCCGCCGGCCGTGTTACCTCGGCGCGCCGCCGCGAAAATGGAGGCGGCCCTGGCGGTGGGCAGTTTCGCCATCGGCACGGGTGAGTTCGCGATCATGGGGCTGATGCCCAACATCGCCAGCAACCTGAACCTGACTGAACCCCAGGTGGGCCATGCGATCAGTGCCTACGCCTTGGGCGTAATGGTGGGCGCGCCGCTGCTCGCCATCCTCGGCGCCACATTGCTACGCAAGCACCTGTTGCTGCTATTGATGGCGTTGTACGCACTAGGCAACCTGGCCACGGCCTTTGCCCCCAGCTTCGGCGCGCTGGTGGCGTTGCGCTTTGTCTCGGGGCTGCCCCATGGCGCGTACTTCGGTATCGCCGCGGTGGTGGCCTCCAGCAGGGTGGCAGCCAACCACCGCGCAGGCGCGGTGGCGCGGGTGATGATGGGGCTGACCTTGGCCATGCTGCTGGGCAACCCGATCGCCACCGCGCTCGGGCAGCTCTTCGGTTGGCGTTCGGCTTTCGCCCTGGTGGGCGTGATCGCGCTGTGCACGCTCTTCTTGGTCGGGCGGTACGTGCCGCAACCCCCTGGCGAGGCGCGCAGCGACCCGCGCAAGGAACTGCGCGCCTTTACCCAGCCGCAAGTGTGGATGGCCCTGGCTATCGGCGCCATTGGCTTTGCCGGGATGTTCTGCGTATTCAGCTACCTGGCCCCGACCATGCTCGAGGTCACGCGGGTTAGCCCGCAATGGATACCGGTCGGGCTGGCCGCGTTTGGTGTCGGCGGCATCGTCGGCAATATTGCCGGGGGCAAATTGTTCGATCGGTTGCAATTTCGCGCGGTCGGCCTGCTGCTGGGCTGGGCCATGCTGGTGCTGGTGCTGTTCCCGTTCGCCGCCGGTTCGCTGTGGAGCGTGGTGCTGGGCATCGGGCTGGTGGGCAGCATGGTGTCGCTGGCCGCACCGTTGCAAATCCGCCTGATGGACATCGCCGCCGACGCCCCGAGCCTGGCCGCTGCCTCCAACCATGCCGCCTTCAACCTGGCCAATGCCTTGGGCCCATGGCTGGGCGGCATGGCCATCACCGCCGGGCTAGGCTGGACCAGCACTGGCTATATCGGCGCTGCCACTGCCTTTGTGGGGTTTGGCCTTTATGCCGTGGCGCGGCGGATGAAAGGCGGCAACTAACCGGTGGCGCTGGCGCCTGGGTGCCACGAAAGGTGGCTGCAGCCTTTTGCCGGTAACTTTTGGTGCCGGGCCGCGTCTTCGCTGCGCTTCATCGCCCGACGCTGTCGCGCTCGCCGCAGCGCCTTGCCCGGCAGCAACATTTCATCGGGCATTGCGTGTGCGCTCCCTCGGCGCACCACACTCCGTTGTCCGACTTCATCCCATGCCAGCATAAATTTTAACTGTTAACGCAACCATTACCAAGTTTGTCTAACTTGTACCAAGCCCCGCAATACCATGCACTAGAGCCATTGGTAAATTGACAGCCTTTTACCCGACCGCTATAAAAGTCAGGTGATATGACGACCTACTTCGCCGTACACGTTTACCCCAATAACAACAATACCGAGTGAACAACCATGAAGATCAAAGGCATCCGCTGGTGGATGGTTTCCTTGATGATCGCAGGCCTGGTCATCAATTACCTGGCTCGCAATACCCTTTCCGTAGCGGCGCCAACAATGATGTCGCAGCTCAGCATCTCGACCGAACAGTACTCGCATATCGTTGTTGCCTGGCAGATGGGCTATGCCTTCATGCAACCGGTTGCCGGTTACATCGTCGATGCTATCGGCACCAAGATGGGCTTTGCCTGCTTCGCCATCGCTTGGTCGGGGGTGTGCGCGGCCGCCGCACTGGCCACCGGTTGGCAGAGCCTTGCGTTCCTGCGCGGGATGCTCGGGGTCACCGAGGCAGCGGGGTTTCCGGCGGGGGTCAAGGCCACTACCGAGTGGTTCCCGGCCAAGGAACGCTCGGTGGCATTGGGCTGGTTCAATGTGGGCTCTTCACTCGGGGCGTTGATCGCCCCACCCCTGGTGGTGTGGGCCATCCTCACCAGTGGCTGGCAATTGGCGTTCGTCTTGGTAGGCGCCTTCGGCCTGATATGGAGCGGGCTGTGGCTGTGGATCTACAAGCACCCCACCGAGCAGCGATTACTGTCGGAGCAAGAGCGCGACTACATCCTCGCCGGGCAGGAAGCGCACCTCAAAGATGCGCCCAAAGCCCGTGCGCAGTGGCGCAAGGTGTTCGGCCGGCGCAACTTTTACGCCGTAGCCCTGGCGCGGTTCCTCTCCGAGCCTGCCTGGCAAACTTTCAATGCGTGGATCCCGCTGTACTTGATGACCGAACGGCACATGAACATCAAGGAAATTGCCTTGTTCGCCTGGTTGCCCTTTTTGGCGGCAGACCTGGGTTGCGTGCTGGGCGGATACCTCTCGCCGCTGCTGCACAAGCACCTTAAGGTGTCGCTGTTCACCTCACGCAAGCTGGTGATGCTCAGCGGTTGCCTGTGCATGATTGGCCCGGGCTGCATCGGCCTGGCGGCCAGCCCCTACACGGCAATCCTTTTGCTGTGCATCGGTGGTTTTGCCCACCAGGTGCTTTCCGGCGCGCTGTACTCGATCACGTCCGACTCCTTCGGCAAAAACGAGGTGGCCACCGCCACGGGCCTGGGCGGCATGTGCGGGTTCCTCGGCGCCGCACTGTTTACCGCGATATTGGGTGTGCTGGTCACGCAGGTGGGCTACAACCCGTTGTTCGTGGCCCTGGCGGTGCTGGACATCGGCGCCGCCGTGGTGATTTTGGCCCTGGCCCGCCAAGTGGCCGAGCCGGCCGCCGGCGAACAGCCTCCGGCCCGGGCCACGGCAGCCGTCGCGACCGGCCAGTAACCGCTTGCGCGTTTTGTGCTTTGCTCATAGGCGATAACATTCCGGGAGCCGATCATGAACATACTCGACCGCTTTCGTCTTGATGGCCAATGGGCGCTGGTCACCGGTTCTTCCGCCGGCATCGGCTTGGCCATCGCCCGCGGGTTGGCCCAGGCAGGCGCCCGGGTGGTGCTTAATGGCCGGCGCGCCGACGCGCTGGCTGGCGCCGTTGACACGCTGCGCAGCGAAGGGCTCGATGCCCATGGCCAAGCATTCGACGTAACCTCCCCGGCGGCGGTGAAGGCGGCGGTGGAAGCGATCGAGGCAAACCTGGGGCCATTGCAGGTGCTGGTGAACAACGCCGGCATGCAGCACCGCGCGCCCTTGCAAGCATTCCCCTACGAGGCGTGGCAGCAACTGATGCGCACCAACCTGGACAGCGCCTTCCTGGTCGGCCAGGCCGTCGCCCAGCACATGATCGCCCGTGGCCATGGGCGGATCATCAACGTGTGTTCGGTGCAAAGCGAACTGGGCCGCCCAGGCATTGCCCCTTATGCGGCCAGCAAGGGCGCCCTGAAGATGCTTACCAAGGGCATGGCCATCGATTGGGGCCCCCATGGGCTGAACGTAAACGGCATCGGCCCAGGTTACTTCAAGACCGAACTCAATGCGGCGCTGGTGGCCGATGACGCCTTCAGCAGTTGGCTGGTGCAGCGCACACCCAGCCGCCGCTGGGGCAATGTGGAAGAGCTGGCCGGCGCAGCGGTATTTCTCGCCAGCGACGCGGCGAGCTTCGTCAATGGCCACGTGCTTTACGTCGACGGCGCCATCACGGCGTCTTTGTAAAACTTTGCCCAAAAACGAACCTTCTCAAAACCTTAGGGGTCTAGTAACGGAGCATTTACATCAACGCCATGCAGCCCGAGGTTTTTCCATGGCCCGCGACGCGACTTTGCACTACGTCGAGCAATACCCCTCGATGCCTACGCCGCTGTTGGACCGTGAGGTCACGTTGCGCCGCGGGCCGTTGTTTTTCGACGAGCAGCAAAGCCGCACCCTCGAAGCACTGTGCGACCGCGTGCTGCCCCAAGCCACACCGCGTGTGGCGGTGCCGCTGGCGGCACTGCTCGACGCCCGCTGCTACGCCAACCTCGATGAGGGCAGCGCACCGGGGCAACTGGCGCCGCGCGATACCTGGCGCTTGGCCCTGGGCGCCCTCGACAGCGAAGCCCGTGAGCGCTACGGCAAAGGCTTCGCCGACCTGCGTGGGACTGAACAAGACGCGCTGGTGCATGCCATGCGCAGCGGCCTGCTCGGCCACCCGGCCTGGGGCAAAGTCGCCCCACAGGTGTTCTTCCACCAGCGCCTGCTGCGCGATGTCTCTACCGTGTACTACAGCCACCCGGCCGCCTGGCCCTCGGCGAGTATCGTCGGCTCGTTTGCATTCCCCGCCGGACCCTGCCAAGAATAGCCCCAGGCGCCTTCGTAGTGGCGGCGCCGTTCGATGCCCGCTTGTGCGTTCGTTCAAGCCGTAGCGTTCGTGGGCGCGGGTGTCGCTGATAAGGATTCCAGCATGGCTAAACAAAATGTCATCAACGCCCAAGTGAGCCCTAAAGGCAGCCTTGAAGTACTCTCTCACCGCGAAGTGCAACAACTGAGCGAAGCCGGTTCCGGCAGCATCTATCAACTGTTCCGCCAGTGCGCCCTGGCCATTCTCAACACCGGCGCCCATGTCGATAACGCCAAGACCATCCTCGACGCCTACAAGGACTTCGAGGTGCGTATTCACCAGCAAGACCGCGGCGTGCGCCTGGAGCTACTCAATGCCCCCGCCGATGCCTTCGTCGACGGCGAAATGATCGCCAGCACCCGCGAGATGCTCTTCAGCGCCCTGCGCGACATCATTTATACGGAAAACGAACTGGGTGATTTACAGTTCGACCTGGCCAGCTCAAGCGGCATCACCGACTACGTATTCCACCTGCTGCGCAATGCCCGCACCTTGCGCGCGGGCCTGGAGCCGAAAATGGTGGTGTGCTGGGGCGGGCACTCGATCAATACCGAAGAGTACAAGTACACCAAGAAAGTGGGCCACGCGCTGGGCCTGCGCAAGCTCGACATTTGCACCGGCTGCGGCCCCGGGGTAATGAAAGGCCCGATGAAGGGTGCGACCATTGCCCACGCCAAGCAGCGCATGAACGGCGGCCGCTACCTGGGCCTGACCGAACCGGGGATCATCGCCGCCGAGGCGCCCAACCCGATCGTGAACGAGTTGGTGATACTGCCAGACATCGAAAAACGCCTGGAAGCCTTCGTGCGGGTGGGCCATGGCATCATCATTTTCCCTGGCGGGGCTGGTACCGCGGAAGAGTTCCTCTACCTGCTGGGCATCCTGATGCACCCAGAAAACCGCGAACTGCCCTTCCCGGTGATCCTCACCGGCCCACGCAGCGCGGCGGCGTACCTGGAGCAACTGGACGCTTTCGTCGGCGCCACCTTGGGCGAAGCGGCCAGGGGCTATTACCGCATCATCATTGCCGACCCAGACGAAGTGGCGCGGCAAATGGCCGAGGGGCTGCTGGCCGTGAAGCGTTTTCGGCGCGAGCGCAACGACGCCTTTCACTTCAACTGGCTGCTCAAGATCGAAGACAGCTTCCAGCATCCGTTCGACCCAACGCACGCCAACATGGCCAAGTTGGCGCTGCGCAAATCGTCGCCGCCCCATCAATTGGCGGCCAACTTGCGCCGGGCGTTTTCCGGCATAGTGGCCGGCAACGTAAAAGACAAAGGCATCCGCCTGATCGAACGACACGGCCCTTATGAAATCCATGGCGACCGCGAAATCATGCAGCCGCTGGATCAACTGCTGCAGGCGTTCGTGGAGCAACACCGCATGAAACTACCAGGCGGCGCGGCCTACGTGCCGTGTTACCGGGTGGTGTCGTAACCTTGGCCCCGCGCTTGCCGGTTCAGGCGGCGCAACCGATCGACCTGATCATCGACACCGACCCAGGGGCGGACGATGTGGTGGCGCTGTTTTTGGCCATGGCATCGCCCGCGGAACTGAACCTGCGCGCCATTACTACCGTAGCCGGCAATGTGCCCCTGGGGAAAACCTCGCGCAACGCGCGGCTGGTGCGGGAGTGGGCACACCGCGAAGAGGTGCCGGTTTACGCCGGCGCTAGCCGCCCACTGGTGCGCACGCCGCTCTATGCGGCCAACGTTCACGGTGAGGAAGGCTTGCCTGGCGTACCGGTGTACGAGCCGGGCGAACCGCTGGCCGAAGGCACTGCGGTGCAGTACCTGGTCGAAACACTCAAGGCCGCCGCGCCCCACAGCATCACCCTGGCGCTGCTCGGCCCACAGACCAACTTGGCCCTGGCGCTGGGCCAAGCCCCGAGCATCGTGCAAGGGATCAAGCAGGTGGTGGTGATGGGCGGTGCGCACTTCAACGGCGGCAATGTGAGCCCGGTGGCCGAATTCAACCTGTTTGCCGACCCCCAGGCGGCCAAGGTGGTACTCGCCAGCGGGGTGAAATTGACCTATCTACCGCTGGATGTTACCCATAAGATCCTTACCAGCGAGGCACGCCTGGCGCGCATCCGCCAGTTGGGTAACCAAGCCGGTAGCCGCGTATACGACATCATCCGTTGTTACGCCCAACACGACATCGATCACTACGGCCTGCCTGGCGGCCCCGTGCACGACGCCACGGTGATCGCTTACTTACTCAAGCCACACCTGTTCAAGGGCCGCGACCTGTATATGGCTATCGATGCCCGCGACGGTGTGGGCTTCGGCCAAACCTTGGCCGATTACTACGGTTCGCTCAAGCAGCCAGCCAATGTGCATTGGGTCACCGACGGCGATGCCGAAGGTTTTTTCGACCTGCTGACCGAACGGCTGGCACGTTTGCCCTGAGCGCGTTCAAGCCAACACGCACTCGGTGAACAGCCGCTGCAACGGGGAGGCTCGGCGCGGCGCCACCAGCACCAGCTCGCGGCTGAACGCCCACTCACCCAGCGGCAGCACGCGCAGGCCAACAGGGTTTGCCAGCCACAAACCGGCGCGGGGGATCAGCGCCACCCCGAGGCCGCTCTGGACCATGCGGATGATCGCGTCGAGTTCATCGAGCTCCAGCACCTGCCGCGGGTTGAGCCGCTGCGCCAACAAGAAGCGGCTGACCTGGCGGCCGCCGAACGAGGCACGCTCGTAACGAATAAACGGCTGTTCGCGCAGCAGAGTAAGCGGGCAATCGCCCGGCACGCCGGCCGGCACTGCCAGCACGAACGGCTCCTCGGCCAGCAGGGTGGCTTCCAATTCCTTCGGCAGCGGGAACGGTGGGCGAATCAAAATGGCCAGGTCAAGTTCAGCCGCATCCACCTGCGCCAGTAGGTTCAGCGACACCCCCGGTACCAGTTGTACTTCCACCGCTGGGGCACGCTCACGCAGCCGCACCAAGGCCGGCGCCAACAAGCCCGTTTGGGCGGTGTTGATCGCGCCGATGCGCAACGTGCCACGCTGGGCACCCTCACCTGGCGCAGCGCCCATGCGGGCGAACAACGCCAGGATTTCCTCCGCCAGCGGCACGGCGCGTTGGCCCGCGGCACTCAATTGCACCGCACGGGCGCTGCGCTCGAACAGTTGCACCCCCAGCGCCTGTTCAAGGTTGCGCAACTGCGCGCTGACCGCCGAAGGCGTAAGCCCTATCTGTTGCCCAGCGCCAACGAAACTGCCACGCCGGGCAGCGGCTAAAAAAGTGCGAAGTTCGCGGATCATGGCAAGGCCCCAGGCACAATATTTTTGCTGCTCAGCTACAAAACTATCCGCTTTGCATCGAATTTCCAATGGGTAAGAATGGCCCACCGTGAACCTCGATGAGAACACCCTATGAGCCTGTCACCGTTTCACTTGGCTATCCCCGTTTACGACCTGCCCGCCGCACGCCACTTCTACGGTGATGTCTTCGGCCTGGCCGAAGGGCGCTCCAGCGACCACTGGGTCGATTTCGACTTTTACGGCCACCAGTTGGTGATCCATGAGCACCCCAAGACCCCTTCCCAACAGGCGGCCCATACCAATGCGGTAGATGGCCACGATGTGCCCGTGCCGCATTTCGGTATCGTACTCAGTTGGCCGGAGTGGGAAGCCTTGGCCGAACGCCTGCGGGCGCGCGATACTGCCTTCGTGATCGAGCCCTACGTGCGCTTCAAGGGGCAGGTGGGCGAGCAAGCCACGATGTTTCTGTTCGACCCCTGCGGCAATGCACTGGAATTCAAAGCGTTCAAGGATATGAGCCAATTGTTCGCCCGGTAACGCCTAAACGCAGCGGCAAGGGAAACCAAGCGGCACTCTGCGGGCCAGTTACGCTCTAAGTCAGCACCCCGGTGTAGAAGTGAGCAGACCTGACCCATGGGCGTATTGTGGAACAGCCAGCCAGGCAAGCCGAACCTCAGCACGGAGCAGGCGCCCGCGCAGGCCCCTGAGCCCGGCCCGCGGCGCCCCCGGCGGCGCTGGCCGGTGGTGGCCCTGATCGGGACGATCGTGGTGCTGGGCGGCGGTTATGCCGCCCGCCAGGAAATGTACAACTCACGCCTTCAGGCCCGCGAATTCAGCCGCCTGGCGGCGAGCCTGGGGTGGCAATTGCGCCCCGGGGCCAGCGACGCCGTCGTATACCCCAGCAATGGCCCTTTCGATGAGCGCTTGGGCTACAGCCACCTGGGCGCCTTCCTCGAACGTTTGCAAAAACGCAACTACCAAGTGCTGGAGCAGGTACGCTTTTCTTCTGCCCTGCAACGCTATGCCAACCGCGGGTTGTTCGTGCCCTACCCGGAAAAACCCCAGGCGGGCCTGCACATCGACGACTGCCGCGGCGTACCGATCTACGACTTCAAGTACCCGCTGCAGTTATATAAACAGTTTGGCGACATCCCGCCGTTGGTGGTCAACAGTTTGCTGTTCATCGAAGACCGCAACCTGCTCGACGCCCGCCGCCCTACGCTCAACCCGGCGGTCGACTGGCCGCGCTTCGCCAAGGCCGCGTGGTCGCAGGTGGCCCATGCGCTCGGCCTGCCCGGCCAGTCAGCCGGCGGCAGTACCCTGGCCACCCAACTGGAAAAATACCGCCACTCCCCCGGTGGGCTGACCGACTCTGGCCCAGAAAAACTGCGGCAGATGTTCTCGGCCAGCGTGCGCGCCTACCAAAACGGGCCAAACACGTTGAAAGCGCGGCAGAACGTGGTACGCGACTACCTCAACAGCGTGCCGTTGTCTGCGGTGCCTGGCCATGGCGAAGTGCACGGCCTGGCTGAGGGCCTACGGGTGTGGTATGGCGCCGACTTCGATAAAACCAATGTGATCCTCAGCAGCCAGGGCGATGACGTCGGCTCCTTGAAGGCCCGCGGCCTGGCGCTGCGCCAGGTGCTGTCATTGATGATCGCCCAGCGCCGGCCCTCGCACTTTTTAAGCCGCGGCCACGGTGAACTGAACACCCTTACCGACGCGCACATTCGCCTGCTCGCCGGCCAGGGCATCATCAGCAATGAGCAGGCTACCTATGCCCTGCAAAGCCAATTGCATTGGCGCGACTGGGCCAAAGAGCCCACCTGGGAGCCCTATAGCAACGACAAGGCCACTGTGGTTACCCGTGGCCGCCTGGCCGGGCTTCTCGATGAGCCACTGTACGACCTCGACCGGCTGGACCTTACGGCCACCAGCAGCCTCAACGCGCAGTTGCAAAGCCAGGCCAGCGACTACCTCAAGCATTTGGCGGACCCAACCTTCGCCCAGCAAACCGGGCTGGTCGGCGAAAGCTTGTTGACCCCCAGCAGCACCGAGGCCGTCAAGTACGCGTTTACCTTGTTCGAAAACAGCGGCGGTGCGGCGCGGGTGCGGGTGCAAACCGACAGCACTGACCAACCCTTCGACATCAACGAAGGCAGCAAGCTGGAATTGGGTTCCACCGCCAAACTGCGGGTAATGACCAGCTACTTGCAAATTATCGCCGAGCTGCATGCTCGCTACAGCGATAAAAACCCAGCCGAGCTGCATCGCCTGGCCGCAGGGATCGACCCACAAGACCGCCTCAGCCACTGGGCACTGGACTACCTAGGCAGCCACCGCGGCGGCAGCCTGCAAGGCATGCTCGATGCGGCGCTTGAGCGCAAGTACTCGGCCAACCCCGGCGAGCGGTTCTTTACCGGTGGCGGGGTGCACGTGTTCGGAAACTTCCGCCGGCAGGATAACGACCGCACCCCTACGCTCAAGCAAGCGCTGCGCGAATCGATCAATTTGCCGTTTATTCGGCTGATGCGCGATGTAGTGCGTTACACGCTCTACCAAGCGCCGAACAACAGTGCCCAGTTGCTGAAGAACGACCAAGACCCGCGCCGCCAAGAGTACCTGGCGCGCTTTGCCGACCGTGAGGGCACCGAATACCTGCGCCGCTTCTGGCGCAAGTACGACGGTAAAAGCGGCGGCGAGCGCCTGGCCACCTTCCTCGATGGCCTGCGCACGACCCCGGTGCGGCTGGCGGCGGTGTACCGCTACCTGTTCCCGCAGGCACCGGGGGCCCAATTCGACAGTTTTATTGGCGAACACTGGAAGGCCACGGCGCTCACGCCCAAGCGGCTGGGCCAGCTTTACGATCAATACGGGCCCGGTGCCTACGCCCTGCCCGACCAAGGCTATATCGCCCGCGTGCACCCGCTAGACCTCTGGTTGCTGGGCTACCTGCTCGAACACCCTGACGCTAGCCTCGACCAAGCACTCGCGGCCAGCACCCAAGAGCGCCAGGAAGTGTACGGCTGGCTGTTCAACAGCAAACACCAAAGCGCCCGCGACAGCCGTATCCGTACGATGATCGAGATCGAGGCCTTTACCGACATCCACCGCCGCTGGCAGCAAGTGGGTTACCCCTTCGACCATTTGGTGCCATCGCTGGCCACCGCCATCGGCAGCTCGGGCGACCGCCCCGCCGCCTTGGCGGAATTGGTCGGGATCATCCTCAACGACGGCGTGCGCCTGCCAAGCCTGCGCATCGACCAACTGCATTTTGCCCAAGGCACACCCTTTGAAACACGCGTGGGCGCGGCCACCGACCGCGCCGAACGGGTGATGCCGGTGGAAGTGGCCCAGGCCCTGCGCGCGGCGCTCGGCGGGGTGGTGGCCGATGGCACCGCGCGGCGGGTGGCCAATGTGTTTACCCAACCCGACGGCACACCGATGGCCATGGGTGGAAAAACCGGCACCGGCGATAACCGCGTCGAAAGCTTTGGCAGCGGCGGCCGGCTGGTGGGCTCGCGCGCCATAAACCGCACGGGCACCTTCGTGTTCTACCTGGGCGACCGCTACTTCGGCACGCTTACCGCATTCGTGCCCGGCAAGGCCTCGGCCAACTTCCACTTCACCTCTGCCTTGCCGGTACAGGTGCTCAAGGGCATGGCGCCGATTCTGCAGCCGTATTTGAACGCCGCGGCAGGCCAGGCGTGCAAACCACCCGCGGGAGGCCCAACGGGGTAGGCTTTACTTAAGATATATCTTAAGGTATATCTTATAGCCACCTTAAAAGCCCCCCACCGAGAAACCTCAAGATGCGAGACCGCCATCTCCCCGGCCGCGAACGCGCTGGCCGTGGCCCACGGGTATTCGCCCCGGGTGACCTTAAACTGCTGTTGCTCGACATGCTTGGCGCCGAGCCCTGCCATGGCTATGACTTGATCCGCAAAATCGAAGCCACGTTCGATGGGCGCTACAGCCCCAGCCCCGGGGTGATCTACCCGACCTTGACCTTCCTTGAAGAAAGCGACCTCATCGCCGCCGACAGCGCAGGCGCCAAGAAGCGCTACAGCCTCACCGAGGCCGGCCGCCACTACCTGGCCGAGCAGGGCGTCGCCCTGGAAGGGGCCCGTGAACGCATCGCCGTCAGCCGCCGCTCGCTGCGCGGCCATGATCGCCCGGAAGCCATCCACGAAGCCGTGCACAACCTACGCCACGCCCTGCAAATGCACCATGGGCGCTGGACCCCCGATGAAATCACGCGGGTACGCGACCTGCTCAACGCCACTGCCCGCGCCATCGCCGGCGGCCCCCTCAGCGAGGCATGAACATGACCCAAGCATCCGCCCTCCATCGCGTTATGCATGAAATAAAACGCCGCCGCCTGCAGGTAGTGCGGGTGGCCGAACTGACCCCGCGCATGCGCCGTATCACCTTGGGCGGCCCAGAGCTGGCGGGGTTTCTGAGCCTGGGCGCAGACGACCACGTCAAGCTATTGTTCGCCCAAACACCGGAGCAAGAGGCCGCCCTGGCCTATTGGCAGCCGGGCGTTGAGCACCCCGGGCCGAAACCTGCCATGCGCGACTACACCCCGCGCCGTATCGACTTGGAAAACGGCGAGTTGGACATCGATTTCGTAATCCACGGAGACGGCCCCGCCTCGACCTGGGCCGAGCACGCCAAGCCGGGCGATAGCCTGCACCTGGCCGGCCCGCGGGGGTCATTGATCGTGCCGGATATCTTCGACAGCTACCTGCTGATCGGCGACGAAACCGCCTTGCCCGCCATCGCCCGCCGCCTTGAGGAGCTACCGGCCCACCGCGAGGCACTGGTAGTGGTGCAAATCGAAGACGCCGCCGAACGCCAGCCACTGCACAGCGCGGCAAGCCTACAAGTGGTGTGGGTAGAGCGGCACAAGGCGGACCTGCTCGGCGTAGTGGCTGGCCTGCAATTGCCCGCGGGCAGCCTGTGGGCCTGGGTCGCCACCGAGGCGGCGCTGTCTCGCCAGGTACGGCGGCTGCTACTCGACCACCATCGGCTCGACGAAAACGGGGTCAAGGCCGCCGGTTACTGGCGCGCCGAAGGCAGCGAAGCCGACGCATAACGGTCTACCATCAGCAGCAGCGTGGCAATGCCGAGAAACCCTGCCAGTACCCCCAGGGCATTAATGAACACCCGGCCCAGGCCCAGGCTGCTGACGTCCACGAAGGGGTATGGCCACACGCCAATGGAGGCACCGCGCAGCAGGGTGAAGGCGAAATACCCCAGTGGGTACAGCGCCCACAGCGGCACATGCCACGCCCGCAGGTGCCCACGCGGCACCACCCACCACCAGAACCCCAAGCACAGCACCGGCATGGCATCGTGCAGCAGTTCGTTGGCCAGCCATTGCCAGCCTTGCGGTTGCCACAGGCTACGCAGCAGCAAGCTGTAGGCGATGCCCACCAGCAGGATGCTCGCCGTTACCCAACCGGCCACCGCCGGCCGGCGCAGCCAAACCGCCGTGGCGGTGTTGCTGTGGCTGGCCTGCGCGGTGAACAGCGCCGCCGCCAGGGTGTTGGACAACACCGTAAAGTAACTGAAAAAGTGCACCAGCCCGCCCAGCAGGCTGGCCTGCACCTCGTACCGCACCGCCAGCACCAGGTACAACTGCAACGCCAGGGCGAACCAACCCAATGCCGCCAACGCCGCGATCCATGACCGCCTTCGCATACCGCCCCTTGCCTCTTCACCCATAAAGGCCGCAGCGTACCGCTTGCCGAGCAAAATACACACCCACCCCCGGAAAACGAAACCGCAAGCGGTAACGCCGTGACCCTGCTCCCCTCTTGGGTTGCTGCTTCGGCATCGGCAAAATGCGCCTTCATCGAGGGCGAAACCCCGGCGAAGTATTCAAAACGGCTGGGCACTGCGTGGGGGCTTTTTGCCAGATTTTTCCTACGTGCCATCGCCCCAACGCCGGGGCGCGGTGGCGGCTCAAAGCCAGGCGCGCGCTTCGATTCAACCGCGCGCTGCATGCCCGCGTGGCCGCGGGGTTGTGGATGGGCTCCGCTGCCGCGAGGCGTTCCATTATTGCGCCTTTAGAGAAATACCCTTCCTCTTCAAAGCCTTGGCCTGCTGGCCGGGCCGCTATATCCTCCCCGCCACTTCGGGCTGAAACACTTCAGCACGATACCTGAGTAGCCAGTTGTATTCCTCGACGAACTATTCGTTCTGTTAGCAACCTCAGCAATTGGTTGTAAGACTTTTCTGAACTACCCTCACGACATCATCATTAGAATGGAGAAACCCTTATGAGCACTGAAAGTGCCTGGGGCTCAAAGCGCATACTGCCGAGCTTGCTCGGCCTGCTCTTTGTGCTGATGGGCCTGGCTCTCGTGGTTGGCGGCGTTGTACTGGCCAAGGCGAGCGGCTCGCTCTACTACCTTATCGCCGGCCTCGGCATCCTGGTTACCGGCATTTTGCTCATCGCCGGCAAACGTTCCGCACTGCCGCTGTATGCCCTGGTGCTGTTCGCCAGCACCGTGTGGGCGCTGTGGGAAGTGGGCCTGAGCTGGTGGGAACTGGTACCGCGCCTGGCGCTGTGGTTCGCCCTCGGCATCGTGCTGTGGCTGCCATGGTTTCGCAAGCCGCTCACCTTGGGCCAGCCCTACGCATTGGGCACCGGTACCCTTGGCGTTGCGGTAATCCTCGCCGGTGCCACCGCCGTCGCCAGCCAGTTCACCAACCCGGGTGAAATCACCGGCCAGCTCGACCGCCAGAGTGCCGGCACCGCCAGTACCGCCCCCGCCCAGCCTGATGGCGACTGGCAGTCTTACGGCCGCACCGCCTTCGGTGACCGTTACTCGCCGCTGAACCAGATCAACACCAGCAACGTCAGCCAGCTCAAGCCCGCTTGGCAGTACCGCACTGGCGACATCCCCGGCGCGAACGACCCCGGCGAAACCACCGCGGAAAACACCCCGCTCAAAGTCAACGGCATGCTCTACGTGTGCACCCCGCACAGCCAGGTGATTGCCCTCGACCCCGACACCGGCAAGGAAATCTGGCGCTTCGATCCGAAGATCAGCACCCAGGGTGCCGAGAACTTCCGTGGTTGGGCGCACATGACCTGCCGTGGCGTGAGCTACCACGACGATGCCGCCTACGCCCAAGCGGCCAACGATAACGGCGCAGCGGCCCCGGCCAGCCCCGCCAGCAGCAGTTGCCCGAAACGCCTGTTTGTGCCCACCGCCGATACCCGCCTGATCGCGCTGGACGCCGACACCGGCAAAGAGTGCGAAGGTTTTGGCAACAAAGGCTCTATCGACCTTTCCGCCAACATCGGCACCTTCGCCGCCGGCGGTTACTATTCCACTTCTCCGCCGGCGGTCACCAAAGACCTGGTGATCATTGGCGGCCACGTGACCGACAACGTCTCCACCGACGAGCCCTCCGGCGTAATCCGCGCGTTCGACGTGCACGACGGCCACCTGGTATGGAACTGGGACAGCGGCAACCCGGAGAAAACCACCCCTATCGGCCCGGGCGAGCATTACACGCGCAACTCGCCGAACATGTGGTCGCTGATGGCCGTGGACGAAAAAGCCGGCATGCTCTACTTGCCCATGGGCAACCAGATGCCTGACCAGTGGGGCGGCAACCGCACGCCAGAGGCCGAGAAGTACAGCGCCGGCGTGACCGCCCTGGACATCGCCAGCGGCCAAGTGCGTTGGACCTACCAATTCACCCACCACGACCTGTGGGACATGGACGTAGGCGGCCAGCCCAGCCTGGTCGACATCAAGACCGCCGACGGCATCAAGCCGGCGCTGATGGCCTCGACCAAGCAGGGCAGCATCTACGTGCTGGACCGCAGCACCGGCCAGCCGATTGTGCCGATCAATGAAACCCCGGTACCGCAAGGCGCGGTCGAAGGTGACCACACCTCACCGACCCAACCCATGTCGGAACTGAACTTCATGCCGGCAACCCTTCGTGAGAAGGACATGTGGGGCGTGACCCCGTTCGACCAAATGCTGTGCCGCATCGACTTCCGCTCGCTGCGCTACGACGGCATCTACACCCCGCCGTCGCTGCAAGGCTCGATCGTGTACCCCGGCAACTTCGGTGTGTTCGACTGGGGCGGCATCTCGGTGGACCCGGTACGCCAAGTGGCCTTCGTCAACCCCGACTACATGGCGTTCAAGTCTAAGCTGGTGCCGCGTGAAGCCGTTGAAGGCGGCCCCACCCGCAAAAGCGAAACCGAAGGCGTGCAACCTAACAAAGGCGCACCTTACGGCGTGATCCTCGAACCGTTCTTGTCGAAGGTCGGCCTGCCCTGCCAAGCCCCGGCTTGGGGCTACGTCGCCGCCGTGGACCTGGGCACCCACAAAGTGATCTGGAAACACAAAAACGGCACCGTGCGCGACAGCTCGCCGGTACCCATGCCCTTGCCGATGGGCGTACCCAGCCTGGGTGGCACCTTCGTGACCGCCGGCGGTGTAGGGTTCTTAAGCGGCACCCTGGACCAGTACCTGCGTGCCTATGACATCAGCAACGGTAAGCAACTGTGGGAAGGCCGTTTGCCGGCCGGGGCACAGACCACACCCATGACCTATACCGGTAAGGACGGGCGCCAGTACGTGCTCGTGGTTGCCGGTGGCCATGGCTCGCTGGGCACCAAGCAAGGCGATTATGTGATGGCGTTTGCTTTGCCGGAATGATCGTTGGTGTGAAGTGAGAGCGGCGCCCTTTGGGGCGCCGTTTTTGTTTTCGCCTGCCATTCCACGCTATGGTCTAGCTTGGGGTGAGCTGCAACGCATTGCTATCCCCTTGCTCGAAGCGCTTTGCCATTGCCACGAGCAAGGGGTGCTGCACGGTGACCTGAAGCCAAGCAATATCATGTTCGCCGAGGGCGGCTTACGCCTGTTCGACTTTGGCCTGGGGCGGCCCATGGAAGGGCTGCTACCTGGCCTTCCCCGGTTATGCCGCAGCCGAATCGCCGCATGGACACCTTGCTATGCCGCCCCAGAAATACTTGAAGGCGCGCCGCTGTCGGCCACTGCGGATGTATTTGGCCTAGCCTGCGTGCTAGTGGAATTGGCCAACGGCCAACATCCATTTTCCCGGCTCGGTTCCCTGCAAGCTCGGGAGCAGCAACTGGAAAAGCGCCTACAGCGCCCCACTGACATGCCTCGCCATTGCTGGCATGCGTTACGCACCGCCCTGGCCTTCGATGAGCCCGACCGGCGGGGCAGTTGTGCTGAACTACTCGATGCCTTCCGCCGCCCGGCATCGCGCCTATGGCCCTGGCAGAAGGCGAGTAATGCTTTCACATCGTGAATTCGATATACACCACCTAGAGGATTACCGCATGAAACCCATCGTACTGGTTGGTCACCTGCACGCGTGCCCCATTCATGGTAATGGCACCGTTGAAACAGGTGCGTGCAGCGCCGCCGTGGGCGGCCGTGCTATCGCCCGCGTGGGGGATCGAACCAGTTGCGGCGCGCTGATCGAGACAGGCGCTGAACACACGCTGATCGAGGGCCAGCCCGCAGCCCGGCTGGGCGACAAAACCAGCCATGGGGGCACGCTGATAGAAGGGGAACCCCGTTGGAGCGTCGGGTAAACGCCCACTAAACCGGTAGGTTTACCGCCTTTAGGTCGTATAAAGAAGAAAGGCCGCTTTCGCGGCCTTTCTTCATGCACTGCCAGATTAATACCGCTCTATCTTGGCCTTGCTTTCCAACAGTTGGCGATAGCTCGCGAAATCCTGCTGGCCTTTGCGTGAAGCGAGGAACTGGCGGTACTGGTTCTTCTCCTCATCGGTAGGCTCCGGCCCTTCGTTCACCCCGTTAAGGCGGATTACCGTGTAGCTGCCGTCGCTCAGGGTGATGCCGGCGAAGGTTGGCTTGCCGTTCGCGGGCTTCGGCATCCGGAACACCTGCTGCAACACCTTGGGGTCGACACCGTCCTGGTTGCGGGTGGCTGCCTCGCTCACCTTCCAGGCCTGGCCGTCTTGGCTCGTGGCCAGGGCAACTTTGCCGTCACGCAGGCCAGCGATCAGGGCTTCGCCCTTGGCCTTGGCAGCATCGGCGGCCTTTTCACGGGCCAGTTCCTTGCGAATCGGCTCGCTCACGGCTTCCAGCGAAAGCTGGGCAGGTTTGCGATGTTCCTTCGCCCGCACCACGACGGTGGTTTCCGGGTCTAGCTCGATGGCGTTGCTGTTGGCACCTTCGTCCAGTACCTCGGTGCTGAATGCGGCCTGTACCACTTGGCGGTTGGCGGTCACACCCTCGCTGCCGCCCTCGCGGCCGAATGGCTGAGAGGTCTGCACCTTCAGGCCCAGTTCCTGGGCGGGCTGGGACAGGTCGGAGGCTTCGAACGCGGAATCTTCGAGCTTTTTGGCAGCATCGACGTACAACTGCTCGACCTGCTGGCTCTTCAGCTCGCGGCTGATCTTGTCTTTCAGGCTCGCCAGGCTGGGCACTTGCGGGGCCTGCACGCCCAGCAGCTTGATCAGGTGCCAGCCGTATGGGGTACGCACCGGCTGCGACACCTCGCCTTGTTTCAAACCGTACAGCGCCTGTTCGAATGCGGGGTCGTAAACACCCTTGCCGGAGTAGCCGAGGTCACCACCGTTGTCGGCAGAACCAGGGTCTTGCGAGGTTTGCTTGGCCACGGTGGCGAAATCCTCACCCTTTGCCAAACGCTGGGCAATCGCCTCGATCTTGCCCTTGGCCTCGGCGTCGCTCACTTTGTCGTTGACTTCGATGAGGATGTGCGCGGCACGGCGCTGCTCGGCCAGGTTGGCGATTTCCTTCTGGTACTGGGCCTGCAGGTCCTCGTCGCTGACCTTGACCTGGTCGAAGAAGGCGGACTTTTTAAGCTCCACGTAATCGATCACGACTTGGTCGGGGCTCATGAACTCCTTGGCGTGTTCGTCGTAGTAGGCCTTGACCTCGTCGTCGCTGACCTTTTGCGCAGCCGCGTCGGCCTTGTAGCTGAGGCTGGCGAAGTCGCGGGTTTGCTTGTCGAGGCGGGCGAACGCCAGCATGTCGGCGTCGGTTACGAAGCTGCTGCCCGCCAAGCCCGCGCGTAATTGGGCGATCAGCATTTCATCGGTCAGCATCTGGCGGAACTGCAACCGGCTAAAGCCCATTTGGCGAATCACCTGGTCGAAGCGGTCGGCATCGAACTTGCCGTCTACCTGGAATTCCGGTGTTTGCAGGATCACTTGGTCCAGCGCCGCTTCAGAGAACGAGAACTTGGCATCAACGGCCCCTTGCAGCAGCAGCTTACGCTCGATCAACCCCTTGAGCGCCGCTTCGCGCAGCCGTTTGTCATCGAGCAGCGAAGGGTCGAAATCCTTGCCCAACTGTTGCATCAGTTGGCGCCGTTGCATTTCGACCGCTTGGCTGAGGTCCGCCTGGCTAATCTCGTCGCCATTGACCTTGGCAGCGTCCTGGCTATGGCTGGTGGCTCGAAAAATAGCATCGAAGCCAGTCAGCGCCATCAGTACGACGATGAGGCCGATGATGGTCTTGGCAATCCACCCCTGTGAATTGTCCCTGATGTTTTGCAGCATGCTTCCCCCAGAAACGACGGCACATCTTTGCCTTCGCCCACACCTGGATATAAAAAAAGCGCACCCATTGGGATGCGCCTTCTCGTAACTCGCGCAGCGAGTGCTTCGGAACTACCCATGCGGTGGGCACGGCCCACCCGCTAAGTTATGAACGCTTGGCGGCCTTGGCCTTGCCCGAAACCTCGTTGACCGCGTCTTTCAGGTTCTTACCTGCCTTGAAGCCCGGGATTTTGGCGGCCTCGATGTTGAGTGGGTTGCCGGTTTGCGGATTACGGCCAGTGCGCGCGGCGCGCTCCTTCACGGCGAAGGTACCGAAACCCACCAGCACGACGGAGTCACCCTTCTGGAGGGCACCGGTGACGGATTCGATGACGGCGTCGAGCGCGCGGCCAGCGATGGCTTTCGGGATATCAGCGGATGCGGCGATGGCATCGATCAGTTCCGACTTGTTCACTCTAAGTCCCCTTATATCTCTATTGAGTTATTTCTAAATATGTATTCGACGCAATGAAACGAGTGCCGGGCTTACGTTTTTTCAGAATGAGCCGCTTTATAGCAAGGGCTCTAAAATTCTGTCAAGAAAGCCCCCGCGCATGGGTAAAGCCTTAGTGGGTACTGATTCTTTCCTTGGAATCAGCGTCACGTTTTTCGTCCTTGGTAACTATTTCCGGAGCCACGTCGGGCAAGGGCTCCGGGGCGTATTGCAGCGCAATTTGCAGGACTTCGTCAATCCATTTGACCGGTTTGATGTGTAGATCCTGCTTGATATTTTCAGGAATTTCCTTCAAGTCGCGAACATTTTCGTCGGGGATGATCACCGTTTTGATACCACCACGGTGCGCGGCCAGCAGTTTTTCCTTCAAACCGCCAATGGCCAGCACCTGCCCCCGCAGGGTAATTTCGCCTGTCATGGCCACATCGGCACGTACCGGAATACCGGTAGAGGCCGATACCAATGCGGTGCACATGCCGATTCCCGCGCTGGGGCCATCTTTGGGCGTCGCCCCTTCTGGCATGTGGATGTGGATGTCGCGCTTCTCGAAAAAGTCCAAGGCGATACCCAGGCTGCGTGAGCGGCTGCGCACTACGGTTTGCGCCGCAGTGATCGACTCACCCATCACATCGCCAAGAGAACCGGTCTTGATCAATTGCCCCTTGCCGCCCGGCACCACCACCGCTTCGATGGTCAACAACTCACCGCCCACCTGCGTCCAGGCAAGCCCGGTCACTTGGCCCACCTGGTCTTGCTGCTCGGCCAGGCCATAACGGAATTTGCGCACGCCGAGCAATTGCTCAAGCGAATCGGGAACCACATTCACCGACACCTGCTTTTGCCCAGTGTGTTCCTTGACCACCTTGCGGCAAATTTTCGCGATTTGCCGCTCCAGGCCCCGCACGCCGGCTTCTCGGGTGTAGTAGCGGATCACGTCACGGATCGCAGCTCCATCGATTTCAAGCTCGTCTTTCTTCAACCCATTGGCCTTGACCTGCTTGGGCGTGAGGTACTTGGTCGCAATATTGACCTTTTCATCCTCGGTGTAGCCGGGCAGGCGGATGATCTCCATCCGGTCAAGCAATGCCGGAGGAATGTTCATCGAGTTGGACGTGCAAAGGAACATGACGTCAGAAAGGTCGTAGTCGACCTCCAGGTAATGGTCGTTGAAGCTATGGTTTTGCTCGGGGTCGAGCACCTCCAGCAACGCCGACGCCGGATCGCCGCGCATGTCGCTGCCCATCTTGTCGATTTCATCGAGCAAGAACAGGGGGTTGCGCACGCCCACCTTTGTCATTTTCTGAATCAACCGGCCAGGCATGGAGCCGATATAGGTGCGCCGGTGGCCGCGGATCTCAGCTTCATCGCGTACACCGCCGAGGGCCATACGCACGAACTTACGGTTAGTGGCGGCAGCAATCGATTCGGCCAGCGACGTTTTACCGACCCCGGGTGGGCCCACCAGGCACAGCACTGGGCCGCGAATCTTCTTCACCCGCTTTTGCACGGCGAGGTATTCCAGAATGCGTTCTTTTACTTCTTCCAGGCCATAGTGGTCAGCATCCAAGATCGTTTCGGCCTTGGCCAGGTCAAGGCGTACCTTGCTTTGCGCCTTCCACGGCACCTGTACCAGCCAGTCGATGTACGAGCGCACCACCGTGGCCTCGGCGGACATTGGCGACATCTGCTTGAGTTTGTTCAACTCGGCCTGGGCCTTGGTCAAGGCGTCTTTGGGTAGCCCAGCCGCCTCGATGCGTTTCTTGAGCTCCTCGACCTCGTTGTGGCCTTCCTCACCGTCGCCCAGTTCCTTCTGGATAGCCTTCATTTGTTCGTTCAGGTAGTACTCACGCTGGCTGCGCTCCATTTGTTTCTTCACGCGGCCACGGATACGTTTCTCGACCTGGAGCAAGTCGATTTCGGCGTCGAGCAATGCCAACACCTTTTCGACACGCGCCGAAAGGTCGACGATTTCGAGAATGTCCTGCTTCTGCTCGATCTTCAGCGCCATGTGCGCAGCCATGGTGTCGACCAGCCTGCCCGGTTCGTCGATACTGTTGAGTGAACTCAGCACCTCTGCCGGCACCTTCTTGCCCAACTGCACGTACTGCTCGAATTGCGACAGCAAGCTGCGCACGAACACTTCGGCTTCGCGGTCGGCCGCTTCTACTTCGTCGATCAGCGTAACTTGCGCGCGAATGTGAGCTGCGACCTCCTTGAAGCCTTCGACAGTGCCGCGCTGCTCGCCTTCGACCAACACCTTCACGGTACCGTCGGGCAGCTTGAGCAGTTGCAGCACGGTGGCCACCGTACCGACCCGGTAAAGCGCGTCTTCATCCGGGTCGTCGTCAGCCGGGTTGCGCTGGGCCAGCAGCAGAATCTGTTTTTCACCGGTCATCGCGGCCTCGAGGGCCTCGATGGACTTTTCACGTCCCACGAACAGGGGGATGACCATGTGCGGATAAACCACCACATCTCGCAATGGCAGCAGAGGCAATTCAATGGTTGTCTTCATGGTTTCGCCTCTTGGCGGCTTGAGCCGCATACAGATGGAAATGATGCATGGGGCCTATGTGGGGCCAACCCCATGAAAAAACAAGCACCGTGGTCGGAACAAAAAAGGGGCCGTCAGGCCCCTTCGTCGCTACGCAGCCTCAACGGCACACCCAGACGCGTTAGGCATCCGGTGCAGCCTTGGCCTGCGGCTCACTCTCGTAAATCAACAACGGCTTGGAGGTACCTTCAATAACGCTTTCGTCGATAACCACCTTGCTCACGTCCTTCTGCGAAGGAATTTCATACATGGTATCGAGCAATACGCCTTCGAGAATCGAGCGCAAGCCTCGCGCGCCAGTTTTACGCTCCAGCGCCTTGCGGGCCACTGACTTGAGCGCGTCACTGCGAAACTCCAGGTCTACCCCTTCCATGTCGAACAACTTGGCATATTGCTTGGACAGTGCGTTCTTAGGCTCGGTAAGGATCTGTACCAGCGCCGCCTCGTCGAGCTCGTCGAGGGTCGCCAACACCGGCAGGCGGCCGACGAACTCGGGGATCAGGCCAAACTTGACCAGATCGTCCGGCTCAACCTCGCGCAGCGATTCGCCGACCTTTTTGCCCTCTTCCTTGCTGCGCACCTCGGCGCCAAACCCGATACCACCCTTGGTGGAGCGGTTCTGGATGACCTTTTCCAACCCCGAAAACGCCCCGCCACAAATGAACAGGATGTTACGGGTGTCGACCTGCAGGAATTCCTGCTGCGGATGCTTGCGCCCGCCCTGGGGCGGAACCGAGGCCACAGTGCCCTCGATCAGCTTGAGCAACGCCTGCTGCACACCCTCGCCAGATACGTCGCGGGTGATGGACGGGTTGTCGGATTTGCGCGAGATCTTATCGATCTCGTCGATGTAGACGATGCCCATCTGGGCCTTTTCCACGTCGTAATCACACTTTTGCAGCAGCTTCTGGATGATGTTCTCGACGTCTTCGCCCACGTACCCCGCCTCGGTGAGGGTGGTGGCGTCGGCGATGGTGAAGGGAACATTGAGCAGGCGCGCAAGGGTTTCAGCGAGCAGCGTCTTGCCGGAGCCGGTAGGGCCGATCAGCAGGATGTTGCTTTTGCCAAGCTCGACTTCGTCGCCTTTTTTGTCACGCTGGTTCAGCCGCTTGTAGTGGTTGTACACCGCGACTGCCAGTACCTTTTTGGCACGCTGCTGGCCAATCACGTATTGGTCCAGGATGCCGCTTATTTCTTTGGGCGAGGGCAGCTTGTGCGCGCTGCTCTCGGCCTGTGCTTCTTGCACCTCCTCGCGGATGATGTCGTTGCACAGGTCGACGCACTCGTCGCAGATGAAGACCGAGGGGCCGGCAATCAACTTGCGCACTTCATGCTGGCTTTTGCCACAGAAGGAGCAATAGAGCAGTTTGCCGTTGTCCTCGCCGTTGCGGGTGTCAGTCATTCGATCGATCCAATCCGGTAGGCTTGAAACACAAGATGAAGGCAAATGCGGGCTTTTTCAAGCCCGCCAATGGCGGGGGCTGCCCGCCAGGGGAGGTTTGCGCCGATTATGCGGGCATTTGCCGCTTGTCGATCACTGCGTCCACCAAGCCATATTCGGCTGCCTGTGCAGCACTCATGAAATTGTCACGATTAGTGTCACGCTCGATGTCCTCGAGGCTGCGCCCGGTGTGGAAGGCCAGCAGCTCATTGAGGCGTGCACGAATGTGGAGGATTTCCTTGGCGTGAATCTCGATGTCCGAGGCCTGGCCCTGGAAGCCTCCCAGCGGCTGGTGGATCATCACCCGCGAGTTAGGCAGGCAATAACGCTTACCCTTGGCGCCACCGGCCAGCAGGAACGCGCCCATGCTGCAAGCCTGGCCAATGCAGGTAGTCGACACATCGGGCCGGATGAATTGCATGGTGTCGTAGATCGACATCCCAGCCGTGACGGAGCCACCTGGGGAGTTGATGTACAGATGGATGTCCTTGTCCGGGTTTTCCGCCTCAAGGAAGAGCAATTGTGCGGCTACCAGATTGGCCATGTAATCCTCTACCGGGCCAATCAGGAAGATCACGCGCTCCTTGAGCAGGCGCGAGTAGATATCATAGGCGCGCTCACCACGCGCCGATTGCTCGACAACCATCGGGACCAGGCCGCCAGCGGCCTGGATGTCAGAGTGCTGAAAATAAGAATTGCCGGCCATGCCTGCATTCGCTCCCAATTAGTCATGTCCTGATACACATAAGCCAGCGCGAAGGCTGGCTTATGAGGTTTCGAAGCGTTAGCTAGCGTTACTCGGCGGCGGTTTCGGGCGCTTGTGCCGGCTTCACTGCTTCTTCGTAAGAGACCGACTTGTCAGTCACACTAGCTTTCTGAAGAACAGTATCCACAACTTGTTCTTCCAGCACAACCGAACGCACCTCGTTCAGTTGCTGCTCGTTCTGGTAATACCAGCTGACTACCTGCTCGGGTTCCTGGTAGGCGGAGGCCATTTCCTGGACCAGCTCGCGTACACGGTCTTCTTCAGGCTTGAGGTCGAATTGCTTGACCACTTCGGCGACGATCAAGCCCAGCACCACGCGGCGCTTGGCCTGTTCCTCGAACAACTCGGCCGGCAACTGCTCAGGCTTGATGTTGCCGCCAAACTGCTGCACGGCCTGCACCCGCAGGCGGTCGACTTCGTTGCTCAGCAATGCCTTGGGCGCGTCGACCGGGTTGGCGGCGATCAGGCCATCCATGACCTGGTTCTTGACCTTGGCCTTGATGGCTTGGCGCAGCTCACGCTCCATGTTCTTGCGAACCTCGGCACGGAAACCCTCCAAGCCGGTTTCCTTGATGCCGAACTGGGCGAAGAATGCCTCGTTGAGCTCAGGCAGCGTAGGCGCATTGACGCTGTTGACGGTCACGGTGAACACGGCGGCCTTGCCCGCCAGGTCGAGGTTCTGGTAATCGTCGGGGAAGGTGACGTTCAACACACGCTCTTCACCGGCCTTGGCGCCCACCAGGCCGCTCTCGAAGCCCGGGATCATACGGCCGGAACCCAGTACCAGTTGGGTGCCCTGGGCCGAACCACCGGCGAATGCTTCACCGTCGACCGTACCGACGAAGTCGATGTTCAGTTGGTCTTCGTCTTGTGCTTCGCGTTCGACGGTTTCGTAACGTACGTTCTGCTTGCGCAGCACGTCGAGCATGTTGTCGAGGTCGGCATCGGTGACGTCGGCGCTCAGGCGTTCGATGGCGATGCCTTCGAAACCCGAAACGGTGAACTCAGGGAACACCTCGAACGTGGCGATGTATTCGAGGTCCTTGCCTTTTTCGAACACCTTGGGTTCGACGGACGGCGAGCCGGCCGGGTTGAGTTTTTGCTCGACCACGGCTTCATAGAAGGTCGCCTGAATCAACTCGCCCAGGGCTTCCTGACGGGCGGCGGCTTCGTAGCGTTGGCGGATCACGCTCATTGGCACCTTGCCAGGGCGAAAACCTGGCACTTTGGCGCGACGGGCAGTCTGTTGCAGACGCTTGTTGACTTCAGTCTCGATGCGCTCGGCGGGTACGCCGATCGTCATGCGGCGCTCGAGCGCGGAAGTGTTTTCAACAGAAACTTGCATGGATATTCCTCGTTGCACAGACGTTAGCCGGCCATTGCTGGCCCCAGATCAAGGGCAAGCATTCTAGTGGGTCATCGGTAAGAAGTCACCTGCCGATGAAAGGTTCGGCGACCGGGGCGGTTCCCGGGTAAAACCCGGCCGTTGGCGGATGGAGTTCCGCAGCGCTGGCCAGGGCTGCTATTCTGCCCGCACCGGTGAACCCAGCGCCAAGGATCGTTACCATCAGCTTGCAAGCCTCCCCGGCATTGAGCGCCTTGCGCGATGCCACCCGCGACCTTCACGCCGGGCTCGACCGCCACTCGCCACTGACAGCCGCGCAATTGGACATCGCCACCTATGCCCGGCACGCATATCGCGTGCTGGGCTGGATGCAACCGATGGAAGCGAGCCTCTATGGCGCTGCCACGCCCGTGGAGTGGCGCCGGGCATTAGGGGCCGAGCGGCGGGCACATAAAGTGCACTGGTTGCGCCAAGACCTGCTCGACAGCGCCCATACCCAGCCCGTGGAGCCCTGCCCGTTCGCCCCGCACCCGCACTCGCTGGCCGAAGCCTTCGGGTTGAGCTACGTGTGCGAAGGGGCGACGCTGGGTGGGGCCTACCTCTTCAAACAGTGGCAGAACCGCCTGCAACCCCTGCAACTTCACTGGCTGCGTGGCTATGGCGAACACACCGGTGCACTTTGGCGCGCTTGGCAGCAGGCGCTGGCCGAGCATGTGCGCAGCCCTGAAGACATCCACGCAGCAGCCGCAGCCGCTTGTGTGGCGTTCGAGTCGTTCCGGCGTTGGGTGGTGGACATGCCCGCACACCCCGCCAGCCCTTAGCCAAGCCTTGCTGGCTCAACCGTGCAGAGACTCGGCGGCGTACAGCGTGTTTTCCAGCAGGCAAGCGCGGGTCATCGGGCCCACGCCGCCCGGTACCGGGGTGATCCACCCGGCGCGCTGCACCGCGGTGTCGTACACCACATCGCCTACCAGCCGGCCATCGGCCTGGCGATTGATACCCACATCGATCACGATGGCGCCGGGTTTGATCCATTCCCCCTTTACCAGCCCCGGCCTGCCCACCGCGACCACCACCAGATCGGCGCGGCGCACGTGGGCTTCAAGGTTGGCAGTGAAGCGGTGGGTCACGGTGACCGTGCAGCCGCCCAGCAACAGCTCCAGCGCCATGGGCCGGCCGACGATATTGGAGGCCCCTACCACTACGGCATCCATCCCGTATAGGTCTTGCCCGGTGCTCTGCAGCAGGGCCATGATGCCCTTGGGCGTGCAGGGCCGCAGCAGCGGCATACGCTGGGCCAGCCGGCCGAGGTTATAAGGGTGGAACCCGTCTACGTCCTTGTCGGGGCGAATCCGTTCGAGCAGGCGCGACGCCTCCAGGTGCGGCGGCAGCGGCAATTGCAAAAGGATGCCGTCGATTTCCGGGTCGGCGTTGAGCCGGTCGATCAGCGCTTCGAGGTCGTGCTGGGGGGTGTTGGCAGGCAGGTCGAAGGCGTCGGAACGAAAGCCGACTTCTTCGCAATCCTTGCGTTTGTGCGAAACATAGACTTCGGAGGCTGGGTCCGTTCCCACCAGGATCACCGCCAGGCCTGGTACACGCAGGCCCTGCTGGCGGCGCTCGGCGACACGTCGGGCGATTTGCTGGCGGATGCCCCCGGCAATCGCCTTGCCGTCGATAAGTTGTGCTGTCATGACGCGTAATAAACCCTCGCAGGGTGGGAAAAAAGTGCGGCTATTCTCGCATGCCCGGCGCCCCGGTCAAAGGCATAAGGCCGGTGGAAACCGCTAAGCCCTTTATATCAATGCATTTTTTTCAAATAAAGGGTTGACGCCCCCCGGGGCCCTCTATAAGATCCGTCGCACTTGTCGGGCAGGGCCTAGCGCTGGTTCAGGCAGTCGGTAAAATCGCAGTGCGTTTCTGCTGTAGTTTTAACGATTGAGGCTGTTATTCGGCTGATTCAAAGTCGAAAAATAAGCGCCCGTAGCTCAGCTGGATAGAGCATCCGCCTTCTAAGCGGATGGTCGCAGGTTCGAGTCCTGCCGGGTGCGCCATACAGGCAGCTTTGGCACAAGTCACGCGATATGGTGGGCGTAGCTCAGTTGGTAGAGCACAGGATTGTGACTCCTGTTGTCGTGGGTTCGATTCCCATCGTCCACCCCATATTTCAAAAGGCGCCTGGTGAACAATCTGGCGCCTTTGCTTTAAGATAGCGTTTATGCGGACGTGGTGAAATTGGTAGACACACTGGATTTAGGTTCCAGCGGCGCAAGCTGTAAGAGTTCGAGTCTCTTCGTCCGCACCATTGATTCATGAAAAAGCCGCCTTTGCTGGGCGGCTTTTTCATTTCTGCCCTACGGCACGCCGACGATCAAGGCGGCGGCACCCGCACCCAACCCTCCATCAATACCCGCGCGCTGCGGCTCATGATCGCCTTGGTCACCTGCCATTGGCCATCGACCTTACGCGCCTGTGCACCAACCCGCAGGGTGCCGGATGGATGCCCGAAACGCACCGATTCGCGCTCGCCACCGCCCGCGGCCAGGTTCACCAGTGTACCCGGGATCGCCGCCGCGGTACCGATGGCCACGGCCGCGGTGCCCATCATGGCGTGGTGCAGCTTGCCCATCGACAGCGCGCGTACCAACAGGTCGATATCGGCCTGTTCCACCGGCTTGCCGCTGGATGCGGTGTAGGGCCGCGGCGGCGCCACGAAGGCTACCTTGGGCGTGTGTTGGCGTTTGGCGGCATCCTCCACCCGGGCAATCAGCCCCATGCGTACCGCGCCATGGGCGCGAATCAGCTCGAACGCCGCCAGGGCCTTGGGGTCGTCATTGATTGCGTTCTGCAGTTCGGTGCCGGTATACCCCAGTGCTTCGGCATTGAGGAAAATGGTCGGGATACCAGCGTTGATCAGGGTGACCTCCAAGGTGCCCACACCCGGCACCGTCAAGTCGTCGATCAGGTTGCCGGTGGGGAACATCGCGCCACCGCCACCCTCCTCCTCCGCGGCTGGGTCGAGGAATTCGAGCTGCACCTCTGCAGCGGGGAAGGTCACCCCATCGAGTTCGAAACCACCGGTTTCCTGCACCGCCCCGGCGGTGATGGGCACGTGGGCAACGATGGTCTTGCCGATGTTGGCTTGCCAGATGCGCACAGTGGCTACGCCATCGTGCGGTATCCGCGCCGGGTCGACCAAGCCCTGGGCGATGGCGAACGGCCCGACGGCGGCGGACAAATTCCCGCAGTTGCCGGACCAATCGACGAAGGCGCTGTCGATGGCCACTTGGCCGAACAGGTAATCCACGTCATGGTCTGGGCGCTGGCTGCGGCTCACGATCACGGTTTTGCTGGTGCTGGAGGTGGCACCGCCCATGCCGTCGATCTGTTTGCCGTAAGGGTCGGGGCTACCGATCACCCGCAGCAGCAGGGCATCACGGGCAGGCCCGGGGGTGCGGGCCGCTTCGGGGAGGGCGTCGAGGGTAAAGAATACCCCCTTGCTGGTGCCGCCACGCAGGTAGGTGGCGGGTATTTTCAGTTGGGCAGCAAACGTCATGGTGTTCTCCTGCTAAGCCGAAGCGGCTTCGAGAAAATCTTGGGCAAAGCGCTGCAACACGCCGCCGGCTTCGTAGATGGACACTTCTTCGGCGGTGTCTAGCCGGCAGGTGACCGGTACCTCCACGCGCTCGCCGCTGCGCCGCTGGATCAGCAGGGTGAGCGTGGCCCGGGGCGTGCGCTCACCGACCACGTCGAACAACTCGGTGCCGTCAATGCCCAGCGTGTGGCGGTTGGTACCCGGTTTGAACTCCAGGGGCAACACGCCCATGCCGATCAGGTTGGTGCGGTGGATGCGCTCGAAGCCTTCGGCGGCGATGGCCTCCACCCCGGCCAGGCGCACGCCCTTGGCGGCCCAATCCCGCGACGAGCCCTGGCCGTAGTCGGCACCGGCAATGATGATCAGCGGCTGCTTGCGCTGCATATAGGTTTCGATGGCCTCCCACATGCGCACCACTTGGCCTTCCGGTTCCACACGGGCCAACGAACCCTGCTTGACCTTGCCGCCGACCACGGCCATTTCGTTGACCAGCTTGGGGTTGGCAAAGGTTGCGCGCTGGGCGGTGAGGTGGTCGCCACGGTGGGTGGCGTAAGAGTTGAAGTCTTCCTCGGGCAAGCCCATTTTCAACAGGTATTCGCCCGCCGCGCTGCTGGCCAGAATGGCATTGGAAGGCGACAAGTGGTCGGTCGTGATGTTGTCACCCAGCACCGCCAACGGGCGCATGCCGCGCAGGTTACGGGCACCGGCCAACGCGCCTTCCCAGTAGGGCGGCCGGCGAATGTAGGTGCTTTGCGCGCGCCAGGCGTACAAAGGGGGTACCTGGGGCCCAGTGCGCTCCTCGATGGCGAACATCGGGATGTACACCTGGCGGAACTGCTCGGGCTTGACCGATGCACTGACCACGGCGTCGATTTCCTCATCACTGGGCCATAGGTCCTTGAGGCGAACCTCTTTGCCCTCTACCACGGCCAGCACATCGTTCTCGATGTCGAAACGGATGGTTCCGGCGATGGCATAGGCCACCACCAGCGGCGGCGAGGCCAGGAATGCCTGCTTGGCATAGGGATGGATACGCCCGTCGAAATTCCGGTTACCCGAAAGCACCGCCGTGGCATAAAGGTCGCGGTCGATGATTTCTTGCTGGATGGCCGGGTCCAGCGCGCCAGACATCCCATTACAGGTGGTGCAGGCGAACGCGACGATGCCGAAGCCGAGTTTTTCCAGCTCCACGCTAAGCCCCGCTTCGTCCAGGTACAAGGCTACCGTTTTCGAGCCAGGCGCCAGCGAGGTTTTTACCCATGGCTTGCGGGCCAGCCCCAGGCGGTTGGCATTGCGCGCCAACAGCCCTGCAGCGATGACGTTGCGCGGGTTGCTGGTGTTGGTGCAACTGGTGATGGCCGCGATGATCACCGCGCCATCTGGCAACTGCCCGGGGGTGGCTTGCCAAGCGCCAGCGATGCCGCGCGCGGTCAGTTCGCTGGTGGCCAGCCGTGCGTGGGGGTTTGAGGGCCCCGCCATGTTGCGCACCACGGTACTGAGGTCGAAATGCAGCACCCGTTCATACTCCACCGCGGCCAAGGTATCGGCCCATAGCCCCGCCTCCTGCGCATAAGTGTGCACCAGGCGCACCTGCTGTTCTTCGCGGCCGGTGAGGCGCAGGTACTCCAGGGTTTGTTCGTCGATCGCGAACATGGCGGCGGTGGCGCCGTATTCGGGGGCCATGTTGGATATCGTGGCCCGGTCGCCCAGGGTAAGGCTGCGCGCGCCCGGGCCATAAAACTCCAGGTAGGCGCCTACCACTTTTTGCTGGCGCAAAAACTCGGTCATGGCCAGCACGATGTCAGTGGCGGTAATACCCGGCTGGCGGTGCCCCGCCAGTTCTACGCCGATGATGTCTGGCAGGCGCATCCACGACGCCCGGCCGAGCATTACGTTTTCGGCTTCGAGGCCGCCTACCCCTACCGCAAGCACACCCAGCGCGTCTACGTGAGGGGTGTGGCTGTCCGTCCCGACCAGTGTGTCGGGAAACGCCACGCCACCTTGCACCTGCACCACCGGCGACATTTTTTCCAGGTTGATCTGGTGCATGATGCCGTTGCCGGGCGGGATCACATCGACATTTTCGAAAGCCTGCTTGGTCCAGTCGATGAAGTGGAAGCGGTCTTCGTTGCGACGGTCTTCGATGGCGCGGTTCTTGGTGAACGCATCGGGGTCGTAGCCACCACATTCCACCGCCAACGAGTGATCCACGATCAACTGCGTGGGCACCACCGGGTTGACTTTGGCCGGGTCACCGCCGCGCTCGGCAATCGCATCGCGCAGGCCGGCGAGGTCTACCAACGCGGTTTGCCCTAGGATGTCATGGCACACCACCCGTGCCGGGTACCAGGGGAAGTCCAGATCACGCTTGCGATGGATCAACTGCCCAAGCGAGGCGCCCAACTGCTCCGGGGCGCCGCGGCGTACCAGGTTTTCAGCCAGCACCCGCGACGTGTAGGGCAGGCCCGCCCAAGCACCCGGGACCAGCGCCTCGACAGCGCTGCGGGCATCGAAGTAGTCCAACGGGGTGCCAGGCAGGGGTTTGCGGTATTGAGTATTCATGGCGCAGGCTCACGGTCGATGGTCGCGGGCGGTGGCTTCTTGGGCCACCCTACCCGCCAGGATGCTCAGCGCGCCTCAAGCGGAACGAAACGGCGTTCGGCTACCCCGATGTACTCGGCGCTGGGGCGGATGATGCGATTGTTCTCACGCTGCTCGAACACGTGGGCGGCCCAGCCGGTGAGGCGCGAACAGACGAATATTGGCGTGAACAGCTCAGTGGGGATACCCATGAAGTGGTACGCCGAGGCATGGTAGAAGTCGGCGTTGGGGAACAACTTCTTCTGCTCCCACATCACCTTGTCGATCGCTTCGGACACCGCGTAGAAGCGCGAATCGCCGGCGTCTTCAGAGAGCTTTTTCGCCCAGTGCTTGATGACTTCATTGCGCGGGTCGCTGTCACGGTAAATAGCATGGCCAAAGCCCATGATCTTTTCCTTGCGCTCGAGCATGCCCAAAGTACCGCGGGTGGCGTCTTCAGCCGTGGCGAACGTTTCGATCATCGCCATGGCCGCCTCGTTGGCGCCACCGTGCAAGGGCCCGCGCAAGGCACCGATGGCTGCGGTGATGCAGGAGTACAGGTCTGAGAGGGTCGAGGCACAGACCCTGGCGGTGAAGGTCGAGGCGTTGAATTCATGCTCGGCGTAGAGGATCAGCGACACGTCCATCACCTGCCGGTGAAGGTCGCTCGGCGCCTTACCGTGCAGCAGATAAAGGAAATGCCCGGCGATGCCCACTTGGTCGCTGTCGGTTTCAATGCGCACGCCGTGGTGGGCGAAGCGGTACCAATAGCACATGATCGCCGGGAACAGCGCCAGCAGGCGGTCGGTTACTTCATGCTGGTGCTCAAAACCGCCTTCGGGCTCCAGCACCCCGAGAAACGACGCCCCGGTGCGCATCACATCCATCGGGTGGGCGCTGGCCGGTATGCGCTCGAGCACTTCCTTGAGCACCTGCGGCAGGCGCCGCAGCCCACGCAGTTTGGCCTGGTACGCGGCCAACTGCGCCTGGTTGGGTAACTCGCCGTACAACAGCAAGTAGGCCACCTCTTCGAACACCGCATGCGCAGCCAGTTCGCGCACATCGTAACCACGGTACGTAAGGCCAGCGCCAGCCTGCCCTACGGTAGACAACGCCGTTTGCCCGGCCACTTGCCCGCGCAAACCTGCGCCGCTCAATGTTTTCGCTTCCGCCATGAGAGTTCTCCCATTTTCTTGAAGTTGTTGTAGGGGGGGGAGGCCGCCGTTAGCCCTTGCCGCGCGCGAACAATTCATCGAGCTTTTGCTCGAAGGCGTGGTAGCCGATCGATTCGTACAGCTGCGCGCGTGTTTGCATGGTGTCGAGCACGGCCTGCTGGGTGCCGTCGCGGCGCAGCGCCGTGTACACGTTTTCGGCGGCCTTGTTCATCGCCCTGAAAGCCGAAAGCGGGTACAACACCATGGCCACGTCGGCCGCGCCCAGTTCTTCGGTGGTGAACAACGGGGTGGCGCCAAACTCGGTGATGTTGGCCAGGATCGGCGCGCCTACACGGGCGGCGAACTGCTTGTACATGCCAAGCTCGGTAATCGCCTCTGGGAACACCATGTCGGCGCCGGCTTCGATACAGGCCGCGGCCCGGTCCAACGCGGCTTCCAAGCCCTCTACCGCCAGTGCATCGGTGCGTGCCATGATCACGAAGCTGTCGTCGGTGCGGGCGTCTACGGCCGCCTTGACGCGGTCGACCATTTCTTGCTGGGTGACAATCTCCTTGTTGGGCCTATGGCCACAACGCTTGGCGCCTACCTGGTCCTCGATGTGAATGGCCGCGGCACCAAACTTGATCATCGAGCGCACCGTGCGCGCCACGTTGAAGGCAGAGGAGCCAAAGCCGGTGTCGACATCCACCAACAGCGGCACGTCACACACATCGGTGATGCGGCGCACATCGGTGAGCACGTCGTCCAGGTTGCTGATGCCTAGGTCCGGCAGCCCCAACGAGCCTGCCGCCACGCCGCCGCCCGACAGGTAAATAGCCTTGAAACCAGCGCGCTGCGCCAGCAAAGCGTGGTTGGCGTTGATCGTACCGACGATCTGCAGCGGCCGCTCGGTGGCCAGGGCTTGGCGAAAGCGCTCGCCGGGGCGTGTCAGGGTCATACTTCACCTCCGTTGTTGTTCTGTTCGGTGCTGGGCAACTGCCTTTCGATGTTGCGCCGGGATGCGGCGATATGCCGGCGCATGAGCAACTCGGCCAACTCGCCGTCACGTTCGGCGATGGCGTCGAGGATGCGGTGATGTTCGGCGAACGCCTGGTGCGGCCGGTGCGGCGTGGCTGAAAACTGGATGCGATACATGCGCACGCGCTGGTAGAGCTCTTCGCACAGCAACTCGCTCAAGGTGCGGTTGCCGCTGCCCTGGATGATCCGGTAGTGGAAATCGTGGTCGCCTTCCTGCTGGTAGTAGCCCACCCCCGCTTGGAAGGCCTCGTCGCGCTCGTGGGTGTCCAACACCTGGCGCAACTCGTCGATCTGGGCCGTGCTCATGCGTGCGGCGGCCAGCCGGCAGGCCATGCCTTCCAACGATTCGCGGATTTGGTACAGCTCGATTAACTGTTGGTGGCTCAGGGAAACCACCCTCGCCCCTACATGGGGCACACGCACCACCAAGCGCTGGCCCTCGAGGCGGTGAATCGCCTCACGCAACGGGCCACGGCTCACACCGTGGGTGCGCGCCAACTCCGGCTCGGAGATTTTGCTGCCGGGGGCGATGTCGCCGCGCACGATGGCGGCCTGCAGGCGGCGGAACACGTGTTCGGCGATGGTTTCGGCTTCGTCGCTGCTGGGCAGGGTGATGAGAGTGGCTTCGGTCATGTGTCGACAATTTATTAGGTTTATGCGGCAAAGCTAGCGCCAATCGGCCATGTGGTCAATAGATTGTCGACACAAAGTTACGAAACGGCAAGGCGCACGGGAGGCTGGGCGCCATCGCTTGACGCGCAGGTTCCGGGCAGGGTTTCGAGGGAGGCAGGACAAAGCAGCGGCAACTGACGTGCCGTGGGCTTTCGGGCGCTTTGAGCAGTTAACGGGTGGCTTGCAGCGTTATTAGCCTTACGGCCGGCGACTCAGTGCAATACGCGAGGGCCTTCGTCGCGTTCGAAGTCACCTTCGACCAACCGCCCGGCCATTTGCACGCCAACGCTGAGCATGGCTTTAGCCACCTCGACATGCTGACCCTGCAGGAAAACCTTGGCGTCTTCAGAGAAATCGAGGGTAACCAGCGACCCTTCATCTTCGGCGCGACGCAGTTCGATACGGCCATCTGGCAGTTCGACGATTTCAAGAAAAGACGTGGACATAAAGGGGCAGGTCTCCAATGAAGGCCTGCCATTGTAGCAGCGCTTTACTGAATCAGCACTCACTGAGGCCTTCGCGAAAGCGAATGGCCAATGCTTTGAGCTGCTGGCGCCATTGCTCCAGGGTTTGCACCTGCAACACGGCGGGCTCTTGCTCGTCGAGATTGAGCGCTTGAATGAGCGGCGTGGTCACGTCGTGCTTGGCTTTGGCCGGCGCTTCGCGCGGGGGTTGGAACAGCCCCTCGAAGGCGGCCAGCAACTGCGCCAGCCAGGTTTCCGGTTGCTGGGCCAACTCCACCAACTCAGCGAGTTCGGGGTTGGGCGCCGCCTCCAGCGTTTGGCGAGTCAAGTAAACCTGCGCGCGGGGGGCGTTGCTGTCGGCCAAGCGGTAGAACCCGGCGATTTCGTGGCATAACCCGAGCAAGGCACCGTATAGGTGAAATAACACCGCCTCGCGCCCAGCTTGGGCCAGGGCCTGTGCATTCATGGCCGCGCCCTCCTCAGCCTTACCCAAGGCCTCCAGGGCCAGGCCCGCGAAATACAGCTTCTGGTTGGTTCGGGTGTAACGCTCGTGGGCCATGGCATGTCTCCAAAAGTGTATTCAGCGCTTGTCTTCGACCTTCCAGCTCTTGCCGTCGAAGAATGCGCGCCAACCGGTCGGCTTACCCTCGACCTCGGTTTGCACATATTGCTCCTTGGTTTTGCGGCTGTATCGGATCACCGCTGGCCGGCCATCGGGGTCCTTGGCCGGTGCGCCTAGCAAGAAGTGGTACTTGGGGTCGATTTCGGCTTTGTGCGGGATAAGCTCGAGCACCAGCGGCGCCCGGGTTTCACGGTTCTTCGGGAACTGGCTGGCCGCCAGGAACAAGCCCGAGGCGCCATCGCGCAATACGTAGGTGTCGTCGACCTTTTCGCACTTGAGCTCCGGCATCTTAACTGCATCCATCTTGGGCGGCGCGGCTTCGCCATTACGCAACAGCTTGCGGGTGTTCTTGCATTCGGGGTTGGTGCAGCCAAAGAACTTACCGAAACGGCCGGTTTTAAGTTGCATTTGGCTGCCGCACTTGTCGCATTCCAAACTCGGCCCTTCGTAACCCTTGATGCGGTAACTGCCCTGCTCCACCTCATAGCCGGGGCAATCGGGGTTGTTGCCGCAGATGTGCAACTTGCGCTTCTCATCGACTAGATAGGCATCCATTGCAGTGCTGCAGATCGGGCAACGGTGCTTGGTCAGCAGCAGCCGCGATTCAGACTCACCTTCGTCGTCGGCGGCGATTTCGTCGCCGGGCACCAGGTTGATGGTGGCCTTGCAGCGCTCCTTTGGCGGCAGGCTGTAGCCGGAACAGCCTAGGAACACACCGGTGGAGGCGGTACGCACCATCATGTGCCGGCCGCACTCCGGGCAGGGAATGTCGGTGGGCGTGGGCTGGTTGGCGCGCATGCCATGGTCGCTGTCTTCGGCCGATTCGAGCTTTTGCTTGAAATCGCCGTAAAACTCATCAAGCACGTTCTTCCAGTTACGCTCGCCCTGGGCGATGTCGTCGAGGTTCTCTTCCATACCGGCGGTAAAGCCGTAATCCATCAGGTTGGCAAAGCTTTCAGACAAGCGCTCGGTGACGATATCGCCCATTTTTTCCGAATAGAACCGGCGGTTGTGCAATGTTACGTAACCGCGGTCCTGGATGGTCGAGATGATTGCCGCATAGGTGGACGGCCGGCCAATACCGCGTTTTTCCATTTCCTTGACCAGGCTCGCCTCGGAATAGCGTGCCGGCGGCTTGGTGAAGTGCTGGGTAGGGTCGAGCTTCAACAGCGTGAGCGCTTCGCCTTGGCCCATGTCTGGCAACACTTCGTCTTCACCGGGCTTGCTCTGCTGCGGTTGTATGCGGGTATAACCGTCGAACTTGAGAATGCGGCCCTTGGCGCGCAGCTCAAAGCCGCTGGCCATTACCGTGATGGTGGTGGACAGATATTGCGCCGGCGTCATCTGGCAGGCCAGGAACTGGCGCCAGATCAACTCGTAAAGCCGCTCGGCGTCACGCTCCATGCCCGAGAGTTGGGTAGGCGCGGTGTTCACGTCGGAGGGGCGAATCGCCTCGTGCGCCTCCTGGGCGCCTTCTTTGCTGCTGTACAGGTTCGGCTGCGCCGGCAAGTAGGCGGCGCCGAATTGCGTGTCGATATAGCCCCGGGCCATGTCCAGCGCATCTACCGACAGGTTGGTCGAATCGGTACGCATGTAAGTGATGTAGCCCGCCTCGTATAAGCGTTGGGCCATCATCATGGTTTTTTTCACACCGAAGCCCAGGCGGTTGCTCGCCGCCTGCTGCAGGGTGGAGGTAATGTAAGGCGCCGACGGCTTGCTGCTGGTGGGTTTGTCTTCGCGCTTGGTAACGCTATAGCTCGATGCCTTGAGCTTGGTCACCGCGGCCATGGCCTGGGCTTCAGTGACCGGTTTGAACGCCTCGCCGCCTTCGCGCACCACCTCGAAACGCACCTTGGCATTGCCCTGGCCGCTCAGGTCGGCGTGCAGCTCCCAGTATTCCTGGGGGTTGAACGCGCGGATTTCGCGCTCGCGCTCGGCGATCAGCTTGACCGCCACCGACTGCACGCGCCCGGCCGAGAGGCCGCGGGCGATTTTTTGCCACAGCAGCGGTGACACCATATAACCCACTACACGATCGAGAAAACGCCGTGCCTGCTGGGCGTTGACCCGGTCGATGTCGAGGTCGCCCGGCTGGGCGAAGGCATCCTGGATGGCCTTCTTGGTGATTTCGTTGAACACCACGCGCTTGTAGCGAGCATCATCGCCGCCGATGGCCTCACGCAGGTGCCAGGCGATGGCTTCCCCCTCGCGGTCCAAGTCGGTCGCCAGATAAATGGTATCGGCATCCTTGGCCAGCCGGCGCAGCTCTTCGATGACCTTTTCCTTGCCGGGCAAGATCTCATAGTGGGCCTTCCAGCCGTGCTCCGGGTCCACGCCCATGCGCGCCACCAACTGGCGCCGGGCTTTTTCCTTGGGCGAAACGGCAGGCGCTTCGGCCACCGCCTTGCTTTTTTTGCCAGCGGCCTTGGCTGGCTCCTTGGTGGCACTGGCCGAGCCGCTGGTGGGGAGGTCTCGGATATGGCCGATACTCGACTTCACCACGTATTGGTTGCCCAGATACTTGTTGATGGTCTTGGCCTTAGCCGGGGATTCCACGATGACCAGCGACTTGCCCATGGATTGGAAATTTCCTAATGCTGAAGAAAGAGAGCGATTACGCCCTTCGAGGCACCGCTATATATAGTGGTGAAAAGGTGAGGTCAAGCGCGATGCCTATGCGCCATCACCGGCGCCGAGCTCGAAAAGGCCCGGCTGGGCCTGTACCAAAGCAAAGCGCGGCACCTGCTCGCCATCGACATCGACCGACTCCAGAAACATGCTCAAAGGCCTGACCCACAGGCCGAAATCGCCGTACAGCGCCTGGTAGACCACCACCCAGTCCTCGGTTTCGGAATGCCGGGCGGCACCGAATACCCGATATTGCGGGCCCTTGTAATGGCGATACAGGCCAGGTTGTAGCTGCATGGGTCACTCCCGGTCAAAGCGTTTCAATTTTTTTGAAGCAGAACGAACGCCGGGGCGCTGGTAAGGTGTTCGGAAGTTAGCACGAACTTCTGAACACCTTGCCAGGCCCCGACGCGGGTCAACCTCGGCGGGCGGCTAAACCCGTTCGAACACCGTGGTAATGCCCTGGCCCAAGCCAATGCACATGGTGGCGATGCCCAGCCGGGCGCCCTTTTGCTCCATCACGTTGAGCAGAGTGCCGGAAATCCGTGCACCAGAGCAACCGAAGGGGTGGCCCAAAGCGATAGCGCCTCCGTGCAAGTTAACCTTTTCATCCATTTTGTCGAGCACCTTCAGGTCTTTGAGCACCGGCAGGGCCTGTGCCGCGAAGGCTTCGTTGAGCTCGATGCAGTCGATATCGGCAATCGTCAGGCCGGCGCGCTTGAGCGCTTTTTGCGTCGCAGGTACCGGCCCATAGCCCATGATCGAGGGATCGCAGCCGGCCACGGCCATGGCGCGAATCACCGCCAACGGCTGGATGCCGAGGTCTTGCGCGCGCTGGGCCGACATCACGATCATGCACGAAGCGCCGTCGGTAATCTGTGAACTGGTGCCCGCGGTCACGGTGCCGCTTTTAGGGTCGAACGCGGGCTTGAGCGCCGCCAGGCCCTCAAGGGTGGTTTCCGGGCGGATCGTCTCGTCGTAGTCGAACACCCGCAGCAGGCCATTCTCGTCATACCCCTCCATGGGGATGATCTCGTTCTTGAACAAGCCTTCGACGGTGGCCTTGTGGGCCAATTGGTGCGACCGTACACCAAAGGCGTCCTGCCGCTCGCGGCTGATGCCATGCATCTTGCCCAACAGCTCGGCGGTCAGGCCCATCATGCCCGAGGCCTTGGCCGCGTGCAGGGACAGCTGCGGGTTAGGGTCCACGCCATGCATCATGCTCACATGGCCCATGTGCTCGACGCCACCGATCACGTACACATCGCCATGGCCGGTCATGATGGCTTGGGCTGCGGTATGCAATGCGCTCATCGACGAGCCGCACAGGCGGCTGACCGTTTGCGCGCCCGCCGTGTGAGGGATGCGCGTCATCAGTGAAGCCATACGGGCGATGTTCCAACCCTGCTCCAGGGTTTGGTTGACGCAACCCCAGATCACGTCCTCGACCTCGGCCGGGTCTACCTTGGGGTTGCGCGCCAACAGTTGGTCGATCAGGTGCGCCGACATGTTCTCGGCGCGGGTGTTGCGATGCATGCCGCCCTTGGAGCGGCCCATGGGTGTGCGGCCGAAGTCGACGATCACCACATCTCTTGGATTCAAGCTCATATCAGATCTCGCTCAATAGTCGGGCGGCTCAACCGAAGAAACGCTGGCCTTGGGCGGCCATCTCACGCAACTTGGCAGTGGGTTGGTACAGCGGGCCGAGTTCGGCATAACGGTCGGCCTGGGCCACGAACTCGGCCACGCCGATCGCGTCGATGTAGCGCAGCGCGCCACCGCGGAAGGGCGGGAAGCCGATGCCGTAGACCAAGCCCATATCGGCCTCGGCGGCGGTTTCGACGATGCCGTCTTCCAGGCAGCGCACGGTTTCAAGGCACAGCGGGATCATCATCCAATTGAGGATGTCGTCGTCGGTCAATTCTCGCTGTTCGTACACCACCGGCTTGAGCACGTCGAGCACCGAAGGGTCGGCGACCTTTTTCGGTTTGCCCTTTTTGTCGGTTTCGTAAACGTAGAACCCCTTGCCGTTCTTCTGGCCCAGGCGGCCGGCATCGTACAGTGCATCGATGGCCGAGCGGCGGTCGTCCTTCATGCGGTCGGGGAAGCCTTCGGCCATCACATCACGGCCATGGTGGCCGGTGTCGATGCCGACCACATCCATCAGGTAGGCGGGGCCCATCGGCCAGCCGAACTTTTCCATGACCTTGTCGATGCGCACGAAATCCACGCCAGCGCTGACCAGCTTGGCGAAACCACCGAAGTATGGGAATAGCACCCGGTTGACCAAAAAGCCCGGGCAGTCGTTGACCACAATGGGGTTCTTGCCCATTTTCTTGGCATAGGCCACGGTGGTGGCGACCGCCTGCTCGCTGGACTTCTCACCGCGGATCACTTCGACCAACGGCATCATGTGCACCGGGTTGAAAAAGTGCATACCCACGAAGTTTTCCGGCCGCTTGAGCGCTTGGGCGAGCAGGCTGATGGAAATGGTCGAGGTGTTGGAGGCCAAAATCGTGCCCTCATTGACGTGGCCTTCGACTTCGGCCAGTACTGCCTGCTTGACCTTGGGGTTCTCCACCACAGCTTCGACCACGATATCGACAGTGCCGAAGTCGCCGTAGCTCAAGGTCGGGCGAATGGCATTGAGCGATTCGGCCATTTTTGCAGGGGTCAGGCGGCCCTTTTCAACCAGTTTGCCGAACAATTTGGCGGCCTCTTTCAGGCCCTGCTCGATGCCTGCCTCGTTGATATCCTTCATCAGGATCGGCGTGCCCTTGGACGCCGACTGGTAGGCGATGCCACCGCCCATGATACCGGCACCGAGCACGGCGGCCTGGTTCACTTGCCCGGCCAGTTTGTCGTAAGCCTTGGCTTTGCGCTTGAGTTCCTGGTCGTTGAGGAACAGCCCGATGAGACTTTGCGCGGCAGGTGTCTTGGCCATTTTCACAAAACCGGCCGCCTCGACCTCGATCGCTTTGTCGCGACCGAGCGCGGCCGCCTTCTGGATCGACTTGATCGCCTCGACCGGGGCCGGGTAGTTCGGCCCGGCCTGGCCCGCGACAAAGCCCTTGGCGGTTTCGAACGCCATCATCTGTTCGATCGGATTAAGCTTGAGCTTTTCCAGTTTCGGCTGGCGCCGGGCCTTGTGGTCGAGTTCACCGGCCACCGCGCGCCGGAGCAAGTCTAGCGCCGCATCGCGCAGCAGCTCCGGGGCCACCACCGCATCTACAACGCGAACCTTCAGGGCCTCATCGGCACGGTGCTCCTTGCCCGCGGCGATCCATTCGATGGCGTTGTCGGCCCCGATCAAGCGTGGCAGGCGCACGGTGCCGCCAAAGCCTGGGTAGATACCGAGTTTTACTTCTGGCAAGCCCACCTTGGCGGCCGTGGACATGACCCGGAAATCCGCCGCCAGGCACATTTCCAGGCCGCCGCCCAGGGCGATACCGTTAATGGCGGCCACCGTGGGCACCGGCAAGTCTTCGAAATCGCTGAAGATGCGGTTCACTTCGAGGTTGGCGGCGAGCAGTTGATCGTCGGGCAACCGGAAATTGGCAACGAACTCGGTGATGTCGGCGCCAACGATGAACACGTCTTTACCGCTGGTGACCAACACCCCGGCCAAGCCTGCATGGCCCTTGAGCGTATCGACGGCGTGGCGCAGTTCCTCGAGCGCCAGGCGATTGAACTTGTTCACGGACTCGCCCTTGAGGTCGAACTTCAGTTCGACGATGCCGGCTTCGAGCGCCTCGAGCGTGATGGCTTTACCTTCGTAAATCATCAACTGATCTCCAGATGGAAACATGATTGGGCCCCGGCCAACCCTGAAGGGCCTGCCCGCCGGGGCGAAGCGGACGGTGCATCGGGCAAACGCCCGATTCATACGCCCGTTTGATTGGGGTGTGCACACCTTCTGCGAAAAGCTAAAAATTGTCAATCAGGCGAAATGGACGCCGGATGGGGCATTTTTTCGATCCGTGCAGGGCGAAAAAATGCCCCTTCGGCGCGTGCGCGAAGTGCCCAGCGGACATCTCAGAAGCTTCGTACCCGGGTTGGCGGGTGATGCCGCCGCCGAGCAAGGCGCCGTGACACGCCTTAGTAGGCGCTAGGGTGAGGAAAGCAGCGCGGCCGGCAGCAAAAAGCGCTGCCAAAAGGGGTGTAGCTAGCTTCTGAGACACCACACGGGCGCGGTGCTTAGCAAAAGTAGCACGCCCAGGCTTACCTGGCTGCGGGCGGGCGTTATAGGGAAAAAACCCGGGGTTTTTCCTGGCTAAGGGGCGTATGATCGGCGCCACAGCTTTCCGGCCTGCCTGGCCACCCCGGCCCGATCCTTGCGATCGGGCTTTTTAATGCGGCTACGCCAGCGCGCGCAGCCCGGCGGCAATGGCCTTGGGGTCGCCCTGCTCGCCCCAATACACCGCGACCACGTGGTGGTTCGCCTCGGCCTTCCACACGTCAGCGGGCCACTGGGAAAACACCTGTAATAGATTTTCGCATTCACACGGTTCGCGCCATTGGTTCACCCACAGGCCCGGTTGTGCCTGCCAATAGCACCAGGTGTCCATCCTGCCCAACTGGCGGGGCACCGCATATTGCGCGCAGGTGCCGGGCGGCGCGGCCTGAAGCCAATGGGGCCACTGCTGCGGTACCAACTGCATGGCCACACCCAACCGCCTCGCTTCAAGCCGCGCTGCCATGCGCCCGCTTTGGCGGCGCGAGGGTTTGAGCCACGCCAGCGGGCTAAGCACCACGAGAATGATTGACAGCACTATCCAGACCGTCATATCTAGACCCCGGTACACAGACGAGTCAGGCTGACCGATGTCAGAACACTCGTACAAATAACGACCATACTTACACTCATGCCATTGCTGGGAGTACTTGCCATGTCCTATCAACAGATCTTGGTCGCTGTCGACCTGACGGAAGAATGCGACCCGGTCGTCAACCGGGCGCAAGCACTCGCTGAAAGCACCGGCGCCCGGTTGTCGCTGGTACATATTGTCGAGCCCATGGCCATGGCCTTCGGCGGCGACGTGCCGATGGACCTGTCGCAGTTGCAACAACAACAATATGACCAAGCCATGGAACGCCTGGAAAAACTGCTGGCCAAGTTCCCCACACTGTCAAAGGACGATGCCCACCTCACCTATGGCCAACCACGCCAGGAAATCCACCAGTTGGCCAAGCAAAAGGGCATCGACCTGATCGTGGTCGGTAGCCATGGCCGGCACGGGCTGAAGCTGCTACTGGGCTCCACCTCCAACGATGTGTTGCATGGCGCCCCCTGCGACGTGCTGGCGGTACGCCTGAAAGAACCTGCCGCGGGCGATAAGGCCAAGCCAGTGGATGACATCCCAGACAACACGGCCTTCTGAGCCGTAAGCTGCAACCGTTTAGCTATCGAGCTCGGCCCACCGTTCTACCAGCGCATCGAGCTCGCGCTGCAGCTGCTCCAAGCGCGCCAGTACCGCGCTGGTGTCAGCCGCGGGCCGCTGGTAGAAAGCCGGCTGGCCGATTTCGGCCTGAACCGCCGCGATATTCGCTTCGAGGGCATCGATCTGCCCCGGCAGCGAATCCAGTTCGCGCTGCAGCTTATAGCTGAGTTTTTTCTTGCTTTCACCTGGCTCTACGGCCGGCGCGGCAGTGGTAGGTGCTACCACCGCGCTGGCCAGCTCCGGCTTGCCGGCTTTGTTTTCCTTGACGCCCAGCAGTTTCGGCGAGCCACCCTGGCGCAGCCAATCCTGGTAGCCGCCGACGTACTCGCGCACCACACCATCGCCTTCGAACACCAAGGTACTGGTCACCACGTTATCGAGGAATGCCCGGTCGTGGCTGACCATCAGCACCGTGCCCTTGAAGTTCGACAGCACCTCCTCGAGCAGTTCGAGGGTTTCGACGTCCAGGTCATTGGTGGGTTCGTCGAGTACCAGCAGGTTAGCCGGCTTGCTGAACAATTTGGCCAACAGCAGGCGCGCGCGCTCACCGCCCGACAGCGCTTTGACCGGCGTGCGGGCGCGTTGCGGGCTGAACAGAAAATCCCCCAGGTAGCTGAGCACGTGGCGGCTTTGGCCGTCGATATCGATGAAGTCGCGGCCTTCGGCCAAATTGTCGACAACGGTTTTCTCAAGGTCCAGTTGCAGCCGCAGTTGGTCGAAGTACGCCACTTCCAGCTTGGTGCCGGGCTTCACGCTGCCCGCTACAGGCTCGAGGTCACCCAGCATCAATTTAAGCAGCGTGGTTTTGCCAGTGCCGTTGGCACCCAACAGGCCGATGCGGTCTTGGCGCTGCAGCACCATGGAAAAGTCCTTGACCAGCATGGGGCCGCCTGGGTGCGCATAGCTGACGTTTTCGAGCAGCAGCACCTGCTTGCCAGACTTATCGGCCACCTCCAACTGGATGTTCGCCCGGCCCTGGCGCTCGCGCCGCTCACCACGCTCGGCACGCAGGGCCTTCAGTGCGCGCACGCGGCCTTCGTTACGGGTACGGCGGGCCTTGATGCCCTGGCGGATCCACACCTCTTCCTGCGCCAGGCGCTTATCGAACAGCGCGTTGGCGGTTTCCTCAGCGGCAAGTTCGGCCTCTTTATGGGCCAAAAAGCTGGCATAGTCGCCGTTCCAGTCGATCAGGTGGCCGCGGTCGAGCTCCAGGATGCGGGTGGCGAGGTTTTGCAGGAAAGCACGGTCGTGGGTGATGAACAGCACCGCACCGCCGAAGCCGTTCAGGGCTTCTTCAAGCCAGGCAATGGCACCGATGTCGAGGTGGTTGGTAGGCTCGTCGAGCAGCAACAAGTCAGGCTCGCTGACCAATGCTTGGGCCAGCAGCACCCGGCGGCGCCACCCCCCGGACAGCTCGGCGAGGGTTTTATCCGCAGGCAGTTGCAGGCGGCTCAGGGTGCTCTCGACCAATTGCTGCAGGCGCCAGCCATCCCGCGCTTCGATGTCCTGCTGCACGTCCATCAAGGCTTGTAGGTCCGCGTCGGTGACAATGTTCTGGCTCAGGTGATGAAAGCGCGCCAACAGTTCGCCCACGCCGGCCAAGCCCTCGGCCACCACATCGAAAACCGTCCGTTCGTCTGCCCGCGGCAATTCCTGGGGCAATTCGCCGATCTTCAAGCCCGGGGCACGCCAAATATCGCCCTCGTCGGGCTTTTGATCGCCACGCAGCAACCGCAGCATGCTCGATTTGCCCGTGCCGTTGCGGCCGATGATGCACACCCGTTCGCCCCGGGCGACCTGCCAGGAAACACGGTCCAGCAGAGGCATGGCGCCATAGGCAAGCGACACATCGCTGAGTTTGAGCAGGGTCATGAGATTCTCCAGAAACCGGGCGCGCATTCTACCCGACTTGCAGGCTTATTTGGGCGGCCGCACGGGTGCAGGGCTGGCCAAACATCCGGTTACCGTTCCATACCGGCTGGAATGCTATCGCCCCGGCCCGGCAACCCGCTAAGCTAACCAGCAACGCGCGGTCCATGCGCCGCCTTAATCGCATCACTCCGGAAGTCTCATGCGCAGTCGACTGTCCCGCCTCGTTTCCTGTGTTCTGTTGTTCTCCGCGGTCACCTCAAGCGGTGTACAGGCCGCCGACCTCGCTACCCAGCGGCAATTATACGACCAAGCCAAAAAGGCCCTGGCCAAGGGCGATAGCGCCCCGTACTTCCAGGCCCGCACTGCACTGGCCGATTACCCGCTGGAACCTTACCTGGCCTACGACGAGCTGACCGCGCGGCTACCGGCGGCGAGCGACCAAGAGGTCGAAGGCTTTCTCGCCGAGCACGGCGACCTGCCCCAGGCCAACTGGATGAAACTGCGCTGGCTGCGCCTGCTGGCAGACCGCGGCGACTGGGCGACCTTCGAGCGCTATTATTCGCCCAAGCTCAATTTCACCGAGCTCGACTGCCTCAATGCCCAGTACCAACTCACCCAGCCAAGCCTGCGCGCCGAAGCCTACGCCAATACCGAAAAGCTCTGGCTTAGCGGTAAAGACCTCCCCAGCACCTGCGATGACCTGTTCACCCGCTGGGCCGGCGAAGGGCAACTCACCGAGCAAAAGCGCTGGGAGCGACTGAAATTGGCAGTGCAAGCGCGCAACTTCAGCCTGGCGAACAGCCTGAGCAAAGGTTTGGTGACGCTGTCGAACCAAGGCAGGTTGCTGCTCAATGTTGCGCAAAAGCCTGAATTACTCAGCCAGCCGGCGATGTTCCGCCCAGTCGATGAGGCCATGAGCGATGTGGTCAGCTATGGCCTGCGGCGCCTGGCCAAGCAGAGCCCTGAGCAAGCCATGAGCCTGCTCGACGGTTACGCGGCCACCATGCGTTTCTCCGTCGAGGAGAAGGTTGCCATCGCGCGGGAGATCGGGCTGACCTTGGCACGCCAATACGACCCCCGCGCGCTCGACCTGATGGCCACCTACGACCCGGGCCTGAAGGATGACACCGTGACCGAGTGGCGCCTGCGCCTGCTGCTGCGCCTGGGCCACTGGCAAGAGGCCTACGACCTCACCCGCCAACTGCCGCCGTCGCTGGCCGAAACCAACCGCTGGCGTTATTGGCAGGCGCGCAGCCTGGAATTGGCGCAGCCGCGAAACCCGCTGGCCATGCAACTGTACCGAAGCCTGGCCAAGGAACGTGACTTCTACGGTTTCCTGGCCGCCGACCGTGCGCAGGAACCTTACCAGTTGACCAATCGGCCGCTGCCCTTGACCCAGGCCACGCTGAACAAGGTGCGCCGGGCGCCGGGGGTACGCCGGGCGCTGGAGCTCTACGAGCGCGGCGACATCGTCGCCGGGCGCCGCGAGTGGTACCACGTTACGCACCTGTTCGACCGTGACGAAATGGTTGCCCAGGCTAAGCTTGCCTATGACTTGGGCTGGTACTTCCCGGCGATCCGCACCATCAGCCAAGCGCAATACTGGGACGACCTGAACATCCGCTTCCCCATGGCCCACCGCGATACACTGGTGCGCGAATCCCGCCTGCGTGGGTTGCACGCCAGTTGGGCGTTCGCCATCACTCGCCAGGAAAGCGCCTTCATGGACGACGCACGCTCCGGCGTAGGCGCCATGGGCCTGATGCAACTGATGCCGGGTACCGCGAAGGAAACCGCGCGAAAATTCAGCATCCCCCTGGCTTCGCCGCAGCAGGCCATCGACCCGGACAAAAACATCCAACTCGGTGCGGCTTACCTGAGCCAGGTACAGAGCCAGTTCAATGGCAACCGGGTATTGGCTTCAGCGGCCTACAATGCCGGGCCCGGCCGGGTGAAACAATGGCTGCGCGGTGCCAATCACCTGAGCTTCGATGTGTGGGTGGAATCGATCCCGTTCGATGAAACTCGCCAGTATGTGCAGAACGTGTTGTCTTATGCCGTGATCTACGGCGATAAGCTTAATACTCCGCAGCCCATCGTGGAATGGAACGAGCGGTTTTTCGATGACCAGTGAGCCGCCGGGACGCCCGGCCGCGCCTCATTCCAGCACGTCAACCGCCATGCCCACCTGCAGCTCTCCATGGCCTTCGGCAATCAGGTTCTGCCCGAACATGATGCCGCCTTCCCGCAGCCGGTAGCCCTTGAGCGTGTTCAGCGGCTCACGATCCGCACTGCGCTCGCCGGTTTGGGGGTCGAGGGTAGTCAGTATGCAGCGGGCACAAGGCACCGCTACACGGAAGGTGACCTCGCCGATGCGCAGGCGTTTCCAGCCGTCTTCGGCATAAGGCGCGGCGCCGTCGACTACCAGGTTGGGACGAAAGCGCAGCATTTCCATCGGCCGCCCGATGCGCTGGTTCAGATCGTCTAGCGAGCCCTGGCCAATCAGCAGCAAGGGAAACCCGTCGGCGAACCCTACTCGGTCACCCGGTTGGGCGTAAGCCGGGTTCACCGCCCGCGCGCGTTCGGCCGGTACGTGCACGAGCCGCACGGGTATGCCAATGAACGCGCTCAGCCACGCCGCAGCATCGTCTCCCGCATCTGGCACACGCAGGCTGTCGCCCCACACCGTCACGTCGCGCAGCGGCGCCTGTGCCGGCGGCAGCGGCACTGCCAACTCCCCGTGCCCAGTGGCCCCCAGCAGCAACCCAGCGTCGGCGGCCCACTCGGCACGCAGTTGGCCCAGGCGCGGCACGCTGCGCTGGCTCATGAAACGCCCGTTGCCTGCTTCCACCAGCATCCAGCAGCGGTCACCCGCCAACCCCAGTGGGCCGACGGCGGATTGCCGCAGGGTTTGGCCAATGGCCGACTTCAGCGGGTAACGGTACAGGGCGCACAGTTGCATGGTGATGCTTCCGAAGCAGGGGAGCCCTAGGGTATCACCCGCGCACGGGGCTCAGAGCCGTTCCAGGCGCTGGCGAACCACATCGACCAGGCGGTCGGGCTGGAACTTGGACAGGAAGTCGTCACAGCCCACCTTGCGCACCATCGACTCGTTGAAACTGCCCGACAGCGAGGTATGCAGCACCACGTAGAGTTTGGCCAAGCGGGGGTCTTGGCGAATCTCGGTGGTCAAGCGGTAGCCATCCATTTCCGGCATTTCGGCATCGGTGAATATCATTAGCAGTTTTTCCTGCAAGTCTTCCCCGGCGTCGGCCCACCCCTTGAGCATGCGCAAGGCCTTCAGGCCATCGGTGGCCACATGCATCTTCATGCCCAGTTGCGAGAGCGTGTCGCGCAATTGCGCCAAGGCCACCGTGGAGTCATCCACCAACAGCACTTCGCGGCCCCGGGCCTGCTGCAACAGGCTATCGTCGAGTTTTTCACGGGAAACCTTGGCGTTGTACGGCACGATCTCGGCCAGTACCTTCTCCACATCGATCACCTCTACCAACTGGTCCTCGACCTTGGTGATAGCGGTGAGGTAATGCTGGCGGCCGGCACTGGAGGGGGGCGGCATGATCGCTTCCCAGTTCATGTTGATGATGCGGTCCACACCGCCTACCAAAAATGCCTGCACCGAACGGTTGTATTCCGTCACGATAATGGTGCTACCGGGGCCTGCTTGTATGGGGCGCATACCAATGGCCTGGGAGAGGTCGATCACCGGCAGGGTTTGCCCCCGCAGGTTCACCACCCCGCACACGAAGGCATGCCGCTGGGGCATCAACGTGAGCTTGGGCAGTTGTAGAACTTCCTGCACCTTGAACACGTTGATCGCGAACAACTGCCGGCCAACCAGGCGGAACATAAGGATTTCCAGGCGGTTTTCACCCACCAATTGGGTTCGCTGATCGACCGTATCGAGAATACCAGCCATGGTTGTAGGCCCCCGCGCGCCTGAAGATGGGTGTGCTAACGGGAGCTATCGGCTGAGCCGGCATAAACTTGAAAAGCGGCGCCTAAACGCTTCATCAGCCCGGATGACTGAGCAGCGGGCATTGCGGCGGTAGGTGAATGCGCAGCGCCTGCCGGCGGGCGGCGAACCTCAGCTCGCGGCGGTTAACTGGCTCACCGTCGAGGTTCATGTCCATGCCCTGGCCGCAGTGCACCTCCACCCAGGGCAAGCGCGCCCGAACGAACAGCGAGTCGATTCCCAAGCCGCCGGCGAGCAAGTCTTTGAGCCCGCCGATCATATCCCGCGGGACTGGCAGGATACTGATGTCCAGCAGCCCGTCGTCAATATAGGCCTGCGGGCATAACACATGGCCACCTCCGGCCTGGCGACCGTTGCCTATCCCCAGCGCTAGCAATTCGCCTTGCCATTGGAACCCCGGCCCGCTGAGCCGCACCTGGGCCGCGTTGAGCTCACTGAAACGGCTAAGGCCGGTGAACAAGTAAGCCGCCCCGCCCAGCACCTTTTTAAGGTCTTCAGAAGTATTGGCGGTCACCTGGCTGCCAAAGCCACCGGTGGCCATGTTCAGGAAAATTTCTCCGTCGGCCTCGCCCAAGTCGACAGGCCGCGCTGGCGCGCCGAGCAGTTTGAGCGCTTCGGCGGGCTCGAAGGGCACTTGGGCAGCGCGCGCGAAGTCGTTGGCGGTACCCAGCGGCATCAACACCAACGAGGCCGGCGCCGCCGCCTGCGCCAGCGCTTGGGCAACGTCACGCAGGGTGCCATCGCCGCCCCCGGCGATAAGCGTAGGGTAACCGGCGGCCATTGCCTCATCCGCCAGCCGCTGCGCATCGCCCGCCTCCCAGGTCAAACGCACGGCCAAATCCCAGCCTTGTGCCCGCTGCGCCTGCACCGCGCGGCGTACCTCCTCGTTGAGCGCCTGCTTGCCATGCAGAATCAACAACGCCTTGTGCTCGTCCATGTCCAACTCCCCGTAAGTGATCCAGGCATAGACCGCAGATACGGCGAAAAGCGCCCGGGGCCAAACGACAAAAAACCGACCTTTCGTCGGTAGCCCTTTCAAAGGGTCAATCGATTGACTAATATCGTTTTCACATCATTTCATCGCCTCCCGCTCCCTTGGGTGGCGGTAGCCTGCTCCCCTTCCCGCTCACACCCTTCTTCGCCCGCTCCCTTCGCGGCGGCGCTACCGCGCTGCCCTGTGTATTTTGCGCGCCCACGCGCCTACCTGAGAGGTATACAGGATGAGCTCTCTCGTTCCATGCATCGTTGCCGGCGGTGCCGGCACCCGCTTGTGGCCGGTCTCGCGAGAAGCCATGCCCAAGCCGTTCATGCGCTTGCCAGACGGCGAAAGCCTGTTGCAGAAAACCTTCGAGCGCGCCGCAGGCCTGCCCGGGGTCGAGCGTATCCTGACGGTGACCCATCGCGAGTTGTTCTTCCGCACGGCTGATGATTACCGCCAGTACAACCACCGCCGCTTGCCGCTAGACTTCATCCTTGAGCCGAGCGGGCGCAATACGGCACCGGCCATAGCCATGGCCGCCCTGCATGTAGCGCGCGAATATGGCGGCGACAGCCAGTTGCTAGTGTTGCCTGCCGACCATTTGATTCGTGACGCCGACGCCCTGGCGTGGGCCGTGGAGGCTGCCAGGGCCCTGGCCCAGGATGGCGCCCTGGTCACCTTCGGCCTGGTGCCCAGCCGTGCCGAAACCGGCTTTGGTTACATCGAAAAAGGCAATGCGCTCGGCCACGGTGCCTTTGAAGTTGCACGCTTTGTCGAAAAGCCAGACCTGGCCACCGCCCAGGATTACCTGGCTGGCGGCCAACACCTGTGGAACGCAGGGATGTTCTGCCTGCGCGCCGACAGCATTTTGGCAGAGCTCGCCGTGTATGCGCCCGAGGTGCTTGAGGCGGCGCAACAGTGCCTGGAACACAGCCCTAGCAGGCGCGGCGATGCCGAATACCAGTTGGAGCTTGCCCCCGAGTACTTCAACGCCGCACCGGATATTTCAATTGACTATGCCGTGATGGAGCATTCGAAGAAGGTCGCGGTAGTGCCCTGCGATCTGGGCTGGAGCGACATCGGCTCGTGGGCAGCGATCCGCGAGCTGGCCCCGGCCGATGCGCAAGGCAACCAATGCAACGGCGAAACCGTGCTGTACGACACCACCAACTGCTATATCGACTCGCCACGGCGCATGGTCGGCTGCGTGGGAGTGCAAGACCTGGTGATCGTCGACACCCCCGATGCCCTGTTGATCGCCAATACCCACCGCAGCCAGGATGTTCGCCTGATCGCCCAGGAACTCAAAAGCCGAGGCCACGAAACTTACCGCCTGCACCGCACGGTGACCCGGCCGTGGGGCACCTACACCGTGCTCGAGGAAGGCCAACGCTTTAAAATCAAGCGCATCATGGTCAAGCCCGGGCAGTCGCTTTCGTTGCAGATGCACCACCACCGCAGTGAGCACTGGATCGTGGTATGCGGTATGGCGCGGGTCACCCACGGTGAGGATGAATTTTTGCTCGACACCAACGAATCGACCTTCATCAAGCCAGGCTGCACCCATCGGCTGGTCAACCCCGGCGTGATCGACCTGGTGATGATCGAGGTACAAAGCGGCGAGTACCTGGGTGAAGACGACATCGTACGCTTCACCGATGTGTATGGGCGCGTACCGGCCTAGGCGCCATAACAGTCACCCCAGCAACTCGCTCAAAGGGATAAAGCGCACGCTGTCGCCTACCCGCAAGGTAGTGCCCTCTGGCACCTCGACCAAGCCCTGGGCCCAGGCGGCGCTGCGCAGTACGCCCGAGCTTTGGTTCGGGTAGATCACCGCGCGGTCGCCCTCCAGCCGGGCGCGCAAAAACTCCCGCCGGCTGCCCGCCACCGGCCAGTCGAACCCGGCAGCCACGGCCAGGCGCAGCGGCGCCACCTGCTGGCAGCCCAGGCGGCGCAACAGGTAGGGCCGGGCCAGCAGGGCAAAGGTCACCAGGGTAGAGGCCGGGTTACCGGGCAGGCCCAGCACCGGCACCTGCAGGTAACGGCCAAAGGTCAATGGTTTGCCCGGCTTGATCGCCAACTTCCACAGGCTTAGTTCACCGCCCTCACGCAGCGCTTGGCCGAGGAAATCGGCCTCGCCCACCGAGACCCCGCCGGTGCTGAGGATCAAGTCGACCTGCTGGCAGGCCTCAAGGCACTGGCGGGTCAGCGCCAGGTCGTCGGCGAGGATGCCTACATCGATGACCTCACACCCCAGGCGCTGCAACCAACTGATCAATAAACGCCGGTTGCTGTTGTAAATTTGCCCTGGGCCCAATGCCTGGCCCGGCTCGACCAGTTCATCGCCGGTGGACAGCACCGCCACCTTTGGCCGGCGCCGCACCCGTAGTTGGCCATGGCCGAGGGTAGCGGCCAGGCCGAGTTCGATGGGCCCCAGGCGCGTCCCGGCTGGCAGCACGGTTTCGCCCAGGCGGGTTTCTTGCCCTTGTGGGCGAATGTTCTGCCCCGGCGTGAGCGGTTGGTCGAACTGCACCCGGCCGTCAGCCAGCAACGTCACGTTCTCTTGCATCTCAACGCAGTCGGCCCCGTCGGGTACCGGGGCGCCGGTAAAAATCCGGGCGCAGGTGCCCGGCTGCAGCGGGCCCGGCGCCGTGCCCGCAAACACCCGCTGGCTGATGGGTAAGGCTTGGCCGGCCCAGCCCTGGGTCGCGAGCGCATAGCCGTCCATGGCACTGTTCGGCCAAGGCGGCAAGTCACTGGTGGCTTGCAGGCCCGCGGCCAGTACGCGCCCCGCGCCATCGGCCAGTGATACGGTTTCGCAGGCTTGGATCGGCTCGGCCGCGGCCGCCTCGAGCAGGCGCTGCAGGGCCTGTTCGAGTGGCATCAACGGCTTGGGCTCAGCCACGGCTTTCGCAGGGTGCCGCCTGCTTGAGGTGCGGTACGAAGTTGCACGGGCGATGGCGTGCATCGAGCTGCTCGGCCAGGATGCCGTCCCAGGCGGTGCGGCAGGCATTGGTCGAGCCAGGCAAGCAGCATACCAACGTGCCATTGGCCAGGCCCGCCAGCGCGCGCGACTGCACGGTGGAACTGCCGATGTCGGGCACCGATATTTGCCGGAACAATTCACCGAAACCGTCGACGCGTTTGTCGAGCAAGCAGGCAACCGCTTCGGGGGTGCTGTCGCGGCCGGTGAAGCCGGTACCGCCGGTGACCAGCACCACTTGGACGGTATCCTCGGCGATCCACTGGGCCACCTGGGCGCGGATGCGGTACAGGTCGTCCTTGAGCAATATGCGGGCGGCCAGGTAGTGCCCGGCCTCTTGGAGGCGGTCGACGAACAGTTGCCCGGAGGTATCGTTTTCGAAGGTGCGGGTGTCGCTGACCGTGAGCACGGCAATGTTGAGCGGCACGAACGGCGTGTCAGCCTTGGCTTTCATAAGCACGATCCGGTTGTTTGCGCGAAGGCTCGATGTTATACCACAGCCACCCCCTTGCTTGCCCGCCGAGCCGCCCAATGCCCACCCCGCCGCTGGCTGTTTCCACCCTGTTATTGGCCGGTGGCCAGGGCCAACGCGTCGGCGGCCAAGACAAAGGCCTGCTGCAATGGCATGGCCAGCCGCTGATCAGCTATCTGTACCAACAGGTGCGGCCGCTGACGGACGACCTGATCATCTCCTGCAACCGCAATGAAAGCGCCTACTCGCGCTATGCCGACCGTTTGGTCGGCGACGCCGAAGAGGGTTTTCCGGGGCCCATGGCGGGTTTGTTGGCAGGGCTGGCGGCAGCACGCCACCCTTGGCTGCTGGTGCTGCCCTGCGATGTGCCCGGGGTAGACGCCGCACTGCTGCAAGCCTTGCTTGGCGCTGCCCAGCGCACCGGCGGCAGCGCGATGGTGCGCCAGGGCGGCCAGTGGGAGCCGCTGCTGTGCGTAATGCCCACTCGGCTGCGCGGCGCCTTCGAGCACGCTTGGCAAGCCGGTGAACGCAGCCCGCGTAGGGTGCTGCTGGCCCAGCCGGTGGCGGCGGTGGACTGCGCCGCAGGCGACCCGCGCCTGGCCAACCTCAATACACTCGGCCGGCTCGAAGCGCCATCATGAATGGCTTTGGAACTTGCCGCTGGCGCGGCCGTCTCAGGTGCTAGTAAACTCAGCATTATTTACACCGGAGAATTAGAAAATGCGCAATCGGATCGTTCCCGCTTTGATGCTCACCTTGGGCTTGGCCACCCTGGCGGGCTGCTCGACGCCGAACGTGATTACCCTCAACGATGGCCGTGAAATCCAGACCGTCGACACGCCCAAGTACGATGACGACACCGGCTTCTATGAGTTCGAGCAGTTGGACGGCAAAGTCACCCGGGTGAACAAAGACCAAGTGCGCACCGTTAAGGAGCTTTGAGCGCGGCTGCCAGGCCCCGGCGCGGAATTAACCCTTCGTCAATCAAGGGGTTGCATACCGCGCAAAGCCCGGATATCCTTCGCGCCATCGGAGTGTAGCGCAGCCAGGTAGCGCGTCTCGTTCGGGACGAGAAGGCCGCAGGTTCGAATCCTGTCTCTCCGACCAAATCGCTGTTTCGAGCTGGCTCCAATAGCCTACGAAACGCCCTGAAAAGCCCGCCTCGTGCGGGCTTTCTTGTTTCTGGCTGCCTTGCCAGAAACAGCACAACGCGACACGCCCAGCTACAACGCCCACATGGGCATGCTCAGGCACCCCCCCAAACCATCACATTAGGCGCGCATCAAGTACCGGTCAGCGTCTTTGCCGTATTGCTCGGGATCTACCTGGCAACCAAATACCGGGTCGAAATGTATATCGGGCCCAGTGTCGTCTTCGTTTTCGATGGCCAAAATGGTGTGCCTGGCGAACTCAAGAGGCGCTCCCGCCGCCCAGTTGGAAAGCTCTGGTGTCGCCGATAAGGTGAATTTCATGGCGCCTTCCAACTCGACCGGACGAAGGCCTTTGATACCGGCCGCTTGGCCAACCATGTTGAAAATCTTGGCAAAGGATGAGCAGTCGCCGTCTCGCCGGGCGACCATCTCAAACGGCTCACGGGCTTTATCCATCCGATAGGTGAATAATTTCTGGCGCGCATTCTGCCGCGCCATCTTTTCAAGCAAGCCCAGCGGCGACTCGGTGCCGTCCATGCCTACCAATAGGCGTGACAATGTGGGCACCAGCGCTTTTGCGTTCTGCTGGTCTATCTGTATGAGCTGCTGAAGGTCTGGCCGGTTCGGCCGGGGGCGGTTGGCGATGGCCTCCAAGCGCGCTTGAGCAACGATGTTCAACTCAGCTTTGGCCCGTTGAAAGCGTTCACGCCCCGGCGGTTGCGCCCCGTTATCCGAAGCCAAGTTGTGGGTCATGAGCACACTATTAAGCACAGCCCGTGGGCTCGCTGAGCGGCCGTTAGGCGAACGCGATGGTGGCGCATCCTCCAACTGAGCGACCAGTGCGGGCTCGGCACGCTCACCCTGTTCCTTGAGGATGATATTGGCGTATTCCTGAATGGGCCCCCTGGGGTGCTTGCTTTCTGTGCTAGGTAACCGTGTAACAGCGGACAGTATCTGTTCAAGCAACACGCGTTTACTACTAGATGCCCTTTCGCCGGATGCGCTTCGATAACTGCGGGCCGAGCGATGGGGCTGCTTGCCAGGCTCTTTTCCATCGATCAGCAACGGGGTACTTCTTCGGCCGTCACCTAGGGGGCGCGCGAGTGTGAGCGCATAGCGGCCCTCCAAGCTGAGAACACCGTTTTGCACCGCGTGGTTGTAAAGGCGGCGAAACGTTGGGCTGCGCTCATAGGCCCTGACCAGTGTTTCGTTCAACGTGGCCATGGCCTTGCGGTAATCGTCGGGCTTACCATCCACCGCTCGGCTGTCGGCGCGGACCAGGTAATCACCCAGGCGGGCCAGCTCCAGCTGTGGGCCGTCGTCAATGGCTTGCATGTCGTGCTGCCTGCGCATGGCGCTAGGGTTTTTCAGTTGCGCGTGCATGTCGCCATGGCGCTCGGCCAGTTGCTGATCGGTATCTTTCGGTGGCGCACTCAGTTGTGGTTCCGCCGGGGCTGGGCGTGCCGTGACCTGTAAGGGAAAAAGCATGGAAAGGCCTTTTTTCGCGAGGATGTCACGGCTTTGTGGGCAGCATGCCCCGATCGGTTCCGGTTGAGCGTGCGGCCGGCGCCAGTGTGCGCTCGCGCCTTGGCTGCGGCATGTACACGGTGCCGCCTCGAGCTGCGATACGCTACTGCCCAGCGCCCGGGGGCGAGTGACGGCCTTTTTTACAGGGGCAGCAACGCCAACTCGCTACAAAAATAGCGCTCCGTCCCATTGAGGGGGTCGTTGAAACGAAGCGCCCGTGCCAGCAGTTGCAACGGCCGCGTGAGATCGGCTTGGCAGTGTGCCGCGAGCACCTGCGGATAAAAGGGGTCGTTGCGCAGCGGCGCACCCAACGCCGCCATGTGCACCCGCAATTGGTGGGTTTTGCCGGTAACGGGTGACAATCCGTAACGCCACGCGTCACTGCCGCGTTCGATCACCTCGATCAGCGTTTCGCTGTTGGCCGGCCCTTCGGTTTGCGCCATGCGAAAGAAGGGCTCGCCACGCACCATGCGGCTGCGGTGCACGTAGGGGAACGCGAGCTGCGGCAACGCTGGGGCTACGGCCTCGTAGTGTTTATGAATGCGCCGCTGGGGGAACAAGCTTTGATACCGCGCACGGGTGGAGGGGTTGGCTGAAAACATGACCAACCCTGCCGTGTGCCGGTCGATGCGGTGTAACGGCACCAGGTGCGGGTTGCCCAAGCGGCGGATCAGCCGGCGCAGCAGTGTTTGCTCCACATACTGGCCACCGGGCGTAACCGGCAGGAAGTGTGGCTTATCCGCGACCACCAGGTGCTCGTCTACATGCAACACGTGCTCCTGCACCGGAATGGGCGCTTCGCCAGGCACTTCGCGAAAATAGTGCACGCGCAGGCCGGCACGGTAAGGGTGATCCAGTGCCATCGCCTGGCCGTGCGCGTCGAGCACCTTGCCCGCGGCAAAACGCTCGCGCCACACCGGCGCGCCTTGGTTGGGAAAATGCTCGCACAGGCATTCGAATACCGTCCGCCAGGGCCCCACGGGAAGGCTTAGTGTACTGGCCTGCACCTGGGCGGGGTGAAAGCTGGGGTTGGCCATGTTCGGTGCCTGCGCTAAGGAAGGCGGGCATTATCCCGCATCAACTGGCTGCCATTCCAGCCTGGCGCGCCTCGCACGCCTGCTTGAGGGTGCGCAGCACCGCCACCGCCTCCCAGCGCGCAGGGTCGTATAGGGCGTAGACTTGGCCGTCATAGCCCACCACGTCTAGGCCGCGGTGATAGCCGGCACGCTGGAACAGCGCTTCTATTTCGGCAAAGCAGGCGTTGAAGTGAACCCGGCTGAAAGGCGTGCGGTCATCCATCACCAGCCCCTCGAGTTGAAGCGCCAAGGCTGCGTCGAACACCGCGTGGGCTGGCATGTGATTGACACTGTATTTAAGTTGCTCGATGTTCACGCGGCTTCGCCCTGCTTTTGCTGTATGCATATACAGTTTACTCATCCATGAAGTGGCCGGCAAGCAGTGAGTGTGCGCAGTTAAACCAGCGGAGGCGACCCTGGCGTTATTTCAGGAAGTGTTCGATATCTTCCAGGTCGAACGGCCAGGGCAACTGCGCGCCGGTATCCACCCGCTCAAGCACTGGCACGCGGCTGCTCCACTGGGCTAGCGGCAAAGGCTGCTCGGTAATGTCGACCAGTTCGACCAACAGCCCTGCCCGCTCCACCCAATCCATGAGCATGTCCTCGGCGAGGCTGCACAAAGGGTGGCCGGTGACGATGTACAATTTGCATTCGGCGAGCATGTGAAACCCCCTCAGCGGCAACGGCATATTAGTCTAGGCAATCGCGCCTTACCGCGCCGTGCTCGCAAGCAGCAGGCGCTTGTACCAAGGCCACTCCCTTAGCCCTTCGCCAGCGTTTGTGCCCTCACCCCGCAGCCACCCTACGCGGCACGGGCTCGAAAAATGGCCCAGCGCAGGCTACGATCACTGTTGTGGCACGCCATTGCGGCGCCCAAACCCCGCACACTGTTTACGCGCCCAGGGCACAAGGGTTCATTCAACCACCTTGAGCAACTGCTGTAGGAGCAGCCGATGGGCGTACCGTGAAGGAACATTTAGGCGGCCGCTCGCTGACCCTTCCGTGGCCTGCCGATGAATGCCTCGTTTGGGCGCGCCAGGCTGGGCACCGCACCGTTTGGCAGCAAAAAACTACCATGGGGGGCCGGCTGAACCTTAGCGGCGTTCATGGACTCGAAACCGATAACGACCAGACAGGAGGCAATATGCCCAACATCAGCGCCAAAGCCGCACAAGAAGTGCTTGCGGCAGATTTCCAGAACCTCGTACGCGATGCCGAAAAACTGCTTGAGCACAGTGCAACCTTGGCGGGGGACCGAGCCGAAGTGCTACGCGCCCAGATCAAGGAGAGCCTGGTACGGGCACGCGGCTCGCTCAAAGACAGCGAACAGGCTTTGATCGAACAAGGCAAATTGGCGGTGGGTGCTATCGAAGAGTTTATCCAAGCCAAGCCGATTCAGGCGATTGGAATTGCAGCCGGCGTAGGCTTTCTTATCGGTTTGTTAGCAACAAGGCGCTGAACATGAGCATCGGGGAAAAACCGGGCGCCGCCGCGCCTACCGGCTCACCAAGCCGGCGCCTGCTGGCCAGCGTGTTGGGCCTGCTGCACAGCCATGTGGAACTGGCCGGTATTGAACTGCAAGAACAAAAATCCCGCACGGTGAGCCTGCTGTTATTCGCAGGCTTGGCCCTGGTGTTCGCCCTGCTCGCCTTGGTGGCATTATCGGGGTTGGTGCTCATCCTGCTGTGGGATACCTATCGCATCCCTGGGATGGTGGGCTTGTGTATTTTTTACCTGCTAGCTGGGTTGTTTTGCGCGTTGCGCCTGAAAGCGGCGATCTTCGATGAATTGTCGCCTTTTCATGCCACCCTTGAAGAGCTGGCTAAAGACCGGGAGCGGCTGTTGCCATGACCCTACCCTCGAACAGCGGCGCGTCGCGCCGAGAGATGCGCAAGGCGCTGGTTCGCTTGCGCATGGAAATGCACCGCCAGGAGATCCGCCAAGAGGCCCGCCAAGTGGTCAACCCACTCGCTCGGTTGCGGGGCATGTCACAACACGTACAAGAGGGGCTGGGCATCAAACATGGGCCGCTGTGGGGGGTGGGGCTGGTCACGCTGCTGGGTTTTCTCAGTGGCAAAGGGGCGCGCGCTGGCAAGCTGGGTGGCCTGGGGCGCCTGGTGCGGTTGGCGGCGAGCCTCGCACCGTTGCTGCGCCTGCTGCAAAAGGCGACGCGTTGATGTGAGGGTTCGAACGTTGGCTGCATGGCGTTAGCGATTGCGAATTGGCGGCATTCTTGCAGTGCTCGGGGGTGATTCCAAGAAGCCATCATTCAGGCTTCCTTCTTGAGCATTAAGGAGCCGCCGTGTTCGATGGGCACCCTACCGCCTGCTTCCAGCCCTTTATCGACACCGCCACCGGCCGCATCGCCGGCGTAGAAGCATTGGGCCGCTTGCGCCTACCCGGCGGGGAGCTTCGCTCGGTGGGGCCGTTGTTCGGCGACCCCAAACAGACCGCAGGCGCGTTGCGTGCGCTCGACCGGCAAATCCGTAATGAAGCCCTTAGCACATTCGCCCAAGCGCCGGCCGATTGGTTCTTAAGCCTGAACATATCGCCGCGTTGGGTTAGCCAGTTGCGCCCCGGGCAGGCGCTGCCGAGCTTGGCACAGTTGGCCAAGCATGGCGTGCCGGCGCAGCGTGTGGTGTTTGAGATCACTGAATGCTCCGGCAATAACCAACGCCTACGCGACGTGACCGCGCGCTATCGCCAAGCCGGTGCCCGCATCGCCATCGATGATTTCGGGGTCGGCTACTCCCAACTCGACCGGGTGCTCGAACTGCAGCCGGATATCCTCAAGCTCGACATGCGCCTGTTCCAAGCGGCCGCCCGGGGCGGCCCGAGCAGCGAGGTGGTCAAGGCCCTGGCATTGATGGCCGAGAAAACCGGTTGCTGGATCATTGCCGAGGGCGTGGAAACCGAGGCAGAAATGGACTTTGCCCTGGAATGCGGGGCGCGCTATGTGCAGGGTTACCTGTTTGCCCGGGCAGAACCGGGCTTTTTCGCAAGCGACGCATTCGTTGAGCGCTTCGCGGCCCTGCGTGGCCGCTACGTACAACACAAAATCGAGCAGCGCGCTGCGTTCAAGCGCCTGCGCCAGCAACTGGCGATGCTGATGAGCCAATTGCAAGCGTGGGCCACCCGGCACGCGCCCACCACGGAACTGCCGGCACTGCACGATTACCCCTGGGTGTTGCGTTTTTACCAATGCGACCGCCATGGCACCCAGCTCACGCCTAACCTGGAATGGCACGACGGCGCTTGGCGCAGCGATGCCGGCTATATCGGCCACAACTGGTCATGGCGGCCGTACTTCTACCACCTGCTCGCCGAAGGCTGGGACGAACGCCGGCTAACGCTTTCCAGCACCTACCGGGACGCCACCACCAACCAGTACTGTTTGACCGCCGGGCAGTGCTTCGACAATGGCCAACGCCTGCTGCTGATCGACGTAGACCCCACCGGCTGTTTATGACCTTGCACCGCAGCACCGAAGCGGGGAAGCTACAGGCTTGGTTTTGTACGGAGATACGCCTTGGACTGGCAAGCACTGCTCAACCGTGAACGGCTCGGCAAGGTCGTGCACGGTGCCGAGGAACTGGGCCGCAGCCCGTTTCATAAGGACCACGACCGGGTCATTTTTTCGGGCGCGTTTCGCCGCCTCGGGCGCAAGACCCAGGTACACCCGGTGACCAGCAACGACCACATCCACACCCGCCTGACCCATTCACTGGAGGTCAGCTGCGTGGGCCGCTCATTGGGCATGCGTGTAGGTGAAACCCTGCGCGACAGCCTGCCGGCCTGGTGCAGCCCGGCAGACCTGGGCATGGTGGTGCAATCGGCATGCCTGGCCCACGACATCGGCAACCCGCCGTTTGGCCACTCCGGTGAAGATGCCATTCGCCATTGGTTCCAGCAGGCTGCCGGCAAAGGCTGGCTGGATGCGATGAACGAGGCCGAACGCCTGGATTTTCTGACATTCGAGGGCAATGCCCAAGGGTTTCGACTGCTTACCCAGTTGGAGTATCACCAGTTCGAAGGCGGCATGCGCCTGACCTACGCCACCCTTGGGGCCTATTTGAAGTACCCTTGGAGCGCCCAGCATGCCGATTCGCAAGGTTACAAAAAGCACAAATTCGGCTGTTACCAAAGCGAACTGCCACTGCTGGAGCAGATCGCCCAGAAGCTTGGCCTGCCACAACTCGGCCCGCAACGTTGGGCACGGCACCCGCTGGTTTACTTGATGGAGGCCGCGGACGACATCTGCTACGCCTTGATCGACCTGGAAGACGGCCTGGAGATGGACCTGCTCGACTATGCCGAGGTCGAGGCGCTGCTGCTCGGGCTGGTCGGTGACGACCTGCCCGATACCTACCGGCAGCTTGGGCCCGCTGACTCTCGCCGGCGCAAGCTGGCGATTCTGCGCGGCAAAGCCATCGAGCACCTGACCAACGCCGCCGCCAGGGCCTTCGTCGAGCAACAAACGGCACTGTTGGCCGGCACGCTGGAGGGTGACTTGGTCGAGCACATACAAGGGCCGGCCAAGCGTTGCGTACAAAGCGCAAAGGAGATCGCGCGGCGCAAAATCTTCCAAGACAAGCGCAAAACCCTCCACGAGATTGGCGCCTACACCACCCTCGAAGTACTGCTCAATGCCTTTTGCGGCGCAGCCCTGGAACAGCACGGCGGGCGTACGCCATCGTTCAAGCACCGGCGCATCCTCGACCTGCTCGGCAATAATGCGCCGCAACCGCACTGGCCCTTGCACACGGCGTTCCTGCGCATGGTCGATTTCATTGCCGGTATGACCGACAGCTATGCCAGCGACATGGCGCGAGAGATGACCGGCGGGGCTATGCCGGTGTGACCCTTCGCAACCCTTCATGGCTTCCGAAAATGCTGTAGGAAATTTCCGATATAACGGTTCCGCCCCCGTGCCGACATCCTTATGGCACACAAATGAGCTAGGGTGCCCCTGTTTCAAGATCGAGCAGGGAAGTGCCCATGAAAACCATCTACATCATCGACGACCACCCGGTGGTTCGCCTCGCTGTCAGGATGCTCCTGGAAACCGAAGGCTACGAGGTGCTCGGCGAGAGCGATAACGGTGTCGATGCCATGCAGCGCGTGCGCGAAAGCAGGCCCGACCTCGTTATTCTCGACATCGGTATCCCGCGGCTGGACGGCCTGGAGTTGCTCTCGCGCTATCAGAACATGGGCTCGAACGTGCGCATCCTGGTGCTCACCGCGCAGTCGCCGGCGTTGTTCGCAATCCGCTGCATGCAATCCGGCGCCTGTGGTTTCGTGCGCAAGGAAGAAGACCTCGGCGAGTTGCTCAGCGCGGTGCGCGCCGTACTGTGTGGTTACAACTACTTTCCTCGCCAGGCACTGCTGCCCTGCGCCGACCCGGCCCGCCAGGCAGAGCTGGCTCTGTTGCAACAGGTCAACGATCGCGAACTGATGGTGCTGCAACTGTATGCACAAGGCCGCAGCAATAAGGAAATCGCCTTGAGCATGTACCTGAGCGATAAAACCGTGAGCACCTACAAAAAGCGCTTGATGGAAAAGCTCAAGGTGCGGTCGGTAGCCGACCTGATCACCCTCGCCAAACGAATCGAACTGATATGACGGCACCGTGGTGGTTAATCGCCGGGGCGGTGTGCACCTTAGTGGCGTTGGCCACAGTGGGCATCGGGCTGTGGCGGCATGCCTGCAGGTTGGCGGGGCAGGTACGCATCCTCGAGGCACTGGTCGATGGCACGCCCCACCCTATTTATATCCGCGACCGCCAGGGGCGGCTGCTCAGTTGTAACGACAGCTACCTGAAAACCTTTGGCTGCACCCGCACCGGCATCCTCGGCCGCAGCGTCACCGAAGGGGTACTGGCCGGCAGCGAAGATGCGCTAGCCTATGAACGCGACTATGCGCAGGTAATCGCCGACGGCCGCCCGCTGATCCGCGACCGCAGTTTGAGCTTTGCTGGCAAAACCCTGACCATCTACCACTGGACGCTGCCCTACCGCGACGGCAGCGGCCAGGTGTGTGGGGTGGTCTGCGGGTGGATCGACATCAGCGAACGGCAATTGCTGCTCGAACAGCTTAAAAAGGCCAAAGACACCGCCGACGCGGCCAATGTGGCGAAAAGCACCTTTTTGGCAACCATGAGCCATGAAATACGCACGCCAATGAACGCGATGCTCGGGCTGCTGGAGTTGGCCTTGGAGCACGCACGCGCCGGGCGCCCGGATGAAGCCTCGCTGGCGGTGGCACAACGTGCCGGGCAGGGCTTGCTGGCATTGATCGGTGACGTGCTCGACATCGCCCGTATCGAAGCCGGGCAGCTGACGGCGATGCCCGAAGCTGTGGCGCTGGCCAACCTGGTCGAAGACACCGCCGCGATGTTTTCGCCAGCCGCCCGCGAGCAGGGGTTGGCCCTGCACGTGAACATCGACCCGCGTACCCGCACAGCGGTAGAGGTGGACCCACTGCGGCTGCGCCAGGTGCTATCGAACCTGATCAGCAATGCCATCAAATACACCCCCAAAGGGCACGTGACCATCCGCCTGGAAGCATTGCAACCGGTACGCCAAGGCTACCTGCAGGTGCGTTTATGCGTGAATGACACCGGTGTGGGCATATCGGTGCCAGACCAACAACGGGCCTTTACCCCCTTTACCCAGTTCCGCCCGACGGGCGCTGCCCGCTGCAGCGATGGCGCCGGCCTGGGCCTTTCGATTTGCCGCAAGCTGAGCACCGTGCTCGGCGGCCATCTAACCTTGCACAGTACGCCAGGCGTAGGCACCAATGTGTGCCTGGCGCTGTCGTTGCGCTTGTGCGCCAATGCACCAGCACCGGCGCCCACCCGGGCGGCCCCGGCGCAGCTCGTGCCGTTGCGGGTGTTGGTGGTGGACGACCACCCGGCCAATCGCTTGGTCCTTACCCGGCAATTGCAGCGCCTGGGCATCGAACCCCGCGCGGCCGAGAGCGGCACGGCGGCGCTGCGGCTTTACAAAGCGCAACCGTTTGACCTGGTGATCGCCGACTGCAATATGCCTGGGCTGGACGGCTATGCCTTGACCCAGGCGATACGCCAGTTCGAAACCAACGAAGGCCGTGCCCGCTGCACGGTGATGGGTTACACCGCCAATGCGCAAACCCAGGAGCGCCAGCGCTGCCTGGCCGCCGGCATGGACGGTTGCCTGTTCAAACCGGTAGACCTGGCCCGGCTACGCGCCTGCCTGGCCGAGTGCGCGCCACTTCCGGCCCGGCACCTGACCGACCTGCACGACGCCCGCTTTGGCGCGCAATTGCGCGCGGAGGTGGTACGCGGCTGCCAGAGCGACCGCCGCAGTTTGGCTGAGCATACCTGCCCGCAAACGCTGGCCGACCTTGCCCACCGGGCGAAGGGTATGGCGTTGATCGTCGGTGCGCGCCACGTAGAGCAAGCCGCGCACGCATTGGAGCAAGCCTGCCGAACCGGCGCCGAGTGGCTACCGGCGCGCCAGGCACTGATTACGGCGCTCACGGCCCTTGAAGCCGAATGCCAGGCCACAGCGCCAGCACCCGTTGGGCCGCAGCCTGCCCATATCGCACCGGGCTGATGGCAACCGGCGCCGGCGTCGCGTAGGCCGCCTACCGTGCCCGCCCTCCGATACAAATAAATTTTATTTTCAAGTGAGGAAGACCTGCCCGGGTTGCGTGTAGGCAATGAAAAGAACGTTTTATTTTCATTCGCCTACGAGCAAAAACCCGCATGAGCAGCAGGCCGCCATTCGCTACCCCCCCTTGTCCCCCGC
>NZ_JAAOCA010000020.1 GCF_014694385.1 Pseudomonas typographi | reverse complement strand
CCAACTCACAAGCACCCACACGAATTGCTTGATTCAGTTGTTAAAGAGCGGTGGGTTGAGCCTTCGCTTCAACCGAGGCGCGCATTCTACGCTAACCTCTCTTGCTGTCAAGCGGAATATTCAGAAGCTTTTCGAAGAAACCGTTCAACTTCAACCACTTGACACGCCTCAGACCTCTCGAAGCGGGAGGCGAATTCTACAGCCTTAACACCGGCTGTCAACCACCTTTTTCACCGCATTCAATCCGGGGACTGAAACCACTTCCCGCATTCCGAAAACCCTAACCCCTTGATAAACAAAGTGTTTCGTGTTCCGTTGTCGCTGGAAGTGGTGCGCATTATAGGGGGTTGGAACCTAGCGTCAACCGTTAAATTCAAAAAGGTGTCAAATAACGCCACTCGCCTTCAGGCCCTTTTGTTCATCAGCCCCCAACCCTAAGAGTTGGGCCAGCACCTGGGCGGTATGTTCCCCCAACAACGGCGGCGCCTGGCGGTATTCAACCGGTGTTTGGGAGAGGCGCAAAGGGCTTGCCACCTGGGGCAGCGTTCCGGCCAGCGCGTGCTCCAGCGTCACCACCAGCCCACGCGCTTGCACCTGGGGGTCGTTGAACACTTGCTGCACATCGTTGATCGGCCCGCATGGCACACCCACCGGCTCCAACGCCTGGAGCCATTCGGCGCTGGTACGAAACACCGTGGCCTGGCGGATCAGCGGCACCAGCACCTCCCGGTGGGCCACCCGCGCCGCGTTGCTGGAAAACCGCGCATCGGCGGCCCACTCGGGGTGCCCCGCCACCTCGCAGAATTTGCGAAACTGGCTGTCGTTGCCCACGGTAAGAATAATGTCGCCATCGGCGGTCGGGAAATCCTGATACGGCACGACATTGGGGTGAGCATTGCCCAGGCGGCGCGGCGCCACCCCGGTGGTGAGGTAGTTCATCGCCTGGTTGGCCAGGCACGCCACTTGAACATCCAATAACGCCATATCGATGTGCTGGCCTTCACCATTGTGGTGGCGGCTGTTCAATGCAGCCAGCACCGCCACGCTCGCATAAAGGCCGGTGAGGATGTCGGTCAGCGCCACGCCGACCTTTACCGGCCCCGCCCCGGCTTCATCGTCGGCACGGCCGGTCAGGCTCATAAGGCCGCCGAGCCCTTGCACCATGAAATCGTAGCCGGCACGCTTGGCATAGGGGCCGAACTGGCCGAAGCCGGTGATCGAACAATAGATAAGCCGAGGGTTCACTGCCCGCAGCGAGGCGTAGTCCAACCCATAGGCCGCCAGCCCACCCACCTTGAAGTTCTCGATCAACACATCGGATTGCGCCGCAAGCTCCCTGATCAGACGTTGCCCCTCTGGCAGCGTGAAGTCGATGGTGACCGACTGTTTATTGCGGTTGGCCGCCAGGTAATAGGCGGCCTCGCCGGTGCTGTTCCCGGCGGCATCCTTTAAATAAGGCGGGCCCCAGGCACGGGTATCGTCCCCGCTGCCGGGTTTTTCCACCTTGATCACTTCGGCGCCCAGGTCGCCCAGCACTTGCCCAGCCCAAGGGCCAGCCAGCACCCGCGACATATCCAGCACGCGCACGCCAGACAATGCCCCCATCGCCGCACCCTCTTCTTATTGTAGTGATTAAAAAAACGCCTGGATGCCGGTTTGCGCACGCCCCAGGATCAACGCATGAACATCGTGGGTACCCTCATAGGTGTTCACCACTTCCAAGTTCACCAAATGCCGGGCCACGCCGAACTCGTCGCTGATACCGTTACCCCCCAGCATGTCCCGCGCCATTCGGGCGATATCCAGGGCCTTGCCGCACGAATTACGCTTCATCATCGAGGTGATCTCAACCGCCGCCGTGCCCTCGTCCTTCATCCGCCCTAAGCGCAAGCAGCCCTGCAGGGCCAGCGTAATCTCGGTCTGCATGTCGGCCAACTTCTTTTGCACCAACTGGTTAGCCGCCAGTGGCCGGTTGAATTGGTGGCGGTCAAGGGTGTATTGGCGCGCCGTATGCCAGCAAAACTCCGCCGCACCCAGCGCGCCCCAAGCGATGCCGTAACGCGCTGAGTTCAGGCAGGTAAAGGGCCCCTTGAGGCCGCGCACCTCCGGGAAGGCGTTTTCTTCTGGAACGAACACGTTGTCCATCACCACTTCGCCCGTAACCGATGCGCGCAACCCCACCTTGCCGTGTATGGCCGGTGCGCTCAGCCCTTGCCAGCCCTTTTCAAGAATGAAACCGCGGATGTCGCCAGTGTCATCCTTGGCCCACACCACGAACACATCGGCAATGGGGCTGTTGGTAATCCACATTTTGCTGCCGCTCAAGCGGTAGCCGCCGGCTACCGGCTTAGCACGGCTGGCCATCGAGCCCGGGTCGGAGCCATGGTTCGGCTCGGTGAGCCCAAAGCAGCCAACCCACTCGCCGCTGGCAAGCTTGGGCAGGTATTTTTGCTTTTGCGCTTCGCTACCGAACTCGTGGATCGGCACCATCACAAGTGAAGATTGCACACTCATCATCGAGCGGTAGCCGGAATCCACCCGCTCGACTTCGCGGGCGATCAGGCCATAACACACAGCGCTCAGGCCGCTGCCGCCATACTGCTCCGGAAGGGTAGCGCCCAATAACCCCGCAGCGCCCATCTCACGAAAAATCGCCGGGTCGGCCTTCTCATGGCGGAACGCTTCGAGCACCCGCGGCGCCAGGTGCGCTTCGGCAAACTTCGCGGTGCTGTTACGCACCAAGCGTTCCTCTTCGCTGAGCTGTTGGTCCAACAGCAGTGGATCGATCCAGTTGAAGCGAGTGTTGGCGGCCATGGGCGAACCTCTTGGGCATTGTTTTTACCCAAGCCTAGTGAAGCGCACGCTGCAGCACAAACGAGCAAAATGCACGGGGTTGTGTTGCTTTCTCACTCCGAAAACGCGACAACAGCAGGTGAGCGGTTCGTTGGCAGGTTGCCCCATGCGTAGAAAAGTCCCCAGCACCACGGCGTTGATCTGTTTCGAAGCGGCGGCCCGGCACGAGAGCTTTACCAAAGCGGCACAAGACTTGTCCCTGACCCAGGGGGCCGTGTGCCGGCAAATCGCAGCGTTAGAAGGTTTTCTCGGCGTGGCGCTGTTCCGGCGCTCGCACCGTGGCGTGCGGCTCACCGACGCCGGGCTTGCCTATAGCCGGCAGGTCAGCGCGCAGCTCGATGCGGTGGAGCGCGACACCCTGTCGCTCATGGGCCAGGGCGGTGCCAACAGCATCGAACTGGCGGTGGTGCCTACCTTTGGCACGCGGTGGTTGCTGCCCCGGCTAAAAGACTTCCAACGGGCAATGCCCCAAGTGCTGGTCAACTTGACCAACCGCACCCGGCCCTTTTTGTTCGCCGACACGGCCTTCGACGCGGCGGTGTACTTCGGTGACGGCGATTGGCCTGGGGCCCGTGCCCAGCGGTTGATGGGCGAAAACCCGGTGCCCGTGTGCAGCCCGGCCCTACTGGGCCACGCCGGCCCATTGAGCGCCGAGCGAATCGCCAGCCTGCCGCTGCTGCAACAAACCACCCGCCCGCATGCCTGGCGGCAGTGGTTTAGCGCCTGTGGCCTGCACGTGCCACGCGACATGACCGGGCCGCGCTATGAATTGTTTTCCATGCTTGCCCAAGCGGCCCGCCATGACATGGGCATCGCGCTGATACCGCCGTTCTTGATCGCCCAGGAGTTGGCACGGGGCGAACTGGCCATCGCTCACCCGCAACCCTTGAATAGCGACAACGCCTATTACTTGGTAATGCCGGAACGGAAAGTTGAATCCGCCGCACTGAAAGGCTTCAGCCAATGGTTAACGAGTTGCGCACATGCCTATTCAAACAAGGCCCCGCAGCCGTAACTTTCACCCAGGAATAACCGCGTGGAATATCTGCCATAACCCCTTGAATTCCGCCGCAGAATGGCAGCTATAACTTTCTTTCAAAAATCGCCAAATAGATGCGTGGCTAAGACCCTGAGTCAAAAAATAAAAACCTAATAATATCTCCTTAAAAACAATAAGTTAGGCAAGTGGTACGACAACTTCACGCACCTCCTGATTCTTTTTAGAGCAATCATTTATTGCCACGTCCAATGTTAATTTGCACAATGAAACAAACGCACAGCGCCCCGCACCGTACGCATTATTTTGAGCGACGTGAGACCCGAGAAAAAGGCGAACATACGGCCTGCGCTCGCATCCGGCTTTTACCGGCTGTTAATGAGCACGCCGATACTTCATCGCCCTGTTTCAATGCACCATCACCCCGCACAAATACAGTTCGTACCGTGCCTATGGCCACAACCACCGCAACGCCGGTAGTGCGCTGGCCGCATGATAATAACGTTCGCAGGAGAACCACACGTGCACATAGGTGTTCCGCTCGAAACGCACCCCGGTGAAACGCGGGTTGCTGCCACCCCTGAAACCATTAAGAAGCTGATCGGCCAGGGCCACCGCGTGACCGTCGAACGGGGCGCGGGGGTAGCCGCCAGCATTCCAGATGCCGCTTTCGAAAGTGCCGGGGCCAGCATGGGCACCGCAGCCGAGGCTTTTGGCGCCGAGTTGGTGCTGAAGGTGCTGGCACCGAGCGAGGCGGAATTGGCGGGCATGGCCCCCGGCAGCGTATTGCTCGGCATGCTCAACCCCTTCGACAACGCCACGATCGCGCGCATGGCGGCCCAAGGTATTAGCGCCTTCGCACTGGAGGCCGCGCCACGCACGTCGCGGGCACAGAGCCTGGATGTGTTGTCGTCGCAGGCGAACATTGCCGGGTACAAAGCGGTGCTGCTGGCCGCCCACCACTACCCGCGCTTCATGCCTATGTTGATGACCGCCGCCGGCACGGTGAAGGCCGCCCGGGTGCTGGTACTCGGCGCGGGCGTAGCCGGCCTGCAAGCCATCGCCACCGCCAAGCGCCTGGGCGCGGTGATCGAAGCCTCGGATGTACGCCCGGCGGTGAAGGAGCAGATCGAGTCGCTGGGCGCCAAGTTTATCGACGTGCCCTTCGAAACCGATGAGGAGCGCGAATGCGCCGAAGGCGTGGGCGGTTACGCCCGCCCGATGCCGGCCAGTTGGATGCAGCGCCAGGCCCAAGCCGTGCATGAGCGGGCCAAGCAGGCCGATATCGTGATCACCACCGCGTTGATTCCCGGGCGCAAGGCACCGACGTTGCTCAGCGCCGAGACCGTGGCCCAGATGAAGCCCGGCGCCGTGGTGATCGACTTGGCCGCCGCGCAAGGCGGCAACTGCCCGCTCACCGTGGCCGACCAAGTGGTGGTGGCCCACGGCGTGACCCTGGTGGGCCCCAGCAACCTTCCCACCCAAGTGCCTGCCGATGCGTCGGCGCTGTATGCGCGCAACCTGCTCGACTTCACCCGGTTGCTGTTCGACGCGCAAGGCATCCTGACCATCAACCTCGATGACGATATCGTCGCCGCGTGCCTGATGTGCCGCGGCGGGGAAGTCGTGCGCAAAAACGGATAAGGAGCTCGCCATGGAAGACATGCTGATTTCTCACGGCATTTACAACCTGATCATTTTCGTATTGGCGATCTATGTGGGTTACCACGTGGTGTGGAACGTCACCCCGGCACTGCACACCCCGCTGATGGCCGTGACCAATGCCATTTCCGCGATCGTGATCGTCGGCGCCATGCTGGCCGCGGCCCTGACCGTGACGCCCTTGGGCAAGGCCATGGGCGTGCTGGCCGTTGCGCTGGCGGCGGTCAACGTATTCGGCGGCTTTCTGGTTACCCGCCGCATGCTCGAAATGTTCAAGAAAAAAGACAAAAAAACCGAGGGCAACAAGCCATGAGCATGAACCTGGTTACCCTGTTTTACCTCGTTGCCTCGGTTTGCTTCATCCAGGCGCTCAAGGGCCTTTCCCACCCTACCAGCTCGCGGCGTGGCAACCTGTTCGGCATGGCGGGCATGGCGATCGCCGTGCTCACCACCGTGGTGTTGATCTTCAAGCTCGGGGCCGAACTGGCGCCCGCTGGCCTCGGCTACGTGATCGCTGCCCTGCTGGTGGGTGGCACCGCCGGCTCGGTCATGGCCAAACGGGTAGAAATGACCAAGATGCCCGAACTCGTCGCGTTCATGCACAGCATGATCGGCTTGGCAGCGGTGTTCATTGCCATCGCCGCCGTGGCCGAGCCACAGTCATTGGGCATCGTCGCACAATTGGGTGATGCCATCCCGCCCGGCAACCGCCTGGAGCTGTTCCTCGGCGCGGCGATTGGCGCCATCACCTTTTCCGGCTCTGTCATTGCCTTCGGCAAGTTGTCCGGCAAGTACCGGTTCCGCTGGTTCCAGGGCACCCCCGTGAGGTTTGCCGGCCAGCACCTGCTCAACCTGCTGCTGGGCCTGGTGATGCTCGGCTTGGGCGTTACGTTCGTGCTCAGCGGTAATTACCTGGCCTTTGCAGTGATGCTGGCGCTGGCCTTCGTGCTCGGGTTACTGATCATCATCCCCATCGGCGGTGCCGATATGCCGGTGGTGGTATCCATGCTCAACAGTTATTCAGGTTGGGCTGCCGCGGGCATCGGCTTCTCACTGAATAACGCGATGCTGATCGTCGCCGGTTCGCTGGTGGGGTCTTCCGGCGCCATCCTTTCTTACATCATGTGCAAGGCGATGAACCGTTCGTTCTTCAACGTGATCCTTGGCGGCTTCGGCGGTGCCACCCAAACCATCAGCAGCGGCGGCACGGCCGAACAGCGGCCCGTGCGGTCGGGCTCACCAGACGACGCCTCGTTCCTGCTGAGCAACGCCGACAGCGTGATCATCGTGCCCGGCTATGGCCTGGCCGTCGCCCGCGCGCAGCACGCGCTGAAAGAGCTGACGGAGAAACTCAGCCATGCCGGGGTCACGGTGAAATACGCCATCCACCCGGTGGCTGGCCGCATGCCTGGGCACATGAACGTGCTACTGGCCGAAGCCGAAGTGCCGTATGACCAAGTGTTCGAGATGGAAGACATCAACGCAGAGTTCGGCCAAGCCGACGTGGTGTTGGTGCTCGGTGCCAACGACGTGGTCAACCCGGCGGCGAAGAACGACCCGAGTTCGCCGATCGCGGGCATGCCCATCCTCGAGGCCTTCAAAGCCAAGACGATCATCGTCAACAAGCGCTCGATGGCCAGCGGTTATGCGGGCCTGGACAACGAGTTGTTCTACCTCGACAAAACCATGATGGTGTTTGGCGACGCTAAAAAGGTTATCGAGGACATGGTCAAAGCGGTCGAATAACGGCCCCGCCTTCAACGCCCCACCTGGTCGCCAGGTGGGGCGTGCTGCGTCAGGGCCCCCAAGGCCGGCCTTTTTCATAGGCTGCAAAAGTGTTTTACCGTAAAAGCCCCGTTTTAAAGCCTTCGCCTACGACCTTGGTAGCGGGACGTAGCGCCTCGCGAAGCAATAGACTTCGCACCTTGCTACCGTCGCTTCGAGATAACAATCATGTACCGTGACCGCATTCGCATGCCTGCCTTGCACAACAAGGTAATGACCGCGGCAGCCGCCGCCGCCCTGATCCACGATGGCATGACCGTCGGCATGAGTGGCTTCACCCGCGCCGGGGAAGCCAAGGCCGTGCCGCAGGCGCTGGCCGAGCGGGCCAAGGCCCGGCCGCTGAAGATCAGTTTGATGACCGGCGCAAGCCTGGGCAACGACCTGGATAAGCAGCTCACCGAGGCCGGCGTGCTGGCCCGGCGCATGCCGTTCCAGGTCGATAGCACATTGCGCAAGGCCATCAACGACGGCAGCGTGATGTTCATTGACCAGCACTTATCCGAAACCGTCGAGCAACTGCGCAACCATCAGATCAAGGCCGTGGACATCGCCGTGATCGAAGCGGTGGCCATCACCGAGCATGGTCATATCGTGCCCACCACCTCGGTCGGTAACTCCGCCAGCTTCGCCATCCTCGCCAAGCACGTAATCGTCGAGATCAACCTTTCTCAGCCGCTGGCGCTCGAAGGCCTCCATGATATTTATATTCCCACCTACCGCCCTACCCGCCAGCCGATCCCGGTAGTGCGTGCCGACAGCCGCATTGGCAGCACGGCCATCCCCATCGACCCGGGCAAAATCGCCGGCATCGTGATCAGCCAGCAACCGGATTCACCCTCTACCGTATTGCCGCCGGATGAAGAGACCCAGGCCATCGCCAGCCACCTGGTCAGGTTTTTCGCCGACGAAGTTGCTCACGGCCGCTTGACCCGCGAACTGATGCCACTGCAGGCTGGCATCGGCACCATCGCCAATGCGGTGATGCATGGGCTGCTGCAGTCACCGTTCGAAAACCTCACGATGTATTCCGAGGTGCTGCAAGACTCGACTTTCGATTTGTTCGACGCCGGCAAGTTGGCATTCGCCTCCGGCAGCTCGATGACCCTTTCGGCACGCAAGCATGCGCAGGTATTCGCCGACTTCAACCGATACAAATCCAGGCTGGTGCTGCGCCCGCAGGAAATTTCCAATCACCCCGAGGTGATTCGCAGGCTTGGGATCATCGCCATCAATACCGCCCTGGAGTTCGACATCTACGGCAACGTGAACTCTACCCACGTGGGCGGCACCCGGATGATGAACGGCATCGGCGGCTCTGGGGACTTCGCCCGCAACGCCCACTTGGCAATCTTCGTGACCAAGTCCATCGCCAAGGCGGGCGCATTGTCCAGCGTGGTGCCTATGGTCAGCCATGTAGACCACACCGAACACGACGTGGATATCCTGGTGACCGAGCAAGGGCTGGCGGACTTGCGCGGCCTGGCCCCTAGGGAACGCGCCCGGCAGGTTATCGACCACTGCGTGCACCCCAGCTACCGGGCGGCCCTGAACGACTACTTCGAGCGGGCCTGTGCACGCGGTGGCCACACACCCCATGTGCTGCGGGATGCACTGCTCTGGCACATCAACGCCGAGGAAACCGGGCACATGGTTGCCCTTTGAACGAGCGCCGAGGGTACTGTTTTTGCCTAGCGCAGGAACAGTTTGCCTGCCACCGGCCAAAATTTATAAAACTGTTCTTCTGTACCGCTAAAAAAGCGCCGCCCCGCCGCTAGCGCCTGGCCACTTTTTGCCAAAACGCACCATTTTGGTACTAACCAGTACAGTTTGCCCCAAAACAACCACAACAGGCCGCCATAACAGATAACTGAGTGACCACAATAATGCTCAACTGTGCCTTTAGCGGGGGCACAGTGAGGCGCATCATTTGCTCCAAGTTCAAACCACACTTAGTCCCGCCACAAGCGGAAGGATGCTCACCATGGAACGTACCCTCAGTTCCGATCTGCAATTCAACAACCCTACTGCCCAGCCTTCGTCTGTGGTACTGCGCACGCTGGCCAGCCTGAGCCTGTGGCAGCGCCGCATCGCCAGCCGCCACCAGTTGGCTCGCCTGGATGCCCGCCTGCTGGCCGATGCCGGCATCAGCGAAGCACAGCGTTACGAAGAGCTGAGCAAGCCTTTCTGGCGCTGAGCCGTGCCGGTGGGGCCGCTTGCCCCATGGCCAAATAAAACCCGCCCAAGAAACTGGGCGGGTTTTTTATTTGGATTCAATGAGTTAGGCAGGAAAAACAGTTTTCCAAAACCGAGCCATTACCGGCACAGTTCCTGATGCAGCGCTATTCATGGGCGCTATAGCTGGCGCCACGGCGCTAGAACCGCTCTAATAGGTTCTTTCCGCTTCCTTGAGGCCCTGTGATGAACGCTGCCCAAATCGCCGCCGGCGCATTGCTGATTTCCCTTTGCTGTGGCGCCTCTGCGTCGAGCTTCATTGTGACCACCGACGCGGTGGTGCGCGCCGTAAATGCCAGCACCAATGCCACGTCCGACGCCACCTCGTCGCTGCGCGACCACAAAATCGTTCGCCAGGCCCGTGAAGATGCGGCCAGCTTCGTCGCCAGCGCGGGCGCCATTCGTGGTGCGCGCCTGGAAAGCGCGCTGGCCTTCCTGCACCAGCAACAGCCGCTACAGCATGCGACGGACAGCGAATTGGCCCAGGCGATTTTGGTGGCCACCGAGTAGCAGCCATGCACGGGCTACCGCTATGAAACTTTGTACATTTTGTTTCCTAGCCCAGGTTTCGGGCTGGCCCCGCCCAGGCCGTTCCGTTAGCCTTTAGCGGGTTATCCTTATGCTTACCTGATAGATGCGAAAAACTCTTTTTTTGGCCCTGTTAATGGGTGGCGCGGGCAATGCCCACGCCTTCGACAGCACTACCCAGGGCAGCGTGATCGCCGGCTATGTCACCAGCAAGCTGACCACCACGCCGTTCGAACGCAAACTGGTGCTGGGCGCCCAAGATGACGCCGCCGCCTTCGTGGCCAGCAATGGCCAAATCCGCGGCGCCCGCCTCGACGCAGCGCTGGCCTACCTACGCCATACCCAACCGCAGCTTCATGCAGCCGACCTTGAACTGGCCGAAGCGATCCTCGTCCAATAGGCACTTTTTGTTTGCTGAACCCCGGAGATATTCCTCGATGCGTAAAACGCTCATCGTTGCCGCCCTCGCCCTGCTTGCCATTGCCGATGCGACCCAAGCGCGTACATTGGAAGCTACCAGTAACATCATCGTTCGGGCGTTCGGCCGCTCGATCGACTTCACCTCCGACACCACGACCTCGATCCGTGATTCGAAGATCGTCATGGCCGCCAAGGAAGACGCCGCCAGCTATGTCGCCAGCGGCGGTGAATACCGTGGTGTGCAGCTTGAAGCGGCGTTGCAGACTTTGCGCGCGGACCTGCCGCAGGCTCGCCAAGCCGATGACCAACAACTGGCAGAGGCTATCCTCGCGCTGTGAGGGTATTGATCGGCTGGCTGCTGGCCTGCCTCTTCGCCCTGGCGGCCCATGCCGCCGAGGCGGACCTTCGCCTCGCGTTGCAAGCCGACACCCTGTCGGCCCCGCAACGCAGCGCCAGCCAAGCGCTGCTGGACGAAGCGCTGGCGCGCCTGCCACCCGCCTTTCGCCAGCGCCTGGACCGCACGGTCAGCGTGCGCTGGGCCGACGGCATGCCGCCGCAGGCATACGGCCAGGCTGGCATGGTGTCTACGCTCGACATCAACCGGCGTTTTCTACCCAGCCTCACCGATGGCAGCGCAGCCACCCAACAAACTGGCCGGCCCCATGGCACCGTACGTGAAGAACTGCTCGCCACGGTATTGCACGAACTCACCCATTTATACGACCGCGCCAGGCTTTGGTCCACCGCGGACCGTGGGCTTATCGTACGTTGCCGGCAACAGGCCGAAACCCTCGGTGACGTTGGGTTGCCCGAGGCCTGCCGCGGCCAGGCCGAACGGCGCTATACCCTCAGCGATGACCCGCGCCTGCTAGACCTGGGCGGCTGGCCGCAATCCGTGGGCCGGCGTGGTGAGCGCGAGCTGAGCAACCGCCAAGTGGTACGCAGCCCCGACCTTTACGAAACCAGCAGCCCCAAGGAATTCATTGCGGTCAACATGGAGTATTTTCTTCTTGACCCCAGCTACCCTTGCCGCCGCCCGGAGCTGTATGAGTACCTCAAGCAGCACTTCGGCTGGGCGCCGCCGCAAGCAGAACAATGCCCACGGGAGTTGCCCTACCTGAACGCCGGCAGCGATTTCGGCCGCGAGCCGTTGGGCAAGATCGACCCGGAACGGGTCTACGAGGTGGACTACCTGCTGGCGGAGGCCAACCAGAACTGGGTCAGCCGCTGGGGCCATAGCATGCTTCGCTTGGTAATCTGCGCACCCGGCCGCCCGCGGGGCCCAGACTGCCGGCTCGACCTGGACCAAAGCCTGGTGCTCTCTTACCGCGCGTTCGTCAACGACGTGCAGCTCTCGACCTGGGGCGGGCTCAACGGCCAATACCCTTCGCGCCTGTTCGTGCTGCCGTTGAACCAGGTCATCGACGAATACACCAAGGTAGAACTGCGCGGCCTGGCGTCCATTCCATTGAAACTGGACCGCACGCAAATCCAGGCGCTGGTACGCCATGCCGCCGAGATGCATTGGGGCTACGACGGCGACTATTACTTTTTGTCCAACAACTGCGCGGTGGAAACACTGAAATTGCTGCGCAGCGGCACCGGCCAAGCCCGCCTGGGCGACTTGGACAGTATCGTGCCCAATGGTTTGCTGCGGGTGCTGGAAGCGCGCGGCCTGGCCGATGGCAGCGTGTTGAACGACAAGAAACAAGCCCTGCGCCGGGGCTACTTGTTCGACTCCTACCACGATCGTTATCAAGCGATGTTCGCGGTACTCCAGCAGCACTTGCCCATCGAGCAGAACACCCTGGAAAGTTGGCTGGAGCAACCCGCGCCAGCGCGCCGGCGTTGGTTTGCCCAAGCCGACCTACGCACCAGCGCGGCCTTGCTGCTACTGGAACAGGCGGGCTTTCGCCGGCAACTGCTGCTGGCCCAGGATGAAGTCAAACAGCGCTACCTGGGCGCCCGCGAAGCCCACGAGCCAGGGGTGGCCAACGCCAACGACACCTTGCAGGCTATTCTGGCCGGCAGCGGCTTTCTCAGCCGCCCAGCTGAGTTACTCGGTGCCGACGGTTATGGGTTGCCACAGCAGAGCGAATGGCAACGCCTGCAGCAAGAGAGCAGCCAACGCCAACGAAAACTGCAACAGCTCAACGCCAGCCTCGACACGGAAATCCGCGCCCTGCTCACCCCCGAGCGCGCTCAGGCTATCGAAGCCAGTGAAGCGAACCTACGCCAAATTGGCGAGCACCTGCGCGACCTGCATAAAGCCAGCGGCGGTTTGATACTGCCCTAGTGCGGTGTTTCAGAAGTTGGCTGCACAATGTTCACGGCGCCTTTTTGCTGCGCGCTGCGTTGCCGCTTCTCGCCCGACAATAAAATTCACGCGTCCATTCTCATGCGAACATCTGAAACACCACACCGGCAGCCGAAAGGTTGCCGAAAGCTAAAGCCCCTAATATCAGCCGCACCTACCGGCAGCAGACCGGTACCCAACAAAAACAATGGTGACCTGATGCCCTCGCACGCCCTTCGCAACGCCGCCCCATCCCTCCAGCCGCCTCGCTCGCCGCGCTGACCCTGCTGCGCGCCACCCCTGGAGCACCGCCATGCTGACGTTCCTTGGCTTCGCCATGGTCATCACCTTTATGTTCCTGATCATGACCCAGCGCCTTTCGGCACTGATCGCGCTGATCATCATCCCGATTTTGTTCGCCCTGTTCGGTGGTTTCGCGACGAAGATCGGCCCGATGATGCTCGACGGTATCAGCAAACTCGCCCCCACCGGGGTGATGCTGATGTTCGCCATCCTTTATTTCGCGCTGATGATCGACTCCGGGTTGTTCGACCCGGCCGTGCGCAAAATCCTGAAACTGGTCCAGGGTGACCCGCTGAAGGTATCCGTCGGCACCGCCGTGCTGGCCCTGGTAGTGTCGCTGGACGGTGACGGCGCCACCACTTACATGATCTGCTGCGCCGCCTTGCTGCCGCTGTACCAACGCCTTGGCATGAATGCGCGGCTGATGGCCGGGCTGATCATCCTCGCCGGCGGCGTCATGAACATGACCCCTTGGGGTGGCCCGACTGCCCGCGCCGCCAGCGCACTGCACGTCGACCCGTCCGATATCTTCGTGCCGATGATCCCGGCCATGCTCGCGGGGGTGGTGAGCATCCTTACCATCGCTTGGTGGTACGGCAAACGCGAACGGGCGCGCCTGGGCGAACTCAAGCTGCCCGACACTGCCAACGAGCACAGCGAAATCAGCGTGTCGCAGTTCCCCGAGGCGCGCCGGCCGAAACTGATCTGGTTCAACGCGGCCCTGACGCTGTTACTGATGGTGGCGTTGATCAACGGCCTATTGCCCCTGCCGGTGCTGTTCATGATCGCCTTCAGTATCGCGATGATCGTCAATTACCCCTGCCTGCAAGCACAGAAAGATCGCATCGCCGCCCATGCCGGCAGCGTACTGGCCGTGGTGGGGCTGATCTTTGCCGCGGGCATCTTCACCGGCATCCTCGCCGGCACTGGCATGGTCGATGCCATGTCCAAGAGCCTGCTTGCGGTGATTCCCGACAACATGGGGCCTTACTTGGCCGTGATCACCGCCTTGGTGAGCATGCCTTTCACCTTTTTCATGTCCAACGATGCCTTCTACTATGGCGTGCTGCCGGTGTTGGCCGACGCGGCGGCCCATTACGGCATCACCCCGGTCGAGATGGCCCGTGCTTCTATCATCGGCCAACCGGTGCACTTGCTCAGCCCGCTGGTGCCCTCCACCTATCTGCTGGTGGCGCTGGCCGGCATCGAATTCGGTGACCACCAGCGGTTCACCCTCAAATGGGCAGTGTTGATATGCCTGTGCATCACAGCCGCCGCGTTGCTGATGGGGATTTTCCCCCTGCTGGGCAGTCAATGACACGACGGCGCAGCATGCTCACCTATGCGCCAGCGCCCCGCGCTGGCCCCTTACTCAGTAACAGGAACAACTTATGCAATGGCTGACGAGCCCCGAACTCTGGGTTGCCTTCTTCACGTTGACCGCCCTGGAAATCGTGCTGGGCATCGATAACATCATCATGATTTCGATCCTGGTCAGCCGCATGCCCAAACACATGCAGGCCCGCACCCGGCTATTCGGCCTCGCCTTGGCCATGGTCACGCGTATTTTGCTGTTGCTGTCGATCACCTGGATCATGCGCCTTACGGCCGACCTGTTCGAAGCCTTCGGCCAGGGCATTTCGGGGCGCGACCTGATCCTGTTCTTCGGCGGTTTGTTTCTGTTGTGGAAAAGCGCCCAAGAGATCTACCACGGCATGGAAGGCGAAGAGGGAGGCGACGGCCAACCTACAGGCAAAGGCGGCAATTTCTGGCTGACCATCGTTCAGATCGCGATCATCGACATTGTGTTCTCGCTGGATTCGGTCATCACCGCGGTAGGCATGGTGTCGCATGTACCGGTGATGATCGCGGCCATCGTGGTGGCGGTGCTGGTGATGATGCTGGCTTCCGGGACCATTAGCGGGTTCATCGATCAGCACCCTTCGCTGAAGATGCTTGCACTCTCATTTTTGCTGGTGGTCGGTACGGTATTGATCGCCGATGCATTCGACGTGCACGTGCCCAAGGGCTACGTTTACTTTGCCATGGTGTTCTCGTTGGCGGTCGAGGCGGTGAACATCCGCATGCGCACCCGAGCGGCCAAACGAAAAAAGCCGGTTTGACCCACGGCACCGCGCGGGCCGTGGCCCCCCGCCCAAATGTGACTACAGTTTTATTTCAAAATAAATCGAAGCTGTGCCATGCTGGCAGTTGTCCATACAACAGCACTACCATTCAGCACATCCGCTTCGCGAGCAACAGGGAGGCCGCCAGTTATGCTGACCTTGCTCAACCTGCTTTCCGCGGTGGCCCTATTGATCTGGGGTACGCACATCGTCCGTACCGGTATCTTGCGTGTATACGGCACCGCCTTGCGCCGGTTGCTCGGGCAAAACATGAACAAACGCCCGCTGGCCTTTATCGCGGGTATTTTGGTCACGGCTGTGGTGCAAAGCAGCAACGCTACCGCGATGCTGACCACATCGTTCGTGGGCCAGGGGTTGATGGGCCTGGTGCCAGCATTGACCATCATGCTCGGTGCCGATGTGGGTACGGCCTTGATGTCGAGGGTGCTGACCCTGGACCTGTCATGGCTATCGCCGATGCTGATTTTCCTCGGCGTCATCTTCTTCCTCTCGCGCAAGCAAACCCGGGCCGGCCAACTGGGCCGCGTGAGCATTGGGCTGGGGTTGATCATCCTCGCATTGCAACTGATCGTAGAAGCCGCCACACCCATTACCCATGCCCAGGGCGTGAAGGTGCTGTTCGCCTCGCTGACCGGCGACATTCTGCTCGACGCGCTGGTAGGTGCGATGTTTGCCATGGTGTCGTATTCGAGCCTGGCCGCTGTGCTACTAACGGCCACCTTGGCCGAGGCTGGGGTGATCAGCCTGCCGGTGGCCATAGGCTTGGTCATCGGGGCGAATATCGGCAGTGGCCTGCTGGCGTTCATCTCGACCAACATGCAGAACACCCCTGGGCGCCAAGTGGCCTTGGGCAGCCTGCTGTACAAGTTGATCGGCCTGCTGGTGGTGATCCCAGTGCTCAGCCCCCTGGTTCACTGGATCGACGCCCTGAACTACGACGCGCAAACCATGGTGATCGGCTTTCACGTTTGCTACAACACGCTGCGTTGCCTACTGTTGCTGCCCACCACCGGGCCCATGGCGCGGCTGTGCAAGGCCCTGTTGCAAGCGCGCGCCGAACCGCAAGGCCAAAAAGGCCCCAAGCATCTGGACCCGGCAGCGCTCGACACCCCCAGCCTGGCCCTGGCCAACGCCACCCGGGAAACCCTGCGTATCGGTGACATCGTAGAGCACATGCTTGAGCAAATGCTCAACGTGCTGCGCGGCAAGCAAACCGCTGTAACCCAAGAATTGCGGGCCCTTGGCGATGAGGCCGAAGCGCTCTACAGCGCGGTAAAGCTGTACCTGGCGAAAATGCCACGCGAAGACCTGGGCGAACGCGACAGCCAGCGCTGGGCTGAAACCATCGAGTTGGCGGTGAACCTTAACCTGGCCAGCGACCTGATCGAGCGAATGCTGCGCAAGGTCCAGCAGCAGAAAACCTCACAGCGGCGCTCGTTCTCCGAAGTGGGGCTTGAAGAGCTGGCCGGCCTGCACACACAACTGATGGCTAACTTGCGCCTGGGGCTTAACGTGTATCTGAGCGCCGACCCGGAAAGCGCCCGCCAGTTGCTCAAGGAAAAACGCCGCTTCCGCGCCCAGGAACGCCGGCTGACCCATACCCATGTGAGCCGCTTGCAGCGTGGGGTATTGCAAAGCCTGGAAACCAGCTCGCTGCACCTGGAGTTGATTGCCGATATGAAGCGCTTGAACTCGCTGTTCTGCGCTAGTGCTTACGCCGTACTGGGTGCTTCCGACACCGGCGCGCTGCTGCCCGAGGCCGCCCATGAGGCGCCTTGAACCGCCACGCCGGGGTACAATCTGTTAACTGGGCCACGCATGGCGTAGGCTTTAACGGTTCCAGCAAGGAAGCTCGCATGCGTTGTTTGCTGTTGTTTCTCCTGCTCGGCTTGTCACTGCCCGGTGCCGCCGCCGATCGCCTGCAAGTCGAAGGCTACCTGTTGCCCAACGGCATGCAATTACTGCTCAAGCCCAGCACGGAAAAAGGCCACGTGGCCATCCGCCTGGTCGTGGGCGTGGGTTTCGATGATTTCCCCTGCGCCACCCAAGAGCTGCCGCACCTGCTCGAACACCTCATGTTCAGCGGCCTCGACGCCGAAGGCGAAGCCGGCCTGGAACGGCGCATGCAGGAACTGGGCGGGGAGTGGAACGCCTTCACCAGCGACACCGACACCACCTTCGTGGTCGAAGCACCGGCGCCCAACCAGCGCAAGGCGCTGGACCTGCTGTTGGCTATCATCACCCGAACCCGGTTCGATGAAGCCACCCTCGAAACCGCGCGCAAGATCGTTGAGCGAGAAGACGGCGGCCAGTATTCACACCTGCAGCGCTGGCTGGACCACCAGGGCCTGGCCCGCGGCGCCAGCGAGGGGCTAGCGGTGGAGATGGGCCTAAAATGCGCTGACCGTGCCTCGCCCAGCGGCCTGACCCTTGACCAGGTCAACAACCTGCGCCGGCAATGGTATGCACCTAACAACATGACACTGATCGTGGTCGGCGACCTCGACAAACTGCTGCCCGCTTATCTGGAACGGGCCTTTGGCGACCTCGAACCAGTTGAGCCGAGCGACCACCCGCCCGCCACGCTAAAAGCGAAACCCGCCGCGCGCTACCGTACCCTTTACAGCGGCTGGGTGGGGGATGCGGCGACCTTACACTGGTACTTCAACGAGCCGGATTTGCCAGACAACGTGCCGCCGCCTACCTGGGATGTGCTGCAAAGCTACTTCGATTGGCTGCTTTACAATGAACTGCGCCTCAAGCGCGGCCTTTCGTATGGGCCCTGGAGCGCCAACGAGGGTTTTGGCGAAAGCACGCTGATGAGCCTGAACGCCGACCTTGACCGCGCCGATGTATCCGCCGCGCGCCAAGCCATGGCGCAGGTGCTCGAAGGCCTGCGCCAGCATGGCCTGGACCGGCCCACGTTCGAACGCCTCAAACGCGCCACCATTGCCCATCAGGCCTGGGCGGTGCAGGGCAACAGTGCCTTGGCCGATTACTATTGGCAGTCGCTGGCCGACTACGAAGATGGCCATTTCGCCGACCCCACCGCAGCCTTGCGCGGGGTGACCTTCGAACACGCCAGCGATGCCCTGCGGCGGATGCTGGCCGACCCCGGCTATGTACGGGTGGAGCAGCCCCTGGTGAGCTATGGCCAGTTGCAAACCGCGCTGTACACGGGCCCCTGGCTGGCATTGGGTGCCTTGTTGCTGGTTGGCGCCGCGTGGCTGTACCGCCGGCGCCGATGACCGGCGGGCGAGCGGCGCCGCAGCCAACCCGGTATCCTCTGCGCTCTTACTGGCCGCCTAATACTGTATGAAGCCACTGCCACCCATCGTTTTTCGCATTATCGCCCTGATCAAGCGCTACCCCGGGGTGGTGGCCTTGTTCGGCTTTTGCTCGGGGCTGGGCAGTTTTATCCTGGTCGACCGCCAAGCCCACCTGGCGACCCCCGTGGCCATCGTGCTGCTGGTCAGTTGGGCCTGGCTGATGGTCGAGAACACCGTTACCCAACTGTTCAGCCGGTACTTCAAACGGGATATCCCCGCCTCGGTGCTGCGCTACCTGACGCAGATGATCCACCAGGAAAGCCTGTTCTTCGTGCTGCCGTTCTTTTTCATCACCACCAGTTGGAACAGCGGCCAATGGGTTTTCACCGGGATCTTGGGCCTGGCTGGGCTGGTGTCGATCATCGACCCGCTGTATTACCATTGGCTCGCGCCGCGGCGCTGGCTGTTCCTGGCGTTGCACACCTTGACCTTGTTCGCCGCAATGCTCACGGCGCTGCCGATTATCCTGCACCTGACCACGTCGCAAAGCTTCAAGCTGGCACTGGGCACCGCCATGTTGTTGTCGTTCCCCAGCCTTGCCAGCAGCTTTCCCATTCATACCTGGCGCCGTGGGCTTCTGCTGGTAGCGGCCACCCTGGCCGCCGGTGGTGCCGGCTGGCTACTGCGCACGTGGGTACCGCCAGCGACCCTGTGGATGACCGAAGACGCCATTACCCAAGACCTGGACAACCAAACCCGCACCCACGGCGAAGGCATTACCACGCTCACCGTGGCCCAGGCGCGCAGCGGCGTTTACGCCTACACCGCGATCAACGCCCCACGCGGCCTGGACGAGCGCATTTATCATGTGTGGGAAATGAACGGCAAGGACATGGACCGCATTGCCCTCGATATCCACGGGGGGCGCCAAGAGGGCTACCGCGCCTGGACCCGCAAGCAGAACTTCCCGGCCGCCCCCAGCGGTACGTGGCGGGTGCGGGTAGAAACCGAAGACGGCCAGTTGATTGGCGTACTCAAGTTCACCATCACCCCGGATGCCTCAGCGGCATCTGCGGCCGCGGCCAATGGCGATCAAGCCGGGGCCGAGCCGAAGAACCAGTAACTCACCACAATCGCCGCCACCACCCCGGCGAACTCCGCGAGCAGGGCGCAACCCACGGCATGGCGCGCGCGTTGGATGCCCACCGCACCAAAGTACACCGCCAGCACATAAAAGGTGGTTTCAGTGCTGCCCTGGACCGTCGCCGCCACCAGCGCCGGGAAGCTGTCCACACCTTGGTGTTGCATGGTTTCGATGAGCAGGGCGCGCGCGGCGCTGGCAGAGAACGGCTTGACCAACGCCGTGGGCAGTGCGTCGACAAAGCGGGTGTCTAGCCCCACCCATTGCACCCCATGGCGAATGCCATCGAGCAGCAGCTCAAGGGCCCCCGACGCACGCAGCACACCCACCGCGCAGAGCATGGCGACCAAGTAGGGCAACAGGTTCTTGGCCACCTCAAACCCTTCCTTGGCACCCTCGATGAAGGTTTCGTACACCGGCACGCGCTTGCAAGCGCCCACCAGCAAAAACAGCACGATCAGCCCGAACAACGTCACATTACCCAGGATCGACGACAGGCTCGCCAGCGCAACCGCCGAAAGGGTCGCCAGAAACGCCATGCACACCGCCAGCAACGCCGCCCCAGGGATCAGGTAGGCCAGCACTACCCGGTCCCACAAGCGCAGGCGCTGCATCACCGCCACGCTGAGCAGGCCCACCACGGTGGAGCAACTGGTGGCCAGCAATATCGGCAGGAACACCAGGGTGGGGTCTTGTGCGCCTTGCTGGGCGCGGTACATGAAGATGCTCACCGGCAGCAGCGTTAACGACGACGCGTTAAGCACCAAAAAAAGGATTTGCGCATTGCTGGCCACGGTGGCGCTGGGGTTCAGGCTTTGCAGCGCGCGCATGGCCTTCAGGCCAATGGGCGTGGCGGCGTTGTCCAAGCCCAGGCCGTTGGCGGCAAAGTTAAGGGTGATCAGCCCAAGGGCGGGGTGGCCGGGCGGCACTTCCGGCATCAAGCGGGTGAACAGCGGGCCAAGCACCTTGGCCAGCCAATCGACAATGCCGGCTTTTTCGGCGATCTTGAGAAACCCCAGCCAAAGGGTGAGGGTGCCGAACAGCAGCACCATCACTTCCACCGACAGCTTGGCCATGGCGAAGATGCTTTCGACCATCGCCGCGAAAACGCCACTGTTGCCGGCGACCAGCCACTGCCCCAGGGCCGACACCGCCGCTACCAGGAAAAACCCCAGCCATAGGCCATTAAGCATCGAGCACCCCCGTTATTTACGTTGGCGGGGATGATAACGTGCGTATCAGGTGCGCTCCACTTCTGCCGCCGGCACAGGCTGCTTGCTGCGCCAATGGGGCAAGCTGTTCCAGTAACGCTGGCCCTTGGCGTCGTCATACATGCCTTCCCAACGGGCGATCACCAGCACGGCCAAGGCGTTGCCAATCACGTTGAGCGCAGTACGCGCCATGTCCATGATGCGGTCCACCCCGGCAATGAATGCCAGGCCCTCCAAAGGGATGCCCACGCTGCCAAGGGTCGCCAGCAGCACCACGAACGACACGCCCGGCACCCCGGCAATGCCCTTGGAGGTGACCATCAGGGTCAGCACCAGCATCAACTGTTGGCCGATGGACAGGTCGATGCCATACAACTGGGCGATGAACAACGCCGCGATGCTTTGGTACAAGGTAGAGCCGTCAAGGTTGAAGGAGTAACCGGTAGGCACCACGAAACTGCTGATCGCCTTCGGCGCACCGTAGGCTTCCATCTTCTCTATCACCCGCGGCAGCACCGTCTCGGAACTGGCGGTGGAGTAGGCCAGCACTAGTTCATCCTTGAAGATGCGTATCAGCTTGAGGATGGAGAACCCGAACAACCGCGCCACCAGGCCAAGCACACCCAAGGCGAAGAACGCGATCGCCACGTACACCAGCATCACCAACTTGGCCAGCGGCAACAGCGAAGCGAAGCCGAAGTTGGCCACCGTGACCGCGATCAATGCGAACACCCCGATGGGCGCATAGTTCATGATCATGTGGGTGACCTTGAACATGGTTTCGGAAATGCCCTGGAACATACGCACCAGCGGCTCACGGGTTTCCGCCGGCAGGCTCGATAACCCCAGGCCGAACATGACTGAAAAGAAGATGATCGGCAGCATGTCGCCGCGGGCCACGGCGGCGAATATATTGGGGGGGATCAGGTTCAACAGTGTCGCGATGAACGCATGCTCATGCTGCACCTCGGCGGTGGTCTTGGTGTACTGGGAAATATCCACCGTACCCAAGGTGCTCATATCGATACCGCTGCCAGGCTGGAACACATTCGCCAATACCAAGCCCACCACGATCGCGACGGTGGTCACCAGCTCGAAATAGAGGATGGTTTTAACACCAATGCGCCCAAGCTTCTTGGCGTCGCCAACCCCGGCGATGCCCACGATGAGCGAGGAAATCACGATCGGCACCACGATCATCTTGATCAAGCGAATGAAGATATCGCCCGCGGGTTGCAGCACGTTACTGATCCACCAGGCTTTTTCCGTGCCGAAGTGATTGAGCAGGGCGCCCAGGGAAATGCCCAGTACCAGGCCGATTAAAATCTGCCAGGCCAGGCTCAGCTTTGCCTTTTTCATTATCGTTACCCTTTGCGTCAAAATTCATCGGGCCCGGGCCAGTGGAGGCCATCGGGAAGCTCGGCGTGTAACACCGTATTTCCGAAAAAAGGCGCAACTATTCAGAGGGGGGGCGGCAGAGTCTAATGCCGTAAACGGCTACCCCATGCACAATCGGCATAATAAAAGCGGTTCTATTTCATCGCTTTGGGTATCACGGCCAGTTGCCCGCCAGCCCTGGATGCCCAAGCCCCCGCAGGGCGGGCGTTTGCGCGCGGCGGTGCGGCTAAAGGCCTGTCAAGCAATCGGACGACCGAACGGCAGTGTTCGCAGCAAAAAAAAGGGTGACACAGGCGTGCCGGTCGCCGGGGCCCTGTAAAGTAGCCGGCTTCAAAGCCGTCGGTTCAGTCACTCGCCACCCAGCGCAGCCACGCATTGGCGCAGCGCGGCCTCAAAGGCCGCTTGATGCTGGCGAAAGCGCCGCGCGGGCGCCGGGATCGCGATGGCATGCCGTTGCCCGCTTCCCAGCTCGACCGCGCAGGCCAAGGCGCACACGTCTTCAGCGTGCTCCTCCCAGTCGTAGGCGATGCCGCTGCGGCGTATACCCTGGATGTCGGCTAGCAGGGCTTGCAGCGATGTGATGCTGTGCGGGGTGGGCCCTGTTAGCGGGCGCTCGGCCAGTGCAACGATGTCGGCGTTCGCCCACTCGGCCAGGAATACCTTGCCCGGCGCCGTGCAGTGCAATGGATACCGGCTGCCCAAAGGCACGACGATCCGCACCTCCTGCTGCGCCACAACTTGGTCGACGAGCACTGCCTCGTTGTCGCGCAGCACCCAGACATCCACGGTTTCTCCAGTGTCACGGCAGAGCGCCTCCAGGTGTGGCCGCAACCGTTCGCGAACATCCTGGTGGGCGGCAGCCGCCAGGCGCGCCAGCGCCGGCCCTAGGCGCACCCTACCATCGCGCACGGCAACCAGTTCCTCCGCCTGCAGCGAACCGACCAGCCGCTGCACGGTGGTTCTCGGCAGTGCGCTGGCGCGAGTGATTTGCGCGATAGTCAGCCCGTTGGGGGCCTGCTCCAGAGTACGCAGCACCCGCGCCGCGCGGGTAATCACGGTGCGGCAACCGTCATCGGCCCCTCGGCTGGGGCGTTGGCTGTCTGTACGTTCAAGCGAAGTTCGGTTCATGGCTTACTTAAAATATCCATCTAATGGACAATATACCCGAATAACGGTTAGATTTTGCGCCTTCATCGAGTCGCTGCGAACTTTCCATGCCAATGAATCACACCCGGCCCGCCACCGGCATACCTACACGCCGGCTGATCCTCGTCCTGGCCATGCTTTCGGCCTTCGCCCCCTTTGCCACCGATATGTACCTGCCGGGCTTCGCGCAGATGGCGCAAGCGTTCCAAACCGATAATGGCCACATCGAGTCCACGCTGTCGGCGTTCTTTCTTGGGCTGGCGTTGGGGCAGGCCCTTTACGGCCCGCTGATTGACCGCTTCGGTCGGCGGGCACTGTTGTTGATCGGCGTGGCCCTGTTTGTCGCTGCGACCCTCGGCTGCCTGCTGAGCCGGGACATCGGGGTTTTCACGGGCTTTCGCGTACTGCAGGCCATTGGCGGCTGTGCGGGGATGATCATCGGCCGGGCGATTGTTAATGACTTATTCGAACCCATCGAAAGCGCCCGGGTGCTGTCCTCGCTGCTGATGCTGATGACCCTTGCGCCACTTGTGGCGCCACTGCTCGGCGGCTGGATCCTCGTACTGGCCGGCTGGCAGGCGATATTCGTTTTCATGCTGGTTTTCGCGCTGCTCTGCGGTGTACTGGTTTGGCGTTACGTGCCCGAGACGATGCCGGCCAAGCTGCGAACTCCGCTCAAGCTCTCGCAGGTACTGCGCACCTATGCAACGCTGTGCCGCCGCCCCGCTTTCATCGCCCCGGCGATAGTCGGCGGGCTGGCACAGGCCTGCATGTTCGCCTTCATCACCGGCTCCCCTTTCGTCTTCATGGGGTTGTTTGGGGTAAGTGAGCAGCAGTACGGCTGGCTGTTCGCGCTCAATGCAGTGGGCATAATTGTGGGGGCACAGGCCAACCGCATCGGGCTTCGCCGCTGGCCGGTGCAAAAACTGCTGGGGGCGGCCCTTTGCCTTAACTTGGCTGCGAGCCTGGCACTGGTGGCCAGCGCGCATACCACCCACTTGGCGGTATTGATGATCCCATTGTGGTTCACCATCGCCTCGCTGGGGTTTATCGGTGGCAATGCCGCGGCCATCGCAATGGCCAACACGGGAGCGAACGGCGGCAGCGGCTCAGCGCTCATTGGCACGCTACAATTCGGCTGCGCGTTCCTTATTAGCAGCGTCGTCGCCACTGCACAAAACGGCACAGCTTACCCGATGGCACTGGCTATGGCGGCGGCAAGCCTGATGGCGACTGCGCTGTGGTTTGGCACGGCGCGGTTGCGCCGCACTGGCGCCTAACGCCGTAGGTTGGGGCCCTAGGGCCCGGCAGGCTGTTCTCTGCCGAGCAGGGTCAATACCAGTTTTGATCTTTCCTAAGCTGCTCCTTCAACAAAGCCTGCATGCCTTCGTCAGGGTCGCCTAGCCACCGGTAATAGGCATGGCTAGCGGGATCTTTGTCTTCCGGTAAACCGGCCGGCACTTGCACCCACAAGGCATAGGCGTGGGTTTTATCCCAACTGAATGCCACGATCACCCGATTATTCCGGCACGCGGCCTTCGTTTCGCATACCTCCCCCACCAAGTAGTTGTCGCCGTCTTTTTTGGGGACTGCACTCATGGCATCTGAGTCACCCGACAGATTCAATACCCAGTCCGGTAGGCGTTGCTCATGCTTAACCGCCTGTTGCCAGGCGCTACGATATTGCTTATCCGACGACACCAACTCACTGGCGCGGTCTTGCCCATCATTGCCCGCCATAGCAACGGCGCTACTGCCGAGCAACAACCCGGCCAGCAGCGGTATCAACAATGTGCGGTTCATGTTCAAGGCCTGCCGCGTCGCCCGAAGAAGAACGAGGCAATGAACAGGATCAAGAAGATCACGAAGAGGATCTTGGCGATACCGGCAGCGGTGCCGGCGATACCACCGAAGCCCAGCACGGCGGCAATGATGGCAATGATCAGAAAAGTAATAGCCCAACTCAGCATGGTTTTGCTCCTTCAGCGCGTAGTAATTGATCAGAACACCCAACGAGGCTCGTGAGGGGAACGCTCGACTTGGTCCACCGACTCAACCGCAAACAAACGGCCGTGTAGCTGCCCCGCCTGGGCACTGGCCTCAGTCATGCGGGGCGCGGCGGTGGCGTGGTTCATGTGAATCAGCGGCTCAGGGGCCTGTGTCCAGTATAGAAACTGTTGGCAAACCACCAAGGTCAGTAGCGCGGCAAGCAGCACAAACAACCCCTTACGCACCACCAGGTGGGTTTCGGCAACTTGTGCGAACGGTTGACGGCTCATCCGGTGGTCCTCCTATTGGGCGCTTAATTCACGGTTCACCGATCCTGTTGCAGCGTGCGTGCCAACCTCAAATTGAAATAAACTATAACTAAATCAGTGTGTTATAAATACAAGGCACCGGCTTACGGCGCGCAAACTGCCCGATCAGCCCGCCGCCGTCGGGCAGTTTGCACGACAGCCAGAAGGCGCGTTGCGATCGGGCCGGCCCGCTTTTTTGCGCGGCCCCCAAAACACTATTACGGGCTACCTATTGGGCGCCCTACCGGGCTCCGCCAAGGGCTACCTTAAGCAAGTCGGCATCTACCCCGCGCACACCGCGCAGGGTGCGGGCGATTTCAACGGCGTGGGTCTTCTGCTCGCTGCTGACCACCTCGCCAACCAGGCTGACCATGCCTTCGCGTGTAGCAACATCGATGGTCAACGCGTCGAGGTTGCGGTCATATAAAAAGCTGGCCTTGACCTTGCTGGTGATCCAAGCATCGGTCACGCTGTTATCCACAGCATTGGCCTGCGCTTCGGCGCGAGCGGTCTGGGTATCGGCCGCGCTCAAACTGATCAAGTTGTTCACCACATATACGCCGTCCGTGTTGTGGGCCAGCGTACCCGCCAGCAGCTTGGCTTCTGCCGTTTGTGCGTGCCCCTTGAGCGTCACCACGCCGCCATCGGTGCTTACCGTCATGTCAGAGCCCTGGGTAGGTGCATTCCAACTGAGCTTGGCGCGCACGGTCGCCGTAAGGGTCGCGTCGTCAATACGCTGCGCCACAGGCTGCCGCGTGGGCGGCAGGTCGCCTAACGCCGCGTCGATTTGCAATTGGTTATCGACTTGCGCCAACTGGCCGACCGTTTTCGCGATGCTCTCGGCCAAGTCTTTATCTTGCTGGTTCTCAACCTTGCCGCTGAGCACGGCGTGGGCGCCCTGCACCTCGACTTTCAACGTGTAGGGGCTCAGCCGTTGGTTCAATGCCATTGCCATCCAAATGGCACCTTCGTCACGCGCCGCCTGGTCCGCCGGCGGGGCCGCGAATACGTTGGCCTGGAACAACGTAGCGGCAAATAGCACCAACGCGGCGGGTTTGAGTACAGGCATACTGGCCTCCTAGATTGGGTGGGTGCTTCGCAAGTAGGACAACCCCCAGCAGCAACCGTGCGCCCCCTTAATTTCACGGAATTTCAGTCCGTTAGCGTTGTCAGCTATCGATGGTTGCCCTGCCAGGCGCCGAATCATTCACAATTAAGCATTGCAACTTGCCCGCCCCGTGCGGGCCGGCCTGATTATTTTGTAGGGGAGCGCAGCACGATGGAAACTGATACGGGTCTGCAGGGCCGTATTCTGTTGGTGGACGATGAAGCCGTCATCCTGCGCACGTTCCGCTACTGCCTGGAAGACGAAGGCTACAGTGTGGCCACGGCCAGCAGCGCAGCCCAAGCCGAAACGCTGCTGCAAAGGCAAGTTTTCGACCTGTGCTTTCTTGACCTGCGCCTGGGTGAAGACAGCGGCTTGGATGTACTGGCACAAATGCGTGTACAGGCGCCGTGGATGCGGGTGGTGATCGTGACCGCCCATTCGGCCGTGGATACCGCGGTCGATGCCATCCAGGCCGGTGCCGCCGATTACCTGGTCAAACCGTGTAGCCCCGACCAACTGCGCCTAGCCACCGCCAAGCAATTGGAGGTCCGGCAGCTGTCGGCACGGCTCGAAGCCCTTGAGGTGGAGATTCGCAAGCCCAAAGATGGCCTGGATTCACACAGCCCGGCAATGATGGTGGTGCTCGAAACCGCCCGCCAGGTCGCCGTCACAGATGCCAACATTCTGATCCTTGGCGAATCCGGTACCGGCAAGGGTGAACTGGCCCGAGCCATCCATGGGTGGAGCAAGCGCGCGAAAAAATCCTGCGTGACCATCAACTGCCCTTCATTGTCGGCAGAACTGATGGAAAGCGAACTCTTCGGCCACAGCCGTGGCGCTTTCACCGGCGCCAGCGAAAGCACTTTGGGCCGGGTCAATCAAGCCGACGGCGGCACACTGTTTCTCGACGAAATTGGCGATTTTCCGCTGGCCTTGCAGCCAAAGCTGCTGCGCTTCATCCAAGACAAAGAATATGAGCGGGTCGGCGACCCGGTAACGCGCCGCGCAGATGTACGCATCCTCGCCGCGACCAACCTGAACCTTGAGGACATGGTCCGCGATGGGCGCTTTCGGGAAGACCTGCTCTATCGGTTGAACGTGATCACCCTGCACCTGCCACCGTTGCGCGAGCGCAGTGAAGACATCCTCACCTTGGCTGAACGCTTCCTGGCGCGCTTCGTCAAGGAGTATGCACGCCCGGCGCGCAGCTTCAGCGAAGAGGCCAAAGCGGCGCTGCTCAATTACCGTTGGCCGGGCAATATTCGCGAACTGCGCAACGTGGTCGAGCGCGCCAGTATTATCTGCTCGCAAGAAAAAGTTGAAGTCAGCCACTTGGGCATGGGCGAGCAGCCAACCACCAACGCACCGCGCATCGGGGCCGCCATGAGCCTCGATGAGTTGGAAAAAGCCCATATCGGTGCGGTGCTGGCCACCAGCGACACCTTGGACCAAGCCGCGAAGACGCTGGGTATCGATGCCTCCACGCTGTACCGCAAGCGAAAGCAATATAACCTATGAAGTTGCCGATGAAATTGCGCACGCGCCTGTTTCTGAGCATCTCGGCGCTGATCAGCGTCGCACTGCTCGGGTTGTTGTTGGGCTTGGTCAGCGTGTTGCAAATCGCTAACCGCCAGGACACCCTGGTGCAGCACAATTTCGATACGCTGGACCTCGGCCTGAAGCTTCGGCAAAACCTGGGCGAGCAATTGGCAATGACCCAGGCCGACGTACCCGACAAAGGCCAGTTGGAAAGCACCCAAGTGGAGTTTCGCCGGCTGATCGGCCAGGCACTGGAATGCGACATCAGCGAGGCGGAACATGCGGCGCTGAGCCGCGCCAACGTCAATTACCAACGCTACCTGGGCACCTACCAGCAAGCCCTGGCGCGCGCGCCGCACCTGAGTAACGACAGTGCCTTAAGCAACGCCTTCAATGCGGTGCGCCGCGACCTGATCGACGCCTACAGGGCCACCCTCGACAACATCGCCAAGCGCCAGCAGGCCTCGCATCGCCATGCGCTGATGATCTCCAGCCTGCTTGGGCTCGTGGGCCTGGCCGTGCTGGCAATCGGTTTCATCACCGCCAACCGTATCGCGCAGCGTTTCGGTGAGCCCATCGAGGCGCTGGTCAAGGCCGCCGATGCCATCGGCAGAGGCAATTACGACGTGGTGCTGGCAGCGCCCCATGCCGCGGAAATGAAACTGCTGACCCGGCGCTTCAGCAGCATGGCCAAAGCGCTGCGCGAGCATCAGGCCACCAATGTCGAGGAACTGCTGGCCGGGCAACAACGCTTGCAGGCCGTGCTCGATAGCATCGACGACGGCTTGCTGATGATCGATCGCCAGGGGCTGCTGGAGCACCTCAACCCGGTTGCGCAACGGCAATTGGGCTGGGGTGAAACCCGCACCGGCATGAGCCTGGCCACCGCGCTAGGCCGGCCAGAGCTCGATGAGCAACTGCAATTGGTGCTGCGGGGCGGCAGCCTGGACCGCATGCTGGACGACCTCAGCCTGGAAGTGGACGGCGAAACCCGCCTGCTCGCCTGGAGCCTGACCCCGGTGGCACACAGGCAAGGGCAAATCGTCGGTGCCGTCATGGTGCTGCATGATGTGACGGAACAGCGCGCGTTCGAGCGGGTGCGCAGCGAGTTCGTTCTGCGCGCCTCCCACGAGTTGCGTACGCCCGTCACCGGCATGCACATGGCATTCGGCCTACTGCAAGAGCGTGTCCAGTTCGCGCCGCAGTCCCGTGAAGCCGACCTGTTCACCACGGTTAAAGACGAGATGCAGCGGTTGATGCAATTGATCAACGATTTGCTGAATTTCTCACGTTACCAAAGTGGCCAGCAAAAGCTGGTGCTGGCGCCGTGCGAAGCCCCGGACCTACTCGACCGGGCCTACCAGCGGCATGTGGGCGCGGCCCGCGACGGGGCCATACAGCTGCTGGTCGACCTGCCCGAGCCATTACCGCGCATCCATGCTGACCAGGCCCAACTCGACCGCGTGCTCGACAACTTAATCGACAATTCCATCCGCCACACCCCCGAAGGCGGGGTGATCCGCTTGCAGGCCAGGCGCCACGCCGAGCGGCTGATCATCAGCGTCGAAGACAGCGGCGAGGGCATTCCGTACGGCCAGCAAGGGCGGATTTTCGAGCCATTCGTGCAGGTGGGCCGCAAAAAAGGCGGCGCCGGGCTCGGCCTGGCGCTGTGCAAGGAAATCGTGCAACTGCATGGCGGCCGGATGGGCGTCTATTCACGCCCAGGGCAGGGCACCCAGTTCTATTTCGCGCTGCCGATCTAAACCCCCGTGCGGCGGCTCAGAAGCTCGCGCAAGAATTGACGCCGTGAAAAGGGGCGGCCAATGTCTAGGCATCCCATTAACCTCGGCCTAGTAGCCCAGGCAAAGCGCCTTGCAGCTTCGCGCTGTCGAACGGCGCGCGGATGAAACCGCGCAAGCGGCCGTCCGGCGCAACCACCGCCAAGTTACCGCTGTGTTGCACGGTGTAGTTCGGTTTGCTGGTGTCGGCCGGCACATAGGGGATGCTCACCGCCTCGGAGAACTGCTGAAGCACTTGGACCGGGCCGGTCAGCCCCTTGAAGCTCTTGTCGAAGTAGCCGAGGTACTGCTTCAACTGGGCCGGGGTGTCGCGTGCCGGGTCGACACTCACCAGGTATACCTGTAGCCGCTGCGCAGCCTCACTCGGCAGCTTGCCGCGAATATTGCGCAACTGTGCCAAGGTGGTCGGGCACACATCCGGGCAAAAGGTGTAGCCAAAGAACAACAGGCTCCACTTGCCCTTGAGCTGGTCCAACTGCACGGCCTGGCCTTGCTCGTCAAGCATTTGCAGGGCAGGCATGGGCCGCCCTTGTTGCAACAGGATAATTCCCGCCGCCAGCAGCGCCGGGTCTTGCTCCAGGCTACGTTGCTCGAATACCCGCTCAAGCACGATGCCGGCAACGATGGCGATCACGGCGAAAGCGCCGAACAAGGTTTTATGCAGGCGGCTCATGGCAAAACTCGAAACCAGATAAGTGAAGGGTACTGGGCCCGGCTGGGCCCGCGCACGACTGTAGCGGAGATAGACATGGATCGCATAATGGCAATTGGATATAACTTCATAGGCAAAAGCGCAAGGCGTTTATGAAAAATTCGTCTTACCGGCCTCGCCCAGGCAGCTATCGTATCGACCTCACGCCCGTAACTGTTTACCACCGTGGGGACCCCATGAAAACCGCCGCACTTCGCGAGCAGATCCAGCGTGCGCACGAACACGAGCGAACCACCGGCCAGTTGCTGCAGCAGCTGGAACGCCAACTGCCCTGCCTGCACCCGTCGATCCAATTCGGCGACAGCGACCCGAAAACCGCCCTGGCGCGCTTCGTCGGCGCCTACATCGACCAGGTGCCAGACCTACTCGATGCTGCGGCCGAAGTGGCCAGCGAGGCGGGCATCGAAGGGCAGATCAAGCCGGTATTGAAAATTGCCGAGGAATATTTCTTCAAACCGCCGCAGATCATGGCCAGCCATGAAGGCTTGGATTGCCTGCTCGATGAGGCTTACTTGGCGCACCGCTTGGTCGAGGAGGTCAATGACCTGTACATCCGGCACTTTAGCCAACCGCTGATCCCGCTGGATACCACTGTGGCCAACCTGATCGCCCATCAGTTGATCGGCGAGGCGTTCGCCAACCAGCTCGACGAAGTGGTGCACCATTCGGTAGAGCAGTTGCTCGATGAAGAAAGCTTCGCGCTGGAGTCGGTCCAGGCCTATAAAGGCACACTTACCTCCCCGGAAACAGGCGCAGCCTGGAAACGCTGGCCGTGCCTGTCTCGCCAGTTGGGGATCGGCCTGGGCAAAGCCTGATCAGGCCCCCGCGCGAGTTCGCAGTTGCCCCTCGATGCGGCGCTTCAGGCCACGGCTCTCGATGGTTATCCGCGAGCCATTGGCCTGGTTCGCCCGGCCCCAATCTTCGAGCAACTCCAGGCAGGCATGGTCGATATAGTTGAGGTTGCCCAGCGGTACATGTACCCGCGTGCCGGCGGGGATGCTATCGAGCACCTTGGTCAGCGCTGGCACCTTGAGAAACGTCGCGGCCCCACTCATGCGTAGCTCCACTTCGCGCTCGCCGGTCGGCACCAGGTTGATCTTCAGCCTGGCCGCCTTCAGCGCCAGCCTGAGCAACGTCAGGGCAAAGCCCAGCAGCACGCCGGTGAGCAGGTCGGTAAAGATGATGGCCAGCGCCGTCGCGGCATAGGTGAACATCGGCATGCGCCCGTAACGGCCCAGGCCGCGTAGCGCCTTGAAGTCGACCAGCTTTATGCCGGTAAACACCAACACCCCGGCCAGGCTTGCCACGGGGATGCTTTGCAGCACACCTGAAAGCAGCACGACGAACGCCAACAACCAGATACCGTGGAACACTGCCGACCAACGGGTTCGGGCCCCGGCCTGCACGTTCGCCGAACTGCGAACGATCACGCCGGTCATTGGCAAGGCCCCGGCCACCCCACAGAGCATATTACCGATGCCCTGGGCCGAAAGTTCACGGTCGAAGTCTGAACGCACGCCGCTGTGCATGCGGTCGACCGCCGCCGCCGAAAGCAAGGTTTCGGCACTGGCGATGAACGCCACCGCCACTGCGGCGACCAGCACCGCCGGGTCGGCCAGGCTCATCAGGCTGGCAGGGGTGATCCAGTCGATGGCATCGCTTAAGTTCGCGGGCACTTGCACACGCCGCACCTGCAGCGACAGCACCAGGCTCAGCACGGTGGCGGCACTGACCCCGAGCAAGGCGCCGGGTACGAAACGCAGCCGCTGCGGCTTCAGTGTTTCCCAGCCGTACATCACCGCGATGGTCAGCAGGCCAAGCAGCCCGGCTTGCCAGCCCTGGGCGCCTTGCTCGATGGGCAGCGCTTCGGCCACCGCGCCAGGAAACGCCAGCACGTTCTGCAGGCCGGAGGCTTGTGGCGCCTGGTCGAGCATCACATGGGCCTGAGACAACACGATCAGCACACCGATGCCGGCCAGCATGCCATACACCACCGCCGGTGCCGTGACGCGGAACCAGCAACCCAAGCGAAAGCGCCCGGCCAACAGTTGCAGCAGGCCCGCCAACAACAGAATGGGCCCAAGCACAGCCGCGCCATGCTGGCGCACCAGTTCGAACACCAGTACCGCCAGCCCCGCGGCGGGGCCGCTGACCTGCAACGGCGAGCCGGCCAACAGGCCCACCACGATGCCACCGATGATACCGGTGACCAACCCCTTGGCCGGTGGCATGCCAGAGGCAATGGCGATGCCCATGCACAACGGCAGGGCTACCAAAAACACCACGGCCGAAGCCAATAACTCGCGCGGCAGGGCCGCTTGGATACGCGCAATATTCATGTTCGCTCTCCTGAATGAACACGTGGCCGGGGCCGCCGCTGCCACGAACGGTTGCACACCGACGCCGATTGGGGCAGCCGAACACGGCTGGCCCGGGCCGGCTCAGCGATAAGCACCGTTATTGTTATTTTCGGAATGCGGCGGTCACCTTGGCTGCACGCAAGGTATGCGCAGCCATCGATGGCCTGGGGGTTGAAGGGGCCGTTTGGCTAGTGTGGTGTTTAGAAGCGGCCTTTGGGCGTAGCACTGGGTACATGCTCGCCGCCGAGCGGCAGGAAGCAGTCCTGGGCTGCATCGTAGCCTTTGATCTCGCTGGTTTCGATGTTGTAAACCCAGCCATGGATGAACAACTGGCCGCTGGCCAAACGCGAAGCGACCGACGGGTGCGTGCGCAGGTGCTGCAGTTGCGCGATCACGTTTTCTTCGGTCAACACGCCCATGGTTTCGGCTTCGCTGGTGCAATGGCAGTTGTCGTGCACCATGGTCTTGGCCACTTCGGCATGGCGTAGCCAAGCTTTTACCGTGGGCATTTTCTCCAGGCTGGCCGGGTTGAGCACCGCCCGCATGGCGCCGCAGTCGGAATGGCCGCACACGATAATGTGCTGCACCCCCAGCGCCATGACCGCATACTCGATGGCCGTGGACACCCCGCCGTTCATTTGCCCGTAGGGCGGCACCACGTTACCAACGTTACGGGTCACGAACAGGTCGCCCGGCGAGCTGTTGGTGATCAGCTCCGGCACTATTCGCGAATCTGCGCACGTGATGAACATCGCCCGTGGGGTCTGGGCCTTGGCCAGCTTCTTGAAAAGCGCCTGCTGTTGCGGGAACACCTCTTCGTGGAAATGCCGAAAGCCGTCGATGATATGCTTGAGGGCCTCTTGCGCACTGTCAGTCTGGGTCTGGTCCTTGGAGGTCATGCTCTATCCTCTGTAACGGGTGAGGTTTCCCACGCAAATGGGTAACAAATCCTACACCTCTATCACACTCTGTCGAATGGATGGAATGTGGCCGAATAAGACAATTCCTAACGTACAGCCCGAAGCTTAATGAAAGCTTAAAAGTGCTACTCACCCCGCGCCGCGAGCGGCTCACGGGCCACTATTTCAATTAACCGTTTACTGGATAGCGCCCGCAGCCACGGCTTCGATTACGAACCGGTATTTGGCCTTTGCTGCTTTATAGCAAGTTCATTTGCCGCCCCGGTGGGCAGAACAGCGACGTATCCAAAGCATAGCCCTCCCGCCGCGCCAGGCCATGACGTTTGAGCGCCCGGGCGAACCGCTGGGCCAGTAATTCGGCGAACAAGCCTTCGCCACGCATTCGGCTGCCGAAGCGCGAATCATAGAGTTCACCGCCCCGGCTTTGGCGCACCAGGCTCAGCACGTGCTCGGCGCGCTGCGGGTAATGGTCGGCCAACCATTGCTCAAACAGCGGCGCGACTTCCAGCGGCAGGCGCAGGAACATGTAGTTCGCGCTTTGCGCGCCCGCCTCGGCGGCGGCGGCCACCAAGGCTTCGAGTTCGCTGTCGTTGATCATCGGAATCATGGGCGAACACAGCACCCCCACCGGTACACCGCGTTGATGCAACTGCCGGATCACCCGCAGGCGGGCCTTGGGCGAGGCTGCACGCGGTTCCAGAATGCACTTGAGCGCATCGTCGAGCGTGGTCAGGCTGACCATTACCTTCACCAGGCGCAGCCTGGCAAGCTCTGCCAACAGGTCGAGGTCGCGCAGCACCATCGCGCCCTTGGTCACGATGGTAACCGGGTGGCGGTAACGCAGCAGGGTTTCGAGCAGCTCGCGGGTGAGGCGGTACTGCCGCTCGATCGGTTGATAGGGGTCGGTATTGGAGCCCAAGTTGACCGGGGCGCACACGTAGCCCGGTTTGCCCAACTGCTCCTCCAGGCGTTGCACCGCGTTGGTTTTGGCGATCAGCCGGGTTTCAAAGTCGATGCCGGGCGAGAGGTCCCAATACGCATGGCTGGGCCTGGCGTAGCAATAGATGCAACCATGCTCGCAGCCACGGTACGGGTTGATCGAACGGTCGAAGGGAATATCGGGCGAATTGTTGCGGGTGATGATGGTCTTGGCCAGCTCGATACGCACCTCGGTCGAGCGGGTAGGCGGCACGTCTTGCCACCAACCGTCTTCTTCGGCCACGCTGGTGCGCGGCGCGAAGCGGTTATCGGGGTTGTGCGCGGTTCCGCGGCCACGAATAGGTTCAACAGCCATGCCTGGCGCCCTCGTTCACTGTATAAACGAACAGTACCAAACTCCCGGCGCCGTTTGAACGTTTTCCTGCCCAGCGGGCACATTGCCCTTGAGCATGCCCACCGGGTGCCAGGTAGCAGCCCTGGCAACATAGCTATGAGCGGCGTTGCCAAAAAGGTTGTTACATCATCCAGCCCAGCGAGGTCGAAGGACCGCGGCAGCTACGTTACTATGTTGCGTTTCCTGCCACCACAGTGCCTGATTTCCATGAAGCTCATTTTCGCCGCCCTGGCGCTGGTTGTGCTCGCCGCCTGTAGCCAAGCCCCCCGCATCGACACCAGCCACCCCTCGGTAAACTACGACTGCCGCGTGCAGTTCGTGGTGGTGCACTATACCTCCGCATCGCTACAACGCTCGTTACAACTGCTAACCCATGGCGAGGTAAGCGCGCACTACCTGATCGGCGACGACTCGCCTGCGACCCTCTACAAGCTGGTCGACGAGCAATATCGTGCCTGGCATGCTGGCGAAAGCGAATGGGCCGGGCGCACCTGGCTCAACTCCAGTTCGCTCGGCATCGAGATCGTCAACCCCGGCTACCAGGACACCCCCAACGGCCGGGTGTGGTACCCCTACAGCGAGGCGCAGGTGCAATCGCTGCTGGTTCTGCTCAAAGACATCGCCGGCCGCTATCGCATAGACCCGCGCAACTTCATTGGCCACAGCGACATTGCCCCCTTGCGCAAACAAGACCCAGGCCCGCTGTTCCCCTGGAAACGCCTCGCACAGGCGGGGTTCGGCGTGTGGCCCGATGAAACCGCGGTTGCCCAGCAAAAGGCCCGTTTCGACATCAACCCGCCCAGCATTACCTGGTACCAGGAGCAACTGGCGCGGGCCGGCTACGCTACGCCGCAAACCGGTGTTCTGGACGTTTCGACCCAGCGTGTGCTGGCTGCCTTCCAGATGCACTTCAGGCCGCAACGCTTCGACGGTGTGCCGGACGCGCAAACCGCCGCGTTGCTGCAAGTGCTGGGTACGATGCACTGAACTTGCACAGCGCTTCGCTTAACGTTAAATAGTGCTGCCGATGGGCCGAGAGGCTGATATCGTCGGCGTGACACCCTACAGGGGAGTATCAGAAGTTCATACAATCCTTGACGCGGGCATTTTGTCGTCGGGCCAGGCGCCGTGGCGAGCCATAACACGGCGAGCAGCGGCAACGCAGCCCGGCAAAAAAAGGCACTGCCTGCCTTGTGCAGCCGACTTCTGAATGCCACACGCGCATTCGCCATCGGGGCCCTTCATGAAGTACCTGCTTTCGCGCTTGAGCCATCGCGTGAACCGGCCCGGCCAATGGGCCGGGGCCGCCGCCCTCGCAAGCGCGCTACTGTTGTGCTTACTCAGCCACTGGTGGATTCACCACCAGCAACTGGAAAGCGAGCGCGCGCAGATGAACGCCCGTGGCGAACGCTTCGTCGAACGCCTGGAGCAGATCTTCGGCCAATTGCGCGACACCGTAGATGCCCTGCAGGCGCAGCCGCTACGCGGGTGCGGGCCCGCCACGCTGAAACTGCTGCGCCAAGTGGGCTTCGATCACCGCTTTGTCGACGAAGCCGCCTACGTGAAGGGGCCGGTACAATGCGCCAGCCGTGACAGTGCCACGCTCTGGCGCCGCCCTGCCGACATAGTCGGGCCTGTTTACAGCTACTGGCTCAACTCCACCACCGAGCCCGATGACGATATCGCCTCGCTGATACTTGGCCGGGGCGAGTTCAGAGTGTCTAGCTCACGCGGGCATTTGTCCGATGTCGTCGAGCTGCCACCCGATGGCAGCCTGCTGATGGTCCTGGACCAAGGCCGCCGGGCCGTGCCGGTATTGGGCCCGGCCCAAGCCTGGCCGCCCACCTGGGCGCCGGGGGAAAACACCCTGCAGGTCACCGCCGACCAACTTATCTACTGGATGGATACACGCTCGCCGGACTACCAACTGGTGCTGATCACCCCGCGCGCCGACCTGCCGCCGCTGACGGCCAGCGCACTGTGGCTGCTGTATCCGTTCAGTGTGCTGTTGGCCTTGGCGGTGGGTTGGGGGGTGTTCCACGCGGTGGCGCACCGCCGCACGCTGGGTTCGGCACTGCAGGGCGCGCTGCGCCGTGGCGAAATCCGGGTGTTGTACCAGCCGATCGTCGACCTGGGTACCCGCCGCTGCATTGGTGCCGAAGCCTTGGTTCGCTGGCGCCGGATGGACGGCTCGTTAACCAGCCCGGAGCTGTTCATCCCGGTGGCCGAAGACAACGGGCAGATCCGCCAGATCACCGATTTCGTGCTGCAAAGCGTGCTCGACCAGTTGGGCAGCCTGCTGCGGGCGCACCCGCACTTGTACATTTCGGTGAACCTCGCCGCCTGTGACGTAGAAGAACCGCGTATTGCCGCGGTAGCACAGCGGCTGCTCAAAAGCTACCGCGTGGCGCCACAGCAAATCACCTTCGAAGTCACCGAGCGCGGCTTGATCGACGTAGACGCTGCACGCCATACGCTGCAAGCCTTGAGGGAAAACGGCCACCGGATCCTGATCGACGATTTCGGCACCGGCTACAGCAGCCTGGCCTACCTCCACAGCCTGCCGGTGGATGCCCTGAAGATCGACAAGGCCTTCGTTGGCATGCTGGGCTTCGACGTGGCCCACAGCGGGCTGGCCCTGCACATTATCCGCATGGCCCATGCGCTGGGCATGGGGGTGATCGCCGAGGGGATCGAATCCGAAGACCAGGCCGTGCTGCTGCACGGCGAAGGCGTCGACTATGGCCAGGGCTGGCTGTTCGCCGAGCCGCTGAGTGCTCGTCAACTGCGCCAGCTAGTAGCCAAGGGCCTGTCGCAGGCGGACCCGGTAGCGTAACCGCGTGGCCTAGAACGCCGGAACCACGGCGCCTTTGTACTTCTGCTCGATAAATTCCCTTAGCTGCGGGCTGTGCAGCGCCGCCGCGAGTTTTTGCATGGCGGGCGAGTCCTTGTTGTCGGGGCGCGCCACCAGAATATTCACGTAAGGCGAGTTCTTGCCTTCGATCACCAGGGCATCCTTTACAGGGTCGAGTTGAGCTTGCAGCGCGTAGTTGGTGTTGATCAGCGCCAGGTCGACCTGGGTCAGTACCCGGGGCAGGGTAGCGGCCTCCAGCTCACGGATTTTCAAGTCTTTGGGGTTTTCGACGATGTCCTTGGGGGTGGCCAGGATATCAGTCGGGTTCTTCAGTTTGATCAGCCCGGCACTTTGCAGCAATAGCAAGGCGCGGCCACCGTTGGTAGCGTCGTTGGGGATCACCACATTGGCGCCGCCGGGCAGTTCGCTGAGGGATTTATATTTGCTTGAGTAAGCGCCCAGGGGCTCCAGGTGAACACCGGTCACCGCGACCAGGTCGGTGCCATTGCCGGCATTGAACTCATTCAGATACGGTTGGTGCTGGAAAAAGTTAGCGTCCAGGCGCTTTTGCGCCACCTGCACGTTCGGCTGTACGTAATCGGTGAATTCCTTGACCTGCAAGTTGACCCCTTCCTGAGCCAATTGGGGTTTGATGAACGCCAGTATCTCAGCGTGCGGTACCGCCGTGGCGGCTACCGTCAGGGTCTCATCGGCGTGGGCACTGAGGCTGAACACGGCGGCAATGGCCACCAATAGTTTTTTCATGGTTTCGCTCCTTGAGTGTCACCCGTGCCCGCAATGGTGGGCGGGCGGGGCCTTGCAAGTGGGGTGTTGGAGAAATGGGCCGTACAACCTTCGCGGTGTTTTGTTGCCGCCGGGCCACCTTGCCCGGCAGCCTGTTCATACGCCAATGCGTGTGCGAGCCGCCGAAACACCCCACGGGTTATTTGCGAGAAAAATGCACCACCAGCCGGTCGCCAACGCTTTGCAGCACCTGCACCAGCACCAGTAACAGCACCACCGTCACGATCATCACGTCGGTTTGAAAACGCTGGTAGCCGAAGCGGATCGCGAGATCACCCAGGCCGCCGGCACCGACCACACCCGCCATTGCCGTATACGACACCAGGGTGATGGCGGTCACGGTAATGGCGGCGATGATACCTGGCCGCGCTTCGGGAAGCAGTGCGCTGAGGATGATCTGCCGGGTGGTTGCGCCCATGGCCTGGGTCGCCTCGATGATGCCACGGTCGACTTCGCGCAGCGCCGTTTCGACCAGGCGCGCGAAAAACGGCGTGGCGCCTACCACCAAGGGTGGAATGGCACCGGCCACCCCTAATGAGGTGCCGGTGAGCAGCACGGTGAAGGGGATCATCACGATTAGCAGGATGATAAACGGCAGCGAACGCAGCACATTGACCACGAACGACAACGCCATATAGGCCAGGCGGTTCTCGAACAACTGGCGCGGGCCGCACAGAAACAGCAACACACCCAGCGGCAGGCCCAGCACCACGGTGAACACCAGCGACCCCCCGAGCATCAGCAGGGTGTCTTGAGTCGCCTCCCAGATCTCACGCCAATCGACATTGGCGAAAAACGTCAGCGTGTCCATCAACGCAAAACCTCCATGTGCACGTCTGCCGCGGCGAAGCGTGCGAAGGCCGCGTCCAGGTCGCCGCCGCTGATAGCCAAGGTCATTTGGCCGTAGGGGGTGTCCTTGATACGGTCGATGCGCCCGGCCAGGATGCTGTAGTCCACCCCGGTTTCGCGGGCCACGTGGCCCAACAGGGGTGCGTAGGTGGCTTCGCCCTGGAAGGTCAGGCGGACGATGCGCCCCGGCACATGGGCGAAATTGTCGTGCTGTTCATGCTCATCGACCTGCTCGGTTTCTTGTACGAAGCGCTTGGTGGTGGGGTGGCGCGGGTGCAGGAACACATCGGCGACCGCCCCCTGTTCCACGATGCGGCCGGCGTCCATCACCGCCACTTGGTCGCACACCCGTCGGATCACGTCCATCTCGTGGGTGATCAAGACGATGGTCAGGTTCAACTCGCGGTTGATCTCGGCAAGTAGTTGCAGCACCGACGCGGTGGTTTGCGGGTCGAGGGCGCTGGTTGCTTCATCGCACAGCAACACTTTCGGCTGGGTGGCCAGCGCACGGGCGATGCCCACGCGCTGCTTCTGCCCGCCGGACAGTTGCGCCGGGTATTTGCGCGCGTGGTCGGCCAAGCCAACCCGGGCGAGCAAACTGGCCACCCGTTCATCGATGGCGCGCCCCGGCAGCTCACCGGCCAGGCGCAAGGGCAGGGCGACGTTATCAGCCACCGTGCGCGAGGCGAGCAGGTTGAAATGCTGGAAGATCATGCCGACTTGCTGACGTAGCCTACGCAGTTGGGTCGCACCAAAAGCGGTGACCTCTTCACCGTCGACGATGACCCTGCCACCGCTGGGCTGCTCCAAGCGGTTGATCAGGCGCAACAGCGTGCTTTTGCCGGCGCCAGAATGGCCGATCAGGCCGAACACCTGGCCGCGGGGCACCGTCAATTGCGTGGGGTGCAGCGCGGGGATATCCCGCCCGGCCACGCGATAAGTCTTGTGGACGTCGTGGAATTCAATCAATGGGGCAAACCTTTTGGGCGCTTGTAAGTGACAGGCCGGTAGCCAAAAAGCCACGCATTTTACCCGACCTTGTAGAACCGATTTAGCATTTCTTTTTCGGTGGCCCTGGTGCCCAGGCATATATCGACCGGCGGGCGTTGAAAACGCGCCATGAAAAAGCACCCGTGAGTGAAAAAAAAGGAACGGGCATTTTTCGCGCCAGTCAATGATCTCAGTACCCGTGAAATGCGCCTGCGCCCAACAGGCCGCCCACAAGCCCTTCAGTGAGAGGGCCGAACCTTATTGAGGAGAACGGCTAGATGAAACCAGGTAAAAGCCAAATGGCAGGAGCCGACGCTCCCGACCGTGCCAACGATAACGCTAAGCTCGATGCGCTCGAGCCGTTTCGCTCAGATGCCACCGACCAAGCGTTGCGCACCAACCAGGGTGTGAAAGTCAGCGATAACCAGAACACCTTGAAGGTCGGCGCGCGCGGCCCGTCGCTGCTCGAAGACTTTATCATGCGCGAGAAGATCACCCACTTCGACCATGAGCGCATCCCAGAGCGGATCGTTCACGCGCGGGGCTGCGCGGCGCACGGCTATTTCGAGTCTTATGCCGATCACTCGGCGCTGACGAAGGCCGCGTTCCTGCGGGGCAAGGGCAAGCAGACCCCGATGTTCGTGCGCTTTTCTACCGTGCAAGGGCCGCGCGGCTCGGGCGACACTGTGCGCGACGTGCGCGGCTTCGCCACCAAGTTCTACACCGAAGAAGGTAACTTCGACCTGGTAGGCAACAATATGCCGGTGTTCTTTATTCAGGACGCCATCAAGTTCCCGGATTTCGTCCACGCGGTGAAACCGGAACCGCATAACGAAATTCCTACCGGCGGCTCGGCCCACGATACCTTTTGGGACTTCGTCTCGCTGGTACCGGAATCGGCGCACATGGTGCTGTGGACGATGTCCGACCGTGCCATCCCGAAAAGCCTGCGAACCATGCAAGGTTTCGGCATTCACACCTTTCGTTTCGTCAATACCGAAGGCAAGGGCACGTTCGTCAAGTTCCACTGGAAGCCCAAGCAGGGCGTGTGCTCGCTGGTGTGGGACGAAGCGCAGAAACTGGCCGGCAAAGACACCGATTTCCACCGCCGCGACCTGTGGGAATCCATCGAGACGGGCGATTACCCGGAGTGGGAATTGGGCGTTCAGATTGTGCCGGAAGAAGACGAACACGCCTTCGAGTTCGACTTGCTCGACCCGACCAAGATCATCCCCGAAGAGCTGGTGCCGGTGACGCCGTTGGGCAAAATGGTGCTCAACCGCAACCCAGACAGCTTCTTTGCCGAAACCGAACAGGTCGCGTTTTGCCCCGGCCATATCGTTCCCGGCATCGATTTCACCAATGACCCCCTGCTGCAGGGGCGGTTGTTCTCTTACACCGACACCCAGATCAGCCGCCTGGGTGGGCCGAACTTCCACGAGATCCCGATCAACCGGCCGATCACGCCCCATCACAACGGGCAACGTGACGCCATGCACCGCATGACCATCGATAAGGGCCGGGCCTCTTACGAGCCCAACTCGATCGACGGCGGTTGGCCGAAAGAAACCCCGGCTGGCCCCACCGATGGTGGTTTCGAGACTTACCAGGAGCGGGTGGATGCGCGCAAGGTGCGTGAGCGCAGCGAGTCGTTCGCCGATCATTTTTCCCAGGCCCGGCTGTTCTTCCAGAGCCTGAGCAAGCCTGAACAGGAGCACGTGATCGCCGCCTACAGCTTTGAGCTGGGCAAGGTGGACCGCCTGTTCATCCGTGAGCGGCAGGTCAACGAGATCCTCGCCAACATCGACCCGGAACTGGCCAGCCGCGTGGCCGTCAACCTTGGCTTGCCCAAGCCGCCCGCCGGCACCAAGGGCAAACAGTCGTCGCTGAAGGCGTCACCCGCGTTGAGCCAGGTGAACCTGCTCTCGGGCGACATCAAAACGCGCAAAGTCGCGCTGCTGGTTGCCAACGGCAGCGACGCCAAGGCGGTGGATACCCTCAAACAGGCCCTGGCTGCCGAAGGGGCGCACGCCAAAGTGCTAGGCCCTACCTCCGCACCGGTCACCACGGCAAACGGGAAAACCCTGCTGGTGGATGCCTCCATGGAGGGCTTGCCCTCGGTGGCCTTCGACGCGGTGTGGGTGATCGGCGGCGACGCCGCCGTGCAAACCCTGTTGCAGGATGGTGTCGCCAAGCACTACGTGTTGGAGGCGTACAAGCACCTGAAGGCCATTGGTGCCTGCCCGGGTGCCAAGCCCTTGGTGGATGCCCTCGGCTTGCAAGAAGACGCAGGGCTGGTAATAGGCGACCCGCAGAAGTTTATCCAGGCCATCGCGCAGCACCGCGTATGGGCCCGCGAACCTAAGGCCAAGGCTATTCCGGCCTGATACCGCTACCCTCGGCGGGCGGCCCAGGCCGCCCGGCCAGCGGGGTTCAGGGTTTGGCGGGGCTGAGGATCACGATCACCGGCTGCGCCCGGTCGATGCGGTGGCTAAGCTGCCATTGGAGGTTTGCATCGAGCTTGCGTACCCGCTTGCGCAGCAGGGTTTCGATCCAGGGGCCATCGGCCTTGCGCGGCGCCTGGATAACCACATCGCAGTTGTAGTTGACGATATCGCTGGCGATGTCGTCGAGTTGCGCCTGCATTTTGCGAATGGCCGAATTATCCAGCACCACGGGGGTGCTGGTGGCGGAAGGGTCTATCACCTTCGCCGGCGGCTTGGCTTCGGCGGCTTTAAGGGCGGCCTCGGCCTGCTCCAGCTCTGCCTTGCGCGCTTGGGCGATGGCGCCATTGACGCCGCCCGTCAGTGCCGGCGCCTGCGGCATCAGCGCCCGCGCCCGCGCCAGCGCGGTGGCGGCAGCGTTCACATCGCCCTTTTGCAACGACACCTGGCTGCGTTGTAGGTAGGCTTCGGCCAACTGGCGCTGGTAGCCGTCCAACGCAGGGTCCGCCGGGGCCTGGGCCTGCAGCGCGGCCAGTTGGTCTTCGGCGGTGGCCAGCTCACCGCTGGCAATATTCTGTTGCAGCACCTCCCCAGCCGTTGGCGAGGCAGGCGGCGCGGGCTCGGGCGGCCTGCTCTGGCAAGCGGCCAAGCCCAGCGAAACAACCGCGACCAGCAAACCACGAGCGGCGAAAGACGTCATTTCTGCCATTCTCTAATTGCGCAAAATCGCGCAAGCATACACGCTAACCGTGCTGGCAAAAAAGGGGCCCCGCCGCCGCGCCTTCACGCCCGCCGTGGCCACGCCAAACTGCACAGGAACAACAGCGCGGCGCTGACCACGATCGAAGGCCCCGCCGGGGTATCTTGGAACCAGGATAGCGCCAGCCCCAGGCACACCGCCAACACCCCCAGGGCGCTGGCGCCCAGCGCCATTTGCTCCGGCGAACGGGCGTGGCGTTGGGCCGCCGCGGCCGGGATGATCAACAGCGAGGTGATCAACAGCACGCCGACGATTTTCATCGCCACGGCGATCACGATAGCGATTAACAGCATCAAGCCCAAGCGCAGGCTGGCCACCGGCAGGCCCTCGACCCGCGCCAGCTCCTCATGCACGGTGGCCGCCAACAGCGGCCGCCATAGGCACCCCAGCAGGGCCAGCACCAAGGTGCTGCCGCCCACAATCCAGTAGAGGTCCGTGGGGTTGATTGCCAGCAGGTCACCGAATAGGTACGCCATCAGGTCGATGCGCACATCGTGCATGAAGCTCAGCACCACAAGCCCCAACGCCAGCGTACTGGGGGCGAGGATCCCCAGCAATGTGTCGCTGGCCAGCGGTTGGCGCTGCTGCAAGGTCACTAGTAACACCGCCAACAGCAGGCAGCCCACCGTGACCGCCAAGGTTGGGCTAACGTCGAGCGCAAAGCCCAGGGCCACGCCGAGCAAGGCGGCGTGAGACAACGTATCGCCAAAATAGGCCATGCGCCGCCACACCACGAATGCCCCCAGCGGGCCGGCGACGACCGCCAATGCAAGCCCAGCGACCAGGGCATAGAGAAGAAAATCAGCCATGGTTGCAGCCGTTGCCGTGAACATGGGGCGCCTGGCTAACCACGCCGCCATGCAGCCCGTGGCTGTGGTCGTGCTGGTGATGGTAAATCGCCAGGTTCTTGGCGCTGTCGCCGAACAGCTCAACGAACGCCGGGTCACCGCTGACCTGCTCAGGGTGGCCGGAGCAGCATACATGGTGGTTGAGGCACACTACATGGTCGGTGGTGCTCATCACCACATGCAGGTCGTGTGAAACCATCAATACCCCGCAACCGTGGCGGTCCCGCAGGCGGGTGATCAGGCTGTACAGCTCAGCCTGGCCGGCCATGTCCACGCCCTGCACGGGCTCATCGAGCACCAGCAGGTCCGGCGCGCGCAGCAGCGCCCGCGCTAACAACACCCGTTGCATTTCACCACCGGAAATCAACTGCACAGGGCTGTCGATCACCTGCGCTGCGCCGACCTCGGCCAGCGCGGCCTGGGCCTCGGTTCGCCCGACGCCCGGCACCAGGCGCAAAAACCGCAGCACCGATAACGGCAGGGTGCCATCCACCTGCAGTTTTTGCGGCATGTAACCCACGCGCAGGCGCGGCCTGCGCCATACCCGGCCGCTGTCGGGGGTGAGCAGGCCGAGCACGGCCCGCACCAATGTAGTTTTGCCGGCACCATTGGGGCCGATCAGGGTCACGATCTCGCCGGGCCGAACCACCAGGTCGATGGCGTCCAAGGTCTTTTGCCCAGAGAAGGTGACGCTCACCTTTTCCAGGCGGATCAACGCATCGTTCATCAGGCGGCCTTGCAATTGGTGCACAGGCCCACGACTTCGACTGTTTGCGCCTCGACCCTGAAGTCGATACCGGCCGCGCCGGTAATGATCGCTTCGCTGATGCTCGGCTGCTCCAACTCGACGGCGATATGGCAACTGCGGCAAATCAGAAACTGGCCTTGGTGGGCGTGCTTGGGATGCACACACCCCATGAAGGCGTTGAGCAAGGCGATGCGATGTACCAAACCGTTTTCAAGCAAAAAGTCCAGCGCCCGGTACACCGTAGGGGGCGCCGCACGGCGGCCATCCTGCTCGCTGAGTACCCCGAGAATGTCATAGGCGCCCAAGGGCTTATGGCTTTGCCAAACCAACTCCAACACACGGCGGCGCAGCGCGGTCAGGCGCAAGCCTTTTTGCGCGCACAAGGCATCGGCTTCGGCAAGCGCGCTGTGCACGCAGCGGGAGTGGTCGTGGGGGCGGTTGGCCAGCGGCGTTTTGAGCATGGGTTGGCACGTGACAAGTAAGAGACGTTATTATATTACCCTTTATCAGGTGCCAAGGTGGCCATTGTGCCGGGATTTCTAAGGCTTTTCGTCGTTTTAGTTGTTGCCATTGCCATGCTGCCTGCCGCGCAAGCCGGTGTCGAAGTGCTGACCAGCATCAAGCCGCTGCAGCTTATTGCCGCCGCTGTGCAAGATGGCACCGGCGAGCCCGAGGTGTTGCTGCCACCCGGCGCCTCGCCGCACCATTATGCTTTGCGCCCCTCGGATGTACGCCGGGTGAACAGCGCCGACCTGCTGTATTGGATCGGGCCTGATATGGAAGGCTTCATGGGCAAGGCCCTGCAAGCGCGCAGCAAAACCACCGTTGCGGTGCAAAACCTTCCAGGGCTCAAGCTGCGGCGTTTTGCCCAAGACAGCCACTCCCATGCCGAAGACAGCGAAGACCATGACCACGATCACCAGCCCGGGTCACTGGATGCCCACTTGTGGCTGTCGAGCTACAACGCGCGGGTGATTGCCCGGCAGATGGCCCAAGACCTGGCGGCCGCAGACCCGCCCAACGCGGCACGCTACCAGGCCAACGCCGAAGCGTTCAGCCAGCGGTTGGACGCCCTCGACGCGCGTATCAAGGCCCGGCTGGCCGGGGTCGCCAACCGGCCCTATTTCGTGTTCCATGAAGCGTTCGACTATTTCGAAGACACCTACAGGCTGCACCACGCCGGCGTTTTTGCGGTGGCCGCGCAGGTGCAGCCCGGCGCCAAGCATGTGGCCGAAATGCGCACCCAGCTACAGGGCGCGGGCAAAACCTGCGTATTCAGCGAGCCGCCAATGCGCCCCCGGCTGGCCGAAACGCTGACGGTCGGGTTGCCGGTGAAGCTGGCCGAGCTTGATCCATTGGGGGCGTTCAAAGATGCGCCTGCCGATGGCTATGAGCGATTGCTGCAGAACCTGGCGGATAACGTGGCCGGCTGCCTGGAAAGCCTGTGAAAAAGGCGGATAGTCGCCGCAGTGGTGTATCAGAAGCTCGTTCAGTTAACTGGTGATACACCGCACTCGTATTACAGTGCGAATGGCAATGCCAGCGTAACCTGCTGGCGCTGCGCCAGGCGCTGCTGCAACTCTACTGGGTCGTGCACCAGCACGTCACGGCTGGCGAACGATTCCGCCGCGATCAGGCGCGACAGCCAAAAGCGCACGCACGCCACCCGCAGCATCACCGGCCATAAGTGCGCTTCGGCCGGGGTGAAGCGCCGCAGCCCGGCATAGGCGCCCAACCAGGCGTTGGCACGGGGCAAGTCAAGGCTGCCATCGGCCTTGGAGCACCAGTCGTTGAGGCTGATGCACACGTCATAGAGCATGGGCCCGGAACAGGCGTTGTAAAAGTCGATCACACCGGTCAGGTGGGTGCCTTCGAACAGCACGTTGTCGCGAAACAGGTCAGCATGCAGGTTAGCCCGTGGCAACGCCATGATCGCTGCCTGCTGCTGGCCGATTTCGTCGAGCGCGCCACGTAGCAGGGCCGCGTCTTCGGCGCCCATCTTGGCGATCAGTTGCTCGCCCTCGCGCAACATCCACGCCAGGCCGCGGTCGGTACGGCGCTCGATCAAACGCTCTCCCTGGGTGGCCAGGTGAACATGCGCCAGCAGTTCGCCCACTTGCGCACAGTGCTGGGCATTCGGCTGCTGCACATGCTTACCCACCAAGCGCGGCTGCAACAGCGCGGGCTTACCCGCCAGCTCGCGCAGCGCCATGCCGCCCTCGGTGCGCACCGCGAATGGCACCGGCAGGTCCGCGCTATGCAGCACGTCGAGTAGTTCGATGAAGAACGGCATCTCGGCGACCGGGCCTCGCTCGACCAGCGTCAGCACGAACTCGCCCTGTTCCAGGCTGATAAAGAAGTTGCTGTTTTCGCTACCGGCTGCAATCCCCTGAAAATCCCGCAGGCGGCCCAAGCCATAGGGTGCAAGGAAGGTTTCCAGCTCAGGCCGGGTCAGGGGGGTAAAAACAGACATGTGCTCGCGCGCCGGTGCGGGCCGCTGCGCCATGCAGGGGCCGGGTTAATGGAGAAGGCGCGATTCTACCACTGCAACAGGGTCCATTGAGGGATCTGCAAGCCGGGTTGGTCGGTGCGGATAAAATTATCGCCGGAGCCATCGGCGCGTACCAGGTTATAGGGCACGCCGTGCTTGGGAATGACCTTGACCCGATACAATTGGCCGCGGACACGAAACTCCTGGATACGCACGGCGCCTTGGTCGTAGGTGGTCACCTCGGTGCCGGCCATGGGCGGCTGCCCAGCGGCCAAGGCCGGGCCGGTGGCGCCGAAGGCCATCACTGCAATCAACAGGCAGGGAAGCAGTCGCATGTTAATCTTGTCTCCTTCGTGTTTTTCGTATTCTAGCTTCGGCCCCGCCGATAAAGGTTGATTTCGCCCATGAGCCAAGCGCCTCTCGTCCTGGTGGACGGTTCCTCTTACCTCTACCGCGCCTTCCATGCGCTGCCGCCGCTGGCCACCTCCAAAGGCATGCCCACCGGCGCGGTGAAGGGTGTGCTGAATATGCTCAAAAGCCTGCGTAAGCAGTACCCCGACAGCCCCTTCGCGGTGGTGTTCGACGCCAAGGGTGGCACGTTCCGCGACCAACTGTTCGCCGAATACAAAGCCAACCGGCCCAGTATGCCCGAAGACCTGCGCGTGCAAGTCGAGCCGCTGCACCAGAGCGTGCGGGCGCTCGGCTACCCGCTGCTGTGCGTGGAGGGGGTCGAGGCCGACGACGTGATCGGCACCCTGGCCCGGCAAAGCGCCGCGGCCGGGCGCGAGGTGGTGATTTCCACCGGCGACAAAGACATGGCACAGTTGGTCAACGAGCACATCACCCTGGTCAACACCATGACCGGCAGCGCCCTGGACGTGGCCGGCGTGCGCGAAAAGTTCGGCGTGGGCCCAGAGCACATCATCGACTACCTGGCGCTGATGGGCGACAAAGTCGACAACATTCCGGGCGTACCCGGCGTCGGCGAAAAAACCGCCCAGGGCCTGCTGGTGGGCATTGGCGGTGGCCTGGCGCAGTTATACGAGAACCTCGACAAAGTCCCGGCGCTGCCCCTTCGCGGCGCCAAGGGCCTGCCGGCCAAACTCGAGGAACATCGGGACATGGCGTTCTTATCATACGAGTTGGCCACCATCAAAACCGACGTGGCGCTCGACATCGAACTCGACTCCCTGATGTGCGGTGAGCAAGACCGCGAAATGCTCATGGCCCTGTACTCAGAGCTGGAATTCAAAGGCCCGCTCGAAGAACTGCAGCGCGAGGCGGCGGCCACAGGCCAAGCGCCAGAGCCTGCCATGCCTACGGTAGAAACACGCTACGAGACGATCCTGGACCCCGATCGCTTCGACGCCTGGCTGGCCAAACTGGAGCAGGCCGAACTGTTCGCCTTCGACACCGAAACCACCGGGCTCGATCCCCAGCGCGCCGCTCTGGTCGGTGTGTCGTTTGCGGTCGAGCCGTACGAGGCGGCGTACATCCCACTGACCCATTCCTACATGGGCGTGCCCGAGCAACTGGACCGCGACAGCGTGCTGCGCGCCTTGCAGCCGCTGCTGGAAGACCCGGCCAAGGCCAAGGTGGCGCAACATGCCAAGTTCGACATGAACGTGCTGGCCAACTGCGCCATCGGCGGTGACCGCAATGCCGGCATCCAGGTGCAAGGGGTGGCGTTCGACACCATGCTCGAATCCTACGTGCTCGATGCCACCGCCACCCGCCACGACCTGGACAGCCTGGCGGCGCGTTACCTGGGGCACACGGCGGTCTCCTTCACCGATATCGCCGGCAAGGGTGCCAAGCAGCTGACCTTCGACCAGATCGCCCTGGAGCAAGCGGGGCCTTACGCTGCCGAAGACGCCGACGTGACGCTGCGCCTGCACCATACCTTGAGCGCAAAACTGGCCGAGATACCAAGCCTTGAGCCGGTGCTGCGCGACATCGAAATGCCGCTGGTGCCAGTACTGGCACGTATCGAACGCACCGGGGCACTGGTCGACGGCAAGCTGCTCGGCGCCCAGAGCCTAGAGCTGGGCGAAAAGTTGGTCGCCCTGGAGCGTGAGGCCTTCGACATCGCCGGCGAAGCGTTCAACCTCGGCTCGCCCAAGCAATTGGGGGCCATCCTTTACGAAAAACTCGGCCTGCCGGTGCTGAGCAAAACCGCCACCGGCCAGCCCTCCACCGCCGAAGCCGTGCTGGCGGAACTGGCCGAGCAGGATTACCCGCTGCCCAAGGTGCTGATGCAATACCGCACGCTGAGCAAGCTCAAGAGCACCTACACCGACCGCCTGCCCGAGCAAATCAACCCCCGTACCGGGCGCATCCACACCTCCTATGGCCAGGCGATCGCCGCCACCGGGCGGTTGTCTTCGAGCGAGCCGAACCTGCAAAACATCCCTATACGCACTGCCGAAGGGCGGCGCATCCGCCAGGCGTTCATCGCCGCGCCGGGGTATAAGCTGGTGGCGGCCGATTATTCGCAAATCGAACTGCGCATCATGGCCCACCTGGCCAAGGATGAAGGCCTGCTGCATGCGTTTCGCAATGACCTGGACGTGCACCGCGCCACAGCCGCCGAGGTGTTCGGCATGGCGCTGGATGAGGTCACCGGCGACATGCGCCGCAGCGCCAAGGCGATCAATTTCGGCCTGATCTACGGCATGAGCGCCTTCGGCCTGGCCCGCCAGATCGGCGTGGACCGCCGGCAATCCCAGGCCTACATCGACCGCTACTTCACGCGCTACCCTGGGGTGCTGGCGTACATGGAGCGCACCCGCGCCCAAGCCGCCGAGCAAGGCTTCGTCGAAACCCTGTTCGGGCGCCGCCTCTACGTGCCAGACATCAAAGCCAACAACCCGGCGCTGCGCCGCGCGGCGGAACGCACCGCCATCAACGCGCCGATGCAAGGCACCGCCGCCGACATCATCAAGAAGGCCATGATTGGCGTCGACCAGTGGCTGCAAAGCAGTGGCCTGGATGCGCGAATGATCCTGCAGGTACACGATGAACTGGTGCTGGAGGTGCGAGAAGACTTGGTCGAAACCGTGACCGGCCAACTGCGCCGGCATATGGGCGAAGCCGCCACGCTGGCCGTGCCCCTGCTGGTGGAAACCGGCGTGGGCGACAATTGGGACGAGGCCCATTGACGGCCAAAGTGCCATAGGGCGGGTTTATGAAAACTGCTTCACATTCGCGTTTTCAGCCCCGCCCGGGGGAACTAACCCGGCAAAAACACACTCAGAGTTTGCGAATGGCTGTGAAGCCTTTCGATGCTCCTATGTTGTGTTAAGTGTTGGCAGATATCTGGACCACGCGTCCAGGCTTGAGCCCCGGAACTTCCCCCTCCCCATTCGAAGTCCGGGGTTTTTTTTGCCTTCAGCCCAGGGCCACACCGGTACGTGGGTCTTGCGCCAACGCCGCCATCACCGCCGCCACCTCTTCCAGCGCTGCGCCTTGCAGGTCGAGCAGCGGCGCCCGTACCGAGCCCCCCTTGAAGCCGCGCAGGTTCATCGCCGCCTTGGTCAATTGCGGCTGGCCATGCTTGCGGGCCAAGGCGCGCAGCGGGTACCAGGCTTGGTGCAGGTCGATCGCGGCCTTGGCATCACCCCGCTCGATGGCGCGGAACGTCGCCAGGATGACCTCGGGCACTGCACCGCTCTGGGTACTGCTGATGCCATCGAAGCCGGCCATCATCGGCCCAGGGAATACCATGTCCGAGGCGCAGAACAGTTTGAGCTTGCCGCCCAAGGTGTTGGCCAACTGGTCGATCACCGTGGGGGTGAGGTCGCCCTGCTTGACGCCTACCACGGCCTCGATGCCGGCCAGTTGCTGGATCACCGGCACAGGCAGGGTGATACCGATGCCAGGCGCGTTGTAGATCAAAATGCCGGTTTTCGACAGCGGCGCCATTTGCTTGAAGAACGCCACGATCTGCGCATCGGTGATCTCCGACACGAAAGGCGGGGTGACCATCGGCAAGCCGCCCAGTTCGCCGGCCAGAACGGTGAGGTCGCGCACGGTGCGGGCATCGGAGCCAGCGCTGCAAAGCATCACCGGCACCCGGTCGCCGACGATGTCCATGACCCGGCGAAACAACGTGGCGCGCTCCTCGGTGGTCATTACCGGGAATTCACCGTAGGTGCCGCCGATGAGCAAACCATCGTAGCCCAACGCAATCACCCGCTCGATGTTTTCAGCCATGGCGGCAAAATCGAATTCCCCGGCGCTGTCGAACGGGGTCACGGTGATGTTGAAAATGCCCTTGAGGCGATCGCGGCATTCCTGGATATCTTTCATGCGAAGTCCTGTAAAAAGAGGTGGGGCGCCCTGCGCGGGCGCACCCTGAGTGAACTCAAACGACGAGCATTGGCCGTTCGAGGGTGCCGAGCACCCGGCAACCTGTTTCGGTGACCACCACGGTTTCGCTAACCCCTACGGTGAACTGCCCATAGATGCGCAACGCCGGTGGAATATGGAACGCCATGCCGGGCCGCAGCTCGGTTTTCACCCCGGTGTAGAGGCTAAGGATGGAACCCTCGCCCCAGTCCGGCGCAAAGGAAATACCCACCGAGTAGCCGGTGCGCTTCTTGAACGCATCGGTGTACCCAGCCCGGTCGATGACCGCCTGGCAGGCCAAATGCGCGGCTTCGCAAGGCTCGCCAGGCTTGAGCGCATCCAGCGCGGCCTGTAGCGCTTCCTGGCAGGCTTTCTCCATGTCGATGGCCTGTTGCGGCGGCTTGCCGACCCAGGCTGAACGCATCAGCGCAGCGTGGTAGCGGTCGTGCACGGCGGCCATTTCCAAGAAGGCCGGCTCGCCTTCGGCGACCTTGCGGCGGCGCCAAGTGCCATGGGGGATGCCGCTACGCGGGCCGCACGAGACCAGCGGTTCCATGCCCATGTATTCCGAACCCGCGCTGATCGAGGCGTGCAACATGGCCGCCACGAAGTCGTTCTCGCTGGCGCCCGCTTTGACCGCGGCAAGCCCGGCGCGCATGCCAGCGTCTACATAGCGGGCCGCCTGTTCCAGCTTGGCCACCTCGGCCGGCGATTTTATCGCGCGCAATTGCTCGATGGTGCCCGCGCCGTCATAGAGCTTGCCCAGTTTGCTCTGAAGCGCTTCGTACACGGCAATCGGCAAGAACCAGCCACGTTTGTCGATGGCCACCCGGCGGCCACCCCAGCCTTTTTTCTGGATCATGTCGACGAGGAAATTCACCGGGTCGTCGCCGTCGGTGTAAATGGCCGCGTCGCTGATGAACGTGTTAGAGATGAAGTTGAAGTATTCCAACTGGCGGATAACGAACACCGGTTCGCCGTCTACCGGCAATACCAGCGCTTGGAAAGTGTAATACCCGGGTGTTTGCTGGCCGGTCAGGTAAAAAATGTTCTCAGGCCCGGTGACGACCATCACGTCGATGCCGGCAGCCTGCAAGTTCGCCCGGGCGCGGCTTATGCGCTCGGCGTACTCGCTTTGGCTGAACGCGGACTCGCCGCCCTGCCTAACATTGCTAACAGCGTTGCTCATTGAAAACTCCGAATGAGTTGGGTTTTAGTGGCATCGAAAGTGACCCCCAGGCCTGGCTGTGCAGCCGCCTGCACACGGCCGGCGGCATAGCGGATGCCGGCTGCGGCGTCGTCGACCAGGCCGTCGGCCCCGTACAGCTCGGCAAACGCCGGCCCGGTGGCACAGGCCACGTGAAGTGCCGCGGCGGTCGCCGCGGCGCCTTCATTCATTTGGCCGATCATGAACGGCACCCCGGCCCGCTGCAGTGAGTGGGCCGCGGCAATGCTGGGGCCGATGCCGCCGAGCTTGACCAGCTTGAGGTGGGCCCATATCCGCCCGCGCAGTTCGCACAGCCGCGCCACGTCTTCGGGGCTTGCCAGGCTTTCATCGACCATCAGCGGCAGCGGGCTGGTTTCGGCGAGCCGCCCCAGGGCATCCCAATCACCGGCGGCGATGGGCTGTTCAAGGTAGGCCAGCCCATAGCCTGCCAGCAGGTCGAGGTGGTGCTGGGCGCCCGCGTAGGACCATTGGCCGTTGGCGTCGGCACTGATCTTCACCTCGTCGCCGAATTCATCGCGCAGGGCTTTGATACGCCGCAGGTCTTCGGCGAAATCAGCCACGGCCACACGCACCTTCAGCTCGCGATAGCCCCGCGCAACATAGGCCCGCGCCTGCTGAATAAAGGTATCGAAGGGCGACCAGAACAACGTCTGGTTAGTGCCCCAGGCCGCGTTCGGCGCCGGTTGCGCGCCGAGATAAACGGCTAGCGCAACCCCGGCGCGCTTGGCCAGCCAATCGTGCAACGCCACGTCGATCAGGTTACGCACCGGCAACGTGCAGCCGGCGGCCCATTCGTCCAGTTCGGCAAGCAACGCCCCAGCGCCTTGTGCCCAGTTGGCCTTGGCCAGGGTGGCGAGGGCGTCATCGATCACCGCCTGCGGGCCATAGCCATTGAGGTAGGGAATGTTGATGCGCACTTCTGCGATGGCGTCGAGGTTTTCATCGTGCAAAAGCAAGTAAAGGGCGTGCAAGCTGGCCACGTTGCCAGAAGCCGCGGTATGCAACTGCACGCCATTGCCGTAGTGCAGGTGGGCCGTACGCAACTCCGCGCGCATGGTTCAAGCGCCCTTGCGCAGCATTTGCAGCGCGATGTCGCGGTAGATCGACGCCGAGGCGATGAATTCGTCGATCGGTACGAATTCATCGGGCTTGTGCGCCACGGCCAGCGTGCCTGGGCCAATCACCGTGCCAGTGGTGCCCAAGCTACGGAAGTGCACCAGGTCACAGCCGCCCTGGAAGCCGAAGGGGCCACCGTTACCGTGGTTATGCTCGCGGCAGGCGGCCAGGCTCGCCTGCACGATGGGCGCGTCAAGCGCGGTCTGGGTGGCCCCGCCGGTGGTGGGTTTGTACTCGATAACCTCGGCGCGCACACCGAAACGCTCATTGGCCAGGGCGAGCAAGGCGTCGATCTCGGCCTTCACGGCGGCTTCGTCCTCGCCCGGCACCATGCGCCGGTCCAGCAGCAGGTCACAGGCCCCCGGCACCACGTTGTCGGCATGGCCGCCATGGATGCGCGTCACGGTCAGGCTAGCATGGCCGACCAAGTCATGGCACTTGCACTTGACCACCTGCTCATGGTGGTGCTCGATCAAGCCCAACAACTGGCCGGCACGGTAGATGGCATTTTCCCCCAAGTGTGGGGTGCCGGAGTGGGCGGTGACCCCATGTACCCGAACCAGCGGGCGCAGGCTGCCCTTGTGCGCGGTGAAGGCGGTATTCGATGTGGGTTCGCCAATCACCGCAAAGTCGATCTTCGGCGGCTGGTTAGCCACGTAGTGCTTGGCGCCTTCACTGGCGATTTCTTCATCGGCGGTGAACACCGCCATCAGCGTACCGGCCCAATGGGCCTTGGCCGCGATCAGCAAGCGGCACGCTTCGATCATGGCTGCCATGGGGCCCTTGGCATCGCAACTGCCGCGGCCGAACAGCTTGCCATCGGCCTCATGCAGCACAAAGGGGTCAGTGCTCCAACCTTCCCCGGCGGGTACGGTGTCGATGTGGGTATTAAAGGCGAACGTCGGCCCAGCACCGTTGGGGTACGTGGCGATAACGTTGACCCGGCCCGGCTTGTATTCAGACAACGACAGGTCGAAACCTTCCGCTTGCAGCACTTCGTGCAGGTAGCGGGCAGCGTCCAGCTCATGGCCCGGGGGGTTTTCGGTATTGATCGCGACCAAACGTGCCAGGTCGTGTTTCATGCGGGCGAAATCAGGCATCAGGTTCATTACAGCTCACCTCAGTGGAGGATCTGGTCGAGGAAATGGCGCGCTCTATCATTGACGGTGCCGCCGAAAAATTCGGTGCTGCTGGCGTTCTCGATGATCTCACCGGCTTCCATGAATACGATCCGGTCGGCGGCGCGGCGGGCAAAGCCCATCTCATGGGTCACCACCAAGCTGGTCATGCCTTCGGCCGAGAGTTCGGTCATCACGTCGAGTACTTCCCGGATCATTTCCGGGTCCAGGGCCGAGGTGGGCTCGTCGTAGAGCATTACCTTCGGCTTCATCGCCAACGCCCGGGCAATGGCGACCCGTTGCTGCTGGCCGCCGGAAAGCTCGTCCGGGAAATGCTCGGCCTTGTCGGGTATGCGCACCTTGCCCAGCAACTGCAAGGCAATGTCGTGGGCGTCGTGCTTGCTCATGCCCAGCACCCGCATGGGCGCGAGCATGATGTTTTCCACGGCCGAAAGGTGGGAGAACAACTCGAAGTTCTGAAACACCATGCCGATGTCCCGGCGCACCCGCGGTGCCGCCTTTGGGTCGTTGGTCACGTCGGTGCCCTGGAAGAACACGTTGCCGCCATCGGCCGGTTCCAGTTGGTTCACACAGCGCAGCAGGGTCGACTTGCCGGAACCCGAAGGGCCGATGATCACCACGGTTTCGCCGGTGCTCACATTCAGTGAGCAGTTTTTCAGAATGCGCTGTTGCCCGAAGCTCTTGTCGATACCGATCAGTTCGAGCAGCGGAGGGGTCTTTCGTGGTTGCATGCGGTGCACTCCTTGATTAGCGAACCGAGGCGCCACGGGACGTGCCCAGCAGCCGCTCGAACAAGCCCGCCGGGCGCCCCTTGCGGCGGCTCTTGGGGTCCAGCTTGCGTTCAATCAGCATCTGGATGGCCATGAACAACGTGGTCAATGCCAAGTAATAAATACCGGCGGCGGTGAGTGCTTCGAGGTAGCGGAAGTCGGCACTGGCCGCTTGGTTGGCCACCAACAGCAGTTCTTCTACGGCGACCACGGACACCAGCGCGCTGAGCTTGAGCATGCCGATCATCTGGTTACCGATGGGCGGCAAAATGATGCGGGCCGCTTGGGGGACGACGATATGGCGCATCACTTTCACCGGCGTCAGCCCCAGCGCCAGGCCGGCGGTACGCTGGCCTTTTTTCACCGCCTGCAGCCCCGAGCGGATGATCTCGGCCATATAGGCGCCCTCGTTCAACGACAGCGCCATCACCGCGCTGACGATCGCCGTGAAGCGGATGCCGAAGGTGGGCAGTACGTTGTAGACGAAGATGATCTGAAACAGCACCGGTGTGCCGCGAAACAACCACAGGTAAACCAGCGTGGCGCCATGGGCGACACGCGAGCGGCTCTCCTGCATCAGGGCAATGACCAAGCCGACCATGACCCCGAAAAACAGCGAGCAGATCGTGATGAGCAGGGTGTTCCATGCGCCGTGGATGAATGGCTTGGACACCAGGTATTGGTAAACCAGTTCTAGGGACATAAAGCCTCTCGCTTGCCCACGCCGGCGCTGGCAAGCGCTACGGCGGGTAGTAGGGTACGGATCACGGCGCGATGGCTACGCTGTCGGGGAATTTCCATTTTTCGATAAGCTGCGTATAGGTGCCGTCGGCCATCACCTGCTTGAGCGCTTCCTGCAGCGCCGCTTTGGTCGGCTCATCGCCCTTGCGCACTGCCAGCCCAATGAGCGTGCTCGATTCGAACTCATCGCCCACGGTGGCGAACACCCCAGGTACGTCGGTCAACAGCTTCACCGCCCCCGGGGTCGAATCGAATACCGCGTCGGCCCTACCTGCGCGCAAGGTCAGCGCAGCGTCTTGGGCGGTGGGCAAGGTCATCACCTTCACGCCCTCCAGCCCCGCCTTGCGGCAGCGCTCGTCATCGGCCCGGGCCTGGGATTCTTGGATACCACCCAAGGTGACCGCGACTTGCTTGCCGCATAGGCTGTCGTCGCGGCCAGTGACCTTGGCCGGGTTGCCAGCCAACACGATCACGCGGTTACCGATTTTCAAGTACGGCACGAAATCGACCTGCTCAGCGCGCGCCGGGTTGATGTACATGGCCGAGTTGATGATGTCGGTACGCTTGCCCTGCAACGCCGGGATCAAGCCCTTGAACTCCATGTTCAAGGGCACCGGCTTGACCGCCAACTTGCTCGCCAACGCATCGACAAGGTCAATGTCGAAGCCCATGAGCTCGCCGCCCCTGACAAATTCGAACGGAGCGAAGCTGGCCGCCACGCCGTAGGTGAGCGAGCCTTTTTCCACCCACGCATCCGGCGCGGCCGAGGCGGCAAACGCCGCGCTTGTTACGGCAAGCGGTGCGCAAAGCACCGCTGCGAGAAGGCCAAGCCGGTTCCGTTTGATCATTTTCGATACTCCTGCCTGAATTGCATTTTTTTAACTATAATGTGCAAACTTTTAAAAGGTCAAATATGCACCGATTTAGGGCGAACCGCCTTATTTTGGGTCGGATAACGGGTATATTCGGGGCGATGGGGGCTGATATAGGCCACAAATGGAGTGAGGCAAGTTCCATTCCAGCTTTTAATGAACAATAAGTACAATTTAGTGCTGGACGTAAACGCCCTGTTCTGTAAGGCTTTTAGCGATTTTTTGCGTTCCCTGCGGCGGCCAGTGCTACACGTTGGCGGCCATCGCGCAAAACATTGGTACGATCACGGTCTTTGGGTGATGAGGTAGGAAGTCATGGCGCGTGCGTCAGGCCAGGGCAGTCGCCGGCTGGCCAATCAAATTCTGGATGTGGTCAGGGAGGCGCGGTTCGAACAAGGCCACCACCTGCGCGAGCAGCAGTTGGCCGACCTGCTCGGCGTGTCGCGTACGCCGGTACGGGTAGCGCTGAACCTGCTGGCCGAGGAAGGCATCGTCGAAGCGCGCAAGAACCAGGGGTTTTTCCTGCTAAAGCCGTTCGACGTATTGCAACGGATCGAGTTCGCCGTGTCTTCGACCGTAGAAGAGGCGCTCTACGAACGCTTGGTGAACGACCGGCTGGCCGGCGACATTCCCGACTCGCTGACCCAGACCGAAATCGCCAAGCGCTACAAAGTGGACCGCGTGACCCTGCTGCGCGCCTTGGCAAGAATGGCCGAAGACGGCCTGGTAGAACGCAATCGCGGGCATGGCTGGACCTTCCTGCCCACCCTCGATAGCGTGGCGGCGCTGCACGGCGGTTATAACTTCCGGCTGATCATCGAACCGGCCAACTTCTTGCTGCCAAGCTTCAAGGTCGACCGCCCCGCACTGGAGCGTTCGCGCCTTCAACACCTGTACCTGGCGTCCCACCCGGACATCGCCGGGGTGAGTGCCCTGCAGCTTTTTGAAACCGACGCGGCCTTCCACGAGATGTTCGCCGAATTTGGTGGCAATGCGTTCTTGCTGCAGGCCATCCAGCAACAAAACCGGCTGCGCAAGCTGCTGGAATTCGCAGGCTATGTGAACCGGCGCCGTGTCCGTGACTGGTGCAATGAACACCTGGCGATCATCGATGCGGTAGCCGCCGGGCGCCTGGACAAAGCCAGCCAGTTGATGCATGAACACCTGGCGCATGCCGACCAGGCGGCCGACGCACCGAGCCGAGCGCGCAGCAAACCCCGCGGCGCAGCGGCGGCCGCCGGCGCGGAGCACAAGCCAGCAACACGGCGGCCACGAAACCCTAAGGTTTCTTGACCGCCTTAACTTCCCCTGATGTTAGGAGCGTTCATGAATCTTGGTTTGGAAGGTAAACGGGCCCTTGTATTGGGTGCCAGCCGCGGCCTCGGCCTGGCGATAGCACGAAGCCTCGCAGCCGAAGGCGCCGAGGTTGTACTGTGCGGCCGCGACGAGGCCGCGCTGCAAGCGGCCGTAGCCGGTATTAGCGCCCAAGGTGGCCGCGCGTCGGCTGCCCGGCTGGACCTGGCCGATGCTCAGCAACGCCGGGCAACGCTGGAGCAACTGTTGGCGCAAGGCAAGGGTTTCGACATATTGATCAATAACGGGGGTGGCCCCGCGCCGGGCGCTATCAGCGCGGTCGAGCCCGATAGCTGGCGCCAGGCATTCGAATCGATGATCGTGGCACTGTTCGAGGTCACCAACCTGGTGCTGCCTGGCATGCGCGAGCGCGGTTGGGGGCGAATCATCAATATCGTATCGTCTGGCGTGGTCCAGCCCATCCCCAACCTGGGCGTATCCAACGCCTTGCGTGCCTCGGTGGTCGGCTGGGCAAAAACGCTCGCCGCTGAAGTGGCCGCGCAAGGGGTCACCGTGAATGCCGTGATACCGGGCCGTATCGCCACCGAACGGGTCGGGCAACTGGACGAGGCAGCGGCCAAGCGCGGTAACACCACCGCCGAGGCGGTGGCCGAAGCCTCACGCAAAACCATCCCCATGGGGCGCTACGGGAACCCCGAAGAGTTCGCCGACACGGTGGTGTTCCTGGCCAGCGAGCGGGCCAGCTACATTACCGGCTCTACGGTGCGAGTGGATGGCGGGATGATCCGCAGCATCTAAAACGCACGCGGCCGGCCGCACCGCGAAGGGTGCGCTGGCCGTACGGTGAGCACCCACCCAGCGGGGTGTAGCAGGGGCTGGCGGCATTTGTTGGTTTTGCTACCATCGGGCCGCCGTAGCCACGCCATGGCGCGCCACGGTGCCTGCCCGGCCAGCACATTCATACGTCAAGCTTGTGCGAACTTTTCAGACATTGCAGCAGGAACCCGCGAATAACCGGGTGCGGGCTGCCCTGGCAGGAGGCCTGTTCGGGGTGGCCTTGTAGGCCGATAAAAAACCGGTGGGCGGCACTTTCCACGGCATCGACGATTTGCCCACTCGGGTCGCTCGCCAGCACCGTCAACCCGGCCGCTTCGAGGCGTTCACGCAGCGCCGGGTTGAGCATGAACCTATGGTTGCAGGGTAGTGTGTGGTGGGCGCCAAGCCGCGCCTGCGCCGAGGCATTCGCCGGTATGCTGGGCTGCGGCCCTATCCGCCACGGGGCAAGGCCATAGGCCTGCATGGGCACGAAGCTTTTGAGCTTGGCAGTTGGCTGGGCTTCGGCCATGTGTATGTCTTCGCCCGGTAACGCCAGCCTGGCCATGGCAGTGACCATGCTCTGCATCCCCAGGCAAAGCCCTAACAGCGCAACCCCCTGTTCCAAGGCATGCTGCGCCACCCGCACCTGCCCGGCCACGTTGTGCATCGAGGCGCCGCCCGGTAACACAATACCGGCAACCCCCCTCAGCTTCGCCTCACTGAACGCCGGCGCCGCCACCCAGTGGATGTCGAGGCGAATGCCCAAGGCATCGGCGGCATCGCCCAATGCCGCCAAGGTGGCGGGGTAGGTATCGCGCTGTTCGTGCTCGGTCCCTATCACCGCGATCGGAACGGCGGCCGCCCGGCAGTCGCCCGCCAGGCTTTGCAACGCCGGGCGGCCATAACGGTCGCGTTGCCAGGCACCGAGTTCGAACAGGTCGTTTTCAAAATGCCAATGTTCGCTGCTGCCCTGCACCCGAATGTGATGCACCTCGATACCGGCTGATCGTGCGTCGGCCAGCAGGGCATCGAGCAGGGTGGGTGGGTACCAAGCTGGGTGCCAAGGCATCGCCACCCACCCCGCGCCAGCCGCCGCGAGCACCTCGGCTGGGGAACTGGGCCCCTCGCAATGGCCACCCCAACGTGCGTGCCATAGCAACCCCGACGGCAAGAGCTGCCCTGCACCCACGTGCTGCTGGGCGTCGGGGTGGGTGTTGAAATCGAACTGCGGCTGCAGATACCGCAGCGCCAGCCCCAGGCTGCGTGCAGCAATCGCGGCGGCGGCGGAAAAAACAGCCGGGGCATGGGTATCGTGATGGATCAGCGTTAGCGGCATAAGTGGGCATCGACCGGCCAAAAGAGCGTTTGCAAATATTGCACTTTGTAAGTCAATATGTGCAATAACTTAAACCACTCCGAGGCAAACATGTCGGTTTCATTGTTGGCGCAGCGCATGCGCCGTGTACGCCCTTCGCCCACGGCGGAGATTTCAGACAAAGTCAGGGCGCTCACGGCACAGGGGCACCGCGTGATCAACCTCGGGGAAGGCGAACTGGATTTCGCCACGCCGGCCCCGATCGCCGAAGCGGGGGTGCGGGCTATCAGGGCCGGCATGACCAAGTACACCGCGGTGCCGGGTACACCGCAGCTCAAACAGGCCATTATCGACAAATTCGCACGGGACAATGGCCTGGCGTACCAGCCCTGCGAAGTGATCGCCGGGGCAGGCGCCAAGCAACTTATATTCAACGCTTTTCTCGCCACCCTGGATGCCGGCAGCGAGGTCATCATCCCGGCACCGTACTGGGTGTCTTACCCCGACATGGTCGCCCTGGCCGAGGGTGTGCCGCGTATCGTGGAATGCGCCGAAGCCGAAGGCTGGAAATTGAGCCCGGCCAAGTTGGAGGCGGCTATCACACCACGCACCCGCTGGGTGATTCTCAACTCGCCCAACAACCCCACCGGCGCGGTCTATTCGGCCGCTGAGCTTAAAGCGCTCACAGACGTGCTGTTACGCCACCCCCACGTTGCGGTTCTGGCCGATGATATCTATGAGCACACCCGTTATGTGGCGGCTTTCGCCACCCCGGCCCAGGTCGAGCCGCGCCTGAAAAGCCGCACCCTGACGGTTAATGGAGTGTCCAAGGCCTTTTCGATGACCGGGTGGCGCATCGGTTATGCGGCGGGGCCCCAATGGCTGATAGACGCCATGGGCGTGCTGCAGTCGCAAAGCACATCCAACCCCAGCTCGATTTCCCAGGCGGCTGCGGTAGCCGCCCTGGAGGGCGGTACGGGGTTCATCAAAGATTGGCTCGGCTTGCTGGGCGAGCGCCGTGATCGCGTGCTGCAAATGGTCCAGGCCGTGGCCGGCATGAGCGCCGCCTCGCCGGAAGGGGCGTTCTATGTGTTCGTGAATTGTGCTGGGCTGCTGGGTGGCCGAACGGCAAGTGGCACAGTGATCGACAGCGACCTGAACCTGGCCAACTACCTGCTCGACACGGCCCACGTCGGCACGGTACACGGCTCTGCGTTCGGCGCCCCGGGGTACCTGCGCATCGCCTACGCCGTCGACATGCCGGTGCTCGATGAAGCCTGTACCCGTATTGCGCAGGCCTGCGCCGCGCTTTCTTTTAGCCAACCCGCCGCTTGATCAGCCCTCGGGCGCTTGCAGGCCCACCCATCGCGCCAGCACTTGGTACGCTTCGTCCAGGCCCTGGCGCTTCGGGGCAGAGAACAACTGCAGGCTGACGCTGGCGCCCCAACCTTGGTGAATCTCGCGCTGCACCTTGAGCAAGGTATTCTTGGCCGCGCCGAAGGTAAGCTTGTCGGCCTTGGTCAACAACAGGTGCATGGGCATGCCGCTGGCCACGGACCAGTCGAGCATCATCTGGTCGAAGTCGGTCAGGGGGTGGCGCACATCCATCAGCAGGATCACCCCCTTGAGGCTTTCACGGCTGCCCAGGTAAGCCTCCAAATGCCGCTGCCAATGCTGCTTGAGCGGGATCGGCACCTTGGCGTAGCCGTAGCCAGGCAAGTCGACCAGGCGGCGCTCCTCGTCGAGGCGAAAGAAATTAAGCAATTGCGTGCGCCCAGGCGTTTTCGACGTGCGCGCCAGGTTGGCGTGGGTCAGGGTATTGAGCGCACTGGACTTACCGGCATTGGAGCGGCCGGCGAAAGCGACTTCGAAGCCTGTGTCGGGTGGGCACTGGTCGACCTTGGCCGCACTCACGGCATAGGTGGCTTGCTGGCACAAGCCGATAAGGGGGTTCTTGAACGACATGGACATTCCGCGGTTTAGCCAATGGCCGCCAGTATATCCCCTTAGCCCTAGATGTGGCGGCCGGCCTTAACCTTCGCTTCATCCTCCGAACATAAATTGTGGTTCAGGCCCAGCATCGGCGATATTTTCGCCACACCAACCGTTACACTACAAACCCATTCTTGTTTACGGGGCCTATGAGCTCGTTGTACTCAAGGCGACTTATCAAATGCTCAGGAGTCAAGCATGCGTAACCTGGTTATCAGCGCGGCCCTCGCGCTGGTCAGCGTGTTCGGAATCGCCAGCACCGCCCAAGCGGCCGATATCGAAGCCGGCGAACAGTACAAGGTTCTCAAAGACCCGGTGCCAGTATCCGAACCCGGCAAGATCGAAGTGGTCGAGCTGTTCTGGTACGGCTGCCCGCACTGCTATGCTTTCGAGCCCACCATCAACCCGTGGGTCGCCAAACTCCCAGCGGATGTGAATTTCCGCCGCATTCCCGCCATGTTCGGCGGTATCTGGGACATCCACGGGCAAATGTTCGTGACCCTTGAAGCTATGGGCGTGGAGCACAGCGTGCACACCGCGGTGTTCGATGCCATCCACAAGGAACACAAGATGTTCAAGACGCCCGAGGAAATGGCCGACTTCGTGGCCACCCAGGGCGTGGACAAAACCAAGTTCCTCGAGACCTACAAGTCCTTCGCCGTGGCAGGCCTGGTAGCCAAAGACAAGAAGCTGGCCCAGGACTACGGCGCGACTGGCGTACCCACCATGATCGTCAACGGCAAATACCGCTTCGACCTGGGTTCGGCAGGTGGCCCTGAAGAAACCCTGAAACTGGCCGATACCCTGATCGAGAAAGAGCGGCAGGCGAGCAAGTAAGCAGCGCCGCGGCCCTGTAAAGGCGCTCTTTGCCCCGCGAAAGCGGCGGCGAAGGGCGCTTTTTGCGTTTATGAGCCCCCCATGACCGATGACGCCCAGCGCTGGAAAGAAAAATACCTTAAGAGCTTAGAAGAGCAGGAACAGCTCGAACGCCGATGGGCCGCCCGGCTCGATTTGCTGCGCCGGGGCCTAGTACGCAGCACGCTGGCCGCCGAGGGGGCGGACAAAGCCGTGGACGCCTGCATGAAGGAAATGCGCGAAGTGGTGCGCAGCGACGACATGGACGCCGCCCTGGCCGGTTTGATTCCACGGCTGGAGAAGGCCGTACTGGACTCCGAACAGCGCCGCCAGGCGCGGGTGAACGACGTCGCCACCGCCCTGGGGGCACTGGTCAACCAGTTGCAGGCGCTGCCCTTGCCGCGCGAAGCGAGCAAACCGCTGAAGAAATTCGCAGGCAGCCTCGACAAGCGTGCCACCCAAAGCCGTGAATTGCCCGTGCTACTGGGCGAACTGAGCAGCCTGCAAGGCCAGGCGCTGGCCAGCCTCGAAGCGGGTGCCACGCGGCCGCACATAGGGTTATTGCAGCGTTTGTTCGGCCCACGCCGCGAGGCGCATCGCGAAACACCGGCCGGCCCCGGGGAAAACACGGCCATGGCCGCACCGAGTGTGGCTGGCGCCCCTGCCGACGAACCTGTGCCCGCGGCAACAGCCGAGGCAACCGCGCCCATCGAGGCCACGCCGCAAGCCGCGGCGCCCGCCGCAACGCCAGCAGCCACCGCAACGGCGGCCCCGCAGGCAACACCCGAGCCTGTGGGACTGGCCGCCGCACCAGCGCCCCCACCCCAGCTCGAAGCAGAGCCGGCACCGCAAATGCCACCCAGCCCGGGCTCCCTACCGGCCGAACCACCGGCCACCCCCGTGCCACATACACAGGCAGAGGCAGAGGCACCAGCACCAGCACCAGCACCAGCCAGTCTGCCCTTACCCGAACATGCCACGTTACCGCAGGCCACCGCACCGGCCGAAGGGCACAGCGCGGTGTATGCGCTACCGGAAACCCCGGAACCGTCTTACAGCAGCGTGGCGGCGCACATCGAAAGCACCCTGTTGGGCATGCTCGATGACCTGTCACTGCCGGAAAAACTACGGCCGTTGGCCAACGCCATGCGCCAACGACTGGCCAGCGGGCTGAACTGGTACGAGCTGTTGCCGCTACTGGATGATGTAGCCGTATTGGTGCTCGCCATCAGCGACCATGGCCAATTGGAGCTGCAACGTTACCTGGCCCTGCTCAATGAGCGTTTCGACCAGTTCATCGACCAACTCCACGCCGCCAGCGACGGCCATGCGCAAGGCCTCGGCGCCACCGAACGGCTCGACGAGAGCCTGCGCGAGCAGGTCGGCAGCCTTCGTGAATCGGTCGCCCAAGCTCGCGACGCCGAGGGCCTGAAACGGGTAATGGAAACCCGCTTCGAGGGGCTGATCGGCACGCTCGACCAACACCGCAAGCAGCGCGAGACATGCGACCGGGAAGTGGCTGAGCGTTTACAAGGCTTGGCCGCGCGCGTGGCGAGCATGGAGCAGCAAGCCCAGCATTACCGCGAAAGCCTCGAAGCACAGCGGCAAAAGGCCTTACTTGACCCGCTCACGGGCTTGCCTAACCGTGCCGCCTGGGGCGAACGCCTGGCCCAAGCGACCAGCCTGCGCGAGCACGACGAAACACCGCTGCATGTGGCCATATTCGACCTGGATCACTTCAAAGCCATCAACGACACCTACGGGCACTTGGCCGGCGACAAGGTGCTGAAGATCGTGGCCACGGTACTGGGCCGCCACCTACGCCCGCAGGATTTTCTCGCGCGCTTCGGCGGAGAGGAATTCGTGCTGTTGATGCCGGCGAGCACCCCAGAGGAGGCCGGGGCGCTGCTGGAGACCCTGCGCGAAGCCATCGAGGCCTGCCCGTTCCACTTCAAGGGGGTGCGGGTCACCGTCACGGTATCGATCGGCACCACGGCGCTCACCCCCAAAGAGGCCGGCGAGCCGGCCCTGAAGCGGGCCGACCAAGCGCTTTACCGCGCCAAGGGCGCTGGGCGCAATCGCATCGCGCTGGGCTGATACGCGGTCCGACAGTTCAACGTACCAGGCAGGGTTTCTTGTTATCGAACGTCCAGTTCGGGATCAAGAACTGCATGGCCGCCGCGTCATCGCGCGCGCCCAGCCCCATCCCTTTGTAGCGCTCGTGGGCCTTGGCCACCTCGTCCATGTCCAACTCCACGCCCAGGCCCGGCTTGGCCGGCACCTTCACCTCGCCGCCGACGATTTGCAGTGGCTGCTTGGTCAGGCGCTGGCCGTCTTGCCAGATCCAATGGGTGTCGATCGCCGTGATGTTGCCGGGCGCCGCCGCGGCAACATGGGTGAACATTGCCAACGAAATGTCGAAATGGTTGTTCGAATGCGAGCCCCAGGTCAGGCCCCACTCATTGCACATTTGCGCCACCCGCACCGAACCCTGCATGGTCCAGAAGTGCGGGTCGGCCAACGGGATGTCGACCGACTGCAACTGGATGGCATGGCCCATCTGCCGCCAATCGGTGGCAACCATGTTGGTGGCAGTGGGCAGGCCCGTGGCACGGCGAAACTCGGCCATCACTTCGCGGCCCGAATAGCCATTCTCCGCACCACAAGGGTCTTCGGCGTAGGCCAGCACGTGGTGCTGGTCGCGACACAAGCGAATCGCCTCCTCAAGCGACCAGGCACCGTTCGGGTCGAGAGTCACGCGCGCCTGGGGAAAGCGCTCGGCCAAGGCGGTGACCGCCTCGATCTCTTCATCGCCGCGCAGCACGCCGCCTTTGAGCTTGAAGTCTTCGAAACCGTACCTGGCCTGCGCCGCCTCCGCCAAGCGCACCACGCGCTCAGGCGTCAGGGCTTCTTCGTGGCGTACCTTGAACCATTCGTTGTCGGCATCCGCCTCGCTGCGGTAGGGCAAGTCCGTTTTATTACGGTCACCCACATAGAACAGGTAACCGAGCATTTTCACCGCATCGCGCTGCTGCCCTTCACCCAGCAGGGCGGCCACCGGCACGTCGAGAAACTGCCCCAGCAAATCGAGCAGGGCCGCTTCAACGGCGGTCACCGCATGGATGGTGACCCGCAGGTCGAAGGTTTGCAGGCCACGGCCACCGGCGTCGCGGGACGCAAACTCACGGCGCATGCTGTTGAGAATATGTTGGTATTGGCCGATCGGTTGCCCCACGACCAAGGTGCGGGCGTCTTCAAGGGTTTTCCGGATCTTTTCGCCACCGGGTACTTCACCCACGCCCACATGCCCGGCGTTATCCTTGAGTATCAAAATATTACGGGTGAAGAACGGCCCGTGAGCGCCCGAGAGGTTCAGCAACATGCTGTCATGGCCGGCAACAGGCACGACTTGCAGGTCAGTCACGACAGGGGCGCTGCCCACGGCATAGGGAGGGTTCATGGGAGTATCCTCAGGGTCATTAGCGCAAAGCCTAAAGGCTGGCATGCCAATAGCTTGCCGCTGCGTTGTTGTTATAAGCCGACGCTGAACTCGGCCGGGTCTGCAGAGATCATACAACTACACTTGCGCGGCAAACAACCTCCCCGAACGCGGCGGCTCAGGGCTAAAGCCCTTAGATTTATCAACGATTCCAGCAGCCCGAGCTATTCGCTATAGTTGTAATACAACCTTTGGCATAACCCCAGGAACGCCCGATGCCCGCTACGCCCAGCCCCACCGCGCGGAAAAAAGGCCAAAGCCTGGCCCAGGACCTGGTCGAGGAGCTGACCCAGCGCATACGGTTGGGCGAGCTTGCCGCTGGCAGCAAACTGCCGCCGGAAAACACCATCGTGGCGCAATTCGGCGTTAGCCGTACCGTGGTACGTGAGGCGTTGTCGCGGTTGCAGGCGGCCGCCTTGGTTGAAACCCGCCACGGTATCGGTACCTTCGTGCTGGCCCAGGGCGAGGGCGGTGGCCTGCGCTTGACCGCCGATACCGCGCGCTCGGTGGGGCGCATTCTCGATGTGCGTACCGGCCTTGAGCCACAGGCGGCCGCCCTGGCCGCGCGCCACCGCAGCGACCGACACCTGCGCGAGATGCACCAAGCACTGCAGCAATACCAGGCGCTGCTGGCTAACCACGACAGTTGCGCCCTGGCCGACTGGCGTTTTCATTTGCTGGTGGCCGAAGCGACCGGTAACCGCTACTTCACCGACCTGATGTTGCACTTGGGCCAAGGCATGATTCCGCGCACCCAGGTGGCTGAGCGGGAACGTGGCAGCGCCGACTTCACCCACCTGGCGCACATGGCCATGCAGGAGCACGAGGCAATTTTCAATGCCATCCAACGCCAAGACGCGGACGCCGCCCGCGCGGCCATGTGGTTGCACCTGAGCAACAGCCGCGCGCGTTTTCACGGCGGCCGATAAGCACCGCGGGCCTTATTTTTTAAGCTTGGGGTTCGGGAAAAACTGCACGGTCTGCACCTTGGGCTTAGGTTTGAGGGCCTGCTGGTTCACTCGCGTGCCCAGCTCCTTCGGTACCGACAGGCCCTGGGCATTGAGGGTGTCGGCATAACCACAGGCCACGCATTCACGGTGCGGCACGTCGTCTTCGCTCCACATCATGAGTTTGTCTTGCTCGCTGCAGGCCGGGCACACGGCCCCGGCGATGAAGCGTTTCTTGGTTTTGCTCACGGTTACCTCCGTCACGCAGCAGCCTCCTCCGTGAGGCCACTGTGGCGCAGCAGGGCGTCGATCGACGGCTCACGTCCACGGAAGTCGACGAACAGCACCATCGGCGCCTGGGAGCCACCGCGCGCCAGGATCGCCTCGCGGAAAGCGCGGCCGGTTTCGGCGTTGAACACGCCTTCTTCCTCGAAGCGCGAAAAGGCGTCGGCCGACAGCACTTCGGCCCATTTGTAGCTGTAGTAGCCCGCCGCGTAGCCCCCGGCGAAAATGTGCGCGAAGCTATTAGGGAAGCGGTTGTAAGCGGGCGGGCGCATCACCGACACTTCATCGCGGATCGCATCGAGCACCTGCGCCACCGAGCGGCCATCGCCATGGGTGGCATGCAGTTCGAAATCGAACAGCGAGAACTCCAACTGGCGCAGCATGATCAACCCAGATTGGAAATTGCGCGCGGCTAGCATTTTTTCCAACAGCGCCTGCGGCAGTGGCTCGCCGGTTTCGTAGTGGCCCGAGATCAGTGCCAGGCCTTCGGGCTCCCAGCACCAGTTTTCCATGAACTGGCTGGGCAGCTCCACCGCATCCCACGCCACGCCATTGATGCCAGAAACGCCGGCGTGCTCGATGCGGGTTAGCAGGTGGTGCAGGCCGTGGCCAAACTCATGGAACAGCGTGGTCACTTCATCGTGAGTGAGCAGCGCCGGCTTGCCCGCCACCGCCGGGGTAAAGTTGCACACCAGGTTGGCCACCGGGCTTTGCAGTGTGCCCTCCGCCGTGCGGCGGCGATCGCGGGCGCCGTCCATCCAGGCACCGCCGCGCTTGTTGGCACGGGCGTAAAGGTCGAAAAAGAACCGCCCAACATGCTGGCCATTCTCACTGATTTCGAACAAGCGCACGTCCGGGTGCCAAGTGTCGAAGCCCTTGAGCTCGTTAATCTGGATGCCATACAGGCGCTCAACGATGCTGAACAGCCCGCCCAGCACTTTGTCGATCGGAAAATACGCGCGCAGGGCCTCCTGGGACACGCTGTAGCGCTGCTCGCGCAGTTTTTCCCCGTAGTAGCCGCTGTCCCAGCTTTGCAGGTCGCTGCAACCCTGCTCGGCCGCGAACGCTTTGAGTTGTTGCAAATCGTCGGCGGCGAACGGTTTGCTGCGCCGGGCCAGGTCACGCAAAAAGCTCAGCACCTGGTCGCTGGACTCGGCCATCTTGGTGGCCAGGCTCAATTCGGCGTAGTTGGCAAAGCCCAGCAACTGCGCAAGCTCCTGGCGCAAGCCGAGGATGTGTTCCATTACCGGGCCGTTGTCGTTCTGCCCGGCGTTCGGGCCCTGGTCGGAGGCGCGGGTGCAATAGGCGTTGTACACCTCTTCGCGCAGGGCGCGGTCGTGGGCGTAGGTCATTACCGCGTAATAGCTGGGGAACTCCAGGGTCACCAGCCAACCTTCCAGGCCCTTGGCCTGGGCCGCGGCGGCCATCTGCGCCTTGGCCGAATCTGCCAGGCCGGCCAGGGCGGCTTCGTCGGTGATGTGCTTGGTCCACGCCTGGGTGGCGTCGAGCAATTGGTTAGAGAATTGGCTGCCCAGCTCCGACAGCTTGCTTTGCACCTCGGCGTAGCGCTTTTGCTGCGCCGGCGGCAGGTCGATACCGGACAAGCGGAAGTCCCGCAGCGAATGCTCGAGGATGGTCTTTTGGGCGGTGTCGAACTGGCTCGCCTCGGGGCTGGCAGCCAGCGCCTGAAAGGCGTCGAACAGGGCGCGGTTTTGCCCCAGCTCGGTGGAGTAGGCGCTCAGCGCGGGCAGGCAGGCTTCATAGGCTTGGCGCAATTGCGGGCTGTTACACACCGCATTGAGGTGGCTGACTGGGCTCCAGGCCGCGCCCAGGCGGTCGTTGAGCTCGTCCATGGCCAGTACCAGGCCTTCCCAGGTGGGCTTGCTACCCTGTTCGGCCAGCATACGCACCAGGGCCGCGCGGTTGCCTGCCAGGATGTGCTCGATGGCCGGTTGCACGTGCTCCGGGCGGATTGCCGAGAAGGGCGGGAGGTCGTATGGCTGCAGCAGGGGGTTGTTCTCGCTCACGGTATTGCACCTTGGCTTTGAAGAATCATGCGACCATCTTAATTACAATCGGTGCCGCGTGCAGCTATCAGCCGAATCAAAGGAGGCTATCGTGACCATCCGCCGCTTCGAACAACACACGCCCCAACTGGGGGCCAGGGCCTTCGTCGACCACACCGCGGTGGTGATCGGCAACGTGACCATTGGCGACGACAGCTCGATATGGCCGCTGGTGGTGGTGCGCGGCGACATGCACCACATCCACATCGGCCAGCGCACCAGTGTGCAAGATGGCAGTGTGCTGCACATCACCCATGCCGGCCCCTACAACCCGCAGGGCTTTGCCCTTACCATCGGCGACGACGTGACCGTCGGCCACAAGGTGATGCTTCATGGCTGCACCCTGGGCAGCCGCATTTTGGTGGGCATGGGCAGCACCGTGATGGACGGCGCAATCGTCGAAGACGAGGTGATCATCGGTGCCGGTAGCTTGGTGCCGCCTGGCAAGGTACTGCAAAGCGGCCACCTGTACGTGGGCAGCCCGGCCAAGGCCGTGCGGCCCTTGACCGATAAGGAACGGTCGTTTTTCAGCTACACGGCCGGCAATTACGTAAAACTCAAAGACCGCCACCTGGCCGAAGGCTACGGCACGCGATGAACCTGCACCACCGCAACGTGCTATTCGACCTCGACGGCACCCTCACCGACCCGCGCGAAGGCATTACCCGGTCGATCCAATATGCATTGGGCAAACTCGGCATCGATGAGCCCGACCTGCGCCGGCTCGAGCACTTCATCGGCCCGCCACTGCTGCAGGCCTTCATGCAGCACTACGGCATGGACGAAGCCAGGGCCTGGCAAGCGGTAAACCACTACCGCGAACGGTTTGGCGTAGCGGGGCTCTACGAAAACCAACTGTTCGAAGGGGTCATCGAGCTACTGGATATGCTCGTCGCCCAGGGCCGGCACCTGTACATCGCAACCGCCAAACCCTGGGCGTACGCCCACGAAATCGCCCGGCACTTTGGCTTCGCCCGCCACTTCAAGGTGATCTACGGCAGCGAGCTGGACGGCACCCGCAGCGACAAGGCGGAGCTGATTGCCCACCTGCTGCACACCGAAGGGCTAACGCCTGCCGACACCTTGATGATCGGCGACCGTAAGCACGACCTGCTCGGTGCCCAGGCCAACGGCTTGGATTGCGTCGCGGTGGGTTATGGCTTCGGCAGTGCCGAGGAACTGAGCCAGCATTCGCCCACCGGGTACTGCGCCACGCTGGCGGCGCTGTACCAGGCGCTGCTGAATACGCCGCCGGCTAAACCGGGGGCATCAATTGGCTGAGGCGCGCCTTACGCTGCGCCGCTGGCAGGGCACCTAGCCGTTGCACCGCGCGAAAAAACCGTGGCCAATCTTTACCTTGCTGCTCGAAAAGCTGGGCAAACGCCGGCACCCACTGGTCGTACAGGCCGAAGGGCAATAGCTTGGCGTTGTTCAGGGGGCCGTTTACCCAAGCGTCGTATGGCCCCTGGCCGCCCCATTGGCCGTCCCGCAGTTGCCGGTACTCGCGCCGCAGCCGTTCGAACTCGGCCTGTTTGGCCGCGCGCATGGCTTCGGGCGCCCATGGCTGGCGGTACACCTGGGCCAAGCGATCACGGGTGTCGAGCACCAACCGCACAAACTGTTCTTGCTGGCGCGCCTGGCTAAGGCTCTGCGGCGGTAGGCCCCGCCAAGCACGCCATTGGCGGGTGCCCTCCTGCTCAACGAAAGTGGCGTAAGACTCATTGAACTCGGTGTCGTCCTTCACGTAATAGCGCTGGTGCGCCAACTCGTGAAAAATCAGCGTGGCCAAGCGCTCGCCACCCCAACGGGCCATGGTGCTGATGATCGGGTCGTCGAACCAGCCCAGCGTCGAATAGGTTTCCACGCCCCCCACATACACATCCTGGCCTTGTTGGCGCAGCAGGGCGGCGGCGCCTCGCGCCGCACCTTGGTCATAGTACCCGCGGTAAGCCACACAGCCGGCAATGGGAAAGCAATGGGTGACCGGCTGCAGGGAGAATTCACCGGTGGCGAACACATTCCACAGCACGAATGGCCGGTGTACGTCGGCATACAACCGGTAACTGCGGTTATCCGGCAGGTGCAGTTGCTCGCTGGCGAAGGCCCGTGCACGCAGCGCCAAGGCCAGGCGCTGTTGCAGCAGTACGGGGGTGCCCGGGGCTGCGATAACCTGCTCGGCCGGCTGCCGCGCCCGCAACAGGGCCGCTTGGCCCTCGGCCAACTGCCCGTAATAGCGCAACGTGTCGCACCCACAGAGCAACAAACACAGGGCTAGGGGAACCCAGTAGGCCTTTTGGTTGTCTCGACAGCCGTGGCCGAAACGCCGCTTGAAAACCATTCTAAACATGAGGCGCGACCTGGTTCGCCAGCCTTGAGAGTGCTGTTATTCTGCCTTTTCCGGGGTAAGTCCATGCGTGAAACATTGTTATTTTGTGGGCTGCTGGCGCTGTCGGGTTGCTCCCTGATTGGCATGCCCAAGCCCGACCCAAACCAAGCCTGGATCGACTTGCAGGTACCCACCAACAATTCGCTGCATGCCGAAGAAGTCGACGCCAAGGCGTGGGCCGACAAACGCTACTTCGAAGTCGACCCGGGCAGCCATGAACTGACGATGCGTTATCAGTTTACCGTGGCCCCCTCCAATATCGGCCCAGGGGCAGACCCGCTGTGGCGCGATTGCCAATTGAATCTGAAATTCAACCACTTTACCGCTGGCGAGCGTTACATGATCCAAGCCGGCACTGTGGGCTTCCGGCCCTGGGCCAAGCTCTATGACCAACAACGCAACATGGTGGGCCGCGCGGAACCAGCCGGTTGCCAACGCACCTGAGGTTGTTTGCCGGTATGCTTGGGCCATGTACGTTCCGGAGCCCAAGCATGCGCCACCCGCTGATCCGCCTTGCCCCCTTTGCCTTACTCACGGCCTGTAGCTCGGGACCGGAACCGGCCCATGACCCGCAGTTGGCCTGGGTCGACTTGGCGATGTTGGGCGGCACGGCCATCCTGGCCGAACGGCTCGACGGCAAACGGCTTGAAGACGGCCGTTACTTCCAGGTCGCACCCGGCGCCCACGCATTGGTGGTCCGTTACGATTACGAAGTGATGGTGCTGCCCACCTTCATGAGCGACCCTGCCGAGCGCATGTGCTATATCACGCTGGAATATACCGACTTCAAGCCCGGGGTGCGTTACCGCCTACAAGCGCGCAACGTGGGCATGGAGCCCAGCGCACGGCTTTACGATGAGAGCAACCAGATCGTCGCCGAAGACAAAGAACAGTACTGCCTGTGGTAATAGGCGCCTGGGGGCCGAGCGCTCACTCGTTGTTTTTTTGATAGATGATTTTGCGCGTTCCGCCGGCGCAGGTGCCCACCACCATGCTCGGGTCGTGCACCTCGGCGTTATCGACCACTTCAAGGGTATAGTTGGCGACCCCCTGCGACTGGATCTTCGTTTCGATTTCAGCCTTTAACGTTTCACAATCCAGCGGCGCCGCCTGGGCGGTGGCGGCGCACAGGCCCGCCACGAGATAACCGCACCGGGCCAGCCACATGCTTATTGCTCCAGGGTGGCGTGCAGCGTGATGGCGGCGCCCTTGAGCACCTTCGAGACTGGGCAGCCCACCTTGGCATCGTTGGCCAGTTTCTGGAACTGCTCATCGGTGGCGCCAGGCACTTGAGCCTTGAGGTTAAGCGCAATCGCGGTAATGGAAAAACCACCCTCCTGCTGCTCCAGCGACACCTCAGCCTCGGTTTCAATCTTGGTCGCGGTAAACCCTGCATTGCCCAAGATCATCGACAGGGCCATGGAAAAACAACCTGCATGCGCCGCGCCGATCAGCTCTTCAGGGTTGGTGTGCTGGGGTTCATTGGCTTCGAAACGTGCCTTGAAACCATAGGGCAGGTCTCGGAACGCCCCGCTGCCCACAGAGATGGCGCCCTTTCCGTCTTTAAGCCCGCCTTGCCAAACCGCGGACGCTTTCTTCTTGATGGTCATGCGTACCTCCAATAGATAACCTGAACACGTAGAGCATCAGAGGCGCCGGCGGCCCGGCAAGTTCACGGGATTTGCCTCAGTGCGCCAATGCGTTCACTGTAGCGGCAAACCATAAGAACAGCGCGGGGGCGTTATCATTACTGGAGATTTCATGAAAGCCTTGAACGACGTCAAGTATTCGGCCTTGGACCTGGTGCCGGTACGGCAAGACAGAGGCCCGGCCGAATCGCTGCGGCATTCGCTGGACCTTGCCCAACACCTGGAGCGCTTCGGCTATACGCGGTTTTGGGTGGCCGAACACCATAACATGGACGGCATTGCCAGCTCGGCCACGGCGGTGCTGCTGGGCTATCTGGCGGGGGGCACCTCGACCATCCGCGTGGGGTCGGGTGGGGTAATGCTGCCCAACCATGCCCCCCTGGTGATCGCCGAACAGTTCGGCACCCTGGCCAGCCTTTACCCCGGCCGTATCGACCTGGGCCTGGGCCGTGCGCCAGGCTCGGACCAGATGACCGCCCGGGCCCTGCGCCGCGAACGCTCAGGCTCGGCCGACGACTTTCCCGACGATGTCGCCGAACTGGCCGCCTACCTGGGCCCCCGTACCCCAGGCCAACGGGTGATCGCCATGCCCGGCACGGGTACCGAAGTGCCCATCTGGCTGCTCGGCTCCAGCCTGTTCAGCGCCCAGTTGGCTGGCATGCGCGGCTTGCCCTATGCCTTCGCCTCGCACTTTGCGCCCCGGCTGATGCACGAGGCCATTCGCGTTTACCGTGACCACTTCACGCCCTCGGCGGAACTGGATAAACCCTACGTGATGCTTGGCATCCCGCTGGTGGCAGCCGATACCGACGAGCAGGCCGACTACCTGGCCACCTCAGTGTACCAACGCATCCTCAACCTGATCCGCGGCCAAAGCTTGGTACAACAGCCACCGGTACAGAGCATGACCGGCCGCTGGCTGCCCCACGAAAAAGAGGCAGTGGGCAGCTTCTTGGCCTTGGCCATGGTCGGTAGCCCGGCAAAGATCCGCGGCAAACTGGAGGTGCTGATCGAACAAACCGGCGCCGATGAGTTGATGTTCACCTGCGACCTGTATGAACACGCCGACCGGTTGCATTCCTATGAGCTGCTGGCAGAAGTGATGAAGGGCCCGTAGGGGGCGGCCAGCCAGCGCTGGCTTACCTGCTTCAGGGCGGGCTTACGGCCAGCGCCGCACTGGCTCTGGCCGTGAGCGTGGGTTAGCGCTTATAAACGATTTGTTTGGTACCAGCTTCGCACGTGCCTACGACCTTTTTACCGTCAGCCGGTGCACCCTCGTCGATCACTTCAAGGGTATAGCCCGTAGCGCCATTGGCTTTGATTTTGGCGTCGATCTCATCCTTGACCTTGTCACAGGGGGTGCCTGCTGCAAAGGCGCTGCTTGCCATAGCCACTAAACCTGCTGCCAACAAAAACGTTTTCATCGGTCATATTCCTTGGTCAATAAAACATCCAAACGGTCCTGGCCCTCTGGCGAGGGCCGTCCTTTATTAGCGCAAAAGGCGTGGCTGCGCCAGTTCAACTGTGGCTGATACGAAACCCGACGTTGAGGGTCACCTGAAAGTGCGCGGCGCGCCCGTCCTTGATATGGCCGCGGGTTTCACTCACTTCGAACCACTCCAGGTTGTCGATGGTCTTGGCCGCTTCGGCCAGGGCGTTGTTGATGGCATCTTCGATGCTGGTGGCAGACGAGCCCACGAGCTCGACCTTCTTGTAGGTGTGGTGGTCAGACATGGTTAGCTCCCGTAACGGAAAAAGGGCCATGCACACGGATGGCCGGTACTGCATCAGTGCTTGCCGAAGCGCTAAAAGTTCACACGCACTGCACTTTCTACACGCCCCGTAGTCGGACCCTTATGCACGTTACCTACCTTTTTAAGCAGGAGTTCAACCATGGCAAACTCGTTACGCAAAGCCTCACTGCAGAGCATGGAAGCAGAGATCGAAAGCCTGCTTCGGTCGCTGGAAAGCCTTAAGGACGACACATCGGATGAATCGCGCAAAACCCTCAAAACCCTGAGGGCCAGCGCCGAAAGCGCGTTGAAACAATCGCGCAGCTTGCTGGCCGATGCCTATGAAGACGTTAAGGTCAAGACCCGTGAAACCAGCGTGGCCACCCGCGACTATGCCCACGAACACCCCTTGACCACTGCCGGTATCGCGGTGGGCGCGCTCGGGCTGTTGGCGGCCTACTTGCTGTGCAAACGCTCGCACTAAGCACCCTGCAGCGCTTCGCGCAGCCAATCGGCCAAGCGCAGCGCACGCGGGTCTTGGCGGCGCTGCGCCACCCATAACGCCAACCGCGCCGGGGTTTCAGTGAAGCCCCAAGGCGCGGCTAGGCGGCCGGCCAGGATATCTTCGGCCACCAGCACTTGCGGGGCGATAGCCACGCCCAACCCCGCCACTGCAGCCTCCAGCAAATAGTACAGGTGCTCGAAACCCTGCCCCAGTTTCAGTTGGGCCGGGGCCAAGCCTTGCTGTCGGGCCCACTCGGGCCAGGCTTGCGGGCGCGAGTAGGTGTGCAACAAGGGCTCGCCCAGTAGGGCGCTGGCCGGCGCCGTGGCCAGCCGGGCAAACTGCTGGTGGTGGGGGCTAATCACTGGCCCGATACGTTCCGGGCCTAAGTCGTGCACGTGCATATCGGCCGGCCATGGCGGCTCTGCAAACACTAACAGGGCATCCCACCCCGCGCGGTGCGGGTCTACGTCGCCTTCACCGGCCGACAAATGCAGACGCAAGTCGGGCAGGTCGGCATTGAGCTTACCCAGCCGCGGGATAAACCAACGCGCCAACAAGCTGCCGGAACACCCCAGCAGGAACGGGGCTTGCGCTTGCACCTGTTCTAATTCACGGCACACCGCCCGTAGCCGGCCAAAGGCGTCGACACAGCCGTCGCGTAGCCGGCTGCCGGCTTCTGTGAGTTTAAGGCCGCGCCCGTCCTTGGTGAACAGGCTTACGCCCAATTCGTGTTCAAGCGCTTTCAGTTGCCGGCTTACTGCGCCATGGGTCACATGCAGCTGTTCGGCGGCTTTGCTCACGCTATTGTGGCGGGCAGTGGCCTCAAAGGCCCGAAGCGCGTTGAGGGAGGGTAGGTCATGGCTCATGAGGCATCTGTGAGTTTTTTTAACAGGTTTCGGCGATCTTATCGGTTTTCAGGGCCCTGTGTCGTGGTTAAAGTGAGCCCATTGCCAGCGACTGCGACCAGGAGCACCTCATGACCCAAGCTCAATACCAAAACGGGCCCGACAGCAACGGCCTGTTTGGCCAGTTCGGCGGCCGCTATGTCGCCGAAACCCTGATGCCACTGATCCTCGACCTGAGCCGCGAATACGAAGCGGCGAAGCACGACCCCGCATTTGCGGCGGAGCTTGCGTATTTCCAACGTGACTACGTGGGCCGCCCAAGCCCGCTGTATTTCGCGCAACGCCTGACCGAACATTGCGGTGGGGCGAAAATCTACTTGAAGCGCGAAGAGCTCAACCATACCGGCGCGCACAAGATCAACAACTGCATTGGGCAGATCCTCCTGGCCCGGCGCATGGGCAAACAACGCATCATTGCCGAAACCGGCGCCGGCATGCATGGGGTCGCTACCGCCACCGTGGCGGCGCGTTTTGGCCTGCAGTGCGTGATCTACATGGGCAGCACCGACATCGAACGCCAGCAGGCGAACGTGTTTCGCATGAAGCTGCTCGGCGCCGAAGTGATCCCGGTCACCGCGGGCACCGGCACGCTCAAGGATGCGATGAACGAAGCCCTGCGCGATTGGGTCACGAACGTACAAAGCACCTTCTACCTGATCGGCACCGTCGCCGGCCCGCACCCTTATCCGGCAATGGTGCGTGACTTCCAGGCGGTGATCGGCAAGGAAACCCGCGAGCAATTGCAAGCTGCAGAAGGGCGGCTGCCCGACAGCCTGGTCGCTTGCATCGGCGGCGGTTCCAACGCCATGGGGCTGTTCCACCCCTTCCTGAATGACGAAAGCGTCGAGATCATCGGCGTCGAAGCGGCCGGCCACGGCATCGACACTGGCAAGCACGCCGCCAGCCTTAACGGCGGCCGCCCCGGCGTGCTACACGGCAACCGCACCTTTTTGCTGCAGGACGAAGACGGCCAGATCATCGACGCACACTCTATCTCGGCCGGCCTGGACTACCCCGGCATTGGCCCCGAGCATGCCTGGCTGCACGACATCGGCCGGGTGCAGTACACCTCGGTGACCGACCATGAAGCGCTGGCCGCCTTCCACCAATGCTGCCGCCTGGAAGGGATCATCCCCGCGCTGGAAAGCGCCCACGCCCTGGCCGAAGTGTTCAAGCGCGCGCCTACGCTGCCGGGTGATCACCTGATGGTGGTGAACCTCTCTGGCCGTGGCGATAAAGACATGCAAACCGTGATGCACCACTTAGACCTGGCCAAGCAGGAGACACACTGATGAGCCGCCTGCACACCCGTTTCAATGAACTGAAGGCGCACAACCGCGCCGCCTTGGTAACCTTCGTGACCTCCGGCGACCCGGACTACGACACCTCGCTGGCCATCCTCAAGGGCCTGCCGGATGCTGGTGCCGACGTGATCGAGCTGGGCATGCCCTTCACCGACCCGATGGCCGATGGCCCGGCCATCCAACTGGCGAACATCCGCGCCTTGGCCGCCAAACAAACCTTGGCCAAGACGCTGCAGATGGTGCGCGACTTTCGTGTCGGCAACGCTACGACGCCGCTGGTGCTGATGGGTTACTACAACCCGATCCACTCCTACGGCGTCGAGCGGTTTATTGCCGAGGCGAGCGAGGCCGGCGTCGACGGCCTGATCGTGGTCGACTTGCCCCCTGAACATAATGGCGAATTGTGCGACCCGGCCCAGGCGGCGGGCCTGGACTTTATCCGCCTGACCACCCCAACCACCGACGATAACCGCCTGCCGACCGTACTCACGGGCAGCTCGGGGTTCGTGTATTACGTTTCCGTCGCGGGCGTGACCGGCGCCGGCGCGGCGACCGCCGAGCACGTGAGCGATGCCTTGGCGCGCCTGCGCCGCCACACCGATCTGCCGATCAGCGTGGGCTTCGGCATTCGCACCCCCGAACAGGCCGCGGCGATCGCACGGCTGGCCGAGGGGGTGGTAGTAGGGTCTGCACTGGTGGACCAGATTGCCAAGGCCAACCACCCTGGCGAAGCGGTAGAGGGGGTACTGGGCCTTTGCCGGCAGTTGGCAGAGGGCGTACGTAAGGCCCGCGTCAGCGCCGGGTAAAGTTTCTGATACAGTGGAATTTGCCCCGTTTTTCAGCGACTAACCGCCAAGAACGAAGGTAAAGGGAACAGCTGTTCTCTTCTCCTTTTCGCTGCCCGTACCTTAAAGGAAACACACACTATGAAATCGGCCCGTTCCGTGATCGCTGGCTTGAGCCTCATGCTAGCTGCCGCTGCCCCGTTGGTGCAGGCAGGCCCTGGCTCGGATGACCATGGCCAGCAACATTCACAAGGGCAAGGCGGGCAAGGTGGACGAGATGGCCAAAGCGCTCAACGTGGCCCTGGCGGCCCAGGGGGTCAAGGGGGTCAAGGTCACCAGGATAATCGCGAGGCAGCGGCCCGGGGCCAGAACGGCCTGGGCCAACGCCCCCCGGCGGATTTCGACCAGGTGCGCAATACCATCAGTGAACACCGCGCCGACTTCGGCCGCGGCCAGCAGCTGCCGCCGAACGTGCGCATTGCCAAGGGCGAACCACTGCCACGCGGTTACGGCCGCCCCCTGGATGCCCGCGCCCGGGCCCGCCTGCCCCATTACGAAGGGTACGAATGGCGCCGCTTGGGCACCGACGTAGCGCTAGTGGCGGTCGGCACCGGCATTGTTTATGAGCTGCTCAGTGGCGTGCTCAACTGAATGGGGGTGAACGCCAGGGATGGCTACATTTGTTCGAACCGAAATACCTGAACCCCATCGGCCACCTTGTGGCCGAGCTGCTTTAGCAATGTTTCTGGGGACAATGCCTGCCCTTGTAGGTCGCCAACGCGCAACTCGAAGGGTGCAGCCCCCATGGCCAACACTATCCGCCAGGGCCGCGGTGAGGCCTGTTCAGCTTGAAGCGCACGCGCTGAGTCACTTTCCACCTTGACGAAGCCTCCCACAGGCGCCCATTGTCCCGCCCTGAACACTTTACAAAAACGCTGCATCTCTTGGTCAGTTAGGGTCAGGGCTCTGTAAACCGGTTGCCTAGGCAATGGGCAACACAACGCCTGGCGTAAAAGAGCGGGCAGCTCGGCGCCGGCGTGCGCCAGGGTTTCCTCTACCACCTGCCGCGACCTTGCGCAAAGCGCCTGCCCAGCGGGGGGACGACGGCATATCCTGCGCGGTGCACGGGGTTAGGGTGATGTCCTCAGCGCTATTGGGCGGAACAGGTTCCAGGAGTTGGTTGGCGTAAGCGCGGCCAACCTCGCTCAACAAAATAGCGTGCATCGCAGGCGGAATGAATGCCTCGTTGATCATATCCCGTTGTGCCTCAAGCGCTTGCTTACGCTCTAACCAGGGGGCGACCAGCGCCAGCGGCCGAGGGTGGCGATCTGCGAGATCTGCCACAACGTTTTCGACGATCCCCAGCCGCTCCGTTACATCATTCGCATATGAGCAGAGACAAGCTTCATTGTGGGGCCGCTGAATATTTTTATCCGTTCGCGAAGCTCGTTACGCCAGGGCACTATCGGTGGCACCTGTCGTTCAGCATAGATGGGCTGCGCGGTAACTTTCAGCAAAGTAACAGTTTGGAAACTGGCTACCAATCGCTGTCGGATCGTTTTCCCTGCCCGCAGGCCAATGGCCGTAAACACTGTTACGCCACAACCAAAAGGCCGCGCCTGACGCTGGTGGCATCGAACATGGCAGCTACTTGCCTTATGCAATGCGGCTATGTATACGCCAGCACACCCACGTACTAATCGAAATCGCTCATTTGGAGCCGCGCCGGGTATCCCCTGAAAGGCACCCGCTTTTACCTCTGTGTTAAATAAGCGAAGCAGCGTCAGCCTCTATATCGGCAGGGCTCCAACTCAAACCGTGCATCTTCCCAGTCCCAGATCAATTTGGGTATATTTCTTCGCCCGACGCAGTTGAAATTAATTATCTTAGGTTCTTTACATAGCCGAAATAATTTTTTGGGACGAGCGCAGAACTCGACTCAACTCGACTGTCGATGCTTTTACCTCTTTATATCTAGAGCTATGTCATTTACCGACTTTACCGGATCCTCAGCCTGTGACTTTGACTGTTCAACGTTATTGATTATCGGCGATGCTGTTACATTGGCATTGATCCATCCCCATTCGGACCATTAAATGGTCCTACTATGAGGGGAGCCCGGATGCCCGTCTTTCAAAACCGCTCACCGGTTTATTCGGCGTATGCATAAGCCACGCTCGGCGCGCATGCAACAATTCGATGCCCTGACAAACATTAAGGCCGCCGAACTACGTGCCTGTTGAACCGGCTCCGCTCCATCGGCCCCACATGGGCGTATCCAATTGCGTACCGGTTCATTCTTCAGCTACCGCTGCTAGCGAGTAGGGCACTATGCCCGGCTTGCGCCTGCTTCCTCAGGCACGCGGAGGGTCATAAAAATGGATTATAGGAAAATGGCGAGCCAGAATCTTAATTATCCGATTGGAACAGCTCCTCGTTTTCATCAGAAAACCGAGCCATGTTCTCAATTAGACAGGTATAGGCGTCGTCTAGAACATTGAGTTCTTGTTTCAGCCACTTTTCACTCACAAATTCACTATCATAAGCAAGTTGATCACGACAGGTCCGCACCTCGTCTTTTAAAGAATCCCACCACGAAAGCAAACACTGGGAAGGTTGGCCAATCCGTGAAAAGCCTGACTTAAGAACTTCGCACCTCATCTTCAACTTTCCAAGAGCCTTTTGCTCTGTCGCAAGAAATTCGAGCTGCGGAGTATTGAGCTCGAATTTGTTAAGGGCAAAGACCTCGCGACCATCTTTGGGGCAATTCGCCCGCCATAACGAATGGTCGTCATTGATTTGGTCTACGAAACGATTGTTAGTGCCGGCCAAAATGGCACAATTGGCTTCAATTTTCGCAAGCTTCGAAAATAATCTTTCACGTTTCACACCATCCCCGTCCGCCACGGAGGCTTTACTATAAGTTATCCTTAGATCACTCTGAAGCGTGAGGAGTTGCGAGTTGAACACTCTCCAGCGACATGCTGTAACGTCACTTAGGCCTGTCCTTAGAAAAGCGGCATGGGCGTTCCTGCATCGCCCCATATCCAGCTCTAACTGCCGGTATTGCTTGGAACACATCTTGGTCGTGACAAGCCACTTTTTAAGTAGCAGAGAGCTTGAAGATGCTTGTTTCGGCGCCCACCCTAGCTTTGCGACAAGCGACTGGCCTATAGTTTTGATACCCATGGATATATCCTTAAATCCAGCAAACGTTTCACGGCACAGCATGCGCGCCGCCAATCGCCGGTGCTATCAAATCCCGCTCTAAGGATAGTTGGACCGCTTCGCCTTGCTGGTAAAGCGTCAACGGGATACAGGTTGTTACGTTCAGTGCGTAAGGTGCGACGCTTTACAAAGCTTGACTATGCTCCAGCGCGCCACAGGTTGTTCTGCGGTCAGCCCTCGGGCGAAGCGCCAGCGGTAAGAAACACACGGTTAGCCAACCCTGGTTGCCACAAACCCGAAAAACGCGACACTGGCAACCCCATAGCCTGGCCGAACGTGGCATACAGAGAATTGCTATTAACGGTGGCGCCGAACCAATGGACACCACCACGTGGATAAGGCAAATCCAACGCATTGATCGGCGCGATCAATGCCAACGCGCGATCCCACCGCGCCTGCGCGTCCTCGCCTTGGTAGGCTTGCTGCACTGGCTGGCCTGGGCGGCACAAGGTTATGCGCTGCCCAGCCTCGAAATGCCAGGCCCGCAGCGTATGCCAGCGCCGGTACCCCAGCGGCACCGGTTGCCCGGTACGGCGGTCAGTGGCCAGGCCGTGCAACTCTCCCAACCACTGGCCTTGCGCATCACGCAGCACCCAAAACGCGTGGGCCCAGTAGCGCGCGATCAGGAAAGCGCGGGCTTCGATCATGAAGAATAAACCTTACGTGATGACGATGGGGCCCTTATCATGGCTGGGTTGCAACCTGGTTTCCAGTGATGCTCAGCTTCTGTTTCTAAGGCCTAGCGTCAAGCTGGCTATTTATCCTCCGTAACTTCTGTTGCACCTTTTCATACTTAGCAGCCAAAGTTACCTTTTTACCAAGCAGCTTCTCGCGATCCAATTTCAGCTCACTAAGCCATTCACTTTTTGAGTCGAAAGTATTTATATTTCTGCCGATATAGCCATACTCGCTGACGGCCTTCTGCAAGGCGGCATTATTAAGACCATCGCCAACAGGCAACTGCTGTATATGTGCCAACAACTGCTCGTTAGTATTAATCCTGTTTTTGACTGCTTGCAGCTTTTCGCAAACTGTAGCGTTACGCTGAGTGGCTTTGGCCAATTCGTCGTGGAGCCTGGCATTGCCACTTCTACACGTAAAAATGTTTTTAGCGCCTTGAAAAAAATTGGCCCACAGCCCTGACGTAGGCGCTTGCTCCTGGGCATTAAAGCTACCCGCCACGGCATTTTGGCGAACGGGCGAGGTGGAGATCGAGACATTCGGCATGTGTAAAACTCCTGGCGGAATAAGCGAGTTTAGTTGCCTCATTCCGACAGGTTTACTAAAAACGCCCATAGCGGAACGATGGCTTAACGTGGCGAAAGCCCGCTGGCCTACACATGACGCGCTTGCGTTTAGATGACGAGGGGACTTGCCCTGGGGTACATAGCCGCGCTTGATCCTTTTCACTAAGCTATCTGACAGCTTGCTGCTCTACGGGCCGCGACTTGCACGGTGACAGGCTGCATGCCGATCTTAGGCGGGCGAACAGATGCGGCTTCTCGGCGATATAGGCCGGGCACTGGCGTGCCCGGCAGTTGATCATCACAATGCGTCTGCACGCTTTCCAATATCAAGCGCGATTCAGCCCCGCCAGCGAGTTTGACGGCGCATGGTCCGATACACGGCAGTAGTTGGGTATCCCGTCAGCGAGGCAGTAAGCCCTAGAAGTGACGGTAACCATAACGGGGAAGCAGGCTGATGCGTCGCTGGATCTGCGCGAAAGCTCTGATCGCCCCGGACTCGTCCTCAAGGCTACCGTTCCGATTTTATGATAGCTCTTTTATTGATCTTGTTGTCGATCGTCTGGAGTTCCTTCTCATATTTCCCGATCTTTGTTTTAAGTTTCCCTAGTTTTTTTTTAGCCGAAGCTACTACAAAGTTTTTTTCAAGATTTAACTCAGTGGCTTTTATTAAGCTGAGCGAAGGGATTATGGGCCGTTTTTTAGGTACAGCGGAACGCACAGTAGTAATAATTTCCCCTTGCGGATGGCCTTTACCCAGGCCCACTAGCCCGCCGCATTCTTTGCGCGCCGCGTCAAGCCTTTTCGACAGATCCTGATGCTTAATGACCAAAAGCTCGGTACTTTTCCTGGTGCGTACACTATTAGCCGCCCCTTTTAAAATACGCGATAACCGGTTACTTCGTGGGCCGTCTTTTACGGATGCATAAAGACGGAGCGCCGCGCTATTAGCACTATTAGCGTTGATAGGCATTACATATCTCTTGAGCAAAAACAGAAGCATAGGAACCATTATAGGGTTACGCTTCCAAAAATCGCTTCTTGCCAGTATGTCCGCTCGCCAAACGATGAGAAGCGTTCACACCGCCATATGCTCCGCCTTCAACGGCCCCCGCTGCTCCTCAACCAACCAGTCCAGAAAGCGCTGAATCATCCGCCCGCGCCGCTTACGCTGCGGCAGCACCGCGTAATACCCCATCGCCGAGCGGGCGCTTTCTTCGGTAGGGCGGCATAACAGCCCCTGGTCGAGCAGTGCATCGACCAAATGCCGCCAGCCGATGGCCACGCCTTGGCCCGCGATGGCGGCCTGGATCAACAGCGTGTAGTTGTCGAAGCGCAGTTGCCCCGGCGCCGGCAGGGTGGGGATTTGCCAGTGGCGGAACAGCCGGGCCCAATCGAACCATTGGCTGCTGCTTTCGCCACGCAGGTGCAACAGTGGCAGCTCACGCAGGCTCTGCAGCGGCAGGGGCGAGGTGTGCTCGCCCAGCAGGCGTGGGCTACATACCGGAAACACTTCTTCGTCGAACAACCAGTGGCTCTCGCCTTGACGAAAACGCCCGTCGCCGAACAGCACGGCAATGTCAATGTCGTTGCGGAACATGCCATGGCTGCGTTCGGAGGTCACCAAGCTCACGTCCACCTGCGGGTTGGCTTGGTGAAACCGATGCAGGCGTGGCATCAGCCAGTAAGCGGCAAAGGCGAAGTCGGTGGCCACTTGCAGCACCTCATGCTGGCTGTGGTTGGTAATCGCGCCCAACCCGCTGTCGATACTTTGCAGGCCGATCAGCACGTATTCGAACAGGGTGGCCCCCGCATCGGTGAGCTCGATACCGCGGTACACCCGGTCGAACAGGCGCACCGCCAGTTGCCCCTCCAAGCGCTTGATCTGCTGGCTGATGGCCGGCTGGGTAGTTCCCAGTTCCGCGGCGGCCGCGGTAAAGCTTCGGTGGCGGGCGGCGGCTTCGAAGGCGCGCAATGCCTCGAGCGAAACGGCGCCCAAACTCTCAAACATAAGCTGTACTTATCCTAGGCATTGCCGTGAGTGGGATTTACCGCTAAGCGCCATGGGCTTCATTCTGCCTTAAAGCAATACCGCATAACCTCCAACAATGGAACGCCGCGATCCCATGAAGCGCAAGAACATTCTTTTCGTCATGGCCGATCAAATGGCTGCGCCCATGCTGCCGTTTTACGCCCCATCGCCGATCAAATTGCCGAACCTTTCGAAACTCGCCGAACACGGCGTGGTGTTCGATTCGGCCTACTGCAACAGCCCGTTGTGCGCCCCGTCGCGCTTTACCTTGGTCAGCGGGCAGTTGCCCAGCCAGATCGGTGCTTACGACAACGCAGCGGACTTCCCGGCCGACGTTCCCACCTACGCCCACTACCTGCGCAAGCTGGGCTACCACACCGCGCTGGCCGGCAAGATGCACTTTTGCGGGCCCGACCAATTGCACGGCTACGAAGAGCGCCTGACCAGTGATATCTACCCGGCCGACTACGGTTGGTCGGTGAATTGGGACGAACCCGACGTGCGCCCAAGTTGGTACCACAACATGGCGTCGGTGCTACAAGCCGGCCCGTGCGTGCGCACCAACCAGCTCGACTTCGATGAAGAGGTGGTGTTCAAGGCCCAGCAATACCTTTACGACCATGTGCGCGAGGGCGCCGGGCGGCCGTTTTGCCTCACCGTGTCGATGACCCACCCGCACGACCCCTACACCATCCCGCGGCCGTTTTGGGACTTGTACCGTGATGAAGACATCCCGATGCCAGCCAACGTACCCAGCCAGGATGAGCTGGACCCACACTCCCAGCGCCTGCTGAAAGTGTACGACCTGTGGGATAAACCGCTGCCGCAAAATAAAATCCGCGACGCTCGCCGCGCCTACTTCGGCGCCTGTAGCTACATCGACCACAACGTGGGGCGGCTACTGCAAACCCTGGGCGAATGTGGTTTAACAGACGACACCATCATCGTGTTCTCTGGCGACCATGGCGACATGCTCGGCGAGCGTGGCCTTTGGTACAAAATGCACTGGTTCGAGATGTCGGCGCGCGTGCCGCTGCTGGTGAGCGCCCCCGGCCAGTTCCCGGCGCGCCGTGTCGGCGCCTCGGTGTCTACCGCCGACCTGCTGCCCACGCTGGTCGAACTGGCCGGCGGGGAGCCGGCCGAAGGGCTGCCACTGGACGGCCGCTCGCTGGTGGGCCACCTCGAAGGCAACGGTGGCCACGACGAAGTGTTTGGCGAGTACATGGCCGAGGGAACCAACAGCCCGCTGATGATGATCCGCCGTGGCGACTACAAGTTCATCTACAGCGAACGCGACCCGTGCCTGCTGTACAACCTGCGCCTAGACCCTCACGAACGGGAAAACTTGAGCAACGCCGCCGACCACCAGGCACTTTTTGCAGCTTTCCTGGCCGAAGCACGGGCCAAGTGGGACATCCCGGCGATCCACCGCCAGGTGCTCGCCAGCCAGCGCCGCCGCCGTTTCGTGGCGCAGGCACTGGCGCAGGGCAAGCTGAAGAGCTGGGACCACCAGCCGCTGGTAGATGCCAGCCAGCAGTACATGCGCAACCATATCGACCTGGACGATCTGGAGCGCAGGGCACGTTATCCACAACCCTGCCAAACCGAATAGAAAAAGGGAAAGCCATGAAAAAGATGACCACCGTGATCGTTGCCGGTGCCCTTGGGCTCGGCGCCAGCGTTGCCTGGGCAGAGCAAAGCTGCAGCCCAGTGAAAATGGCGGACCCAGGTTGGAGCGACATTGCCGCCACCAACGCCATTGCCGGTTTTCTGCTCGAGGGCATGGGCTACCAGACCAAGGTCGATTCGCTGGCGGTACCGATCACTTACGGCGGCCTACAAGATGGCCAGGTGGATGTTTTTCTCGGCAACTGGATGCCGGCCCAACAAGGCTTCCACGATAAATTCATCGCCAACGGCAAGGTGGTGCAACTGGCCAAGAACCTCGAAGGCACCCAGTTCACCCTGGCGGTACCGGACTATGTGTACGATGCCGGCGTGCACAGCTTCGACGACCTGAACAAATTCGCAGACAAGTTCGGCGAAAAACTCTACGGCATTGGCGCCGGGGCACCAGCCAACCAGTCGCTGCAAGAAATCATCAAGAAGAACGACTTCAACCTGGGCAAGTGGAAACTGGTGGAGTCCAGTGAGCAAGCGATGCTTGCCGAAGTGAACCGCGCCGTGAAAAACAAGCGCTTCATCACGTTCCTGGGTTGGACCCCACACCCAATGAACGTGAAGCTGAAAATGCATTACCTCACCGGCGGTGAGCAATACTTCGGCACCGCGGGCAGTGTGTACACATTGACGCGCCCGGGCTACGCGCAAGCCTGCCCTGAGGTGGGCAAGCTGTTCAGCCAGCTGATGTTTACCCCCGCCATGGAGAACACCATCATGGCCGATGTGGTAGACAACAAAAAAACCAATGCCGAGGCCGCCAGGGCGTGGCTTAAAGCCAACCCACAAGTGCTCGACACATGGCTTGCCGGGGTGAAAACCGCCGACGGCAAGGATGCGCTGGCGGCGGTGAAAGCCAAGCTGTAAACCAGCCTGCGCCGCCCACCGCGGCCGGTGCGCGGTTTAACCGTTCAGCAGTTGCTGGCGCAGGTTGGCCAATACCGGTGCGGTGTCTACCTCTACGCCGCGCCAGTAACGGAACGCCACGGCAGCCTGCTCCACCAGCATGCCCAGGCCATCGAGCGCCTTCACCGCGCCATGCTCGGTGGCCCAGTGGCAGAACGGCGTCGGCGCCTTGCCATACATCATGTCGTAACACGCCGTGCGGCCCGGCTCGATCAGGCTGGCGGCCACCGGGGGGATTTCCCCGGCCAGGCTCGCTGCCGTGGCGTTGATGATCACATCGAACGGCCCGGCCAGCTCGGCGAACGCCGAGGCACGCAGCGGGCCCAGTTCGGCGAACGCTTCTACCAGCCGCTGTGCCTTTTCCAGCGTACGGTTGGCAAGCACCACCTGCGCGGGCGCTTCTTCGAGTAAAGGCTCGAGCACGCCACGTGCGGCACCGCCGGCCCCGAGCAGCAAGATGCGCTTGCCGGCCAAGGGCAAGCCGGCGTTGGCCGTAAGGTCGCGCACCAGCCCTTCACCGTCGGTGTTATCGCCGCGCACGCCACCATCGCCCTGGCGGCTGAGCATGTTTACCGCCCCGGCCCGCTGCGCGCGCAGGGTAAGCTCATCGCAGAAGCGGTAGGCGTCCTCCTTGAACGGCACGGTCACGTTGGCGCCCAAGCCACCCGCCTGAAAAAACTCGCGGGCACATTCGCCGAAGCCGCCCAGTGGGGCTACCTGCGTGCGGTACTCCAGCTGTTGGCCCGCCTGTTCGGCGAACAGGCGGTGAATGGTTGGCGACTTGCTGTGGCCAATGGGGTTTCCAAACACGACGTAGCGGTCCATTCGGGGCAATCCTGCGCTCAAGGGGTGTGGTTATCCGGGGCTAGGCCCAGCCAATCGCGGTCTTGAAGAAAGTAGTCGGTCAGCCGCGCCTCTTCACTACCCGGTGCGGGGTGGAAGTCGTAACCCCAGCGCACCTGAGGCGGTAACGACATCAAGATCGACTCGGTACGGCCGCCGGACTGCAAGCCAAACAGTGTGCCGCGATCATAGACCAGGTTGAATTCCACGTAGCGCCCACGGCGGTACTCCTGGAACTCGCGCTGCGCCGCCGACCATGGCACGTGCCGGCGGCGCTGCACGATAGGCAGGTACGCCTCGGTGTAGGCATCACCGATCGCGCGCACGAAAGCAAAGCAGGTTTCGAAACCCCAGGTATTGAGGTCGTCGAAGAACAACCCGCCGATACCGCGCGGCTCGTTACGGTGCTTTAGGTGAAAGTAGCGGTCGCACCAGGCCTTGTATTCGGCATACACCCCGGCCCCAAAGGGGGCACAGGCGCGCTCGGCTACCCGGTGCCAATGCACGCAGTCTTCTTCATGGGCGTAATACGGGGTGAGGTCGAAGCCGCCACCGAACCACCACACGGGTTCCTCGCCGTCTTTTTCAGCGCTGAAAAACCGCACATTGGCATGGGAGGTGGGCACATGGGGGTTACGGGGGTGCATCACCAACGACACCCCCAGCGCTTCGAACCCGCGCCCGGCCAGTTCCGGCCGATGGGCGCTGGCCGAAGGCGGCAGGCCGGCACCGAACACGTGGGAGAAGTTGACCCCACCTTTTTCGAACACCGCGCCGTCGGCGATCACCCGCGTGCGGCCACCGCCCCCGGCGTCGCGCACCCAGGCGTCTTCGGCGAAGCAGGCCTGGCCATCTTCGCCTTCGAGTGCTTGGCAAATACGGCCCTGCAAGTCGAGCAGGTAGGCCTTCACAGCTTCAGTACGGGGGTTGCTCATCGCGGACCTCGATCAAGAACGGCCCCGGCCGCCAGCGCTGCCAGGAAAATCGGCGCGTAGCATACCACCCCGGCCGGGCGCAGGCAGTTGACGCAGGTCGTGCAAAGGCGTCCGATAGGGCATTGACCACCCCCTGAGGAGAACAAGATGGCCAAGCGTATCCAGTTCACTGCCACCGGCGGCCCGGAGGTTCTGCAATATGTCGACTACACTCCTGCCGAACCGGGGCCCCATGAGGTCCGGGTGCGCAATAAGGCGATCGGGCTGAATTACATCGACACCTACTTTCGGGGCGGCCTTTACCCCATCGCGACGTTTCCGTCGGGCCTGGGCACCGAGGCGGCCGGTGTGGTCGATGCGGTGGGCAGCGAAGTCCGCGGCTTGCAGGTGGGCGACCACGTGGCCCACGCCGGCGGCCCGCTGGGCGCTTACAGTGAACTGCACGTGTTGCCCGCCAACCTGCTGGTGAAACTGCCCGAGGCGATCAGCTTCGAACAGGCCGCCGGCATGATGCTCAAGGGGCTGACCGTGCAGTACCTGCTGCGCCAAACCTACCGCGTTGAAGCGGGCGAAACCGTGCTATGGCATGCCGCCGCGGGCGGGGTGGGGCTGATCGCCTGCCAATGGGCCAAGGAACTCGGGGCCAAGGTGATCGGCACGGTAAGCTCGCCGGAGAAAGCCGCCGCGGCGAAGGCCGCCGGCGCCTGGGAAGTGATCGACTACAGCCGCGAAGACGTGACCAAGCGCGTGCTGGAACTCACCGACGGGAAAAAATGCCCGGTGGTGTACGACGGCGTAGGCAAAGACACCTGGGAAACCTCGCTCGATTGCGTAGCGCCTCGCGGGCTGTTGGTAAGCTTCGGCAATGCCTCCGGCGCGGTCACCGGGGTCAACCTTGCCGTCCTCAGCAGCAAAGGCTCGCTGTACGTCACCCGCCCAACGCTGGCCACCTATGCGGTGCCGTCGGCCTTGCAAGCGATGGCCAACGAACTGTTCGAGAACGTTACCAGCGGCAAGGTTAAAATTGAGGTCAACCACCGCTACCCACTGGCCGAGGCCGCCAAGGCGCATACCGAGCTCTCCGGGCGGCGCACTACCGGGTCGACGGTTTTGATCCCGTAGTGCCCACCGAAACAGCAGCCGATAGCGCAGGCGTTTTTACGGGCGGATGACCTCGCCTGAGCGCAGATCCCGAATCACACTGGGGCTGCGCCGGCCGCCCAACGCGCCACCCATCACGTAGTCGACCTGGCCGCGAAAATATTGCTCTACGCGCAGGCGGGTGCGTGCCGGGGCCTTGCCCTGGGGGTTGGCCGAGGTCGATACGATGGGCCCCACCAGCGCGCATAATTCGCGCACCAGCGGGTGGTCGCTGACCCGCACGGCCACGCTGTCGTGCTGGCCGGTGATCCACTCGGGCAACAGGTCACGGTGCGGCACCAGCCAGGTATTGGGCCCCGGCCAGGTCGCCGCCATTTTGTCGAGCCAGGTTTGCGGGAAGTCTTCGAACAAAAAATCGAACTGGCGAATGTTGTCGGCGATCAGGATCAGGCCTTTATCCACCGAGCGCGACTTGATGGCGAGCAAGCGGTACACCGCGTCTTCGTCCCAAGGGTCGCAGCCCAGCCCCCAAACAGCTTCGGTGGGGTAGGCAATCACCGCACCGGCGCGTATCTCCCGCGCGGCCTGCTGCGCACGCCAACTGTTCACCATGTTCGACACCCTCCCGGCTCAACGTGAGCGCAGTGTATCTGGCATGGGCCTGGCGAACCATCGCCCCGCTTCGCAAACCACCTGCCCGGTTACCTCGTGCTCGGTAAGCGCGGCCAGCACCCGCGGCAGCGGCCAGTGCAAGTCCCCCGCCAACGCTTCGGCCGAACGCGGCCCGGCCAATAGCTCGGCCAACACCGGGTCGGCCGGGCTGGCCGGCATCTGCGCCGCCGGCCCGTGCCAGCCCTGCAGGCTTTCCAAGATGTGCTCGATGCTTTCGACCAATTGCGCACCGTCGCGGATCAACTGGTGGCAGCCTTTTGCCCCAGGGTGGTGAATGGACCCGGGGATGGCGTACACCTCCCGGCCCTGTTCCGCGGCCAAGCGCGCCGTGATCAGCGAACCGCTGCCCAGGCTCGCCTCCACCACCAGCACGCCCAGGGCCAAACCGCTGATCAGGCGATTGCGCCGGGGAAAGTTGTCCCGCGCCGGCGGCGTGCCCAGCGGGTACTCCGAAATCACGGCGCCGCCCTGCTCGGTAATGTCACGTGCAAGGCCCACATGCCGCTGTGGATAAACTTTTTCGAGGCCCGTGCCCAGTACGGCTACCGTCCCCCCGCCCACCCGCAGCGCGCCTCTGTGGGCGGCGCCATCGATACCCAGCGCCAGGCCGCTGGTGATGGTGAAACCGGCCTGCGCCAAGGCCATTGCGAACGCCCGGGCGGTGTCCAAACCCGGGGCGCAAGCACGGCGGCTACCCACGATGGCCAGTTGGGGCTGCTCAAGTATGTGGGGGTTACCCTGCACGAACAGCAGGGGTGGCGGGTCTGGGATTTCTGCCAGCAAGGCGGGGTAATGGGGGTGGTCCCACATCAACAAGTGCCGGCCCGATGGCTCTAGCCAGCGCATTGCGGCGCTGGCACCATCGCGCACCGCAGGCTCACGGCGCGCGGCGGCGCTCTCCCGCGCCAGGCCCAACGCCACCCAGGCAGGCGCCGGCGCGGCGAGCGCGGCGCAGGCACTGCCGAACGCGTCGATCAGTTTACGAAAATGTACAGGCCCAACCTTGGGCAACGAATGCAGGCGCAAGCGCGCGTCCAGTTCGGCGGGCGAACCCGCCAGGGCGTCGATAAGTGGCATGTGATCGTCCTTGATCTCACCGCCACAGGCCGCTCATCACAACCTGTGGATAACTCTGTTGATGGATGTTTAGCAAATGCCACTATGGATTGGCGACTTTATCCATAACCGCCAATGAACGGGTGGCATTGAGCACCAAACCATAGCTGAGTTTTTCGTAAGTGCGAAACACCATCAAAAGGCCCGCGCGCTCGTCGGGGATCTTCACTTGCTCGCCGTTGACCCGGTCGCGCACGATTTCGCCGGTTTTGTAAATGGCCAGTACGTTACCTTCTTGCAGCCCGTCACGGCTGCCACGGTCGAGCGTCACCACGTCGTATTTGCCGATCTGGGTCACCCCGCGCGGCACGTCGATGATCGTGCCATGCACCTCGCGGGTAGGCGCGGCGGGGTAGAAGAACGAATTGACCGGTCGCTCTTCGGTGCTGAACAGGCGGTCGCCCAGGCGAACTTCGGCATTGGAGCTTTGCAGGCTCAGCGTGGCGATATCGCCTTCGGTGGCAACCACCTCGCCGCCACCGAGGTTATCGGCATTGATGCCCAGCACTTCATGGGTAGCCGGGTCGGTATAGGTCTTGCCCTGGCGAAAAATGCCATACACGGTATGTTGCGGGTCGAAGTGGCCGCGGGCGTAAATCCGATCACCCTGGCCGCTGAGCACGCGCTCTTGGTTGCCGGCCACGATATAGGGCGCCTGTTCGAATTCTTCCGGGCTTTGCACCACCCGGTTGGCCAGCAAAAAGGCGTTGATAGAGCCCAGCGGGATCGTCGGGATTGCCTCGGCCACGGGCGTGCTGCGGGCCCGCGGCGAGAGCTTGATGGTGCCGCGGCTTTCGCCACGTTGCAGGGAAATTTGCGGCTGCCCGCCGGCGAAACTGAGCACCAGCGTATCGCCCGGGTAGATAAAGTCGGGGTTGGCGACCTGGGGGTTGGCGTGCCAAATGTGCGGCCATTCCCAAGGTTTGCTGAGGAACTTGCCGGCAATGTCCCAGAGCGTGTCGCCCTGTATAACGGTGTAACGTTGTGGATAGCCGTCCCTGAGTTGTACCTGCGCCTGTGCCAGGCTGGCAGCGGCCAGCAGCAGCAGGGCGAGTAAAGATTTCCTCATGCCGTGAATCCCTTTATCATGTACGCATTCATCAAACCTGCGGGCAGCGGGTTTTCCCTGGGCGTAAACCGCTCAAACAGCGTCAGGCGATGCCGCTGACGCCCGACATTACCCTAAAGTGCAGCACTTGAGCATATGGCTATTTTAAACATTCTCGAATTTCCGGATTCGCGTCTTCGCACCATCGCCAAGCCAGTCGAGGTGGTCGACGACGAGGTGCGCCAGCTGGTCGATGACATGTTTGAAACCATGTACGAAGCGCCCGGTATCGGGTTGGCGGCGACCCAGGTCAACGTTCACAAGCGTATCGTGGTCATGGACCTTTCCGAGGATCGCAGCGAACCCCGGGTGTTCATCAACCCCGAGTTCGAGGCCTTGACCGAAGAACTCGGCCAGTACCAAGAGGGGTGCTTGTCGGTACCGGGTTTCTACGAGAACGTCGAGCGCCCGCAAAAGGTCAAGGTCAAAGCGCTGGGCCGCGACGGCGAGCCGTTCGAGCTGGTCGCCGAGGGCCTGTTGGCGGTGTGCGTGCAGCATGAGTGCGACCACCTCGATGGCAAGCTGTTCGTTGACTACCTGTCGTTTCTCAAGCGCGACCGGATCAAGAAAAAGCTGGAAAAACAGCACCGCCAGCAAGCTTGATCGGGCCGCCTGGGCGCCCGCCGGGCGCTACCACGCGCCTACCACCCCATAGGTGGTCAGCAACCTGAGGCTTGCCCCGGCAAGCCTTTTTTATTTGATGGTAGAACCGATGCGCATTGTCTTTGCCGGTACCCCCGAATTTGCCGCCGAACACCTTAAGGCCCTGCTCCACACACCGCACCAGGTGGTGGCTGTTTACACCCAGCCCGACCGCCCCGCTGGGCGTGGGCAAAAGTTGCTGCCAAGCCCGGTCAAGCAACTGGCCGTGGCCCAGGGTATCGAGGTGGTGCAACCCGCCAGCCTGCGGGCGCCGGATGCCCAACAAAAGCTGGCGGCCCTGGCGCCCGACCTGATGGTGGTGGTGGCCTACGGGCTTATCCTGCCGCAAGCGGTGCTCGACATTCCGCCGCTGGGCTGCATCAACAGCCACGCTTCGCTGCTGCCGCGCTGGCGCGGTGCCGCACCGATCCAGCGCGCGGTTGAGGCCGGTGATACCGAGAGCGGCGTCACGGTGATGCGCATGGAGGCCGGGTTGGACACCGGGCCCATGCTGCTCAAGGTCCGTACCCCCATCAGCCCTCGCGATACCGGCGGCAGCCTGCACGACCGCCTGGCCCAACTGGGCCCGGCGGCGGTGGTCGAAGCGATCGCGGGCCTGGCCAGCGGCACCCTCATAGGCCAAGTGCAAGACGATGCCCTGGCCACCTATGCGCACAAGCTGAGCAAACACGAAGCCCGCCTCGACTGGGCGCGCCCGGCCGTTGCACTGGAGCGCCAGGTGCGCGCGTTGTTTCCGTGGCCGGTATGCCACAGCACCGTGGCCGGCGAACCGTTCAAGGTGCTGGCTGCCAGCCTTGGCGAAGGCCACGGCCAACCCGGGCAGATACTGGCCGCCAGCAAGCAGGGCTTGGCGGTGGCGTGCGGCGAGGGCGCATTGCTGATAACCCAACTGCAACTGCCTGGCGGCAAGCCGCTGGCATTCAGCGACCTGTTCAATAGCCGCCGCGAACAATTCGCCCCCGGCATGGTGCTAGGCCAATGAACCCGCGCCTGGCCGCCACCCATGCGCTGGCCGCCGTACTGGCCGGCAAGGCTTCACTCAATGGCTCGCTGCCGCCACAACTGGCCAAGGTTGAACCACGCGACCGCGGCTTGGCCCAGGACCTCGCCTTCGGCGCCGCGCGCTGGGAGCCACGGCTGGCGCTGCTGGCCGGCGCGTTGATGCAAAAGCCGTTCAAGGCGCAGGATGCGGATTTGCAAGCGTTGCTGCTGGTGGGCCTGTATCAACTGCTCTACAGCCGTGTGCCGGCCCATGCTGCCATCGCCGAAACCGTGGGCTGCGCCGTCAAACTTAAAAAGCCCTGGGCAAAAGGGCTGCTCAATGCCGTGCTACGCCGCGCCCAGCGCGAAGGCAATGAACTGCTGATTGGCCTGGAGCGCGACCCGGTGGTCAGCACCGCGCACCCCCGCTGGCTGCAAAAAGCCCTCAAAGCCGCCTGGCCAGAGCAGTGGCAAGCGCTGTGCGAGGCCAACAACCAGCCCGCGCCGATGACCTTGCGGGTGAACCGGCGCCACCATCGCCGCGACGCTTACCTGCGCCTGCTGGCCCAGGCAGACATCGACGCGCGCCCCTGTGGCTTCAGCGAAGACGGCGTTACCTTGCTGCAGCCCTGCGCCGTGGAACAACTGCCGGGCTTTGCCGAAGGTTGGGTGAGCGTTCAGGACGAAGCCGCGCAACTGGCCGCCGGGCTGCTCGAACTGGCACCCGGGCAACGGGTGTTGGACGCCTGCTGCGCACCCGGTGGTAAAACCTGCCACCTGCTCGAGCGCGAGCCGGCGCTGGCCGAAGTGCTGGCCGTAGACCTGGAGCCCAAGCGCTTGGAGCGGGTGCGCAGCAACCTCGCCCGGCTTGGCCTGAGCGCACGCCTGGTGGCGGCCGACGCGCGCGACACCGCAGCGTGGTGGGATGGCCAGCCCTTCCAGCGCATCCTGCTCGATGCACCTTGCTCGGCCACTGGGGTAATCCGCCGCCACCCAGACATCAAGCTCACCCGCCAACCCGGTGACATCCCAGCGCTCGCGCAGTTGCAGGGCGAGATGCTCGATGCCCTGTGGAACACCTTGGAGGTCGGTGGGCTGCTGGTGTACGCCACCTGTTCGGTGTTACCGGCGGAAAACACCGACACCCTCGCCGCGTTCCTGGCCCGCACCCCCGGGGCGCGCGAGCTCGACCTACCGATCGCCGCCGGTATACCCCAGGCCAATGGCCGCCAGTTATTTCCACAACCGAACGGCCACGATGGTTTTTACTACGCCAAACTGATCAAGATCGCCGCCACCCCTCGCTAACAGGAGCCACCCGTGAAGATCATCATTCTCGGTGCCGGCCAGGTCGGCGGCACCCTGGCCGAATACCTGGCTAGCGAAGCCAACGACATCACCGTGGTCGACACCGACGGCGACCTTCTGCGCAGCCTGGGCGACCGCCTCGATATCCGCACCGTACAGGGCCGTGGGTCATTCCCCACCGTGCTGCGCCAGGCCGGCGCCGAAGACGCCGACATGCTGGTGGCGGTGACCAGCAGCGACGAAGCCAACATGGTGGCTTGCCAAGTCGCCTACACGCTGTTCCGCACCCCCACCAAAATTGCCCGCGTACGCGAATCGGCCTATCTCACCCGCGCCGGCCTGTTCGACAACGAGGCCATCCCGGTCGATGTGCTGATCAGCCCGGAGCAAGTGGTTACCAATTACATCAAGCGGCTGATCGAACAACCCGGTGCATTGCAGGTGATCGACTTCGCCGGCGGCAAGGCGCAATTGGTGGCGGTCAAGGCGTACTATGGCGGCCCGCTGGTGGGCCAGCAACTGCGGCAGATTCGCCAGCACATGCCCAACGTCGATACCCGGGTGGCGGCCATCTTCCGCCGCGACCGGCCCATCCTGCCGCGCGGCGACACTGTGATCGAGGCCGACGACGAAGTGTTCTTCATTGCCGCGCGCAATGACATCCGCGCGGTAATGGCCGAATTGCGCGGCGTAGACCAACGCAACAAACGGGTGGTGATCGCCGGCGGTGGCCATATCGGCGAACGCTTGGCCGAGGCCATCGAAAGCCGCTACCAGGTCAAGATCATCGAAATGAACCCGGCACGCTGCCGGCAGTTGTCCGATACCCTCGACAGCACCGTGGTGCTACAGGGCAGCGCCTCGGACCGCGACCTGCTGCTCGAAGAAAACATCGCCCAGGCCGATATCTTCCTGGCGTTGACCAACGATGACGAGGCCAACATCATGTCGTCGCTGTTGGCCAAGCGGCTGGGCGCGCGCAAGGTGATGACCATCATCAATAACCCAGCCTATGTGGATCTTATCCAAGGCGGCGAAATCGACATCGCCATCAGCCCGCAGCTGGCCACCATTGGTACCTTGCTCGCCCATGTACGCCGCGGCGATATCGTCAGCGTGCATTCGCTGCGCCGTGGCGCGGCCGAAGCCATCGAAGCCATCGCCCATGGTGACCCCCGCTCAAGCAAGGTGGTGGGCCGCGCCATTGGCCATATCCACCTGCCTTCTGGTACCACCATTGGGGCAATCATTCGCCAGGACGAAGTGCTGATCGCCCACGACAGCACGGTAATCGAAAGCGGCGACCATGTGATTTTGTTCGTGGTCGATAAGAAGTTCATAAGGGACGTGGAAAAGCTCTTCCATGTGGGGTTGAGCTTTTTTTAAAGGGTGTTGTAACGAGGGCTTGCCGTGATCGAATCGCTGGAAAAAATGCTCGCCAAGGGTGTGGATAACCCGCTGTTGCGCTTTGGCCTGGGCAAGGGCTACCTCGACCAGGGCAACGCCGCCCTGGCCGCCGAGCACCTGGCGCGTTGCATCGAGCTTGACCCAAAGTATTCAGCCGCCTGGAAACTACTGGGCAAGGCGCGCAAGGCCAGTGGTGACTTAGGCGGCGCGCGCGAGGCCTGGGAGAAGGGCATTGCCGCGGCACAGGCGCACGGGGATAAGCAGGCAGAGCGGGAGATGGCGGTATTCTTGAAAAAACTGTAACGGGAGCTTTGGTTATATCGCCTAAGGGAAGCATTAATTAACGCAGCCAAAGATTTCTCCTCCTTAACATCGACCAGGAAGTTGCTTTCCAACTTCCTCATCGACAAGGAGAAGGCTTATGCCGCAGATCGAATTAGGCCCCATTAATATCTCGGCGCCCGGCTTCGGGATAGGGCCATCACCTAGCTTGGGTAGCTCGCCCCCCATGGGTAACCCTGCACTGGTGAAAATGCACGCCCGGGCACAGCGTGACCGCGCCTATACCCAGGGCAGCTGCCTCGAGATGTTTGCCAAGCTTTTAGAGTCGTTGAAGCATGCTCGCCCGGCTTACAGTTTTGTTGAGCCCCTTAAGCATGATTTGGTCACCGCGCACCATGCGGATTATTTACAGTGTATAACGCCGCATATGCCAGACGCCGATGCGTGGCGAGCGGGCCGGCAAAAAAGCCAACCAGATAAGCATGTATGGCACGCCAACATTGACCGAAGAACTCTCGGGAAATACGTTCACTATCATGAAAGCGTATAGCCACTACTTGATGGGAAAGGGCGTGCCTCTGACATGGCGCTTGGAGAATACAGGTATCACACCCACAGTAGCAAAGCTACCGGATCTGCAGCGGGCAATTAGTCTTGCAGGGACCGGGATAACGAATATAGACATAAATATGGCTTATGACGCGGGCCTTGACTCCAGTGTAGCTAAATATGTGATTGGCAATATAACGATTCGAGCGGTCGGTAAAATAGTGCGTCCGGAGTCAGGGCCTATCACGTTCAACGGCGAGATCCGAGCTTATAACGACCTCTATGACTTCGACAAAAGCACCCATAGATCGATCCTTACCGAAGCTGCGACGACGGCTGGAAGGCTCGTGGGACAAAGAGCTAAAGCGACACCCTATGAAATTCAACTGCCGGGAGCGATTCAATATCACATACCCAGTAACAATTAATCAAGCGCTACATTTCGTAAATGTATTATTGTGCCCACCTGGACATATTTTCTGGAAGCCAGCATGACTAGGATTCTAAAAATTCTATATAGTCCCGGCCTCCTCTGCATTGGCTGGCTTCTTCTTTCCGAAGCAACTACGATCGATAATCATGCTCGCTTTGATCCGACCGAAGATACTTACGGCATAGATCCTTACGACTTCTTATTTGTGACCATGGTCCTTGTGGGCCTAGCTAGCATCATACTTTTTCTTATTGCCGAGTTATTTTGCCTCGTCCTCACTAGAAAACTCAACCCGGTCATTATTCGATGCATCCAACCCTGGGGGTGCTTACCATTTTGCGCAGTCGTATCATTCGCTCTGTGGATGACCTATATCAGGGAATTTACCAACATTTGGTTCATCATCGCATTTGTCACGTTTGCCCTTTCGCTCATGACCGCTCTGGCTAGGTTTGCAGCGCCCTACAAAGATATCCGGGGCCAGCATGAGGCCAGTCCCAAACCATAAACTTAAGCATCGCAACCCATCCCCGCGCATCATCCCATACCCCGTCCCAACGACCGGCTTCAATACCACCGCGCCTCGCCCTCCGGCCGCTTCTTGAAGCGTTTCATGCTCCACATGTATTGGTCCGGGTAGGCCCGCACATAGCGCTCCACTACCTTGCTCATGGCCGCCACGGCCACCGCGGTGTCGGTGCTGTACATGGCTTCAGGCGCGGCTTCGAGGATCACCTTGAAACCGGAACCATCGGGCAGCCGCAGGGCATGCAGGAACACGCCCACGGCCTTGCCGCCGGCGAGCATGTTCGGCACGAACTTGCTGGTCAGCGCCAGCGTGCCGAGAAACGGCACGAACAGGCCGGCTGATTCGGCCGGTTCCGGGTCGGCGGGGATACCCACCTGGCCGCCCTTGCGCACCTCCTTGATCACACTGAGGATGCCCTCTTTGGTCGACGGCGCCACGCGGTTACCCAGTTGCACGCGCTGTTTGCGCAGCAGCGCGTCTACCGCCTTTTGCTTGGGCGGGCGGTAGAAGATGATCGGCTTGCATTGGTGGCAATAGAAGTGGTTGAGCACTTCCCAGTTACCCAGGTGGCTGGTGATGCCGACCACGCCCTTGCCGCTGGCCAGGGCCTGTTGCAGCACCTCGAGGCCTTGCACCTCGCGCACCAAGGCCAATGAGCGTTCGGCCGGCCAGATCCATGCACAGGCGCTTTCGGTGAAGGAGCGGCCGATACCTTGCAGGCTACGGCCCACCAATTGTTCGCGGGCGGCAGGGTCCAGTTCTGGAAAGCACTTGGCGAGGTTGATGCGCACCACGTCGCGGGAGCGATTCGGCAGCTTCCACATCAGCCAGCCAATCACCGCCCCCACCCGCTGCACCGCGCCCCACGGCAACAGCGCGAAGGCTTTCAACGCGCCGACCAGCAAGGCACCCTTGAACGTTTCCACAGGCCACTCCCTTAAGTTTCGAGCGGCGCCATTCTAACCCAGGTGTTTCAGCCCGCCAGCACAGCGTAACGGTCACAGTCGGTGGTGTGGTCCATCACCATGCCGGTGGCCTGCATGAAGGCGTAGCAAATGGTAGGCCCCACGAAAGTGAACCCGGCCTTTTTCAGCGCCTTGCTCATGGCCAGGGCGGCAGCGGTTTCAGTGGGTATGGTGCTTCGATCGGGGTGGTGGTTGACCTGCGGCGTACCGCCCACGAACGACCATAAAAACCCGGCAGGGTCTTCCAGGCGCAGCCAGGCTTGGCCGTTCTGGCGGGCCGCCTTGAGCTTGAGCAGGTTGCGGATGATACCCGGGTCTTGCATGCGCGCCTGGATGTCTTCATCGCTCATGGCGGCCAGGCGTGTGGGGTCGAAGCCAAACAGCACCTGGCGGTAGCGCTCGCGCTTGCGCAACACGGTGATCCATGACAACCCCGCTTGGAACCCTTCGAGCACCAGCAACTCGAACAGCCGGCCCGGGTCGCGCAACGGCACACCCCATTCCTGGTCGTGGTAAAGCTGGTAGATAGGGTCGTCGGAACACCAAAAGCAGCGTGGCATAAGACTCCGGGGGTGGCAAGGGGCCGCCTGATTCGCGGTATACTTCCGCTCTTTACATGTGCAGCCCAAGATACAGGTGAATTCGTGACCCAGCCTACGCCAGCCGTGCGTACCTTCCAAGACTTGATTCTGGCCCTGCAACAGTACTGGGCCGAGCAAGGTTGTGTGGTGCTTCAGCCCTACGATATGGAAGTAGGCGCGGGTACCTTTCATACCGCCACCTTCCTGCGCGCCGTGGGGCCGGAAACCTGGAACGCCGCTTACGTGCAGCCCAGCCGCCGCCCTGCCGATGGCCGTTATGGCGAGAACCCCAACCGCCTGCAGCATTATTACCAGTTCCAGGTGGTGCTCAAGCCTAACCCGGAAAACTTCCAGGAGCTTTACCTGGGGTCGCTCGAGCGTATTGGGCTGGACCCGCAGGTGCACGATATCCGCTTCGTCGAAGACAACTGGGAATCGCCCACCCTCGGCGCCTGGGGCCTGGGCTGGGAAATCTGGCTCAACGGCATGGAAGTGACCCAATTCACGTACTTCCAGCAAGTCGGCGGCATCGAGTGCTACCCGGTCACCGGGGAGATCACTTATGGCCTGGAACGCCTGGCCATGTACCTGCAAGGTGTGGATTCGGTGTACGACCTGGTCTGGGCAGACGGCCCGTTTGGCAAGGTCACCTACGGCGACGTGTTCCACCAAAACGAAGTGGAGCAGTCGACGTACAACTTCGAACACGCCAATGTCGAGAAGCTGTTCGAGCTGTTCGATTTCTATGAAAGCGAAGCCAACCGGCTGATCGAGCTGCAACTGCCGCTGCCGACCTATGAAATGGTGCTGAAGGCCTCGCACACCTTCAACCTGCTTGACGCACGCCGTGCGATTTCCGTGACCGAGCGCCAGCGCTACATCCTGCGCGTTCGCACGCTGGCCCGTGCCGTGGCGCACAGTTACCTGCAAGCCCGGGCACGCCTGGGCTTCCCAATGGCAACCCCTGAACTGCGAGATGAAGTGTTGGCTAAGCTGGAGGCGGCGCAATGAGTGCTCAAGATTTTTTGGTTGAACTGGGCACCGAAGAACTGCCACCCAAAGCGCTGCTGAGCCTCGGCGAAGCGTTCCTGGCCGGCATCGAGAAAGGCCTGCAGGCCGCGGGCCTGAATTACACCGCCAAGCGCTTCTTCGCGGCGCCCCGGCGCCTGGCGGTGCTGGTCCAGGGCCTGGATACGCAGCAGGCCGACCGCGCCATCAACCTTGACGGCCCGCCGATACAGGCGGCCTTCGACGCCGACGGCAACCCCACCCAAGCCGCCCTAGGCTTTGCCCGCAAATGCGGGGTAGGCCTGGCGGAAATCGACCGCAGCGGCGCCAAATTGCGCTACAGCCAGAACATCAAGGGCAAGCCAACCGCCAGCCTGTTGCCGACGATCGTCGAGGATTCGCTCAACGACCTGCCGATCCCCAAGCGCATGCGTTGGGGCCTGCGCAAAGAGGAATTCGTGCGGCCAACCCAATGGCTGGTGATGCTGTTCGGTGACGAAGTGGTCGATTGCACGATCCTGGCCCAGCGCGCCGGCCGCGAATCCCGCGGCCATCGTTTCCATCACCCGCAGGCCGTGCGCATCCAGTCGCCGGCCAGTTACCGCGAAGACCTGCGCCTGGCCTACGTGTTGGCCGACTTTGCCGAGCGCCGCGAGTTGATCGCCAAGCGCGTCGATGCACTGGCGTTGCAGCAAGAAGGCACGGCCATCGTGCCGCCGGCCCTGCTCGATGAGGTATCGGCGCTGGTCGAATGGCCGGTGCCGCTGGTGTGTTCGTTCGAGGAACGCTTCCTCGACGTGCCGCAAGAAGCGCTGATCACCACCATGCAAGACAACCAGAAGTACTTCTGCCTGCTCGACGCCGAAGGCAAGCTGCTGCCACGGTTCATCACCGTGGCCAACATCCAGAGCAAAGACCCACAACAAATCGTGCAGGGCAACGAAAAGGTCGTGCGCCCACGCCTGACCGATGCGGAGTTCTTCTTCAACCAAGATAAAAAACAGCCCCTGGAACACTTCAACGAGCGCTTGCGCAACGTGGTATTCCAGGCACAACTGGGCAGTGTGTTCGACAAAGCCGTGCGGGTGTCGCAATTGGCCGCCTTCATCGCACCGCGCATTCAAGGCGACGCTACCCAGGCTGCCCGGGCCGGGTTGCTGTCCAAGTGCGACCTGGCCACGGAGATGGTCGGCGAGTTCCCCGAGATGCAAGGCATCGCCGGCTATTACTACGCCACTCACGACGGTGAACCCGAAGACGTAGCCAAGGCCCTGAACGAGCAGTACATGCCGCGCGGTGCCGGGGCTGAGTTGCCACAAACCCTGACCGGCGCCGCCGTGGCCATCGCAGACAAACTCGACACCCTGGTCGGGATCTTCGGCATCGGTATGCTTCCCACCGGCAGCAAAGACCCTTACGCGCTGCGCCGCGCTGCGCTGGGGGTGCTGCGGATTCTTATCGAGAAGCAACTCGACCTGAACCTGAACGACGCGGTGGGGTACGCCATCTCGTTGTTTGGCGACCACGTACAAACCGCCGCGCTGGCAGACCAGGTACTGGAGTTTGTGTTCGACCGCCTGCGCGCCCGCTATGAAGACGAAGGCGTGGATGTGGCCTGCTACTTGGCGGTACGGGCGCTCAAGCCGGGCTCGGCGTTGGACTTCGACCAGCGCGTGCAAGCGGTGCAGGGGTTTCGCAGGCTGCCCGAGGCCGAAGCCTTGGCGGCGGTGAACAAGCGCGTGTCGAACCTGTTGAGCAAAGCCGAGGGCGGCATCGCCGCCAGCGTCGAACCGAAGTACTTCGACAACGCCCATGAGTTCTCGCTGTACTCCGCCATCCAGCAGGCCGACCAGGCCGTGCAGCCGATGTTCAAGGCACGCCAATACAGCGAGGCGCTGGCCCGCCTGGCCGCCCTGCGCGAGCCGGTCGATGCGTTCTTCGACGCGGTGATGGTCAACGCCGACGACCCTAATGTGCGGGCCAACCGCTACGCCTTGTTGGCGCGCTTGCGGGGGCTATTCCTGGGCGTCGCCGACATATCGGTGCTGGGGTAAGGCGTGAAGCTGCTGATTCTTGACCGCGATGGCGTGATCAACCATGACTCCGATGCGTACATCAAATCGGTTGACGAATGGCTGCCTATTCCCGGCTCGATCAGCGCCATCGCCGCGCTCAGCAAGGCCGGCTGGACAGTGGCGGTGGCCACCAACCAGTCGGGTATTGCCCGGGGCTATTACCCTGTCGCCGCCCTTGAGGCAATGCACGAACGGCTGCGCACGTTGGTGGCCGAGCAAGGCGGTGAAGTCGGCTTGATTGTCTACTGCCCCCATGGCCCCGGCGACGGCTGTGACTGTCGCAAGCCGCGCCCCGGCATGCTGCGTACCATCGGCAGGCACTATGGGGTAGCCCTGCCTGGGGTGTGGTTCGTGGGCGACAGCCATAGCGACCTGCAGGCGGCGCGCGCCGTGGGGGCCCAGCCGGTGCTGGTAAAAACCGGCAAAGGCGAGAAAACCGCGAACGAGGGGGTGGCCGGCGATACACTGCTTTTCGACGACCTGGCCGCTGTGGCCCAGGCCTTGATCAACGCTTAGTCACGAAGGTGGCGCATCCGCCCATGGACCACATCGCTATGTCGAAACTGCCGGCCTTTCGCGTCGCCTTATTTTATTTCCTGCTCGGCACCAGTGCCTTTCTCTGGTGCACGTTAAGTTTCTTCTTTGCACCATTCATGAGTTTTCCCCGGCGTTACCGGTTCATCAACGGCTACTGGTGCCGGTTCGCCATCTGGTTGGCTGGGGCGGTGCTAGGGTTAAAGGTTCGTATCCGTGGCGCGGAAAACGTACCGGCGCAGCCATGTGTGATCGTGTCGAACCACCAGAGCACCTGGGAGACATTCTTTTTGTCTGCGTATTTTCAGCCCATGAGCCAGGTACTGAAGAAGGAACTGCTGTACGTGCCGTTCTTTGGCTGGGCAATGGCCATGCTTCGGCCGATCGCGATCGACCGCGACAACCCCAAGGAAGCGCTGAAGCGGGTCGCCAGCGAGGGTAACAAGCTGCTCAAGGATGGCGTGTGGGTGCTGATCTTTCCCGAGGGCACGCGCGTGCCCTATGGGCAAATCGGCAAATTCACCCGTAGCGGGGCAGCATTGGCCGCCCATGCCAACCTGCCTGTGCTGCCGATAGCCCACAACGCTGGCAAGTTTTGGCCGCGTAAGGGCTGGGGTAAATACGCCGGCACCATCGATGTAGTGATCGGTGCGCCGCTATATGCGGCGGGCACCGGGCCGCGCGACGTGGCTAACCTGAATGACCAGGTATTCGCTTGGAACGAAGGGACCCAGCAAGCCTTGGGCGCCTTGCCCCAAGCCGCCGAGACACACCCGGCGTAATTGTGGATAACTTGTGGGCAAAACCTCGAATAACTTTTTCGATAAGCAGCTAACCACATGAATTAACTGCTTATTTTTTTATCGCATAACTGTGAATGACATTTTCGACTCAGGTACGGGTGATATCAACCTGCCGGGTTTCTTTAAGGCACGCCAGGGTCACCACCACACTCACCGCCGTGACGATAACTGGGTACCACAAGCCATAGAAGATGTCGCCGGTATACACCACCAGCGCAAAAGAGATGGTCGGCAATAACCCGCCGAACCAGCCGTTACCGATGTGGTAGGGCAGTGACATCGAGGTATAGCGGATCCGCGTGGGGAACAGCTCGACCATCAGTGCCGCCAGCGGGCCATAGCACATCGTGGCAATCAGGATCAGCGCAAACACCACGGCCACCACCATGGGTTGGTTGACTTGGCTGGGGTCCGCCTTGGCCGGGTACCCCGCGGCATTGATCGCCGTGGCCATCGCGGCGGTGTCCACCCCTTCGATGCGGGTATCGCCGATCGAAACCACCACGTTGCTGCCCGCCGGCGCTTCTTGGCTGCTATAAGGCAAACCCGCCTTGACCAAAAACGTTTTGACCTTGTCACATGGGCTATCGAAGCGCGCCTTGCCCACGGGGTCGAATTGGAAGGTGCAGGTGGCGGGGTCTGCGATCACGGTAATCGGCGCCCGGGCACTGGCTTGGTCGATGGCAGGGTTAGCGTAGTAGCTCAAGGCTTTGAACAGCGGAAAATACAAGACCGTCGCCAGCAGCAAACCTATCAACAGGACCGGTTTACGCCCAATCCGGTCGGACAGCCAGCCCATGATGACGAAGAACGGCGCCCCGAGAATTACCGCCACGATCAGCAGGCTATTGGCTTGCGCGGCATCCATCTTCAAGATTTGCGTAAGAAAAAACAGCACATAAAACTGCGCCGTATAGAACGTGACCGCTTGCCCGGCATTGACGCTGAACAAGGCGATCAGCACCACCTTCAAGTTCTGCCAGGAACCGAACGACTCCCGGATCGGCGCTTTGCTCACCTTGCCCTCGGCTTTCATTTTAAGAAACGCCGGTGACTCATGAAGGCTCAGGCGAATCCAGGTAGAAATACCCAGCAATACGATGGACAGCAGGAACGGCAAACGCCAGCCCCAGGCCTCGAACTGGTCGCCGGTGATATAACGGCAGACCATCACCACCACCAGTGACAACAACAGCCCCAACGTGGCGGTGGACTGAATCCAGCCGGTGTGTTGCCCGCGTTTCTCTGCGGGCGCATGTTCCGCCACATAGGTGGCGGCGCCGCCGTACTCCCCGCCCAGCGCCAGGCCCTGGAGCATGCGCAAGGCAATGAGGATAACCGGCGCGGCTATGCCGATGCTGGCATAGGCCGGCAGCAGCCCTACGGCGAAGGTAGAGAGGCCCATGAGCACGATGGTGACCAAAAAGGTGTACTTGCGCCCGATCATGTCGCCGAGCCGGCCGAATACCAACGCGCCGAACGGCCGCACCAAAAACCCCGCCGCGAACGCCATCAGGGCGAAGATGAACGCGGTGGTATCGTTCACACCGGCAAAGAACTGCTTACTGATCAGCGCCGCCAGGGCCCCATAGAGAAAGAAGTCATACCACTCGAATACCGTGCCCAGCGAGGACGCGAAAATGATCTTGCGTTCCTCACGGCGCGCGGCGGCAACGGAAGCTTGGGGGTGATGCTCGATATAATCCGACATGGGTGAAATCCTCGGGCCCGGGGGCACAGTGATTATTCTTGTTGTCCACTGTCGGCCCCGCGCTACCGCACCCCGCGGGGCCCTGATCGCTGTATCAGGTCGTCTGTGTGGGGTTACCCCACGGCGGTTTCCACCTCCCGAGGCTGGCCCACAGCATTGGGTGCCTGCCAGTTATGCGCGTGAAGGATCATCTGCGCGGCCTTCTCGGCGATCATCAAGGTGGGCGTACAGGTATTGCCAGAGGTGATCTGCGGCATGATCGACGCATCAGCAATGCGCAAGCCTGCCACGCCATGCACCCGTAGTTGCGCATCGACTACCGCGCTCGGATCGCTGCCCATGCGGCAGGTGCCTACCGGGTGGAATATGGTCGTGCCTATGGCCCCGGCCGCTTCCTGCAGTTGCTCGTCGGTTTGAAGCTGCGCGCCGGGCAGGTACTCTACCGGGGCGAAGCGGGCCAGGGCCGGGGCTTGCACGATCTGCCGGGTCAGGCGTATGGCCTGGGCGGCCACGTGAAGGTCTTGCGGGTGGCTAAGGTAGTTCGGGTCAATCGAGGGCGCCTGCTCGGGCGCGGCAGCCTGAATGCGCACCGAACCGCGGCTCAGTGGCCGTAGGTTGCACACCGAGGCGGTGAAGGCCGGGAAACTGTGCAGCGGCTCGCCAAAGCGCTCCAGCGAAAGCGGCTGCACATGGTATTGCAGGTTGGCGCTGGGCTGGCTGGCATCGGATTTCACGAACGCGCCCAGTTGGCTAGGCGCCATGGCCAACGGGCCGCTGCGGTCATACAGGTAACGCAAGCCCATGCCCATTTTGCCCCACACACTGCCCGCCACCTGGTTGAGCGTGCGCACCCGGGTGACTTGGTAGATCAGCCTTAGCTGCAAGTGGTCCTGCAGATTGCCGCCCACCTCCGGCATGTCGCGGCGTACCGCGATGCCCAGGCGCTCCAGCAATGAGCGAGGGCCCAACCCCGAGCGCTGCATAATAGTGGGCGAACCTATGGCACCGGCGCACAAAACCACTTCGCGGCGGGCATTGAATACCCGCTTGGCGCCCAACCAATCGGCTTCCAGCCCCACCACACGGCCTTGCTCGAAACGCAAGCGGTCTACAGTGACTTTGGTCAGCACCGTCAGGTTGGGCCGCTTGAGGATAGGCCGCAGAAACGCCTTGGCCGAGTTCCAGCGCACGCCGTTGCGCTGGTTGACCTGAAAATAGCCACAGCCCTGGTTGTCGCCGGTATTGAAGTCATCGACCTTGGCGATACCACATTGCTCGGCGGCATCGCGAAAGGCGTCGAGGATTGGCCAGTGATAGCGTTGCCGCTCCACCCGCCATTCGCCGTCACCGCCATGGGCTGGGCTGTTGCCGCCGAAGTGGTTCTCGCTTTTGCGAAACAGCGGCAATACCTGGTCCCAGCCCCAGCCTGGGTTGCCCTGCGCCGCCCAAAGGTCATAGTCGCGGGCTTGGCCGCGCATGTAGATCATGCCGTTGATCGACGAGCAACCGCCGAGCACCTTGCCGCGCGGGTAACTCAGCCGGCGGCCGTGTAGGCCGGGTTGTGCCTCGGTTTGAAAACACCAGTCGGTGCGGGGGTTGCCGATGCAGTAGAGGTAGCCCACCGGGATGTGAATCCAGGGGTAGTTGTCTTCGCCTCCGGCCTCCAGTAGCAATACCCGTACCGCTGGGCTGGCAGACAACCGGTTGGCCAATAACGAACCCGCGGGGCCGGCCCCTACGATGATGTAGTCATAGGTATCGGTGGCTGATGGCATTGAACACCTCGCCGCTTTTATTGTTGTTGGGCTTCATATTCATTGATAGAAAACCATTTGCCTACGATAGTTTTCGCCCAGTGCTTGTGCGTTTTCGCACAGCAGCGTCACCGAACCGGGGGGTGCTGGCGATGTTCGATTGGAATGACCTGCGGTTTTTTCTCGAGCTGCAGCGCAGCGGGCGCTTGCTGACGGCCGCCCGCCGCCTGGGCACTACCCACACGACGGTGGCGCGGCACATCGAAAACATCGAGCGCGAGCTAGGCACCGCGCTGTTCGTACAACACGCACAAGGCTATGAGCTGACACCCGCCGGGCAGGCATTGGTCACGCATGCAGAGGCGATGGAGAATGCTGCCTTGCAGGCCCAGGAGGCGATCAGCCAAAGCCCCACCCCGTTGGGCAAGGTGCGCCTGGGCGTGACCGAAGGGCTGGGCGTGGCGTTTTTGACCCCGCGCATGGGCCTGCTGCTGGCGCGGTACCCAGGCCTGGAAGTGGAGCTGGTGGCGGTGCCCCGGTTCGTGAGCATTCTCAACCGGGAGGTGGAGATCAGCGTACAACTCGAGCGCCCCCAGGCAGACCTGCTGATCAGCCGCAAATTGACCGACTACCGCCTGGCACTTTACGCCAGCCCCCACTACCTGGCGCGGGCCGCCCCGTTGCACACCCATGAAGACCTAAGCCAGCACGCCTGGATCGGCTACGTCGACGACCTGCTGTTCAGCCAAGAACTGTTGTTTCTCGACGGCTTTTGCCGTAACCCCAATGTGGTGTACCGCAGCACCAGTGTGGTGGCACAACAGGTTGCCGCGCGCGCGGGCTTGGGCATTGCCGTGCTGCCCAATTACATGGCCCGCCACGACCTGGAGCTTGAGCGGCTACTGCCGCAGGAAACCATCCAGCGCAGCTACTGGATCAGTTGCCGGCGCGAGCTGCACCGCTCGGTACGGCTGCGGGTGGTTTGGGACTTCCTGGCCGAGCTGTGTAACGAGGCCCAGGGCGAGCTTATGGCGCCGTAGCATGGCTACTTACCGCCCTTCGCCCCCGTGCTATCGGGGGCTGCCTGGGATAGAACGTGGTATGTACCATTTTCTTTTTTAGGCCCCAAACAGTCGCTCGCCGAGGGATAGCAGGCAGCCAAAATACGCCGTAAGCAGGGCCAGTCGCGCCGTTATCGAAGGCGGGGTCAAAGCTGTCGCTTGTCAGGGGCCTAGCCTGACCACAACATTCACTCGTCACATCGGGTCCTAATTTCTAAGACACCACCCCAAGCGGCAACGGAGAAAGCCCATGCGTAAACTGGACCGAACGGATATCGGCATCCTCAACGCTCTACAAGACAACGCCCGCATCACCAACGCCGAGTTGGCGAGGGCGGTGAACCTGTCACCCACGCCGTGTTTCAACCGGGTCAAAGCCATGGAGGCATTAGGGTTGATTCGCCAACAGGTCACCTTGTTGGCCCCTGAAATGCTCGGGCTGCACGTGAATGTGTTCATCCATGTGAGCCTTGAGAAGCAAGTGGAAGATGCATTAGCGCGTTTCGAACAGGCGATCGCCCAGCGCGATGAAGTGATGGAGTGTTATCTGATGAGCGGTGACGCGGACTTTCTCATCCGCGTGTTGGTGCCCGATATCCAGGCCCTGGAGCGGTTCATCATGGACCACCTCACACGTTTTCCGGGCGTTGCCAATATCCGCTCGAGCTTCGCGCTCAAACAGGTGCGCTACAAAACCGCGTTGCCGTTACCGGCCAATGGCTTGAGCGTGCCATGTTGAGCGCAGCTCAAAGAAACAGCCGCGCACTGGCGTACATGCCGATGGCGAACACCACGTGGCCGATCACATTGAGCCAACGGGCCTGCACCGGGTTGGCCGCACCGGAGCAGGCCACGCCAACGCCCATGCCGGGCTGCAGCACGTACCAGCCGGCCGCGACCGTGACCAAGCCCACGATCAGCGCCGGGATAAAGCTCGGCGCGTGGGCCCAGCCCGGCCCCCAGAGCAGCAGCAGCGCCGCCGCGAATACCACGCCCACCACATAGTGCATCAGCCAACCGAGCGCCAGCTCTCGATGAACCGGCGGTGACTGGGTGATCCCCCGGCGATGCACGAATACACCTTGCACCCACCCCGCGAACCAGCGCCCGACCAAGTGCCACGGGGGCAATGGCAAGCCACGCACGCGGTTCAAAAAGAGGTTCCATAGGTCCAGCAGCGCCGTGCCGCCTGCGCCTATTACCACAGCAGATACAATAAAATCGAACACCCGGAGCTCCTTGAGCGCGTCAGTTGGGTAAGTAATTGCGTAGCGTTCGGGTGCGCTCCTCGGTGCGCTGTTGTTTGCACCCTAGCAACGCCAGGTTCCGCATACTGCCGCCCTCGTATAACTGATATTGCGCAGCGCAGTCAGCGTCGCGAAACGCCACCCAGGCCCTTTGCGCCGCGACCAATTTAGTGTTGGCGGCAGGCTCGCTTACATGCCCCAGCAGGTCACGGTAGGCGCTGTTCAAGGCTTGGTCTGCAGTCGCTAAACTTTGTTGGGCACATTGCTCCAATGCACGGGTGCTGGTGGCTTCGGCACAGGGCGTGGCGGCGCCCGCGTAGGCCGGCAGGGCAGTCGCCAATGGCAACGCGAGGGCAAAGGCAAATGCGATGGCACGCAACATCGAGTTCCTTGGCAAGGGCAAGTTTGCGCCATGATGGCTCGGGGGGTTGCCGAGGCCAAGTACTTTTGTATCGGTGCCGGCTGTGGGGCTGCGCTTGCCCGTGCGAGTGCCCCACTGCGTTATATGGGCAACGATGTTGTAGACAGCACCTCCCGCAAGCCCATGAACGAACGGATCTGCCGCACGCCCGGCAGGTACAGCAACTGCTCGGCATGTAGCCGGTTGAAGCTTTGGTTGTCGCGGGTTCGCAACAACATAAAATAGTCGAACTCCCCGGTTACCACATGCAGCTCCATGCAGCCAGACACCCGCTGGGCAGCCTTTTCAAAGTCGGCAAACGACTCTGGCGTAGAGCGGTCCAGCACCACGCCGATCAATACGACCATCCCCAGTTCCATCGCCAGCGGGTTGAGCAGCGCCACGATACCCTTGATCAGGCCGGCATCCTTTAGCCGTTCCACCCGCCGTAGGCACGCTGGTGGGCTGAGCTTGACCTTCTCGGCCAACGCCACATTGGACACCGAGGCGTCCTTTTGCAGGGCCTTGAGGATGGCCCTGTCGGTACGGTCCAGCTCCAGGGGCGCCAAGCTGGGCGCGGCGCGCTTCTTTCGTTCATTTATTGCTTTCATAAGGGGTATGGCCTTATTTAAATTACCCATAATGCTTTATTTATTAATTAATAGCTGAAAATAATCAACTATTTGCAACCACGGGCCACGCCGTTTCTCCTACCCTATTTTGCATCGCCGGCCGCTGTGCTCCGGCCCCCGAAACCCTCATCGATGCAGGAGAACAGCCATGAACCTCGATAAATTCAAGCGCTACCCGCTAACCTTCGGCCCGTCGCCGATCACGCCCTTGAAGCGCCTGAGCGAACACCTGGGTGGCACGGTCGAGCTGTACGCCAAACGTGAGGATTGCAACAGCGGCCTAGCTTTCGGTGGCAACAAAACCCGCAAGCTGGAATACCTCATTCCCGAAGCGCTGGCCCAAGGCTGCGACACCTTGGTTTCGATCGGTGGCATACAGTCCAACCAAACCCGCCAGGTGGCGGCAGTGGCGGCGCACCTGGGCATGAAGTGCGTGTTGGTGCAGGAAAACTGGGTGAACTACTCCGATGCGGTATACGACCGCGTGGGCAATATCGAGCTGTCGCGCATCCTGGGCGCCGACGTGCGCCTGGACGCCGCCGGATTCGACATCGGCATTCGCCCGAGTTGGGAACAAGCCATGCTCGACGTGAAGGCAGCAGGCGGCAAGCCATTCCCGATTCCTGCCGGTTGTTCCGAACACCCTTATGGCGGCCTGGGTTTCGTCGGCTTTGCCGAAGAGGTGCGCCAACAAGAAAAAGACCTGGGCTTTACCTTCGACTACATCGTGGTGTGCTCGGTAACCGGCAGCACCCAAGCTGGCATGGTGGTGGGGTTCGCAGCCGATGGCCGTGCCAACCGGGTGATCGGTATCGACGCCTCGGCCAAGCCCGAGCAAACCCGTGCGCAGGTACTGCGCATCGCCCGCCATACCGCCGAAATCGTCGAATTGGGCCGCCCGATCAGCGAGCAAGACGTGGTACTGGACACCCGCTATGGTGGCCCCGAGTACGGCCTGCCCAGCGAAGGCACCTTGGAGGCCATTCGCCTGTGCGCGCGCTTGGAAGGGGTACTGACCGACCCGGTGTATGAAGGCAAGTCGATGCAGGGCATGATCGATAAAGTGCGTAACGGCGAATTCCCCAAAGGCTCGAAGGTGCTATACGCGCACTTGGGGGGCGCCCCGGCGTTGAACGCCTACAGCTTCCTGTTCCGCAACGGTTGAACCGTCGGTTTAGCTGCATGCAGCTACAGGCAGCCCCGTAGCTGCAACATACACCGCGCCTGGCGGGCCGCTATTGGCCGGCCAAGGCCAGGATCGTCCCCACCAACGCCTGTGCCCGGGGCACCAAGGTATCCAGCTCCAGGTATTCATGCTCGGTATGCACCTTGCCGCCCACCGGGCCCAGGCCGCATAAGGTCGGCACGCCAAGGCTCGCGGTAAAACCGGAGTCGGCACAACCGCCAGTGAACTCCCCCTCTACCTTAAAGCCCAATGCCCGCGCCTGCTGCTGGTATGTTTCCAGCAAAGCCGCGCTGTACCGCGCCTCCATCGGCAGAAAGGTCGAGCCTTCCCTCAGCACCGCCGTGGTTCCGGGCAGCTCCTGCTCGGCGATGATTGCTTCGACCTGGGCGCGGATGCCGGGCCAGTGCGCCAGCTCCACGAAGCGGATATCCAGCTTGGCGCTGGCCGACGGCGCCACGGTGTTGCTGGACGTGCCGCCGGCCACCAGCCCCACGTTGGTGGTGATACCGCGCCCATAGTCGGTCAGAGCATGCAGTTTGATGACCTTGCGCGCCAGCGCCTCGATGGCGCTGGCGCCGTCGGCATGGTTGACGCCCGCGTGCGCGGCGCGGCCGCTGACCTCGATGACCAGGCTGGCGCCGCCCTTGCGCGCGCTAACCACATTGCCGGTGGCCCGAGCCGGCTCGGTATTGAGCACCGCCTGCGCCGCCCGCGCCGCTACCTCGATGGCAGCCCTGGCGCTGCCCGAGCCGATTTCTTCATCACCGGTGTACAGCACCTGCACGGCGAACGGCAGCGGCCCGGCACGGCGCAATGCCTTGAGGGCGAAGCAGTCGAGCACCAGCCCGCCTTTCATGTCGGCAACTCCGGGCCCATAGGCCAGGTGGCCTTGGCGGGTGTAGCCGCGGCGGCTAACGGTCCCTTTGGGGAACACCGTGTCGCGATGGCCCAGCAGCAGCACCGGTTTACCCGGGCCGCCTGGCAGCTCGCCCATCAACAGGTCGCCGAAGCCTTCCATCGGCGTGCGCCGGACCTCGATGCCTTCCGCTTGCAACTCGGCCACCAGCAGGTCGCCCACCGCATCGACACCCGCTTTGTCATAGCTGTTGGAATCGGTATCCACCAACCTGGCCAGCAGCCGCTCCATAGCGCCCTCCTGGGTCGCCAGCCATTGCAGCGCCGGGTTCATGGTTGGCACTCCCGTACCAGCCGCGCGCCGTCTTCGCCCAGGTCCCAAAACATGCCGGCCATGATCTGCAGGCTTTCCTTCACCACCGGCGCCAACACATGTTCGTCGGGAGCGTGTTGCGAGCACGCCGGGTAGGAGTGGGGAACCCACACTGTCGGCAGGCCCAGCACATCGGCAAACACGTCGTTAGGCAGCGAGCCACCCAGGTTCGGCAGCAGCGCAGGCGGTTTCGCAGTGGTCTTGCGCAGCGAGTCCATGGCCCAGCCGACCCAGGGGCTAGCCGGGTCCAGGCGCGTGGCGTGCATCACCTCCATCCGGGTCTGGGTCACCTTGACCCCATCGAACCCGTGGGCGTCCAAGTGTGCGCGCACCGCCGGGATGAAGGTTTCAAAATCGCTGTCGACGGTGAAGCGCACATGGCACAGCGCCCAGGCTGTCCCCGGAATGGCATGCACCGGGGCATCCGGATTCCCGGTTTTGAAGGCCAACACTTCCAGGGTATTCCAGCCAAAGACCTTTTCGCTGGCGCTCAGGCCAGGCTCACCCCAATCGGGGTCTACGGCCGGGTCATCGGGGCCGCCACCTACTTCGATATCGCTCAACGCCGCCTTGACCGCCGCCGGCAGGCCGCGGGGTTTGAGCGCGGCCACCTTCACCCGGCCATGTTGGTCGACCATAGAGGCAATGGCGTTAGCCAATATGATGCCGGGGTTGGCCAGCAACCCGCCCCAGTTGCCGGAATGGTGGGCACCTTCGCGCAGCTCCACGCTCAGTTCAAAGTTGAATGCGCCCCGGGAACCCAGAAACAACGTGGGCCGGGCCGCATTCAACCGTGGGCCGTCGGAGGCGATGAACACGTCCGCCGCCAGCTCGGCCTTGTGTGCGGCACAGAACGCTCTCAAGCCCGGCGAGCCGGTCTCCTCGCCCATCTCCAGCAGCAGCTTGACGTTGAAGCCAAGCTGGCCACCCCGGGCCCGGATCACCTGCTCCAATGCGGTCAGGTTGATCAGGTGCTGGCCTTTGTTATCCGCCGTGCCGCGGCCATACCAGCGTTCACCCTCTACCACCACTTTCCACGGCTCAAGGCCTTTACGCCATTGTGCATCGTAGCCGCGCACCACGTCGCCATGGCCATAACTGAGCAAGGTCGGCAGGCCAGGGCCTTCGACCCGGCTGGCGATCATGAAAGGCCCGCGGCCGGCGACCGGGTTGTCATGGATCACCACCTCGAACCCCAACGCCTGCACCTGGGGGGCGATGAAGTCGCTGAGGTACACATACAGGGCCGCCAGCCGTTCCGACTCTTGGCTTTCCGTGGGGTGCGCCACGGCGCTGTCGAGCAGTTCGAGAAAGCGGCCGGTTTCGAAGTGTTCGGTGGCATATTCGATGGCAAGGGAGCGACTCATGAGGCGATTAACTCCAGGGGTTGAGAAGGGGGGGCATTCAGGTGGCAGGCCACTCGGCCGCCGCTGACCGGCAAGGTTTCCGGGCGCTGGCTGGCGCACGTGCCGAACACCTGCGGGCAGCGCGGGTGGAAAGCGCAACCGCTGGGTGGCGAGATAGGGTTGGGGAAGCTGCCGCCCAGGCCGATGTCTGGGATACCCATGTGGGGGTCGGGGGTCAGCACCGAGCCGAGCAGGGCACGTGTGTAAGGGTGGGCT
>NZ_JAAOCA010000209.1 GCF_014694385.1 Pseudomonas typographi | reverse complement strand
GAGGAAGCGGGGAGTGGGTTTGTGTTTGTTAAGCGGAGGGTTTTGGTATGACAGACCGCGAATTGCTTGAGCTGGCGGCGAAGGCGGCCGGGATAGACATCAAGTTCTTCAATTCCTCCGGAGAGGCTGTAGTCGCAATTCCAGGGTACCCGGAGAGTTGTCTCGTCGAAAGCTGGAACCCGCTCACCGATGACGGCGATGCGCT
>NZ_JAAOCA010000208.1 GCF_014694385.1 Pseudomonas typographi | reverse complement strand
CGAAGGGGAACCAAGACTTTTCCGTGCCAGGGGTTGGGCCGTCCAACGGCACTGCCATCGTCATCCCCAATGGGGCTTACAGCAGCAGCCAGATTCAGTTCGAAACCGAGATGCTGGACGGCATCGCCCGGGTCTACAACTACACCCGAACATTCGCGGCCAGCACCATCGCTTCGGGGACCATGCGGTTGATCGTCATGAGGTGGAG
>NZ_JAAOCA010000207.1 GCF_014694385.1 Pseudomonas typographi | reverse complement strand
CGGTCTACTCCTTCCGCGTGCCAGCGGGTTTCCCTTCGCCAGCCACGGACCACCTTGAAAAAGCCATTTCCCTGGATGAACTGCTGAACCTGCGGGCGCCGCATATCTACCTGGTGCGCATCGAGGGCGACAGCATGATCGGCGCCGGAATCTTCGATGGTGATCTGGTGGTGGTGGACCGCGCGATTGAGCCGGCCCACGGGCACATCGTGAT
>NZ_JAAOCA010000206.1 GCF_014694385.1 Pseudomonas typographi | reverse complement strand
ACAACGCGCCAATGGAGCGGCTATTTCGCAGCCTGAAAACTGAATGGATACCGACGGTGGGCTACATGAGCGCCGCGTTGGCTAAACAAGATATCAGTCGTTTTCTGATGGAGCGGTACAACTGGCGACGACCACATCAGTTCAACGAGGGCTTGGCGCCTGCCGTTGCCGAGGAAAAGCTCAATTCAGTGTCCGGGATCAGTTGACCACTACA
>NZ_JAAOCA010000205.1 GCF_014694385.1 Pseudomonas typographi | reverse complement strand
CGAAGGCGGCCGGGATAGACATCAAGTTCTTCAATTCCTCCGGAGAGGCTGTAGTCGCAATTCCAGGGTACCCGGAGAGTTGTCTCGTCGAAAGCTGGAACCCGCTCACCGATGACGGCGATGCGCTGCGGCTGATGTCGACGCTAGCGATGGATGTTATATGCCATTCGTACTACGTAGAGGTTGACTCTATCAGTGAAGACTGGGCCGCTGATAGATGC
>NZ_JAAOCA010000204.1 GCF_014694385.1 Pseudomonas typographi | reverse complement strand
GTGGTGGGCGCTTGCCGGTAGCCCAGTGCGGTTGCCAGCCCCATTTGATAGCCGAGATCAGCAGGCCGTCCGGGTGATTGCTGAACACGCTCACCAGCGCCGTGGGGGCGATGTTGTACCGCTCCAGCGGTACGGCGTCATAGCCGCTGGCCGGCCTGCTGCCAAGCCAGTCCACGTAATCGGCCAGGCTTCGATCTTGGACAAATCTTCCACACACGGCTGCCACCT
>NZ_JAAOCA010000203.1 GCF_014694385.1 Pseudomonas typographi | reverse complement strand
AACAGCAAGCTTTATGCAATAACGGCTGCTTCTTCGAACCCGACCGCATTCTTTCTTCCCGCGTTATTCGCAAAGATGAACGCTTAACTTTCAAGGACACTGCGCATGCCCTGGTACAGATCGGGCACGGTTTCGTGCACGCAAAATTCCACTACGGTGACCGGCACCGGTACCGACTTCGCGGCGAACAGCCGGGTGGGCGATGCCTTCCTTGGTCCTGACGGCAACTGGT
>NZ_JAAOCA010000202.1 GCF_014694385.1 Pseudomonas typographi | reverse complement strand
TCAGGCCCGAGTAATACAGGCCGTTGCCCGTTGCGTTATTGGCCGTCGCGCCAGAAGAGACGCCCCAGCAAATTTGGGTGCCATCGGCAAACCGAACATAGTTGCCTGCCGAGTTGCTTCCCTGCTCGATAATCGCGCCCGTCGGCACGCCCCCAGACTGCGATACGGTACCCAGGATGGCCGCGACCGCAGCAGAACCTAGACCCAGCGCCGATCTCTGGTTCGCCTGGCTGTTCGCCG
>NZ_JAAOCA010000201.1 GCF_014694385.1 Pseudomonas typographi | reverse complement strand
ACCTCGATGCGGCGGCGCAGGAGCATGGCTACGATAACTTGATGACGGCCATCAGCTATGCCGACGAGCCTGCAGTGGCGCGCTTTCAGGCGGACGGAAAGGCATTTAGGGCGTGGCGCTCTTTGGTTTGGGAATACGCCTACGAACAGCTTTCCGCGGTGGAGGCGGGCACCCGCGAGGTGCCGACGCTGGAAGCGTTCCTGGCCGAACTGCCTGTGCTCGAGGTGCCGGCATGACGCTCGATCC
>NZ_JAAOCA010000200.1 GCF_014694385.1 Pseudomonas typographi | reverse complement strand
CATCCGAGCGGTCGAGCTCTACATAAAAGTGGGGAAACGCATCGGGGTAACGATTCGTCAGCTGGGCTACCCGACGAAGAACGCTTTGAAGAGCTGGTATGCAGAATATGAGCGATGCCTTGACCTGCCGCGTGGCTACGAGACCTCGAAGTCGAAGTACTCACGTGCCCCAAATGGAAAGGGCTGTCGAGTACTATCTCGAACACGGTCGCAGCATCGCCGCTACCGTCACGGCGTTGGGCTACCCT
>NZ_JAAOCA010000001.1 GCF_014694385.1 Pseudomonas typographi | reverse complement strand
GTTCGGGGTGGTCTGGGGGCTGGCGGTCGTTGGCATGCTGCAAGAGCTGCGGCCGCGTTCGCCGGCACGGGTACTGTCGGTGGTGATCTACGCGGTAATGGGTTGGATCGTGCTGGTGGCCGTCGGCCCGTTGCTAGAAGCGCTGGGTTGGGCGGGCTTCTTTTGGCTGGCCGGTGGTGGGTTCTTGTACACCGTGGGGATCATCTTTTACGCCTTGGACGAGCGCATGCCCCATGCCCACGGCATCTGGCACGTATTCGTGGTGGCCGGGAGCCTGATGCATTTTGTGGCGATTTTTTTCTACGTGATTTGAACCGCCGGCGCCAAGCCACTGAGGTAGGGATGAGCGCCGGGCTTTACGCCGGCGCAGGCCATTCGGCAAGCGCCATAAAAAGCTGGGGCTAAAAATCCCCCCATAACTGCTGCGCCAGCGCCAGGGCCACCACCGGCGCGGTTTCGGTACGCAGCACCCGCGGGCCCAGGCGCGCGGGCTCAAAGCCGTGGGCTTGGGCCTGGCCAACCTCGGCGCTGGCCAGGCCGCCCTCCGGGCCTACCAGGAACGCCAGCCGGCCTGGGCGCGCATGGCTCGCCAGCGGCTCGGCGACCGGGTGCAGAACCAGCTTAAGGTCGGCCTGCACCTGCCGCAGCCATTGCTCCAACGGCAGCGGTGGGTGAACCACCGGCACGCTGGAGCGGCCGCATTGTTCGCAGGCACTGATCGCTACCTGGCGCCAGTGGGCCAGACGCTTATCGGCGCGCTCATCGTTCAAGCGTACTTCGCAGCGCTCGCTGACGATGGGGGTGATCTCGCGCACGCCCAATTCGGTGGCCTTCTGGATGGCCCAATCCATACGCTCGCCACGGGACAGCCCCTGGCCGAGGTGAATGGCCAACGGTGAATCAGCTTGGCCGGGCAGTTGCTCGGCAAGGTACGCGACAACGCGTTTCTTGCCCACTTCGGCCAGGCTGCCGCGGTACTCGACGCCGCTGCCGTCGAACAGCTGTACGGCATCGCCTTGGGCCAGGCGCAGTACCCGGCCAATGTAATGAGCTTGGGCTTCGGGCAGTTCGATGCTACCGAGGGCAAGCGGGGTGTCGGTAAAAAAACGTGGCAATCTCATACGCTTTCGCTGTTCTGCGCCGGGTTAACCCGGGTCTCGGAAACCAGGATGGAAGCCGGCCTGCACCGCGACGCTCACGTGGTTGCGGGTGGCCAGGTCTATGCCCTCGGTAGCGACCTCAGCCAAAAAGTCGATTTGCTCAGGCGTGATCACATAGGGCGGCAGGAAGTACACCACGCTGCCCAATGGGCGCAACAGCGCACCGCGGGCCAGGCTGTGCTCGAACACCTTCAAGCCACGCCGCTCTTGCCAAGGGTAGGGCGCCTTGGTGGCTTTGTTCTGGACCATCTCGATCGCCAAGGCCATGCCTGTCTGGCGCACTTCGGCGACATGCGGGTGGTCCGCGAGGTGGGCGGTGGCGCTCGCCATGCGCGCCGCCAGGGCCTTGTTGCGCTCGATCACGTCGTCTTGCTCGAAGATGTCCAACGTGGCCAGGGCCGCGGCACAGGCCAGCGGGTTGCCGGTGTAGCTGTGCGAGTGAAGGAACGCCCGTAGGGTGGAGTAATCGTCGTAGAACGCCTGGTACACCTCATCGGTGGTCAGCAGCGCGGCCAGGGGCAGGTAGCCGCCGGTCAATGCCTTGGACAAGCATAAGAAGTCCGGGCGGATGCCCGCCTGTTCGCAGGCGAACATCGTCCCGGTACGGCCAAAGCCCACGGCGATTTCGTCGTGAATCAGGTGCACGCCATAGCGGTCGCAGGCATCGCGGAGCAACTTGAGGTACACCGGGTGATACATGCGCATGCCCCCGGCGCCCTGGATCAGGGGTTCTACGATCACCGCCGCGAGGGTTTCGTGGTGTTCGGCCAGGGTTTGCTCCATGGCCGCGAACATCGTGCGCGAGTGGTCCTCCCAACTCACCCCCTCAGGGCGAAAGTAGCAATCGGGGCTCGGCACCTTGAGGGTGTCGAGCAGCAGCGCTTTGTAGGTTTCGGTAAACAAGGGCACATCGCCCACCGACATCGCGGCGATGGTTTCGCCGTGGTAGCTGTTGGTGAGGGTCACAAAGCGCTTTTTGGCCGGTTGGCCACGGTTGAGCCAGTAGTGGTAGCTCATCTTCAGCGCCACTTCGATGCATGAAGAGCCGTTGTCGGCATAGAACACCCGGTCGAGCCCGGCCGGGGTGAGCTTGACCAGCCGCTCGGAGAGCTCGATCACCGGGGCATGGCTGAACCCGGCCAGGATTACGTGTTCGAGCTGGTCGAGTTGGTCTTTGATGCGTTGGTTGATACGTGGGTTGGCATGGCCGAACACATTAACCCACCAGGAACTGACCGCATCGAGGTAGCGGCGGCCCTCGAAATCTTCCAGCCAAACCCCTTCGCCCCGCTTGATCGGGACCAACGGCAGGCGTTCATGGTCTTTCATCTGGGTACAGGGATGCCACAACACGTTGAGGTCACGCTGCATCCATTGATCATTCAAGCCCATGGGTATCGCTCCTGGCACTGGTCACCACGTGTTCGCTGAAAATGTGGCGCAAGCCTATGCGTCAACAGCGCCCGGGGCAACCACTGTTAATCGTTCTTTAACGGATGGGTTTCAGACTTTTCATCGTATTGGTCGATGTATCAAAGCAAAAATTTCAGCTTTTTTTCGATAGGTAAGCCGGTAGGCTTGCACCCATGCATTTTCAAGGAAGCTTTCGATGCAGCTCAAAAATTCACCGTTGCGCTATGGTGCCGTCAGTATGTTCCTGCACTGGGGCATTGCCCTTACCGTGTTCGGCATGTTCGCCCTGGGTTTGTGGATGGTTGGCCTGGGGTATTACGACCCCTGGCGCAAGGCGGCTCCCGAGCTGCACAAGAGCATCGGCTTGACGCTGTTCTTTTTCATGTTGCTGCGGGTGGTGTGGCGTTTCGTAAGCGCGCCGCCGCGGCCTACCCCCAACCAGGGCCGCCTGACACGGCTGGCCGCGGCGGCGGGGCATGCCTTCCTGTACGCAGACCTGTTCCTGGTGATGATCACCGGTTACCTGATCTCGACCGCCGACGGCGTCGGTATTCGGGTATTTGGCTTGTTCGAAGTGCCTGCGTTGTTCGCGGGCGCCGACGGCCAGGCCGAGGTAGCGGGCACAGTGCACCTGTACTTGGCCTGGGCATTGGTTATTTTTGCGCTTCTGCATGGCCTGGCGGCCCTCAAGCACCATTTTATCGACCGTGACGCCACCCTGGTCAGGATGTTGGGCCGCGACGCCCGCACATAACGCTTTCTCCGATCCAAAACAAAAGGAACATCGCTATGCTGAAGAACACCTTGGCCGCCCTGGCCATCGGTACCGCCCTGTTAGCCGTCGGCCAGGCCACAGCGGCCCCGGTGAACTACAAAATCGACAAGGCAGGCCAACACGCTTTCGTTGACTTCAAGATCAGCCACCTGGGCTACAGCTTTATCACCGGTACCTTCAAGGACTTCGATGGCTCGTTCGTGTGGGATGCCGCAAAGCCTGAAAATGCTTCTATCGAGGTCACCCTACAGACTGCCAGCGTGTTCACCAACCAAGCCGAGCGCGACAAACACATCAGCAGTAAAGACTTCCTCGACGTCGCCACCTACCCCACGGCGACGTTCAAGTCGACCAGCGTCAAGCCCACCGGTAAGAACGCCGATGGCAAGGAGACTGCTGATGTGGCCGGCGACCTCACCCTGCACGGCGTGACCAAGCCAGTAGTGATCAAGGCGACGTTCCTGGGCGAAGGCAAAGACCCGTGGGGCGGCTACCGTGCTGGCTTCGAAGGCACCACCAGTATCAACCGCAAAGACTTCGCACCCAAGTCGATGGACTTGGGCCCGCAGTCCGACACCGTTACGTTCTACTTCACCTTCGAAGGTGTACAGCAGAAGTAATTGGTTAAGGCAGATAAAAAAGCCGCGGCCTGCTTGTGCAGGCCGCGGCTTTTTTATTGCCCCCAGCCGGATGTTTCAAGCGTTCGCACCCTGATTGGGCCGTAAAAAGGCACCGTCAAGAATGCGCAGCCAACGCCTGAGACGCTCCGCTAGTTGTCGCTACGCGTCAGCAATGCGGGCTTTTCAGCCTTTGGCTTGCGCTGCAACTCATCCAGTTGCTCGACCGTTAACGAACTGAGCCGTGACTCTTTGTGGATGATCTTGGGCTTGGGCGCATCTTTGCGCGGCGGCATGGGCGAGTCGCCGCTACGTGGCGCATCGCCGGTCAGTACACGGCGGCTGCCAGCATCTCGGCGCCCCTGGCCGCCGCCATTGCGGCCGCCGCGGCGGTTGTTGCTACCACCGTTAGGGTTGCCGCCACTGCCGCCGCCACCTTCGCGTGGGTTCGCGCCCTGCCGGCGTTGGTCTTGGCCCTGCCCCTGGCCACGGCCGGTAGCTGCGCCGGCGCCAGGGCGGCGGTTGCGGCCGTTGCCTTTCTCGTTCTTGTAGGGGCTAACGTAGTCGGCGCGGTTGCCGAAGTTGTCGACCTCATCGTCACGAAACTCTTCAGGGTCCCGGCCGGCCGGGATTGGCGGCACACCCTGTTGGCTCGGCGCCGCGGCCGCCGACGCGGCTGGCGCTGGCTTTTTCGGGCGTGGCTTGCGGTTGCGCCCCTGGCGTGGCTGCTCGGCTTCACCGGCTGCTTGTTCGGGGGCTTTTTCGCGCGTTTTGTCTTTGCGTGGTTTGTCTTTACGCCCGCCGCTGCCTGCGTTTTGCCCACGCGGTTTGCCCTGGGGCGGGCGCTGTTCGCGCACTTCGGGCTTTTCAGCCTCCACCGTGCTTGGATCGAAGCCCAGGGTATCGCCATCGGCGATTTTCTGGCGGGTCATGCGCTCAATGCTTTTAAGCAGTTTGTCTTCGTCGGGGGCTACCAACGAAATCGCCTCGCCGTTGCGCCCAGCGCGGCCAGTACGGCCAATGCGGTGAACGTAATCTTCTTCGACGTTGGGCAGCTCGAAGTTGACCACATGCGGCAACTGGTCGATGTCCAGGCCGCGGGCAGCGATATCGGTCGCGACCATTACCCGTACAGTACCGGCCTTGAAGTCGGCCAGGGCTTTGGTGCGGGCATTCTGGCTCTTGTTGCCGTGAATCGGCGCAGCGCTCAGGCCATGCTTGTTCAGGTACTCGGCCAAGCGGTTTGCGCCGTGCTTGGTGCGGGTAAACACCAGCACTTGCTCCCACGCGCCGTGGGTGATCAAGTGCGCGAGCAATGCGCGCTTATGCGCCGCCGGCAGGCGATACACCCGCTGCTCGATACGCTCGACCGTGGTGTTCGGCGGCGTGACTTCGATGCGTTCGGGGTTATGCAGCAGTTTGCCGGCAAGGTCGGTGATGTCTTTGGAGAAGGTGGCGGAGAACAACAGGTTCTGGCGTTTCTCCGGCAACCGCGCCAGCACTTTCTTCACATCATGGATAAAGCCCATGTCGAGCATGCGGTCGGCTTCGTCCAGCACCAATATCTCGACATGAGTGAGGTCGACACTGCCTTGCCCAGCGAGGTCGAGCAAGCGCCCGGGGCAGGCGACCAGCACGTCCACACCCTTGGCCAGGGCCTGAACCTGTGGGTTAAGGCCAACCCCGCCAAATACGCAGGCACTGACAAATTTCAGCTCACCGGCGTAGGTCTTGAAGCTGTCGTGCACCTGGGCCGCCAGCTCGCGGGTGGGCGTGAGCACCAGTACCCGCGGTTGGCGCGGGCCATGGCGCTGGGATTTGTCTGGGTGGCCGGCGGGAAACAGGCGTTCGAGGATCGGCAAGGCGAAACCGGCGGTCTTGCCGGTACCCGTTTGGGCCGCCACCATCAGGTCGCGACCTTGCAGCACGGCGGGAATGGCCCGCTGCTGCACCGGGGTGGGCTGCGTATAGCCCGCGGCCTCGATAGCGCGGACTAGAGCCTCGGAAAGACCGAGGGAAGCAAAGGACATGGGCAATCCTGTTCATAGGGGGGCTAGTGCCCGGAGAAAAATCTTGCCTGGCGCGATGGGCGTGATGACGCTGTCGCGTCCGGTACTGCTGGATCTGCCGGTTCACACCTGCATGGGCGGCTGCGCGAGCGCGAGCGGGGGGCAAGTGTGCCTAAGTGCGAGGTCGAGCGTCCGGGCGTAAGCCTGGCGGGAAGGCCGAGTATAACAGAGCCCCGGCCCTGGGTAGCGATTGTACTCAGTTATCGCGTAAAAAACAGGCCCCGTTCAGCGCGGTGCGTCAGTAAAGCGCCGCACCAGCATGGGGTAGTGACGGCTGGCACGGTAGCGTTGCAACTCGGTATCAAAGCGAACCATCAGTTTATCCAGCCCGGCGCCGCGCCGCAGCGCCAGGTATTGGGGGTGGCGGGCAACCACCCACGGCAGTTCGCGGACCTGCCCTTGCAGGCCAAGCTCCTTCACCGCGAAGCGGCCGGCCCGGCGGTCGGTAATGAGCAAGTCGATGCGCCCGAGCACGAGTTTGCCAAGGTTCGCCTGCAACGTGGGCGCCGGCTCACGGCGAAACTGGGGGGCATCGTCGAATGCCGGCCCGTATTGGAAACCTGCCTGGGTGCCAACGCTAAGGCCGCGCAGGTCAGTGAGGCGCTGTACCGAATGCCGGCGGGCGTTCGCCTGGAAAAGCACAAACTCCACCTCAGACAATGGATGATCAGGGTAAATCAGCAGCGGCGCCCGATCACGTGTTTGGAAAATATCCAGCACACCATCGGCCTGGCCCTGCTCGACCATCATCAGGCAACGCCGCCACGGCAAGAACTCCCAGCGCACCTCAACGCCTAGCCGGCGAAAGACCTCATTGGCTATTTCATAATCCAGGCCCGTGGGCTGGCCGCCTTTGACGAATACATAGGGTGCCCACGGCTCGGTGACCACGCGCAAGGGCGCAGCTTGGGCCATGAGGCCCCAGCACAACAGCAGGTTGGCGAACAGCAGGCGGGTGATAACGGGCATGGCCGCACAATACGTGGTTATGCGGCGCAGTAAAAGCCGCCGCACTAACTAATGCCGGGTCCCGCTGGTCCAAGAGTGCCCTGCTGTGCCTTACGGCCATGGCTTGGCGGTCGTCCAGTCATGGCCCTGCAGCGTGGTTGAACACCCTGCCCTGGGGGGGGCTTGCGGCATATGGCCCGGCCTGCGCTGTGAACCGCGCAGGCCGGGGGTGGATCAGTCGTTCAGGGCGGCGGCCAGGGTTTTTACGCGGGCCAGGTCACCCTTGGCGACCTTGGTAACACCGGTGCCGTACTCGGGGTCGGCTTTGTACAAGAACGACAGCATGATGTGCTTGCTCTCGTCGTCGGCGACCGCCAGTGATTCACCGAAGCTCTGGACCAAGTCTTTGCGCTCCTTGGTGGTGTAGCTGCGGTATAGGTCACCGGCTTGTTTGAAGTTCTGCTCGCGGCTGATGCGTGCCTGTTGCGTGGTGCCGCTGATCGGCGTTTCACTGTAGCGGGCGCTGGCTTGTTGCGGGCGCGGCTCGAGCCGGCTTGGCTCGTAATTCACGCCGGAGCGGGTCTGCCCGCTGTTCATGGCGCCATCTTGGTTACCGTTGTTCACCGCTACATGGGGGCGGTTCACCGGCAGGCTCAGGCCATTGGTGCCAACCCGGTGCAACTGCGTATCGGCATAGGAGAAAAGCCGCCCCTGCAACAGCCGGTCTTCAGAGGGTTCGATGCCGGGAACGAGGTTCGACGGGGCCATGGCGACCTGTTCGGTTTCCTGGAAAAAATTGTCGACGTTTTTGTTCAGCACCATCTGGCCAATTTTACGTTCCGGCACGTTTGGCCAGATTTTGGTGGCATCCAATGGGTCGAATTCAAACTTGGCCAACGCCTCGGGCTTGAGCACCTGGATGTACAGATCCCACTTTGGGTAGGCCCCTTGCTCGATTGCCTGAACCAAATCATTGGTCATGTGGCTGTAGTCTTTGGCCTGTACCTGCATAACTTGGGCCGGGTCGAGGTTCTTGATGCCCTGCAGGCTCTTCCAGTGAAACTTCACGTAGTGAACCTCACCTTTGGCATTGATGAGTTTATAGGCGTGCACCCCGTTGCCATCCATGAAACGGTAGCCCGCCGGGGTGCCTTCGTTGGAGTAAAGCAAGGTAAGGGTGCGCGTGGCTTCAGGTACGTGCGAGAAAAAATCGAAACGGCGCGCGTCGTTATCCAAGTTGTTGCGGGGGTCTGGCTTGAACGCATGGACCATGTCGGGAAACTTGATAGCATCGCGAATGAAGAACGTTGGGAAGTTGTTGCCGACCAAGTCCCAGTTGCCATCGGCGGTGTAGAACTTCGTGGCGAAGCCGCGCGGGTCGCGTAGGGTTTCAGGGGAGTGGTTACCGTGTACCACCGAAGAGAACCGCACGAATACCGGCGTATGTTCGCCGTTTTTGAACACCTGCGCTTTGGTCAACTCGCTGATGTCTTGGGTGGCGACGAACTCGCCTTTGGCGCCGGTACCGCGGGCATGCACCACGCGCTCTGGGATGCGCTCCCGGTCAAAACGCTGAAGTTTTTGGATCAACTGGACGTCTTGCAGCAAGGTCGGCCCATTCGGGCCCGCGGTCTGGCTGTTCTGGTTGTCTCCAACCGCTGCGCCGTTGTCTCGGGTCAGGGGCTCGGCAAAGGCAGGTGGCATGGCCAGCACGGCAACCCCCAAGGCACGGGCTGCCAAACTATAGGTGTTCATGGTTATCCCTCACAGGTGGTTTATGGTGTGCGCCGGCCATGCTATGGGGGAATGCGAAGAACGTTTAATTTAAAAGAGCTATCGCCTCGATTAAAATAACTTCCCGTGACTAAACGGTACTCACTTTAGGGATATTCTTAGGCGTTGAGTGTATTGGGCAAGGGCTTTGCGCCATAAAGCCAACATATTATGTAATAAAAAAGCCGGACACCGTCCGGCTTATACACGCTGGTGGTTTGAAACTTATTGGGCAAGTTTCAGATTGTTCCAGATCGCCAAGCTGGGTTCGGCCTGGTTCAGCGTATAGAAGTGCAGCCCCGGGGCGCCCCCGGCGAGCAGGGTTTCACACAGTTCGGTGATCACCTGTTCGCCGAAGCCCTGGATGCTTTTAACGTCATCGCCATAGGCCTCCAGTTGCTTGCGGATCCAACGTGGGAGCTCCGCACCACAGGCGTCGGAGAAGCGTGCCAGCTTGCTGTAATTGGTAATGGGCATGATGCCGGGCACGATGGGGATGTTTACCCCTAGCTTTTGCACGCGCTCTACGAAGTAGAAGTAACTGTCGGCATTGAAAAAGTACTGGGTGATCGCGCTGTTCGCGCCGGCGTTGGCCTTGAGCGCAAAGTTGGCAAGGTCGTGCTCGAAATTGCGCGCCTGCGGATGCATTTCAGGATACGCGGCCACCTCCAAATGGAAGTGGTCGCCGGTTTCCTGGCGAATGAACTCGACCAGGTCGCTGGCATGGCGTAACTCACCCACCGCCATGCCCATGCCTGAAGGCAAGTCGCCGCGCAATGCGACGATGCGCTTGATGCCGGCAGCCTTGTACTGGGCGAGCAGCGAGCGTAGCTGTGCCTGGCTGTCGCCTACACACGACAGGTGTGGCGCGGCCGGCACGCTGGTTTCGCGCTCCAGTTGCAGCACGGTGCCCAGGGTGCGGTCACGGGTAGAACCCCCGGCGCCGTAGGTGCACGAGAAAAACTCGGGTTTGTAGGTTGCCAGTTGGCGCGCCACGTTCATGAGTTTTTCGTGCCCGGCATCGGTCTTGGTGGGGAAGAACTCGAAGCTGAAACTTTGCTTGGACGACATAAAAGGCAGCTCTTCGAAGAAGTGCTGCAAGCCTTAAGCGGCAAGCGGCAAGCCCGTCGCGGGTAACCCGCGCTGAACGTGCCGCTTGCCGCGTGCCGCTTGCAACTCAGTAGCGATAAGTGTCGGGTTTGAACGGGCCTTCGACCGTCACGCCGATGTATTCGGCCTGTTTGGTCGTGAGTTGGGTCACTACACCGCCAAAGCCCTTGACCATTTCCAGGGCGACTTCTTCATCGAGCTTCTTGGGCAGCACCTCGACCGTGAGGCGGGCGGTTTTTTCGGCTGCCGGTAGGCTGGCGAATTTCTGCCCAAACAGGTGGATCTGCGCCAGCACCTGGTTGGCGAACGAGCCGTCCATGATTCGGCTCGGGTGGCCGGTGGCATTGCCCAAATTCACCAACCGGCCTTCGGCCAACAGGATCAGGTAGTCGTCGTTCTGGGCGTCGAAGCTGCCGGCACCGGTGCGATGGACCTTGTGCACCTGTGGCTTGACCTCTTCCCAGGCCCACTGCTTGCGCATGAAGGCGGTGTCGATTTCGTTGTCGAAGTGGCCGATGTTACAGACCACGGCGCGCTTCTTCAGCGCCTTGAGCATGTTGGCATCACACACATTGACGTTGCCGGTGGTGGTCACGATCAAGTCGATTTTGCCCAGTAGCGCCGCGTCGACACTGGCTTCGGTGCCGTCGTTCACGCCGTTGATGTACGGCGAAACCACTTCGAAGCCGTCCATGCAGGCCTGCATCGCGCAGATCGGGTCGACCTCTGCGACTTTGACGATCATGCCTTCCTGGCGCAGCGACTGCGAGGAGCCCTTGCCCACGTCACCATAGCCGATCACCAGTGCCTGTTTGCCCGAGAGCAAGTGGTCGGTGCCACGCTTGATGGCGTCGTTGAGGCTGTGGCGGCAGCCATACTTGTTGTCGTTCTTGCTTTTGGTGACCGAATCGTTGACGTTGATGGCCGGCACTTTCAGGGTGCCCTTGGCCAGCATGTCGAGCAGGCGATGCACGCCAGTGGTGGTTTCCTCGGTGATGCCGTGGATCTTGTCGAGCATTGCCGGGTATTTATTGTGCAAGATTTCGGTGAGGTCGCCGCCGTCGTCCAGAATCATGTTGGCGGCCCACGGCTGCCCATCCTTGAGGATGGTTTGTTCGATGCACCATTCGTACTCGGCCTCGGTTTCGCCCTTCCAGGCGAACACCGGGATGCCCGCGGCGGCGATGGCAGCGGCGGCTTGGTCCTGTGTGGAGAAAATATTGCACGACGACCAGCGCACTTCGGCACCCAGGGCAATCAGGGTTTCGATCAGCACGGCAGTCTGGATGGTCATGTGGATGCAGCCGAGGATTTTTGCACCCTGTAGGGGTTGCTCGCCGGCATACTTGCGGCGCAAGCCCATCAGAGCGGGCATTTCCGATTCGGCGATGATGATTTCGCGGCGGCCCCAGGCGGCCAGGGAAATGTCGGCGACCTTGAAGTCGGAAAAACCAGCAGGCGTCAGTACAGCACTCATTGAAGAGTCTCCATTCGTGAGGTGCGAATGGGCGCCGTTGTGCGTATGGCCCACAGGCATGGGCCGGTGCACGCCCCATCCGAGCCTGACAGGTATGACCTGCTGCAGCGCCCCTCGGACAGGTGGCGGGACACCCGCGGAAGAAGCGGGTGTGGAGCAAATAAACCACGGGATTATAGGCAAGCGTGGCGCAAGTGTCGATTGCTCACAGCGCCTATTGCGACTATTGGTTAAGCGCCATGGAGTCGGCTGCCAGCCTCTGCGATGATGATGTTCTCGCCAACCGACCGTAGGAGCCCGGCATGAATTTCCATACTCGCAAATGGGTGAAACCTGAAGACCTCAACCCCAACGGCACCTTGTTCGGCGGCAGCCTGCTGCGTTGGATCGACGAAGAAGCGGCCATCTACGCCATCGTCCAACTGGGCAACCAGCGCGTGGTGACCAAGTACATCTCGGAGATCAATTTCGTCAGCGCCTCGCGCCAGGGTGACATCATCGAACTGGGCATCACCGCCACCGAGTTCGGCCGCACGTCGATTACCCTGACCTGCGAGGTGCGCAACAAAATTACCCGCAAGAGCATCCTGACCGTCGACAAGTTGGTATTCGTCAACCTAGGGGAAGATGGCTTGCCGGCGCCCCATGGCCGCACCCAGATACGCTACATCAAGGACCAATTCGGCACCGAAGACCAAGCCTGACGCTTGGCCGGCCGTGCCGCTGCACCCTGGGCCGGGCGGTTAGAAGACCAGCTTGAACAGTAGGATCACCACCACCAAGCCGATCAGGAAGATAATGCCAACGGTACCACCAAGAAACTTCAGCATAGTCATGCTCCAGTAGGGTTCGTTCGGTAGACCGCCGGGGGTGGCGATACGTTTCTTCCCGTGTGCTTAGCCTGCCGGCAGCGTCACTGCCTTTACCACTTTGCCCACGGTCAGGCCCTGAAGCAAAATAGAAGACAACACCACGATGTAGGTAATGCTCAACAGTAAGTCACGCTCCTCTCCGTTGGGCAGTGCCAGTGCCAGCGCCACCGATACGCCCCCACGCAGGCCGCCCCAGGTCAGCACCCGGATGGTGCCTTGGGGGATACTGCGCCAGCGCCGCGCTAGCGCGATGGCGGGGGCCACAGTGACGAACCGCGCCAAAAGAATGGCCACGGCGAGCATGGCGGCCGCCGCCAGGTGCGTCCAAGAAAACGGCAACAGCAGCAGTTCCATGCCGATCAAGGCGAACAGCGCGGCATTCAGCATGTCGTCGAGCAACTCCCAAAAACCATCCATGTAGCGGCGCGTCATGTCAGCCATCGCCAACTGGCGGCCCAGGTTGCCAATGATCAAGCCGGCCACCACCATGGCGATCGGTGCCGATACGTGCAGTTCATAGGCCATGGCGGAGCCGCCGATAACCAGTGCCAGAGTAAGCATTACCTCGACCTGATACTGCTCCACGCTTTTGATCATGCGGTATACCCCGTAGCCGATCAGCCCGCCGAACAGCGCGCCGCCAACCGCCTCGCGGACGAAGAGCATGGCGGTTTGCGCCGCCGAGGGCGCCTCGCCCAACTGCGCGATGCCCAATAGCACGGTGAACACCACCACGGCGGTGCCGTCGTTGAACAGGCTTTCGCCGACGATGGTCATTTTCAGCGGCTTGGACACATTGGCGGTACGCAGCGCGCCCAGCACGGCGATCGGGTCGGTGGGCGAAATGAGCGCGCCGAACAACAAGCAATAGAGGAAACTCACGTGCCAGCCGAACATGGCGAAAATGTAATACGCCAAGCTGCCGATCACGGCGGTGGCGATCACTACGCCGAAGGTTGCCAACAGGCCGATTGGCCAGCGGTAGCTCTTGAGGTCTGCCAGGTTCACGTGCAATGCGCCGGCAAACAGCAGGAACGAGAGCATCCAGTTCATCAGCAGGTCATTGAAATCGATCTGGCTGATCAAGTCATGCACACGGCCTTCCAGGCCTGGGAAACCCATCAGGCTCAAGCCCTGCAACATCAACGAGAACAACAGCGCTGTGACCATTACGCCGATGGTGGGCGGCAGGCCGATGAACCGAAAGTTCACGTAGGTCAGCAAGGTGGTGAGGCAGATGAAGGTGGCTACGATTTCCAGCATGCGACGTCCCGTTCAATAATTTGAAACAAGCGCCCGATAACGGCGCGCCATAAGTGGGATGGCATTGGCCGGCCCTGAGGCACATGGACCCCGCACGGGGCGAGGGGTTGCACGCGCCGGGGCACATACGGGCCTGTTCGCGTGCCAATGGGCGTGATTAAGGCCACAATAGCCAGCCGTAACGGTGTGAGGTAAGGCAGTGAGCGTTGTGAAACCCTTGGATGGGCAAGCCGTCGGTTGGATGGTAGTGCTGTGCGCGATCTGGGCACTGCAGCAGGTTGCGATCAAGGTGGCCGCCGAACAGGTGGCGCCTGTGATGCAGATCGGTTTGCGCTCGGGTGGGGCGGCGGTGTTGGTGGGCTTGTTGCTGTACCTCAAGCGTGAGGGCCTGCCGCTGCGCGATGGGATATGGCGCTTGGGGTTGGCGGTGGGGGGGCTGTTCGCCCTGGAGTTCATGCTGGTGGGTGAGGGGCTGCGCTATACCAGCGCCTCGCATATGGTGATTTTCCTGTACACCGCGCCTATTTTCGCGGCGATCGGGCTGCACTGGGTGCTGCCGGCCGAGCGGCTCAAGCCGCTGCAATGGCTGGGCATCGGGGTGGCATTCGCTGGCGTGGTGGCGGCGTTCGCCGCGCGCGCCATGGCCGGTGTGGGCGAGGCGCCAGGGGCTATGCTGTACGGCGACGCATTGGGCCTGTTGGGCGCAGTTGCCTGGGGGGCGACCACGGTAACCATGCGCTGTACGCGGCTGGTGCAGCTAAAGCCAGGGCAAGTTCTGTTCTATCAACTGGCTGCGGCTTTCGTACTGCTGGTGGGCGCGGCGGCCTTCACCGGGCAACTGGCATTCGAGCCGGTGGCCAGCACCTGGCTGAACCTGGCCTTCCAAACGTTGGTGGTCGGCTTCGCCAGCTTTTTGGCCTGGTTCTGGCTGCTGGGGCGTTACCTCGCTTCACGGCTGGGGGTGTTATCGTTTCTTACGCCCCTGCTGGGTATCCTGATGGGCGTGCTCTTACTCGATGAACAGGTCGAGCCGGGTTTTTTACTGGGCGCGGTATTGGTGATGCTCGGCATCTTGTTGGTCAGTGGCAGTGATGTGTTCGCGGCCGCCGTGGCGCGGCGGGCTGCGGCCAGGGAGCGAAACAGCGTATTGTGAAGGCCCTTGCGCTTATGGAGTTTGGTCGATGACCGTCGCCTATGGATGCGTGCTGGTAGCGATCCTTTTGCCGTACCTATGTACCGTTACTGCCAAGGTGGCCAGCGGGCGCTACAATCGCCGGGCCAACCATGACCCGCGTGGGTTCCTCGATAGCCTTGAGGGCTTGCCGCGCCGCGCGCATGCCGCGCAGTTGAACAGCTTCGAGATACTGCCCGGTTTCGCCGCCGCGGTGATCATCGGGCACCTGGCCGGCGGCGCTGCACAAGGCACGCTCGATGCGCTGGCCGTGGCCTTCATCATCAGCCGCCTGGTTTACATTGCCTGCTACCTCGGCGACTGGGCGCGTTTGCGTTCACTGGTGTGGTTTGTGGGCCTGTGCCTGGTGGTGAGTGTGTTCTTCGTGGCCGCATAACTGCTGGGCTTGCCTCGGCGCTTACCGGTCTAGGTCGTCCACGGCTTGCTGCAGCGCTTTGCGCGCCCGTGCCAACTGCTCCCTGCCCTGGTCGACCCGCTCAGGGTCGCCTTTTTTCATGGCATTGCTCAGGTCTGCCTGGCGTTGGCTGACTTCACGTTTGGCGCTGAGCACCGTGGTTTTCCGCGCTTTGTGCAAGGTCCTGTCAACGCAACCGGGTTGTTTTTGGTGTGGCTGCTCGGCGCAACCTTTAGCTGGTTCGGGGGCATTGGCGAGCGCTAGCACGGCGCTACCCATGCTGGCGATCAGCAGTAAAACCGGGGTGCATCTCATGAAGGCTCCGCAGGCTCTGAAGGCAAAGGCCCTATTGGACCGAATCGTAAAAAAATGCCGAGGTCCAGCGATGGCGTAACGATTTCAAGTTGCGGCGCCGGGCCGTTAGCCGGGCGAAGGGTTCGCCGGATCAGCGATTGAGTTCGGCTTTGGCATTGGCAAGCTCGCGCTCGGCGTTTTTGAGTTTACCCTGGCGTTTGGGAATGTCTTCGGGGTCTTTTTCGGCGGCCAGTTCTTGCTGTCGCGCGTTGAGTTTTTTCTCGGCGGCCCGCACCTTGGCTTCTCGTTCTGCCCGTAGGCCGGCGTCGGTGCAGTGCTCGGTGTTCTCTTTCAGTGCCTTTTCCAGCCCACGTTGTTGAGCCCCATGGTGCTGCGCCTTGGCGTCGGCCAGTTGGTTGAGCAGGCTCTGGCGCTTGGCTGCACAGCCAGTGGCCGGTTCGGCCGCGGCGGCTACCGCAGGTGTGGCCAGGCACAGGCCTGCCAACCACCACGCATAACAGCGTTTCATGGACAACACCTCGGGATGTAGGAAAAGGGTTGCTATTGGATTAGATATTAGGAGGACTTTCCAATAGTGAAAACTCCGAAAAGCCCTTTTTTGAGAGGTAATTGGCAAGCATTTGCGTGTCCGGGTGTTTGAAAAAGGCCTCCAATGCGCTGCCTCGTACTGGGCCGATTCCACTTTGCGCTGCCCAATCGCTTGCCGAACGGGCGGCCAACGCGTGCCAGTCGTTCGGCAGGCTGGCGCCACCGGTGGGGGGCAACCCCATGGCCCGCAGCCAGCGGTGCAGCCCGGCTTGCCGAGCGTTGGCGAACTGCGCGGCGAGCTTCGCCGCGGTCACCTCACCGAACCCCGGCATGGCCGGGAGGGTGGTGCTGTCCAAGTCGAGCCAGGCGAACAAGTGCGGCAGTGCGTTGGCCGCCAATAGGCGCCGCCATGTGGCCGGGCCCACACCGCGTAGGTCGAGTTGTGCGGGTTTGGCCAACCATTGCAGGCGGGCGAGCAATTGTGCCTCGCAACCGGCCGCTGCACGCCGGCAGCTCAACGCCCCAAGTTGGGCGGTGGGCGCTTCGACGCGCTGGCGCAGCGGCGAGCGCCAGGCCACGCTATGCACCTGGGGAATCGTTTGGCCGGCCAGTTCGACGGCGACATGATCGCCAGGCTGCACGTTCAGTGCCTGCCAGCGCGCGAGCGTGCCCAGGCTTACCCGGCGTACCGTGCGATCATCCAGGCGTACCGGTTCAAGCTCCAGCACGGGCGTGACCCGGCCGGTACGGCCGGTTTCGAAGGTCACGCCGCGCACGGTGGCCAGTGCCTGCTGGGGTGGGTATTTCCAGGCCGCTATCCAATAGGGCGGCTGTGCTTTCCATTGGTCGGCCGCAGGCCGTAGGCTGTCGCGCAGAATCACCCCATCGGTGACGAAGGGCAATGGCGCTCGGTACCAGCGCTCTCGCCATAGGCTAGCATGGGCGGCGTCGGTGACCGGCTGGCTGTACGCTTGCGGCAGCGTGAAACCCAGCGCGGCCAATTCGCTGAGGCGCCCAGGTAGGGTTGCCGGGCCCTCGGGCCAGTCCCATGGAAAAAAATCGACCTGGGCCAGCGCCGGTGGCGGTTGCTGCCGTGCCATCCACCCGGCGACCAGGCTGCGGGCGTTCAGGCCACCCTCGGTCGCCTGAACGTGCCCGGCCATGCGCAGGAACAGCTCGCCCTGCAACAGCAAGGAACGAGGCTCGGCCAGGCGCGCGGGCAGGCCGCCGACCTGGCGGGCGTTGGTGGTCCAGTCTTGGCCAGCATGACCGTCGCCGCGGCTGATGACCTTGGCCAGCCGGCCTTGTTGGTAGATGACCGTGACCGCCACACCATCGACCTTCGGTTGAACCCATACACCCTCACGCCCGGCGAGCCAGGCACGCACCGCCTCGACATCCTTGAGTTTATGCACGCCGGTGTGGGCCACCGGGTGGCGTAGCGGGCCGCTGGCGGTGGCCAACGGCGCTTGGGGCGCCAAGGGTACACCCGGAAAGCAGCTGCGCCAGGCAGTGAACCTTGATAGGGTTTGGTCGTAGAGCTCATCGGCGATATCGGCCATGCCGTCGCGGTGGTAGCGGGTTTGCCATTGCCGCAATTGCATGTCCAGCGCGTGCAATTGCTCCCGTGCCTGTTCAGGGTTCCAGGGTGGGCAAGCCGGGGCTGGCCCGGCGAAGGCCCAGCACAGCAGTATGAGGCCAATGGAATAAGCCCGGGCCATGTTCGAGCATCCTTGCTCAACGGGAGGAAACCAAAGCCTAGAACGCAAAAAACCTTCCTGGGAGGAAGGTTTTTTACCATATGTTGCCGTATTGGACTTCGTGCTGCCTCTGCTTGGGCTACCATGCGCGCCTTCAACCGTGTAGTGAAGGCGCTGTCGTTGCCCAGCGCCGAGGCGTTATAGCCCGGCCGCAGCCCGCAGTGCCTCAGCGCGGTCGGTTTTCTCCCAGGTAAATGCGGTAAACGTGTCGTCGCCCACGGTCAACTCGTAAGGGTTACGCCCAAAGTGGCCATAAGCCGCGGTGGCCCGGTACATGGGGTGCAACAAATCGAGCATGCGGGTAATCGCATACGGGCGCAGGTCGAAATGCTCGCGCACCAGTTGGATGATCTTGTCGTCGGGCAACTTGCCGGTGCCGAAGGTGTTCACCGAAATGGAGGTGGGTTGGGCCACGCCAATGGCGTAACTCACCTGGATTTCACAGCGGTCGGCCAGGCCGGCGGCGACGATGTTCTTGGCCACGTAGCGGCCGGCGTAGGCGGCCGAGCGGTCGACCTTGGAGGGGTCTTTGCCGGAGAATGCGCCGCCGCCGTGGCGGGCCATGCCGCCGTAGCTGTCGACGATGATCTTGCGCCCGGTCAGGCCGCAGTCGCCCACCGGGCCGCCAATGATGAACTGCCCGGTAGGGTTGATGTGGAATTGGGTGTCTTTGTGCAGCAGTTCGGCCGGCAGGCTGTGCTTGACGATCAGCTCCATCACCGCTTCGCGCAGGTCGCCGTATTTCACTTCCGGGTTGTGCTGGGTAGACAACACCACCGCGTCGATGCCCACCACCTTGCCGCCTTCATAGCGGCAGGTGACCTGCGATTTGGCGTCTGGGCGCAACCATGGCAGCAGGCCGGATTTGCGCGCGTCCGCCTGGCGCTCGACCAGCGCATGGGAGAAGCGGATCGGGGCGGGCATCAGCACGTCGGTTTCGTTGCTGGCGTAACCGAACATCAGGCCCTGGTCACCGGCGCCTTGGTCTTCAGGTTTGGCGCGGTCTACGCCCTGGTTGATGTCGGGGGACTGCTTGCCGATGATGTTCATCACGCCGCAGGTAGCACCGTCAAAGCCGACCTCGGAGCTGGTATAGCCGATGTCGCAGATCACGTCGCGAACGATCTGCTCCAGGTCAACCCAGGCGCTGGTGGTGACTTCGCCCGCGACAATGGCCACACCGGTCTTGACCAGGGTTTCGACCGCGACGCGGGCGTGCTTGTCCTGGCTGATGATGGCGTCGAGCACCGCATCGGAAATCTGGTCGGCGATTTTGTCCGGGTGCCCTTCGGACACGGACTCGGAGGTGAAAATGGAGTATTCGCTCATCTGAAGGGGTTCCTGATGTTACCGATGGTGAGTGTCGCCAGCCGGCCGCTGAAAATGGCGGACCTGGATCTGGAAACCGTTACGTAAGCCTACGTAGAGGCTCTCCCCGGGCACGAGGCCCGCAGCGGTGGCCCAGCGGGCCAGGTCTTCCTGGTCAAACCCCAACCAGAGATCTCCGCAGGCCTCCCTGGCCCAATCCTGGTTGTGGCTACATAAATCGGTCACCAGCAGGCTGCCGCCGGGTTGCACGCGGCCTGCCAAGCGCAGCAGGGCGCGCCGCGGGTCGCTGAAATGGTGCAGCACCATGTTCAGCACCACGCAGTCCGCGGCCAGCGGCAGCTCGCCCAGTGCATCGGCCAATTGCAGTTCGACATTGGCCAGCCCGTGGGTGCGGCATTGGGCGCGGGCCATTTCAAGCATGGCCGCATCGTTGTCCAGTGCCGTGACCCGTTCGAAGCGTTGCGCCAGGTCTGGCAAAAAACCACCGTCGCCGGGGCCAACCTCCAGCGCGGTGGCACCGGGGCCGAACGTGCGCTCGTCGAGCAGGGCCAACAGGCTGTCGCGGTATTGCGGCAAGCCGGCGATCAATGCCTGCTGGGCACGGAATTTGTCTTCCATGCGCGAGTAGAAATCCTTGCGTGTGGCGGCGCGCTGGCCCTCGACCACGGCAATACGCCCCTGGGCCTCGGCTGGCAGGGCCAGGGCGTCGACTTCTTCGAGCAACGCCCGGTGCAGGCGCCCCCCTAGCTGGCTGCGCTCGGGCAGTGTACGCCGGTAGAAGATTGCGTTGCCTTCGCGGCGCGTGGCCACCAAGCCCGCTTGGGCCAGCACCTTCAAATGGTGGCTCATGCCCGATTGGCCTATGTCGAATATCTGCGCCAGCTCCAGCACGCCGAACGACGCGTGGGCCAGGGCCCTGAGCACGTTCAGGCGCAACGGGTCGCCACCGGCCTTGGCCAGGGCCGACAGCTCGTCGAAGGGTTCGTGGCGGATCGAAGGAATGCGTAAGCTCATAGGGCAGGCAGTCTAGAGTCCACTGAGGGCCTTCGCAAGGGCTATATCAATAAGTTTTGATATAGCCTTGTTCGCTGCGCGGGCATTGCCCGCTTAAGCGTATACAGAGCGTTAGGGGTATGGTCGCTGAAACGATACACTGACCCCACGGGGTCATCTCCGATTGCCCCCAACCGGGCCTGTGAGGGAAAATGCCGGCCTTTGCCGTTTCATCTATTTAGTGGAGACAAACGATGCCCAGCCGTCGTGAGCGTGCCAACGCCATCCGTGCACTGAGCATGGATGCCGTTCAGAAAGCCAATAGCGGGCACCCTGGCGCCCCCATGGGGATGGCGGATATCGCCGAAGTCCTGTGGAATGACTTTCTCAAGCACAACCCGGCCAACCCCGCGTTCGTTGACCGTGATCGCTTCGTCATGTCCAACGGGCATGGCTCGATGCTGGTCTACTCCCTGCTGCACCTGACCGGTTACGACCTTTCCATCGACGACCTGAAGAACTTCCGCCAGTTGCACAGCCGCACCCCCGGCCACCCGGAATACGGCTATACGCCAGGTGTTGAAACCACCACCGGCCCGCTTGGGCAGGGCATCGCCAATGCCGTGGGCTTCGCCATTGCCGAGAAAGTGCTGGCAGCACAATTCAACCGCCCCGGGCATGCCATCATCAACCACTACACCTACGCGTTCCTCGGTGACGGCTGCATGATGGAAGGCATCTCCCACGAGGTGTGCTCGTTGGCGGGTACCCTCGGCCTGGGCAAGCTGATCGCTTTCTATGACGATAACGGCATTTCCATCGACGGCGAGGTCGAAGGCTGGTTCCGGGACGATACCCCCAAGCGTTTCGAAGCCTATGGTTGGCAAGTGATCCGTAACGTCGATGGCCACGACGCCGACGAAATCAAGATTGCCATCGAAACCGCGCGTAAAAGCGAGCAGCCAACACTGATTTGCTGCAAGACCGTGATCGGCTTCGGCTCGCCGAACAAGCAGGGCAAGGAAGAGTGCCATGGCGCCCCGCTGGGTGCCGATGAAATCGCCCTGACCCGCGAAAAACTCGGTTGGAAGTACGGCCCGTTCGAGATCCCTCAAGCCCTCTACGACGAGTGGAACGGCCGCGAGAAGGGTGCTGCCGCCGAGGCCGAGTGGGACCAACGTTTCGCGGCCTATTCGGCCGCGCACCCGCAACTGGCCAACGAATTGATCCGCCGCATGAGCGGTGAGCTGCCGGCGGACTTCAGCGAAAAAGCCGCCGCCTTTATCGCCGAAGTCGCCGCCAAGGGCGAAACCATCGCCAGCCGTAAAGCCAGCCAGAACACGCTCAATGCCTTTGGCCCGCTGTTGCCTGAATTGCTCGGCGGCTCGGCCGACCTCGCCGGCTCCAACCTGACCTTGTGGAAGGGCTGCAAAAGCGTGAGCGCCGAGGATGCCGCCGGCAACTACCTGCACTACGGCGTGCGTGAGTTCGGCATGAGCGCGATCATGAATGGTATCGCCCTGCACGGCGGCTTCGTGCCTTACGGCGCGACCTTCCTGATTTTCATGGAGTATGCGCGCAACGCGGTGCGCATGTCGGCGCTGATGAAAAAGCGCGTGCTGTACGTGTACACCCACGACTCCATTGGCTTGGGCGAAGACGGCCCCACCCACCAGCCCATCGAACAGTTGGCCAGCCTGCGGGGCACGCCGAACCTGGATACATGGCGCCCGGCCGATGCGGTCGAGTCGGCGATCGCCTGGAAATACGCCATCGAGCGCGACGACGGCCCCTCGGCCTTGATCTTCTCTCGGCAAAACCTCACCCACCAGGCCCGTAGCGCCGAACAACTGGCGGATGTGGCCAAGGGCGCTTACGTGCTCAAGGACTGCGCCGGTGAGCCGGAGCTGATTCTGATCGCCACCGGTTCCGAGGTAGGGCTGGCCGTGCAGGCGTTCGACGCGCTCAGCGCCCAGGGCCGCCAGGTGCGCGTGGTGTCGATGCCCAGCACCAGTGTGTTCGACCGCCAGGATGCGGCGTATAAACAGGCCGTGCTGCCCCTGGAGGTGAGCGCACGTATCGCCATCGAAGCCGCCCATGCGGACTTCTGGTACAAGTACGTGGGCCTGGAAGGCCGCATCATTGGTATGACCACGTTCGGCGAGTCGGGGCCGGCCGACCAGCTATTCGAAGCGTTCGGTTTCACACTGGGCAACCTGCTGGCCACCGCGAACGAGTTGTTGGAAGACTAATGCGCCCCCCTCGGCGGCTCGAAGCCGCCGAGGGGGCCGATTCTTTTGCCGAGTTCGCTCAATGCCCCCTACGCGCCCTTTCAAAGTTGCCCTCAATGGTTATGGCCGCATCGGCCGCTGCGTACTGCGTGCGCTCTACGAGCGTGGCGAACGGGACGGTATAGAGGTCGTTGCGCTCAACGACCTGGCCGACCTGCCAAGCCTTGAATACCTCACCCGTTTCGACTCCACCCATGGCCGCTTTCCCGGCGCGGTGAGCATCGACGGCGATGCGCTGCGCGTCCACGGCGACCGCTTGCGCGTGCTGCGCAGCGCCGAACCCGAAGGCATCGACTGGGCGGCCTTGGGGCTGGACCTCGTGCTGGAGTGCTCCGGCGCTTGGCACACCCGTGCCGACGGTGAGCGCTTTCTGGCTGCCGGCGTGCCACGGGTGTTGTTCTCCCAGCCGATGGCCAGCGAGGCGGATGTAGACGCCACAGTGGTCTACGGCATTAACCAGCACAGCCTTACCGGTGCCGAGCGGCTGTTGTCTAATGCATCATGCACCACCAACTGCGCGGTGCCGCTGTTACGCCTGCTCGACCGGGCGTTGGGCCTGGAATATGCGTCCATTACCACGATTCACTCGGCGATGAACGACCAACCTGTGATCGACGCCTACCACCACGAGGACCTTCGCCGCACACGCTCGGCATTCCAATCGGTGATCCCGGTGTCGACAGGGCTGGCCCGCGGTATTGAGCGCCTGCTTCCGGAACTTGCTGGGCGAATACAGGCCAAAGCGGTACGCGTACCGACGGTCAACGTGTCTTGCCTGGACATTACCCTGCAGGTAAGGCGTGACACCGATGCGCGCGAGGTCAACCAGGTGTTGCGAGAGGCCGCCGCCCAGGGCTCGCTCAAGGGGTTGCTGGCCTATACTGAGTTACCGCACGCCAGTTGCGACTTCAACCACGACCCGCATTCGGCCATCGTCGATGCCAGCCAAACCCGCGTTTCCGGCCCCCGGCTGGTGAACTTGCTGGCTTGGTTCGACAACGAATGGGGTTTTGCCAATCGCATGCTCGATGTCGCGGCGCATTGGCTGAGCATCGTCAAACCCAACTCAAAGAATGCCTAAGGACTGACACATGACTGTGTTGAAGATGACTGACCTGGACCTTTCGGGTAAGCGCGTACTGATCCGCGAAGACCTCAACGTTCCGATAAAGGACGGCAAGGTGGCCAGCGACGCGCGCATTCTTGCGGCGCTGCCGACCATCAAGCTGGCGTTGGAAAAAGGTGCCGCAGTCATGGTGTGCTCGCACTTGGGCCGCCCCACCGAGGGCGAGTTCAGTGCCGAAAACAGCCTCAAACCGGTGGCTGAATACCTGGCCAAGGCCCTGGGCCGTGACGTACCGCTGGTGGCCGATTACCTGGGCGGTGTCGAGGTAGCGCCGGGCAACGTGGTGCTGTTCGAAAACGTGCGCTTCAACAAGGGCGAGAAAAAAAATGCCGATGAGCTGGCGCAACAGTATGCCGCCCTGTGCGATGTGTTCGTGATGGACGCTTTCGGCACTGCACACCGTGCCGAAGGTTCCACCCACGGTGTGGCCAAGTTCGCCAAGGTGGCGGCCGCTGGCCCCTTGCTAGCGGCCGAGCTCGATGCGCTGGGCAAGGCATTGAAGGCCCCAGCCAAACCGATGGCGGCCATCGTGGCAGGGTCCAAAGTGTCGACCAAGCTCGATGTGCTCAACAGTTTGAGTGGTGTCTGCGACCAGTTGATCGTCGGCGGTGGCATCGCCAACACGTTCCTGGCGGCCGCCGGGCACAAGGTGGGCAAGTCGTTGTATGAGCCAGACCTGCTCGGCACGGCCAGGGAAATCGCCGCCAAGGTCAAGGTGCCGCTGCCGGTAGACGTGGTGGTGGCCAAGGAATTTGCGCAAGACGCGGCCGCTACCGTCAAGGGTATCGATGAGGTGGCCGAAGACGACATGATCCTCGACATCGGCCCGCAAACCGCGGCGCAGTTCGCCGAGCTGCTCAAGGCGTGCAAAACCATCCTGTGGAACGGCCCGGTTGGGGTATTCGAATTCGACCAGTTCGGTGGCGGTACCCAAACCTTGGCCAAAGCGATCGCCGAAAGCCCGGCTTTCTCCATCGCCGGTGGCGGCGACACCTTGGCCGCCATCGATAAATACGGCGTTGGTGGGCAGATCTCCTACATCTCTACCGGCGGTGGCGCGTTCCTCGAATTCGTCGAAGGCAAGGTGCTGCCAGCGGTGGCAATCCTGGAGCAGCGGGCCGAGGCCTGATCGCCATGAACAAGCGCTTTGCATCGTTCGCCCTGGCCGGGTTGCTGGCCGGCTGTTCGAGCACGCCGGCTGAAGTACCGCCGCAACCCACGCCTGACCAGTCGCCGAGCAAGGGTGGCTGTTACCAAGCGGGTTGGCAGGCCGAAACGGCACCGGTGATCAATAAACGCCAGGGCCAAGAAGCCCTGGAACGTTACGACCCGGAAAATCAAGCACCTGGCAGTGGTTGCCCTTAGCAACCCCTGGCCTTGGCTGTGGTCTGCATGGTCAACGTTACTCACGTTTCGTGAAAGGAGCTCACTATGAAAGTAACCGTGGCGGTAATGGCCGGGTGCCTAGCCTTGTCAGGATGTTCGTTGTTTGGCGGTGATCGGGAAAAAACCTGTGAAGTGTTCAGCCCGGCGTCGGTTGATACGCCCAGCAGCCAGGACACCCAGCGGGTGCAAACCGCTGCAACCGGCGACCCGACCGGAGGCGGCAACAAAATGCAGAATTGTGAGTCGCAGTAACTTAACCGAAACGGCTGGCAGGCGGGTTTCGGCCCCTTCTGGGAACAAAGCGCTGGAATAGGAGACACCATGAAGGGTGTTGCTGGCCTGTTGTGTTGTGCGTTATTGGTTGGCTGTGCAGGGTTTGGCTCAAAAGCCGCCAGTGCGCCGCCCTCGATCACTTGGGTATGTGATAGCCAGGCGACATTCGATTGGTTTTACACCTCGGCGGCCCATGACCGGGTGTCGCTGCGCCTGGGTGGTAGCCAACAGGTTTACGACCTGGTGGCGGAGCCCAGCGCCGGGCAGGGCACGTTATTCAGCGATGGCGTATTGGCATTCAATATTCGCGGTGAAGAGGGGTTGGTGTACTGGGTCGCGACCAACGACCTTATCGGTCGGGGTTGCAAAGCGCCATGAGGTAATGGCTGGCATAAGCCGGCCGACGAATTGAAAGGCATGAACGGCAGCGGCCCGAATGGGCTCGACTGCACGAATAAATGATCCTGGAGCGGGAGAGAAACACACCATGGCACTGATTAGCATGCGCCAGTTGTTGGACCACGCGGCCGAGTTCGGCTACGGCGTGCCGGCGTTCAACGTGAACAACCTCGAGCAGATGCGCGCGATCATGGAAGCCGCTGATAAAACGGATTCGCCGGTGATCGTGCAAGCGTCGGCCGGTGCCCGCAAATACGCGGGCGCTCCCTTTCTGCGCCATTTGATCCTGGCAGCCGTCGAGGAGTTTCCGCACATTCCGGTGGTCATGCACCAAGACCACGGCACCAGCCCGGATGTATGCCAACGCTCCATTCAACTGGGCTTCAGCTCGGTCATGATGGACGGCTCGCTCAAGGCCGACGGCAAAACCCCCTCCGACTACGACTACAATGTGCGCGTGACCCAACAAACCGTGGCGTTCGCCCACGCCTGTGGCGTGAGCGTGGAAGGTGAATTGGGTTGCCTGGGCTCGTTGGAAACAGGCCAGGCCGGCGAAGAAGACGGCGTGGGCGCCGAAGGTACGCTGGACCACAGCCAATTGTTGACTGACCCGGAAGAGGCCGCCGATTTCGTGGCCAAGACCCAGGTCGACGCCTTGGCCATCGCCATCGGCACCAGCCATGGCGCCTACAAGTTCACCAAGCCCCCTACGGGTGACGTGCTGTCGATCGACCGCATCAAGCAAATCCACAAACGCATCCCCAACACCCACCTGGTGATGCACGGCTCCTCGTCGGTGCCGCAGGATTGGCTGGCGATCATCAACGAGTACGGCGGCGACATCAAGGAAACCTACGGCGTGCCGGTCGAGGAGATCGTCGAAGGTATCAAGCATGGCGTCCGCAAGGTGAACATCGACACTGACCTGCGCCTAGCGTCCACCGGTGCCATTCGCCAATTCATGGCGCAGAACCCTGGTGAGTTCGACCCCCGCAAGTACCTGGCCAAAACCGTGACCGCCATGCGCGACGTGTGCATCGCCCGTTATGAAGCGTTTGGCACTGCGGGCCATGCGTCGAAGATCCGCCCATTGTCGCTGGACGTCATGTTCGAGCGTTATGCCAGAGGGGAGCTGAACGCCAAGGTCAGCTAGTGGGGTAGTTTAGGCGTTGGCATAAGCATTGATGCGTGAATGTGGTTGCCGGGCAACGCGCCCGGTCGCCAAAGGCACCTTCATAAGGATGCAGCCAACGCCTGAGACACCTTATTGATATCCAGGCAAAAAAAAGCCCAGCATGGCTGGGCACAAGGGAGGCGGCCCGCGGGGGCCGCCTTTTTACGTTGCTTTACAGGCCAGCCACGGCGGCAGTTTTGGCCGCGTGCTCAGCGCTGAGCTTGTAAAACGTCACCTGGCCGCCTTCGGTGGCATAACCGGTGTTGTCCTGGGTGTAAACGCCCGCCTTGAAGTACAAGTCTTTCACCTTCCAGGCGCTGTCGAGCTTGGTGCTCCACTGGTAGTTGGCCGCATTGACGATCAAGGTGCCACCAGGGCCGAGGTGAATGGTGTAGGTGAAGCGGGTACTCATCGGCACATTCTGGGCAATGGTAATAACGGTAGGTTCGTCTTGGTCAGGCGTTGGGCGCAACTTGGCGACGATGTTGCCCAGCTTGGTTTTTTCTTTGTACTGGTACTCAACCTTGAGCAGGGGCTCGTTGCTGCCGTATTGGTGGATCTGCCCGATCACCACTTTACCGCTGGAGGGCACTTGGTTGACGGCCAGGCTGGCGCGCAGCATGTTGTCGGCGTCAGGGAATTTCCAGTTGTGCACACTGCCGTCGGCATAGGTTTCACGCAGTTCGGAGCGGGGGTATTTGGCGCTCTTGGTGACCGAGCCGGTGACAGGCGCCCAAAAGAACAGGCTGCCGGAGTCGGCGTGGAAATACTCATCTTTGTAGCCACTGGCCAGCGCCGGGGTGTCGATAATAATGGCAGGGCTGCCGACAGGTACGCTCAGGTTCCAAGTTGTCAGGTCGATCATGATGCTCACCTTCGTAAGAGGGGTCATTGATGGCTAAAAAGTTCCGCGCTATCCGGCGCTGAAAACGCTGCTGCCTGCATGTGGTGTGAAAGATACACGGTTTATTCGCGGCGTCTAACTATTGACGTCAACCGTTTGTCGGCGCACTGTAAGCCTTTGATTACACCTGTTTCAGCAACAGACCGTTAGTCGGCGTGGGTGTAATGCCCTGTTTTTTTTTCTCGGCGGGGTGAACAAACGCGGTCTAGGCTGTCTGTAGCCATGGTTAGCACGTGGCAGCAGGCCACCACAATTTGAGTAGCAGCATGGAATGCGCGCAGTTGAATCCGGCTGAAGACAGGTCGGTCTTATTGATCGTTGACGATTACCCCGAGAACCTACTCAGCATGCGTGCTCTGCTTGAGCGCCAGGAGTGGGAAGTCGTCACTGCGGCCTCGGGGGTCGAAGCGCTGGGGATGTTGCTGCAGCACGAAGTAGACCTGGTGCTGCTGGATGTTCAAATGCCCGGCATGGATGGTTTCGAGGTGGCCCGGTTGATGCGTGGCAGCCAACGTACCCGGCTTACGCCGATCATCTTCCTCACGGCCAATGAGCAAACCCAGGCCGCCGTGCTGAAGGGCTATGCCAGTGGGGCGGTCGACTACATGTTCAAGCCGTTCGACCCGCAGGTGCTCAAGCCCAAGGTACAAGCCCTGCTGGACCAACAGCGCAGCCGCAAGCAGTTGCAACGGCTTAGCCGCGATCTCGAATCGGCGCGGGCCTTTAATGCCTCGGTGCTGGAGCACGCCGCCGAAGGTATCCTGGTGGTCGATGAAATTGGCAACATCCGCTTTGCCAACCCGGCTATCTCACGCTTGCTCGGGGCCATTATCGACGAGCTGCAAAGCGCGCGCTTGCTCGACTTCATCGAAAAGCCGGCGGTAGATAGTTGGCATGAGTCGGAGTTTTTCCGCGCCTACACCCTGCAGGATATCCACCGCGTGCATGACGCGGTGCTGCGCACCTACGTGGGCGAATCGCTGCCGGTGTCGTTGTCGTGCGCCCCGCTGGCCGGGGATAAGGCGATGGTCATTACCGTGCAAGACATGTCTGTGGTGCGTAACCTGCACAAGCAGTTGGAATACCAAGCGGTCACCGACCCGCTGACCGGCTTGCTCAACCGCCGCGGTTTTCACCAAACGGTGGAGAGCGCACTGCTTCGCAACGAGCGGCCCGACAAGAGCCAAGCCTTGCTCTATATGGACATGGACGGCTTTAAACGCATCAACGACAGCCATGGCCACGATGCCGGCGACCGCGTGCTGCGCTGGGTGGCCGGGCAACTCAAGGAGTGCCTGCGCCCCTACGATATTATCGGGCGCATGGGGGGCGATGAGTTCACCGCCCTGCTCGACACTCTCGATTACCCCGAGCAAGCCGCCAAGGTGGCGGAAAAAATCCTTGAGCGGGTACTGATTTGCAATGAAATAGACGGCATAGAGGTAAACCTGGGCTTGAGTATCGGCATCGCCACCTACCCTGAATGCGGCACCACCCTTGACCACTTGTTGCGCGCCGCAGACATCGCCATGTATGCCGCCAAGCAAGCGGGTAAGCAGCAATACCGTTACTACGACCAAGACTTGAACGTGCGCGCGCGCTCGCGGTTATTGCTTGAAGACAGCGTCGGCGAGGCCATCGAGCACAACGACTTCTCTCTGGTGTTCCAGCCGCAGGTATCACTGGTCGATGGCCAGTTGCGCGGCTTTGAGGCCCTGCTGCGTTGGTGCCACCCCAGTGTGGGCGATGTGCCACCGGGGCTATTCATTCCGCTGCTTGAGGAGGCCAGGCTCATCAGCCGCCTGGCAACCTGGATTTACCAGGAAGCGGCCGCCCAGCGGCGTCGCTGGGCACAAGCGTTTGGCCAGGATGTGGTGGTGAGTATCAGCCTGAGTAACGCACAGTTCAGCATGCCTAACCTGGTTTCGGAACTGCAGCGCGCCGTGGCCATGAATGGGCTGGTGCCACGGCAGGTCGAAATCGAGATCACCGAGCCGTCGTTGCTGCACAACCTCACCGAAGCGCGCCAGCAGTTGTTGTTGCTGCGTGGGCTGGGTGTGCGTATCGCCCTGGACGACTTCGGCGCCGAGCACTGTTCGTTGGCCCTGCTGCGCGACTTGCCGATCGACACGCTCAAGCTCGACCGCCAGTTGGTGGCCAAACTGCCGGGTTCACGGCGTGACGCCGAGCTCGCCCGCCAGTTGATCGGTTTGTGCCAAGCCTACGGCATCAGCGTGATCGCCGAAGGTGTGGAAACCGAGGAGCAACGCCATTGGCTGGAGCTCAATGGCTGTGAATTCGTTCAGGGGTTCCTGGTGGCGCGGCCCATGACCGCCGACGAAGCTGGGCAGTTTTCCGCCACATTCGACTGGCCCCTCGCCCGCGCCTCGCTTGGGCGATAAACTGGCTGGCCTGTACCTGAGGCCTTCGCCATGCCGCCGTTGAAGTACCTGCAAGCTTACCCAGAGCACCTTCAGCAACAGGTGCGCCAGCTTATCGCCCAGGGCCGGCTCGGCGATTACCTGGCCCAGCGTTACCCTGGCCAGCATGCGGTACAGAGCGATAAAGCGCTGTATGCCTATGTAAGCGAACTCAAACAGCGCTTTTTGCGATCGGCGCCCGCCGTCGACAAGGTGCTGTTCGATAACCGCCTTGACCTCACGCACCGTGCGCTGGGCTTGCACACCGCGGTGTCGCGGGTTCAAGGGGGCAAGCTCAAAGCCAAGAAGGAAATCCGTATCGCCGCGTTATTTCGCCAGGCGCCCCCTGAGTTCTTGCGGGTGATCGTGGTGCACGAGCTGGCGCACCTGCGCGAAGCGGATCATAACAAGGCGTTTTACCAGTTGTGCGAGCACATGCAGCCGGGGTACCACCCATTGGAGTTCGACTTACGTGTGTACCTGACCGCGCTCAGTGTCGGTTTCGCAACCTGAGCTTAAGGAAACCTACATGCAAACCAGCAAGACCCGCACCAGCTTCTACCGGCGCCTGTACGTGGCCTATCTTATCTGCAGCGGCCGGGCTTGCAGCGTGCCGGCCCTGATGGAAGCCACCGGCATGCCACGGCGCACCGCCCAAGACACGATCGCAGCCCTGGCCGAGTTGGATATTGAATGCGAATTCGAGCAGGCCGGCGGCAGCCGCAATCACATCGGGCGTTATCGGATCAAGGATTGGGGCGCCATAGACCCACGCTGGGTCGAACGTAACCTGGCAAACATTTGCCAGGTATTGGATTACCCCATGTCGCAGGTGGAAAAGTAGGCTCCATTCGCGACGTCGATGTTAAAAGGCCATTATTTGCTTCGGGCTTTTGTGTCATCGTGTGCTGAAAGGCTGTTCCCCTGGATGGGAGTCGGGCATGTGGCGATTGCTTCGAGGCTGTTATTTGCTGCTGGTGTTGCTAGGGTTGGCGGCACCTACAGCGGCACAAACCCTAAGGCTGGTGGCAGACCCTTGGCCCCCCTTTACCGATGAAAAAAATGCAGGCAAAGGCCTGGCCACCGAGATTGTGAGCCAGGCCTTGGGGCGCGCCGGCTATGCGACCACCTATGAACAAGTGCCTTGGGCGCGTGCCCTGCAAGGTATCGAAACGGGCCGCTACGATGTGTTGGTCGATGCTTGGTACAACGAAGCGCGCACGCGGGCCGGCAAGTTTTCGCAGCCTTATTGGGTCAACCGCATTCGCCTGCTGGCCAGTAGAACGGCCAAGATTGCATTCGATGGCCAACTGAGCCAATTGTATGGCTATTCCATCGCCGTGGTGCGTGACTACGCTTACTCGGCCGCCTTCGACACCGATGATGCCCTGCATAAGGTTCCTGTGCGTAACTTTGCCCAAGGGCTTAGCATGTTACTGGCTGGGCGTGTCGACATGGCCCTGGAAGATGAATACGTGGCGCGTTACTGTTTGCGCTGGGAGCCATTGCGCGATCAGGTACGGTTCGTCGGGCCGCCCTTGAGCGAAAACCCGTTGCATATTCTGGTCAGCCGCAAGAACCCCGACTTTCCGAAGATCGTTGACGCATTCGACCAGGCGATCGCGCAGATGAAGGTAGACGGCAGTATCGATCGGTTGATCGAGGCGCATGGGTTGTAGCAACGCTTCGGCCGCCCGTTTACGCCGCTGGCGCTACCGCCCGTTCTGCCTCGTCCTTTACCAAATGCGCCGCCAAATTGCGCAGTGGCGGCAACTGCCGGCAAATAAGCGCCAGTTGGGCCTGTACCAAGCGCTGGGTTTCATCCACGTCATCAGGCATGTGTTCCAGTGTGTCGGCCAAGTGTTGTTCGTTCTCATCCTGCACCTGTATCGGGCGGCGTTCGGCCAGGGCTTGGGCGATGGCCTGCAGGCTACCCACCAAGCGCGCGCCCACGTCACTGATCAGATGCTGGCGAGCCGGTTCGGGCAGGTCGCCGCCACGATGCGCGCCGAGGCCTGAGAGGTAGCTGAGCAGGGTGTGCGAGAGCACCAGGAAGCGAAAGCCAATATCGGCTTCCTTACGAAAATGCCCAGGTTCGAGCAGCATGTTGGCCAGGGTGGTCGACAGCGCTGCATCGGCGTTGTGGGCGTTGCGCCGGGCGAGCCGGTAGGCGAGGTCGTCGCGCTTACCGTTGGCGTATTGCCCCAGCACCTGTTGCAGGTACTGCGCATTGCACGCCAGGGTGCTGGCCAGCACCTTGTTCAGCCGGCGCCCTTGCCAGTCGGGCAGGAACAGGAACACCGCCATGCCGGCGATCAGGCTGCCGACCAAGGTATCGAACAGCCGCGGTAGGAACAGCCCATAGCCGTCGCCGGTTTGGTTGAAGCAAAACAGCACCATCAACGTGATGCCCGCGGTAGACAGCGTGTAGCGGGTGGTGCGGTTGACGAAGAACACCAGCCCTGCCGCCACCGCGAATATCGATTGCACCAAAGGGCTGGGAAACAGATCGAACAACGCCCAGCCGACAGTGAGGCCGATGGCCGTGCCGATGATGCGCTGGCCGAGCTTGCGGCGTGTGGCACCGTAGCTAGGTTGGCATACGAACAGGGTGGTGAGCATGATCCAGTAACCCTGGGTGGGGTGGATCAGGTGCAGCACGCCATAGCCCACTACCAGCGCCAGCGGCAGGCGCAACGCATGGCGAAATAGCAGCGAGGTCGGCGTAAGGTTCTGCCGGATGCGTGCACGGATCTCTTTAAGGTTTTGCGGTGCGCGGTTGAGCAGGCTGCTGTCGCTGGCTTCGGCCAGCGCGTCGGGGTTGCTGGCGTCGCTGAGCAGGCGGTCGAGGGTCGCCAAATTATTGGCCAACGCCCGTAGCGAGCGTAACAAACCTTTCCAGGCAGGGTTGCTTTGGATGCGCAAGTGTTCGAGCGAAGCATGCAAATCGCCCAGTGCTTCGGCGAAGCTTTCGTCGTAAACGAACGGCTGGCGCAATTGCAGGCTTTCGCACAGGCGCTGGCAGGCGTTGCCTTGTTGGCGAAGCAGGCGCTGGCAGCGGAACAGCACATCGCTGTGAAAGAACGCCTCTGCCAAGGCGTTGTACGGGTAATGCGAGGAGCTGGCGCGTTCATGGATATCCTGCGCCAGGAAGTACAGCTTCAGGTAGCGGCTGGTTTTGGCGCCGGCGCGGCTGCTGCCCACGCGGTTCAGAATGATCTCCTTCGAAGCGTTCAACGCCGCCACCACCCGGCCATTTTGCTTGGCCAGTTCCAGGCGGCGGCCTTCGACGTCGAGCCCATGAATCGGCTCGAACAGCGACGATTTGATTTTCAGGTACAAGCCCAGTTCACGAAACACCCGTGCCAGGCCTTGTTGTACCGGTTGGTTGGCAAACAGCGCCTGCCACAGCACCGACAGCAGGCCGTACCAGGCGGCACCGGCCACCAGCACCATGGGCTCTCGCCAAAAATCAGCGACCTCGCCGCCACGTTGGTCCACGCCGATCATGGTGTACACCGACAAAATCAATGTGGCATAGGCGATAGCATTATAGCGCTCGCCCAGGGCACCGAGCATGGTCAGGCAAAAGGCTGCCAGGGCCAGGGCGACCACGAACAACCAGGGGTAGGGGAACAGCAGCTCTACCGACAGCGCCGCGATGCTGAAGCACAGCAATGTGACCAGCAGCGCGGTGAGGCGGCCTTGCCAGTTATCGTCGGTTTCGGCCAACGCACTGGCGATAATGCCGAGGAACAACGAAATCAGCAGGTGCATCTCGTTTTGCCACCAGCATAAAGCCATGCTGCCGGTCAGGGCGATGAATACACGGATGCTGTAGCTGAATTTGTCCCGCGCCCATAGCCGGCGCAGGGTTTGCCGCAAAGACTTCGTGGCCATGAAGCGCAAACACCCGGGTTCGTCGATGTCGCGATCATAGCCCAGTGGCGTAACCGGGTGGCAACTGTGTCAGGAGGAGCAACTGATTTCCAGATGTTTGCCCCAGTCCGGGGGCCGTTGGGCGTAGTGCTGCATGCCCGATTGTTCTTCGAAGGGGCGTGTGAGCACCGCGTGCAGGCGCCGAACTTCAGTGTAATCACCCTGTTCGGCCGCCTCGATGGCGGTTTGCGCTAAGTAGTTGCGCAGGATGTACAGCGGGTTGGCCGCCTGCATCCGTGCCTGGCGCGCCGGTTGGGTCTCGTTCGGCTGGCGCGCGAGCCTGGCCAGCAACGCGGCGCCCCACTGGTCGAAACCTGGCCGGTCGATGAAGTCGTCGCGCAATGCGTGCAGGGCCTGCTCGGCCGGCAGCTCGCCGAGGCGGCGGAAGAACAGCGTGTAGTCTACGGCGCTGTTTTGCATCAACTGCAGCAGGCGCCCGAACAGTTCAGGGTCGTCGCTTTCAGCCGTGCTCAGGCCCAGGCGCTTGCGCATCAGGTCGTGATACTTGGCTTGGTAGATCGGCAAGAACAGCTCCAGCGCCGCGCGCAGCGCATCGACCTCTACGAACGGGCTCAACGCCTGCGCCAGTGCGCTGAGGTTCCAGTGGGCAATCGGCACCTGGTTACTGAATGAATAGCGGCCGGTGCTATCGGAATGGTTGCAGATAAAGTGTGCATCGAAGTCATCGAGAAACGCATAGGGGCCAAAGTCGAAGGTCAAGCCCAGGATCGACATGTTGTCGGTGTTCATCACGCCGTGGTTGAAACCATAGGCTTGCCACCCGGCAACCAGTTCGGCCGTGCGCTCTACCACGGCGGTGAACATCGCTTGGTGCGGGTTGTTCTGTTCCAGGCAGGGCGCGAAGTGCGCCGCCAGCACATGGTCGGCCAGCGCCGAGAGTTGCTCATGCTGGCGGGTGTAGTAAAAATACTCGAAGTGGCCAAAGCGCACATGACTGGGCGCCAGGCGCAGCAACATGGCGGCGCGTTCTTGTTTCTCGCGCCACACCGGGGTGTCGGAGGCCGTTACGCACAATGCACGCGTGGTGGGTATGCCCAGCGCATGCAGGGCTTCACTGGCGAGGAACTCGCGTATCGACGAGCGCAGCACCGCGCGGCCATCGCCCATGCGGGAGTAGGGGGTGAGCCCGGCGCCTTTCAGATGCAGGTCCCAATGCTCGCCGGCGTCGTTGACCACTTCGCCCAACAGCAAGCCACGGCCATCGCCCAGGCGCGGGTTGTAGCTGCCGAATTGATGCCCGGAATAGACCATCGCCCGGGGCGCGGCGTGGTCCCAAAGCTTATGGCCACTGAACACGTCGGCGAACAGCGGCGTGGCGGCCTCGCTGGGGGCCAGGTCGAGCAAGGCCATGGCCGCTTCGCTGGCCACCACCAGCCGCGGTGCATCGACCGGGTCGGGCAGCACCTCGGTGGAGAAGGCATCGCCCAGGCGGGCGAAGCGGTTGTCGAAGGTCAGTTCGTCGAGCGATTTCATGGCGGCGCCGGGGTTCGGGTCAGCGGTCAGGATGGATCGGCTTGGGGGCCTTTGTCTACGGGTGTGAGCCTATACTCGCCACCTTGGGTGTTCTTCAGGTACACCTCCACCTGGCGGAACGAGATGTGCACGCCGTTGGCCTTGAACTCCCTGTTGATGAAGCGGTTGATCTCATCCAGCACCGGGTTGCGGTCGCCCAGATCGCGCACGTGCATGCGCAGCTCATGGTCCAGGCTACTTTCGCCGAAGTTCAGGAAGTACACGATCGGCCCAGGGTCTTTGAGCACCCTGGGGTTTTCATGGGCGGCCTGCAGCAGTAGCTTGCGTACCAAGTCCAGGTCCGAGCCGTAATCCACCCCCAGCTTGAGCGTTACGCGGGTGATGGTGTCGGTCAGTGACCAGTTGATCAATTGCCCGGTGATAAACGTTTTGTTCGGGACGATGATGTCTTTGCGGTCGAAGTCGGTGATCGTGGTCGCGCGGATGCGGATCTTGCTCACGGTGCCGGAGAGGTTGCCGATGGTGATGATGTCGCCGATACGCACGGGCCGCTCGAACAGGATCATGATGCCCGAAATGAAATTGGCGAAGATTTCCTGCATACCGAACCCCAGGCCCACCGACAACGCCGCCACCAGCCATTGCAGTTTGTCCCAGCTCACGCCCAAGGTCGAAAGGGTGGACACGAAACCGACGCCAGCGATCACATAGGACAGCAGGGTAGTGGTGGCGTAGGCGCTGCCTTGCTTGAGGTTGAGTTTGGACAGCACGAAGACTTCGAGCAAGCCCGGCAGGTTGCCGGCCAATACGAAGGTAATGGCCACCACCACCAATGCGCCAAACATGTCGCCCAGGCTGATTGGCACCCTGCTCATATTGGTCCCGGTGCCGCTGGTGTATTCGTACAGGGTGATGTTGTCCAGGTACGCGAACACCGTGATCAGGTCGGCCCACACCCAATACAGCGCAGCGATGAAGGTACCCAGCAGCGCCAGGCGAATCAGCCGCAACGATTGCTGGTTGACCTGCTCGATGTCCAGCTTGGGTTCCTCGGCTACCAGGTCGCCGTCGCCGTTCTCCTTGGCCGCCTGGCGCTTGCTCAGGGCCCGCTGGTAGGCCAGGCGCCGCGCCGCCACGCTCAGGCCGCGTACGAACATGGCCTCGATCACCAACCAGGCCATCAGCAGGTAGAGCGTGGCGATCAACCGGTCGGTGAGCTTGAGCGCGGTGTAGTAATAGCCAAAGCACACGCCCACGAACAGTGCCACCGGCAGCAGTGTAAAGGCGATGCCGACCAAGCGTCGGAACAGCGAGGCGCTGCCGTGGGTGGGGCTGATCAGCAGCAGCCGGCTGAGCAGCCAGGCCATCAGGGCGAAACACGCCAGCACCACGGCGATGCCGAGCACATCGTCGGCCAAGGCAGCCGGTTGTAGTTCCGCGACCGCCACCACCGACACCAGCGCCAGCACCACGAACCCCAGCCGGCGCACCCAATTACGCAGGAACTCGACTTGGGCCTTTTCCCACCGAAAATGCAATTCGGCCACGCCGCCCGGGGCCAGGATGCGGTAGGCGGTGTAGAACACCAGCCAAGCCTGGGCGACCTGCAGCAAGGCCGCCCCCAGGCTCGCGTTCTGGCCGCGGGCGTCGATCTGCAAGGCCAGGCCACACAGCGCCAGGGCCAGCGCCACTGGCAGCGCGAGCAAAATATTGATGAGAATCGCCAGTAACGTGTGCCATTGGCTGTCGCGCTTGAAGTGGCCTACGTCCCTGTGCACTTGGTTGAGCTTGCCGTAAAGGTACTTGCGCCGCCACAACAAGCCACCGATCAATAATAACAGCGGCAAGAAAAACAACGGCCGCTGCGCCAGGCCGTCGCTTAATTGGGCCACGCTCGCCTGCCACGGCAGGGTGGCCAACTGCGCCGCCAGCCGCTTGGGCGCCGCCGCCCACCATTCGAAGTCCAGTGGTTTATTGCTGGGGATCCAGAACATCTGCTCGTCGAGGGTGGTGCGCAGGCTTTGGGCGGTATCGAGCAACTGCTTTTGGTTCAGTTGCAGGTTGATCGACTCGTTGAGCAGCGCCGCCAGCTCGCGGTTCAGCCGTTCGAGCAGGTCCACGCGGGTCGCAGCCAGGTCTATCAGGCTTTTGCGCAAGGCTGGTGTCAGTTGCTCGGCCGGGTGGTTGGCAATCAGGTTGTCTACATAGCCTGCCGGGCTGTTCAGGGCCTCGCGTTGTTGGCTCACATCGAATTGGTACAGGCGAATGTCGGCGATCTGGTCGGCAAGGTTGCGGTCGACTTTCAGGTGCGGTAGCGCTTGCTTTTGGGTGTAGAGGATTTTCGACAACAGCAGGCTGCCCTTGAGCACGTCGATCTGCTCATCGAGCGCCTGGTCGGTTTGGTTGAGGGCGTCGAGCTGCTGGCGTACCTTCAAGTTCTGTTGGGTCAGCTCATTGAGGTGGTCGGTGCTGCGCAACAGGTAATCGGACAATTGCACATTGGTGGCGCTTTCTGTGGCCAACAGGCTGCTGCCGCCGGCCTTCTGTGCTTCGGCGGCTTGCTCGGTAACGGTTTGCTGCGACTGCGCCAAGCGTTTTTGGTTGATCAACGACTGCAGGTCTTGGATTTCCTGGGCAAGCCGGCCGACCTTCTCGAGCAGTAGGTCATGCTGGCTGTTACCTAAGTCTTGCAGCAGGCTGTTGCCCGAGAGCTCCTGGCGGCGCAGGGCGATCTGTGCGTTGATCGACGCCAGCTCGGCCAGGTACTGGTTGCGTTGGTCGGCCGAGAGCGTTTTACCGCCGTCTTTACCACTCTTGAGGGTGCCGTTGATCTGTTGGATGCGGGTTTGCGCGTTACTGATCTCGTTTTGCGCGCGCTCCGGGCGTGTTTGCGCGGTGATGATCAGGCTGTTGGCATCGGCGAGTTGCTTTTGCAGGTTGCCCTGTTCGGTACCATGGTCAGCCAGCACCTGTTCGAGCTGTGGCACGTTCAGGTTGGCATAACGCTGGGCCACCGGCACTGGCCTGCTGGCCCTCAGCCGGGCCAGTTCGCGCTGGTTATCATCGGTTTGGCGCGGGGCATCGGCGATTTGTTGCTTGGTGCTGGCCAGTTGTTTGGTGTAGTCGTCGGCACTGCCTAAAAACGATAGGGTTTGTTCCAGCACCTGTTCCAGCGCCTTCTGGTCCGTGTCGGAGAGCTTGCGATCGGCGATGTGATCAAGGTTTTGCTGAACGGCACCGGCGCTGGGCGGGTCAGCCGCTTGGGCGGTGTGGCTGGTCAGGCACAGCCCCAACAGGGCTGCGCCGAACAAAGAGCGCAAAGTAGGCATGGTATGGGCGGCAGGGCTCGAAATAAGGGCATCTTAAAGGAACAAGCCGGGGCCCGGTCGGGTTCCTTCCGGGAATCTGACGCCCACCTTGGCGATCTTGTTCCCGTCCATCATCGCCACGGTCCACACTGTCTTGTTCCATTCGATTTGGTCGCCTACCACCGGCGCCCCGCCGACTTTCTGGGCGATGAAGCGCGACAGCGGCATTTGTGCATCGAGGCCGTCGAGCTGCAGCCCATATAACGCCGATACCGCACCCAGTTCGGCATCGCCTTCGAGCACGAAATCGCCGAAAAAGCGCAGGTCCAGGCCGCGCTGGGGTGCCTGGCTGAACAACTTGCCCAGCGCCGGCAGGTCGTGCTCATGGCCAATCACGCAGAGCACATCGCCCACTTCCAGCACCGTACTGCCTGAGGGGTGCAGCAATTGTTGCTGGCGAAACAACGCGGCGATACGCGTGCCATGGGGCATTTTCAGTTCCCGCAGCGCGGCACCGATGCACCATTTTTCGGCGCCCAGCCGGTACACGAACAGCTCCCATTCACTGGTGGGGTGAACCTCCAAGGCCGAACGGGAAATCGGTGTTGGGTCTGGCGGTACAGTGACCTTCAACCACTTGGCCATCCATGGCAGGCTGGTGCCCTGCAGTAACAACGACACCAACACGATGAAAAACGCCAGGTTGAAATACAGTTGCGCTTGCGGCAGCCCCGCCATTAGCGGGAACACCGCGAGGATGATCGGCACCGCGCCGCGCAGCCCCACCCAGGAAATAAAGGCTTTCTCGCGGCCATGGAAGGCCTTGAACGGCAGCAGCCCGACGAACACCGACAGCGGCCGCGCAAAGAGAATCATCCACAGCGCCAGCCCCAGGGCCGGCAGGGCGATGGGCAGCAGGTCGTGGGGGGTGACCAGCAGCCCGAGCACCAGGAACATGCCGATCTGGGCGAGCCACGCCATGCCGTCGAGCATGTGCAGGATGCCGTGGCGGCTGCGAATCGGGCGGTTACCCAAGACCAAACCGGCCAAATATACCGCGAGAAAACCACTGCCGTGCAGGGTGTTGGTCAGGGCGAACACCACCAGCCCGCCAGCGATCACCAAGAGCGGGTACAGCCCATGGGCCAGGTTGATGCGGTTGACCAATTGCAGCAACAGCCAACCGCCGCCTAGGCCGAGTACCGCGCCGATGCCGAACTCGCGCAGCAAATGCCCGAGCAAGCTCCAATGCAGGCCCGTTTGGTGGGTAGCGAGCATGTCGATCAGGGTCACGGTGAGAAACACCGCCATCGGGTCATTGCTGCCCGATTCGATTTCCAGCGTGGCCGTCACCCGTTCATTCAGGCCTTTGCCGCCCAGCAGCGAGAACACCGCGGCAGCGTCGGTGGAGCCGACGATGGCACCGATGAGCAAGCCTTGGATCAGGTTCAGATTGAACAGCCATGCCGCCAGCAAGCCGGTCAGGGCGGTGGTGATCAGCACGCCGATAGTGGCCAGTGACAGCGCCGGCCACAGTGCCACGCGGAAGCTGGCCACGCGGGTGCGCAGGCCACCGTCGAGCAAAATCACCGCCAAGGCCAGGTTACCCACCAGGTAGGCCTGCGGGAAATTATCGAAAATGATCCCGCCGCCATCCACGCCGGCGGCCATGCCGACGGCGAGGATGATCACCAGGATCGGAATGCCCAAGCGCGAGGACAGCGAACTGACCAAAATGCTTGCGCCGACCAGCAACGCACCGATCAGGAACAGACTGTTGATGGCGGTGGCGGTCAAAAGAGGAAACTCCTGAAGGGCAAACCAGCATGGATCGTGCCAACCGATTCTAACCTGTGTATTGCTGCCTCTGTCAAAGGCTCTGGCCGCTCCACAACGACTGCGGGAACAAACGCTCTACCAGCGCCTCGTTATTGATGCGTGCCGCATAGATCGCACGGTCGAATAACGCGCCGGTACGCAGGTCGTAAATCGGGCCGGTGCCGGGGTGGCTCACTTCACGCAGTTTGACCCAGATAAACCTATACGCCGGTTGGTGGATTTCCTGGACCGATTCGATCCGGAAGCAATGGCCTGGCAAAAACAGCGTTTCGGCTTCGCCCTCCTGCTGCGACAACGGGGCTATCGGAACGCCGCTCTGATAGCCCTGGTATGGCAGCTCGTAGATCACCGAGGTTTCGTCGAACACGTTCTCGACACGCTCGATGCCAACCACTTGGCGGGGTGCGACGAAGTCCCGCAGGGCGTACGGGTTTTCGGTGAATGACGTGAGATCGGTGCTGACCATGATGTCGCCGGCAACCCTTGCGCCGTTGCGCAGGTGCAGGCCAGAGGTGTTGCGGCTGGCATGCCCGCCGCGCCAGAGCGAGGCGGTATTGCTGCGCGGCAACTGCGCCAACGAATCGCACAACCGTTCGATGTAAGCGTGCATGTCGCCGTCGCCTACTTCGAACGCTGAGGTAATGCCAAAGCGAAACAGGTGGTTGGCCTGGGTCATTTCATCGCTGTAGATGTGCAGCAGGTTGTTGTAATACTGGCCGCCCTGGCGATAGGTATAGTGCCGGGCACCGCCAGCCAGCACATATTCATAGTCGTGCTCGTCGAACAGCGGGTCCGCTTCGGGGGCGATTTCCGCTATGCTCGCGGCATCCAGTACCGCCCGTTGGCGTTCTGCAACCCAGCATGAAATCTGCTCGCTCAGCTCAGGGTCGGGTTGCATGTAGAAGTCCCAGAACGGCGAAGTGGCCTGTTCCAGGCCGCCGGGCACGCCACCGGCAAGCCGCGGTACCCCCAGCCATTGCCACTGCCCGGCTTCATTCAGCCGCACCGGGCGCAGCGGCGCGAAGGCGAAGGGTGCATCGGCCCGCACCACCAGCCATGTATGAAGTTCCGCGCTGTAGCGCACCCGATAGGGCCGGCCCGCCAGTTCTATCCAGGTTTGGCCTTTGGCCGAGACGCTAATGCCCCCCAGCAGCCCTGGGCCTCGCTGCGGTGAGGGCAAGGCCGGGTGGCCGGTGGCTTCGACCTCGACCGCGCCCTCGGCGGGCCACTCGACGGGTTGCCAGTGGGCAATCGAAGTCAAACGTTCATGGGGCGGCGCGCGCAAACGCAATGCCTGAACCCCGAAAGCAATGTCTGCCATCCCGAACGCGATGGCGATCGCGTCGGTGACGGCCGCCAGCAGTGCATCGCTGCGCGCGCCGGCCGAGCGGGCCCGCCCCCGTGCGTCGAGATCCAGCGCCAAGCGGGCCACCCCGGCGCCGACCAACGCCAAGCTAAAGGGCCACGCGGCCGGTGCCAGGCCGCCGACCACTTGCATGAATGCGCCCAGGTAGCCGCGCCACAGCGCTTTACGCAGGTCGGCGTTACTGACCAATGCGGTTTGGCTGGTCTGCATGTCTTGCTGGCTGACCACTGCAAGCTCGGCGAACACATCCTGCGTGAGTGCCGTGGCTATACCGAACGGCCAGGTGGGCGCGTGGGGCGTACCGATGTGGGCACGCAGTTCCTCCAGCGTGTGGCTTCGCATTTGGGCAGTGCTGGCGTCGTCGAACCGATAGAGCGCGTCTACCCAAGCCTGCCCCTGGGGCGAGGCCAAATGTACGGCCACCCCACGCACCAGGTGGGCGGGGCTTGCGAAGGCGCGCAGCACAGGGCTTGCAGTGGGGGTGTAAAGCACCACGCGGCCGCCTGGCGCCTGCAAGGTGAACATATGCCCGTGGTTGCCCAGCACGTAGTGCTTGATGGCCAGCGGCTCGCTGGGCGTGGCCGTTTTTAACGTTGCAAGTGTTAACGGTTGGTGCGGGTCCAGGCCGATGTAACGGTATAGATGCTCGCGATCAATAGCTTGCAGGTGGCCTTGGCGCAGCGCCTGGGTGATCGCAGCCAGCATCTGCACTTTAGCCAGCAACAGAAAGTCGCCCCGCCGTTCGGCCCAGAACCGCTGCGTGCGCGCCCTGACCAGGGTGGCGAAATCCAGCGCCCATAGGTCGGCCATCACTGTGCTCGGCAGCAGCGCCACTTCGTTATGTTCGTTGTACAGCCGGGCGCCTGGGCCTTGATAATAGAACCCGTTGTACAGGTCAAGGGTATCCGGCGCGGCCTGGAAGCCTTCGTCGAAACGCCGCAACAGCAACTCGGTGAAGCGCATGGACGCTGCTGGCGGCCCAGCATGTTGCCAACCGGTGAAACTGTGTGAGCTGGTACTCGCGCCCTCGAAACGGTGCCACCAGACCTTATCGGGGTTCAACCGCTGGCCGGTGTGCTTGCGCAGGCAGCCGGCCGCTGCCTTGCGGGCCAGTGTGTGCATGTCGGGCCAAGCGTCGAGGTAGCGCCGGGCGATATCCGAAACCGCGCGGGCATCGCCCAGGCACAAGAGGCTGTGCTGTAGATGTTCAAGGCCAGTCGTCATTGCAAGGCTTCCTTTCCGGTCAATAGGTGCTCATTGAACGCCGGCTGTAACGGTGGGCGGTGGTAGATACTCCTGCCCCAACGGCCCTCGGGCGGTGCCGGGGCCAGACCTAATTACGCCCCCGGGCCGTGCTGCTGTTGCTCAATGAACATCCATTTGAAAATCCACACGATGTGAAAAATGACGGCCAGCCACCTCGAGTTCGAGAACAGCATCGCCCGTTTGGTGATGCCCGTAAGGTTGCCGCGGTCGCCCGGCGGTACATGAAGGCGTGGCCAGACCTGCACGATATGGCGCGCCGAGCCGCCTACGATTGTTTGTCTGGGCGGGGCACGCGGCAGACTTCAGGCTGCTGGCCAAGGTGGCCTTTTTAGCCGAGGCCGAACGGGCGACCCAGCAGGGCGAGCTGGCTGAGGGCGACCGCCAGTTCTTACGCCAATACGTGGGCACCGGGCCAAACTTGCCGGTGAAGGCTCCCGCCCTGGCAGCCTCGGCGCCGGCAACCCCGGTGGCCGTGACGCAGTTCAACCTGGGCGGTGCCGCTTGGCTGTTTACCCTCCAAGCCGGAGGCGGCCGCGTCATCCTCTACACGCCCTCGGCCGCCCCGGCCTTTCACGGCTTTGCCGACCACCGCGCGATGCTGAAGTGGGTGACTCGCCGGTTGCAGGGGGCCGGCGGCCAAGCCTGGGTTCAGGCCGATTTACGACCTGCGCACCGGGAGCCTGTTCGACCGCGCGGCGTATGCCGAACGGCTGGGCAACCCAGCCTTGCTGGAACGCTTGTTTCCGGCTGCCGAATGGTCGCCCCATTGTCGCCGTGGCCCGGCATAGCCAAGCCACGGCGCGGGCGTTAGCCGATGGTCATCAGGCTCGCATTGCCCCCAGCCGCTGCGGTATTGACGCTCAGGGCCCGCTCGATCACCAGCCGCTCCAGGGCGATGTCGGTTTCGCCGCGGGGCAGCCCTTGTACGCCAACGATCGGGCCGCTGCGCTGCGCCACCTGTTCGCATACGGCGCGCACTTGGTCGGAATCGCCGTGGTGCAGTACCGCATCGAACGCTGTGTCGCCCTTGTTCCAATCGCTCGCCAGGTGGATGCGTGCCGCGGCCTCCTGCGGCAGCCGGCGGCGTACCGCGTGGGCCAACTCGTCGTTCGGCAGCACCGCCTGGCTTCCCACCGCCAGTACCGCCGCCAATTGCGCCAGCAGGTCGTTTTCGTTGTCGGCCAGGCACAGTACGTGCTCACGGGGCAGGATGGTGTAGCTGTTGCGCTCGCCGGTCGGCCCCGGCAACAGCCGGCTCAAGCCCGCTTGCGACTGGGCCGCGAAGCGCTCGCACAGCGCCACCAGCGCATCGTTCTGCTGGCTGGCCGCCCAATCTTTGAAGGCTTCCAGCGGCGCCAGCAGGCGTTGTTGCAAGCGGGCGTCGGGTTGGCCGTGGTCGCGCCGCGCCAGCGAACGGCTGGCCGCCGCGCCAGGGCAGGTGGCCAGCAAACGGTAGAGATACAGCGGGCCACCGGCTTTTGGCCCGGTACCGGACAGCCCCTCCCCACCGAAGGGTTGCACCCCGACCACCGCACCGACGATGTTGCGGTTGACGTAGGCGTTACCCGCGTTGATGTTCTCCACCACCTTGGCGATGGTTTCGTCGATGCGGGTGTGCACGCCCAGCGTAAGCCCGTAGCCAGTGGCGTTGATCTGCTCGATCAGCGCATCCAGGTCTTTGCGGGCGTAGCGCAGCACATGCAACACCGGGCCGAAAATTTCCCGCTTAAGCTCATCCAGGCTGTCCAGTTCGATCAGCGTTGGGGCAATGAAGGTGCCGCGTTTGCTCTCTTCGCCTACCACCCGGGCCAATGTGTGCACTTTACGGCCTTTGTCGCGCATGCCCTGGATGTGCTTTTCGATGCCCGCCTTGGCTTCGGTGTCGATCACCGGGCCGATGTCCACGGCCAGGTTCTCCGGGTTGCCCAGCCGCGCCTCGGCCATCGCCCCCTTGAGCATTTCGATCACGCGGTCGGCGCTGTCCTCCTGCAGGCACAGTACCCGCAAGGCCGAGCAGCGCTGCCCGGCGCTGTCGAAGGCCGAGGACACCACATCGATCACCACCTGTTCGGTCAGCGCCGAGGAGTCGACGATCATTGCGTTCTGGCCGCCGGTTTCGGCGATCAGCGGAATCGGCCGGCCATGGGCATCGAGGCGCCCAGCAATATTGCGTTGCAGCAGGCGCGCCACTTCGGTGGACCCGGTGAACATCACACCCTTGACCCGTTCATCGCCCACCAGGGCAGCGCCAACGGTTTCGCCCCGGCCTGGCAGCAACTGCAATACGCCTGCAGGAATGCCCGCTTCCAGAAGAATACGCACCGCTTGCGCCGCCACTAGCGGGGTTTGTTCGGCGGGCTTTGCCAATACCGGGTTGCCGGCGGCAAGGGCCGCAGCCACCTGGCCGCTGAAAATCGCCAGGGGGAAGTTCCACGGGCTGATGCACACCACCGGGCCTAATGGGCGGTGGCTGTCATTGGTGAAATCATCGCGCACCTGGGCGGCATAGTAGCGCAGGAAATCCACCGCCTCGCGCACCTCGGCGATGGCGTTGGCAAAGGTTTTGCCGGCTTCGCGTACCAACAAGCCCATCAGCGGTTGGATTTGTGCTTCCATCAGGTCCGCGGCGCGGTCGAGGATCGCGGCCCGCTCGGCAGGTGGCGTAGCTTGCCATATGGCGCCATTGATTTGCGCGGCCTGCAACGCGTTGCTCACATCGTCGAGGCTCGCCTCTTGGACATGGCCCACGACGTCGCGGTGGTCTGCGGGGTTCAGTACCGCCATGGCGGTGCCGGGCGATACCTCGCAGCCGAGTAGCGGGCCTGCTTGCCAGTCGTTGTGGGCGGTAGCCAGCAGCGCACTGGAAAGTGAAGCCAGCCGGTGCTCATTGGCAAGGTCGATACCGGCCGAATTGGCCCGCTCACTGCCATAAAGTTCGCGCGGTTGCGCAATGCGGGGGTGTGGCAGGCCCACGGCGCCTTCCTGGGAGCTGAGGCGTTCGATGGCCAGTACAGGGTCCTCGACCAGTTCTTGGATCGACAACGAGTGATCGGCGACCCGATTGACGAAAGACGTGTTCGCGCCGTTCTCGAGCAGGCGCCGCACCAGATAGGCCAGCAGCGTTTCATGGGTACCCACCGGCGCATAGACCCGGCACGGTCGGCCCAGCTTGCCTTCACCGACCTTGCCCACCACTTGCTCGTACAGCGGCTCGCCCATGCCGTGCAGGCACTGGAACTCGTATTGGCCAGGGTAGTAGTTCTGCCCGGCGAGTTGGTAGATGGCTGAAAGTGTATGGGCGTTGTGGGTGGCGAACTGCGGGTAAATCGCTTCGGGCACGGCCAGCAGCTTGCGGGCGCATGCGATGTAAGAGACATCGGTATACACCTTGCGGGTGTACACCGGGTAGCCCTCCAGGCCCTCAACTTGGGCGCGTTTGATTTCGCTGTCCCAGTACGCGCCTTTCACCAGGCGGATCATCAAGCGGTGGCGGCTGCGCCGGGCCAGGTCGATCACGTAGTCAATTACGTAGGGGCAGCGCTTCTGGTAGGCCTGGATCACGAAGCCGATGCCGTTCCAGCCCGCCAACGCGGGCTCGAAGCATAGGCGCTCGAGCAGGTCGAGCGACAGCTCCAGGCGGTCGGCTTCCTCAGCGTCTATGTTCAGGCCGATGTCGTAGTGCTTGGCCAACAAGGTCAGCGACAGCAGGCGTGGGTAAAGCTCGTCCATTACCCGCTCGTATTGTGCGCGGCTATAGCGCGGGTGCAAGGCCGACAGCTTGATCGAGATGCCTGGGCCTTCGTAGATACCGCGGCCGTGGGAAGCTTTACCAATCGAGTGGATGGCTTGGTCGTAGGACGCCAGGTACTTTTGCGCGTCGGCTTCGGTCAAGGCCGCCTCGCCGAGCATGTCGTAGGAGTAGCGGAACCCCTTGCTTTCGAAACGCGCGGCATTGGCCAGCGCTTCGCCAATGGTTTCACCGGTCACGAACTGCTCGCCCATCAGGCGCATGGCCATGTCTACGCCTTTGCGTATCACCGGCTCGCCGCTTTTGCCGATCAGCCGGCTGAGCGAGGAGGTCAGGTTCGCTTCGCTGTGGGTCGACACCAGCTTGCCAGTGATCAGCAGCCCCCACGAGGCGGCGTTGACGAACATCGATGGGCTTTGGCCCAGGTGCTGTTTCCAATTGCCGTTGCTGACCTTGTCGCGGATCAGCGCGTCACGGGTGGCTTTGTCTGGGATGCGCAACAGTGCTTCAGCCAGGCACATCAGCGCCACGCCCTCCTGGGATGACAGCGAGAACTCCTGCAACAGCCCCTGCACCAGCCCGGCACGGCCACCGGCGCTCTTTTGATTGCGCAGTTTCTCGGCCAGGCCCGCTGCCATTTTGCTGGCCGCCGCGGCCATGGGCTGCGGCAGGCGTGCCTGCTCCAGCAGCATAGGCAGCATTTCTTGCTCGGGGCGGCGGTAGGCCGCGGTGATGGCTGCGCGCAGTACCGATTGCGGGAGGATGCTTTCGGCAAACTCCAGGAACGGCTGGTGCCCGGCGTCCGCTGGCGCTTCGGCGCTGTCATCGGCCTCGCGCGGGGCGCTGCGGCCCAATTCGTCGAGGCTGGCGCCACCTTCGATACGCTCCAGGTAGCTGAAGATGGCTTGCTTGATCAGCCAATGGGGCGTGCGGTCGATGGATTGCGCGGCAGCTTTGAGGCGCTCGCGGGTCGGGTCGTCAAGTTTGACCCCAAGGGTGGTGGTCGCCATATCGTTATCCTCATGCAGGCACTGGCTACTTCGTGGCAAAAGAGTAGCGGTGTGACACGCCGGGTGCAACTAGGTGCAACCGTTATTTTCAAGCGGTATTGAGTTTGGGTCGCAGGCCGATGTGCGGCAACTGGACGCTAAGTTGGCGACAAAATCCGCCGATTAGACACAATTTGTTATGGGAAAGATCTGAATTGTTTGTAGGAAAGGGATGTTTTAGCCCTTAAGCGGTTGTCTTGGATTTGTCTCATTCCCTAGGATGGCCACCCTCGGGTGCAACCTTAGCCGCACCCTGCCTATAACAAGAGGGTGCCGCTACATGAGTTTTAGCAATCCAACATTGATCACCTTTATGGTGTACATCGCGGTGATGGTGCTGATTGGCCTGGTAGCCTATCGGTCCACGCGCAACCTCTCGGATTACATCCTCGGTGGGCGCCGCCTGGGCGGGGTGGTCACAGCATTGTCCGCGGGTGCTTCGGACATGAGCGGCTGGCTGCTGATGGGCCTGCCCGGTGCCATCTACATGTCGGGGCTGTCCGAAGGCTGGATCGCCGTGGGGTTGATAGCCGGTGCCTACCTGAACTGGCTGATCGTGGCGGGGCGGTTGCGGGTGCATACCGAACATAACGGCGACGCCTTGACGCTCCCGGACTATTTCGCCAGCCGCTTCAACGACCACAGCGGCCTGTTGCGCGTGATCTCAGCGCTGGTCATCCTGGTGTTCTTCACCATCTATTGCGCGTCGGGCATCGTCGCCGGTGCCCGCTTGTTCGAAACCACCTTCGGCATGCCGTATGAGTACGCCGTGTGGGCCGGCGCCGCCGCTACCATTGCCTACACCCTGTTGGGCGGCTTCTTGGCGGTGAGCTGGACCGACACCGTGCAGGCGACCCTGATGATCTTCGCGCTCATCCTTACGCCGGTGGTGGTGGTGCTGGCGACCGGCGGCACGGAAACCTCCCTGGCGCTGATCAAAGAGGCGCAACCTGGGCACTTCGACGTGCTGCAAGGGGCGACCTTCATCGGTATCATCTCGCTGCTGGCCTGGGGCTTGGGCTACTTTGGCCAGCCGCATATCCTGGCCCGGTTCATGGCTGCCGCATCGGTGAAGTCGATCACTCAGGCCCGGCGCATTTCCATGACCTGGATGAGCCTGTGCCTGATCGGTACCTGTGCGGCGGGCTTCTTCGGGGTCGCGTACTTTACCGCCAACCCGCACCTGGGCGACGCGGTGGCGGCGAACCCGGAGCGGGTGTTCATGGAGCTGTCGCGGTTGCTGTTCAACCCTTGGGTGGCCGGCGTGATCCTGTCGGCGATCTTCGCCGCGGTGATGAGTACCCTGAGCTGCCAGTTGTTGGTGTGCTCCAGCGCGCTCACCGAGGATTTCTACCGCCAGTTCGTGCGCAAGGACGCTTCCCAGCGTGAGCTGGTGTGGGTAGGGCGCAGCATGGTGCTGTTGGTGGCCCTTATCGCCATCGCCTTGGCGGCCAACCCGAACAGCCAGGTGTTGGAACTGGTTGGCTATGCTTGGGCCGGCTTCGGTGCCGCGTTCGGGCCGGTGGTGGTGCTGTCGCTGCTGTGGAAGGGCATGACCCGCTACGGCGCCCTGGCGGGGATGGTATGCGGCGCGGTAACCGTGCTGGCCTGGAAAGAGCAAGGCGGCTTTGGCCTGGGCTTGTATGAAATCATCCCGGGCTTCATTGCCGCTACGTTGGCCATTGTGGTGGGCAGCCTGCTCGAAGGGCGCAGCCCTGCGCTGGTGGCACGCTTCGAAGCGGCCGACAAGGCCTGGCGCCAAGCCAGCCGTTGATACCGGTGGGCCCGCGGCCATTGGTGCGGGCCCTTGGCGAGGGTAAACTGGCGCACCTGCACCGTTTACTTCCCCATCCGGCAACGCCGGGCCGATAGAAGGCTTCATGAACTACCGTCATGCGTTTCACGCCGGCAACCATGCCGATGTTTTCAAACATATCCTGCTGACCCGGCTGATCACCCTGTTTTCACGCAAGGAACAGCCGTTCGCCTACCTCGACAGCCACGCCGGCCTGGGGCTGTATGACCTACAGGCAGGCCAAGCGGCCCGCACGGGCGAATACCTGGAGGGTATTGGCAGGCTTTGGCCATGCGAACAGGTGCCCGAGGCCGCCGCCGGTTACCTACATCTGGTGCGTAAACTCAACCCCGATGGCCAGCTACGTTACTACCCGGGCTCACCGGAATTGGCGCGGCGCCTGGCGCGCCAGCAAGACCGCGTGCTGCTCAATGAAAAACACCCTGAAGACGGGCGCTTGCTCAAGGAAAACTACCAGCGCGACCCACGAGTGACCGTGCACCTGGGTGAAGGCTGGCATGTGCCGCGGGCCCTGCTGCCGGTGGCCGAAAAGCGCGCGATCCTGCTGATCGACCCGCCGTTCGAGCAGGTGGACGACCTTACCCGCTGTGCCACGGCGATGAAAGAAGCGATCGCGCGAATGCGCCAGACCATCGTCGCGATCTGGTACCCCATCAAGGACGACGTACGCCCGTTGCGCCGCTTCCACCAGGCGTTGACCAGCACCGGCGCGCCCAAGCTGCTGACGGTTGAGCTGCTGGTGCACCCGCGGGACACGCCGCAAAGCCTCAATGGTTCTGGCCTGGCCATCGCCAACCCCCCGTGGGGGCTTGAAGGCGAACTGCAGCAACTGATGCCGTGGCTGGTTGCCACGCTTGGGCAAACCGGCGCAAGTTGGCATATGGAATGGGTGATAGCCGAAAACGGCTAGCCGCTACCGGCTGGCGACCCTCACGCTGGCAGGCAAACCCCAGTGCCACCGATGCCGCAGTACCCTGCGGGGTTCTTGGCCAAGTACTGCTGGTGGTAGGTTTCAGCGTAATAAAACCTTGGCGCCATCTCCACATCGGTGGTGATGGTGCCTTCCCCGGCCTTGGTAAGCTCCGCTTGGTATAGCTCACGGCTGGCCAAGGCGGCGTGCAGTTGAGCTTCGTTGGCGCAGTAAACGACCGAGCGGTACTGGGTGCCGATGTCGTTGCCCTGGCGCATGCCCTGGGTAGGGTTATGGGATTCCCAGAACACTTTCAGCAGTTGCTCGTAGCTCGTTTGCGCAGGGTTGAAGGCCACCAGCACCACCTCGGTGTGGCCGGTGAGCCCTGAACACACTTCTTCATAGGTGGGGTTTGGGGTAAAGCCGCCGGCATAACCCACGGCAGTGCTGTATACGCCGGGTTGCTGCCACAAGCGGCGCTCTGCGCCCCAAAAACACCCCAAGCCAAAATAAGCCACCTCGGTGCCCTCGGGGAACGGTGCTTGCAGCCGATGGCCGTTGACGAAGTGTTCGGCCGGCACGGCCATCGGGGTGTCGCGGCCGGGCAAGGCTTGTTGCGCGGTGGGCAGTTGGTGTTTATTCACCAGGATTTCCGAACGCAGGACCATGGCCTTCTCCTTTGAAGCATGCAGTCTGAAACGATAGACGCCTAGTGTGCGCTAGAGTGCGAACTTGTGAAACACCGCGCTGGGTTATCAGCCGTTTGGGCCCTTGGGGTAGCGGCGCAGCGCGGTTACCAGATCTTGGGAGGGGATAGGGCGGTCGAATAGGTAACCCTGGCCCACGTCACAACGGTGTCGGCGTAAAAAGGCCAGTTGTTCCGCCGTCTCGATGCCTTCGGCGACCACTTTTAGCTTGAGGTTATGCGCCATGGCGATCACCGCGGAGGTGATTTCCATATCATCCTGGTTATCCGGGATGTCGCGGATGAAGCTGCGGTCGATCTTGATGATATCGATTGGGAATTTTTTCAGGTAACTGAGCGAAGAGTAACCGGTACCGAAATCATCCATGGCCAGCGATAGCCCCAGGCCCTTGAGCTGCCCGAGCAGCAGGCGGGTGCCTTCGGTGGCTTCCAACAGCAGCCCCTCGGTCAGCTCCAGTTCCAGCAGGTGTGGCGGCAGTTCTTCTTCTTCGAGCACAGTGCGTACCGAGGCCACCAGGTCCGGGTCGGAAAACTGCTTGGGGGAGAGGTTGATCGCCACCTGCAACGGGCCAAACCCCGCGGCAGTGAGCTGCTTGCCCATGCGGCAGGCCTGGCGCACCACCCACTTGCCGATGGGCACGATCAGCCCGGTTTCCTCGGCCACGCTGATGAACTGGTCCGGGCGGATCATACCGCGTTCGGGGTGGTTCCAGCGCAGTAGCGCCTCCATGCCAAGCAGGCGCCCGCTGCGTAGGCACAGCTTGGGTTGGTAGAACACTTCCAATTCGTTCTGGGCCAGGGCGCGGCGCAGGTTGTTTTCAACGAACAGCTTGTAGTTCGCCTCGGCGTGCAGGGCCTCGGTAAAGACCTGCACCTGGTGCTTACCGTTGGCCTTGGCCTTATGCAGCGCCAGCCCTGCGTTTTTCATCAGGGTTTGCGGGTCCAGGCCATGCAGTGGTGCACAGGCCAAACCCACCGAAGCGGTGACGTTGATCAGTTGGTTATCGACGAACATCGGTTTGTCGAGGGTTTTGAGTACCTGGGTCGCGATTTCCTGGCCTGCCTCAAGGCTGGTGTCGTCCAGCAGCACCGCGAACTCGTTGCTGGCGAAACGGGCCAGGCTGCCGGAGGGGCTGAGGCTGTTGCGTAAGCGCCGGGCCAGGCTGATCAGCAGTTTGTCGCCCGTCTGGTGGCCAAGGCTATCGTTAATGCGCTTGAAATTGTCGATGTCTACCAACATCAGCGCCAGCGGTGGGCTACCCTCACGGCCGAAGCGCTCGTCGAGGGTGCGGATGAACGCCGGGCGGTTGCCCAAATTGGTGAGGTTGTCGGTGTAGGCCAGCCGCTCAATGCGCTGTTGGGCCAACTTGGCCTGGGTGATGTCTTCGTAGATGCCGATATAGTGGGTGAGCTCGCGCTGTTCGTTGAATACCTTGGAGATCGACAACTGCCCCCAATAGGGCTCCAGGTTTTTCCGCCGGCTCTTGAACTCACCTTGCCAACTGTTGCTTTTGTCCAGCGCCGAGGGCGCCTCGAACAACAGCTCGCTGAGGTTCTCCAGGGCGGGCAATTCTGCCAGCCGGTGGCCTTGTACTTCGTCGGTGTTGTACTGCGTGATAGCGGTGAAACTGGGGTTGACGTATTCGACGATGCCCTCGCAATTGACCAGCAAGAAGGCATTGGCACTTTGCTCCACGGCCCGTTGGAACAGGTGCAGGGCGCTGGTGGCGGCCCGGCGGGTCTGGCTGGTGATCACCTGGGCGAATTGGTCAGCCAGTTCGCCGGCGAAGGCCACTTCATCGGATTGCCAGGGCCGAGCCACACCATGCTGCTCCAGGCACAGTACCCCTACGACTTGGCCGTCGACCCGCACACTGGCATCGAGAATGGCGGTTATGTTGCGCCGCGCCAGGCATTCGGCCAGCTCATGGGTGCGCGGGTCGCCAGGGGTATTGTCAGCGTCGATGGCGCGGCTGCTGTGCAGCGTGCTGAGGTAGTCGGGAAACAGCGACCCATCGATCGCCTCAGGTACGCTGTACTGCTGCTGCTCGGCCGACCAACTGGTGATCGGCAGTAACCACTTGCCCTCCAGATGCCAAAGGCTGGCGCAGTCGATCCCGTAGATTTCACAGGCGTTGCGGGTGATCAACTCGGCCGCTTCAAGCAACGGGGATTGGGTAACATAGCGCTGGCGGGCCAGGCGCAGGATCAGATCTTGTTGGGCCCGCACACGTTCCAAATGCTGCAGTTGCGCTTGCTGGGCGCGCTGGTTCAGCGCCAGGGCCAACTGTAGGCGCCCGGCATGGCTGTCGGCCGGCGCTGCTTCGGCGCCCAGGCTTGTGCCCAGCGCATCGTCCACCACCACCAGGTAGCCGCGCAGCAGTTGGCGATTATGCTGGCGATAGGTTTCGCCCAGCTCCAAGAGGGTCAGTGGGCCTGCGGCGGCATGTAGGGTATAACGCACCGAATAATAGCCACGGGCGCCCAGTTGTTGCTCGATGGCGTCGTGTAGTTGGTAGCGCGCTTGCGGTTCCATCAGGCTCGCATAGGGTGAGCCTATCAGTGCACACAGTTCCGAGGCGGGTAAGCCAAATTCGCGTTCGCAGTTCGGGTCCAGATACAGCAGCGCCCAATTGGGCTCATGAAGGCGCTCGAAACGCAGCATACCCAGGCGCGAGGGCGCCGGTAACTGCGTCACTACCTCGGCGGCCATGCGCGTGGCCGCATCCGGCTGGCTTTTCATCGAGTGCTCACTTCAAAAGTACGGGTCGCTAACCGGCGGGTTGTTTGGGCACCGCATTGGTCAAGGTTGCATCATGGCGCGGGCGCTGACAAGCAATACGGTGGCGTAGTGCCTGTACTCTATCGGCGGCTACAGGGTTTTCTTCACCCACGGTTGCGCTTCTGGGGTGAGTTTAGCCGACGTGCGGTGCGCTGATGCGCAACAGCGCGGCACGCTTGCGCAAAAACAACGGCGGCCAAAGGGTTTCCAGGCATCTGATCCCTTGTAGTGGCGGTGGTAAGTAAAAAACCGCCCGGGGAAGGGCGGTTAGAGGTGTGAGCGTAGCCGCTCAACACAGTGCCGGGGTGCCTTGCGCAGCACCCCGGCGGGGGCTTACAGCAGCATCGTACGGATGTCGGCCAACACATCACCCAAGCGCTTGGTGAAGCGTGCGGCGGCGGCACCGTTGATTACCCGGTGGTCATACGACAACGACAGCGGCAACATCAGGCGTGGTTGGAATGCCTTGCCGTCCCAAACCGGCTGCAGGGTAGCCTTGGAAACGCCGAGGATCGCGACTTCCGGCGCGTTGACGATCGGCGTGAAGCCGGTACCGCCAATGTGCCCGAGGCTGGAAATCGTGAAGCAGGCACCTTGCATGTCGTCGGAGGAAAGCTTTTTATTGCGTGCCTTCTCGGCCAATGCAGCCGCCTCAGCCGCCAGTTGCAACAAGCTCTTCTGGTCGACGTTCTTGATCACCGGCACCAACAGGCCATCGGGGGTGTCCACGGCAAAACCGATGTGCACGTACTTTTTGCGGATCAAGGCTTTGCCGCTTGGGGCCAGCGAACTGTTGAAGTCCGGCAGTTCCTTGAGCAGATAAGCGCTGGCCTTGAGCAGCAGTGGCAGTACGGTCAACTTCACCCCGGCTTTTTCCGCCACGGCCTTCTGGGCCACGCGGAAGGCCTCGAGTTCGGTGATGTCGGCCTGGTCGAACTGGGTCACGTGCGGCACGTTCAGCCAGCTGCGATGCAGGTTGGCGGCGCCCACTTGCATCAAGCGGGTCATCGGCACTTCTTCGATTTCACCAAAGCGGCTGAAGTCGATGGTTGGGACCGGCGGGATGCCCGCGCCACCTGCGGCGCCCGCAGTTGTGGCCGGGGCGTCCTTGGCTTGGGTCATGACCGACTTGACGTAGGCTTGCACGTCTTCTTTCAACACGCGGCCATGGGGCCCGGTGGCGCTGACTTGCGCCAGGTCCACGCCGAACTCGCGCGCCAATTGGCGCACCGCGGGGCCGGCGTGCACCTTGGCGCCGGAAGCGGCCGGGGCGGTAGCTGGGGCTGCCGCGGCAGGTTTGGCTGCTTGCGCCGTGGCTGGTGCTGGCGCGGCAGCCGCCGGCGCAGCGGGGGCGGCAGTGGCAGCGGGCGCTGCGCCGGCGACCTTGAGGGTGAGGATCAGGTCACCGGTGCCTACTTCGTCTTCGAGCTTGACCACAACGCTTTCGACAGTACCTGCCGCCGGCGAAGGGATCTCCATGCTGGCCTTGTCCGATTCCAGGGTAATCAGCGATTGGTCGGTTTCGACGGTGTCGCCGGGCTTGACCAACACTTCGATGATCTTCGCCTTGCCCGCCGAGCCGATGTCCGGAACCTTGATCTCCTGGACGCTATCGCCTGCCGGCGCGGCCGCCTGGGTAGCAGTGGCCTGCTCTTGCGCGGCCGGTTGGGGCGTTTCGGCCGCTGCCGGGGCGCCGGCGGCGCCCTCGCCCTTGAGCACCAGGATCAGGTCGCCGGTGCCCACTTCGTCATTGAGCTTAACGCTGATGCTTTCAACAACGCCGGCGGCAGGGGAGGGGATCTCCATGCTGGCTTTGTCCGATTCCAGGGTGATCAGCGACTGGTCGGCTTCGACACGGTCGCCCACCTTGACCTGGACCTCGATCACCTGCGCCTTGCCCGCCGAGCCGATGTCGGGAACCTTGACCTCTTGTGCCGCGCCGCCGGCCGACGGGGCGCTGGCCGGCGCCGATGCCGGTGCGGAGGGGCGCGTTTGGTCGGCTTCGTCCACGCCGTTGGACGCATTGGGCGTGGCGGCAGGGGGGGCGTCGGTGGTGGCGCTGCCACCTTCGGCGTCCAACTCGATCAGTTCGTCGCCTTCCTTGAGGCGGTCGCCCACCTTGACCTTGATTGCCTTGACTACACCGGCCTTGGGTGCCGGCACTTCCATGCTGGCTTTGTCGGATTCCAACGTCACCAGGCTTTGTTCGGCTTCGATACGGTCGCCAACTTTAACCTGGATCTCGATGACCTCGCCTTCACCACCGATGTCGGGTACGCGAATGAGTTCGCTCATGAAGGTTCTCCTTAGCAGTCCAGCGGGTTGCGTTTGTCGGGGTCGATGCCGAACTTGGCGATGGCCTCGGCCACCACCTTGCGTTCGATATCACCGCGGTCGGCCAACGCTTCCAGGGCTGCCAGAACCACGAAGTGGCGGTCTACCTCGAAGAAGTGACGCAGTTTCTTGCGGCTGTCGCTGCGGCCGAAACCGTCGGTGCCCAGCACTTTGTACTCGCGGGTCGGTACCCACTGGCGGATTTGCTCGGCGTACAGCTTCATGTAGTCGGTAGAGGCGACGACAGGGCCCTTGCGCCCGTCCAAGCACTGTTCTACATAGGTTTGCGCGGGTTTCTCGCCTGGGTGCAGGCGGTTGGCGCGCTCCACGGCGAGGCCGTCACGGCGCAGTTCGTTGAAGCTGGTGACGCTCCATACGTCGGCACCGACATTGTATTGCTCGCGCAGGATTTTCGCCGCTTCGCGCACTTCCCGCAGGATGGTGCCGGAACCGAGCAACTGCACGTGGTGCGAGGCTTCGCGGGTGTCTTCCTCAAGCAGGTACATGCCGCGGATGATGCCGTCTTCGGCGCCTTCGGGCAGGGCAGGTTGGTGATACGCCTCGTTCATCACGGTGATGTAGTAAAAGACGTCCTGCTGCTCTTCGGTCATCTGGCGCATGCCTTCGCGGATGATCACCGCCAGTTCATAGCCGTAGGTGGGATCATACGTGCGGCAGTTCGGAATGGTCGCCGCCATCAGGTGGCTGTGGCCGTCTTCGTGCTGCAGGCCTTCACCATTGAGCGTGGTACGCCCGGAGGTGCCACCGATCAGGAAGCCGCGGGTACGGCTGTCGCCGGCCGCCCAAGCCAAATCGCCGATACGTTGGAAGCCGAACATCGAATAGAAGATGTAGAACGGCAGCATCGGCTGATTGTGGGTGCTGTAGGAGGTGCCGGCGGCGATGAACGACGACATGGCGCCCGCTTCGTTGATGCCCTCTTCGAGGATCTGGCCTTTTTTGTCTTCGCGGTAGAACATCACCTGGTCTTTATCGACCGGGTCGTAAAGTTGCCCGACCGAGGAATAGATGCCCAACTGGCGGAACATGCCTTCCATGCCGAAGGTACGGGCTTCGTCCGGGATGATCGGCACGATGCGCGGGCCGATGTCTTTATCTTTGACCAACTGCGACAGCACCCGCACGAAGGCCATGGTCGTGGAGATTTCGCGGTCGCCAGAGCCGTCGAGAATAGCCTTGAGGGTGTCCAGCGGTGGGGTGGGCACGCTGAAACTCTTGGCGCGGCGTTGCGGCACGAAGCCGCCCAGCGCGGCGCGGCGCTCAGCCAGGTAACGGGCCTCGGCGCTGCCTTGTTCGGGCTTGAAGAACGGCAGTTTTTCCAGGTCTTCGTCGCGCACCGGGATGTCGAAACGGTCGCGGAATTTGCGCAGGCTGTCTACATCGACCTTTTTGGTGTTATGCGCGGTGTTCTTCGCTTCACCGGCACCGGTACCGTAACCCTTGATGGTCTTGGCCAGGATCACTGTCGGCTGGCCGCTATGGTGGACCGCCTCGTGATAGGCCGCATAGACCTTGTACGGGTCGTGGCCGCCGCGGTTGAGCTTCCAGATTTCGTCGTCGGAGAGGTCTTCGACCATTTTCTTCAGCTCGGGCGAGTTGAAGAAGTGCTCGCGCACGAACGCACCGTCCTTGGCCTTATAGTTCTGGTACTCGCCGTCGACCACTTCGTCCATGCGCCGCTGCAGCAGGCCGTCGGTGTCCTTGGCCAGCAACGGGTCCCAGAAGCGCCCCCAGACCACCTTGTTGACGTTCCACTGGGCGCCGCGGAAGACCCCCTCCAGTTCCTGGATGATCTTGCCATTGCCGCGAACCGGGCCATCGAGGCGCTGCAGGTTGCAGTTGATGACAAAAATCAGGTTGTCGAGCTTTTCGCGGCCAGCCAGGGAGATGGCACCCAGCGATTCCGGTTCGTCGCATTCGCCATCGCCCAGGAAGCACCAAACCTTTTGCTTGCCGGCAGGGATGAAGCCTCGGCTTTCCAGGTACTTCATAAAGCGGGCCTGGTAGATCGCCTGGATCGGCCCCAAGCCCATCGACACGGTCGGGAACTGCCAGAAATCGGGCATCAGCCAAGGGTGTGGGTAGGACGACAAACCGTTGCCGCCGACTTCCTGGCGGAAGTTGTCCATTTGCCCTTCGCTGATACGGCCTTCCATGAAGGCGCGCGCATAGATGCCGGGCGAAGCGTGGCCTTGGAAGAACACCAGGTCGCCGCCATGCTCCTCGGTCGGGGCTTGGAAAAAGTAGTTGAACCCGATGTCGTACAGCGTCGCACTGGACGCGAAGCTGGAGATGTGTCCGCCCAGGTCCGAGTCCCTGAGGTTGGTGCGAACGACCATGGCCAAGGCATTCCAGCGCACCAGCGAACGGATGCGGCGTTCCATGAACAGGTCGCCAGGCATGCGTGCTTCGTGGGTGACGGGGATGGTATTGCGGTATGGCGTGGTGATGGCGTAAGGCAACTGGGAACCGCTGCGGGTTGCCAACTCGCCCATACGGGTCATCAGATAGTGAGCACGGTCTTCGCCTTCTTTATCGAGAACCGACTCCAGCGCGTCCAGCCATTCCTGGGTTTCGACGGGATCGAGGTCTTGCATGGCTTGCTCCAGGGCGGAAAGGCCACCAGAATCGATGACCTGAGTTTGCGACTGGCCTTGTGGGCAGACGACATGAATTCTTGGATTACCGGAGGTTGGCCCGGCGGGGCTGTAGTTTTACTACAAATCAATTCGCTTTTCATGCATCCGGATGGCGGGGGCAGTAGTAAAACTACAGGCGATTGCCTCTCGGGCATCGGCGGGTTGTGAGCATAATCGATCCTGTGGGTTAAAAATAAGTCTCTATAAGGTCGTTATTGATGCGTACTGCCAAATTTCATTCATTTTGCGCAATCTTTAATTTTTGTTCGACAGTCGGGTTCGCTGTTGCGGTGCATTTTTCGTCTCAAAACGCCGGGGTTCGCGGCTTCAAGGATAGACCATGAGCCTCCCAGCGCTGATAGCCGTTCCCCCTTCACTCAACGGGTTGGTCAATAGCCAGCGCGAGGCGTTCCGCGAGGCGTCCCGCGAGGCGTCCAACGCAAGCGACGGGCCCGCGGTGGCGGGGTGGAGCGCGGCACGTTGGGCGGCGTTCGACCGGGTGCTGGCCCTGAGCGATTTCGTTGCCGAGCAGGTCCGGCGCAGCCCCGAACTGCTGCTGGGCTTGGTCGGCAGTGGCGACCTGGACCGGCCTATGGCCCCCGGTGAGTTGCGCGCGCAAGTGGCTACGGCGGTTGCCCAAGCCGCCAATGAGGAGGAATTGGGCCGCGCCTTGCGCCAGCAGCGCAACCGCCAGCAGGTACGGATCATCTGGCGCGACCTCACCCGCCAGGCCGACCTTGCGCAAACCTGCCGTGACCTGTCTGAACTTGCCGATGCTTGTATAGATGAGGCGTATCGTTGGTTATACCCGCGCCACTGCGAACAATACGGTGTACCCACTGGCCAGCGCAGCGGTACAGCCCAACCCATGGTGGTGCTGGGGATGGGCAAGCTGGGTGCCGGTGAGCTGAATTTGTCGTCCGACATCGACTTGATCTTCGCCTACCCAGAGGGGGGCGAAACCGTGGGCGCCAAGCGCGCGCTCGACAACCAGGCATTCTTCATCCGCCTGGGCCAGCGCTTGATCAAGGCGCTGGACCCGGTGACCGTCGACGGCTTCGTATTCCGTGTGGATATGCGCCTGCGCCCGTATGGTTCTGCCGGGGCGCTGGTGCTGAGTTTCAACGCGCTTGAGCAGTACTACCAGGACCAGGGCCGCGACTGGGAGCGTTACGCCATGATCAAGGCCCGGGTCGTGGCCGGTGCTGCCGAGCAAGGCGAGCAATTGCTGCAGATGCTGCGCCCGTTCGTGTACAGGCGTTACCTGGACTTCTCGGCGATCGAAGCGCTGCGCACCATGAAGCAGTTGATCCAGCAAGAAGTACGGCGCAAGGGCATGGCCGGGAATATCAAACTGGGCTCGGGTGGTATTCGCGAAGTCGAATTCATCGCCCAGGCGTACCAGTTGATTCACGGCGGGCGCGACCTGAGCCTGCAACAACGGCCGCTGCTTAGCGTGTTGGCCACCCTGGAGGGCCAAGGTTACCTGCCGGCGGCCGTGGTGGCTGAATTGCGCGAGGGTTACCAATTTTTGCGCTACACCGAGCATGCCATCCAAGCCATCGCCGACCGCCAGACGCAAATGCTCCCGGAAGGTGCCAGGGACCAAGCGCGGGTGGCGGTAATGCTGGGTTACGAGACCTGGGAGGCTTTCCACGAACAGTTGATGCATTGGCGCGAGCGCATTGCCTGGCATTTTCACCAGGTGATCGCCGACCCCGGCGACGAGGCCGGGGGCCGCTGCGAAGAGGTCGCTGGCGGTGGGTGGCTACCGCTGTGGGAAGACAGCCCAGGCGAAGAAGCGGCCTGCCGGCAGTTGCAACAAGCCGGCTTTGCCGACCCACAGCGGGCATTCCGGCAATTGGCGGAGCTGCGCGGCAGTGGCGTGTTGCGCGCGATGCAACGGATCGGCCGCGAACGCCTGGATGCGTTCATTCCACGCTTGCTGGCCCAGGCGGCGGAACACCCAGACCCGAACCGGGTGCTGGACCGGGTACTGCCTTTGGTCGAGGCGGTGGCGCGGCGCTCGGCTTACCTGGTGCTGCTCAGTGAAAACCCCGGTGCGCTGCGCCAACTGCTGGCGCTGTGCGCCGCCAGCCCCTGGATCGCCGAGCAGATCGCGCGGTTCCCGCTGTTGCTCGATGAACTGCTCAATGAAGGGCGTTTGCTCAACCCGCCGCAGGCGCCGGAACTGAAGGCCGAATTGCGCGAACGCCTGGCGCGCATTCCAGAAGACGACCTGGAGCAGCAAATGGAGGCGCTGCGCCACTTCAAGTTGGCCCACAGCCTGCGGGTGGCGGCCTCGGAAATCTCCGGCACATTGCCCTTGATGAAGGTCAGCGATTACCTCACCTGGCTGGCCGAAGCTATTCTGGAACAGGTGCTGGCGTTGGCCTGGCGCCAGACCACGGCCCGCCACGGCACACCGTTGCGGGCCGACGGCAGCTTGTGTGCGCCGGCGTTCGTGATCGTGGGTTATGGCAAGGTCGGTGGCGTCGAGCTGGGTCACGGTTCGGACCTGGACCTGGTGTTCATCCACGAGGGCGACCCCCAAGCCGAAACCGATGGCGCCAAGCCCATCGATGGTGCGCAGTTCTTTACCCGCCTGGGCCAGCGCATCATTCACCTGCTTACTGCGCAAACCAACTCCGGGCAGCTTTACGACGTCGACATGCGCCTGCGCCCCTCCGGCGCCGCGGGGCTGTTGGTGAGCTCGCTGGGTGCCTTCGAGCGCTACCAGTTGCACGATGCCTGGACCTGGGAGCACCAGGCGCTGGTGCGCGCCCGTGTGTTGGTGGGCGACAGCGAGGTGGCCAGCGGGTTCGAGCGGGTCCGCGCCCAGGTGCTGGGCCAGCCCCGCGATCAGGCGGCGCTGCGCGAGCAGGTGAGCCAGATGCGTGCGAAGATGCGCGCCAACCTCGGCACCCGCGCGACCGAGGCCGGGCGCGGTGCCCATGCGTTCGAGGCGCAGGCCGCTTTCGACCTCAAGCAGGACGCCGGAGGTATCGTCGATATCGAATTTATGGTGCAATACGCGGCCTTGGCGTGGTCCGGCGCGCATCCGGCGTTGCTGCGCTACACCGACAACATCCGCATCCTCGAAGGCCTGGAGCAGGCCGGGTTGTTGCCAGGCGGTGATGCCGAACAACTGCGCGAGGCGTATAAGGCCTACCGTGCCGCCGCGCACCGGCAGGCCCTGCAAAAGCAGCCGTCGAAAGTGCCGGGCGACCAGTTCGCGGCCGAGCGGCGCACGGTGATGCGAATCTGGGCCGGGCTTGGGCTCGGCTAGCGCGGGTATTTCTGGAAACCTATGAGAATTTTGATCATCGGGCCCAGTTGGGTCGGCGACATGGTGATGGCCCAGACACTGTTCCAGTGCCTGAAACAGGTGCACCCCGAGTGCCACATCGACGTGCTCGCCCCTGATTGGAGCCGCCCGATCCTCGAACGCATGCCGCAGGTGCGCGCTGCGTTGAGTTTTCCGCTGGGTCATGGCGTGTTCGACCTGGCCAGCCGTCGACGCATCGGCCGCCAGCTCAAGGGCCAGTACGACCAAGCGATCGTGCTGCCCAATTCGTTCAAGTCGGCGCTGGTGCCGTTCTTTGCCGGCATCGCCAAACGCACCGGCTGGCGCGGTGAGTACCGCTATGGGCTGCTCAACGACCTGCGCCAGCTCGACAAACAGCGCTACCCACTGATGATCGAGCGCTTCATGGCCCTGGCCTACCCGCCGGGGGTGCAACTGCCCCAGCCGTACCCGCCGCCGCGCTTGCAGATCGACGCCCACAGCCAAGCCGCCGCCCTGGGTACGTTCGGCCTGGTACTGGACCGCCCGGTACTGGCGCTGTGCCCGGGAGCCGAGTTCGGCGAGGCCAAGCGCTGGCCCGCCGAGCATTACGCCACGGTAGCCGAGGAGCGCATCCGCCAGGGCTGGCAGGTATGGATCTTCGGCTCGAAAAAAGATCACCCGGTCGGTGAGGCTATTCGTGAGCGGCTGATCCCTGGGCTGCGCGAAGAGTCGGTGAACCTGTGTGGCGAAACCGCCCTGGCCGAGGCCATTGACCTCATGGCCTGCGCCCAGGCGGTGGTCGCGAACGATTCGGGCCTGATGCATGTGGCCGCGGCGCTCAACCGCCCGCTGGTGGCGGTATATGGCTCTACCTCGCCGGCCTTCACCCCGCCGCTGGCCGATCAGGTCAGCGTTGTGCGCTTGGGCTTGGATTGCAGCCCCTGCTTCGACCGAACCTGCCGCTTTGGCCACTACAACTGCCTGCGCCTGCTCGACCCGCAACGGGTCATCGAGGCGTTGCGCCAAGCCGAAGGGCCGGTACCCGTCAACCTCTTGGCCGGGGTCGATTGAAATTGCGGGTACTGTTGATAAAAACCTCATCGCTCGGCGATGTGATACATGCCATGCCGGCCCTGACCGACGCCGCCCGCGCCATCCCAGGTATCCGTTTCGATTGGGTGGTCGAAGAGGGCTTTGCCGAGCTGCCTACCTGGCACCCGGCGGTCGACAAGGTCATACCGGTGGCCATCCGCCGGTGGCGCAAGCACCTCTGGCAAACCTACAAAAGCGGTGAATGGAAAGCGTTCAAGGCCAGCCTGCGCGAGCGCCGGTACGACCTGGTGCTCGACGCCCAGGGTTTGTTCAAAAGCGCTTGGCTGACCTGCTACGTGAACGGCCCGGCGTTCCGGGCCCGGGGGGGCCACACCCCGGTGGCGGGGATGGACGCGCGCTCGGCGCGCGAACCGATTGCCGCACGCTTCTACGATCGCAAGGTGCCGGTGGCGCGTGGCCAACATGCAGTGGAGCGCCTGCGCTTGTTGTTCGCGCTGGCGCTGGGTTACGACCTGCCACCGGGCCCGGGCCAGTATGGGCTCAACCGGTCGCGCTTGTTGGCCATCCCCAACCCTGCGCCGTTCGTGGTGTTCCTCCACGGCACCACCTGGGCCACCAAACATTGGCCAGAGGTGTACTGGCGCGAATTGGCCGAGCGCTTGCGCCTGGCGAACATCGGCGTGCGCTTGCCGTGGGGCAACGAAGAAGAGTTCCGCCGGGCCCACCGCATCGCAGCGGGTATGAACAACGTACAGGTGCTGCCCAAGCTCAACCTGGCGGGTGTCGCTGGCGTATTGGTGCAGGCGCGGGCATGCGTGGCGGTGGATACCGGCCTTGGCCACTTGGCCGCCGCCCTGGATGTGCCTACGGTGTCGGTGTATGGGCCGACCAACCCGGGCCTTACCGGCGCCTATGGCAAAACCCAGGTGCACTTGGCCAGTGACTGGAAACCCTGTGCACCCTGCCTGCAGAAGCAGTGCACCTACATGGCCACGCCTGACGACCTCGCGCGGCATGACCCCAAGCGCGAATGGCCGCTGTGCTTCACCCGCGTGAACCCCGAGCGTGTGGCCGGCCGCCTGAGCACGCTTTTGCTGGCAGAGGGCCCGCGTTGATGCAATTGGCGTTCGTGCTTTACAAGTATTTCCCCTTTGGCGGCTTGCAGCGTGACTTCATGCGCATTGCCCTGGAGTGCCAGCGCCGTCGCCACTGCATTCGCGTTTACACGCCGATCTGGCAAGGCGACATACCGCCGGGCTTCGACGTGCGCATCGTCCCGGTCAGGGCCTTGTTCAACCACCGCCGTAACCAGAAGCTTACCCAATGGATAGCCCGCGACCTGTCGCGCGAGCCGGTCGACCGCGTGGTAGGCTTCAACAAAATGCCCAACCTCGACGTGTATTACGCCGCCGATGGTTGCTTCGAAGACAAGGCGCAAACACTGCGTAACCCGCTTTACCGCTACTTCGGCCGCTACAAGCACTTTGCCGAGTATGAGCGGGCGGTATTCGCCCCCACCTCGAAAACACAGATTCTAATGATCTCCCAAGTGCAGCAACCGTTGTTCGTGAAGCATTACGGTACCCCGGCAGGGCGCTTTCACCTGTTGCCGCCGGGTATCGCCCAAGATCGCCGGCGCCCGGCTGACGCCGAAGCGATCCGTGAAGAATTTCGCCGAGAATTCAAACTGCGCGAGCAAGACCGCCTCATCGTGCAGATCGGCTCGGGCTTCAAGACCAAGGGCACCGACCGCACCCTCAAGGCGCTGGCAGCGTTACCGGCCCCGTTGCGCGCGCGTACCCGGCTGTTCGTGATCGGCCAGGACGACCCCAAGGTGTTCCAGTTACAGGCCACGGCACTGGGGGTGGGCGAGCAGGTGACGTTCATGAAGGGCCGCCCGGACATCCCGCGCTTTCTGCTCGGTGCCGACCTGCTGCTGCACCCGGCCTATAACGAAAACACCGGCACCGTATTGCTCGAGGCGTTGGTAGCGGGTTTGCCGGTGCTCGCCAGCGCCGTATGCGGCTATGCCCATTACATCGCCGAGGCCGACAGCGGCCGGGTGCTCGCAGAGCCTTTCGAACAGGCTCAACTGAACCGTGACCTGGCACAGATGCTCGAGGATGACGCCGCGCGCGCACGTTGGGCGCGCAACGGCTTGGCTTTTGCGGCCAGCGCCGACTTGTACAGCATGCCCCAGCGGGCCGCCGATGTGATCCTTGCGGGGCCGGGCCAATGAAACTGATGCTGGCCGAGCCGTTCGCCGCGCTGTGGGCCGGGCGCGACCCATTCGTGGCGGTGGAGGGCCTGCAGGGTGAGGTGTACCGCGAACTCGAAGGCCGCCGCACGCTGCGCACCGAGGTGGCCGGCAAGGGCTATTTCGTCAAGATCCACCGTGGCATCGGCTGGGCCGAGGTGGCCAAGAACCTCGCCAGCGTCAAGGCGCCGGTCCTGGGCGCAAGGCAGGAGTACGTCGCCATCGCCCGCTTGACCGAAGCCGGCATCGCCACCATGACCGCCGTGGCGTATGGCGAACGCGGGTACAACCCGGCGCGCCAGCATTCGTTCATCATTACCGAAGAGCTGGCACCGACCATCAGCCTGGAAGACTACAGCCTGCACTGGCGCACGTCGCCGCCGCCGCTGGCGCTCAAGCACGCGCTGGTCGCCGAGGTGGCGCGGATGGTGGGCGGCATGCACCGCGCCGGGGTGAACCATCGTGACTGCTACATCTGCCACTTTTTGCTGCACACCGATACGCCCGTGCGCGCCGACGGGTTCAGGCTGTCGGTGATCGACTTGCACCGTGCCCAGACCCGCGCCGCCACGCCGCGCCGCTGGCGCGACAAAGACTTGGCGGCGCTGTATTTCTCGGCGCTCGACATTGGCCTGACCCGCCGCGACAAGCTGCGCTTTTTGCGCGGGTACTTCCGCCAGCCGCTGCGCCAGGTTTTGGCTGAGGAGGGCCGCCTGCTGGCGCGGCTCGAGCGCCGGGCGGCCAAGCTGTATGCGCGTAAACAGCGTTACGGGGATGCGCTCTGATGGCAGGTTGGACGCTGGAGCCGGGCTACGCGCACTTGGCCGAGGCCTTTGGCAGCCTCGAGGCGGTGTTCGCACTGCAGGGCGAGCAACTGACCCGCGACGCGCTGTCCCAGGTGATTCGCCTGCAATTGGCCGGCGTAACCTATTACGTCAAGCGCTACGTCGGCGCTGGCCGTGGCCTGCGCCGCTACCTTGGGCACCCGCGGGTGCGTGCTGAATGGCAGAACCTCAAGCGTTTTGCCAAGTGGGGCATCCCCACCGCCGAAATCGTCGCCTGGGGCTTGGAGCGGGACGGCATGGCCTTTGGCCGTGGGGCGTTGATCACCCGTGAATTGCCGCGCACCGAAGACCTCGAACACCTCGCCCGCCAGCATGATGTGCGCTTGCGCAACCGCACTTGGCTACGCCGTGTAAGCGAGCAGGTGGCGCGCTACACCCGGGTGATGCACGATCATCATTTCACCCACAACGACCTGAAGTGGCGCAACCTGCTGGTCGATGACGAAGACGTGGTGCATTTCATCGATTGCCCCAATGGGGCGTTCTGGTGGGGCTTCATGCTGCGTTACCGCATCACCAAGGACCTGGCCTGCCTCGACAAGGTGGCCAAGTATCACCTGTCGCGTACCCAGCGTCTGCGGTTTTACCTGCAGTATCGGCGGCGCCGCCGGCTGAATCCTTCTGACAAAAAACGGATACGGCACATCGTGAGTTTCTTCGAGGGGCGGGAATGAAGGTTTTTATCGGCCCGGGCGACCGCGAGCTGCTGGCCCGCCATCGGCTGGACACGTTCCAGGCATTGTGGGGGCTGGAACTGGCCGCCGTCGATGAGCCCAACACCGGCCGCGGAGGCTGGAGCAGCGTATGCCGCCTGGAGCTGGAAGGGCACGGGTTTTTTCTCAAGCGCCAGAGCGGCTACCTCACCCGCACTTTGCGCCGCCCATGGGGCGAGCCCACGTTCGCCCGCGAGTTTCGTAATATCCGGCTTTACCATGAGCGTGGCATTCCGGCGCTCGATGCGGTGTTCTTTGGGCAGCGCGCGGCCGCCGGTGGCACCGAGGCCATGCTGATGACCCGTGCCTTGGATGGCAGGGCTGACCTGGAATGGTACAACGAACGTTGGCAGCATTTGGCGGCCGAGGGGCGCGCCGCCATCCTCCAGGCCGTAGGCGAGCTGGCGCGCACCCTGCACGGTGCGGGGCAGGTGCACAATTGCTTTTATCCCAAGCATATTTTCCTGCGCGAGCAGGCCGGGCGCTTCGATGCTTGCTTGATCGACCTGGAAAAAACACGGCCCTTGCTGTTCGGCCAGCGCGACCGCGTGCGTGACCTGGAGCCCTTGCTGCGCCGCGCGCCAATGTGGGCTGAGGCGGATGTGCGCCTGTTGCTGGCGGCCTACCTGCAACGCCCCGCGCCAGGCCCGGACGTAGGCGCCTGGCTCGCCCGGTTGACGCGTCGGCGCCAGCACAAGGAGGCACGTTGATGCGCTTGGGCGAACTGCAACGGGCCGGGCGCGAGCCGGAGTTGCCCCTGGCCGTGGAACTGGCCGACGGTGCCGGCAGCGCGCCGTTGCAACTGCTGAACCTGCTGCGGGTGTTGCCCGGCCAGCGCTACGTGGGCGCGGCGGTGTGGCGCGGCAAGCCGGTGCTGGCCAAGCTGTTGGTAGGGCCGAAGGCGGCGCGGCACTTCCAACGCGAGCGCGACGGGGTGCGGCTGCTGCAGGCGCAGGGCTTGGCCACCCCAGCGCTGGTCGCCGACGGTTTGCAAGAGGGGCAGGGCGGCTGGCTGTTGTTCGAACTGCTCGACCCGGTGCAAAGTTTGGGCGATGCCTGGGCCGAGGTGGCCAGCCTGCCCTTGTTGGCCGATGCACAAATCGATGTACTGGCCGAAGCGTTGGGCGCCATGGCGCGCATGCACCTGAAGGGCCTTTGGCAGCAAGACCTACACCTAGACAACCTGTTGCGCAGCGGCGGCCAATTGTACGTGATCGACGGCGCCGGCATCCGTGCCGAACAGCCCGGCCAGCCGCTGTCGCGCGAGCGCGTGCTGGCAAACCTCGGGGTGTTCTTCGCCCAGTTACCGCCAGCGCTGGAGCCGTTCACAGAAGAACTGCTCGTTCATTATCTGCTGGCCAACAGCGAACACGCCTTGCCGCTGGAGGCCTTGCACAAGCACATTGCCAGCGTCCGCCGCTGGCGGCTGCGGGACTACCTGGGCAAAGCTGGCCGCGATTGTACGCTGTTCAGCGTGAGCCGTGGCCTGGCCGGGCTGCAGGCAATACGGCGCACCGAACAGGCCGCCTTGCTGCCGGTGCTCGAAGGCGCAGATACGTTGATCGAACAGGGGCACCTGTACAAAACCGGAGGCGCCGCCACGGTCGCCCGCGTGCAGGCCGGTACCCGGCCGCTGATCATCAAGCGGTACAACATCAAAGGGTTGGCCCACTGGCTCAAGCGCTTTTGGCGGCCCAGCCGCGCGTGGCATTCGTGGTTGGCCGGGCATCGCCTGGCGTTTTTGGGGTTTGCCACGCCGATGCCCCTGGCGGTCCGCGAGGCCCGAGTGTTGGGCCTGCGCGGGCGCGCATGGTTGGTCACCGAATACCTCGAAGGGCCCGACATCCTCGAACAGTGGGCGCCCTACGAGCAAACCGGCGACGTGCCTGAAGCCGAATGGGTAGCGATGCAGGCGCTGTTTGCCAGGTTGGCGGGCGAACGCATCAGCCATGGCGACCTGAAGGGGCATAACCTGTTCTGGCACCGTGGGCAATGGGCACTCATCGACTTGGATGCGCTGCAGTATCACACCCGTGCGGCAGCGTTCGCCAAGGCGCACCGCCGCGACGTCGAGCGCTTTTTGCGCAACTGGCCCGAAGGCAGCGCCCTGCGCCAGCGCCTGGAGCAAGTGCTGGGGTAAGCTAGTGTGGCGTTTCAGACGTTCGTTGCACAATCTTGACGATGCTTTTTGCTGCCGGGCTGCGTTGCCGCTCCTCGCCATAGCCCTGCTATGACGCGTCACGGCGCCTTGCCCGACCACAAAGTTCACGCGTCAATTCTGGTGCGAACTTCTGAAACACCACACTAGTGCGGTAGGTCGAACCACCGCGTGCTCATTGCGTGTAGCCGTGCTTTGGCTTGCCAGGTCGCCGTGGAGGCCGACCAGCGCCACAGCACCGTCAATGTGGCTTCGCTGCGTTTGGCCGGGGGAATGACCGTCGTATACCGGCCGGGCAACACGCTAGGGCGCACCTCGATCAACCGTTGGCCCAGCCGCAGGTAATGCCCGTTCGCCAATGGGCTCACCTGCCCATTGGGCAAATTGCCTATGCTTGCGGGGCTCGCCAACCGATCCAGCAGCGCTGGAATATGCGGCAGCGCGCCTTTCCATAGCGAGAAGTCCACGATCTCCCATTCACCGCCGGGCCCTTGCTGGATCACCGGTTTGAAAGGGGCGCCAGGGTTGCGTGCATCGACCACGCGCCAGTGTTCGCCGTCGTTCAATACCTCGTACCTGCGCCCGAACACATCCTCGATGTAATAGTCGCTGGTGCCATGACGTGTCTGTCGGCTTCCGCTGGCAGCCTGGCTGGCCGAGCTGAGTTTGTATTTAAGTTGAGTATTGCTGTGCTTGGCCGCGTAATGGCTGTGGATTGGAACACCCACATTCAGTGGCAGCCTGCGCATCACTTTGCTCATCAGGGGGTTTGAGCTGAGCGCAATGGCGCCTTCGAGCAGGTGCGCGTGCATGTCCGCCACATGCGCAAGCTGCATGTCGATGCTTTCTTCGGCCTGCACGCTCTGCCAGAACTGCACCCCGGCCCATGCGGCGCGCGCCAGCGACAGCGGCCCGGTAACCTTGGCCGGTAATACCGCAGACAACAGTTCTATCAAGGTCAGGGTCGCTTCGGTGATCACTTCCTGGTTCACCTCGGCATTGCTCACCGACATGGCATCGGCGTTGGCGATGATCAGGCGCGTTTCCGACTGGTAGGCGTGGCCGAAAAAACTGCCGCGGGTGAGGACGGCTTCGATGTGGCTATGGACGCCGCGGCCGTTGAATAGGCGGCGCAGCGCTGGGTGCTCGGCCAGTGCGGTGCGCCGTATCAGGTACTCTTTCACACGCTCATCGCCCAGCCATTGGCGGGTGAAGGTCTGGCGGTCGGCAAACAGCATCCAATGCCGCCGGGTGGGGTTGTCAGGCGCATACAGCAAGACCGGCGTGGGGGTGTTGTCCGGTTCCGGGCCTATCAGGTACACGCCGTGCACGGGGGTGCCGCGTAGCACCAATTGCCAACTGTGCAGCGGCCGGCTGGCCTCGGTGGTGCCATGAGGGCGCCAGGGGTAATGGAGCAGCGCGGTAATCCAAGGGTGCAGTGCCCGCGATGGCAGGTGGCGGCGAAAGCCTGCGCGCAACCCTTCATAGCGCATTTTGGCCTTCAACAGGCGGGCATAGGTCGTGCGCCGCCACTGCCCTAGGGGGCCGGTACGCAGTTGGCTGGTTAGGTACGCGCCATAACGCTGGGCTACATTGATCTGGCGAACGATCTTGCGCGCCGTGGACCCGCGCAACCCGGGGATGGCCTGGCCTTGTTCATCCTGCACGGTGGCGGTCAGCAGGTAGTCCCAATTCGCGGGGCTTATGTTGGTCAGGGCAAGCTGCATCAGGCTCTGCCGGGTAGGCACCAGTTCCACCGTACCGCCAGCGCTTTCCAGCACCGCGCCGGGGATATACGAAGAGCCGGTCGGCTGGCCAGGGTTGATGATCGGCCCCACTGCGCGGGCAGCCACCGTGGTGATCCAAATGGCATCCGGCGCGTGGGTGATGCCGTGGCTGCGCAATGCCGTGCGCAGCTGTTCACGGGTGAATTGCTCCAAGTGAACCGGGTCGTTGAACTGGTCCAGTGTAAGCATTCGGGGCCCCAAGGCGTTCATTGTCGCGACCCGCAGCTCAAGCATGCTACGCAGCAGTATGACCCGCTCGTCCTGGTTCAACCGAGTTAGCCAGGCCGGGGCCTTTTTTTCCACCAAGGTCACGAAATGGGTTTGCCGAATGGCCTGGCTAGACAACAGCGGCGCCAACGGCAAGGCATCGGCCAAGCGTTGGTTGGCCTCGACCATGTCCCCCCGGCCGAGCGGCTCAAGCGCCTGCGGCCAGGCAGCCTGAGCCGCGGCGTACTGGCGGCGGATGAGCGAGGCCGCCAACTCGGTGAACAGCGGCCGGCTGCGTGGCGCCAAACCGAGGTGTTCGGCGGCACGCCCAATAGGGTAATCGTCCGGCGCCAGGCTGCTCACCAGTGCCGGGCCCTGCAGGTCATCTTCGAGCCGCTCGGCCAGTTCCTGCCACAGCGCCGGCCAACTGTCGAAGGCCTCCCAGCCCCACGCCAGGGTAGACAACAAGCAAGGCTGCGCGGCGGTAACGGCCGGGTCCGTGGCGGCCAGCACGAATGCGCCGGGCAGTGCAACCCTGTGGCGATGGCGCCCGAGTTCAATTTGGCCCTTCCAGGGCTCGATGCCATCCATGGCGCGGCGCGCCAGCGCCAATGCCGGCGTTGCCAGCGTTTGCGCGGTTTCGCGCAGCTCCAGTTGGGCCTGCCACTGCTGGCGCAGCCGCTCGGCCAACCACTGCTGGCGTGGCCGCCCTGCCACTGGCTGGTAGGCCCAGTAGCGGGTCAGGTTGTCTAGCCAAAGCTGGCGCGCATCAGGGCAGAACACCTCGATAAAGCGCACCAGGGCATGGTGGCCTCCCTCGTTGACCGCTATGAAACCTTGAGCCGTCAGCCGTGTGCTCTGTGCGGGGAGTATCGCGCCGGGGTCGGCGATGCGCCGGGCCACCCAGGCGGTCAGCGGCTCATCGGCCAGGTACAGGCCATCGGGCGGTGTTTGGGCCAGCTCAGCGGGCACCGCATCGGCCAGCCGCTGCGCCAGCGTGGCCCATAGATCCGGCGCGGCGTTTAGGCCGGCGGCTAGGGCTCTGTCCAGCGCATATAGTTGCTCAAGGGCTTCGGTGTAGGGCATGGCGGATGGCTCCGTGGCTAAAGTGCTTCTGTCTCACAGCCAGCCGGGCTGAAGGTATGCGATAACTACTACCTGCGATTGCACGGGTTTAAAGTTAGGTTACGGCGTTGACGTGTGCGGGCCTGCCCGAGTTGGTATACTCGCCCGTTTTCGATTCAAACCGATCTGTGTTCGAAGAGGCTTAACCTTGGCATTGACGATCCTTGGCCTGTCCGGCGCCCTGAGCCACGACCCCTCCGCTGCGCTGTACATCGACGGCAAGCTCATCGCCGCCGCCGAAGAAGAGCGTTTCGTAAGGGATAAACACGCAAAGAACCGCATGCCTTATGAGTCAGCGAAGTTCTGCCTGGAACACGCAGGCATCAAGCCCAGCGATGTCGATGTGGTCGCGATCCCTTTCGCGCCTGTCAGCCTGTTTGGCAAGGCCCGTTGGCATTATGCCAAACGTTATTGGTACGCCCCGGATCGCGCGCTTGACGCGCTGTTGATGGGCAACCGCCGCTACAAGCGCTACCGCAGCAAAATCGTATGGTGCCTGGAACAACTGGGTTTCGATGCGAAAAAAGTGAAGATCGAGCCGGTCGAGCACCACCTTGCCCACGCCTCCAGTGCCTACCATTGCTCGGGTTTCACGGAAAAAACCGCGATCCTGGGCATCGACGGCAAGGGCGAGTACGCCACCACCTTTTTTGGCTACGGTGAGAACGGCCGGATCCATAAAATCAAGGAGTTCTTCGACCCGGATTCGCTGGGCGGCCTGTACGGCGCGATTACCGAATTTCTCGGTTTCGAAATGCTCGATGGCGAGTTCAAAGTCATGGGCATGGCGCCCTACGGCGATGCCAGCCAGTATGACTTCTCGCGCCTGGCCAGTTTCGAGAATGGCGAATTGGTGATCAACACCGACTACGCCAACGTCATCGGCCTTCGCCGTTACAAGGAAAACGGCAAGGGCTTTTACTTTTCGCCCAAGCTCATCGAATGGTTGGGCCCCAAGCGCGAAGGTGACATCGCCGACGAGCCCTACGTGCATTACGCGGCCAGCATGCAGGCGCTGTTCGAGAAACTCGCGCTGCAGATGATCGACCACTACCTGGGCGACATTCTCAGGGAAACCGGCAAGCTGGCCTTCGCCGGTGGCTGCGCGCTGAACGTGAAGCTTAACCAGAAGATCATCGCCCGCCCCGACGTAAAGGAATTATTCGTGCAGCCGGCGTCTGGCGACGCCGGTACCGCGGTGGGTGCGGCGGCTTATGCCTCCCACGCCCGCGGCGTGCCGGTCGAGAAGATGGAACATGTGTACCTGGGCCCTGCCTACTCCAACGAAGATGTGATCGCCGCCTGCGCCCGCCACCCTAACGCACCGGCCTGGCGCAAGCTCGATGACGTGCCGCGGCGCATCGCCCAGATCATGGTCGATGGCAACCCGGTGGCCTGGTTCCAAGGGCGCATGGAGTTTGGCCCGCGTGCGCTGGGCGGCCGCTCGATCATCGGTTGCCCGAGCGTGCCGGGCGTGGCTGATCGCATCAACGAGCAGATCAAGTTCCGCGAACGCTGGCGGCCTTTCTGCCCATCGATGCTCGACACCGTGGCGCCGCAGATGATCAGGGTCGACCACCCGGCACCGTTCATGACCTTCACGTTCGAGGTGAACGACGAATGGAAAACCCGGGTGCCGGAAGTGGTCCATGAAGATGGCACCTCCCGCGCACAAGTGCTCAAGCGTGAGTACAACCCGCGCTACTATGACATGATGAAGGCACTTGAAGACCTCACCGGCAATGGTGTATCGCTCAACACCTCGCTCAACCGCCGCGGCGAGCCAATGATTTGCTCGCCCACCGACGCGTTGAATATGTTCTTTGGTTCGGACCTTCAGTATCTGATAATGGAAGACATCCTGGTGGTCAAGGATGGTGCGGATGGGTATGAGCTCGGCTAGCGTGCTGATCAGCGTCGTTATACCTGCTTATAACTACGCCGATCTATTACCCCGGGCGGTGAACTCGGTGCTGGCGCAACTGGATGCCGGCACCGAGCTTCTGGTCATCGATGATGGCTCCACCGATGCTACTCCCCGTGTACTGCAGCAGCTATGGGCTGAGCATGGGGGGCGCTTTCGCATGCTTCACAAGCCCAACGGTGGTTTGTCTTCGGTGCGCAATCGCGGAATAGCCGAAACCCGTGGCCGGTACTTGGTATTTTTAGACGCCGATGACGAAATGGCGCCCGGCGCGCTGGGTGTGCTGGCCTCGCATATTCAAGCCAACCCCAATAGCCGGCTGATCATCGGTAGCCATTGGTCGGTGCTGGAGAACCACACCCGGATACTGCATACCGTGAAGCCGTTACCGGCAACGCCCAGGGAGCGGGTGCGCGGTTACCTGATAGACAAAACCGTTTCGCTGGCCAATGGTGCCTGCGCGATGCATCGTGACGTATTTGTGCCGGGCAACTATCCGGAGCACCTGCGCAACGTTGAAGATATCCCGGTGTTCGCTCAAGTGCTGGCGCGCTTTCCGTGCACCGTACTCGACCAACCGCTGGCATTGATATACAAACACCCAGGCAGCATGCGCCACGACCTCAAGCAAAGCCTCGCCGCCGGCATAGGCATGGTTGACGAAGTGTTTCACGCCATGCGCATGCCGGCAGAGTTTCATGACCTGCGCAAGGCCTTCATCGCGCAACGCTACCTGTCGCTGTTTCGCGATTGCTACAGCGCGGGCGAATATGAGAAGGCCAAAGCGTTCTATATTCAGGCGCTGCGTGCCGACCTGTACTCGGCCAAGCGTTGGTCTTACACCCGCAAAGCCATCCGGTGCCTGTTCAAGTGAAGCACGGGTGCCCGGTTCGATTCCCCTGGGCCCCCTCCCGCAGCGCCCGCCGCGTTGAGGCGGGCCAGTTCGCACAGCGTTTGGTGCCATTTACCCAAGGTTTGATTTTATGCGCTTAGCCGGTATGGCGAACGGGATGGGCCGCTGTGCGCGGCCGCTGGCGAGGCGCCTGCAGCCGGTGCCTTTAGCTTTCTTTGGCAGCGTCTTCCTCTCGTTTGTTGCGATCATGGGCGTTGTAACGGTTGGCCGAGACGGCGCTTTTTACCTGGACATCGCGCAGCAGGTTATCGATCACGACGCCAGCGCCGCGTGGGGCGTGTTCGATTGGCCTTGGTATTCCCTGCTGCTGGCCGGCACCCATAGGGTGCTTCGCTTGCCATTGGAAGCCTGTGCTTATCTTTGGTCGACGCTGTTTTTGGCGGGCACTTGCGCCCTGGTGGTCGATGGTGTGCGCCAGCGGGTTCGGCAGGCCGCTTATTGGGCTTGCCTGGTGGTGTTGGCGATGCCCGCGGTCAATCAGTTCCGTGGCGATATCATCCGTGAGTCCGGCTTCTGGTTCTTTTGCGTGCTTGCCTTATGGCTGGCGATGCGCTGGCAGAAACACGGCGGCTGGTGGTTGGCCGGCTCTATCTACCTCGCCATTGCGTTGGCCAGCCTGTTTCGCCTTGAGGCGCTGGTGCTGGTGCTGGCCATGGTGCTGTGGCGCCTTCCCGATGTTATTGAGCCACGGCAGCGGCGCCTTTTGTTGCAGATGCTATGGGCGCCCGCGGCGGCTGCGCTTATGGGCGGCCTGCTGGTGCTGGCATTGGGCGACGTACCGGTACGCCGGTGGGAGTATTACGTAGAGCTGGTACGGCCGGCGGCCATGTTCGGCGCGTTCCATCAGTTGTCTGAGCAGTTTGCAGCGTCGCTGATCAACAAGTACTCGGCCAACGAAGCCGGCCGAATTATCTTCATCGGCCTTAGCGGGTCGTTGTTGATCAAATGCATAGGCTTGATGGGCCCCTTCGCCCTGGCCTTCTTGAGCCCGCGCCCTTGGTACGCGTTCAAGGTGTACTGGCGGGACTTCAGGGTCGCGGCCATTACCGGCCTGCTGTATCTGTGTATCCTGATGCTGTTTTTTATTCGCATGCAGTTTGTCAACGGCCGTTACCTGAGCTTTTTAATTTTGCTGGCCGTGCCGCTGCTCGCAGTGGCGATGAGTATGTTTGCCAGCCATTACCCACGCTTGGGCAAGGCCCTTATTGGGTTAGGTGTGTTGGTGATGATAGGTAACGTGATTTCATTGAGCGCGCAGAAAACCCACTACGTTGAAGCCGGCCACTGGGTAGCGGGCCACACACCCCGCGAGGCGTCTATTTATTACCAGGACGGGCGCATCGCCTATTATGCCGGCCGAGGCTATAAGGTGGACGAAGCCACCCCCGAGGCGGTCATGAATACCGACCAGGCCCAGGGGTACCAGTACTTCGTTATCGAGGCTAGCGGCAACGAGCCATGGCTGCGCGCCTGGTTGGTCGAGCATCAGCAAAAGGTGCTTGCCCACTTTGCCAACCGCAAGGGCGACGCCGTGGTGGTGATCGGGCACTAAGCGCTGGGCGCAAACAGCGCACCGAGCGTGCTGAGTAAACGGGTATACGGGCGGCTGCTGGGCAGTGCCTGCTGGTAGGCTTCGAGGAAGGTATGCCCGGCATTGGTGCCTCGCAACCATTCGCGGTCATGGGCATAACGCAGCATATGCTGGAAGTTGCGCAGGCGCTTGCTGGCGCTGAGCGTGCGCCATTGGCAATTCAGGTCGGCGATGTCGATCAAGCCCATGCCGCCTTGCGGTGTGAGGATGACATTGCCCAGGTGAAGCGAGCGAAAGTACACCCCGTGGGTATGTAACTGCGCAACGAACGCCCCGAATTGCCGGCGCAACGGTTCGGCCTGGCCAGGGCTGTGCATCAGTTGGCGAACGGTTTTGCCGGGCAGCGGCTCATAATAAACCGCGTCTCGCTCGATGCTCTTGACCCGATAAACCGCCACCACCTGTGGGGTAGCGATCCCCATATCACCGAGGCGCCTTGCATTGTCAGCAAAGCGCTGGGCATAAGGAAACAGTGCCGCCGAAGTCACCAGGCGCTTGCGTCGGAACAGTTTCAGAAAACGGCCATCGGGCAATTGCAGCACCTTTTCACCCGTACCGTCGGCCTCGATGACGGTTGCCCCTTCGCGCAGGGCAAGGTAAGCGCTATGGTTGAGTGGTTGCATTGATCGTTCCCGTAATTAGCCGCCCATCTTACCCGAATTGGCCGGCGCGGGGCTGCCGGCCCCCCCATTTGGGCGCCCTGCGGGGTGTGTTACCATCGCCGTTTCAAGACGTCATGTAACGGAAACCCATGAGCAGCCCCACACCCCGTGCTCCATCCACGCTCAAGATTTACCTGCGCCTGCTAACCTACGTTCGCCCTTACATTGGCCTGTTCCTGCTGAGCATCGTCGGCTTTCTTATTTTCGCCTCCACCCAGCCGATGCTGGCGTATATTTTGAAGTACTTCGTCGACGGCCTGGCCAACCCAGGCGCCAAGCTGTTCGCCGATACCCCCTACTTGCCGAACTTGCAGCTATTGCAGGCCGTTCCCCTGATGATCATCCTGATTGCCGCCTGGCAGGGGGTGGGTTCTTACCTGGGTAATTTCTTTCTGGCGCGTGTGTCGCTGGGCTTGGTGCATGACCTGCGCGTGCTGCTATTCAATAAGATACTGAAGTTGCCCACGCGGTACTTTGATAACCACAACTCGGGCCATCTGATTTCTAGAATCACCTTTAATGTCACCATGGTCACCGGTGCCGCGACCGATGCGATCAAAGTGGTGATTCGCGAGGGCATGACCGTGGTTTTTCTGTTCGTCTCGCTGCTGTGGATGAACTGGAAGTTAACCTTGGTGATGCTGGCTATCTTGCCGGTGATTGGCCTGATGGTCACCAGCACCAGCCGCAAGTTTCGCAAGCAGAGCAAGAAAATCCAGGTGGCCATGGGCGATGTGACCCACGTGGCCTCGGAAACGATTCAAGGGTTTCGCGTGGTCCGCAGTTTTGGCGGCGAACAGTACGAGCAAACACGCTTTCGAAACGCCAGCCAGAGCAATTCGGACAAACAACTGAAGTTGACCAAAACGGGTGCGGTCTATACGCCAATGCTGCAGTTGGTCACCTATTCGGCCATGGCGGTGGTGATGTTTCTGGTGCTGTATTTACGTGGTGATTCGTCGCCGGGCGACCTGGTTGCCTATATCACCATGGCGGGGCTTTTACCCAAGCCTATCCGGCAGTTGTCCGAGGTCAGTTCGACTATCCAAAAAGGCGTGGCCGGGGCTGAAAGCATCTTTGAGCAGTTGGACGAGCCGCCGGAGCCCGACGCCGGAACAGCCGAGCGGGAGCGGGTGTCTGGCCGGCTCGAAGTGCGCGGTTTGAGCTTCACATACCCTGGCACGGAAAAACCCGTGCTGAGCGATATCAGCTTTGTGGCAGAGGTCGGGCAATTGGTTGCGCTCGTGGGGCGCTCGGGCAGCGGCAAGTCGACCCTGGCTAACCTGGTGCCGCGCTTTTACCAGCACAGCGAGGGCCAGATACTGCTCGATGGCATAGAGATCCAGGATTATCGCCTGCGCAACCTGCGCCGCCATATCGCATTGGTCACCCAGGCGGTTACGCTGTTCAACGATACCGTGGCGAACAACATCGCCTATGGCGACCTGGCGGGCGCACCGCTTGCCGATATACAGCGTGCCGCCGCCGCTGCCTATGCCGACGAATTCATCGAAAAAATGCCCCAGGGCTACCAGACCCTGGTAGGCGAAAATGGCGTGCTGTTGTCCGGCGGCCAACGCCAGCGGCTGGCCATTGCTCGGGCGTTGCTCAAGGATGCGCCCTTGTTGATTCTCGACGAGGCGACGTCGGCCCTGGACACCGAGTCGGAGCGGCATATCCAGAGCGCTCTGGATGAAGTGATGAAGAACCGGACCACCTTGGTGATTGCACACCGCTTGAGCACCATCGAAAAAGCCGACCAGATCCTGGTGATGGATGAGGGCCGGATTGTCGAGCGCGGTACCCATGCAGAGCTCTTGGCGATGAATGGGTATTACGCACGGTTGCACGCCAAACAATTCGAAGAGGCCCCTGAGGCCGTACCGGGCCGGGCCGCCGACCTATGTTGAATGCGTTACGGGCATGGCGCGAAAGGGGGTGGGTGGTTATCGACGCCGCGGCCTATACGCACGCCTGGAGCCAATACGGTGGCAGTGTGGCGACCCACCCCCACGTGGTGGAGCGCCTGGCCGCGCTGGCCGAGATCCCAGTGCGGTATTTGGGGTGGGAGGCCGAGGGTAGGGTGGTCGCCGCCCTGCCGTGTTGGGGCCGCCACCTCGCGCTGTCTAAACAGGTATTGAAGCGCCAAGGGCGGCGTGGGCTTTTCGACTTGGGTAATGCCGAAGTCATCCTGCCGGTGGCCGAAGGCACGCAGGTGCCAATGCGCCAGCGGGCGCGTTATGTCTCGCAGCTCAATGCCACGTGTTTCACAACCCTTACCCAGCAACGCGATGGCTTGGCGCTGGCCCGCGCGCCTGAGGACTACACCAAGAAGTTCCGTTATAACCAACGGCGCGAGCAGCGTATGCTCGAAGAGGCCGGTGGCGTGTTGCGCCCGGTGCATGATTTTTCTGCCGAGCAACTGGCTGACATGTACGCCGAGTTATTCTTCAGGCGTTGGCAGTGTGCCGCCCCTGGAAAGGAGCGATTGGCCGAGGTTTTCGCGCTATTGCGTGAGTTCATGACTGGCTTTATGGCCGAGATCGATTCGGAGCCGGTCGCGATTCAAATTCTGTACAAGGTTCAAGCCCCACGCTGGGTTTCGTTGGAATATGTCAACGGCGGTGTCGACCCGCAAAGCCGCCAGTTCAGCCCCGGCAGTGTGCTGAGCTTCGTCAATACCCAAAGCGAATGGGAGGCGGCGCGCGCCCTGGGCAAACCGCTGCGCTATTCGTTTGGCCGGGCCGACCGTGAATATAAAGGCCGCTGGTGCCACAGCGTACCGGTATATCAGGTGTAGCCAACCATGGCCGAACGTAAACAGTTACTGCTTAAAGCCCACCGGCGCAGCAAGCGCTTGTACCTGGTTGCCGCTGTGCTGGTGCTGGTGGCGGTAGGTGTGCTGGTAGCCTGGTGGGCAGCGCCCTTGCTCGCGGCGCTGGGCTGGCTCGCGCATGAGGCGTGGTTTGCCGACCACCTATTTTACCGGCCCGGCGACGACTATACCTATGACTTTTCGCACACAGCGGCCAAGCAAACCGTCACGTTAGGCCCGAAGCTCACCCTCAGTGAGCCCCTGGCGCCAGGTGAAACCCTGGTGCTGGAGGTTACCCTCAAGGCCACATGGTTAGGGCGCTGGCTGGACCCTTATGTACGGATAGGCGATGACCCACAAACGTTTGAACGGGGGGTGACGGGCCGGCGTTATCTCAACCTGTCTGGCCAGCGCGAAGCACTGCAAGCCGGGGCGTTGAGCCTGCGCGGGCGCTTTTGCCGGTTACCGGCGCAGGGGTTGCTGTACGTGTTTAGCAACCCCGACTATGCGACGCGACGGGTGATGGTCTTGGCCCCCCATGCCGACGACGCCGAACTGGCAGCCTTTGGGCTCTATAGCCGCTGCGCGCACGCCTGCATCGTCACCGTGACCCAAGGCGAGATCGAGGCGCAGGCCTATCGGGGCTTGGGTTTGAATGCGCAGCAGGCGGCCCGCCTCAAAGGGCGCTTGCGCACCTGGGACAGCCTGGCAGTGCCGTTGTGGGGCGGTGTGCCGGCCGAGCGCTGCGTGCAACTGGGTTACTTTTGCTTGCGCTTGCCGGCGATGGCGCAAGCACCTGCCACGCCGTTCGGTTCAATGGAGTCGGGCGAGTTCGACGTACGCGGCGCCCGCCAGCATAACCCGGTACGGCTGGCGGCCGACGCCGACGGGCAGCCCACGTGGAATAACCTGGTCGCCGACCTGCAAGGGCTGCTGGAACACTTTCAGCCGGAGGTGGTGGTTACCCCGCACCCCCGATTCGACCCCCACGCCGACCATGTCTGTACCACCCAGGCCCTGACCCAGGCCATGGCCTTGAGCGCATGGAAACCGAGCGTCGCGCTGTTGTATGCCAACCATTTGCATGACAACGACCGTTGGCCGATGGGCCCCGCGGGTGCCGGGATCACTTTGCCGCCGGCCATCGACGAGCCTGCCGCCGGTCACTTGTGGAGCCCGCTGCTGGCGGCGCAGGTGCAGTTGGACAAGGCTATGGCGCTGCGTATGCAACATGACCTGCAGGGCCCGCTGCCGTTCAAGCGGCGCCTTCGCCGTTGGGTGCAGTGGGCGCTGGCGGGGCGCCGCTGGCCGGCGACCGGCGAAGATGAGTTTTTCCGCAAGGCGGTGCGTCGGCACGAGCTTTTTTGGGTGCGCGATCTACCCCGGTAAGCCCAGCGCCGTGGTTGCCGCGCGCTGGGCGCAGCTTGCGGCAAACGCTGTGTTAATATCGCGCGCTCTGTTCATTTTGTATGTGGGTTGCCCATGAAGTTATCCATGCCGCGATTCGACTCGGCTCCGGTTCTGGTGGTCGGCGATGTCATGCTCGACCGATACTGGCATGGCGGTACTTCGCGTATCTCCCCAGAGGCACCGGTGCCCGTGGTCAAGGTGGAGCAGATCGAGGACCGGCCCGGTGGCGCGGCCAACGTGGCATTGAACATCGCCGCGCTGGGCGCCCCTGCTTCCCTGGTCGGTGTTACGGGCGCGGACGAGGCCGCCGACAGCCTGGCTGACAGCCTCAAGGCCGCGGGCGTAAAGGCCGTATTCCAGCGCATTGCTCACCAGCCGACCGTGGTCAAACTACGGGTGATGAGCCGCCACCAGCAATTGCTGCGCATCGACTTCGAAGAGGCGTTCGCCACCGACCCCTTGGCCTTGGCCAGCCAAGTGGACGGCCTGCTGGAAGGTGTCAAGGTCATGGTCCTGTCGGATTACGGCAAGGGCGCCTTGAAGAACCACCAGAAACTGATCGCTGCCGCCCGGGCGAAGAACATTCCCGTGCTGGCCGACCCCAAGGGTAAGGACTTTACCATCTACCGCGGTGCCAGCTTGATTACCCCTAACCTCACCGAGTTCGAAGCCATCGTCGGCAGCTGCGCCGACGAAGCGGAGCTGGTGGAAAAGGGCGCGCGGTTGATGAGCGAACTGGACATGGGCGCGTTGTTGGTGACCCGCGGTGAGCACGGCATGACCCTACTGCGCCCCGACCAGCCCGCCCTGCACTTACCGGCCCGCGCCCGTGAAGTATTCGACGTCACCGGTGCCGGTGACACGGTGATTTCCACCTTGGCGGCGGCCTTGGCGGCCGGTGAGGAGTTGCCGCACGCGGTAGCCCTGGCCAACCTGGCAGCCGGTATCGTGGTGGGCAAGCTTGGCACTGCGGCCATCAGCGCACCGGAGCTGCGCCGTGCGATCCAGCGCGAAGAGGGCTCCGAGCGCGGTGTACTCAGCCTTGGGCAATTGCTGCTGGCCATCGACGATGCCCGTGCGCACAACGAAAGCATCGTGTTCACCAACGGCTGCTTCGATATCTTGCATGCCGGGCATGTCACCTACCTGGAGCAGGCCCGCGCGCAAGGTGACCGGCTGATCGTCGCGGTGAACGACGACGCCTCGGTCAGCCGCCTGAAAGGCCCGGGCCGGCCAATCAACAGCGTTGACCGGCGCATGGCCGTACTGGCGGGCCTGGGGGCGGTGGATTGGGTGATCAGCTTTTCGGAAGATACCCCAGAGAACCTGCTGGCCCATGTGCGCCCCGACGTGCTGGTAAAAGGCGGCGATTATTCGATGGAACAGGTGGTGGGTGCCGACATCGTCACCGGCTATGGCGGCACGGTGAAGGTGCTGGGGCTGGTGGAAAACAGCTCGACGACGTCGATCGTCGAGAAGATTCGCAACCATTGATGCAGGGTGACCGAACCTTGATCGGCACGGGCAGTAGGTGGCACGTAAACCCATGAAAGTCATGCTACTGGTGATGGATGAGCAACGCGTCATTCTGGACCGCTTGTACGAAATCGTGCAGCAGCATTGCGACGCGTGCGTTATCCACCGCCTGAGCAAGGCGCAGCAGATGCGCCTGGGGGCTTTTCTGGCGGCCGCTCATTACGAACAATTCGACCGTGTGGTGATTTTTTCCCGGATCAAGCGGCTTGCCCCACAAATGGCGGCGCTTAGCTGCATACCCGGGCTGGTGTTCTTGGAGCATGATGCTTATCAGAACTACATGGCCGGCAGCAAATACCGCCAGGTGTATTCCCGGGTATATAAGCGCCTTCCCAACTGCCGGGCATTGGTTTCCGGTGCGCTGGTGGCGCGCCGGATGCAGGCTGAAGGTATCGATGCCGTATTCGTTTCCAAAGGGTACGACGAGCACCTGCTGCGCAACCTTCAATTAACCCGGGATATTCCCATCGGTTTTCTGGGCAGCCTGAAAAGCAAGGAATACGCCCAACGTAAAGCATTGCTGGAGTCGTTGGCGCGGCACACCGGTATGTTGGTCACGCGCACCGAATCAGGCGCGGAGTATCTTCAGACCTTGAACCGCATCAAGGTATTCGTCAGCGCCGATATCGGCATGGGCGAGTTCATGATCAAGAACTTCGAGGCCATGGCGTGCGGTTGTGTGTTGCTGGCATGGAGCCAAGGTGAAGAAGACGCGCTTTTGGGCTTCGAAGATTTGCACAACGTTGTGTTTTACCGCAGCGAGCAAGAGGCACTGGAAAAACTGCAATGGTTGCAAAGTCAGCCTGAAAAGGCCGCGGCCATTGCCGCCAATGGCCAGGCGTTTGCCCAAGCGCATTATTGCTTTGCCCGTGTCGGGCGTGACCTGGCCGAGCACATACAGCGCCCATTGCGGGCCTGGCGGCGGCCGTCGCTGGCCACCAGGCTGTGGGTAAAGCTGCGCTACGGCATGAGCGTGCCGGAGTCACCATGACCACGGACCACGCTGGCATGCCAGCTGGCGCGCTGCCGGGCGGCGACCAGGATGTTTTCAACTGTTTTTCCCCAGCGCTGAAGGCGTGCTTGCTCAAGGCGCCCCGCGTGGTGTTGGTCGCCAATAACCCGGCCATCACCGCTGCGGACCTGCAAGCGCTGGGTATCGGCAGCGATGATGTGGTGGTGAGTTTCAACAAATGCCTGAAGGCCGAATTGCTGACGCCGCACAGTGTCAATGTTGTGGTGCATGGCTTCAACGCGCCGGATCATTACTTCTTTGGCTTACCGCTGCCTGGCGCTATCCAACCCTGGTTTCACCCCCGTAGCGATCGTTGCTTCAGCATCCTGGTAGGCTGTACCGAAGCCCTTTGCCCGTTACCGGGTGTTAGCGTGTTCCGCGAGCGTATTCCGCTGCCACCGTTATGGAACTACCCGGTAGAGCGGCCAGGCGGCAAGCGCTATGTGGGCCCCTCCACCGGGTTCAACGCCCTGGTGCTGTTCGATGCACTGCGTAGCCTGCCCGGGTACGATTATGCATTGATGGCCTTGGGGTTTTCCGACGAGGCGGGAAAACTATGGGGCGGCCATGCGTGGGATTACGAACGGGCGTGGCTGCGCAGTGCCAACATCATCAGGGTCGGGCTCCAGCGCCAAAAGCGCTGGTGGCAGCTATGGCGGCGCCGATAGGCCAGCCCGGTATGGGCCGGTAGCGGCCGTTAATCAACTGCTCAGGATCTGACTCGTGCTGAAGGTCGCCGTAGCTTTTTTTGGAATCCCCCGTAACTCGGATATTTGCTTCCCGTCGATCGAGCGCAACGTGCTGGCCCAGTTGCCGGCCAACAGCCAGGTAGCGCAGTTTTATCACCTTTATAAAATCGACGAAATTCAAAACCCCCGCTCGGGCGAGGCCGGGCAGCTTAGCCCCGATAACTATGCGGTGTTCCAAAGCATGGAGGGCGTGCTTGAAACCACTGATGGCGTGTTGGAACGGTGGGATTTCGAGCGGATCAAGGCCCAAGGGGATACCTGGGGCGACCAGCATGCGTCTATTCGAAACCTGATCTACCAACTTCACTCGTTACGCTGCGTGACGCAGCGGGTGGCGCGCTTCGCCCCGGATTTCGTGGTGTTCGTAAGGCCAGACAATTTTTACCACACGCCACTGCCGGGCTACGTATTCGGCCGCCCGCGGGGCCGCCGCGCGAATGTGTATATTCCCGATTGGCAATGGTGGGGTGGGCTTAACGATCGTTTCGCCATTTGCGGGCAGGACGTTTACGAAGCCTATGGCAACCGCATTGAACATATTTTTCGCTTTTGTGAAGCCACCGGGCGCAAGTTGCACTCGGAGCGGTTACTCAAGTTCGTGCTGCAACAAGCCGGTGCCAAGGTGTGCACCATGCCGACGACGGCGTCGAGGGTGCGGATTCATGGGGGGTTTGCCCAGGAGTCGTTCTCGCCCAAACGCGGGATGGGCAAGCGAGAGAACCGCTACTTCCATTTTTTTGCCCGGGCGCGCACCTGGGTGGATAAGCAATTGCCCCCGGAAAACTAAGGGCCCGCCGTGGAGGCACTGATCCAAAGGCGAGCGAGCACGCAGAAGGCCAGCGCGAATGCAACCAGGGCCAAGTGGCCGGTCGTTGTATCCAATACCAAGTCGTACGCCAGCACCGCCCCCAAAAGTGGCTGGAGCAACCCAGGTGCATACAGCACCTTGCGGAGCATTTTCGCCCAGCCCGGCTTCGGCGCCCGTGGGTGAACCGCTGCGCGGAGCACCAGGCATAGCCATGCGCCCAGCCCGCAGGTAGCTAGCAGCAACGTGGCAGTGAACGCTGCGGGTATGGCCTCGGGGTCTTCCGGGTACCCGGGCCGTTCAGCACCCAACGCGGCATAGGCGAATAAAAGCGCGGGTATGGCAAAACAGCCTGATATGGCCAAGCCTTTGGTTAACGAATTCACGATGTTATCTTTGCCGGCATCACATTTTATGCCGCGCCAAGCGTATCAACGCTCGCGCACGGTGGGTGATTTTCTTCAACCCACTTTTTTGCGGGCTCTGCACTGCCAGCCCTTGGCGGTGTAGCCAATCGCGCCATTTGATACGTTCTTCGCGCACGACCCAGCCGTCTTGTGCCGCGAAGCTTTCGGCCAAATACAGGCCGCGCGTGGGCGCCGGGTGCAGTTCCCCCTTTTTCAAGGTGTAGAGCTCAGGCACGGGCTTGCCGTCCTTGAGCGGGACCAGGTAAAGATCGGGGCGGTTGGGGTTCAGGCGTGTCACCAGTTGGTCTTTTTCGAGGCGCTCATCGACATGGTAGAGGCTCAGCACACGAGCCTCACGGGGCACTTCCAGGCGAAGGTCGTAAACCACCTGCAGCGACGCGGTGGGCAGGTGCACGTAGGCGCGGGGCTTTTCGATCAGCGTCAGGCCGCCGCAACGCACGGTGCGTGCCGCCCCCGCGCGGGGGCTGAGGTCGAAGGCGGGGCTTTCGCGGTAGCGCAGGGTCTGGGCGTAGGGGGTCGGCAGCCAGGTGTCTTTGAAGCGGCCATTGAGCCACCCCTCCGGCGTTTGCAACAAGCACTCCTCGGCCACCTCTTGCACGGCGGTGTGCAGCGGCAGGTTCAACTCATGGGCCGGCACGTAGCCCGAAATCAGTTTTAGCACCACGTCGCCGCGGTCTTCGCGGCGTTGGCGAACCAGCACCCAGTAGTCGTTGCCTTGCCAGGCCAGCGTCAGGCGTACTGAAACGCCGAGGTTGGCCAGTTCTACCGAAAAATGTTCCGGGTCATCGACGTCGATCTGTTGGCGCCGCTCCAGGGTCTGGCTGAAATTGATCGGCATGCCGATGCTTTGATAGGTGAGGGCTTCGGGGGTGGCTTCGACGAACAGGGGCAGTGTTTTGAAGTTGCCAGGGTTCTTGCGGCTGAGGGTACGCGGCATAAGGGTTCCTTGTAGAGCCGCGCACCTTCGGGCTTATACGAAAAGTGGCTGCGCTCGGTGGGCGTGCGGGGTACCGGCGCGGCGGCTAAGCGCGCCGTGCCAGCCTGCGCTAACCGGCCAGCACGGCGGCGGCCGTGGCTACATTATGGGCAAGGTGCACGGGGTTGATGGTCCCGACGATAGCACTGGTGACCCCCGGCTCGCCAAACAGCAATTGAAAACTGGCTTTTACCGGGTCTTGCCCGGCCAGGCAGGCATGGCCGCTGGCCAGCGCCTTTTTCACCAGAATCCCCTTGCCCTGTGCCAGTGCATGTTGGATCACCGGCCGTTCGGCTTGTTCGTTCAGATTGTAAGTGACCATGGCGCAATCGCCGCGTTCCAACGCCTTGATGCCGCCGGCTACGGTTTTGCCGGAAAACCCGAAGGCGAGGAGCTTGCCCTCGCGCTTGAGTTCGGCCAGTGCCTCGTACACACCTTCTTGTTCGAGGATACGCAAATCATGGCCATCGGAATGTACCAACACCAAGTCTAGCCGGTCTGTTTCAAGGTTTTGCAGGCTCCGCTCCACGGAGAAACGGGTGTGGGCAGCACTGAAGTTGAAACTCGACTGCCCACCGGCGAACTCTTCGCCCACCTTGCTCACCAGCACCCAGGCATCCCGCTGGCCACGCAGCAGCGGGCCCAGCCGCGCTTCGCTGGTGCCATAGGCCGGTGCGGTGTCGAGCAGGTTGATGCCCAGCTCACGGGCCTGGCGCAATAGCATCCGTGCTTCGTCGTCGGTGGGTAGCGTGAAGCCGCTGGGGTATTTCACCCCCTGATTACGGCCCAGCTTGACCGTGCCCAGGCCCAGCGGCGATACCCGCGGGCCTTGGGCGCCGAGGCGGCGGTAGTGATCGTGCAGGGTTGGCAGGCTCATGGCAGTAATTGCTCCCACGGCGTTTGCCCTAGCGCTGGGCGACGCCATTCGGGCAGCGGCGGGTGTTGTTGCGGGGTGATGGCACCGCGTTCAAGGCTGGCGAATACCCGGTCGGCGAAGTCCGGTGCGAGGGCCAGCTTGGTCGGCCAACCAACCAGTAAGGTGCCTTGCTCGGCCAGAAAAGCGTTGTCTGGGCGCACCAGGCCCGACTGCGCGGGTTCGGCGCGATCGACCCGCAAGGTGGCCCAGTGCAGCGCGTGAATGTCGAGCCAGGGCAGCAGTTGGCCCACCTCACGCTGTGCGGCCGCGATCTGCGCGGCCGGTTCACGGGCTACGCCGTCGGCTTCGGCGATATCGCCGCCGAGGTACCACACCCACTGGCCATCGGCCGCCGGGTGGGTGGTCACGGTAAGGCGTGGCTTGGGCCCACCGCCCAGGCAGTGTGCGTACAGCGGCTTGAGCGCGGCGCCCTTGGCCATGACCATATGCAGCGGCCGCCGCTGCATGGCAGGCTCTACCACGCCGAGGGCCGCCAGCAGTGCGGCGCTGCCGGCACCGGCGCTGAGCACCACGCGCTGGGCCCGGATAGGCCGGCCATCGACCACCAGGCCGGCCAACCGCTGGCCCTCGTACAGCGGCGCCAGTTGTTGCCCGGCCAACAGGCTGGGGCCCGCCAGCTCGGCCAAGCGGGCCACCAGGCTGGGTACATCGACCACCAGTTCGGCCAGCCGGTAAACCTTGCCCTTGAAACGCGAGTGCTGTAGCGCCGGCGGTAACTGTTCACCCTTGACCGCATCGACACGGCCACGCACGGCCTTGCTAGCGAAAAAGCTGCTGAGGTTGCCGGCCAAGGTGCCTGGCGACCACAAGTAATGGGCCTCGGACAGCACACGAACGCCGGTTAGGTCCAACTCGCCGGTGCCTGCCAGGGCTTGGCGCCAGCGCCGAGGCATATCGGCGATCGCCTCCGAGGCACCGGTGAGGGCCCCGTGCAGGGCGTATTTTGTGCCGCCGTGGATGATCCCCTGTGATTTCAGCGTTTGCCCGCCACCCAGGCTGGCGTGCTCCACCAGCACGGTCGAATAGCCGGCCTGGCGCAAGCGCGCGTTGAGCCAAAGCCCCGCCACGCCGGCGCCGACGATCAGCACATCTGTGGTTACAGCCGATGCCATGGAGCAATCTCGATCAGTTTTGCCAGGGGCGAGTATACCAAGCTAATGGTCAATGTCCGGCCGTTCGTGAGAACACCTGGATCACCAGCACCCCCGCCACGATCATGGCGAGCCCTAGCATCGCCGGCAGGTCGAGCCTTTGCCCGTAGATGAACACCGCGGCGAGGCTCACCAGTACGATGCCCATGCCCGACCATATCGCATAGGTGACACCCACCGGGATTGCGCGCATCACCAAGGTCAGCATGAAGAACGCCGTGCCATAGCCCAGTACCACCAGCAGCAGCGGTACGGGCGTGCTCAGGCCTTTGATGGCTTTCATCGACAAGGTGGCAATGACTTCGGCAACAATGGCGATGGCCAGGTAGAGGTAAGCGGTCATGGTAGTGCCCTCGCGAATAAGGCCATGATTCTACCGGGCCGCCAGGTGGGGTAAAGTCATTACCTATCTGTTAGGGAGATAGGCCATATGGGCAACCGGCCGTGGAACCTGGAACACATCAGCCTCTTCGTCGAGGTGGCCGAACGGCGCTCCTTCTCGGCCGTGGCGCGTGCGCGGCGCAAGGCTCAATCGGCCATCAGCGGCGCCGTGGCGGCCTTGGAAACGGACCTTGGCGTGACCCTGTTCGACCGCAGTAGTGGCCGCCATCCACAACTGACCGATGCCGGCAGTAGCTTGCTCGAGGAGGCCCGTGAGCTGCTTCGCCAATGCGAGCGCCTGGATGGCCGTGCCCTGGCCCTGACGCGAGGGCATGAATCGCGCCTGCGCCTGGCCCACGACGAAGCCATGCCCTACCAACCGGTGCTCGACAGCCTCGAAGAGTTGGCCGCGCGCCACCCATTGCTGGAGGTGCGGCTCACCAGTGCGGCGCAGGGCGCCGTGGTGGCGAAGCTTTTGGCGCGGGAGGTCGACCTGGGCCTGGCCTTCAGCCATGAGCGCATGCCGCAGGCCCTGGAACGGCGCGCCGTAGGCCGTGTGGAAATGGTCACAGCCTGCCCCGTGGGGCACCCGCTGGCTGCCCTGCAGCACGTGGGCTACCGCGAATTGGCCCAGCACCGCCAGTTGCTGATTACCCTGCCCAGCAGTGGCTATGCCGGCGGTGAGCCGGCCAGCCCCCAGGTGTGGCGTGCCGACAGCTTCTATGCCATGGCCGAGTGGTTGATTCGTGGGCTGGGTTGGGCTTGGCTGCCGCGGCATGTGGTGCAGTACCCGGCCTACGCCGGGCGCATGGTCGAACTGCGTAGCGACTGCTTGCCCCCTGCCTTGGTGGTCGAGCTGCTGTGGCGCCGCGACGAGCCATTGGGCCCGGTTGCCAGTTGGCTGGCGCAACGGTTCGCGGCGCACCTGGAAGTGATCGGCTAATCCCCAGCGGGTTCGCCCCACACTCAGCCGTTCGGGTACACTCCGGCGCCATGAACAGATGCCTCTATACCTTGCTGTTTCACCTGGGCTTGCCGTTTATCGCCCTGCGCCTGTGGTGGCGGGGGCGCAAGGCGCCGGCCTATCGCCTGCGGGTGGGCGAGCGCTTCGGTTTTGGGTTACCCCTGCTGCGCCCGGGCGGGGTGTGGCTGCATGCCGTGTCGGTGGGTGAAAGCATCGCCGCGGCGCCCTTGGTGCGGGCATTGCTGGCTGAATACCCGCAGCGCACGGTGCTGATCACCTGCATGACCCCGACCGGTTCGCAACGCATCCAAGCGATGTTCGCCGATGAACCGCGCGTGCAGCATTGTTACCTGCCCTACGACCTTCCTTGGGCCGCGCGACGGTTCCTCGACCAGGCCAAACCGGCCTTGGCCGTGGTGATGGAAACCGAACTGTGGCCGAACTACATCCACCAGTGCGCGCGCCGTGGCATTGCCATAGCGCTGGCCAATGGTCGGCTGTCGGCGCGCTCGGCCAAGGGGTATGCGCGCTTTCCCCAATTGACCCGGCCGATGCTGGCAAGCTTAAGCTTGATCGCCGCGCAAACCCAAGCCGAGGCGGAGCGCTTCCTGGCTCTGGGCGCGCGGCCCAGCGCTGTGCAGGTGACGGGCTCGATCAAGTTCGACTTGGCCATCGACCCCGCCTTGCCCGCCCGCGCCGCCGAATTGCGCGAGCAATGGCACGCTGGGGCGCGGCCGGTATGGATAGCCGCCAGCACCCACGAGGGCGAAGACGCCGTGGTCCTGGCGGCGCACCGCCAGCTATTGGTGACCCACAGCGACGCGCTGCTGATACTGGTGCCGCGCCACCCTGAGCGTTTCGAGGCTGTGGCCAGGCAAGTGGCCCAAGCAGGCCTGGCACAGGTGCGCCGTTCGGCCAACCAGCCGGTTACGGCCGCTACCCAGGTGCTGGTGGGCGATACCATGGGGGAGTTGTTGTTCTACTACGCACTGGCCGACATCGCCTTCGTCGGTGGCAGTTTGGTCGCCACGGGCGGGCATAACCTGCTTGAGCCTGCGGCGCTGTCGCGGCCGGTGCTCACCGGCCCGCACCTGTTCAACTTCCTCGACATCGCCGCGCAACTGCAGCAGGCCCATGGGCTGAAGGTGGTGGATAACGCCGACGAGTTGGCAAGCGCCGTGCGTGAGCTTATCGAACTGCCGCAGGTTGCCGAGCGCATGAGCGCGGCGGGGCTTGCGGTGATGCGGGCCAACCAGGGGGCGTTACGGCGGCTGTTGGGGGCGCTTGCCCAGTTGCTGTAACGCAGGGTACGGGGCTGCCCCCCGCTGCGTTGCCACAAGCGTTCAACCCGGCGCCTGCGACATACCCGCCTACTTGCGCGTTGGCGCGGCCCCCGGCACTGGGCCGGCCTTGCTTGGCGTGACGGGTTGCAACAACGCCCGCGCCGCTTGCGCCAAGTCGGGCGGTAAAAAGTCTTTATCCGGGTTGTAGTCGGGCTTTAAAAACTGCCCGAGTTGTTGCAGGTCGCCCGGGCTGAGGGTGCCGGCGGCCTGCTTCAGGCGCAGGTTGTCGAGGATGTAGTCATAGCGGCTGTTGTTGTAGTCGCGCACCGAAGCGAATAACTGGCGCTGGGCATCGAGCACGTCGACGATATTGCGGGTGCCTACCTGGTAGCCGATTTCGGTGGCCTCCACGGCGCTCTGGTTCGACACGATCGACTGGCGCCTGGCCTTAACCTGTTCCACGTCGGTGTTCACCGCACGGTGCAGGTTGCGGGTGTTCTCCACTACCTGGCGGCGCATGCCTTCGCGCTGGTATTCGGCCTGGTTCAAGCGTTGGCTGGCTTCGCGCACCTGCGAGCTGGTCATGCCGCCGCTGTACAGCGGGATGTTCAAGCGCAGGCCAATGGTCTGCTGGGTCACGTCGCTACCGTACACTTCGCCATCGCGCGGGGCCGGGTTGCTCATGCCGAGGTTATCGTTGTCGCCGCGCTGGTATTCGGCCACGGCGTCGAGGGTGGGCGCATGCCCGGCCTTGCGCTGGCGCAGGGTCTGCTCGGCCGCGTCGATGGCCGCGCGGGTCGCCAACAGGTTGAGGTTTTGCTGGGAGGCGGTGTCGACCCAGGCGCGGGCATCGTTGGGCACCGGTGGCAGCACCGGCAGCGTATGGACGATGCCTTGCAGGGCCGTGTAGTCGCGGTTGGTCAGGGTGGTCAGGGCCTGGAAGGCATCCTGCACCTGGCGCTCGGCGATCAACCGGTTGGCCCGGGCAGTGTCATAGCTGGCCTGTGACTGCAGCATGTCGGTCTTGTCGGTCAGCCCGACGTTGAAGCGCTCGCTGGCCTGATCGAATTGGCGTTTGAAGGCTTCTTCCTCGGCCCGCGCGGTGGCCAGGTCATCTTGCGCGCGCAATACCGAGAAGTAGCCCTCGGCGCTTTGCAGTATCAGGTTCTGCTCCGTGGCCGAGAGCTGCAGCGCGGCCTGCTCATTGCTGGCTTCGGCAGCCTTCAACTGAAACCAGCGGTCGGCACGGAACAAAGGCTGGCTCAGGGTAGCGCGCCAACTGGTGCCGCTGCGGTTGGCGATGTAGTCGTCGCTGTTGATCGGTACCTTTTGCCGGGTGTCGTTCACGTCGGCCCCGGCCGATAGGTTCGGCAGCAGCCCGGCGCGGGCCTGCGGCACGGCTTCGACCTGCGCGGCATAATCGGCCCGGGAGGCGGCAAGGTCGGCATTATTGTCGGCGGCTTGGCGATACACGCTCATCAGGTCGGTTTGGCTAGCCATTGGCGGGGCAGGGGCAGCGTACGCCGACGGTAAGCCGTTGCCCAGCAGGCCCATAGCCAATAACACGCCGCGAAACTTGAACATTCCTTTGATCCCCAATGCCAATGCTGGCCCGAATATACGTGGCGCCGTTGTGTCCGACCACGGGCGCGGCGGATCTATCCCGGCCGATGGCGTTATCGCCCAGGGTTGACTACACTGCCGGTTGTTCTTGTCGGGGTGCCTTGGGTAAGAGGCTGAGATCGGATGATTCCGGATCCCGTTGAACCTGATCAGGTTGATGCCTGCGTAGGGAACAAGATTGCTCGTTTTCCGGCGAGCCCTCTTGTGTTGGGCCCCGGATGCGTGCACGCGCTCCATCCGGCCCGGCACGCTGCTGCCTAGCGCCACACTCCGTTCAGGTTCACCCCGGCCCACCTGCTGGTGCTGTTTGGAGAGCCTGAAATGAGTCAAAAACAATACGTTGCCGCCCTGAGCGAGTCGGCCGAGGTCGATCGGCAATCGGTGCAGCCGTTTCCGCGTTCGGAAAAAATCTACGTACAGGGCTCTCGCCCCGATATCCGCGTACCTATGCGGGCCATCAGCCTGGATGTTACCCCCACCGACTTTGGCGGTGAAATCAACGCGCCGGTGCTGGTGTACGACACCTCCGGCCCCTACACCGACCCAAGCGTGACCATCGACGTGCGCAAGGGCTTGGCCGATGTGCGTTCGGGCTGGCTCGAAAGCCGCGGCGACACCGAGCGCCTGGCCGGGTTGTCGTCCCATTTTGGCCTGCAGCGCCTGGCCGACCCGGCCTTGGCGGCGCTGCGTTTCGCCCATATGAACAACCCACGCCGGGCCAAGGCCGGTGCCAACGTGACGCAAATGCACTATGCCCGCAAAGGCATCATCACCGCCGAGATGGAGTACGTTGCCATCCGCGAGAACATGAAGCTACAGGAAGCCCGCGCCGCCGGCCTGCTGGCCGAGCAACACCCCGGGCATAACTTCGGCGCCAGCCTGCCCAAAGAAATCACCGCCGAGTTCGTGCGCCAGGAGATCGCCCGTGGCCGCGCGATCCTTCCGGCCAACATCAACCACACCGAACTTGAGCCGATGATCATTGGCCGCAATTTTTTGGTGAAGGTCAACGGCAACATCGGCAACAGTGCGCTGGGCTCTTCGATCGAAGAAGAAGTGGCCAAGCTGACCTGGGGCATTCGCTGGGGCTCGGATACGGTGATGGACTTGTCTACCGGCAAGCACATTCACGAAACCCGCGAGTGGATCATCCGTAACTCACCGGTGCCGATCGGCACCGTGCCGATCTACCAAGCGCTGGAAAGAGTCGGCGGGGCTGCCGAAGACCTGACCTGGGAGCTGTTCCGCGACACCCTGATCGAACAAGCCGAGCAAGGCGTGGACTACTTCACGGTGCACGCCGGCGTGTTGTTGCGCTATGTGCCACTGACCGCGAAGCGGGTGACCGGTATCGTCAGCCGTGGCGGCTCGATCATGGCCAAGTGGTGCTTGGCGCACCACCAAGAAAACTTTTTGTACACGCACTTCGATGAGATGTGCGAAATCATGAAGGCTTACGACGTGAGCTTCTCGCTGGGTGATGGCTTGCGCCCTGGGGCGATTGCCGATGCCAACGACGCGGCGCAGTTCGGTGAGCTGGAAACCCTCGGCGAACTCACCCAGGTGGCGTGGAAACACGATGTGCAAACCATGATCGAGGGCCCAGGCCATGTGCCCATGCAGTTGATCAAAGAGAACATGGACAAACAGCTCGAGTGCTGCGACGAGGCGCCGTTCTACACCCTCGGCCCGCTGACCACCGACATCGCGCCGGGCTACGACCACATCACCTCGGGCATCGGGGCGGCGATGATCGGCTGGTTTGGCTGCGCCATGCTCTGTTACGTCACGCCCAAGGAGCACCTGGGCTTGCCGAACAAAGACGACGTGAAAACCGGGATCATCACCTACAAGATCGCGGCCCATGCCGCCGACCTCGCCAAGGGCCACCCCGGCGCGCAAATCCGCGACAACGCCCTGTCGAAGGCGCGCTTCGAATTTCGTTGGGAAGACCAATTCAACCTGGGCCTGGACCCTGACACCGCGCGGGCCTACCACGATGAAACCTTGCCCAAGGAGTCGGCTAAGGTGGCGCACTTTTGCTCGATGTGCGGGCCGAAGTTCTGCTCGATGAAAATCACCCAGCAGGTGCGGGAGTACGCCGCCACCCTGCACATCGACAGTGTCGACGTCACCGTGCAGGAAGGCTTGCGTGAACAGGCGCAGCGCTTCAAGCAGGAAGGCAGCCAGTTGTATCGCAAGGTATGACGCCCACCGGGCAGGGGACCCCGCCTGCCCGGCCGCCTTGTTCATTTTTTCAAGAGACCGCCATGAACCCAGTTTCCTATTCACCCAATGCCGTGATTGGCACCGACCAGCGTGTGCTGGGCGGGCGCGACCTGTTTTCCCTCTGGTTTTCCTTGGGCGTTGGCCTGATGGTGTTGCAAACCGGCGCGCTGTTGGCGCCGGGCCTGGGCCTGGCGCAAGGGTTGTTGGCCATCGTGCTCGGTACCCTGGTGGGTGTGCTGCTGCTGGCCAGCGCTGGCACCGTCGGCACCGATACCGGCCTGTCGGCCATGGCCGCGCTGCGCCAGAGCCTGGGCCGGCACGGTGCGGCACTGCCGGCGCTGCTCAACCTGCTGCAACTGGTGGGTTGGGGCGCCTTCGAAATCATCGTGATGCGCGATGCCGCCAGCCTGTTGGGCGCCAAGGCTTTCGGCGAGCATTCGGTACTGGCCCAGCCACTGGCCTGGACGCTGCTATTCGGTGCCCTGGTCACCTGGCTGGCGGTGGCCGGGCCCTTGACCTTCGTGCGCCGGGTATTGCGCAAATGGGGGATTTGGCTGCTGCTGGCGGCATGCCTGTGGCTGACGGGCAACCTGCTGTACCGGGCCGACCTTCACACCCTGTGGCAACAGGGGGGCGATGGCTCGCTGCCGCTGGCGGTCGGCTTCGACATTGCCATCGCCATGCCGCTGTCGTGGCTACCGCTGATCGCTGACTATTCGCGCTTCGGCCGTAGCGCGCGCAGCACCTTTGGTGGCACCGCTCTGGGGTTCTTCTTCGGCAACCTGTGGCTGATGGGCTTGGGCGTCGCCTACACCCTGGCGTTCGCCCCCAGCGGCGAGGCCAACGCCTTGTTACTGGCACTGGCCGGTGCTGGCCTGGGCGTGCCGTTGTTGTTGATCCTGCTCGATGAATCTGAAAACGCGTTTGCCGATATTCATTCGGCTGCCGTGTCGGTAGGCCTGTTGGCCAAACTGGCGGTACGCCACCTGGCACTGGGTATTGGTGTGTTGTGCACCCTGATCGCCGCCTTCGCGCCGCTGGCCCAATACCAGAACTTCTTGCTACTGATCGGCTCGGTGTTCGCACCGCTGTTCGGCGTGGTGCTGGTGGACCACTTCATGCTGCGCCGGCGCCAAGCCGGTGAAGCCCTGCGGGCCTTCGGCTGGCCGGCGTTGCTGGCGTGGGCGGGCGGGGTGGCCACCTACCAGGTGTTGGCCAACGTTTACCCCGACGTAGGAGCTACGCTGCCCTCGCTGCTGCTTGCCGGCGTGCTTTACGCCTTGCTGGGCCGCGCTTTCAACCGCGCGCCGGCACCAGCTCGGGTTTGATGACGCCACTTAGGCGTGCGTAGGGGATGGCCAGTTCGATGTGGCCCAGTGCATAGGGCGCCAGCGTGCTCACATCGTATTTGAGCACCACGGCCGCCTGGGTCAAGGCGATGTTCTCGGTTTTCTGGAACGGCCACTGCTTGACGAAACCGGCATCTTGGTCCAATTTCGTGTTGATCAGCCAACCCCGGTGGGCCTCTTGCGCGGCCAGCCAAAAGGCGGTTTCTTGCCCGGGTACGAGCATATCGCCCAGGCCCAGCGCTTTGTGTTGGGCCCGTGAATAATTAATAAACCCGCGCCCAGGCGCGCCATGGGCGCCGCCTTGGTCGAGGTAGCTCGAAAGCTCCACGATCACCAAGCCGTCATGCTGTTCGCGTACCTTGGCCTGCAAGTAGGTGGCAGAGCGGGGCGGGGCGCTGGCCAGAAACTGCTGTTCGAATGCCTGCAGGCTTGGTGGCGTGGGGTGTACGCCAGCCATGCCGAGCAGGCGCTGTTGTATCTGCCCATCCAGCGCTGGCTCGCTGGGAAAGCGCACGGCGTCGACGTTCACCAGTGGGCAGTCGGCGCTGTCGCAGCCAGGCTTGATGTGTTCCCAAGCGTCACGTTGCGCCGGTAGCGGCTTGTCGTAGTCGGGTTGGAACAGGCTCTGGCAAGCACCCAGGGCCAAGGCAATAAGGGCCAGGGCAAAGCATTTCGACAGCGACATGGTAGTCCTTCGGCTTCAAAGATCGTGGTTGGACTATAAACGGCACCCTCAGTTCGCGACCAGCCTTGTATGGTGGCCCAACCGTTCGCACAAGCGCTGATGCGTTAAAAAGGGTGTAGCCAATGGCTGAAACACCACACTCGCGCTTGAATTATCCGCGCACCTGCCCTACACACACTGTCTAACCTGCCGTTTGCCGCCCAGGTGCTGCGTAAGGCCGGCGGGCGCGATAGGATGCCAAACCCCATGCGAGATACGAGGAATGCCATGACAGACGCGACCCACTCCGTACCGAGCAAGGTCGAGATCGACAAGCGCGAAAACTGCTTCACGGGGTTTTACAAGGTCGATAGGCTGTACCTGCGCCACGAGCTGTTCGCGGGCGGTATGGGCCGGCAGGTCAGCCGTGAACTATTCGTGCGCCACGACGCGGTGTGTGTGCTGCCTTATGATCCGGCTGCCGATGCGGTGGTACTGATCGAGCAGTTTCGCGTCGGTGCTATGAAGAAGGTCGCCAACCCGTGGTTGATCGAGATGGTCGCCGGGCTGATCGACAAGCCCGGCGAGCCACCCGAGGAGGTTGCGCACCGCGAAGCGGAAGAGGAAGCTGGGCTTGCACTGAAGCGGTTGTGGCCCATCACTTCGTATTTTCCGTCGCCCGGCGGTAGCGATGAATACGTGCATTTGTACTTGGGGCAATGCGACAGTAGCCAGGCTGGCGGCCTGCACGGCCTCGAAGAAGAAGGCGAAGACATCCGCGTGAAGGTTTGGCCGTTCGAGGACGCGCTGCAGGCCGTGCGCGACGGCAAGATCATCAACGCGGCGGCCATCATTGCCATCCAATGGTTGGCCCTTAACCGCGACGAAGTAAGGGGGATGTGGAAGTGAATCTGTTGCGCGAACGCTACCGGGTCGACCTGGCCGGGTTGCAAGCGGCCTGCGAGGCCAATTACGCACGTTTGATGCGCCTGCTGCCCGGCATGCGCGTCGATCAGCGTTCGCGCCGTATCGCCATCAGCCAAGCCGACCAGATGCTCGGCGTGCTGGTGATCGAGGTCGCCCAGGCTGGCCCCTATACCAGTACCTTGTGGGTGAGCCAGCAACACGGCCTGCCGTGGTTGCCGGTACCCCATATGGAAGTGCAGGTTTACCACGATGCGCGCATGGCCGAGGTTATCGGCGCCGAGCATACTCGGCGCTTTCGCAGCATCTACCCGTACCCCAATGCGGCCATGCACCAGCCCGACGAAAAAGCCCAGCTCAACCTGTTCCTCGGCGAATGGCTCAGCCACTGCCTGGCCTGCGGCCACGAGTACGAAACGGTCAGGTAGCACCTGGCCAACACGGCAAACGCCGCACACCCGGGCCGGGCCGCGCCGCAGGCTACCACCCAAGCATTTGCCGGTTTCGCCTGTGCGCACCATAATCGCAGCACATTCGCCCATGGGAGACGGCCTTGCCGAACGTTTACGCGACCCCCGATGACTCGGTGTTGTTGCTACAACTGACCGACAGCCATCTGTTCGCTGAAGAAGACGGCACGTTGCACGGCATGAACACCGCTGCCAGCCTCGAACAGGTGGTGCGCCAGGCGCTCGCCGAACTGCCCGCCATCGACCTGCTGCTTGCCACCGGCGACCTGTCCCAGGATGGCACGGCGGCGTCGTACCAGCGCTTTGCCCAGACGACCGCGTGCATCAAGGCCCCGAAACGCTGGCTTGCTGGTAACCACGATGAACCCGCAGTGATGCAGCAGCTCTACGGCGAACGCGAACTGCTCGACCCAGTGACCGATATGGGTAACTGGCGCGTGGTGATGCTCGACTCGACGGTGCCGGGCTCGATACCGGGGGTATTGTCCACCGACCAACTGCGCTTGCTGGAGGATGCCCTGGCCGACGAGCCCAGCCGCCACCACCTGGTTTGCCTGCATCACCACCCGGTCTCAATCGGCTGCGCCTGGATGGAGCCCATCGGCCTTCGCAACGCCGGGGAATTTTTCGAGGTGACCGACCGGTACCCGCAAGTACGGGCCATCCTCTGGGGGCACGTCCACCAGGAATGGGACACCCTGCGCAACGGCGTGCGCCTGCTTGCCTCGCCCTCGACCTGCATTCAGTTCGCCCCGCGCGCCGAGGCTTTCGCCCTGGACCGCATTGCACCAGGCTACCGTTGGTTGCGCCTGCACCCTGATGGCAACCTGGAAACAGGCGTGGTGCGGCTGCCGGGGTTCGAGTTCAGCCAACACCCCGGCGGCAGTGGCCACTGATGGGCATACTGTACATCCACGGCCTTAACAGTTCGCCAGCCTCGCGCAAGGCGCAGCAGCTCAGCACCGCCATGGCCCTGTTGGGCATGGCCGGGCAGGTTCAGGTGCCGGCGTTGCATCACCACCCGCGCCAGGCCATGGGCCAGCTTGAGCACGCCATTGAAACATTGGGTGGTGCGCCATTGCTGGTCGGCAGTTCGCTGGGGGGCTACTATGCCACCCACTTGGCGCAACGGCATGGCTTGCAGGCGCTGCTGGTCAACCCGGCGGTCAACCCCCACCGCTTGTTCGACGGCGCCTTGGGCACCCAGCGCAACCTCTACAGCGGCGAAACCTGGGAGCTTACCCGTGATCACATTACCGCCTTGGCCGAACTGGAAGTCGCACCACCGGCCTGTGGCGGGCGGATCCGCGTATGGTTGCAGGCGGGCGACGAAACCCTTGACTATCGCCATGCCGAGCGCTTTTACCAAGGCTGCGTGGTCGACGTGCAAGCGGGCGGGGACCATGGCTACCAAGGCTTCGGCCAGCGTTTACCCGAGCTGCTGGCCATGGCCGGTATCGCTCCGGAACGCTGCCGGGGCATTGACTTTTCAATGATTTAAACCTTATGACGACGAGACCCATGGCCAACCCCAGCGCTAGCGCCTATAACGCAGACGCCATCGAAGTCCTCTCGGGCCTCGACCCGGTACGCAAACGCCCGGGCATGTACACCGATACCAGCCGGCCCAACCACTTGGCCCAGGAAGTGATCGACAACAGTGTCGACGAAGCCCTGGCCGGGCACGCCCGTGCGATCGAGGTGGTCCTGCATGCCGACCACTCCCTGGAAGTGACCGACGACGGCCGCGGCATGCCGGTGGATATCCACCCCGAGGAGGGCGTATCGGGGGTAGAGCTGATTCTGACCAAGCTGCACGCCGGCGGTAAGTTCTCCAACAAGAACTACCAGTTCTCCGGGGGCCTGCATGGGGTCGGCATCTCGGTGGTCAATGCGTTGTCCACCCAGGTGCGGGTACGCGTCAAGCGTGATGGCAACGAGTACCAAATGACTTTTGCCGATGGCTTCAAGGCTACCGACCTCGAAGTGATCGGCACCGTGGGCAAGCGTAATACCGGCACCAGCGTGTATTTTGCGCCGGACCCAAAGTATTTCGATTCGCCCAAGTTTTCCGTGAGCCGCCTCAAGCACGTGCTCAAGGCCAAGGCGGTGCTGTGCCCGGGCCTGGCGGTAAGCTTCGAAGACAAAGGCACCGGCGAAAAAGTCGAGTGGCACTACGAAGACGGCCTGCGCTCCTACTTGGCCGATTCGGTGGCCGACTACCCCCGGTTGCCGCTGGCACCGTTCTGCGGCAGCTTGGCCGGCAACCAAGAGGCGGTCGATTGGGCCCTGCTGTGGCTGCCCGAAGGCGGCGAGAGCGTGCAGGAAAGCTACGTTAACCTGATCCCCACGGCCCAGGGCGGCACCCATGTGAACGGCCTGCGCCAGGGCCTGCTCGATGCCATGCGCGAGTTCTGCGAATTTCGCAACTTGCTGCCGCGGGGGTTGAAGCTGGCCCCGGAAGATGTATGGGAGCGCATCGCCTTCGTGCTGTCGGCCAAGATGCAAGACCCACAATTCTCCGGCCAAACCAAGGAACGGCTGTCGTCACGCCAGGCGGCGGCGTTCGTCGCCGGCGTGGTCAAGGATGCCTTCAGCCTGTGGCTCAACGAGCACCCTGAGTTGGGCTTGCAACTGGCGGAGCTGGCGATCAGCAACGCCGGCAGGCGGCTGAAAGCGAGCAAAAAGGTCGAGCGCAAGCGCATCACCCAGGGGCCGGCACTGCCCGGCAAACTGGCGGACTGCGCTGGCCAGGACCCGGCCCGGGCTGAGCTGTTCCTGGTCGAGGGCGATTCGGCCGGCGGTTCGGCCAAGCAGGCCCGCGACAAAGAATTCCAGGCCATCCTGCCGCTGCGCGGGAAAATCCTCAACACCTGGGAAGTCGATGGCAACGAAGTATTGGCCAGCCAGGAAGTGCACAACATCGCCGTGGCCATCGGCGTGGACCCAGGCGCCGCGGACCTCGGCCAGTTGCGCTACGGTAAAATCTGTATCCTCGCCGACGCCGACTCCGATGGCCTGCACATCGCAACGCTGTTATGCGCGCTGTTCCTGCAGCACTTCCGGCCTTTGGTAGAGGCGGGGCATGTGTATGTCGCCATGCCGCCGCTGTACCGCATCGATTTGGGCAAGGACATCTATTACGCGCTGGACGAAGCCGAGCGCGATGGCATTCTCGACCGCCTGGTGGCCGAGAAAAAGCGCGGCAAACCCCAGGTAACGCGCTTCAAGGGTTTGGGCGAGATGAACCCGCCGCAACTTCGTGAAACCACCATGGACCCGAACACTCGGCGCCTGGTGCAGTTGGCGCTGGATAACCCCGAACCCACGCGCGAGATCATGGACATGATGCTGGCCAAAAAACGCGCGGGTGATCGTAAGAACTGGCTGGAATCCAAGGGCAACCTGGCCGAGGTGCTCGTTTGACGCCATGGGTCGCCCTGCTGTGCGCGTTGCTCGCCCTGGTGCCGTTGGCCCGGGCAGAGCCGCTGGAGCTTGAGCTGGTGGCGGAGCACCCGATCGATGGCATGCCCAGCGGCAACCTGTCGGGCCTTGCGCTGTGTGGCGGCCAGTTGTGGGGCGAGTCGGACCGCGACGATGACCGCATCTACCGCTTCGACCGCACCCACGCCGTATGGCAAGCCGAGCCGCGGCGCTTCGAGGTGCCCGAACCGCCGTCCAGCGGCTTGGCCTGGAACATACGCCTCGCTGCCTGGGCGGCCGGTTTCGTGCGCGGCGGCGCGCACGACTTCGAGGGCATCAGTTGCGACCAGGCCGAAAACGCCTACCTGGTCAGCGAGGCGCATGCCGCGGTGTTGCAGGTGCCGCCCAGCGGGCCTGCGCGTTGGCTTGCCATCGACCCCCAGGTGGTGCAACAAGCCCGCCACGCCGGCCTTTTGCAAAACTTCAACGCTATTTTCGAAGGGTTGGCGGTGGCGCCTGGCGGTGACCGCCTGTGGCTAGCCGCCGAACGTGAGCGCCGGGGCCTGGTCGGCCTGGTGCGCCACGGCGAACGCTGGGGGTGCGACGGGCCATGCGTGTTGCTCAGCGAGGATGGCGAGCAGCTTGCGCCCACGGGCCTGGCGCAACGTTTCCCGTTGCACCTGGATTTTTCCGACTTGGCGCTGTACCGCGGTAAGTTGTTCACCCTCGAACGCAATGCCTACCGTATCTGCCGGCGGGATACCACTAGCAGCGACGTCGAGGCCTGTTGGTCGTTCGCCGCCACGGCGCGGGTGCCGGCACGGCAGTACCATCAGCCCTACGGCCTGACCGAAGCGCTGGCGGTGGACGCCGAGGGCGCCTGGGTGGGTACCGACAACAACGAACAGCCGCGTAACGATGGTGAGCAGCGCCCGGTGGTCTGGCGTTTCGCCGCCCCGCCGGGTGGCTGGATGGCCTCGCCATGACGGCCGCCCCGCCGGGCCGGCGCGCGGGCCGTTTGCTGCTGGTTATCGCCTGGGGCGCGGGGCTGTTCCTGGCCACGCGGTTCTTTGGCCAGTGGGAACGGCACCAGGAAAACCCCAACCCTGTGGTAGCGTCTACCCACGGCCAGGGGTATGTGCAGGTCAGCCTGCAAGCCAATCGCCAGGGGCATTTTGTTGCCAGCGGGCGGATAGACGGCCGCCCGGTGATGTTGATGCTCGATACCGGCGCCACCGAGGTGGCGGTGCCCGAGGGGGTAGCCCGTGAACTTGGCTTGGCCAAGGGCCTGCCCGTGGTGTTGAGCACGGCCAATGGCCGGGTCGAAGGCTTTCGCAGCCGCTTGCGCGAGCTGCAAGTAGGCGACATCCACCTGGCTGGGGTGAGCGCGGTAGTGATTCCCGGCCTGGGCGACGATACGGTGCTGCTGGGCATGAGCGCGTTGAAACGACTTGAATTTACCCAGCGCGGCGGCACACTGCTGCTGCGCCAGAACCTGAACCAATGAGGCTTGCATGAGCAACTCCCTGGATCTCAGCCTGGACGGTGTGGAACGCCGCTCGCTGGCTGACTTCACCGAACAGGCCTACCTCAACTATTCGATGTACGTGATCATGGACCGGGCATTGCCGCACATCGGCGATGGCCTCAAGCCCGTGCAGCGCCGCATTGTGTACGCCATGAGCGAACTGGGCCTGGATGCCGACGCCAAGCATAAGAAATCGGCCCGTACCGTGGGTGATGTGCTCGGTAAGTTCCACCCCCACGGCGATTCGGCTTGCTACGAGGCCATGGTGTTGATGGCCCAGCCGTTCAGCTATCGCTATACGCTGGTCGACGGCCAAGGCAACTGGGGTGCGCCGGACGATCCGAAATCGTTCGCCGCCATGCGCTACACCGAAGCACGGCTGTCGCGTTATTCCGAGGTGCTGCTCAGCGAACTGGGCCAGGGCACGGCGGATTGGGTGCCGAACTTCGATGGCACGCTGGACGAACCGGCGGTGCTGCCGGCACGCTTGCCCAACATATTGCTCAACGGTACCACCGGCATCGCCGTGGGCATGGCGACCGACGTACCGCCGCATAACCTGCGTGAAGTGGCTGCCGCGTGCGTGCGCCTGCTCGACGAGCCCAAGGCCACGGTCGAACAACTGTGCGAGCACATCCCCGGCCCGGACTACCCGACCGAAGCGGAGATCATCACGCCGCGCAGCGAACTGCTGAAACTCTACGAAAACGGACGCGGTTCGGTGCGTATGCGCGCGGTGTACCGCGTCGAAGACGGCGATATCGTGATCACCGCGTTGCCGCATCAGGTGTCCGGGGCCAAGGTGCTCGAGCAGATCGCCGCGCAGATGCAGGCCAAGAAGCTGCCGATGGTGGCCGACCTGCGGGATGAATCGGACCACGAAAACCCCTGCCGCATCGTGATCATCGCGCGCTCGAACCGGGTTGACGTCGATGGGCTGATGCAACACCTGTTCGCCACCACGGACCTGGAAACCAGCTACCGGGTCAATATCAACATTATCGGCCTGGACGGCCGGCCGCAGGTGAAGAACCTGCGCGCGCTGCTGCAGGAGTGGCTTGAGTTCCGCATGCGCACGGTGCGCCGGCGCCTGCAGTTCCGCCTCGACAAGGTCGAGCGCCGCCTGCACCTGCTCGAAGGTTTGCTGGTGGCCTACCTCAACCTGGATGAAGTGATCCATATCATCCGTACCGAGGAGCATCCCAAGGCCAAGCTCATCGAGCGTTTCGCCTTGTCCGAGGTGCAAGCCGACTACATCCTCGACACCCGCCTGCGGCAATTGGCGCGGCTTGAGGAAATGCGAATCCGCGACGAGCAAGCGGCGCTGGCCCGGGAGCGCGATCAGTTGCTGGCGTTGCTGGCCAGTGAACCGAAGCTGAAAAAACTGATGCGCAACGAGCTGCTGGCTGATGCCAAGACCTACGGCGACGCCCGTCGCTCGCCGATCGTCGAGCGTGCCGAGGCCAAGGCCCTGGCCGACAACGAGCTGATGCCCACTGAGCCTGTGACCGTGGTGCTCTCGGAAAAAGGCTGGGTGCGCTGCGCCAAGGGCCATGACATCGACGCCACCGGGCTGTCCTACAAGGCCGGGGATGGCTTCAAGACCGCCGCCCAGGGCCGCTCCAATCAGTTTGCGGTGTTCATCGACTCGACCGGGCGTAGCTATTCGGTGGCCGCGCACACGTTGCCGTCTGCCCGTGGCCAGGGCGAGCCATTGACGGGCCGGCTGGCGCCGCCGCCGGGCGCGCAGTTCGAATGCGTATTGATGCCCGATGACGATGGCCTGTATGTGGTTGCCTCCGACGCCGGCTATGGCTTCGTAGCCAAAGGCGAAGACCTGCAAGCCAAGAACAAGGCAGGCAAAGCCTTGGTGAGCCTGCCCAGCGGCGCCAAGGTGATGCCGCCGCGGCCATTGGCCAACCGCGAGCAAGACTGGCTCGCCGCGGTAACCAGCGAAGGGCGACTGCTGGTTTTTCGCATTGCCGACCTGCCCCAACTCGCCAAGGGCAAGGGCAACAAGATCATCGGCATCGCCGGTGAGCGCGTCGCCAGCCGTGAGGAATACATGACCGACCTTACGGTAATCGCCGAAGGTGCGAGCCTTGTATTGCAAGCTGGGAAGCGTACCCTATCGTTGAAACCCGCCGACCTTGAACATTACAAAGGTGAGCGTGGCCGCCGTGGCAATAAACTGCCGCGGGGTTTCCAGCGCGTCGATGCAATGGCGGTCGAACCGGCAAATGGATAGCCTGCGCCCCTGGGCTGCACGAAAATAATCTTTCGCGCGGCCTAATCGGCGTCTGGTACTGGAGAAATGCGGTACATTCACGGACAATATGCCACTGTCGCGGCGTATCGTCTCGCTGTGTAGTTTTAATCTGTGCATGTTACCGCGGCATTCTCGTATTGGCCGCCTGGATGGAATGATGACTTTCTTGCGCCTTCCAATCGCTTTGTTGCTCACAGGGGTTCTGGGGCTTGCCGGTTGCAGCGTTCGCCAGCCTGCCGCGCTCTACCAGCTCGACTCCGGTAACCCCGGCCAACCCAAGCAGGCCGGCATGGCCGTGCTACTGGGCCCGGTTTCGGTGGCCGATTACCTACAGCGGGAAACCCTGCTGCAGCGCCAGAACGACGGTAGCCTGACCGCCTCGGCCGATGGCCGTTGGGCCGGTAGCCTGTCGGCGGACATCGACCAGCTACTGCTGCGCCAACTCGCTTGGCGGCTCGACAGCCAGCGGGTGATGCTGGCGCCCACCGCCAGCAACTTCACACCTGACGTACAAGTGCTGCTGTCGATTACCCGCCTGGACTCCGGCAAGGGCCAGCCTGCGGTGCTGGATGCACAGTGGCGCCTGATCGACCGCCGCGGCCAGGTGCGTGACAACAAGATTGTCCACCTGGAAGAGAAGCACGCCGGCGGCACGGCGGCGCAAGTACAGGCGCAGGGTGTGCTGTTGCAACGCCTGGCCGAGCAATTGAGCGCTGCCTTGAAGCCGTTGGCCAACCAACCGGCCGTGGCCGACGGTTCGCGTAAGGCCCAGGCGCAAGCGCGCAAGGGTGATACGCCGGAAAAACCCAAAATCCCCCTGGCCACGCCGATCAGGACGGATATGGAAGTGTTCAGGTTCTAGTGTGGTGGTCCAGAAGTTAGCTGCACAATGTTGACGGTGCCTTTTGCTGCCGCGGCTCGCCTCGGCCGGCAACAGACCATTCACGCAGCGGCGCCTGTCGAACGTTAAATAGCGCGCAGGGCCGTGCTTACACAGCCATGAGCACGTTGGCTCTCTTCTCTTAAGGAAATCCTGAAAAAGACTTCCCGATTTGGCAAAATCCCGGGACATCAATCGCCGAGCTTTTCGATGATGAAGCAAATGACCTTCGCCGATGCCGAGTAAGCCAGTAAGCGCAAGCAGATCCGCAAAGAGCTGTGCCTGATCGAGATGGACCGGGTTGTGCCATGGAAGGGGTTGCTCGCATTGATCGAGCCGCATTACCTGATGGGCGAAGGCGGCCGTCCGGCGTATCCGTTGATGGCGATGCTGCGGGTTCACCTCATGCAGAACTGGTCCGGTTACAGCGATCCGGCGATGGAAGAAGCGCTGTACGAGACGACCATCCTGCGCCAGTTTGCCGGACTGAGCCTGGAGCGCATTCCGGACGAAACCACCATTCTCAACTTCCGTCGGCTGCTGGAGAGGCATGAGCTGGCCGCCGGGATTCTGGGTGTGATAAACGGCTACCTGGGTGACAAGGGCCTGTCGCTGCGCCAGGGCACCATCGTCGACGCCACACTGATGCATGCCCCGAGTTCGACCAAGAACAAGGACGCCAAGCGCGACCCCGAGATGCATCAGACCAAGAAGGGCAACCAGTACTACTTCCGCGCCAAAGCTCACATTGGAGTCGACGAGGACTCAGGGCTGGTGCACAGTGTGGTGGTCACTGCGGCCAACGTCGCGGATGTAACCCACGTCGACAAACTGCTACACGGCACCGAGAACGTGGTCTGCGCTGATGCGGGCTATACCGGTGTCGAGAAGCGCAAAGAACATGCGGGACGCAAAGTCATCTGGCAGGTTGCTGCCAGGCGCAGCAGCCACAAAAAACATGGAAAACGCAGCGTATTGTACAAAGCGATACGCAAGATCGAGAAAGCCAAAGCTCAGGTTCGCGCCAAGGTTGAGCATCCATTTCGGGTGATCAAGCGCCAGTTTGGTTATACCAAAGTGTGCTTCCGGGGCTTGGTGAAGAACACAGCTCAAATGGTGACGCTGTTCGCCTTGTCAAACCTGTGGATGGCGCGTCGACATTTGCTCTGCGGCGTGGGAGAGGTGCATCCGTAATGGGGAAAATGGCTGCTACGAGGCACTCGCAGCAGCAAAAAACATGAAGTGGTCGGCAGATTTGACCGATTTTGAGCAGCTGTGGTTTTTGAAAGCGCCGATGGCCCAGTCGCCGAAAAATAGGCCGTTACTTCAGACCATCCCTAGCTGCTTGTTCGGACTCTGCAGGGAGCAATTCAGCCCGAAGCGTTCGACGCACTGACGTAACGGCAGCTGCCACTTGGCGCCGGCGGATCGAGGGTGAGTAGTCGCGGGCCCCCGGGGCATGGTCTCCAGGCTGACGTGCGGGAGGAGGCATATTTTTTGCTTTGCTAACAATTAACATCCAGATAGCTAGCAAAGGAAAGGCCTCAATACCATGATCGCTACGTCCACTCGTGCCGTGATTTGCACGCCCCATGCCCAGGCAAGTACCGCAGGGATGCGGGTTCTCGACGCGGGCGGCACCGCCATCGATGCGATGCTGGCGGCCAGTGCCATGCTGGCAGCGGTGTTCCCCCACATGACCGGTCTGGGCGGGGATGCCCTTTGGATGATCCACGACAGCAAGGTGCGCACCATCGTGGGGATCGGCCAGGCCGGGCAGCGTTTGCCTGAGTGCGGCGCCATCAGCGTGCGGGGTCCGGCGTCGGTCGCCAGCACGGCGGGTGCGATGGCGAGTTGGCAGACGGCGGCGAACATCAGTCGCCACGAGTGGAACTCAAGGCTGGGTTGGGCCGACCTATTGGAAGACGCCGCGAGCGTGGCAGATGCGGGCGTCCCGATTTCGCAGTCGCAACTGTTCTGGCAAACCCTGCGTCGGCCACTGATCGAGCAATTACCGGACCTGCACCGTCTGTGCAAGACCGATGGGCGCTGGCTAGGCGAGGGCGATACGCTGCGTCAGCCAGAGTTGGCCAACACCCTCCGTCATCTGGCAAAGCACGGTGTCGAGGATTTCTACACCGGCAAACTTGCCCAGGCGTTCGGCGAGGCATTCGATCAGCTCGGTTGCGGTTTGACGACGGCCGATCTCGCCGCCACGCAGGCCCACGAAATCGCACCGATTTCGGTACGTTACCGCGAAGGCCGACTCTACAACGTCGCGCCGCCGTGCCAGGGCCTTTACACGTTGCAGGCCATGGCCGCGCTGCAGCACAAGCCACTGGCGCAGGTCGGCAACGGAAGCGCGCTTTACTACCACTATCTGGTTGAAGCCATCAAACAGGGCCTGCTGCGACGTAATGAGCAGTTGTGCGACCCGCTGATCAATCCCTGGGATTTTGCCGCCAGTCTCGACGACGCGCAGATCCGGCATTACGCCGATGCCATCGATGATCAGCGTGCCGCGCCGTGGAACGAGCCGGGGCGTTCCGCCGATACGGTGTGGATGGCCGCGACGGATGCCCAGGGTCGGACGGCCTGCTTGATCCAGAGCCTTTTTCACGACTTCGGTTCGGGCTGCATCCTCGGTGATACCGGTGTGCTGTGGCAGAACCGCGCGGCAGGTTTCAACGCCAAACCTGAGCACGTCAACGGCTGGGCGCCCGGCAAGCGTCCGGCGCACACGCTCAATCCGTCCTGCTACCTTGCGGACGATGGTCGGCGCTGGTTCTTCGGCACGCAGGGGGGCGATGGCCAGCCGCAGACGCAGATAGTGCTGGCGACCCAGCTGATCGACTATCAGCAGCCCATCGATCTGGCCCTGCAGACCCCGCGCTTTCTGTTGGGCCGCAGCTTTTTCGACAGCACCGACAATCTAAAGCTGGAGGGCGACATGAGCGCCACGACGATTGAGGGCCTTGCGGCGCTGGGGCATGAGGTGGAAATCATTCCTGCCCGCAGCCCCATGACGGGCCACGCCGGGGTCATCGCCATCGATACCGACGGTGTGCGCCGAGCCATGCATGATCCGCGCGGCGAGGGCACCGGCGTTGGGCAGGCGGGCTGATCATGAACCGTGTATTTGCCGCGTGCGGGCGGCTGGCGGATAATGCCGCCGATTGCCCGCCACCCGCAGCCGTGTGTGTTGGCATGAGGCTTTCTGGACAACAGAGGAAAGGATGGGGTTGAGCACTGTCACCGCCAAGCAGCTTGAGGTGCAACGTATCGCCGATGCGCTGTTCAAGGCTATCGCGCAGCATCGCCTGCCGCCTGGCACCCGGTTGGTCGAAGCCCAGATTGTCGAAACCTTGCAGGCCAACCGCAATCATGTGCAGGCAGCGCTACAGCGGCTGGCGATGCAGAAAGTGGTGACCATCGAAGCCAATCGCGGCGCCATGGTTGCCCAGCCAACGGCCAAGGAAGCGCGAGATATTTTCAGTGCCCGTCGCGCCATCGAACGGGCGATTGTAGAGGCCATCACCCCGGCCGTCATGCGCAAACAGCGGTCGCGCATCACCACCCATATGAACAACGAGCGCAAAGCCACCAGCGGTACCGACCGCCGCGCCATCGTCCGCGAGCTGAGTGAATTTCACCTGCTGCTCGGCGAGATCAGCGGCAATACCGTGCTCAGCGATATCCTCGGCAACCTGATGGTGCGCAGCTCGTTGATCGTGGCGCTGTATCAGCGTAACGACGTGCCGTCCTGTGCTTCGGATGAACATCAGGACATCATCACCGCGCTTGAAAAAGGCGATAACGCCAAGGCCGTCGCGGTCATGCTGGAACACCTGGACGAACTGGAACGGCAGCTGGCGCTGGAAGAACGCGTGTCCGGGGAGTTCAACCTCAAGGAGGCGTTGAGTGATTGATACAGCGCGAGACTTCGATCGCGGTGTGTCAGGTGATACGGCGTTGACAGGTTTGCTGCCGGTACCGGCAGATCGCGGCACAAGCCACGCTTCCACGCCTTCGGCAGAAGCAGCAGGCTGACCCCGGCGTCGAGGGCTGTGTGATCTGGGTCGCCTGATTGCCTTTTCGCGAGTAAGCTCCCTCCCACAATTGCGCGGCATGAGCTTGTGGGAGGGGGCTTGCTCGCGATGCTGTACGGACTTGCGGCTCTCAGCTTGAAGCTTGCTGCTGGTGTAGGAGCGCGCTTGCCCGCGATGGCAATCGTCCTGTCACTGATGCATCCGCTGCTACAACGCAATCGCGGGCAAGCGCGCTTCTACACTAAGACGGCGTTCGGCTCAGGGGCACGGTTGCCAAGTCTCCGGCCAGAATCAAAGGCGAAATTCCCTTCTGCTAGGGTTTTAACAACTTCCCCACCGGGCGACTAAACGTCTGCCTCCCCCCCTTGAATCCCATCAACGGCGCGCTGATCTCGGCGATCACGGCGGCAGGCGAGGGCGCGTCGAAAACGATGAAGTCGGCGCGGCAGCCTGGCAGCAGGCCGTAATTGGTCAGCCTCAGCAGGCGTGCCGATTCGCTGGAGACCCAGGCCAGGCATTGCAGCAGCTCCGACACCGTGCCCATCTGACTGACGTTGGCGAACAGGTTGGCCTGACGGATCAGCGAAGCATCGCCATAGGGCGTGAACGGGTTGCCGATGTTGTTGGTGGACACCGAACAGGTCACGCCGCACGCCTGCAGATGCGCAAGTGGCGCCAGCCCTCGGGGTTTGTTGTGGAACGCCTCGCGCCCCATCAGAAACAAATCGGTGCTCGGCAGGCAGGTGACCTGCACGCCTACCTTGGCCAGATGCAGGGCCAATACCGTCAGCGGCGCCTTGGGCAAAGTGGAGAGCTTGGTCACATGGCCGATGGTCACGCGTCCGCCCCAGCCATGCAGCTGCGTACAGCGTGCGACTTCCATGACGGTCATGCCTTCGGGGTTCAGATCGAAATCCAGGTGCAGGTCCAGGTCGCAGTCGTAACGCGTCGCCAGTTCGAACAGGCGCTGGATCTGCCCGTGCGGGTCGCTGTCCATGTACGGGCAGCCGCCGAGAACCGTGGCGCCGCTTTCCAGTGCCTGACACAACAGCACTTCAGTCCCCGGATTGTTCAGCAAACCTTCCTGCGGGAAGACACAGATTTCCAGGCTGATCGCCCACGCATAATCGGCCTGCAAACGGCGAATGGCGTTGAAGCCGGTCAGGCCGATCTGCGGGTCCAGTTCGACGTGGGTGCGCATGTGCGTCGTGCCTTGTACGATCGCCTTGTCCAGCACCTGAGCGCCGCGCCGATAAACATCCTCTTCGGTGAACCCGGCTTTCGCTGCTCGGGTCTGGGCCACCGCTTCAGCCAGCGTGCCTTCCTGCAGGTGGCAGCGCTGCATGATGCAGGCCTTGTCCAGATGGATGTGGGTTTCGATCAGGCCGGGCATGACGAGCTGGCCATGCAGATCGAGGGTTTCACAGTGGCTGGCGGCCGCGCTCAAGGCCGCAACGAAGTGGCCGTTCTCGACGTACAACTCGCAGTGGCCATCGTCGTCGCCAAACCGCGCATTAATGATCTTCAAAGCGTTCATACGCTGACTCCTTCACCGAGGTAAGCCGCAGCGAGTTCTTTGTCGTCGCGCAATTCTGCGGCACTGGCGGCTTTGACGATGGTCCCGGTTTCCAGCACATAAGCGCGGTCTGCCACTTGCAGCGCCAGGTTGGCCATCTGATCCACCAGCAGGATGGTCACGCCTTCGTCCCGCAGCGCGGCCAGCGCGTCGTACAGCTCGCCGATCATGGCGGGCGACAAGCCGAGCGACGGCTCATCGAGCAATAGGATTTTGGGTTTGGCCATCAGGCCTCGACCCACCGCGACCATTTGTTGCTCGCCACCGGAAAGCAGCCCGGCCGGGTTGTCGATGCGGTCCCGCAGGCGCGGGAAGCGTGTGAGGATCGCCTCGATTTCAGCGTCGGCATCGAAGGCTTCACGGCGTGAATAACCCCCGAGCAACAGGTTGTCGCGCACGTTCAAATAAGGGAAAACCTGACGGCCTTCCGGGACCAGTGCCAGGCCTTTTGCGGCAATGGTGCCGGCGTTGGCGTGTTCGATGTTTTCGTTGTCCAGCAGGATGCCGCCGCCGCTGGCGCGATGCAGGCCCGCCAGGCATTGCAGGATGCTGGATTTACCCGCGCCGTTTGCCCCGAGAATCGCCACCAACTCGCCCGGATTGACCAGCAGGCTGACTTTGTCGACCACCGCCGATGCGCCGTAATCGATGACCAGATCCTTGACGTACAGACGCGCATCGCGGCTGCCGTCCCAGTCCTGCGCACGGGGCGTAGCCTGATAGTCGGTGCCGCCCAGGTACGCGGCGATCACCTGCGGGTTCTGGCGTATTTCAGCCGGTGGCCCGGACGCAATCGGCTTGCCCGCGTCCAGCACCAACAAATGCTCGGACACCGCCATCACCATCGCCATGTCGTGCTCGACCAGAATCACCGTGAGACCAAAATCCGCCAGCGTGCGCAGCAGTACGGCCAGATCATCGGTGTCGCGACGGCTGAGGCCCGCTGCCGGTTCATCCAGCAACAACACCGCAGGCGCCGTCGCCAGTGCCCGCGCGATTTCGACCAGGCGGCGATCCACGTGGGGCAAATCCTCGGCGGCAATGTTCACTTCGCCGCGATAGCCCACCAGTGCCAGCAAGTCCAGCGCCAGGCTGCGCTGCGCCTCGGTTGCACGGCTGAACGGCAGACCGAGGCGACCCTTCTGCATCGCCACCAGCAGGTTGTCGAGCACCGACATTTCGCCGAACAGCAGGGTGGTTTGATACGTGCGGGCGATCCCGGCCCGGGCGCTTTTCCAGGCGGGCAGGCCGGCCAGCGGCTGTTGCAGCTCGATCTGGCCGCTGTCCGGCGCGTAAAACCCGCTGATCATGTTCAGCACCGTGGTTTTCCCCGCACCGTTGGGGCCGATGATGCTGGTGATACTGCCCGCGGGTGCATGCAGGCTGACATTTTGCGCGGCCTGCACGCCGCCGAAGCGAATGCCGATATCGGTGACCCGCAACCCAGAAGACGGGCCACGGCTGCGTAAATGCGCGGCGATAAGTGCCTGATTGATCTGTGTCGGGGGCAGCAAGCGTTCCGGTTTGATCCAGCGCCGGGCGAGGGCGCCCAGCAAGCCGTTGGGCGCGATCCACAGCACCAACAGCAGGAGCACGGAAAAAATCAGCAAGCGGTATTCGGCAAAATCCGACAACAGTTCCGGCACCAGTACGATCAGCAGTGCGCCGATCAGCGGCGCGAAGAGGATGCCGCTGCCGCCGACAATCACCGCCAGCACAAACAGAATGGACTGGGAGAATGGAAAGGATTCAGGGTTGATGAACATTAGCAGCGGTGCGAGCAAACCGCCCGCCAGCCCAGTCAGGGCCGCCGACAAGGCGAACGCCAGGGTTTTGCTGATGACCGGGTTGAAGCCCAGTGAGCGCGCAGCGATTTCCGAGGCTTTCACGGCGCGCATGGCCTTGCCCCAACGGCTGTGGCTCAGGCGCTGGTAGAACAACAGCGCGCCGATCATCAGCGCGGCGGCCGACAGGGCCAGCAGAATCGTCGGATCGACCCCGGCGAATTCCGGCAGCGGGATACCCATCAAGCCATTGGACCCGCCCGTGACACCCCGCCATTCGATTAGACTGTGATGCACCACGAAGGCAAAGGCGATGGTGATCATCGCCAGGTACGGGCCGCTGACCCGAAGGGCGGGGATCGCCAACAGCGCGCCAATCAGGCCCGCGACAACACCGGCGATGGGCAGGGCCAGCCACAACGGCCAGCCAGCCATGGTCAACAGCGCCGAGACGTAGGCGCCGATGGCGTAGAAGGCGATATGCCCGAAGGAAATCTGCCCACTCAGGCCAATCAGGATATTCAGGCCCACGCCCACCACCGCCGCCAGGGCGCAGAGGGTGAAGACCAGCAACGAGTAGCTGTCCAGCGTGAACGCCATGACGCCACAGACGATTGCGAGAAGGGCAATGAAAACCGGAGCGGCCAGGGTTTTAAGGTTGTTCATACTTTCACCAGTGCCTGGCTGCCGAACAGACCGTTGGGACGAATCGCCAGCGCCAGAATGACAAGCGCGAACGTGAATATCTGGGTGAATGCAGAGCCGAAGTACAAGGTGATCAACGCTTCGGCCAGGCCGAACAGCAGCCCGGCGGCGAACACACCGCCTGCGCTGCTGATGCCGCCGAGAATCGCAACCGCGAAGGCTTTGAGGCCGAACAACATGCCCATCTCCGCGTTCACGCTGAACAGCGGCGCAATCAGCAGGCCCGCGACAGCCGCGAATGCCGTGGACACGGCAAAGGCGATGGCCACCACACGGTTGACGTTGATGCCCATCAGCATCGCTGCGCGGGGATTCTGCACGCAGGCTTCCAGCACCTTGCCCAGCCGGGTATAGCGCCGTACCAGGTACAACGCCAGGGCAATGGCCGCGCCAGCCAGCGGAATCAACAATTGGAGGGCGCCGACATTGCTGCCGAACAGCTCGACGTTCATGCTCAGCAGGCTGCTCTCGAACTGGCGAGGCTCCTTGCCGAAGGTGAACAGCGCCAGATTGTCCACCAGAATGCCGCCGGCTACCGTTGCCATCAGCCAGGCCTGCGAACCCCGGCTGTGAAACGGCCGCACCAGCCAACGCTCGATCGCCAGGCCATACAGCGCGCAGAGAATTAGCGTCAGCGGCAGGGCCAGCCAGAATGACCAGCCCCACGTGATGCAGAACGTGTAGCCCAGCACCGCGCCGACCATCATGGCGCTGCCCTGGGCAAAGTTGACGGTGCGCGACACGACGTAGGTCAGGTGAAAACCCAACGCCAGTAACGCGTACATACTGCCCAGGCCGAGCCCGGTGATGATGGCGGCGGTGAACATGGCTTATTCCTGCGGCTTGAGCGGTACGATCTGGTCGTTGACGAAATGCGTGAAGATGTAGTCGTCAGGGCCCAACGCATCATGTTTCGTTGCGCTGAACGGCTGCTGGTAGTGCTTGATCAAGCCGTCGTAGTCGCTGATGGCGTAGAACCCGTCGCGTACGGCCGGGCCTTCGGTGCTGCCAGCTTTTTCGATGGCTTGAACGGCCAGATGCAGCGCGTCGTAAGCATTGGCAATGCCCACGGCCGGCGTGACGTCAGCCAGGGTCTTGATCTGCGGATAAGCCGTTTTCAAGGCCGCCAGCAGTGCGTCGCCCTTGGCGCTGTTGTGCTCGGTGAACACGTAGGTCTGGATGAAATGCACCCGGGCAGCGCTCGGACCTGCCAGTTCACCGAATCGGCCACCGGCCGGGCCCCAGTGGGAAACCACCGGCACGTCCCAGCCCATGCGGTCGAGGGATTTGACCACCTGCGCCGAAGGCCCGACGTTGCCGACCATCAGCAGGGTGTCGGCGCCAGCGTTTTTCAGGCGGGTCAGTTGTGGCACGACATCCAGATCGCTGTCTTGAATGCGTTCGACCCCGGCATTGGCCAGGCCACGTTTTTCCAGCGCACGCTTGAAGCCCGCCTCGTTGGATTCGCCCCATGGGTTGTTGATGAGGATCATCCCCGGCTTCTTCATGCCGTTGTCGACGCCGTATTTCACCAGCGCTTCGTCCACCAGTTCATCGACAGCGGACACCCGGAAGACGTAATTATCGGCTGCGCCGTTCTCGGTGATTTTCGTCCCCGCCGCCCAAATAGCCATGAACGGGACTTTCATCTGATTGGCCAGCGGTACGATGGCCAGCGATACCGGCGTATCCAGACCACCAAACAGCACGGTGACTTTTTCTCGCTGGACCAGCTCGCGGGCGGCAAGCATGCCCTTGGACGGGTTGCTTTCGTCATCGCGACGCACCAGCTCCAGTTGACGCCCCAGCACGCCACCGCTGGCGTTGACTTCATTGATGGCCATGGTCAGGCCGCGCGTCAGGGCTTCGCCGGATTTGGCCGACTGACCCGACAATGCGGCGACCAGACCGACTTTGATCGGAGGTTCGACCGCTTGCGCGCCACCGAACATCGCGAGAGAAAGTGTGACTGCCGCAGCCACGGGGAACAGCAGACGTTGCAGGTTTGGAAGCCGGGTGGCCATATTTATTCTCCTGATTGCTAGCAGTTGCATATTTATTGCTAGCAAGTAGGATGCCAGTCATATGCACCTTTGAAACCGCTGATTTCGCCGTAAAAGACCCAGTTTTGCGCGCCAAAACGAAGCGGTTTGCACCAAGCAGAGGCATTCACGGTCACCGGACATCCTTCGAGTCAGGAGTTAATACGATGGTTGATATCAATAAAGACGTACAGATTGTTAGCAGTTTCCTCGAGGCTTCCATGGCGCCGGATCCGGTCCGCGCCGCGACGTTCATGAGTGAGGATGTGAAGATTACGTTTACCGGAGGCCGGGCGATGCCCACTCCCCAGGCGGTCACCGCCTTCAACGGCTCGCGCTACGCCTGGGTCAAGAAGGCCCTTGGGAATTTCGACTGGATGGACCGGGGCGACCACACGGTGGTGTATTCCAATGGAACACTGTTCGGCGAATGGCCGGACGGCCGCAGTTTCTCGGGGAATCGTTATCTGGATCGGTTCGAAGTGCGTGACGGCAAGATCACCCACATGGACGTTTGGAATGACAGCGCTGAATGGCTGCTGGCGCCGGAGATTGCGAAGGCGTGAAAGTAAAGGGGCACACGTCAACCCAGCGGCAGGCACGTTGTTGACAGAAGCGACAGTCAGTAGACCTGCTGTCGTGCCGCCGCAGGCCGTAGCCTATTTTTTGCTGTTGGCATCCTGACTCTTCACATGGACAGACGACTGGCTGCCATCGTTGTTCGCTTTGGTCTTGTTATCTGAATGGTCAAAACACCGGCCAAGGCAAGGATGCTGCACAACGCCAGACATGCACTAACAAGTCAGGAGCGGCAGGAGTACGCCGAACTAAGAAATCCAAAAAACATATAATACTGAATTTACTGATAATTTGGCACACCCATAAGGAGAAACTCTGAAAAGGGCTTCCTGGTTTTGCCAAAATCCACAGCACGACCTGTTGCCGAGTATCCCGATGAAGCAGATGACCTTCGTCGACGCCGAGTACGCCGGCAGGCGCAAGCAGACCCGTAAAGAGCTGTTCCTGATCGAGATGGATCAGGTTGTGCCATGGAAGGGGTTGCTCGCATTGATCGAGCCGCATTATCCGAAGGGCGAAGGTGGCCATTCGGCGTATCCGTTGATGGCGATGCTGCGGGTGCACTTGATGCAGAATTGGTTCGGCTACAGCGATCCGGCGATGGAAGAAGCGCTGTACGAGACGACCATCCTGCGCCAGTTTGCCGGACTGAGCCTGGAGCGCATTCCGGACGAAACCACCATTCTCAACTTCCGTCGGCTGCTGGAGAGGCATGAGCTGGCCGCCGGGATTCTGGGTGTGATAAACGGCTACCTGGGTGACAAGGGCCTGTCGCTGCGCCAGGGCACCATCGTCGACGCCACACTGATCCATGCCCCGAGTTCGACCAAGAACAAGGACGCCAAGCGCGACCCCGAGATGCGCCAGACCAAGAAGGGCAACCAGTACTACTTCGGCGCCAAAGCTCACATTGGCGTCGATGTCGAGTCAGGCCTGGTGCACCACGTACACGTCACCGCTGCGAATGTCGCGGACGTCACCAGGTCGACAAATTGCTGCACGGCGAAGAGAACATGGTGTCAGCAGATGCGGGCTATACAGGCGTTGAAAAGCGCTCCGAGCATGAAGGCCGACAAGTCATTTGGCAGATTGCCGCGCGGCATAGTACGTACGAGAAGCATGGGAAACACACCATCTTGTACAAAACACTCCGCAAGATCGAGAAGGCCAAGGCTCAGACACGATCCAAGGTTGAGCACCCGTTTCGAGTGATAAAACGCCAGTTCGGTTACACCAAGGTTCGCTTTCATGGGTTGGTGAAGAACACGGTGCAGATGATCACGCTGTTCGCCCTGTCGAACCTGTGGATGGCGCGCCGACAGTTACTGGCCACAGCAGGAGAGGTGCGTCCGTAATGCGGGAAATGGCCGCCATGGTTCACTCATGGCGGCTGAAGACAGCAGACATGCGAATGGTTTGAACGTTTCTGGGGCGATTCGCAATTTTTTAAATCAGCAGATGCTGAAAGCGGTCAGAAACATCGGGCTATTTCAGACCATCCTTAAACGCCCTGCGCCATGGCGGCGCTGGCGCACCCCCCTTAGCTACCGCCGATCCGACATCCGTGCCAGTTGCCGTTCCAGCAGCGAGGGGTAGGGCTCCAACAGCCGTTCCACGCAGCAGGCGCCCTCGGGGCTGGCGATGGGCCGGATACGCGCGCGCTGGCGGATCAGGCTGTCTTCGCCGACTTGGCGCTCGACCAGTAACAGGTTGCGGCTGTGCTGGGACAGGGCCAGCGCCGCCTGTGCAGGCTCCGTGAGTAGCAAGTCGGCCTGGTTGATGCCATGCAGGTCGCCGGCCAGCATCAGCCCCAGTTGCAACTGCAAGGTGATGCCGCTGTCGGCCACATCGATTTGCAGCTGGTGGCCCAGTGCACGCAGCAGCTCGCCGCAGCACAGGCCATTGGTGAGGTAATCATCGCCGCTGTCGTCGCTGTGGAACAGCACCAGGGAACTGCCATCACTGAGGGTGTGGACTACGCCTTGGTACAACGACGCAGCCTGGTCCAGCACGTCGCGGTAACGCTCGAGCAATTCCACCAGGCGCGTACGCGGCAAACGCCGCAGTTGCTCCTGGCCGCCCAGTTGCACGGCCAATACCGCCGTATGCTGCGGCGCCTTGGCCATAGCGGGGGCAGCGCTGGCGGCACGGGGCAGGGGCAGGGGCGGCGGCGTATCGTCGTCGAAGCTGCCAAGGTCTGCGAACGCCGCATCGTCTTCATCGTCTTCCTCGGCGCGCACCTGCCGTTGCACCGGCGGCTTACTGCCAAATGCCGGCTTGGCGTTGGCCGGGGGGGCGGCACCGTCTTCGTCGTCTTGCTCCAGCTCTGGTTCTGGTACCGGTTCTGGTTCTGGTTCTGGTTCTGGCATGGGCGCGGCGAATTTGCTTTGCAGATGGCGGGCCAGGTCGCCGATTTCGTCCTGGCGGTCGACCCCTGGCGTATACGGGTCCAGGTCGCGCAGCCATACCCGCAGTTGCAGCAACGGCAAGGTGATGTTGCGCCCGATGCGCAGGCTGAAGGCCAGCGACAGGGCCAGCAGTATCACGCTGAGGATGCCCATGCTTTGCAGGCTGATGGTCATCGGCTGCTGGAACTGGTCCATGTTCAGGCTCACGCGCAGCACGCCGGTGTTCACGTCCTGGAAGTTGATCTTGGTTTCGTATACCCCCCCGGCCATGGTCAACAGCCCGGGCCGTGGCTTTTGCCCGGCTTCGGCGATGGTGCGGCCATCGGCACTGTAGATGGCTGCGTGGGCCACCAGGGGATTCTTCGCCAAGTTGCCGAGCAGCACGTTGAGGCTGAGGATATCGTTGGACACCAGCAGCTCGGTGGCCGAGTTCGCCGTTTGCGCGGTCAGGCTCTCGCCCACCGCATCGGCCTGGTCGTGCATGGCTTGCTTGAACTGCAGGCCCATCACGCAGGCGTAGATCAGCAAAGCCACCGCCACCAGGATGACGTTGTGGCTGGCCACTCGCAGTGCGATCGGAGTGCGGCGGTGCCGCAGGGCGCGGAAGATCAGCAGGAAGAAATTATCGTTTTTGACAGGTGTGGGCCGATTCACTGCGCGGTTCTCTGGCCGGAATGTGCTGCGCAGTATAACGACCGCCCTGGGGGCGTCAAAGCGCCGCCGGGCATTGAATCTGGGTAGAATGCGGTTTTTTTAGCAAATGAGGTGCGTCTTGGCTCGAATCGTCCAGATCAACATCATGGCCAGCCAGTGTGGTGCGTTGGCCGGCAACGTGGCCATGGCGTTGGCTGCGGCGCCGGCCAGCGTGCTCGACGCACGCAGTGCCTGCGTGTTCGGCGACAGCGTCGTGGGCCTGGTGGTGCAATTCGAACAGGGCGACGAGCGGCCATTGGTGGCGGCATTGCAGGCCGCCGCCCCCACGGCGCAGGTACACGCCCGTGAACTGGATGGTGGCGCCTATGCCGCCTGGGCGGCCGAGCAAACCGCGCCCAAGCATGTGCTTAGCCTGTTGTCGCGGCGGGTGTCGGCCGCGCAACTGGCCAAGGCCGTGGCCATCGTGCACGCCCACGGCTTGCAGTTAGAAGGCATCGAGCGGTTGTCGGCTGTGCCGCCTGCGCAGGGGGGCGAGAAGGCCTGCCTAGAACTGGCCCTGGCTGGCGATATCGAAAATGCCGAAGCGCTGCGTGCCGAACTGCTGGCCGCGGCCAGCGAACTGGGGATGGACATCGCCCTGCAAGCCGACACCCTGCAGCGCCGCCACCGCCGGCTGGCGGTTTTCGACATGGATTCCACGCTGATCCAGGCCGAAGTCATTGACGAACTGGCCAAGGCGGCTGGGGTTGGCGAGCAGGTGTCGGCGATCACCGAGCGTGCCATGCGCGGTGAATTGGATTTTCGCGCCAGTTTCAAGGAGCGCCTGGCCCTGCTCAAAGGGCTGGACGTGAGCGTGCTCGATGCGATTGGCGCCTCGCTGCGCCTGACCGAGGGTGCCGAACAACTGTTCGCCGGCCTGCATCGGCTGGGCTACAAGACCGCGATCTTGTCCGGGGGGTTCAGCTACTTTGCCAGGCAGGTCCAGGCGCGCCTGGGCATCGACTATGTGTTCGCCAACGAGTTGGAAGTGGTCGACGGCAAATGCACCGGCGTGGCCATCGAGCCGATCGTCGATGCCCAGCGTAAAGCCGATTTGCTGCGTGAGCTGGCGGCCAAGGAGGGGGTGTCATTGGAACAAACCATCGCTGTGGGCGACGGTGCCAACGACCTGCCGATGCTGGGCCTGGCCGGGTTGGGCGTGGCGTTTCGCGCCAAGCCCCTGGTTCGCCAGTCAGCACAGCAGGCCATCTCGACCCTGGGGCTCGATGGTGTGCTGTACCTGCTCGGGGTGAAGGATGCCTGAGTGGCTGGGTCAGGCCGCGGCCTCGCGCTGCGGCTTGCTGCGCACCGGGTCGTCACCCGCCACGTAGTAGCGGGCGGTGCTGCGCGGCAACGGTTGGCGGCCGCGAATGCGGTCGGCGATCTTTTCGGCCAACATGATAGTCGGCGCATTCAGGTTGCCGGTCACGATGATCGGCATGATCGACGCGTCGACCACCCGTAGCCCTTCCATACCGTGCACCCGGCCCTGGCCGTCGACCACGGCCATCTCGTCGGTGCCCATTTTGCAGGAGCAAGACGGGTGGTAGGCGGTTTCGGCATGGTTGCGCACGAATGCATCCAACTGCGCATCGCTCTGGCATTCCAGCCCCGGGCTGATCTCGCGACCCCGGTAAGCGTCCAGGGCCGGTTGCGCCATGATTTCGCGGGTGATGCGGATGGCGTCGCGAAATTCTTGCCAGTCCTGTTCGGTGGCCATGTAGTTGAACAAAATGCTCGGGTGCTGGCGCGGATCTTTGGATGTGATCTGCACACGGCCACGGCTGGGCGAGCGCATCGAGCCGACGTGGGCCTGAAAACCATGCTCCTGTACGCCCTTGGTGCCGTTGTAATTGATCGCTACCGGGAGGAAGTGGAACTGGATGTTTGGCCATTCGAACGCCTCGCGGGTGCGGATGAACCCGCCGGCCTCGAACTGGTTGCTGGCACCGATGCCCTTGCCGAGAAACAGCCAGCGGGCGCCGATTGGCGGCTGGTTCCACCACTGCAGCGATGGGTACAGCGACACCGGTTGTGTGCAGGCGTACTGCAGGTACATTTCCAGATGGTCTTGCAGGTTCTCGCCGACCCCCGGCAAGTGGTGCACCACCGGCACGTCCAGGCTTTCGAGCAAGGCCGCCGGGCCCACCCCGGAGCGCTGCAGCAGTTGTGGTGAGGCGATGGCGCCGCTGGACACGATCACTTCCCGGCGCGCATGGGCCTGCTGGGGCATGTTGCTGGTGCCCACCAGGTAGCTCACCCCCACGGCACGCTTGCCGTCGAATAGAATGCGATCGGCCAGGGCGTGGGTCACGATGGTCAGCGTGCTGCGTTGCTTGGCTTGGTCCAGGTAGCCCCGTGCGGTACTGGCGCGCCGGCCAGCGGGGGTGACCGTGCGGTCCATGGGGCCAAAACCCTCTTGCTGGTAGCCGTTAAGGTCGTCGGTGCGGGGGTAACCCGCCTGCACGCCGGCCTCGATCATGGCGTTGAACAACGGGTTGTTGCCGGGTTTGGGCGTGGTAACGCTGACCGGGCCATCGCCGCCGTGCCAATCGTTGGGGCCGATGTCGCGGCTTTCGGCCTTGCGAAAGTAAGGCAGGCAGTCCAGGTACGTCCAGTCGTCCAGCCCTGGCAGTTTGGCCCAGCCGTCGTAGTCCATGGCGTTGCCGCGGATGTAACACATGCCGTTGATCAGCGATGAGCCGCCCAGGCCCTTGCCGCGCCCGCATTCCATGCGGCGGTTGTTCATGTGCGGTTCGGGTTCGGTTTCGTAGGCCCAGTTGTAGCGCCGGCCCTGTAGCGGGAAGGCCAACGCCGCTGGCATCTGGGTGCGAAAGTCCGCGCGGTAATCCGGCCCGCCCGCTTCGAGCAGCAACACGGTCACGTCGGGGTCTTCCGTCAGGCGCGTGGCGAGCACGTTACCGGCCGAACCGGCACCGACGATGATGTAATCGTATTCTTCAGGCATAAGGGCTCCCTCGGAGCCCTAGCGCGGGGCCCCGGTTAACGAGGTGAATTCAGTGCGCCGCCGGTGGCTGGCTAGAACACCGACGCGTAATCGCCCAACTCGACCTGGATCGACTTGACCCGGGTGTACTGCGCCAGCGACACGATGCCGTTCTCGCGCCCCACCCCCGACTGCTTGTAGCCGCCCACCGGCATTTGCGCGGGCGACTCGCCCCAGGCGTTGATCCAGCAGATACCCGCCTCAAGCTGGTGGATCGCGCGGTGGGCGCGGGTAAGGTTTTGCGTAACGATGCCAGCGGCCAGGCCGTAGTCGGTGGCGTTGGCGCGGGCGATGGCCTCGGCCTCGGTTTCATAGCTGAGGATGCTCATCACCGGGCCGAAGATTTCCTCGCGCACGATGGTCATCTCGTCCCGGCAGTCGGTGAACACGGTAGGTGCCACGTAGGCGCCATGGCCGAGGGCGCCGGCGGTCAGGCGTTCGCCACCACACAGCAGGCGCGCGCCTTCTTGCTGGCCCTTGGCGATGTAGCCCAGCACGCTTTCCATATGCGCAAAGCTCACCAAGGGGCCGAAATTGGTGTTTTCATCGAGTGGGTCGCCTACCCGAATACGCTGCACCCGTTCCAGCAGCTTGGCTTCGAAGGTCGCTTTCAGGGCCGCCGGCACGAACACACGGGTACCGTTTGTGCACACCTGCCCGGAGCTGTAAAAGTTGGCCATCATGGCGATGTCGGCGGCCCGGTCGAGGTCGGCATCATCGAAAATAATCAGCGGCGATTTGCCGCCCAGCTCCATGGTCACTTCCTTGAGGGTCGAGCTCGAGGCGCTGGCCATCACTTTCTTGCCCGTGTCGGTGCCGCCGGTGAACGAGACTTTCTCGATCTGCGGGTGTTCGGTCAGCCAGGTGCCGACTTCGCGGCCGCTGCCGGTCAGTACGTTGAATACGCCGGCGGGTAGCCCGGCGGCGGTGTAGACCTCGGCCAGCTTCAGGGTGGTCAACGAGGTGACTTCGCTGGGCTTGAAGATCATCGCGTTACCGGCCGCCAGGGCGGGCGCGGACTTCCACAGGGCGATCTGGATCGGGTAGTTCCAGGCGCCGATACCGGCGGTGATGCCCAGCGGTTCACGGCGGGTATAAACGAAAGAGGTGTCGCGCAGCGGTATTTGCTCGCCCTCGATGGCCACCGCCAACCCCGCGTAGTACTCAAGCACATCGGCACCGGTCACGATGTCGACGTAGCGGGTTTCGGAGTAGGCCTTGCCGGTGTCGAGGGTTTCAAGCTGGGCCAACTCGTCGTTGCGCTCACGCAGGATATCCACGGCCCGGCGCAATACCCGCGAGCGCTCCATGGCGGTCATCGCGGCCCAGACTTTTTGGCCCTTTTCGGCACTCTTGACCGCACGCTCGACATCCGCCGAGGTCGCCCGCTGCACCTTGGCGAGTACTTCGCCAGTGGCTGGGTTGATCGCGTCGAAGGTGTCGCTGCCGCTGGCGTCGGTATAACCGCCATCGATATAGAGTTTTTGCAGTCCGAAACGGGCCATGTGTGGTTCTCCCAAGGCGTCGGTGCCCGGCCGCGGGGGCTAGGCGGTGGATACTGGGCCAAGCCTGCCCGTCGCGATGCCTAGGCGGGACGCTTGGCTAATTGTTGGTCTGTGTAGTCCAGGGCGATACGCTGCGCCTGGGCGGTGTCGAAGGCGTCACCGGACAGCGCTCCGCGCAGCCATAGGCCGTCGATCAGTGCGGCCAAGCCACGGGCGCTGCTGCGTGCGTGTTCGGTAGACAGCACGCGGCGGAACTGGCAACACAGGTTCGAATACAAACGGTGGTCGTTGACCCGCTGCAGCCGGTGTAGCGCCGGCTGATGCATGCTGGCTGCCCAGAAGGCCAGCCAGGTTTTCATGGCCGCGGTGTTCACTTGGCTGGCGTCGAAGTTGCCTTCAATGATCGCCTGCAAGTGGGCCCGTGGGCTGTCACTGCTGAGGGCGCGGCGGCGTTCGGCGGTTTTGGTCGCCAGTTCCGTGAGCAGATGGCTCATGGTGGCGAACAGCAGGCCGTTCTTGTCTTGGAAGTAATGGCTGATGATGCCATTGGACACGCCGGCGGTCTTGGCGATCACCCCGATGCTCGCTTCGGCCATACCTACCCGGTCCACCGCCTGCAAGGTGGCGTCGATCAGTTGTTGGCGGCGGATCGGTTGCATTCCAACTTTTGGCATGGGGCTCTCCTGTGGCCCTGGCAAAAGCGCGCGCCTTTGCACTGGCGAGGGCCAGTCTAATTTATTTTGATTGATCGTTCAAATAACAAAAACGACACGGCATGTCGTTTTGCGAAGCGGGCGCTAGTGTGGTGTGGCGGCCGTTGGCCGCACAAGCATAGGTGGGCGATTGTTGCCGCCGAGGGCCACCGCCGGCAGCAAATTCAGACGTCAATTCGCGTGCGAACGCCTGAAACATCGCACGTGTTATGGCCCGAAGAAGGGCCCTGTCACCCAGCGGGGCTGGGCGACGGGGCAGGCCAATAGAGGGTCAGTTGACCTTGCGCAGGGGCACGACCGACTCGGCCGGGGCGTCAGGTGCTGCCTGGCCGATGTTCTTGCCCAGCAGTGCGTGGTATAGCTCGCTGTCGCCGAGTATGCCCACCACCCGGTTGTCGTCGTGCAGCACCAGCTTGTGGCCGGTGTGGTAACGGATAGCCAGGGCATCGCGCATGGACACATCGGCCTGTACCAGGGTTGGCCGGCGAGCCAGGCCTTCCACCGCTTGGCCGCTGGCCCAACTTTGGATGTCCAACGGTGCAGTGCCTTGGCGGGCGCCTTGCAGGTAGCCGTTTTCCGAGAGCGTCAACCAGCTGTCGGAGCCAGGGTCCAGTTGTGCATCGCCTCCGGAGCCGGTGCACGCTGCCAGCGGGCGCATCAAACTGCGGCCGCGCAACACGTTGAGCGGGTTGGTGTGGGCCACGAAGGTGCGCACGTAGTCATCGGCCGGGGTTAGCACGATGTCTTCAGGTTTGCTGTACTGGATGATCTTGCCGTCTTTCATGATGGCGATGCGAGTGCCGAGCTTGAGGGCCTCGTCCAAGTCGTGGCTGACGAACACGATGGTTTTGTTCAGCTGCTTCTGCAGGGCCAGCAACTCGTCTTGCAGGCCCTGGCGGATTAACGGGTCGAGCGCGGAGAACGGCTCGTCCATCAGCAGGATGTCGGCATCCATGGCCAATGCCCGGGCCAAGCCCACCCGCTGCTGCATGCCGCCAGAGAGTTCGTCGGGTTTTTTGTTGCGCCACTGGGTCAGGCCCACCAGCTCGAGTTTTTCGTCGACCAGCTTGCGCCGTTCCTCGGTCGGGCGGCCCTGCATCTCCAGGCCGAAGCTGATGTTCTCGCGTACGGTCAGCCAAGGCATCAGGGCGAACTTCTGAAACACCATGGCGATGCGCTTGGTGCGCATCATCTTCAACTGGGCCGGCGAGCAATTGGCGATGTCGATTTGCGAGCCTTCGTGCTCGACGAACAACTTGCCCCGGCTCACGGTGTTCAGGCCGTTGATGCAGCGCAGCAGGCTGGACTTACCCGAGCCGGATAGGCCCATGAGTACGCAGATCTCCCCCTTGTTAACTTCCAGGTTGGCCTTTTCGACCCCAACCACCAGGCCGGTTTGCTTGAGGATCTCGGGCCGCGACAAGCCCTTGTCGAGCAGCTCCAGCGCGGGTTTGGGGCGGTCGGAGAAGATGACGTCGACATCTTCGAAGCGGATGATGCTCATGCGTCACCTCCTATCTTGGCATCCCGCTGTTTGCAGATGCGGTCGAGCATGATCGCCAGCAACACGATGGCCAGGCCCGCCTCGAAGCCCAGGGCGATGTCGGCGGTGTTCAGCGCGTTGACCACCGGCTTGCCGAGGCCGTCGGCGCCCACCAGGGCGGCGATCACCACCATCGACAGCGACAGCATGATGCACTGTGTGATGCCCGCGGCAATGCTCGGCATGGCGTGTGGCAATTCGATGCGCGCCAGCAGTTGGCGGCGCGAGCAACCGAAGGCTTTACCGGCGTCCATCAGTTCGCTGGGCACGTCGCAGATACCCAGGTAGGTCAGGCGAATAGGGGCGGCGATGGCGAACACCACCGTCGAGATCAGCCCGGGCACCACACCCAGGCCGAACAGTGTCAGGGTCGGGATCAGGTACACGAACGTGGGCACCGTTTGCATCAGGTCGAGCAATGGCCTGATGCCGGTGTAGAACCAGGGCCGGTGTGCGGCGACGATGCCCAGTGGCACGCCGAGGATCACGCACACCAGGGTGGCGAAGGTCACCTGGGCCAGGGTCTCCATGGTTTCTTGCCAGTAGCCCAGGTTGAGAATAAGCAGGAAAGATACCGCGACGAAAATCGTCAGGCTGATCTTACGCTGGAAGTAGTAGGCCAGGGCCGCGAATAAAACGATCAATACCAGCGGATTGAACCAGGTCAGGGCGTCGGTGAAGCCATGGATGATGGCCTCGAGCGTCACGGCGATCCAGTCGAAGATGCTACCACCGTGTTGGGTCAGCCAGTCGACGAACGACGCGATGTATTCGCCTAGAGGGAGTTTGTGATCTGTCAGCATGGTATCGAGCATCCACCTGCGGTTTGGGGTACAAAGCCCGGCGGCCTGGGCCGCCGGGAGTTCAGCGGCTTACTGCGTGAGTGTTGCCTTGGCAGCCTCGATGCCGGGTTTGCCGTCGAGTGTGGTCACGCCGGCCAGCCAGGTGTCGAGCACCTGCGGGTTTTTCTTCAACCAGGCCTTGGCGGCGACGTCCGGTTTCAGCTTGTCGTCCAGTACATTACCCATCAGGGTATTTTCCATGCCGAGCGTGAAGCTCAGGTTCTTCAGCAATTGGCCCACGTTGGGGCATTGCTCGGCGTAACCTTTGCGGGTCACGGTGTAGACGGTGGCCTGGCCGAAGTTCGGGCCGAAATACTCATCGCCACCGGTCAGGTACTTCATTTTGAAACGGGCGTTCATCGGGTGCGGTTCCCAGCCCAGGAACACCACCGCGGTTTTGCGTTTTTCGGCGCGGTCAACCTGTGTAAGCATGCCCGCTTCGCTGGATTCGACGACTTGGAACTTCGCGTCTTTCAGGCCGAAAGCGTTTTTGTCGATCATGCTCTGGATCAGGCGGTTGCCATCATTGCCGGGCTCGATGCCATAGATCTTGCCGCCGAGCTTGTCCTTGAACTTGGCGATGTCGGCGAAATCTTTCAAGCCTTCGTTCCACAGTGCTTCCGGCACGGCCAGGGTGTACTTGGCCCCTTCGAGGTTGGCGCGCACGGTGACCACCGTGCCGGCCTCGCGGTAGGGCTTGATGTCGTTTTCCATGGTCGGCATCCAGTTGCCCAGGAACACGTCCATGTTCTTGCCGTCGGCCAACGATTTGAAGGTGACCGGTACCGAAATCATCGTGGTATTGGTTTTGTAGCCCAGGCTTTGCAGTACGGCGCTGGTAACGGCGGTGGTCACGGTCACGTCGGTCCAGCCAACGTCCGAGAAGTTCACGGTGGAGCACTGCGCAGGGTCGGCAGCGTGGGCCATCGCCGGCAGGCAGAGCGTGGCGGCCAACAACAGGGGCGGTGAAACTTTCATCGAGTGGACTCCTTGGCGATTCACGTCAACGACCTGGCGATCGTCGTGATTAGGGTGCTGCGAAACCGGGGCTTCGCGCTGCTTGCGGCTGCTTTGGCCGGGGCGCCGTGCAAACGGGACGCTTTCGATAATCTCCCAGTGCAATTCAAACGCCTACTGGGTGCGTCGTAACCAGTACAGGCAGGGTCGCATCCAGTGTCGGTGACGTCGCATACAGTAGCGATCACGCCGTGGCGGCCCCGGAATAAGGCGACATGGCGGCCGAAAACGGCCCATTTGGCGGCAGGGCGTTGCTGGACAAGAGCAAGTCGGTTGCAGACGACGCGTAGCCTTGCAAAAGGCTGATGATCAAGGCAATTGGCGGCTTGCGTGTTGAGCGTAGCAGGTTCGCAGACCGCAAATGGCCCTGGAGGTTTCACAAAAAATGGCAATCAGTGTGTTCGACCTGTTCAAGATCGGTATCGGCCCCTCCAGCTCCCATACCGTGGGGCCGATGCGCGCGGCGGCACTGTTTACCCAAGGCCTGCGCGAACGTGGCGAGTTGAGCCGCGTGCGCCGCGTCGAAGTGCGCTTGTACGGCTCACTGTCGGCGACCGGGGTGGGCCATGGCAGTGACAATGCAGTGATCCTCGGGCTGATGGGGCAATGGCCAGACGCCGTAGACCCGCAACTGATTGGGCCCAGCGTGGCCGACGTGCGCCAGCACAACCGGCTGTTGCTCGACGGCCGCTTCGAGGTGCCCTTCGTGTGGGCGCAAGACATGCGCCTGCTCGACGAAAACCTGCCGTACCACCCCAACGCGATGACGCTGGTGGCCGAAGGCGATGGCGGCATTGTGCATGAAGACACCTACTACTCGGTCGGTGGCGGCTTTGTGGTCGATGCCGCCCAGGCCGCCAGCGGCGTGCTCGATGCCGACGCCACGGAACTGCCCTATGACTTCAACAGCGCCGCCGAGCTGCTGGCGCTGTGCCGGCGCCATGGGCTGGGGGTGTCGCAACTGATGCTGGAAAACGAAAAGGTCTGGCGCAGCGAGGCTGAGATCCGCGCCGGCCTGCTTACGCTCTGGCATGCCATGCAAGCGTGCGTCGAGCAGGGCCTGCGCGAGGAGGGCATCCTGCCTGGTGGCTTGAATGTGCGCCGCCGTGCCGCGCGCCTGCACCGTAGCCTCAAGGAGCTGGGCAAACCCAACGTGATCGGTTCCACCCTCAGCGCCATGGAATGGGTGAACCTCTACGCCCTGGCGGTGAACGAAGAAAACGCCGCCGGCGGGCGCATGGTCACCGCGCCCACCAACGGCGCGGCGGGGATCATCCCGGCGGTGCTGCACTACTACATGCGCTTCAGCGACCAGGTCAGCGAGGCCAATGTAGTGGATTTTTTTCTGGCGGCGGCGGCAGTGGGCATCCTGTGCAAAAAGAATGCGTCGATCTCTGGCGCCGAGGTGGGTTGCCAGGGCGAGGTGGGCTCGGCCTGTGCGATGGCCGCCGCGGGGCTCGCCGAAGTGCTCGGTGCTACCCCTGAACAGGTCGAAAACGCGGCCGAGATTGGCCTTGAGCATAACCTGGGGCTAACCTGCGACCCGGTTGGCGGGTTGGTGCAAATACCATGCATCGAGCGCAACGCCATTGCTGCGGTCAAGGCCATCAATGCGGCGCAAATGGCGCTGCGTGGCGATGGCACCCATTTTATTTCGCTGGATAAAGTGATTCGCACCATGCGCGACACCGGCGCCGACATGCACGCCAAGTACAAGGAAACCTCCCGCGGCGGCTTGGCGGTCAACGCCATCGAATGCTGAGCACTGCTCGATTTTCGATCACTGCGGGCCCGCCGCGCCGTGTTTTGGCGCAAGAACCTGCTTCACGCTCTCCGTTGTTTTCGCGGTTGTGCCTGCGGTGACACGCTCCGGGCCGAATGGGCCCCCCTTTTGCACAGCAGTGCTACCGAACTGCTCAGCATAAGCGCCAGGGCCCATGATCTCTGCATTCGGGCACTCTGTCGCAGCCCCGCGATAGACTGTTTGCGACGTCGTTCTCAGGTTTTATTGAACGCCCATTCAATGTTCGGCATGGCATTTGCCTCATAACTAGATATAGCCGGCCGGCTGTCGCCGCGGCCAGAACAAGAGCCTCTGCCTGGGGCCAACCACCGCTTTGTGTGAGGAGATACTGTGATGACGTCGTTCAACTCCGGGGCCAACCCCCAGACCCGCACGCCTCAATCCATCGGCTTTCTGCTGCTGGACAACTTCACGCTCATCTCGCTAGCCTCAGCGGTGGAGCCGCTGCGCATGGCCAACCAATTGTCTGGCCGCGAATTGTATCGCTGGACCACCCTGAGCCTGGACGGCGGCCAAGTCTGGGCCAGTGATGGGTTGCAGATCACGCCGGACGCCGCCATGCAAAAGGCCCCCCAGGTCGACACCGTGATCGTGTGTGGTGGCGTGGGTATCCAGCGCGCGGTCACCCGCGAGCATGTGAGCTGGCTGCAGAGCCAAGCACGCCAGTCGCGCCGGTTGGGCGCGGTGTGTACCGGCAGTTGGGCGCTGGCCTGCGCCGGCCTGCTCGACGGCTTTGAATGCAGCGTGCACTGGGAATGCCTGGCGTCCATGCAGGAAGCCTTCCCGCGGGTAGGCATGAGCACGCGCCTGTTCACTCTCGACCGTAACCGGTTCACCAGCTCTGGTGGTACCGCGCCCCTGGACATGATGCTGCACCTGATCAGCCGCGACCATGGCCGTGAACTGTCCGCGGCGATTTCCGAGATGTTCGTGTACGAGCGCATCCGCAACGAGCAAGATCACCAGCGGGTGCCGCTCAAGCATATGCTTGGCACCAACCAGCCGAAGCTGCAGGAAATCGTCGCGCTGATGGAAGCGAATCTCGAAGAGCCGATCGACCTCGACGAACTGGCGGTGTACGTACAGGTGTCGCGCCGGCAACTGGAGCGGCTGTTCCAGAAGTATCTGCACTGTTCGCCGTCGCGCTATTACCTGAAGCTTCGGCTGATCCGCGCGCGGCAGTTGCTCAAGCAAACCCCGATGTCGATCATCGAGGTGGCTTCGGTGTGCGGGTTCGTGTCTACGCCGCATTTTTCCAAGTGTTACCGCGAATACTTCGGTATCCCGCCGCGCGACGAGCGGGTGGGCTCGAATACTGCCCAGCAGGTGGCGATGTTGCCGATCCCGCAGGCCCTGGTAGTGGCGCCATTGTCTGGGCCCATGGCGGCATTGAGCCAGGCCCGCAACGAGTCGACCTTTGCCAGCGTAAGGGTGTAGCGCAGCGGGGCGAACCGCTCCGGCCGGCCGAACGGTAGCCGGAGGGGCGTTTCAGGCGCCCGGCTAGGGGCGTTGCTGGTTGAATTGCGCCAGTGCCGGCAGCAAGTTCCGGTCGATGGCTTGGCGCACCGCCGGCAGAATGGTCGCGCCGCCACTGAACAATTGTTCCACCATGCTGCGCAGGGCCCGCGCCCGCGCGGGGTCCAGGCCGCGCACGGCGCAATCACAGGCCTGCTCGGCGCTGGCGCCGGCGGGCATCTCGAAACCCAGGGCACGCAGCTTGCCCAATAGGTCGTCCTGGTCGATCAGGTCAGCGTGCATCATGGTCGGTGTCCTTCTTCGAGGGGGCATGGGCCGATTTTGTTGAAGGCGTGGCCAGGCGGCAATAGGTACGTGCCCCAATGGCAGCGGTGGGCATGAAGAGGTCGTTTTCAGCCAACGCAGCTTCGAATGTCACGGGCGCCCGGGCAAGCCAATGACCCGCCCGGTCCATTGCGGCGCGGGTAGCCCCACCTGTTGCTGGGCAAGGCTCGCCAGCTGCTGCGCCGTTGCCCGGTCGAAGGGCGCGGACTTCGGCCCGGCCATGTCTACGTTCAGTAGCATTTGCTCACTGGCGGCCAGTTCAGTGGCCCCCCCCGCCTGGTGCAACGCCAGGTACAAGTGCACGCGCTTGTGGTCGTTACCGAGCAGGCGCACACGTACCTCCACCGCCTCGGCTTGCTTCACTTCATGCAAGAAGTTCAGGTGGCACTCCAAGGTGAACAATGAATGCCCGCTGGCCTCGCGGCCCTCGGTGTCGAGGCCGATAACGTCCATGAAACCGTCTACCGCGTAGCTGAAGATGAGCAGGTAGAACGCATCGCGCAAGTGGCCGTTGTAATCGGTCCATTCCGGCAAAACCTGCCCGCGCCAGGTGATCAAGGGCTCAGTCATCGCTGGCGAGCCCGTGTTGCGCCTTGGCCTGGCGCACCGCCGCCAGCACGCCGAGCAAGGCGTCGTCGCGGTAGCGCTCCAATGCCGCGATACTGTGCCCGGCCAATTGCGCGGCGGTGCCTTCGACCACATCATCGACAAGTTGGTCGGTCAAGGCGGGCGCGGGCAGGTAGGTCCAGGGCAGTTGCAGCGCCGGGCCGAACTGCTGCATGAAGTGGCGCATGCCAGCGTCGCCGCCGGCCAGGGTGTAGGTCAGGAAGGTGCCCATGAACGACCAGCGCAGGCCCGCGCCGAAGCGAATGGCGTCATCGATCTCGCCGGTGCTGGCCACGCCATCGTTGACCAGGTGCAGGGCTTCGCGCCATAGCGCTTCGAGCAGGCGGTCGGCGATGAACCCAGGCACTTCCTTGCGCACATGCAGCGGGCGCATGCCTAGGTTGCGGTACACCACTTTGGCCGCATCGATAGCCTCCGGCGCGGTATGCTGGCCGCCGACGATCTCGACCAGCGGCAACAGGTACACCGGGTTGAACGGGTGGCCGACCACGCAGCGCTGGGGGTCGGTGGCGCTTTCAAAGAACTCGCTGGGCAACAGGCCAGAGGTGCTGGAGCCGATCAACGCATCGGGCTTGGCCGCCGCGCTGATCCGCGCGTGCAACTCCAGCTTGAGATCAAGGCGTTCCGGTGCGCTCTCCTGGATGAAGTCTGCCTCGGCGACGCAGGCCTCGAGGGTGTCGACGAAACGCAGGCGCTTTTGCGCAGCGCCAGGGGCCAGGCCTTGTTTTTCCAGCGCCGGCCAGGCATTGGCCACCCGCTGGCGCAAGGCTGCCTCAGCACCAGGGGCCGGGTCCCAGGCGATCACGTCCAGGCCGTGGGCCAGGGCACGGGCCACCCAGCCGCTGCCGATCACGCCGCTGCCCAAGGCCGCAAAGGTTTTCACATCGGTGATATAGCGCATCAGGCGGCTCCGTTAACGGCGGGTCAGGTTCATCTTGGCGCGGCCTTCGGCCGGGGTCAGTACGCGGGCGCCGAGGCGGGTCAGGATTTCGCTCACGCGCTCGACCAGTTGCCCGTTACTGGCGAGCACGCCTTTGTCGAGGTAGAGGTTGTCTTCCAGGCCCACGCGCACGTTACCGCCGAGCAGCACCGCTTGCGCGGCCATCGGCATCTGCATGCGGCCGATGCCGAAACCGGCCCAGGTCGCGCCAGCGGGCAGGTTGTCGACCATCGCCTTCATGGTCGTGGTGTCGGCCGGCGCGCCCCAGGGGATGCCCAGGCAAAGTTGGAACAACGGATCGTGCAGCAACCCTTCCTTGATCATCTGCTTGGCGAACCACAGGTGGCCGGTGTCGAAGATCTCTAGCTCGGCCTTTACCCCCAGCTCGCTGATGCGCTTGGCGCCGGCCCGCAGTTGCGCCGGGGTAGACACGTAAATGGTGTCACCGTCGCCGAAATTCAGCGTGCCGCAGTCGAGGGTGCAGATCTCGGGCAGCAGTTCTTCTACATGGGCCAGGCGGGTGAGCGGCCCGACCAGGTCGGTGCCCGGGCCGAAGTCAGTGGGGGTTTCCCCCGGGCCGATTTCGAGGTCGCCGCCCATGCCAGCGGTGAGGTTGACGATGATGTCTACGTCGCTTTCACGGATACGTTCCATCACCTCGCGGTACAGCGCTACGTCGCGGCTGAACGTGCCGGTTTGCGGGTCGCGCACATGGCAGTGCACCACCGTGGCGCCGGCCCTGGCCGCTTCCACCGCGGCCTCGGCGATCTGTTTGGGGGTGACCGGGACCAGGTGGCTTTTGCCGGTGGTGTCGCCCGCGCCGGTCAGGGCGCAGGTGACGATGACCTCGTGATTCATTGCAGGGCTCCTGTGCAGGTGATGCCGTGCACGCTACGCCGCTCACGCTGGGCCAAGCCTCACGCAAGCGACTGCCACTTGCACCGGTTCGACCTGTACGGTATCTACCGGGCTTCATCTTCGGAGCCACGCCATGGCACAGGAATTTCGCTTGTTGTTGTTGCCGGGTTTTTCGGCAATTGGCTTCATCAGTGCCATTGAGCCCCTACGGGTGGCCAACCGTTTTCGTGGTGCGTTGTATCGCTGGCAGATACTGAGTTTGGATGGCGGGCCGGTGGCCGCCAGCAATGGCATGTCGGTCAATGCCGACGGGCCAGTCGGCCCGGTGCCGGCAGGTAGCACCGTACTGGTGGTGGCAGGCTTCGAGCCGCTCAAGCATTACACCCATGCCCTGCAGCAGTGGCTGCGGCGCTTGGCGCGGGAGGGTGCGGTGCTAGGCGGCATCGACACCGGCGCCTTCGCCCTCGCACGTGCGGGGGTGCTCGAGGGCTACCGGGCTACCCTGCACTGGGAGGCGGTAGAAGCGTTTCGCGAGTCGTTCCCCACCATTGCCACCACCCAGGAGTTGTTCGAGATCGACCGGTCGCGCATCACCTGCGCCGGTGGCACAGCGTCGATCGACCTGATGCTTGACCTCATCGCCCGTGCCCATGGCAGCGAACTGGCGATCCAGGTGTCGGAGCAATTCGTGCTAGGGCGCATTCGCCCACCCAAGGATCACCAGCGCATGCAGATCGCGGCGCGCTACGGCACCACCAATAAAAAGCTGGTGCAAGTGATCGGCGAGATGGAGCGGCACACCGAACCGCCGCTGTCGACCCTGGAGCTGGCGTCGAGGATCAGGGTAACCCGGCGCCAGTTAGAGCGGCTGTTTCGCGTTCACCTGGAGGAAACCCCGAGCAACTTCTACCTCGCCCTGCGCTTGGACAAAGCCCGCCAGTTGCTACGCCAAACCGACATGAGCGTGACGGAGATCAGCGTGGCGTGCGGCTTCGAATTGCCTTCGTATTTTGCCCGGCGCTACAAGGGGCGCTTTGGTTGTAGCCCGCGGCAAGACCGCCGTGCCGACTGAGCGGGGCCGGGCATCGCACAGGTGTGGGGCAGGGTAGCCGGGGGCGCTACCCTAACGGGGGAGTTTGCTCAATTATCTGGCGTGTCTGCCTCGTCGGCTTGGGTGCCGAGGGTTTGCAGGTATTCGGAGCGCTCGTCGCTGCGCTGGGCCATGCAGTCGTTTTCAGCGGTTTGGCTGGCATTGCCATCTTTGTCGGCCTCCAGCACTTCCACCGCGCAGTCGTCGTCGCGCAGCTTGCGCCAGAGGTCTTGGGCGATGCGCACTTTGTTCAGGTAGTCTTTGAGCACCTGGGGCTGGTCGCCGTATTGTGCGCTGATCCGCGCTGTGAGGCCGTTGTAGGCGTCTTCGAGCTCGCCTTCGGCGGTTTTGCGGTTATAGGCCGAGCAGTCCAGGCTCTGCTGTGCGGTTTCCACGTTGTCGCACGGGGTAGGGCCATCGTCGTCGGCGGCGTAAGCGCCTAATGGCAGGATTGCCAGCAGCCACAACATTGGTTTCATTGACGACGCTCCGTCGTGTCTTATCGATGCGCTGAATTCTGGCTTAAGGCTTGGCTAAAGAACAGCGCCGGTAAGCGATTTCATCTTGTTTAGTGCTTGCACTGGGCGCCTTGCCACGCTTTGACGCTTTCGGCAATTCCCCTGTCGTTTTTGCATCCGGCTCACGGGCCGCGCAGGCATATGCTGCCTAAAAGCGCCAGCAGCCGGCTTGGCGCGCACATCACTACAAGGGGACCGCCTGATGAGCCCAGCCGAATTGCACGCCGACAGCATCGTGATCGATGGCCTGATCATCGCCAAGTGGAACCGTGAGCTGTTCGAAGACATGCGCAAGGGCGGCTTGACCGCGGCCAACTGCACCGTGTCGGTGTGGGAGGGCTTCAAGGCCACGGTCGACAGCATCGCCGCCAGCCAGAAGCTGATCCGCGAGAACAGCGACTTGGTGATGCCGGTGCGCACCACTGCCGATATCCGCAAGGCCAAGGAACTGGGGAAAACGGGCATCTTGTTCGGGTTCCAGAACGCCCAGGCGTTCGAAGACCAGCTCGGTTATGTAGAAGTGTTCAAGCAGTTGGGCGTGGGCATCGTACAGATGTGCTACAACACCCAGAACATGGTGGGCACCGGCTGCTATGAGCGGGACGGGGGGTTGTCGGGCTTTGGCCGTGAAGTGGTGGCCGAGATGAACCGCGTAGGCATCATGTGCGATTTGTCGCACGTGGGCTCCAAGACTAGCGAAGAAGTGATCCTGGAATCGAAGAAACCGGTCACCTATTCGCACTGCTTGCCGTCGGGCCTCAAAGAGCACCCGCGCAATAAGTCCGATGAAGAGCTGAAGTTCATCGCTGACCGGGGTGGCTTCGTCGGCGTGACCATGTTTGCGCCATTTCTGGCCAAGGGCATCGATTCGACCATCGACGATTACGCCGAAGCCATCGAGTACGTCATGAACATCGTGGGTGAAGATGCCATCGGTATCGGCACCGATTTCACCCAGGGCCACGGCCAGGACTTCTTCGAGTACCTGACCCACGACAAGGGCTACGCCCGCCGCCTGACCAGCTTCGGCAAGATCATCAACCCGCTGGGCATTCGTACCGTGGGCGAGTTTCCCAACCTCACCGAAACCCTGCTCAAGCGCGGCCACCCCGAGCGGGTAGTGAGAAAGATCATGGGCGAAAACTGGGTGAACGTTCTTAAAGAAGTCTGGGGCGAATAAGCGCCGCTACACCGCCTTGTCTACCCCCGCCCGCTGGGCGGGGGCACCCACCTTATTTTGTTGGAGTTAAGTTTCCATGGCTAAGCACGCCCCCGAATTGCCGATCGAAGTCGACAGCGAAACCGGTGTATGGACCACCGACGCGCTGCCGATGCTGTATGTGCCTCGGCATTTTTTTGTCAATAACCACATGGGTATCGAAGAAGTGCTCGGTGCCGACGCTTATGCCGAGATCCTTTACAAGGCCGGCTACAAATCCGCCTGGCACTGGTGCGAGAAAGAGGCCGAGTGCCATGGCCTGGAAGGCGCTGCGGTGTTCGAGCACTACATGAAGCGCCTGTCGCAACGGGGCTGGGGGTTGTTCAAGATCCAGGCCATCGACCTGGAACAAGGCACCTGCAGCGTGAAGCTGGAACATTCGGCGTTCGTATACGTGTACGGCAAATGCGGGCGCAAGGTCGATTACATGTTCACGGGCTGGTTCGCCGGCGCCATGGACCAGATCCTCGCCGCCAAGGGCAGTCCGGTTCGTACCGTTGCAGAACAAGTCTACGGAGGCTCCGAAGAGGGCCACGATGACGGGCTGTTCGTCGTCAAACCGTTGTAAAAGCCGAGGACCGTGAGATGGCTTTCGAAGCAATGTTCCAGCCGATCCAGATCGGCAAACTGACCATCCGTAACCGCGTGCTGTCAACGGCCCATGCCGAGGTGTACGCCACCGACGGCGGTATGACCACCGAACGGTATGTGAAGTACTACGAAGAGAAAGCCAAGGGCGGTATCGGCCTTGCGATCTGCGGCGGGTCTTCGGTGGTCGCCATCGACAGCCCACAGGGCTGGTGGAAGTCGGTGAACCTGGCGACCGACAGAATTATCCCGCACTTTCAGAACCTGGCCGATGCCATGCACAAGCATGGCGCCAAGATCATGATTCAAATCTCCCACATGGGCCGCCGCTCGCGTTGGGACGGTGAGCACTGGCCCACGTTGATGTCTCCCTCGGGCATCCGCGAACCGGTACACCGCGCCACCTGCAAAACCATAGAGCCGGAAGAAATCTGGCGGGTGATCGGCAATTACGCCCAGGCCGCGCGCCGGGCCAAGGAAGGCGGGCTCGACGGCATCGAGCTGTCGGCGGTGCACCAGCACATGATCGACCAGTTCTGGAGCCCGCGGGTTAACAAGCGTACCGACGAGTGGGGCGGCACCTTTGAAAATCGCATGCGCTTCGGCCTGGAAGTGCTCAAGGCGGTGCGCCAGGAAGTGGGCGACGACTTCTGCGTGGGCATGCGTATTTGTGGCGACGAATTTCACCCCGACGGCCTCTCCCATGAAGACATGAAGGAGATCGCCAAGTATTACGATTCCACCGACATGCTCGACTTCATCGGCGTGGTCGGTTCCGGCTGCGACACCCACAACACCCTGGCCAACGTGATCCCGAACATGAGCTACCCGCCGGAGCCATTCCTGCACCTGGCGGCGGGCATCAAGGAAGTGGTCAAGGTGCCGGTGCTGCACGCCCAGAACATCAAAGACCCGAACCAGGCCACGCGTATCCTCGAAGGCGGTTACGTCGACATGGTCGGCATGACCCGTGCACACATCGCCGACCCGCACCTGATCACCAAGATCAAAATGGGCCAGGTCGATCAGATCCGCCAGTGCGTGGGTGCCAACTACTGCATCGACCGCCAATACCAAGGGCTGGACGTGCTCTGTATCCAAAATGCTGCCACCTCCCGTGAATACATGGGGGTGCCGCACATCATCGAGAAAACCAGCGGGCCCAAGCGCAAGGTGGTGATCGTCGGTGCTGGCCCGGCGGGTATGGAGGCGGCCCGTGTGTCGGCCGAGCGCGGCCATGACGTGACGCTGTTCGAGAAAAAAGAACACATCGGCGGGCAGATCAGCATTGCCGCCAAGGCACCGCAGCGGGACCAGATCGCCGGTATCACCCGCTGGTACCAGTTGGAGCTGGCACGCCTGAAGGTAGACCTGCGCCTGGGCACAGCCGCCGACATCCCGACCATTCAGGATCTGCGCCCAGAGGTGATCATCCTGGCCAATGGCGGCCACCCCTTCCTGGAGCAGAACGAGCATTGGGGCGCCGAGCAAGGCTTGGTGGTGAGCAGTTGGGACATACTCGACGGCACCGTCGCACCCGGCAAGAACGTGCTGGTGTACGACACCATTTGCGAGTTCACCGGCATGTCGGTGGCCGATTACCTGGCCGACAAAGGTAGCCAGGTCGAAATCGTGACCGATGATATCAAGCCCGGCGTGGCCATGGGCGGGACCACCTTCCCTACGTATTACCGCAGCCTGTACCCCAAGGAAGTGATCATGACCGGCGACTTGATGCTGGAAAAGGTCTACCGCGAGGGCGACAAACTGGTGGCGGTGCTGGAGAACGAATACACCGGAGCCAAGGAAGAACGGGTGGTGGACCAAGTGGTGGTCGAGAACGGCGTGCGCCCGGACGAGGCCCTGTACTACGGCCTTAAGCAGGCATCGCGCAACAAGGGCCAGATCGACATCGAAGCGTTGTTCGCGATCCAGCCGCAACCGGCGTTGAGCGAGGCGGGCGAGGGCTACTTGCTGTACCGCATTGGCGACTGTGTAGCGCAACGTAACGTACACGCGGCCATCTATGACGCCTTGCGGCTTTGTAAGGATTTTTAACGCAGAGGCAAACCGCCAGGGGCCACGGGCCCGCTTCAGGCTCAATGGCAATGGCGCTGTACTGGCGCTGTTGCCCGCAGCGTGAAGGGTGCCGCTGGGCACCGGCTGTTTGCACCTCAAAGGTGCCTCCCCATGCTAAGCGTCATTCTACCCACCCTGCTGTTTGCCTCACTGGCGCTGGCCGCCTTCGGCGCGCTACGGCGTATCGCTTTGTGGCGGCGTGGGCGGCCGGCGCAGGTCGATGTGCTGGGGGGCCTGCTGGCCATGCCCAAGCGTTATGCGGTCGACCTGCACCACGTGGTAGCCCGCGACAAGTACATCGCCAATACCCATGTGGCCACCGCCGGTGGCTTCGTACTGGCGGCGCTGCTGGCGATCGTGGTGCATGGCTTTGGCCTGCATAACCGCGTCCTCGGCTTCGCCTTGCTGGCGGCTACGGCGCTGATGTTTACCGGTGCAGTGTTCGTTTACAAGCGCAGGCTTAACCCCCCGGCACGCCTCTCGAAGGGGCCTTGGATGCGCCTGCCCAAGAGCTTGCTGGCGTTTTCCGGGAGTTTCTTTCTGGCCACCCTGCCGGTGGCGGGGGTGCTGCCGGAGCACTTCGGTGGCTGGGCGATGGCCGCTATCCTCGGCGTCGGTGTGCTGTGGGGGGTGTCGGAGCTGTTTCTGGGCATGGCCTGGGGTGGGCCGATGAAGCATGCCTTCGCCGGGGCCCTGCACCTGGCCTGGCACCGCCGCGCCGAACGCTTTGGCGGTGGCCGCTCCACGGGCCTGAAGCCGTTGGACCTTACCGACTCGCGCACGCCACTGGGCGTGGAAAAACCCAAGGACTTCACCTGGAACCAACTGCTGGGCTTCGACGCCTGCGTGCAATGCGGCCGGTGCGAGGCCATGTGCCCAGCATTTGCTGCCGGCCAGCCACTGAACCCGAAAAAGCTCATCCAGGACATGGTCATTGGCCTGGCCGGTGGCAACGACGCCCGCTTCGCCGGCAGCCCTTACCCGGGCAAGCCCCTAGGTGAGCACAGCGGCAATCCGCACCAACCGATCGTCAACGGGTTGGTCGATGCCGACACGCTGTGGTCATGCACCACATGCCGCGCCTGCGTCGAAGAGTGCCCGATGATGATCGAGCACGTCGACGCCATCGTCGACATGCGCCGCTTCCTCACCCTGGAAAAAGGCGCCACCCCCAACAAGGGCGCCGAAGTGCTGGATAACCTGATCGCCACCGACAACCCTGGTGGCTTCGCCCCTGGCGGGCGGATGAACTGGGCGGCGGACCTGAACCTGAAGGTAATGGCCGACGTGCAGCAGGCTGAGGTGCTGTTTTGGGTGGGCGATGGCGCCTTCGACATGCGCAACCAACGTACCCTGCGCGCCTTCGTCAAGGTGCTCAAGGCCGCCGGCGTGGATTTCGCCGTGCTGGGCCTGGAAGAGCGCGACAGCGGCGACGTGGCACGCCGGCTGGGTGACGAAGCAACGTTCCAAGGGCTGGCCAGGCGCAACATCCAGGCGTTGGCGCAGTACCGTTTCACGCGCATCGTGACCTGCGACCCACACAGCTTCCATGTACTCAAAAACGAATACGCCGCTTTTGGTGGCCAATACGAGGTGCGGCACCACAGCACGTTCATCGCCGAACTGATCCAGGGCGGCCGGCTCAACCTTGGCCAGCATACCGGCGGCAGCGTGACCTACCACGACCCCTGCTACCTGGGCCGCTATAACGGCGAATACGAGGCCCCGCGTGAGGTGCTGCGCGCGCTGGGCATCGAGGTCCGCGAAATGCAGCGTTCGGGTTTTCGCTCGCGCTGCTGTGGCGGCGGTGGCGGGGCGCCGATCACCGACGTGCCCGGCAAGCAGCGCATCCCAGACATGCGCATGGAGGATATTCGCCAAACCGAAGCGGAGCTGGTGGCGGTGGGTTGCCCGCAATGCACGGCGATGCTCGAAGGTGTGGTAGAGCCGCGCCCAGCCATTAAAGATATCGCCGAGCTGGTGGCCGACGCGCTGATCGAGGCGCCCCTACGGGCCAACAGCGTGGCCTCCAGCAAACGTGAAGCCGCGCAGGTGAACCCATGAGCGACATTATCCGCCGCGACCCACGCGCCGAATGGATTGCCCGCAACCGCCTGCACCCGCTGCATGCGGCGATGCAGCCCCAGCCGCAACAATGGATGGGCCCCCACGGGGTGGTCCGCAAGAACCCCCATGGCCTGGGCTTCATGGGCCCCAACGGGCTTAAGCGTATCGACCGCAGCGGCGCCCAGCAGGGCGGCAACGTGCGCCGCACCGCTGCCGCCGAGGCCAAGCTGCCACTGCACCGGGTCGCAGAACCGGCCTTCTATATCGCAGTGGTTCCCGACATGGTCGGCGGGCGCTTGGGCAGCCACGACCGCGACCTGCTTGGCCTTGCCCACCGTTTGGCCGGCCAGGAGGGGGCAGTGCTGGCGGTGATCTTTGGTGAGCACAAAGAAAGCGCGTTCGATACCGCCGGTGTCGACCGCCTGCTGCAGATCGACGGCAGTGAGTTCGAAGGCTATGCACCGGAACAGCGTGTGCAGGGCCTGCGCGCTGTCGACGGCCAGTTCCAGCCGCGCCATTGGCTGCTGCCCGACAGCCGCAGCGGCGGTGGCGAGCTTGGCCGGCGCCTGGGCGCCAGCCTGGGCGAACGGCCCGCCACGCGCGTTTGGCAAATCAAGGATGGCCCGGCGGGCAGCCAGTGCACTGGCCGGGCCGGCGCCGGCCAACAAGACATCAGCCGCGCCCTGCCGCGGTTGATCTTGGCCGCGGCTGAGTGCGCCGAACCTGTGGACGAAACCCGCCACGAGGTATTGCCGGTGAGCCTGCACGGCGCCGTGGCGCGCAGCCTGCCGCGCATCGAAGACCTGGGTGCGGTGGCGGTGGACCCGGCCGCCATCCCCATGGCCGAGGCTGAGTTCATTCTCTCTGGCGGTAACGGCGTCAGCGACTGGGCGCTGTTCCACCGCACCGCCGAGGCCCTCGGTGCTACCGAGGGGGGCTCGCGGGTGGCGGTGGACAACGGCCATATGGCCAGGGCCCGGCAGGTGGGTGCGAGCGGTACCTGGGTCACCGCCCGGGTGTACCTGGCGGTGGGCATTTCTGGGGCGATCCAACACTTGCAGGGCATCGGCGCCTGCGAAAAAGTCATCGCCATTAACCTCGACCCGGGCTGCGACATGATCAAGCGGGCCGACCTGTCGATCATCGGCGACAGCCACGAACTGATGCTGGCCCTGATCGAAGCCGTAGAGCAGTACCGACACGGCGCCAAGCGCGAAGCGGCATAAGGTGAAAGCATGAGTGTGAAGATCGTAAGCCTGGTGTCGGTGGGTGCCCACCCCACCTCAGGGCGCGCGCGCCGCGCCGAACAGGACGCCCGCGCGGTGGAACTGGGGCTACAGTTGGTGGGTGATAACCTGCAGGTGCTGCACGCCGGCAAGGCCGAAGAACCCGCCTTGCGCGCTTACCTGGGCATGGGCTTGGCGCGCCTTCACGTGCTGGAGCAGCCCGCCGGCAGCGATGCGCTGCCGGCGTTGGCCGAGTACCTGCGTGACGCTGCGGCGCAGATCGTGCTGGCCGGCACCCAAGCCGAAACCGGTGAGGGCTCGGGCATGCTGCCGTTTTTGCTGGGTGAGCAATTGGGCTGGCCAGTGGTGGTGGGCCTGGCCGCGGTCGAGTCCATCGACGGCGGCGTAGCCCACGTGTTACAGGCTTTACCGCGTGGCCAGCGGCGCCGCCTGAAGGTACGCCTGCCCATGCTGGCCACTGTCGACAACGCCGCGCCCACCCCACGCCAATCCGCCTATGGCCCCGCCCAGCGTGGAGAGCTGCAGGCCCACGAAGTCGACATTTTCGACGATCCGTTGCTGGCTGAAAGCGCCCTGCAACCGGCCAAGCCCCGGCCCAAGCGCCTTAAGGTGATCAAGGCCAAAAGTGGCGCCGACCGTATGAAGGCCGCCACCGCCAAGGCCAGTGGCGGCACGGGGCAAGTGCTCAAGGGCGTGAGCGCGCGCGAAGGGGCGCAAGCGGTGATGAAATTATTGATAGAAGAAGGGGTGATCCGCTGACACCCTGGCAGATTTGCTAGGTTTCGCCAGGCCGAGTCCGGGTTAGAGTGGGTTTCGACCGACACGCTGGGTGACGCGCCGTGGCACACATACCCCGCAGTAACCGCTTGCAACACGGCCCTGCGGCCGGCCCCAACGCAAGCCGGAGAACGCCTTCGTGAAACCATCGAGCCAACGGGCGTGGCTGCTGGGTGTCGACCGCCAGCGCTCGGCCCTGTTGGGCGTGCCCGCCACGGGCAGCCGCCATGCCTATACACCGTATGGGTATTCGGCCAACCGTGCTGCCCAGCCCAGGGCGGCTTATGCCGGCTTGTATCGCGAGCCAACGGCCGGGTTGTACCTTCCCGGCAACGGTTACCGCGCTTATTCCCCGACCCTTGGGTGCTTCTTGCACCCGGATGCGCACAGCCCGTTCGGGCAAGGTGGCCTCAATACCTATAGCTATTGTGCAGGCGACCCCGTCAATCGGCACGACCGTAACGGCGCCTATTTTGGGTTATTGGCGCCACTGGTCGACTCAGTCGCAACGGCGGGCGTTTGGGCTGGCGTTATCAACGAGACGGCGCTGGATATCGTGCGTTACTCGGTTGGGAGTGGTGTGGTGCCGTCCACGGCGGTTCGTGTTCGGCGTATCACAAATATTTACGGCGCCTCCTTTACCAGTGTGTCGAATACGATTAATGCGGTTGGTGCCATTACAAATGGGGCGAGCAGCGCGGCCAATGTGGCGGCTATGGCCAGCTTCACCGGCTCCACCCTTTATACGTCAGGCATTTGGGAGGCGGTAGAAAACGGCAGGGCGTGGATCAGGTTGGCGCGGGAGAACCAGATCAACCCGGCCTCCGTGTTGCTTGCCACGGGCGGCGAGCTGAGTGGGGCCAGATTGGCCACCCGGCGGGGGTTCCCCAGGGTCGAGCCCAGGCCGGTCGATATCGAATTGGGATTACAGGGTAATCCGCCACTGACCTCAGTGCGCCGTTTATCCTCTCCACCCCCTAGCCCAATGCCGCCGGCGAGCCCCGGCAGCAATAGGGGCGTAGAAGTAACTCAGTTTTGAAAACGAGCTATCCGGGTATCTTCGGCATGTCGTTGAGGCCCACCTCGTTCTATTCAGCCAGGCAGCGCTAGTGGTCGTTGGTGGCCTCCCAGTCCAGCAGCGTATCAAGCAGCTGCGACCGGTGCGCGCCTCGCCGAGGACAGGCCCTACACCGGCGCGCTATTCATTCTCCCGCCATTCTCCCGCCATTCGCTCCGCTCCACGTTTGGTAACACTTCGCACTGATCGGCCTATGGGCGCTGAAAGACGTACCGGCAGCGATCGGCATTCGTGAAGACTGTACCCCCTAACCAAAGATACAAATTGTTTCTTGCCACAACTGGCGCTAGGCAGGCATGAAATTTCGAGCCCTGTTGCGGGCTAGGTAATGGCTGGAAACATTGTACATTTCAGGCTGATAACGATGTGTGCTTAGACTATGTGATCATCGTGTATGCCAGCGCTGAGCATAATTATAAGGAGGGCGGAATGGACCGCTTTGTTGAGGTATCGCTATCATTTCCGGTAGCGATATTCGGCTTCATGCTCTTTATTGCTTTCCTCTATTGGGTTGTCGCTATGTTCGGGCTGTTTGACATGGACAGTCCCGCTGTTGAGGCTGATGGCCTACTTGAGGGGCTGGGCGGTTTGCTGATGAAGGCCGGTCTCGACGGCGTGCCACTGCCGATAGTGTTCACGCTTGTTTCCCTTTGGGGTTGGCTTTCTACTTACATCGCTGAACTCTATGTTCTGTGCCATATCCGCGGCGGGGCCGTCTCTCTGTTGCTGGGTGTTACTTCTTTCGTGGCGGCTGGCGCCTTAGCCATCGTCATCACAAATATGCTGATTCGCCCTCTACGTCGGGTGTTCAAAAAAATCGTCGCACCGACCGCCGGTTCGATCATCGGGCGCATCGCTACCGTCCGTAGCGGAACGGTGACCGGTAATACCGGTGAGGCCATTTTTGAAGACGGGGGTGCCGGCCTAATCCTAAATGTGCGTTCCATGAACGGGGCGACATTTTCACGTGGGGACAACGTAGCGCTCCTCGAATACCAACCGGCTAACCATTGCTACTTGGTTATCAGCGAATACGAATTCAACCGCTAACTGCAGTTGGCCTGCGATTAAACGGCCTAGGAGATGTGAATTATGAACGAACTGGCTGCTCCCTTCATGATGGGGGCCGTGGTGGTTGCTGCCTTGTTTGTGGGGTCCCTTGCCATGTTTAAGGTCTTCTATCGCAAGGTGGATCAAGGTATTGCTCTGATTGTTAACGACCTTACCGCCGAGCCTAAGGTTCATTTCACCGGGGCTATGGTTTATCCCATCATTTACCGCGCCGAAGAAATGCCACTTCGGCTGGTGCCGATCGAATTGAGTCGCCGCGGACCGGAAGGCCTTATCTGTAAGGACAACCTTCGCGCTGATATCGACGTTGTGTTTTACGTTCGTGTGAACGAAAAGGCCGAGGACGTCCTGAAGGTTGCCAAGGCGGTAGGCGTACAACGAGCATCCGACGGCGGGGCCATCCGCGAGCTTTTCCTGGCCAAGTTCAGCGAGGCATTGAAATCGGTCGGCCGGCAACACGAACTGCTGGATTTATTCCAGAACCGCCTTACGTTTCGCGATGACATCGTTCACGCCATAGGTAAGGACTTGAACGGTTACATCCTCGAAGACGTGGCTATTGACCACCTCGAGATGACCAGCAAATCTCATCTCGACCCTGGGAACATCATTGACGCCCAGGGCATTCGGAGAATTACCGAACTCACCTCCGAGCAGAACATCGTGACCAACGACCTTGAGCGCAAACAAGATTTGGCGATCAAGAACCGCAACGTTGAAGCGAAAGAGCAAGAACTTGAGCTTGAACGCCGCCAGGCTGAAGCCACCGCCAGGCAAACACGTGAGATCGCCGAGCTTAAAGCGAGGGGCGAATCTGGTGCGGCAGTGGTAGAGCAAGAGGCCCGCCTGGCCAGCGAAGAGGCTCGAATCCATACGGATACGAAAGTTCAGGTGGCGCAAGAGGGCCTGCTGCGTGAAGTTGAGCTTGCTGCGGCGGCACGGCGCAAGGCGGTGGTGGTCGAGGAGGAAGGTGTTAACAAAGCACGCTTGCTGGCCGAGGTCGACAGCCAGCGCGAAGTCCAGTCACGCCAGATCGATGCGGATGGCGAAGTCGAAAAGAAGAAAACCGAGATTGCCGAGATCGTGCGTGAACGCGTCGCAATCGACAAGACAGTGGCCAAAGAGGAAGAAGCGATCAACGAACTTCGCGAGGTCAGCGCGGCTGACCGTGCTCGCCAGGTGCGGGTGATTAAAGCGCAGGCTGCTGCTGAAGAAAGCAAGGTCGCTACGATTGCCGGGGCCGAGGCAGAGGCTCAGTCTGCTGAGCATCGTGCCCGAGCAGTCACTGTCGCAGCTGAAGCCGATCTCCGCTCGGCCCAGCGTGAATCGGAAGCGAAGACGAGCCTCGCCGCCGGCATCGAGGCTGAGACAGCAGCGCTCGGCTTGGCCGATACCAAGGTACGCAAAGCAAGCGCTGAAGCATTGGAGGCGGTAGGTCTCGCCGAGGCGAAAGTGACCGAGCAGCGTATGGCCGCAGAAGCACGGGGTAAGAAAGCGTTGGCTGAAGCCACTGCCGAAGCTACCCGTGCGCAGGGCACCGCCGAGACCGAGATCATCGAGGCCCGCTACAGCGCCGAGGCCAAGGGCCTGACCGCGAAATTTGCGGCCTTGAACGGGCTGAGCGCCGAAGCACGCGCCCATGAAGAATTCCGTATGGAGCTCAATGCGACCCAAGAGCAGGTTCTGGCTCAAGTGGAAGCCTCGAAGGACATTGCCCACGAAAGCGCAGCAGTTCTGGGGGCAGCGCTAAAGAACGCCAAAATCGAGATCATTGGTGGGCCGGGCGGCGAGGTCGCAGATCAGTTGGCCACCGGCCTGGGCATTGGAAAGATCTTCGAGGGTATGGGCCGAAGCCCAGTCGTCCAGGGCACTCTCGCCGCGTTGGTCGCTCGGGCTGGCGGCAAAGCCTCGGACCCAAGGCTAACCAAACCAGCGAATGCAACTCGGGCTGAGACCTAATGGGGTGCCTCAGACGTTGGCTGCACCCTTTGGCGGCGCCTTTTGCCGCCGGCCTAGGTCGCCGCGCCTCGCCATGGCCCTGCCATGATTCGGCACGGCGCCTTGCCCGGCAGCAACGTTCACACGTCAATACTTGTGCGAACTTCTGAAACAGCACACCAGCCCCAAGGCGCCTGAACGGCTTCACCTTCCGGCCTCAGCCGGGGGGTTTTATTTTCCAGGATCGCACAGGTTCCGGCGCCGGTAGACGCGCCCGTGTCTGACCTGTCATCCGAACGGATCAGGAACTGATGATGTCGGATTTCCCCAACCAGACCGCCACCGCCGAGGCACTGGACCAGGCAGTGGCTCAAGGCGGCGCTTATGAAGTCCTGGGCAAACGGCTCAAGGACCAAGGGCATCGGCTCACAGCGGCTGCTCAATGGTTGAATAAGCAGCGGTTGGCTGAATTTGGCGAGACCCAAATGACCGTGCTGGGCAGGGTCCGGATTCGCACAGAGCATAACTGCATCGCCCGGGATATCGTCCGTGTTGGTGACTGGCTGCTGTTCGGATACAACGTCTTCATCGGCCTGAAGAAAAAAACGGCCGTTGCGGACGTTTTTTCTCTGTACAAGCTGAATGACGCTGAGGGTGGGTACGAGGCCGAACCCGTTTCCCTGCGCGGCACATACCTCACCGCCCCGGAGTTTATCCGCGACTTCACCGAACTTCATACATTTTATAGCAACACCAAACTACTGCAGTTGGCTGTTCGTGATGAGAAGCTGCTCGCCAGTTTCCAGGTAGGTGACAAGCTTTCCGATATTCGCGTTTTTCGATGGTCGATCGCTAAGGGTGGAACTGAACTGAGCTACATCGATAGCCGCGGCGAGCGGGATATGGCATTACCGGCGCAGTTCGACTTTGAGTGGAGTAAATCTACACAGGATAGGGTGGTGACCGGTAAGCATGGCCACATCAACATCCTGGATACGGTTTTCGTCGAAACCATCGGGGGTGACCTCACGATCAAGATCGAAAACAATACCCAAACCGGGGAAGGTATTTATTCGGAGCCGGTCAAGGATCCCAATCAATCCCTCAGTGACGGCCATTTCGAGTTTGCCCGCCTGGGCAGCCTGCTGATTCTCAAGGTACTGCCCTATCGCGAGACTGAATGGCGCTACATTGTGTTCAATACCATAACCCGAACGGCGTTGCGCATCGATGCGATTGGCCAGGCCTGCCGCCAACTTCCAGAAGACCATGGGATCATATTCCCCGGCGGCTACTACCTGCAGAACGGCGACCACAAAACCTTTGACCAGGATATGTTGGGAATGCGCTTCAAGCGCGTTGTTCGCAGCCCGAACGGCGAAGACGTTCAGTACTCATTCTACGAGCCTGCCAGTGGCCGGTCAGCGCTGCTGACCTACAACATGATCACCCGGCAACTGCAGATCCCGCTGCTCGGCCATGGCTACGCAAGGCTTGAAGACGGCCGTACGGTCATCTTCTGCGCAGAGGGCAACGAGCCGACCCGAATTCACCCGATGGTCGTTTGGTCGACGCCGTTCTACACAGCGGAATTTGCGGCGCACCAGGCCCCGCGTGACGGTTTCATCGGCAAGATCGGCAACGCGGAATTAGTGCGTGGGATTTCCGATCTTCATGAGCTTGTCAGGGATATCGACACCCAATCCGTTAGCGTGCAGCGCTACAGCAAGTTGTGTGAAAGTACCCGTAAAGTGCTTAATGCCTACCATTGGCTAGACGCGGCCGAAGCCGGCGGGCTCGGCGCTTTGCTGCACGAGCTTGCATCGACCAGCGAGCAGATCCTCGACGAATTCGAGAAGGTTCAGAGCATCAGGGGCCACTCTGAAAAAGCCTTGGGTAACGCGCGGAACCAGCAAAGAAAACTGCTTGTACGTGTGCGCGCAGGCGGGTGGCAAACGGCGCAAGACTATGTCGACGCGCTGAACGATATCACTCGCCAGCGTGGGCAACTCCTGACCATTCGTGACCTGCGCTACATCGATACCGAACAGGTCGATGCGCTCCAGCAGCAGTTGTTGGCGGTGCACGAGCAGGTGGGTGCCAGCACGGTGGCCTTCCTCGGCAGCGAAGCGGCCCTGAGCCCCTTCAATGCCGAGCTCGATGAGTGGGATGCTCAGGCTCTGGCTGCAACGACGGTCGCTCAGTTGCGCCAGCCGCTGGACGGCCTAGCCAAAATGGCGGCGGCCCTGGACATGTTGTCGAAGCTGATGGCTAGCCTCCCGATTGATGACGCGACAAAGCGTACTGAGATCGTCGACGCTATCTGCGAAGTGTATGCCCGGCTCAACCAGGCTAAAGCGCGTGCCGAGCAGCGCCGTAAAGGGCTTGGTTCGGCAGAAGCTGTCGCGCAGTTCGGGGCACAGTTCAAGCTGTTCGGCCAGGCGATCACGAACGCCCTGCAACTGGCCGCTGACCCAGAACGATGCGATGAAGAACTGTCACGCCTGAGCGTCCAGTTGGAAGAGCTGGAAAGCCAGTTTGGTGAGCACGAGGCATTTTTGACCAGCATCCTGGAAAAACGCCAGGACATGGTTGATACGTTCGAGGCACACAGGCAGAGCTTGTTGGATGACCGCCAGCGCCGCGCACAGGCTGTGGTCGACGCGGCAGCACGTATCCTTGAAAGCCTGCCGCAACGCGTGTCGCGCCTTTCAAACATGGATGAGTTGAACGCCTTCTTCGCGGCTGACCCACTCATTCTAAAACTCAGGGATATGGCCGCCCGGCTGCGAGGCCTGAAGGATTCGGTCAGGGCTGATGATGTTGAAGCACAGCTGAAAGGCGCCCGCGACCAAGCGGTGCGATCGCTTCGAGACAAGACGGAACTGTTCGACGAGGGTGGCAACGTCATTAAGCTCGGCCCGCGCCACCGGTTCAGCGTGAACACCCAAGCGCTTGATCTCACACTGATGCCTCGTGGTGACGCGATGTACCTTCATCTCACGGGCACCGATTTTATGGAGCCTATCGACAATGACGAGCTCGCGGCACTACGCCCGTTCTGGAATGCGCGCTTGGCGTCGGAATCGCCAGCGCTGTACCGGGGTGAGTACCTTGCCGGCTTGGTTCTCGACGCTGCGGTGGCCGGGAGGGGCGGCACAACACTGGAACGGCTCACGGCGATGGCGCAGAGCCCAAGTGAGTTGGCCAAGCATATCCGAGACTTCTGCGCCCCTCGCTATAAAGAGGGGTACCAAAAGGGTATCCATGATCACGACGCCGCGCTGATTCTTGCCCAACTGCTACCGCTTCGAAGCGCAGCGGGCCTTTTGCGCTATAGCGCTGACGCCCGGGCCATCGCGCTGCTCTGCTGGGAGGCGGTGATCAAAAGCGCGCCGCAGGCTGCGAAGCAGTGGTGCGATCGTGCGCGGTCGGCCAGGCAGTTGCGCTCCGTTTTCGGCTCCTGCGAGAGTTTTGCCGGGGTTCAATCTTCCATTGGGGAATGGATTCTGGATTTCCTTACCGAAGCTGGGGCCCCGCAGGGCGCTTTCGAGCAAAAACAGGCTGCTGAGTACCTTGTGGAAACGCTGTCATCGACTGACCAGGCCTTGACCTTCAGCCGGTATGCAAAACACTTGATGGACGCGCTCCAGAGTCGGCTCGAAGCCGCTGGCGCCTATCAGGGCTACCTCGACACCTTAGGTGCGTTGGAGGGTGACATAGGCGCGGCATGGTCCATCGCTATCGACTGGTTTCACGGCCTTGTCGCGAACGACCCCACGCTCACGGCTTACCAGGCCTTCGTTCGGGAGGCCGCTGCGATCTCGTTGTTGCCCGTTGAGCGCCGGCTGTTCAGCGATGCGGCCTACAGCGCTGAGGTAAGCGGGTTACTGGGTGAGCATGAGCGCATTGTCGAGGGCCGGCTTCGCCTGGCTGCTGACGACTTTGGGACTCGCTTCGCACGCCATTCGACCGAGTATCTGCCACGGCTGCAACACTATCAGGCGTTGCGCCAGCGGCTACTGCGGCAGGAGAGGGCGTCTCTGCGCCTGTCCGAGTTCAGGGCTCGCCCTCTCAGTTCATTCGTCAGGAACAAACTGATCAACGATGTCTACCTTTCGGTCATCGGTGACAACCTGGCCAAACAAATGGGCACCGTCGGTGAGGGCAAACGTACGGACCTCATGGGCATGTTGATGCTCATTTCCCCGCCAGGCTATGGCAAGACCACGTTGATGGAGTACGTTGCCAACCGGCTGGGGCTGGTTTTCATGAAGGTCAACGGGCCTGCCCTGGGCCATCAGGTGCGGTCCCTGGACCCCGCCAAGGCGCCTGATGCCACGTCCCGTCAGGAACTGGAGAAACTGAACCTGGCCCTGGTGATGGGCAACAATGTCATGCTCTATATGGATGACATCCAGCACACCCACCCGGAGTTCTTGCAGAAGTTTATTTCTTTGTGTGATGGCACGCGTCGTATCGAGGGGGTTTGGAAGGCCGAGACGAAGACCTACGATATGCGCGGTAAAAAATTCTGCGTGGTAATGGCCGGGAACCCGTACACAGAAACCGGCGAGGTATTCAAAATACCGGACATGCTGGCGAACCGCGCCGACATCTACAACCTGGGCGACACACTGGGAGGCATGGAGGAAGCGTTTGCCCTGAGCTATATCGAGAACGCGTTGACTTCGAACCCGGTGCTGGCGCCGCTGGCAACTCGGGACATGAATGACCTCTATCGATTCATCGATAAAGTGCAGGGCAAGCCATTCACGGCAAACGACCTGAGCCACACTTACAGCGCTGCGCAACTCAATGAAATAAGCGATGTGCTCGAGCGGCTTGTGAAGGTCAGGGATGTGGTGACGGTGGTCAACCGCCAGTACATCGACAGTGCTGCCCAGGCTGACACGTACCGATCAGAGCCGGCCTTCAGGCTTCAAGGCAGCTATCGCAATATGAACAAGATGGCCGAAAAGGTTTCGGCCGTGATGAACAACGCCGAGCTTATGCAACTGGTGGCTGACCATTACCAGGGTGAGGCGCAGTTGCTATCTACCGGCGCGGAGGAGAACCTGCTCAAGCTGGCGGAACTGCGAGGGCTGCTCTGCGCGGATCAAACCGCCCGCTGGGAGCAGATCAAGCGCGACTTCCAACGCAACAAGGCGATGGGCGGGGATCAAGAGGTGGGCGCAAGAGTGGTCGCCCAACTCAATGACATTGCAGAATCCATGAAGTGCTTGGCGCTGAGATAGGCATCGCTTAGAGGCCAAGGGTAATCACCGAGCAGCGTGCCCTGGGGAATAACTGTCGATACAAGCCAGCTGATTAGCTGGCTTTTATTCTGTTAACCGCTGCTGCGCAGCGCTGGCCCTTACTCGTGCACCTTCACTTCCTTCAAATAGGCCGCAGGCTCTGCCCCCAAATTGGCGAGCACCCGTTCGCTGTACCAGTCGATGAAGTTCACCACGCCGAACTCGTAGGTTTTCGAGTATGGGCCGGGTTGATACGCGGTGGAGTTGATGCCCACCTGATTCTCTTCGGCCAGGCGGCGGTCTTGGTCGTTGGTGGCGTCCCACACCTCGCGCAGGCGGGCGATGTCGTAGTCCACGCCTTCCACGGCATCCTTGTGCACCAGCCACTTGGTGGTAACGATGGTTTCCTGGGCGCTGACCGGCCACACGGTGAACACGATGATGTGGTCGCCCATGCAGTGGTTCCAAGAGTGGGGCAGGTGCAGGATGCGCATTGAACCGAGGTCGGGGTTCTGGATGCGGCCCATGAGCTTTTTGCAGCCCTGTTTGCCGTCCAGGGTCATCGAAACGGTGCCCTTGAGCAGCGGCATGCGCACGATACGGTTGCGCAGGCCGAAGCCCGCGTGCAGGTAGGGAATGTTCTCCGCTTCCCAGGCGGCGGCCGATTGCGCTACGTGGTCCTTGAACGCTTGGTCGGCACGGGGGTCGTCGGTGTCGTCCCACTCCAGCAGGGTGTTAAGCAGCTCCGGGTGTGAACCGCTGCAGTGGTAGCACTCGCGGTTGTTCTCGATCACCAGCTTCCAGTTGGCTTTTTCGACCAACGTAGTTTGCACCGCGACCTTGGTGTTATCCATGTCGTAGGGCTCCATGTAATGGGCCAAGGTGCTGAGAAAATTATCGATGGCCGGCGGGGTTTCGGCCAGGCAAATGAAGATGTAACCGCCTGCAACCTTCACGTTCACCGGCTTGAGGTTGAAGTGCTTCATGTCGAAATCGGCACCCATTTCGCTGCCGGCATACAGCAAGCGGCCGTCGAGCTCATACGTCCATTGGTGGTAGGGGCATACCAGCTTGGCGACCTTGCCCTTTTCCTTGGTGCATAGGCGCGAGCCACGGTGGCGGCACACGTTATGGAAGGCGTTGATCGAGCCATCGGCGGCGCGCACCACCACGATCGGGTTCTTGCCAATCTGCAGGGTTAGGTAGTTGCCCTTGGTGGGGATTTCGCACGTCATGCCGGCAACGAGCCATTCCTTGTGGAAAACCTCCTGCATGTCGATATCGAACACGCGCTCGTCGCAGTAGAACGGCTGCGGCAGCGAGTAGGTGCGCTCGCGGGTTTGCAGCATGTCGGCGGTCGCCTTGCGGGCCGGTTCCAGTGGATCGCCCAGGCTCAAGTGTTGGGTGACGTCCATCGATATTCCTCATGGCCACGGCGTGGCCGGCGAATGGCTTGGTTGGCACCTATCGGCGCTTCACGGGTGCGACGCAAGGCGTGTGAAATCACGGTCTGATTTGCGGTGGAGTGTGGGCCCGCCCACGGCCGGAACCTTGCCCAAACGCGACATGGCCCAATCCGTTTCCGACGCGCGAGGCCATGCCCTGCAAGGCTGGTTGCCATAAGCATGCCGATGTCGTGAATAGGAAAGACCGCGCCGTTTACGCCGAGCAGAATCGCACCCATAAAGGCCGGTGGTCGGCCGTGGAGAGCGTGATGTCCAATAATTTCCTGAACCCGGTCACCACCCAGACGTGGGCCAATGGGCGCCACCTGGTGCGGTGCGTGAAAGTTATCCAGGAAACCTGGGACGTGCGCACCTTCTGCTTCATGGCCGACCAGCCGATCATGTTCTTTTTCAAGCCCGGCCAGTTCGTGACACTGGAGCTGGAAATCGACGGCCAGCCGGTGATGCGTTCCTATACCATTTCCAGCTCGCCGTCCGTGCCGTACAGCTTCTCGATCACCATCAAGCGGGTGCCCGGCGGGCGCGTGTCGAACTGGCTGCACGAGACGATGCACGAGGGCCAGGAACTGGCGGTACACGGCCCAGTGGGGCTGTTCAATGCCATGGATTTCCCGGCGGCAAAGGTGCTGTACCTGTCCGGTGGCGTCGGTATCACCCCGGTGATGTCCATGGCGCGCTGGTTCTACGACACCAACGCCAACGTCGACATGGTGTTCGTGCACAGCGCCCGCTCGCCCAAAGACATCATCTACCAGCGCGAGTTGGAGCAGATGGCCTCGCGTATCCCGAATTTCGGCCTGCACGTAATCTGTGAAAAACACGGTTTGGGCGAGCCCTGGGCGGGCTACCGTGGTTACCTTAGCCGGCAGATGCTCGAACTGATGGCCCCGGACTTCCTGGAGCGCGAGGTGTTCTGCTGCGGCCCGACCCCGTACATGCACGCGGTCAAGCGCATGCTGGAAAACGCAGGCTTCGATATGGGCCGCTACCATGAGGAGTCGTTCGGCGCCACCCCGGCCGAGGCGAAGGCCGACGCGGTGGAGCAAGCCGAGCAGGCCGCGGATGCCCCAGACGTACCCGCCGCCGACCTGCACCAGGTGGAATTCACCGAAACCGGCAAGAGCATCCGCGTGGGGCCGGGCGAGACCGTACATGGCGCGGCCGCCAAGCTGGGGCTGATGATCCCCAAAGCCTGCGGCATGGGGATCTGCGGTACCTGCAAGGTGCTCAAGCTCAGCGGCGAGGTGGAGATGGACCACAACGGTGGCATCACCGAGGAGGACGAAGCCGAAGGGTATATCTTGTCGTGCTGCAGCATTCCGAAGGGGGATGTGCGCGTCGAATACTAGCGTTATGTTGCAGACGTTGGCTGCACCCTTCTGACGGTGCCTTTGGCTGCCGGGCGGCGTTGCCCTCCTCGCCATAGCCCGGCTATGACGCATCACGGCGCCTTGCCCGACGGCAACATTCACGCGTTAATGGGTGTGCGAACGTCTGAAGCACCCCATGAGCGCGCCGGGGCCACCGAGGGGGCCGGCCCAAGCCGCAGGCCAGTGCTTGCGGCTCGTGGCGGTTCGTTTCATACCCTGAAACGCCCCACCATCCCGTTCAAGTCCACCGCCAGCTTCGACAATTCAGCACTGGCGGCGGTGGTTTGGTTAGCGCCCGCGGCGCTTTGCACCGACAGGTCGCGGATGTTCACCAAGTTCTTGTCCACCTCCCGTGCCACTTGCGCTTGCTCCTCGGCAGCGCTGGCGATCACCAGGTTACGTTCGTTGATCTGCGCCACGGCACCGTGGATGGTGTCCAGGGCCAGGCCCGCGCCTTTGGCGATGTTCAGGGTGGTTGCAGCCTGTTCGGTACTGCCGCGCATCGACGCCACCGCCTTGTCGGTGCCGCTCTGGATGCTGGCGATCATCCGCTCGATTTCGCTGGTCGATTGCTGGGTGCGATGGGCGAGGGCGCGCACTTCATCGGCCACCACCGCGAAACCGCGGCCGGCTTCGCCGGCACGGGCGGCCTCAATCGCGGCGTTGAGCGCTAGCAGGTTAGTTTGGTCGGCGAGGCCGCGAATCACGTCCAGCACCTGCCCGATGTTGCGCGATTCCCCCGCCAGTTGTGCCACCAGCTCGGCGGTCGCCTGCACCTCTACGCCCATCCGTTCGATGGCCTGGACGGTCTCCACCACCAGGTCGCGGCCGTCGCTGGCCGACCGGGTCGCCTCGCCTGAGGCCTCGGAGGTGCTCACCGCATTGCGGGCTACCTCTTCCACGGCGCTGGTCATTTCATTCACCGCGGTGGCGGCCTGTTCGATTTCGTCGTTCTGCTGAGTCAGGCCGCGCGCGCTTTCATCGGTAACGCTGTTGAGCTCTTCGGCTGCGGATGCCAGTTGGCTGGCAGAGCCCGCGATGTGTTGCAAGGTGTCGCGCAGGTGCTCTTGCATGCTTTGCATGGCCGCCAGCAGGCGGGCGGCTTCGTCTTTGCCATGGACGACGATGGCCTGGGTCAGGTCGCCATTGGCGATCTGCTCGGCGGCGCTGACCGCGACCTTGATTGGTTGCGTGATGCTACGGGTCAGCAGCCAGGCGAACAGCACCGTTAACACCGTTGCAAGCACCAACAGCGCCACCACCAGGCTGAACGCGCGGGCATATTGTGCGGCAGCCTGTGCGTTGGTATTGGCGGTTTGTTGGGTGTTGACCTTCACCAAGCGGTCGAGCACGGTGTTGACCGCGTCGGAGTTGCTCAGCAGCTCGCTGTTGAGCAGGGCGCGCAACTCATCCAACTTGCCGGCGCCCGACAGGCTTTTCATTTGGCTTTCCAGTTGCCGGTACTGCGCTAGCAGGCCCTTGTACTCTTCATAGGCAGTGGCCTCCTCGGTGCCGGAAATAAGCTTTTCATAACGCGCTTGGGCATTTTGGATCTGGGTATTGCGCTGCTCGAAAGTCTGCAGGGTTTTGCTCAGCACCTCAGGCTCACGGTTAAGTAGCAGGCGATACGACAGCACCCGCAAGCGCAAGGTCAGTTGGGTGAACTCATCCAGGCTGGTGATGCTCGGCAGGCTGTCGGACTCGATAGTTTCGCCGGCCGAGCGTATCTGGGCCATCTGCCGCAGAGCAAAAGCGCCGAGGATGATCATCAGCAGGCCGATCACGGCGAAACCCAGCATGCAGCGCTGAGCGATGGAAAGGTGACGCAGTGACATCAGTAGCCCCTATAGGTCAGGATCGCGTCCATGCGAGGTCGAATGGTGAACCGCTATCGGGTGGCTGCCGGCGTACTTGAGGGCCTGCGGCGATTTGCCACTACTTTGCAAGGCGCCGCTTGTCCATTAACGGGCGGCGGAGGGAACATCGTGGGGTATGGGCAGTCCATGGGCGAGCGTCTAACGGGCGGCCAACTTGAGAGATTTCCTACATAAGCTTCAGGCGTGTCTGTCAGAACTTTACTGGCCCCAGGCGCGCTTTTTCTCTATCTTACGTGCCCGCCTGAAACTCCCTGAAAAGCTCGGTAAATCAAAATGTTGGAAGCGTCTCTGAATCAACTTGAAACACTAGTCCACGAACTGGTCGAGCAGAATGGCCGCCTGAGCGAGGCCAATCGCACCCTGAGCACCGAGCTGGCCACAGCCCGGGAAGAGAACGATACGCTGCAGTTGTCGTTGCTTGAGCAGGAAGAAAAACAGGGCGCCATGGCTGCACGCATCCAGGCCTTGATCGAACGCGCTTCACCTGGGGTGGTGCCGGCATGACCGACCGATACGAGCGTACCGAAGTCATCACCATCCTCGACCACGAGTACACGCTCAAGGCGCCACCGGGTGGCGAGCAAACGCTGCTGCAAGCCGCCGAGATGCTGCAGCAGGCCCTGGCGACCACCAAAAAGCAGTTCCCGGCCTTGGTTGGCGACCGCCTGCTGGTGCTTACCGCCATGAACGTGTGCTCCCAATTGATCGAAGCGCGCCAGTTACACCAGCAGCAGTTGGCGCAAGCGCAGGGGCAGGTCGAGGCCACGGTCGAGAGCCTGGCCCGTACGCTGGCCAAGGAATAACCGCCGCCGGCATTGTTCTGGTTTTTTACTCAAGACGTATACAATCGGCATGCCTGTTGCAGTGCAGCGGTTATTACATCTTGAGGGTTCACCATGCAGTTTTGGCGACGCAGTATTCAATGGCAGCTGATTCTGGGCATGGGGGGCGCCTTGCTGCTTAGCCTGGTGCTGGTGGTCGGCATCTATACGGTTGTGGTTGACCGGCTGGCCCAGCGCTACCTGGTTGACACGGCATTACCGGCCAGCGTGGAGGCGACCCGCAACGATATCGAGCGCCTGTTAGGCGTGCCGTTGACAGCCGCAGCCGATATCGCCGGTAACAGTTTGGTGCGCGATTGGCTCGCTGAAGGCGAAAACAGTGCGCAGGCACCGGCGTTTTACCGCTACCTCGAAGGCCTGCGCAAAGACCACCAAGCATTCACGGCAATTATCGCCAGCGCGGGTACCAACCACTATTACAGCGAAAAGGGCCTGGAACGCACCTTGAGCCGCAGCGAGCCCAAGGATGCCTGGTTTTACACCTTCATGGACAGCGGCCAGCCGCGCACCCTGAACATCGACAACGATACCGGCACCGGTGCGTTGACGCTGTTCATCGACCTGCGCGTGGAGCAGGCCGGCAAGGCATTGGGCGTGGCTGGCCTGGGGCTGAGCATGAATGCGCTGAGCGAGTTGATTCAGCATTACCGCTTCGGCGAACGTGGCCGCGTGTACCTGGTGCGTAATGACGGCTTGGTGCAGGTTCACCCCGACGCCGCCTTGAGCGGCAAGCGCCAACTGGCAGATTTGCTCGGCGCTGAGCCGGCTGCGGCCTTGCTGGGCAAGGGGGCGTTGGCGCAAGCAAGCTTCGAGCGGGGCGGCGAGCGCTTTTTGGCCTTGGCCCAGCCGCTGCGTGAGATGAACTGGACACTGGTCGCCGAAGTGCCTGAAACCCAAGTGTACGCCCAGGCCCGCCAGGCGATGTGGCTGACCGGGGCGATCGGGCTGGGCGTGGCGGTGCTATGCCTGGTGCTGGTGGTGTGGCTGTCACGTTCGTTGGTGCGGCCGATTCGCCAGGTCACCGCCGCTTTGGTCGAAATCGGCAGCGGGGCGGGCGACCTGACCCGCCGCCTGGTGGTGGGCCGGGCCGACGAACTGGGCGCCCTGGCGGACGGCTTCAACCGCTTCGTCGAAGGCCAGCGCAGCCTGATCGGCGACGTGCTGGGCACCAGCGAACGGTTGCGCCAGGCCGCCGAGCAGGTGGCGCAAGTGGTGGAAAACACCAGCGCCCGCTCGATGCAGCAGCAAGACATGACCGACCGGGTTGCCACCGCGGTGCACGAAATGGGCCTCACGGTGCAAGAAATCGCACGCAATGCTGCCCATGCCGCCGACGCCTCGCAGGCCGCGCGCGGGGAAGCGCAACAGGCTGGGCAGGAAGTTGCGCAGTCCATTGTCCATGTCGAAGAGATGTCGCGAGACATCGGCACGGCGGCCGAAGCGGTTGCCGAGCTGGCCGAACAGGTTGCCTCCATCGACAAGGTGTTGGCGGTGATCCGCGGGGTGTCCGAACAAACCAACCTGTTGGCGCTGAACGCCGCGATCGAAGCAGCGCGCGCCGGCGAGATGGGCCGTGGTTTTGCGGTGGTGGCCGACGAGGTGCGCACGCTGGCACAACGCACCCAGGGCTCTACCGACGAAATCCAGAAGATCATCGCCCAGCTCAAGCAAGGTGCGCAGAACGCCGTGGGGCGCATGCAAACCGGCCAGGCCGCCACTGGCACCGGCGCGGCAGCAAGCCAGCGCACGGGTGCGTCACTGGGGCGGATCAGCGGCCAGGTCGAGCAGATCAGCGAAATGAACCAACAGGTGGCCACCGCGACTGAAGAGCAGTCTGCGGTGACCGAAGACATCAACCGTAACGTGCAAGGGATTTCCGACCTTGCCCGGGACACCGCCACCGAGGTTGAACTGTGCCGCGCGCAATGCCAGGCATTGGCCGCCTTGGCGCAGGACTTGGCCCGGCAGATGGGCGGCTTCAGGCTGTGATCAGCCGGCCATTACCTCGCGGATGTCGGCCGCCAGTTCGGCGACGCGCGCGGGCTGGGTGTCCCATGAGCACATGAAGCGCGCGCCGCCGCCGATAAACGTATAAAAGCGCCAGCCGCGCAGGCGCAGCGCCTCGATGGCCCGCGCGGGCATGTGCAGAAACACGCCATTGGCCTGCACTGGGAACATCAGTTCCACACCCGGCACGTCGTCGATCAACTGCGCCAGCAGGCGCGCGCACTGGTTGGCATGGGCGCCGTAGCGCAGCCAGGCGTCCCCTTCGAGCAGGCCCACCCAGGGGGCCGATAAAAAGCGCATCTTCGAGGCCAATTGCCCGGCCTGTTTGCAGCGGTAGTCGAAATCTTCGGCCAGGTCGCGGCGAAAGAACAGTATCGCCTCGCCCACCGCCATGCCGTTTTTGGTGCCGCCAAAGCACAACACGTCGACACCCGCCTTCCAGGTGAGCTCGGCCGGCCTGCAACCCAGAGACGCACAGGCGTTGGAAAAGCGCGCGCCGTCCATATGCAGATGCAAGCCCAGGTCTTTGCAAGTGGCGCTGATCGCCTGCAACTCGTCGGGCTGGTAGACCGTGCCCACTTCAGTGGATTGGGTCAGGGTGACCACCCGCGGCTTGGGGTAGTGGATGTCTTGGCGCTTCAGTGCCACTTCGCGGATCGCCGCAGGGGTTAGCTTGCCGGCCACCGACGGGGCTACCAACAATTTGGAGCCATTGGAAAAGAACTCCGGGGCCCCGCATTCGTCAGTTTCAACGTGGGCGCTTTCTGAGCAGATGACGCTGTGGTAGCTCTGGCACAGCGCCGCCAGCGCCAGTGAGTTGGCGGCGGTGCCGTTGAAGGCGAAGAACACCTCGCAGTCGGTTTCGAATAACTGGCGAAAGCGGTCGGCGGCGCGGGCCGTCCAGTCGTCGTCGCCATAGGCGCGCTGGTGCCCGTGGTTGGCGTGTTCCATCGCCGCCCAGGCTTCTGGGCAAATGCCTGAATAGTTGTCGCTGGCGAACTGTTGGCTGTTGTCATTCATACGGATACCTTTGATGTCTTCAACCATCGACTTAACCCGAGTGATAAGCCTATGCAGTAACACTGTATGCCCCGCACAGCGTTGTCAGTCGACTATCACCACGCTCGCTTGAATATCCAGCCTGAACCCATAACGCCTCATCACCCGAAGCTTACGTTCCTGTTCGATTTCGACGAAGTGGGGATGCCGCTTGTTGCACGCATAAGCTTTGCGGCGCGAATAAACGCTCACATCATGGGCCGCCACCAGAAACGCCAGGGTGGATTCGAGCTGCGCCAAGGCATGGTCTATCCACCCGGCACGCTGATTTTTTAGTTCCACCAGATACAGGTGGGTGGGTGTGGTAAGCATGGCATCGCATCGACCCCGGCCGGGATGTTCGGCGTCCTGGATCACGCACTTATCGATCGCCGTAAAGGTGACGCTGTGCCCGGATCTGTTGTTGACCGTTGCGATCCAGCGTTGTGGCCGGCCAGTGTCCACGTAGGCCACGCTGCCGTTTTCATCGTCACAAAGCCCGAACGTTGCGGCCGTGTGTGGGCCGGTTTGGCAGGCGGGGTCGAAGAAATTCATTGAGGCAACCTTTCTTCGATGTCCAACAGCCGATCGAACAGTCGATTGCCCTCACGAAGGAATTCGTTCAGGTCGTGCGCATCGGCCAAAACACCGTCAGTCATTTTTATTCGACGCACCGTGCCATCTGCTTCACTGGCCTGGTAAGCCACCAAATGACCAGGGTCGACCAGCGCATCTAGGGCGATGACCTCACCGAGCTGCTCGAGCAAGCCAGGCGTTTGCCGGGTTTCAATTTTGCGCTTGAGCGAGTGGCCGAAGGCAGCGATGTTGAGGTAATTGAGGATGTACGGGCTGTGGGATGTCATGACGAGGCGGTTGTTGTTATTTGCGTTATTCAATTGCAGCAAGCGCTGGAGCACTTGCCACTGAGACAAGGGGTAGAGGTTTTGCTCGGGCTCCTCGACGATGTTGATGAACGCACTCTTGGCGAACCGGGCAGAGGCTGCGGACAACGCGGCGCGCCTGAGCTCCTCGGTCATGTTTACACCTTTGAAGATCTGTTCGATCTCTTTTCTAAAGCGAGCAAGCTGTTCAGTGCTGATAGGCTGGCCGTCTGGGGCATCCCGGCGGGCGTCGTTGACGATCGTCGATGCAAGGTGCTGGCTCACCAGGAGTAGCGGCACCGCCGATTGGAAACCGCTGGAGGCATCGGTCAAGCGAAGCTTGTAGTGCTCATCGCGGATGCTCAGTGCATCATTGAGCCGATCGTAATCCAAATAGGTATCGTTGATGGGTAATCGGACGGGCGTTCGTAATTCCTGCTTGGCGATGTCGAACTCAACGAGAAACTCTATCAAAGCATCGGAAGAGAGCTTGAGCTCCTTAGGGCTTTTAACGTAGGCAATGAAGTTTCGCTCTGCCGGTACGTACATGATTTGCGGCAATGAATAGCGCTGTGTGTGTACGCCCTCGATGTGCAGGCAATCTTGGCGGTAAACGATGCGGCATGCCTCGCCTTCGTACTCTATGACAGGTGCAGGGCCCGCCCCTGAAAAATAATGTTCCAGCCGGTGATAGCGCAAAAACTGGGTTCTGAAGCGGTTCTTACGTTCGAACCATTTGCGTTCGTGGTCACCCCTGACGATGGCTTTCTCCAGCCAACTGAAAGTCGCATAAAGCTTTGCCAATGTGCTTTTGCCAGCACCTTGGTTGCCGATGAAAACGGTGACTTGAGCGAAGTCCATCCAGCCGTCATTTTCAGTAAAGCCTTCGCGTATCGGGCCGAAATGCTGGACTTTCATTCTTGCCATGTTTTCTCTCCGGTACGGCTGCGTCTTCACCAGGCTGCCATGGGGGCCGGTATCGGCATCCGAATGCGCCGGTCATCGGCGGATACTACCTTAATTCCCCGGGGGCGCGCAGGCGAAGCGCCGGGGCTTGCTGGCCCTTGGATCAGTGTCGTTTTCGGGCCTTCTAGCGCTAAACCGGCCGTGGAGGTGTATGCCCGGTGGCGATGGGCGTTGCGGCGCAAAGGCCCTGCGCTGTGGGCTGTAGGGCGGTTATATAGCGCTGATAGGGCACCCGTTTGAGCCCCTGCAGGCTAATGTCGTAAATGCACCGCCCGGCGGCGTGGGCAGGCATCTGGCAAGCGAAGTAGCGCCCTAACATCGCGGCTAAAGGCTCGGGCCCTGCCCGCTGCCCTTAATACAACAGGGTGCGAAGGCGCCGCCGGGGAGATTCGCGATGTTCAGCAAGCACGACCAGATCCAGGGCTACGATGACGAACTGATGGCGGCCATCGAGGCCGAAGAGCAGCGCCAGGAAGACCACATCGAGTTGATCGCCTCGGAAAACTACACCAGCCGGCGCGTGATGCAGGCCCAGGGCACCGGCTTGACCAACAAGTACGCCGAAGGCTACCCGGGCAAGCGTTACTACGGCGGCTGCGAGTATGTCGACGTGGTCGAGCAATTGGCCATCGACCGCGCCAAGCAATTGTTCGGTGCCGACTACGCCAACGTGCAGCCCCATGCGGGCTCGCAAGCGAACGCCGCCGTTTACCTGGCGCTGTTGCAAGCGGGCGACACGATCCTGGGCATGAGCCTGGCCCACGGCGGCCACCTGACCCACGGTGCCAAGGTCAGTTCCTCGGGCAAGCTGTACAACGCGGTGCAGTACGGCATCGACGCCAACGGCTTGATCGACTACGACGAAGTCGAGCGCCTGGCGCTGGAGCACAAGCCGAAAATGATCGTGGCCGGTTTCTCGGCCTACTCGCAAGTGCTGGACTTCCCCCGTTTCCGCGCCATCGCCGACAAAGTGGGTGCCTACCTGTTCGTCGACATGGCCCACGTGGCTGGCCTGGTCGCCGCTGGCGTGTACCCCAACCCGGTGCCGTTCGCCGACGTGGTGACCACCACCACCCACAAAACCCTGCGCGGCCCGCGCGGCGGCCTGATCTTGGCGAAAAAGAACGAAGAGATCGAGAAAAAGCTCAATTCCGCGGTATTCCCCGGCGCCCAGGGCGGCCCGTTGATGCATGTGATCGCCGCCAAGGCGGTGTGCTTCAAGGAAGCGCTGGAGCCTGAGTTCAAGACCTACCAGCAGCAAGTGATCGACAACGCCCAGGCGATGGCCGCGGTGTTCATCGAACGCGGCTACGACGTGGTGTCGGGCGGTACCCGCAACCACCTGTTCCTGGTCAGCCTGATCCGCCAGGGCATCACCGGCAAAGACGCCGATGCCGCCTTGGGGCGCGCGCACATTACGGTGAACAAGAACGCGGTGCCCAACGACCCGCAGTCGCCGTTCGTGACCTCCGGCCTGCGCATTGGCACCCCGGCAGTGACCAGCCGTGGGTTCAAGGTGGCGCAGTGCGTGACCCTGGCCGGTTGGATTTGCGACATCCTCGACAACCTGGGCGACGCCGACGTGGAAGCCGATGTGGCCAAGAACGTGGCTGCCTTGTGCGCCGATTTCCCGGTTTACCGCTGAGCGTGTTGGAGTAAGCGACCATGCAACGTTATTCGGGCTTCGGCCTTTTCAAGCACTCCCTGAGCCACCACGAGAACTGGCAGCGCATGTGGCGCACGCCAGTACCGAAAAAGGTCTACGACGTGGTGATCGTGGGCGGTGGCGGCCATGGCTTGGCCACGGCGTATTACCTGGCCAAGGAACACGGCATCAGCAACGTAGCGGTGGTCGAGAAGGGCTGGCTGGGTGGCGGCAACACCGCGCGCAACACCACCATCGTGCGTTCCAACTACCTGTGGGATGAGTCTGCGCGCCTGTATGAGCACGCCATGAAATTGTGGGAGGGCCTGTCGCAAGACCTCAATTACAACGTGATGTTCTCCCAGCGCGGCGTGTACAACCTGTGCCACACCTTGCAAGACATGCGTGACTCCGAGCGGCGGGTGAGTGCCAACCGCCTCAACGGCGTGGACGGTGAATTGCTCAATACCGCCCAAGTGGCTGAAGAAGTGCCCTACCTGGATTGCTCGAAGAACACCCGCTACCCGATCCTCGGGGCCACCGTGCAGCGCCGTGGTGGCGTAGCCCGGCACGACGCCGTGGCCTGGGGGTTCGCCCGCGCGGCTGATGCATTGGGCGTAGACCTGATCCAAGAAACCGAAGTGATCGGCTTTCGCAAGGAAAACAACCAGGTCATCGGCGTAGAAACCAACAAAGGCTTCATCGGTGCCAAACGCGTGGGCGTGGTCACCGCCGGTAACTCTGGGCACATGGCGCGCCTGGCGGGTTTTCGTCTGCCGCTGGAATCCCACCCGCTGCAAGCGCTGGTGTCCGAACCGCTAAAGCCGATTATCGACAGCGTCATCATGTCCAATGCGGTGCACGGCTACATCAGCCAATCCGATAAGGGCGACCTGGTGATCGGTGCCGGTATCGACGGTTGGGTCGGCTATGGCCAGCGCGGCTCGTACCCGATCATCGAGCACACGCTGCAGGCGATCGTCGAGATGTTCCCGGTGTTGTCACGCGTGCGCATGAACCGCCAATGGGGTGGGATCGTCGATACCTGCCCGGATGCCTGCCCGATCATCTCGAAAACCCCGGTCGATAACCTGTTCTTCAACTGCGGTTGGGGCACCGGTGGCTTCAAGGCCACGCCAGGCTCGGGCAACGTCTTCGCCGCCAGCCTGGCCAAAGGTGAAATGCACCCGCTGGCCAAGCCGTTTTCCATCGACCGTTTCTATAACGGCGCGCTCATCGACGAACACGGCGCCGCCGCCGTCGCGCACTAACAGGAGAACCACCATGCTGCAGATCTTCTGTCCCCATTGCGCCGAGCTGCGTTCGGAAGAGGAATTTCATGCCTCTGGCCAAGCCCACATCCCGCGCCCGCTAGACCCCGCCGCGTGCACCGACGAACAATGGGGCACCTACATGTTCTTTCGCGACAACCCCCGTGGCATTCACCACGAGCTGTGGATACACGCCGCCGGTTGCCGCCAGTATTTCAATGCCACCCGTGACACCGTCACCTACGAAATTTTCGAAACCTACAAAATTGGCGAGAAACCGCAAGTGACCGCCAAGCCGGCTGGGGCCGTGCCCGAAGCCGCGGCGCGGGAGGAATAGGCATGAGCCAAGTCAATCGTTTGCCCAACGGCGGTCGCATCGATCGCAGCAAAACACTGTCTTTCACCTTCAACGGCCAGCATTACACCGGCTACGAAGGCGACACCTTGGCATCGGCGCTGCTGGCCAACGGTGTAGACATCATCGGCCGCAGCTTCAAATACTCGCGGCCACGGGGGATCATCGCCGCCGGGGCCGAAGAGCCCAATGCCGTGCTGCAGATCGGCGCCAGCGAGGCCACGCAGATTCCCAACGTGCGTGCCACCCAGCAGGCGCTGTATCCGGGCCTGGTAGCCACCAGCACCAACGGCTGGCCGAACGTGAACAGCGACATGATGGGTATCCTCGGCAAGGTAGGCGGCAAGCTGATGCCGCCGGGCTTCTACTACAAGACCTTCATGTACCCCAAAGCCTTCTGGATGACCTACGAAAAGTACATCCGCAAGGCTGCGGGCCTGGGCCGCTCGCCGCTGGAAAACGACCCGGACACTTACGACTACATGAACCAGCATTGCGATGTGCTGGTGGTCGGTGCCGGGCCCGCGGGGCTGGCCGCCGCGTTGGCCGCCGGGCGCAGTGGCGCGCGGGTAATCCTGGCCGATGAACAGGAAGAGTTCGGCGGTAGCCTGCTCGACACCCGCGAAACCCTCGATGGCCAGCCGGCCGCCGACTGGGTGGCCAAGGTGATTGCCGAGTTGCAAGGCCTGCCGGGCGTTACCCTGCTGCCGCGGGCCACGGTCAACGGCTACCACGATCATAACTTCCTCACGATTCACCAGCGCCTGGCCGACCATCTCGGCGACCGCGCCCCGATCGGCACGGTGCGCCAGCGTGTGCACCGGGTGCGCGCCGGGCGGGTGGTGCTGGCCACCGGCACCCATGAGCGGCCGCTGGTTTACGGCAACAACGACGTGCCAGGCAACCTGTTGGCCGGCGCCGTGTCGGTGTACGTGCGCCGTTATGGCGTAGCCCCGGGTAAGAAACTGGTGTTGTCGACCAACAACGACCACGCCTACCGCGTGGTGCTCGACTGGCTCGATGCGGGCTTGCCGGTGGTGGCCGTGGCCGATGCGCGCGGTAACCCGCGCGGTGCGCTGGTCGAAGCAGCCCGTGCCCGTGGCGTGCGTATCCTCACCGGCAGTGCGGTGATCGAGGCCCGTGGCACCAAACGGGTGACCGCAGCCCGCGTGGCGGCCATCGATACCCAATCGATGAAGGTGACCAGTAACGGCGAATGGCTCGATTGCGACCTGGTGGCCAGCTCCGGCGGTTACAGCCCGGTGGTTCACCTGGCCTCGCACTTGGGCGGCAAACCCGTGTGGCGCGAAGACATCCTTGGCTTCGTGCCCGGCGACGCGCCGCAAAAACGCGTGTGCGTGGGCGGTATCAATGGCGTGTTCGGCCTGGCCGATGCGCTGGCCGATGGTTTCGAAGGCGGCGCCCGCGCGGCAGCCGAAGCCGGGTTCAAGGTCGTCGAAGGCGTGTTACCGCAGGTATTGGCCAAGCCCGAGGAACCCACCCTGGCGTTGTTCCTGGTGCCTCACGACAAAGGCACGGCGCGTGCGCCCAAGCAGTTCGTCGACCAACAGAACGACGTGACCGCCGCGGCCATCGAACTGGCCACTCGCGAGGGCTTCGAATCGGTGGAGCACGTCAAACGCTACACGGCGTTGGGTTTCGGCACCGACCAAGGCAAGCTGGGTAACATCAACGGCCTGGCGATCGCGGCGCGCAGCCGGGGCATTACCATCCCCGAGATGGGCACCACGATGTTCCGCCCCAACTACACTCCGGTCACCTTCGGCGCGGTTGCCGGCCGCCACTGTGGCCACCTGTTCGAGCCAGTGCGCCTCACCGCGCTGCATGCCTGGCATGTAAAGCACGGCGCTACGTTCGAAGACGTCGGCCAATGGAAGCGCCCGTGGTACTTCCCCAAGCGCGGTGAAGACCTGCACGCGGCCGTGGCCCGGGAATGCAAGGCGGTGCGCGACAGTGTGGGCCTGCTCGATGCCTCGACCTTGGGCAAGATCGACATCCAGGGCCCAGATGCGCGGGAGTTCCTCAACCGTGTTTACACCAACGCCTGGAGCAAGCTCGACGTGGGCAAGGCCCGCTATGGCCTGATGTGCAAGGAAGACGGCATGGTCTTCGACGACGGCGTGACGGCTTGCCTGGCCGACAACCACTTCTTGATGACCACCACCACAGGCGGCGCCGCGCGGGTACTGCAATGGCTGGAAATCTACCAGCAAACCGAGTGGCCAGAGCTGAAGGTGTACTTCACCTCAGTGACCGACCACTGGGCGACGCTGACGCTTTCTGGGCCCAACAGCCGCAAACTGCTCGCCGAAGTGACCGATATCGACCTGGGCAAAGACGCATTCCCCTTCATGACCTGGAAAGAGGGCCTGGTCGCCGGCGTGCCGGCGCGGGTGTTCCGTATCTCGTTCACCGGCGAGCTAAGCTACGAAGTGAACGTGCAGGCCGACTACGCCATGGGCGTGCTGGAGAAAATCGCCGAGGCCGGTAAGGCGTATAACCTTACCCCGTACGGCACCGAAACCATGCACGTGCTGCGGGCCGAAAAGGGTTTCATCATCGTCGGCCAAGACACCGACGGTTCGGTGACACCGGACGACCTCAACATGGGCTGGGCGGTAGGGCGCAACAAGCCGTTCTCATGGATCGGCTGGCGCGGCATGAACCGCGAGGATTGCCTGCGCGAGGACCGCAAGCAACTGGTGGGCCTCAAACCCGTAGACCCGAACACAGTGCTGCCCGAAGGCGCCCAATTGGTATTTGACCCCAAGCAGCCGATCCCCATGGACATGGTTGGCCACGTGACCTCCAGTTACATGAGCGCGACCCTGGGCCGCTCCTTCGCCCTGGCCGTGGTCAAGGGCGGCCTCAAGCGCATGGGCGAGAAGGTCTGGGCGCCGCTGGTCGACGGTGGCGTTATCGAAGCCGAGATTTGCGCTTCGGTGTTCGTCGACCCGAAAAACGAACGGCAGAACGTTTAAGCCCGGCCACCGTGGCCGCCAACGGTGCGGCCGCGGTTCCACGATTTACAAAGGTGCGTACAGATGACCACAGCCAATGTTTACCAGCAGCGCCCGGGCGACGACGTAAAAGCCGAAACCCCACTGCACCACGCCAACCTGCCGAGCCTGTTCGGCAAGGGCCGCAACAACCCAGGCGTTACCCTGCGCGAGCGTAAACTGCTTGGCCACCTCACCCTGCGCGGTGAGGCTCACGACAGCGCCTTCAGCGGCGGTGTGCACAAAGCCCTGGGCCTGGAATTGCCAGTGGCGCTGGGCGTCGTCAGCCAGGGCGAACTGTCGCTGCAATGGATGGGGCCGGATGAATGGCTGCTGATTTGCCCGCGCGGCCAGGAGTTCGCGCTGGAGCAACAACTGCGCGAGGCGCTGGCCGGCCTGCACATCCAAGTGGTGAATGTAAGCGGCGGGCAAACCTTGCTTGAACTCAGCGGGCCGAGCGTGCGCCAGGTGCTGATGAAATCCACCAGCTACGACGTGCACCCGGACAACTTCCCGGTCGGTAAAGCGGTGAGCACCGTGTTCGCCAAATCGCAGTTGATCATCCGGCACATGGCCGAAGACACCTGGGAACTGGTGATCCGCCGCAGCTTCGCCGACTACTGGTGGCTGTGGTTGCAAGACGCTTCGGCCGAATATGGCCTGGCGATCGCAGAATAACGGAGGCCACAGCCATGGGCCGCGCCCCCGATACTTGGATACTCACCGCGGACTGCCCGAGCCGGCTGGGTACAGTCGATGCGGTCACCCGCTACCTGTACGAGCAGGGCTGCTACGTGACTGAGCACCACTCGTTCGACGACCGCCTCAGCGGGCGATTTTTTATCCGCGTGGAGTTCCGCCAGCCCGATGCCTTCGACGAGCAGCAGTTTCGTGCCGGCCTTGCCGCACGCGGTAGTGCTTTTGAAATGGTGTTCGAATTGGTGCCGCCGCAATACCGGCCCAAGGTGGTGATCATGGTGTCCAAGGCCGACCATTGCCTGAACGACCTGCTGTATCGCCAGCGCATAGGGCAACTGGCCATGGACGTGGTGGCGGTGGTAAGCAACCACCCCGACCTTGAGCCCTTGGCGCGCTGGCACGCCATCCCCTACTACCACTTTCCGCTGGCCGCGGGCGGCGGCGCTCACGACAAACCCGCGCAGGAACGCCAGGTGCTGGAGGTCATCAAGCAAAGCCAGGCCGAGCTGGTGATTCTCGCCCGCTACATGCAGGTACTGTCGCCGGAGCTTTGCCGCCGGCTCGATGGCTGGGCGATCAACATCCACCATTCGCTGCTGCCCGGGTTCAAAGGCGCCAAGCCCTACCACCAGGCGTACAACAAGGGCGTGAAACTGGTGGGTGCCACGGCGCACTACATCAATAACGACCTGGACGAAGGCCCGATCATCGCCCAGGGTGTGGAAGTGGTAGACCATAGCCACTACCCCGAAGACCTCATCGCCAAGGGCCGCGACATCGAATGCCTGACCTTGGCCCGTGCGGTGGGTTATCACATAGAACGGAGGGTATTCCTGAACGCGAACAGAACGGTGGTGCTGTGAGGTAACAGCGGAAACGGATTGTTTATTACAACAACAAAAAGTGAGGTGAACGCATGTCTGGCAATCGTGGTGTGGTGTACCTGGGCGCTGGTAAGGTCGAAGTACAAACCATTGCCTACCCGAAAATGCAGGACCCGCGCGGCCGCAAGATCGAACACGGTGTGATCTTGCGCGTCGTTTCCACCAACATTTGCGGCTCTGACCAGCATATGGTCCGTGGCCGTACCACTGCCCAGGTCGGCCTGGTGCTCGGTCATGAAATCACTGGCGAAGTCATCGAAAAAGGTTCGGACGTCGAGAACCTGAGCATCGGCGACCTGGTGTCGGTCCCCTTCAACGTGGCCTGCGGCCGTTGCCGTTCCTGCAAGGAGCAACACACCGGCGTGTGCCTGACCGTCAACCCGGCCCGTGCCGGCGGCGCCTATGGCTACGTCGACATGGGCGATTGGACCGGTGGGCAGGCCGAGTACGTGCTGGTGCCCTATGCCGACTTCAACCTGCTCAAGCTGCCCGACCGTGACAAGGCCATGGCCAAGATCCGCGACCTGACCTGCCTCTCGGACATCCTGCCCACCGGTTACCATGGTGCGGTGACTGCCGGGGTAGGCCCCGGCAGCAGCGTGTACGTGGCCGGTGCCGGCCCGGTGGGCCTGGCGGCTGCCGCCTCGGCGCGCCTGCTGGGCGCGGCGGTGGTGATTGTCGGTGACGTGAACCCCACCCGCTTGGCCCATGCCAAGGCCCAGGGCTTCGAAATCGCCGACCTGTCCCAGGACACCCCACTGCACGAGCAGATCGCCGCCCTGCTGGGGGAGCCGGAGGTCGACTGCGCGGTTGATGCGGTAGGCTTCGAAGCCCGTGGCCATGGCCACAGCGGCGCCCAGAGTGAAGCGCCAGCCACGGTGCTGAACTCGCTGATGGGCATCACCCGGGTGGCGGGCAAAATCGGCATTCCCGGGCTGTACGTGACTGAAGACCCTGGCGCCGCTGACGCCGCTGCCAAGGTCGGTAGCCTGAGCATTCGCTTCGGCCTGGGCTGGGCCAAGTCGCACAGCTTCCACACCGGGCAAACGCCGGTGATGAAGTACAACCGCCAACTGATGCAGGCGATCATGTGGGACCGCATCAACATTGCCGAAGTGGTCGGGGTAGAGGTTATCAGCCTGGACCAAGCGCCGCGGGGCTATGGCGAGTTCGATGCCGGGGTGCCGAAGAAGTTTGTGATCGACCCGCATAAGTTGTTCAGCGCGGCCTGAGGCAGCCGGCCACGGCGCCAAGCAAAAGGGCAGCCAATGGGCGGCCCTTTTTCATTGAAAGGGGTGGAACATTGCCGGGTGTGCGCCATCCAACGCTGCATTCAGTGGGAGACTGCCATGCTGTACCTCAATCGCCTCACCCTCGCCGCCACCCTGGCCCTGCTGGCCGGCCAAGCGTTCGCGCTCAACCTCAACGACGCGGTAAACGCCGCCTCTACCCTGCAAAACGGTAACCAGAACGGCGCCTCCGTTACGGCTGCGCCCAAGGCCGCCGGCCTGCTCAATACGCTGGGCAGCCAGTTGAAGGTGACGCCCGAGCAGGCGGTGGGCGGTACCGGTGCGATGTTGGGCCTGGCCAAGAACAAGCTCAGCAGCGCCCAATACGGGGAACTGACGCAAAAAGTACCGGGGCTCGACCAACTGGCGGGCGCCAATGCCTTAGGCGGGGCCAGCGGCCTTAGCGGGATGCTCGGGCAGGCGGGCAACTCCACTGCCTTGAACAACGCCCTGGGCAACGTGAACTCCACCAGCGACGTGAACAGCGCGTTCGGCCAGTTGGGCATGAACAGCGGCATGGTTTCCCAGTTCGCGCCGGTGATCCTGCAGTATTTGGGGCAGCAGGGCACCAGCGGTTCGACATTGCAGAGTTTGGCGTCGATTTGGGGGGTGAAAGGCTAAGCCGCGACCGTTAGGGCCATGGGCGCGGGGGGTCAGCCGCCCATGGCCTGCTGGCGCAGTTGGCTGATGCGCTGGTCTTTTTCCCACCACAGCTGGTTCACCCACGCCTGTACCCGCTGGCGGAACGCCGGGTCGTTCTCGTAATCGCCCTGCGCCAGCGCCGGGTCGATCGGATGGGCTTGGATGTCGACGATCACTTGCTTCACCCGCCCGCACAGCAGGTCCCAGAAGCCCGGCGCACGCGCACAGGGGTAGACCACCGTGACGTCTAACAGGCGTTCCAGCTCCGTGCCCATCGCCGCCAGCACGAAGGCCACCCCGCCCGCCTTGGGCTTGAGCAGGTGGCGAAACGGCGAGCATTGGGCATCGTGCTTGGCCTGGGTAAAACGGGTGCCTTCTAGGTAGTTCACCACCGTGACCGGCTGGCGCTTGAACAGCTCGCAGGCCTTGCGGGTGATTTCCAAGTCTTTGCCGCGCAGTTGCGGGTGCTTGCTGAGGAAGGCCTGGCTGTAGCGCTTCATGAACGGGTAGTCCAGGGCCCACCAAGCCAGGCCCAGGAACGGCACCCAGATCAGCTCTTTTTTCAGGAAGAACTTGAAGAACGGCGCGCGGCGGTTCAATGCCTGGACCAGGGCGGGGATGTCGACCCATGATTGGTGGTTGCTGACCACCAGGTATGATGTTTGTAGGTTGAGGTTTTGCAGGCCGCGGATATCCCAACGGGTCGGGATGCACAGGGCGAAGATGGCCTTGTTGATCTCAGCCCAGGTTTCGGCGATCCACATTACGCCCCACGACATGTAGTCGCGGCCGCGCCCCGGCGCGATGAGCTTGAGCAGGGCCAGCACCAACAAGGGGCCGATCAGCACCAACGTATTCAGAAGCAGCAGCAGGGCGGTGGCCAGGCCAAGAAGCATAGGGTACTCAGGGTCGTTTTTCGGCCCGCCATGATACGGGGGAAGGGCCGCCACGCCAAATTCATACAAGGGGCAGTGACTGCACTATTTTTTTACTTTTTGTAATACTGGATCAGCATTTACCTTAGGCGAACCACCGCTGGCGTTTCGGCCCAACCGGTGCGCCCCGCTCCTAAGAGGATTGCCCTACGTGAAATGCCTGCTCGCGCTGTTGTCATTGCTAGCGCTACCGGCCCTGGCCGACCCACCGAAGCTTTACGGCCGCTATGAATACTTCGAGCTGCCTGAGCTTAACCAAACGCTGAAGGCAAAAATGGACACCGGTGCGCTGACCGCCTCGCTGTCGGCCAAGGACATCACCACGTTCTCCCGCGACGGTGACGATTGGGTCAGCTTTCGCCTGGCGATCAAGGATGGCGATGGCCAGTTGTACGAGCACAAGGTGGCGCGCATCAGCCACATCAAAAGCCGCGCCGACGAGAACGACGCTGAAGAAGAGAGCGGGGACGTCGCCCAGCGCCCGGTGATCGAGTTGACGATGTGCCTGGGCGAGGTGCAGCGCACCATCGAGGTGAACCTTACCGACCGCAGCCACTTCAATTACCCGCTGCTGATCGGCGCCAAGGGCCTGCGTGAGTTCGGCGCGGCGGTGAACCCGGCGCGCCGGTATGTGGCCGGGCAGCCGGATTGTTCGCGCTAAGGGCAGGCCACCGGCTGCAAGGTACGGGCGCGCTATCCCATTACCATTGGTAGTTCACGCTGGCCAACACGCTACGGCGGTCACCGTAGTAGCAGTAAAACCCGTCGCAGGTCGAGATGTACTTCTTGTCGAATAGGTTGTTGGCGTTGAGTGCAACGCTGGCACCCTTGAGCGCGCTGCCCAGGCGGCCGAGGTCATAGTGCACGGCACCGTCGTACACGGTGTACGAGCCGGTGTGGCCGTCGGACTTGTCACGCACGTAGCCCATGCTGCCGATGGCGATGTTGTCGGTTTCGCCTACGTAGCGCACACCGAAACCGAGGCCGAAACCGTCCAGCAGGCCCTGGTGCCAAGTGTAATCGGCCCAGGCCGATGCCTGGTTTTCCGGGGTCAGCGGCAGCGGGCGGTTTTTGTCGAGCGGGTCGTCGACCTTGGTCATCTTGGTGTTGGTGTAGGTATACGAGGCGGTGAGCTTGAGGTTCTCGTTCACATTGCCGGTGGCCTCCAGCTCGAAGCCACGCGCCTTGGCTTCGCCCACTGGGGCACTGATGCCGTTGTTGGTGGTGATCACGATGTTTTCGCGGGTCAGGTCATACACCGCGGCAGTAAAGAGCATGTCCATGCCCGGCGGTTGGTACTTGATGCCTGCTTCATACTGCTTGCCGGTGCTGGGGCGGAAGGCCGCGCCATTGGCGCCGCCGGGTTCGGCCTGGAAGGACTCGGCGTACGACACGTAGGGTGTGATACCCGAATCGAATACGTAGCTGATCGCTGCGTTGCCGCTGAAGTGGCTGTCGCTGCGGGTGCTGGTGGCGCCGTTGGCGTTGTAGAATTTGGAGCCGGTGTGCACCCAGTCTTCGCGCCCGCCCAGGGTCAGGCGCCAGTTATCCAAGGCCATTTGGTCTTGAAGGTAGGCGCCGGTCTGGAAGGTTTTCTGGTCGTAGTCGTTGTAGGCGGTGTACTCGACGTTACTGAAATCCTGCCCATAGATGGGCTTGATGATGTTGCTGGTCGGTGCTGAGCCATACAACCACTGGTAGTTGTGGTTGATACGCTGATGGTCCAAGCCCAGCAATAATGTGTGGGCCACCGCCCCGGTGGCGAAGTCGGCTTGGAAGTTGTTGTCTACGGCGAACTGGCTGATGTCTTCGTTGACCACATTGGCGCCGCGTTGCTCAGTGCCGTCATCGCTGACCGCGCCATAATAGCTACCGCCGGTGATGCTCTGGAACGAAAGGTCGCTTTTGGTGTAGCGCAGGTTCTGGCGGAACTGCCAAACATCGTTGAAGCGATGCTCGAAGGCATAACCGAGGGCGTAATAGGTTTTGTCGTAGAACTCCCAATCCGGGTCGCCGAGGTTCTTGTGGTAGCGGATTTTACCGGCCGGGGTACTCAACTTGGTGCCTTGCAGCGGTAAAAACTGGCTGGTGATGCCGGTGTCGTCGCGGTTGAACATCGTCAGCAGTGTCAGCTTGGTGTCGGTGTCGATGTTCCAGGTCAGGCTGGGCGCAATGTTGTAGCGCTTGTCGTCGATGTGTTCGATTTGCGTGCCGCTGTCACGTACCACGCCGCTGACGCGGTAAAGGAACTGGCCTTGGTCATCCAATGGGCCGGTACTGTCGAAGCTCACCTGTTTGCGGTTGTAGCTGCCCACCTGGGCCTGAATTTCGTGGCTGGCGATGGCATCGGGGCGCCGGCTGACCATGTCGAGCAGGCCGCCGGCTGGGGTTTGGCCGTACACCGATGACGCCGGGCCACGCAGCAGGGCCACGCGCTCAAGGTCCCAGGTATCCAGCTTGGGCATTACGTACGAGCCTTTGGGCAGTGGCAGGCCGTCGAGGAACTGGGTGGGCTCGAAGCCACGTACCTTCAACCATTCGGCACGGGCGTCGCTGCCGTAGCTGCTGGCGATCACACCGGGCATGTAACGCACCGCATCGTCGAGGTTCTGCACCGCCCGGTCGCGCATCTGCTCACGGGTGGCCACCGATACGGAGCGCGGCAGCTCGGCGATCGGGGTGTCGGTCTTGGTGCCGGCCGCCGTGCGAGTGGCCAGGTAACCGGTGGTGGGGCCCCAAGCGCTCTCCGCTTCGCTGTGCGCATTGACGTTGGTGGCGGGCAAGTTCAGCTCGCCCGCGGCCACCGCCACCAGGGTGTAGCTGCCACCGCTGTTGACCAACTGCAACCCTGTGCCACGCAACGCGGCCTGCAGCGCACCGAGGGCGTCGTACTGCCCGCTCACGGGCGCGGCGTTCTTGCCGCTGACCAGCCCTGGGTCCATGGTCAAGGCAAGCCCTGCCTGGCTGGCGATTTGGTTCAACGTGCTGGCTAACGGGCCGGCCGGCACATTGTAGCTGCGCAGCGAGCCTTGTGTGGCGGCATGGGCAGGCAGGGCGGTCAGGGGGCTGGCCAGCACGATGGCGGCTGCCAGTACACTGGGGCGAACGAACGTGGGTAAACGGCGAGGCATGCAAGACACTCCGGAAATAGACCGTAATGCCTGTTTGCCGAACGAGGCGAAGAAAGTGATAGGGCGTGGTAACAAAATTATTCCGTCGCCGCCTTGACCGTGACCCACCAATGGGTGCGTTGCTCGATGCGAACCGGCAGGGTGGGTTGCAATGCGCGCAAGGCCAGGTCGATGTCATGCAGTGGGAAACTGCCCGTGATGCGCAGGTCGGATACCTGCGGGGTGGCTTGCAGCAGCCCTACCCGATAGTGCGAGAGTTGTTCGAGCAAATCGGCCAGGCGCACGTTGTCGACCACCAGCATGCCGTGGGTCCAGCCGGTGGCACCCGCAGGCAGGTGGGTGGCGCCACCCAGCATGCCCTGGCGCATCAGCACTTGCTCGCCTTGGCCGACCACGCGCTCATCAGCAGCCCGTGCCGGGCGCGCCGCCACGGCCGATTGCACCACACCCAGGCGGGTGCCGCCGGCTTCGCGGCTGACCAAAAACTGCGTGCCCAGGGCGCGTAAGCGGCCGTCGGCGGTTTGCACGATGAATGGGCGGTTATCGCCATGGGCGGTTTTAACGAAGATTTCTCCACTTTGTAGCACGATGCGCCGCTCACTGGCGTTGAAGCGGATATCGATGGCGCTGTGGGTGTTCAACGCTACCTCGGTGCCATCGGCCAAGCGCAGGCTGCGAATTTCGCCGGTGGCGGTGCGTTGGTCGGCCAGCCAGTAATCGGCGGTTTGCGTTTGGCTGGCATACCAGCCGCCGGCGATTACCATGGCCAACGCCGCCAGGCCGCGGCCCAACTGGCGCCGCTGGCGTGCTTGCAACAGGGCTTTGCGTACGGGGCCCGCGGCGGCGGCGAGGCGGTGGTCGAGCATGCCCAGTTGGCGCCAGGCACGGGCGTGCGCTTCGTCGGCAGCATGCCAACTGCGAAACGCCTCTTGTTGCTGCGCCGTGCCGCCGCCATCCAGGCACAGTTGCCAGGCGATGGCGGCGTCGAGCACTTGGGCCGGCACCGGCCGTTCGCGGGCACTCAAGTGGGCTCGCCATACAGCGCGATGTAGCACTGGCGCATGGCTTGGGCCAGGTATTGGCGTACCCGCGGCACCGATACGCCCAACTGTTCGGCGATCGCGGCATGGCCCAGGCCATCAAGGCGGTTGAGCACGAACGCGCTGCGCGCCTTGCTCGAAAGCTTACCCAGGTGTAGGTCGATCGCCTTGAGGTCTTCGAGGATCAGGTGTTGGGTTTCTGGGCTGGGTTGTTCGGCCTGGGGCAGCTTGGCGATGTCGTCCAGGTACGCTTGCTCCAACGCTGCCCGGCGAAAATGGTCGAACAACAAACCCTTGGCCACCGTCAGCAGGAACGCGCGGGGTTCCCGGGTGGCCGGCAATTGCGGGCGGCCGAGCAGCCGCGCAAAGGTGTCTTGGCTCAGGTCTTCGGCGCGTTGCGGGCAGGCGATGTTGCGCCGTAGCCAAGCGAGCAGCCAGGGGCGATGGTCGCGGTAAAGCGAGCCGATCATTTGATAATGGGCGTTCCGGGCTGCGTTCAACGCAACACTCCGAAATGGAAAGGTTAACCAATGAGACTTATTCGCGATTGTGGCAGGGGGCTAGCGCCTTGGCAATCGGCGCTTGCCTAAGATGTGTTCAGGTCGTCGGCCGGTTGGCTGCCGCGACCGCGCAAGGTACTCGATCCCGGCGGTGCGGCGGCTGCCCCGGTGCCGTGCTGATGGCATTCAACCGCTCTTATTCGCCGTAATTTTGGTGTGATGTTCCAACGGTCCGCACCGCATTGGCGCACGGGCTTTATGCCGGCCGAGCAGCGGCAATGCGGCCCGGCAGCCTATCCTCTAAGCCACCACATGAGGCCCCGCCCCGCGAATGTAGCTGCCTGTAGGCTTTAAGCCTATAAAGTAGAAACAAAAGGAAATATTCGCTTTGCGGCGCGTAATGCTGCAAGTTATGGACAAAACGGAGCTTTACCCCCATGGGGGGGCGAAGCCAGCAAAGGGATGGTGGTGGGCACTGTGCCTATGGTTGACCTGGATATTCTCACCGACGCCGAACGTGAAGCACTCAGTGAAGTGCTATTAGCCCCCCAAGCGGCGCCTGGGCGTGTGCTGGTGGTCGACGACGATGCTGACTCGCGCGAATTGCTTGCCGAGATTTTCACCCTGCATGGCATCCCATGCTTGGTTGCAGACAATGCCCAGGCAGGCTTCGACCTGCTGATGACCAACCGTGCTGTCAGTTTGCTGGTGACTGACCTACGCCTGGGGGCCGAGAGCGGCCTGGACCTGATTCGCCAGGTGCGTGAATCGGAGCGCGCGGCATTGCCCATCATCGTGGTGTCGGGCAACGCCGGGGTGAAGGACGCCATCGAAGCAATGCACCTGAGCGTGGTCGATTTTTTGCTCAAGCCGATCGATGTGGACCAGCTTATAACACTGGTGAGGCGGGAGTTGGACCTGTGATGGCCCCGCCACTGGGTTCATCCAGGGCGGGGCGGGTGCTTGCCCATGGTTGCGGTTGCGCTCACCCTGGCCGTGGGGTTAACCCCGCTGCGCCTGCTTGAACTGCCGGCGGCGGCGGTGCAGCACTGGCTCGGTGTAGCCGTTGGGCTGCTTGGCGCCCTCGAGCACCAGCTCCAGTGCCGCTTCGAAGGCGATATTGCCGTCGAAGTTCGGCGCCATCGGCCGGTACTGCACATCGCCGGCGTTCTGCCGGTCGACCACCGGGGCCATACGTTTGAAGCTTTCGACGACCTCTTGCTCGGTGGCTACGCCATGGCGTAGCCAGTTGGCCAACAGTTGGCTGGAAATCCGTAGCGTGGCGCGGTCTTCCATCAGCGCGACGTCGTCGATGTCTGGCACTTTCGAGCAGCCCACCCCTTGGTCGATCCAACGCACCACGTAACCGAGGATGCTCTGTGCGTTATTGTCCAGCTCGTTGCGGATCTGCTCGGCCGACCAACCAGTGTCGGTGGCCAGCGGGATACTCAGGATATCGTCGAGCGAGGCTCGCTCACGGGTGGCCAGCTCGGCCTGGCGCGCCTGAACGTCGACCTTGTGATAGTGCAGCGCATGCAGGGTGGCCGCGGTGGGTGAGGGCACCCAGGCGGTGTTGGCGCCGGCCAATGGGTGGCTTATCTTTTGCTCGAGCATGGCGGCCATCAAATCGGGCATCGCCCACATGCCCTTGCCAATCTGCGCGCGCCCACGCAGGCCGCACGCCAGGCCGATGTCGACATTCCAGTTTTCATAGGCGGCGATCCACTTTTGCGCCTTCATGGCGGCTTTGCGGACCATGGGGCCCGCTTCCATCGAGGTGTGGATTTCATCGCCGGTGCGGTCCAGGAACCCCGTATTGATGAACACCACCCGCGCGCTCGCTGCCTGGATGCAGGCCTTGAGGTTAACCGTGGTGCGCCGTTCTTCGTCCATGATGCCGATTTTCAGCGTGTTGGCGGGCAACCCCAGCACGGCCTCGATGCCATCGAACAGTTCGTTGGCGAAGGCGACCTCTTCCGGCCCGTGCATCTTCGGTTTGACGATGTACACCGAGCCTTGCCGGCTGTTTTTGCGTTGGGTGGTACCGTTGAGGTCGTGGATCGCGACCAGGCTGGTGAACAAGCCATCGAGGATGCCCTCTGGCACTTCGTTGCCCTGGGCGTCGAGCACGGCGTCCACGGTCATCAGGTGGCCCACGTTGCGCACGAACAGCAATGACCGGCCATGCAGGGTCCGCTGCTGGCCGTCCAGCCCGGTGTAGTGGCGGTCTGCATTCATGGTGCGGGTAAAGGTACTGCCCTGTTTGCTGACCTCCTCGGCCAAGTCACCCTTCATCAGGCCCAGCCAATTGCGGTACACCACCACTTTGTCGTCGGCATCTACCGCGGCCACGGAGTCTTCGCAGTCCATGATGGTGGTAATGGCCGACTCGAGCAGAAGGTCTTTCACGCCGGCGGCATCGGTTTGCCCGACCGGGCTTTGCGGGTCGATCTGGATCTCGAAATGCAGGCCGTTGTGGGTGAACACGATGGCCTGCGGCGTGGCGGCATCGCCGCGATAGCCCAGCAGTCGCCGGGTGTCGGCAAGGCCGCTGGTGTGGCCGCCCGCCAGCGCCACCTGCAGCGCACCGTCGACGATGCGGTAAGCCGTGGCCTGGGCATGGGAGCCATTCGCCAGCGGGGCGGCTTCGTCGAGAAAGGCGCGGGCGAAGGCGATAACTTTGTCGCCGCGCACGCGATTGTAACCCTGGGTTTTTTCCGCGCCGCCGCTTTCGGGGATGGCGTCGGTACCGTACAGCGCGTCGTACAGCGAGCCCCAGCGGGCATTGGACGCATTGAGCGCGAAGCGTGCATTCATCACTGGCACGACCAACTGTGGGCCAGCCATGCGGGCGACCTCGTCGTCGACCTGGGCGGTGCTGGCTTCGAAGCCCGCCGGCTCCGGCAGCAGGTAGTCGATCTGTTGCAGGAACGCCTTGTAAGCCGCGGCGTCGTGCACCTGGCCGGTGCGCTCGCGGTGCCAGGCATCGATGCGCGCTTGCAGGTCGTCCCGCTTGGCCAGCAATGCCCGGTTCTTCGGCGCGAGTGCCTCGATCAGTTGCGCCGCGCCTGCCCAGAACGCCTCCGGGTTTACGCCGGTGCCGGGAATGGCTTCGTTGTTGACGAAGTCGAACAGGACCTTGGCGACCTTCAGGCCACTGGCTTGCACATAATCAGTCATTGCTTGCCTCACTCTTATTGCGCAGGGGCGGTAACTATGTAGCGCTTTCTTTGAATACTACATGAGCGCCAGCGGTGGGGAAAATGAGACTGATAGGTCACGTTTTTCGTGATGCCAGCCGTTCCGCCATCGTGTTTTGTATTGCTGATTGTTCCACGTTGAAGCCAGAAGCGTACACAATTTTCTGCGCCATACTGTTTGAACCATCAACGGAGGGTGCAGTGTGAACCAGTTAGTATTGACGGTGTTGGCCGCCGATAAAGCCGGGCAGGTCGAACGGGTCGCCCAGTGCATCGCCACACACCACGGTAATTGGCTCGACAGCCGCATGGCGCGCATGGCCGGGCAGTTCGCCGGCATCTTGCGCGTGGCCGTGCCGGCCGAGGCTTACGACGTACTGGTGGCGGCCCTTCAGGCCCTGGCCGCCCACGGTATCCGTGTGTTGGTCGCCGAGAGTGGCACTGAGCAGCCCTGCAGTTGGCGCACCATAGACCTCAAGCTGGTAGGCAACGACCGCCCCGGTATCGTGCGCGACATTACCCGGGTGCTGGCCGAGCAAGGCGTGAACGTCGAGCGCCTGGCCACAGACGTAGAGCCGGCACCGATGAGCGGCGAGCCATTATTCACTGCCGAGGCGACCCTGGCAGTGCCCCTGACCTTACCCTTGGAAGCCTTGCAAGCGCGGCTGGAGGGGTTGGCGAGCGAGATGATGGTAGACCTGACGCTGCACAGCCAGCCCTAGGCCAATGGGGTGCTAAGCATTGGCGGTGGATGCCGCCCCAGCTAAGGCGCCGTGGCGGGCTATGGCAAGAAAGCCACATTTTGCAAAAGGCACCTTCTGAGCCACCCCACGAGTTGTTCATGGAAAAACTGCACCCAGTTGTGGATAACCTGGGGGCGCTCCTTTGCCGGCCACGCCAGCCGGGGCTTGGCTGCAAGTGAGCGAAAAATAGCCAATAATCAAGGGCTTGTGCACACAGGCCGTGGATCGCCCTGTGGATAAGCTCTGGGGATAGTGCTGCAGCCCTTTACTGGCGAGGGCTGCAGCCTGTTGAGTGTTTTTTGATCAGGTACGCCGACGCAGGGCGAACCAGGCATCGACGCTGTAAACGGCCAGCCCGGCCCAGATAAACGCAAACGCGACCAGCGTGGCCCCAGCTAACTGCTCGCCGAATACGCCCACTGCCAGTACCAGCACGAGGGTGGGCGCCACGTATTGCAAGAAGCCCAAGGTAGCGTAGGGCAGGTGGCGTGCCGCGGCGTTGAAGCTGAGCAGCGGCACTAAGGTGACCGGGCCGGCGGCGACCAACCACAGCGCCTGTGCCGAGGTCCAGAATTCGCCCTGCGCGGTCACTGCACCGCCGTGCAGCCACAACCAGCCCAGCGCGACCGGCACCAGTAACCAGGTTTCCACGGTCAGCCCAGGCAGGGCCTGGATCGGCGCTTGTTTGCGAATCAACCCATAAAAGGCGAAGGTCAGCGCCAGTGCTATCGACACCCAGGGCAGGCTGCCCACCTGCCACACCTGTTGCAGCACGCCTACCGCGGCCAGCGCCACGGCCAACCATTGCAAGGGCCGTAGGCGCTCGCGCAGGATCACCATGCCCAGCACCACGTTCACCAACGGGTTGATGTAATAACCCAGGCTGGCTTCGAGCATGCGCCCGTTGTTTACCGCCCACACGTAGATCAGCCAATTGCCCGCTACCAGGGCACCGCTACCTGCCAGAATGGCCAGCCGCGTGGGGTGGGCGCGCAGTTCTGCCCACCAGCCCGGGTGGCGCCAAATCGTCAGCGCCAAGGCGGCGAATAGCGCCGACCAAACTACGCGCTGGACGATGATTTCGATCGAAGGGATGCTGTCGAGCAGTTTGAAATAAAGGGGGAACAGCCCCCACAGCAAATAGGCGGTCAGGCCCAAAATATACCCGCGGCGCGGGTTTACGGCGTGCATGTAGCGTCCTTGTCGGTTGGGTCAAAACAGTGCCAGCGGCGCCTCGGCCAGCGCCGCCAATTGTTCGCGCAGGGCCAACACCTGGTCGCCCCAGTAGCGCTCGTTGCCGAACCACGGAAAGCTTCTGGGGAAGGCCGGGTCGTCCCAGCGCCGAGCTAGCCACGCACTGTAATGCATCAGCCGCAAGGCGCGTAGCGGTTCGATCAGGGCCAGCTCGCGCGGGCTGAAATCGTGGAACTCCCGGTAGCCATCCATCAACTCGGCCAGTTGCCCCAGGCGTTCCTGGCGGTCGCCCGCCAGCATCATCCACAGGTCTTGCACCGCCGGGCCCATGCGGCAGTCGTCCAGGTCGACGATATGAAACACCTCGTCGCGGCACATCATGTTGCCCGGGTGGCAGTCGCCGTGCAGGCGGATGCTTTTATGGGCCGCGCGGCGCCATTGCTCGTTTACCGCGCTGAGCAAGTCGCGGGCTACCGACACATAGGCCGGGCGCAGGCTGGGTGGGATGAAGTCGCCGTCGATCAATGTCTGTAGCGATTGCTCGCCAAAGTTGTCCACTGCCAGCGCTTCGCGATGCTTGAATGGGCGGGTGGCACCCACGGCGTGCAGCCGGCCCAATAATTGGCCCAGGCGGTAGAGCTGGTCGAGGTTACCCGGCTCCGGCGCACGGCCGCCACGGCGTGGAAACAGCGCAAAGCGAAAACCTTGGTGCTCGAACAGGCTTTGCCCGTCGCGCTGCAACGGCGCTACCACCGGCACCTCGCATTCAGCCAATTCCGCGGTAAAACTATGTTCCTCGGCGATTGCCTCGTTGCTCCAGCGGCCCGGCCGGTAGAACTTGGCGATCAGTGGCTCGCCTACATCCAGGCCCACTTGGTACACGCGGTTTTCATAGCTGTTGAGGGCCAGCACTCGCGCGTCGCTGAGGTAGCCCAAGCTTTCGACGGCGTCGAGCACCAGGTCGGGGGTAAGGGTGTCGAAGGGATGCGCCATGGTGACTCCTGTGCGCGGCGGGCTGCCGCGCCTGCCTGCATGGTAGCGCAGTCGCGGCAGCCCAATGCAGTTAACAGCAGCCCGCGCTTCCCGCGGGTTTTACAATTTCTTGCAATGTGAACGGATGATGAACGCCGAAAACCTTATGAAACGCTTCCCACGCGTGATGGCCACCGCGCTGATGGCGGTTGCCTTACCCGCCCATGCTTCGATGCGTTGTGGCACCCGGCTGATCAACGGGGGTGACCGGTTGGCAGAGGTTATCCAAGTGTGTGGTTCGCCCGTGGCCCAGGCCAGCCAAGGCCCGGCCCATAAAGGTAACGGCAGCCCCCGCCGGGGCGCGCAAAAAACCGATGTGCTGGTGTATGGGCCCAATGGCGGGGCGTATCAATACTTGTTATTCGTTAATGAAGAACTGATCAGGGTGGACCTGCGCCGCCAGGCCCCCACCGGTGATTTGCTACGTTGGTGATGTGCCTGGAGCGATGTGGGGAAGCGCCCCAAGGGCAGACGGGTGTTTCGTCGCCTTCCTGCCCGGCGCCCTTTTGCGCTGCTGGCTGTTATGGGGCTGGTGAGTCACCTACACTGCGCCGGTGAATGCATTCAGAGGCGTGCAATGCTCATCGTTTTCAGCGGCCTGCCGGGCACCGGAAAAACCACTATCGCCAGCGCCCTCGCCAGCCAAATAAGCGCGGTATACCTGCGAATCGATACGATCGAGCAGGCTATCCGCAATTGCGCTGCGTTGGCGGGGGGCGTGGGGCGCAGCGGTTACTGCGTGGCCAACGAGCTTGCGCGAAGTAATCTTCGTTTGGGCCGTACGGTGATCGCCGATTGCGTGAACCCGGTTACCGAAAGCCGGCAGGCTTGGCGCGAGGTGGCGGCCAGCGCTGGGGTTCCATTAGTGAATATCCAGGTGGTGTGCTCTGATAAGCGGGAACACCAGCGGCGGGTAGAAACCAGGCAGGGTGATGTGGTCGGGCTGGCCCCACCGACCTGGCAGGCTGTATTGAGCCATGAATATGAAGCATGGGATGGCACGCCATTTACCCTGAACAGCGCGCTGATGCCGCCAGCCGAGGCGGTGGCGATGATCATTCGGCGGTTCCTCGGCGAGGGGGCGCAAACGTAGCGCCGGGCATGCGCCCACGGCAGGGCAAACCCACACTGGCTACAGCGGCTTACCCAGCAACACCATGCTTGGCCCAAAGCGCGCCGCCACCGGCTGCCCGGCCTTGAGCGCCAACTCGGCGACCCGCTCCGGCGGTGCCAGGGCGCACAGCGTTTGCCCATTGGCCAGGCCAATGCGCACTTCGCTGGGCCCTTCGGCGTCATCCAGCACCACCTGCACCTCGCCCTCCAGGTGATTATCACCCTCGGCCGACACACTGGCGGCCGGGTGCAGTGCCAGCCACCCGGCCTTGATCAGTGCCACCACCGCCACCCCGGGCTCGAGGGCCAAACGCTCGGTGCTGTCATGGGTGATCACGGCGCTGAGCGAAAGGCCCGCGCCCAGGTCCAGGTGCACCCGGTCGTTACGCCCCTGCGCATCGATGGCCACTACCCGCCCATGCAGTTGGTTGCGGGCGCTGGTGTGTAGCATCAGGCGGTTGAGCAGGTCGAAGTCGTCGGCGTCTTCGGCCGCCTCCAGCACCTGCGCCTGTAACGCTTGCAGGCGCTGGTACAGGCGCAACAGCCGTTCACCTTCTGCCGATAACCGGGCCCCACCGCCTCCCTTGCCGCCGACGCTGCGTTGCACCAGGGGGGTATGGGCCAGATTGTTCAGTTCGTCGATGGCATCCCAGGCGGCTTTGTAGCTCAGGCCCGCCGCCTTGGCGGCGCGGGTGATCGAGCCCTGTTCAGCCACATGCTGCAGCAACGCGATGCGCTGTGGGCGGCGGTAGAGGTACTGGGAAAGGCTCGCAGGCAAGGGCATGAGGCAGGCTGGCATTAAAGGGCAATGGGTGCACGGTGCCTGCCGCGAGCAGTGCGCGTCAAGTGGGCTTGGGCGTGCGCGCCAGGCAGTACACATCCACCCGCTGGGCCCCAGCATCGATGAGCAGGCGCGCCAGCGCCCGGGCGGTGGCGCCGCTGGTCATCACGTCGTCTACCAGGGCCACATGGCGGCCTTGCAACACCGCGCGGGGCGCGACCTCGAATGCGCCGTGCAGGTTGTGCTGGCGCGCCTCGAAGCCCAACCGTTGCTGGGCGGCGGTGTCGCGCTTGCGCCGTAGCAGGTGGGCAGCCACGGCTATGCCCAACCCTTTACCCAGCCAACCGGCCAGCATCTGCGCTTGGTTAAAGCCGCGCCGGCGCAGGCGCTTGGGCGCTAGCGGCACGGGCAGCAAGCACGTAGGGCGGGGTAGGCCTTCTTGGTAGCGGTGCCGCAGGTGGCGCGTGAGCAATGCGCCGAGCAGGCGCCCAAACGGCCAGCGGGCCTGGTGTTTGAAGCGGGTGATCAACGCATCCACCGGAAAGCCATAGCTTAGGGCGGCCTCGACCCGGGTGAATGGCGGTGGGCGCAGCAGGCAATCCGCACAAAGGCTTCCAGGCATTGGCAGCGCACACAGGGCGCAGCCGTCGCCGAGCCAGGGCAGATCGTATTCACACTCGATGCACAGCGGCAGCGCTTGGCCGGCCGGCTGGTCACACAATAAACAGGGTTGGTTATTATTTGACCATATGTTGACTATAAAGCTTCTGATCGGTTGACAGCGCATTAGGCTTTCCTTGACTATGCGATACCCGTGTTGCGCCTGTGGCTATTGCCTGCCCGGCGCGTGAAACTTGAGCATAACCAAGGAATTGCCGATGAGCGCGAGCACCCAGGCCACCCTGCGCCATGACTGGACCCTGCAAGAGGTCAAGGCCCTCTTCAGCCAACCGTTCAACGACCTGCTGTTCCAGGCGCAGAGTGTGCACCGCGCGCATTTCGATCCAAATCAGGTGCAGGTGTCGACGCTGCTGTCGATCAAGACCGGCGCCTGCCCGGAAGATTGCAAATATTGTCCGCAGTCTGGCCACTACAACACCGGGCTGGAAAAAGAAAAGCTGATGGAAGTGCAAAAGGTGCTTGAAGAGGCCGCCCGCGCCAAGGCGATCGGCTCCACGCGCTTTTGCATGGGGGCGGCCTGGAAGCACCCGGCGGCCAAAGACATGCCCTACGTGTTGCAGATGGTCAAGGGCGTGAAGGCGCTGGGCCTGGAAACCTGCATGACCCTCGGCCGCCTGGACCGCGAGCAAACCGAGGCGCTGGCCGAGGCGGGGTTGGATTACTACAACCACAACCTCGATACCTCGCCCGAGTTCTACGGCAACATCATTACCACCCGCACTTATGGCGAGCGCCTGCAAACCCTGGCCTACGTACGCGAGGCGGGCATGAAGGTCTGCTCCGGCGGGATCCTGGGCATGGGCGAGTCGCTCGACGACCGCGCCGGGCTGTTGATCCAACTGGCCAACCTGCCTGAACACCCCGAGTCGGTGCCCATCAACATGCTGGTGAAAGTGGCCGGCACCCCGTTGGAAAACGAAGCGGACGTAGACCCGTTCGATTTTATCCGCATGCTGGCGGTGGCGCGCATTCTGATGCCGAAGTCCCATGTGCGCCTTTCGGCCGGGCGTGAGCAGATGAACGAGCAAATGCAGGCGCTGGCGTTCTTGGCCGGGGCCAATTCGATTTTCTACGGCGAAAAGCTGCTGACCACCGCCAACCCACAAGCCGAAAGCGACATGCGCCTGTTCGCGCGCCTGGGCATCCGCCCCGAGGCCCGCGAGGAGCACGCCGACGAAGTGCACCAGGCGGCGATCGAGCAAGCGCTGGCCGAGCAAAAGAGCAGCGAGCTGTTCTACGACGCCGCTTCGGCATAACTGGCCATGGGTTTTGACCTTGAGGCACGCCTGGCCGAGCGCCGGGCCGCCAGCCTGTACCGGCAGCGGCCCCTGCTGCAAAGCCCACAGGGGCCGCAGGTGGTGGTCGATGGCACGCCGCTGCTGGCATTCTGCAGCAACGATTACCTTGGCCTGGCCAACCACCCTGAAGTGGTGGCGGCTTGGCAGCGTGGGGCTGAACGCTGGGGCGTGGGCGGCGGCGCCTCGCACCTGGTGGTGGGCCACAGCGGCCCCCACCATGAGCTTGAATTGGCACTGGCCGAGTTCACTGGGCGACCACGGGCATTGTTGTTCAGCACCGGGTACATGGCCAACCTCGGCGCGATCACGGCGCTGGTGGGGCAGGGCGACAGCGTGTTGCAAGACCGCCTCAACCACGCTTCATTGCTCGATGCCGGGTTGCTCAGCGGCGCGCGCTTCAGCCGCTACCTGCACAATGACCCGCTCAGCCTCGCCAGCCGCTTGGCCAAGTGCGAGGGCGATACGCTGGTGGTGACCGATGGCGTATTCAGCATGGACGGCGACACCGCCGCGCTGCCCGCCCTTGCCCATGCCTGCCGGGCCAAGGGGGCCTGGCTGATGGTCGACGACGCCCACGGCTTTGGCACCTTGGGCCAGAACGGTGGCGGGGCCGTGGAGCATTTCGGTTTAGGGCCAGAGGCGGTTCCGGTGCTGGTCGGCACGCTCGGCAAGGCTTTCGGCACGGCCGGGGCGTTCGTGGCCGGCAGCGAAGCGCTGATTGAAACCCTGGTGCAGTTTGCCCGGCCGTACATCTACACCACCAGCCAGCCGCCGGCGCTGGCCTGCGCCACCCTCAAGAGCCTGGAGCTGTTGCGCGCGGAGCATTGGCGCCGTGAGCACCTGGGCCTGTTGATCCGCCAGTTCCGCCAGGGCGCGCGGCAGATCGGCCTTGAGCTGATGGACAGCGCAACGCCGATCCAGCCGATCGTACTGGGGGATGCCGCGCGGGCGCTGGCGCTGTCGCGATACTTGCGCGAGCACGGCCTGATGGTCAGCGCCATCCGCCCGCCCACGGTGCCCGCCGGCAGCGCCCGGTTGCGGGTAACCCTAACGGCCGCCCACACCCCGCAACAGGTGCAGCGCTTGCTGGAAGTGCTCGCCGAAGGTTATGCACGATTGGGCCCCAGCCATGGGTGAACCGCTTTACCTGCTGCCCGGCTGGGGCCTGAGCGTGCAACTGCTGGGGCCATTGGCCGAGGCGTTGCACCCGGCATTCGAGGTGACACCGCTGGCCTTGCCCGCGCTGCCTACCTTCGAGGGTTGCCTGCAGGCGCTGCATGCCCGGATACCCGAGGGCGCCTGGCTGGCGGGGTGGTCGCTGGGCGGCATGCTCGCCGTGGCCCTGGCCGCCCAGCGCGGCAGCGCCTGCCCAGGTGTGGTGAGCCTTGCCAGCAACGCCTGCTTCACCGCCCGTGAGCAATGGCCGGCGGCAATGCCGGCCGCTACGTTCGATGCGTTCTTGGCCGGCTGCAGGCAAAGCCCGGCGGCGACCCTCAAACGCTTCAGCCTGCTGTGCAGCCAAGGCAGCGAACAGGCACGCGAACTGGCCAGGCAGTTGGTGGCGGCGCCCGCCGAGGTCACTGCCGATGGGCTGGCATTGCTTGCCGGGCTCGACAACCGCCAAGCGCTGGCCGCGTTCCCAGGGCCGCAACTGCACCTGCTGGGCGCTGCCGATGCATTGGTGCCGGCAGCCGCCTACCCGGCATTGGCCGCACTGGCGCCTCGGGCCCAGGTGGTGTTGCTCGACCGGGCATGCCACGCCTTCCCGGTGCAAGCCCCGCAAGGGGTAGCCCAACACATTCTCGATTGGATGCACAGCCATGGCTGACCTGAGCCAACCGCCCTTGCCCCAGCCACACCCAGCCAAGCAGCAGGTGGCGGCGTCGTTTTCCCGCGCGGCGGCCAGCTACGACAGTGTCGCGCAGCTACAGCGCGACGTGGGGCAGGCGCTGCTGGCGCGGTTGCCCGCGCCGCTGCAACCACGGCAATGGGTAGACCTGGGCAGTGGCACCGGCTATTTCAGCCGGGCCCTGTACCAGCGTTATCCCCACGCCACCGGGGTGGCGGTGGATATCGCCGAGGGCATGCTGCGCCATGCGCGGCCGCTGGGCGGCGCCTGCTATCACGTCGTTGGCGATGCCGAGCGGCTGCCCCTTCGCAGTGCCAGCGCCGAGTTGATTTTCACCAGCCTGGCCGTGCAATGGTGCAGCGACTTCGCCGCCGTGCTGGATGAAGCCGCCCGCGTGTTGCGGCCCGGTGGGGTGCTGGCATTCACCAGCCTGTGCCAAGGTACGCTATATGAATTGCAAGGTAGCTGGCAGCAAGTCGATGGCGCCGTGCACGTGAACCGCTTTCGGGCGGCGCAGGATTACCAGCGCCTATGCGCCGCCAGTTCGCTGAGCACGCTCGAACTGCAGGTGTGCCCCCATGTGCTGCATTACCCCGGCGTGCGCCAACTGACCCATGAGCTGAAGGCGCTTGGGGCGCATAACCTCAACCCGGGCAGGCCCAGCGGCCTTACCGGGCGGGCGCGGGTGGCCGCGCTGTTGCAGGCTTACGAGCAGTACCGTGGCCCCAACGGCCTGCCGGCCACCTACCAGGTGGTGTATGGGGTGCTGGGTAAATGACTGCTGCCTATTTCGTGGCCGGCACCGACACCGACGTGGGCAAGACCACCGTGGCGGCCGGCTTGCTGCATGCGGCGCGGCTAAGCGGTGCTAGCACGCTCGGGGCCAAGCCGGTTGCATCCGGTTGCCTCACCACGGCCGAGGGCCTGCGCAACCCGGACGCCCTGGCGTTAATGGCCGAAAGCAGCGTGCAAGTGCCTTACACGCTGGCCAACCCTTTCGCCTTCGAACCGGCCATCGCCCCGCACCTGGCTGCCCGCGAAGCGCAGGCCGATTTAAGCGTGGCCGCATTGCTCGCCCCGATGCGCCAGGTGCTGGCGCAGCAAGCCGATTTCACCTTGATCGAAGGTGCTGGTGGCTGGCGCGTGCCACTGGCCGGCCGGGCCAACCTGTCGGACCTCGCCGTTGCTTTGGGCTTGCCGGTAATACTGGTGGTTGGCGTGCGCTTGGGCTGCATCAACCACGCCGTGCTCAGCGCCGAAGCCATCGAGCGCGATGGCCTACCGCTGGCCGGCTGGGTGGCCAATATCATCGACCCGCATACGTCGCGGCTGAAAGAAAACCTCGCCACCTTGGCCGAACGCCTGCCCGCCCCGTGCCTGGGGCGCGTGCCGCGGTTTGAGCGGGCCACTGCCGAACAGGTTGCAGCCTGCCTTCAGTGGGCGCTGCTGGCGCCCTAAGCGGCACCAGCGTGTAACCTTTCATCGGTTCGCTATAAAAAAGCTCACCGCTCGTCTGCGATAAAACCACCCCTGCCGCGCCAATCCGCAGCGGAGGCGGTGCGCGGGCCGGTGGGTGGAATTTTGCCCTAGCCCATGGCCGGGTAAGCCCCTTGACAATATTCCGCATGGAAACGTATGTTTCAAACACCTGTTTGACCCGCCCTGTGGCGGGGCCCTCCCGAATTCGAAAGCAGAGGTTCCGTGATGCCTGAGTACAAAGCCCCCCTGCGTGATATCCGGTTTGTCCGTGACGAGCTGCTCGGCTATGGCGACCATTACCAAAGCCTGCCTCGCTGCCAGGATGCTACCCCGGACATGGTCGATGCCATCCTGGAAGAAGGCGCCAAGTTCTGTGAGCAGGTGCTGGCGCCGTTGAACCGCGTGGGCGACACCGAAGGCTGCACCTGGAGCGAAGCCGGGGTAAAAACCCCCAGTGGCTTCAAAGAGGCTTATCGGCAATTTGTCGAAGGCGGCTGGCCGAGCCTGGCCCACGACCCCGAGCATGGCGGCCAAGGCTTGCCGGAGTCCCTGGGGCTTGCCGTCAGTGAACTGGTGGGCAGCGCCAACTGGGCCTGGGGCATGTACCCGGGGCTGTCGCATGGCGCCATGAATACCCTTTCGGCGCACGGCACCGACGAGCAAAAGCATACCTACCTGACCAAGCTGGTCAGCGGCCAATGGACCGGCACCATGTGCCTGACCGAGGCGCACTGCGGCACCGACCTGGGCATGCTGCGTACCAAAGCCGAACCCCAGGCCGATGGCAGCTACAAAATCAGCGGCACCAAGATCTTCATCTCTGCCGGTGAGCACGATATGGCCGAGAACATCGTGCACATCGTGCTGGCCCGCCTGCCCGACGCCCCCACCGGTACCAAGGGCATCTCGCTGTTCATCGTGCCCAAGTTCGTGCCCTCGGCCGAAGGCAGCATCGGTGAGCGCAACGCTGTGAGCTGTGGCTCGATCGAGCACAAAATGGGCATTCACGGCAACGCCACCTGCGTGATGAACTTCGACGGCGCGACCGGTTACTTGATCGGCCCGGCCAACAAGGGCCTGAACTGTATGTTCACCTTCATGAACACTGCCCGCCTGGGCACCGCGCTACAAGGCCTGGCGCACGCCGAGGTGGCCCTGCAAGGCGGTTTGAAGTATGCCCGCGACCGCTTGCAAATGCGCTCGCTGACCGGCCCCAAGGCGCCCGACAAAGCGGCCGACCCGATCATCGTGCACCCGGATGTACGGCGCATGCTGCTGACCATGAAAGCCTTCGCCGAAGGTAATCGGGCGATGGTGTACTTCACCGCCAAACTGGTGGATATCGTCAAATACAGCGACGACGAAGAAGCCATCAAACGCGCCGATGCCCTGCTGGCGTTCATGACTCCGATCGCCAAGGCGTTCATGACCGAAGTCGGCTTCGAGGCCGCCAACCACGGCCTGCAAATCTACGGTGGCCACGGTTACATCGCCGAGTGGGGCATGGAGCAAAACGTGCGCGACAGCCGTATCTCCATGCTGTACGAAGGTACCACCGGTATCCAGGCCCTCGACTTGCTCGGGCGCAAGGTGCTGATGACCCAAGGCGAAGCGCTCAAGGGCTTCACCAAGGTGGTGCACAAGTTCTGCCAGGCGCAGGAAGGCAACGAGGCCGTCGCCGAATTCGTAACGCCGCTGAACCAACTGAACAAGGAATGGGGCGAAATCACCCTTAAAATCGGCATGGCAGCGATGAAGAACCGTGAAGAAGTCGGTGCTGCCTCGGTGGACTACGTGATGTATTCCGGGTATGCCTGCCTGGCCTACTTCTGGGCCGACATGGCCCGGGTGGCTGTGCAAAAACTCGCCGAAGGGGCGGACGATGCCGCTTTCTACCAAGCCAAGCTCGATACCGCGCGCTTCTATTACCAGCGCATCCTGCCGCGCACCCGCGCCTTGGTGGTGACTATGCTGTCCGGTGCGGACAACGTGATGGCCATGGGTGAAGAGGCCTTTGGGCTGGGTTGGTAGGCCGTTTCGACCGGGTTAAAACCGCGCGCAGGCGCGGTTTTTTTTAGCTGCGCGGCATGCCTGGGCATACAACCTGCCCAGTGGCGCAATATCCCCGGCCGCTTGAAAACCTGCCGCCCGCTTCATTGCAGGGTTTATCTTTTACCGCACACGGTCGATACAAATGCAGGCACAATGCTATTGAACCTGTACGCTGCACCGGAGCCGTTTCTTGCCGCGACTTCCCGCCTACCGCATCAGCCACTTTTTGCCCTCGCTGGTGCTGCTAATCGGCGGGCTGGCGGCGGCCTATGTGCGCGACCTCAATGTGTTCTTCACGTCGCTATTCAACGTGCTGCCCACGCTGGTGCTATTGCTGGGCGGGGCATACTGCGCGGTGTACAAGCGCCAGCGTGAACTGTTCTTGATGGTCACGGTGTATATCGGGTATTTCCTGCTCGATACCCAGACCGACTTTTACCGCGACAACGGCCGGGTGCGCGACGACGCAGCGGTGGTTTTCCACCTGTGTTGCCTGCTGTTGCCCGCCCTGTATGCCCTTTACGGGTTCTGGGAAGAGCGCACGCACCTGGCCCAAGACCTGTTGGCGCGCTTGGCCGTGCTGGTTGCGGTGGGCGCGGTAGCCGTGGGGCTTGAGCAGAGCTTCCCCCAAGGCTTGCTGCAATGGCTGGCCACCATTCACTGGCCGGCGCTGCATTGGCGCTGGATGAACCTGATCCAGCTGTGTTACCCGGTATTCCTCCTGGCGTTCGCGGTGCTGGTGGGTTTGTACGTGCATAAGCCACGGCCGTTGCATGCGGCGCAGATCACCGGCTTGGTGGGGCTGTTCTGGATGTTGCCCAAAACGTTCATCTTGCCATTCACCCTGAACATCATGTGTAGCCAGGTGATGCTGATGCTGGCCGCTTCCGTGGCCCACGAAACCTACCAGATGGCGTTTCGCGACGAGCTTACCGGCTTGCCCGGGCGCCGCGCGTTGAACGAACGCTTGCAGCGGCTGGGGCGCAATTATGTACTGGCCATGGTCGACGTGGACCACTTCAAGAAATTCAACGACACCCACGGCCATGATGTGGGTGACCAAGTGCTGCGGCTGGTGGCTAGCAAGCTGGGCCAGGTGAGTGGCGGCGGCCGGGCCTACCGTTACGGTGGTGAAGAGTTCGCCGTGGTGTTCGCCGGTAAAGGCCTGGAGCAATGCTTGCCGCACCTGGAATTGATCCGCGGTGTGATCGAAAGCTATGTGATTCACCTGCGCCAGCCCGACCGCCCACGCGACGACCTGCAAGGCCGCCAGAAGCGCGGCGCGAATGCCACCGGCGCGGTATCGGTAACGGTCAGCATCGGCGTCGCCGAGCGCCTGGCTGAGCACCGCACCGCTGAAGAAGTGCTCAAGGCTGCGGACCAAGCGCTCTATGCCGCCAAAGGCGCCGGGCGCAACTGTGTGATCAGCGCCGGCCAGCAACGCCGCGGCGCCGTGCGCAGTAACAGCACGGCATGACTGGTCAGTACCGTATGGTCACACCATGACGCTACGTCTCTGAAATGTTGTTGGAGTACACTGGCCGCACCTGCTTATTCTGCTGCGATGAGGTGCCCATGGCCGACTACAAAGCGCCGCTGCGCGATATGCATTTCTTGCTCAACGAAGTGTTCAACGTGCCCGCATTATGGGCGCGGATGCCCGCCTTGGCCGAGGTGGCGGATGCCGATACCGTCGCGGCCGTACTGGGGGAAGCTGGCAAACTCAGCGCCGGCGGTATCGCGCCGCTTAGCCGTGCGGCCGATGAAGAAGGTTGCCATTGGCGCGATGGTGCGGTGCGAACGCCGGCAGGCTTTATCGATGCCTACCGGCATTACGCCGAAGGCGGTTGGGTAGGCGTAGGCGGCGCACCCGAATACGGTGGCATGGGCATGCCCAAGGTGGTGTCGGCCCAGGTCGAGGAAATGGTCAATTCGGCAAGTCTGGCTTTTGGCCTTTACCCCATGCTCACCGCCGGTGCATGTTTGGCGATCCACGCCCACGCCAACGAGGCGCTGAAGGCCACTTACCTGCCGAAGCTGTATGCCGGCACCTGGGCCGGCTCCATGTGCTTGACCGAGCCGCACGCCGGCACCGACCTGGGCATCATCCGCACCCGTGCTACCCCAGCGGGCGCAGGCCGTTATCGGGTGAGCGGTACGAAGATCTTCATCACCGGCGGCGAACACGATCTGACGGAGAACATCATCCACCTGGTGCTGGCCAAGCTTCCCGATGCGCCGGCCGGGGCCAAGGGTATCTCACTGTTTCTGGTGCCGAAGTTCCGGGTTAACCCCGACGGGAGCCTGGGCGCGCGCAACGGCGTGAGCTGCGGGTCGATCGAGCACAAAATGGGTATTCAGGCGTCGGCCACCTGCGTAATGAACTTCGACGATGCCGAGGGCTACTTGGTCGGCGATGAGCACAAAGGCCTGGCGGCGATGTTCACCATGATGAACTACGAGCGCCTCGGGGTGGGCATCCAGGGTTTGGCGTCCGGTGAGCGTTCTTATCAAAACGCCATAGCGTATGCCCGCGAGCGCCTGCAAAGCCGCGCACCCGGCGGCCCGGTAGCCAAAGACAAACCCGCCGACCCGATCATCGTGCACCCAGACGTGCGCCGCATGCTGTTGACGATGAAAGCGTTCAACGAGGGCGGGCGGGCGTTTTCCACCTACGTCGCGATGCAACTGGACACCGCCAAGTTCAGTGACGATGCAGCTAGCCGCCAGCATGCCGAAGAACTGGTGGCACTGCTGACCCCGGTCGCCAAGGCGTTCTTGACCGACCTGGGCCTGGAAACCACCGTGCATGGCCAGCAGGTGTTTGGCGGCCACGGGTACATTCGCGAGTGGGGCCAGGAGCAACTGGTGCGTGACGTGCGCATCACGCAGATCTACGAAGGTACCAATGGTATCCAGGCCTTGGACCTCGTAGGCCGCAAGGTGGTGGGCAGCGGCGGCGCCTATTACCAGCGCTTTGCCGACGAAATATGGCACTTCATCGATAACGCTGGGCCGGCGCTGGCCGAGTTCACCCAACCCCTGGCCAGCGCATTGGATAACCTCGACGCATTGACCGCCTGGGTGCTCGACGCAGCCAAGCGCGACCCACGGGAAATTGGCAGCGCCTCGGTCGAGTACCTGCATGTGTTCGGCTACACCGCCTATGCCTACCTATGGGCGCGGATGGCCCAAGCTGCGCAGCACGGTACGGGCGACAGCGCGTTCTATACCAGCAAGCTTGGCACGGCGCGGTTCTACTTCGCCCGCCTATTGCCGCGTATTCACTCGCTAAGCGCCTCGGTCAAGGCAGGTAGTGAGCCGTTATATATGCTGGACGAGGCCGAGTTCTAAGGGTGTAAGCCATGGCTTACGCAACGTGGTGGCGTTCAGCTATGGCGCCTTGCCCCGTTGCTGCGTACTCTGGCTTCCAAGGACGTTGCGCAGGAAAGCGCCAAGGAAAACAGGGACACGCAAGGAATGCTGCCAGGAAGGTGGCTCGATAAGGAAATCTGGGAAACCGTCTGCAAAGCCCCGCCCTCGTGCGGGGCTTTCTTATTTACGGGCTGATGACCTCCTCCAACAACTGCCGCAACAACTCCACCGTCGCCTGCTGGCGCTGGGCATCGCGGTATACCAGCCCCACCTTCAACGGCACCCGGGGTTCGGTCAATGGCTTCCACAACAGGTCGGCCGCCGCCGACATCACTTGGGCACGCCCTGGCAGCACCGTGGCCAGTTGGGTGTGCGGGAGGGTGTCAAGAATCGCCGCCATGGTATTCAACTCGGCCTGTACTTGTGGCCGGCGGCCTAGGTTGGCCAGTTGCGCCTGCCAGACCTGGCGGATCTGGAATTCCTCGCCTAGCAGCAGCATCGGCAGTTGCGCCGCTTGCGCCATGGACACCTTCTTGAACGCTTGCAGCGGGTGGTTGCGCGGCACCACCAGTTGCAGTTCGTCTTCGTACAGCGCCACGCCGTGCAGGCCGGGCTGGCGCGGTGGCAGGTAACCAATGCCGATGTCCAAGGTGCCGCCGAGCAGCCTGCGCTCGATTTCAAGCCCTGACAGCTCATAGATCTGCACCACCAGGTGCGGCTGCGCCCGGTGCATGCGCTCGATCAATTGCGGCACCAGGCTGGGGTGTACGGTTTGCAATACGCCGATGGCCAGGGTGCGCAAGGCGCGGCCCTTGAACGCCTGCATGGCTTGTTGGGCCTGCTGCAGGCCGTCGAGCAGCGGTTGAGCGTGGTTATACAGGGTGTGCGCGGCCAGGGTAGGCAGCAGGCGCTTGTTACCGCGCTCGAACAGGGCTAGGTCCAAGCCATGTTCGAGTTGGCGGATCTGTTGCGACAGCGCCGGCTGCGAGATCGCCAAGCGCTCGGCGGCACGCCCTACATGGCCCTCTTCATAGACCGCGACGAAGTACCGCAGTTGGCGAAAATCCATAACTTTTACTTATCGGAAAAGGTGCTAAAACGAAATGGCCGTGGAGCCCTGTTGACCCTAGTCTAACCCGTATTCAAGGGCCACCAGAGCCGATGAGGAAACATGAACCACGTGCGTATTGAGGGTGTTTACATAGGCCGGGCGAAAAACCTCGGGCAAGGTTTGCTCACCGATACCGACAAACAGCCACTTGCCAAAAGGCTGTGGCTGTGGCCACAAGGGCTAGGCCAAGACGAGCATGCCGACCCGCGCTTTCACACCGGTCCCGACAGGGCCCTGCACCATTACCCCGCCGAGCACTACCAGCACTGGGCGCGGCGCTACCCACAGATCGCCTGGCGGGCGCCGGCCTTCGGTGAAAACCTCTCCACCCTGGGCGTGACCGAAGAGCAGGTGTGCTTGGGCGATATCTTTCGCTTTGGCGGCGCGCTGTTGCAGGTGAGCCAGCCGCGCTCGCCCTGTTACCGGTTGGTGCACCCTCACGGCTTGCACAACATGCCGCAGCAGGCACAAGACAATGGCCGCTGTGGCTGGTTTTACCGGGTGTTGCGGCCAGGCTTCATCAGCGCCGAGGATACCCTTGAACTGATTCAACGCAGTTACCCCGGCCTGACGGTGGCCTGGGCATTGCGCGCGTTCTACCAAGAGCCGCTCGAACACAGCGGCCTGGCCAAACTGGTGGCCTGCCCGGCGTTGTCGCAGCGCTGGCGCGAGTTGGCGGGCGAGCGCCTGCGCAGCGGCCAAGTCGAAGACTGGAGCGCACGCTTGTTGGGCTTACCGTTAGAGGGCCTGCGCGCATGAACCTGTTCAGCCTGAGCCGTGCCGAACCCTTTGGCCCGGCGCTTGACGTACAGGCCGCGCGTGCCCGCCGCCTGCAGGTGGCCAGCCGCCCGGAGCAGGTGTTCGTGCGTGGGCAAGGCTCATGGCTATGGGACAACACCGGCCGGGCCTACCTGGACTTCTCTCAGGGGGTGGGGGTCAACAGCCTCGGCCACAGCCCCGCGGCGCTGGTCGAGGCTGTGCAAGCGCAGGTGGCGGCATTGGTTAACCCGGGCGCGCGCTTTGAGCACCATGGCCAGTTGGCGTTGTTGCAGCAGCTGTGCGAAGCCACGGATAGCGCCCGGGGTTATATGCTTGGCAGCGGTAGCGAGGCGTGCGAGGCCGCCGTGTTGCTGGCCCGGCAATGGGGGGGGCGCCATCGTCGTGGCGCTTACCGGATACTCAGCGCCCGCGGCGGTTGCCACGGCCATGGCCTGGGCGCGCGCTCCTGCACCGCGCGGCTTCAGTATGGCCCCAACCTTGAAGGCTTCGAACAAGTGCCGTTCAATGACCTTGCCGCCCTACACGCGGCGGTGGATGCCGACACCGTGGCCGTGTTGCTCGAACCGGTGCAAGGTGAAGCCGGCGTGATCCCGGCCAGCGAAGCCTACCTCAAGGGCGCCGAAAAGCTGTGCCGGGCCTTGGGCATTTTGTTGATTCTCGACGAAGTGGGCACTGGCATGGGCCGCTGCGGCACGCTGCTGGCTGAGCAACGCTATGGTGTGCGCGCCGACATCGTCACCCTCGGCAAAGGCCTGGGCGGTGGCGTAGGCGCGGCTGCCGTACTGGTGCGCGAACGTGCCAGCGGTTTGCGCCTGGTCGATTATGCCGGCAGCCACCACGGCAACCCGCTGGCCTGTGCTGCCGCCAGCACGGTGTTACAGGCTTTGCAGCAGCCGGAGTTTTTACCGCAGGTGCAGGCGCTTGGCGGGCACCTGCGCGATGGCCTGGCGCGGCTGGCCCTGCGCTACGGTTTGGGTGCGCCGCGTGGCGCCGGTTTGCTCTGGGGGCTGCCAATGCCCGGTTGGCACGCCGCCCAGGTGCTCGGCGCCGCGCGCGACGAGGGCTTGCTGCTCGATGCCGCGCAGGCCGACGTGCTGCGCTTCACCCCGGCATTGACGGTAAGCCGGGGTAACATCGACGACATGCTCATGCGCCTGGGGCGCGCCCTGGCCCGGCTGCAAAAGGCGCAGCGCGCCCACTGAATACCGTCTGGCGTCTCTGCGCCTCGCCCCGGGCCAGCCTCTTCGGCCCGGGCGTTTTTTTCGCGGCTGAACCGCATCGCCGGCGCCGGGGTCTGAAGTGCAATCACCTTCTGCTGACCAAGGAGCGACCGCCATGGACCTGATCCGCATCATCATCGCCATTATCCTTCCGCCGCTGGGTGTGTTCCTCCAGGTGGGCTTTGGTGGGGCCTTCTGGCTGAACATTCTGCTGACGCTGTGCGGGTATATCCCGGGGATCGTGCACGCGGTGTATATCATTGCTAAACGGTAGTATTTTGAGCCAGCACGCGGCCATTCTTATGCCAGCCTCTGAGCCACCGCGCCAATGCCGGACTTCGACAATGACCCGCCGCTGGCTCACGTCATCCAGCCACTGGCTGCGCGGGTCACGGAGCGGTATCGAGGTTGGCGTCCCACTCGTCTACCAGCAGGGCACGAGGCAGGGTGGCGTCCGCGGCAACCCCAGCGAACATCGCCAGCACCTACTGCCCGGTTGAACCGTTCGCCGTTCAGCTAATGGGCGGGAATACGCCGCCGGTACCACGGCCTTATCGCGCGGCGGCCGGCTAAGGGTTTGGCGCGTTCAGCACCGCCTCATAAAACCGCCACTCCGCTTCCAGCGCCCCGGCCATGTTCGCCGCTTGGTGAAACCCATGGCGTTCTTCGGGGTAGTAATGCGCCTCGACCGGCACGCCTCGCTGCGCCAGTGCATCGACCATGGCGCGGGTTTGCTCGGGCACTACCACTTTGTCTAGCTCGCCCTGGAAAAACACTACCGGCACGTTGATCCGGTCGGCGTGCAGCAGCGGGGTGCGCGCGGCATACACCGGCTGGTCGATGTCGGGGTCGCCGATCAGCCAGTGCAAATAATCGGCTTCAAATTTGTGGGTGTCGCGGGCCAGCGCGGCCGGGTCGCTTACGCCGTACAAGCTGGCCCCGCCGCGGAACACGTCGGTAAAGGCCAGCGCGCACAGGGTGGTATAGCCACCGGCGCTGCTGCCGCGAATAAACGCCGATGCGGGGTCGGCCAGGCCCTTTTCGCCCAGCCAGGCCACCAGCGCACAGGCATCTTCTACGTCGGTTTCACCCCAATGCAGGTGCAGTGCCTGGCGGTAGGCGCGCCCATAGCAGGTGCTGCCGCGGTAGTTCAGTTGGGCCACGCTGAAGCCGCGCTGGGTCCAAAACTGCAGGCGCAGGTCGAGCACCGGATAGAACGCCGACGTAGGCCCCCCGTGGATGAATACCACCAGGGGCGCCGGGCCTTGGCGGCCCTGGGCCGGGTAGAAGAACGCATAGGCGTAGTCGTTGCCGCTGGGGAAGCTCAGCGCCACGGGCAGGCTCACCGCTTCGGCGGGTAAGGGGCTGGCGCCGCCAGCCAGCACTTGGCAGGCATGGCTGTGGCGGTCGATGGCTACTACCGCGGCCGGTTGCTGGGGCGATTGCGCGATGGTGTAAAGGTGGTCGGTGTCGGCGGCGAGGCTGCGAAAATGGCTGAACGCACCGGTGTAGTCTTCGATGCGGCCGTCGGCGTGGCAGATCCCTAAGCGGGCGAAGCCGTCGTCGTACCAGGTGGCGAGGAATTCATCGCCGGGCAACGGCAGCCAACTGCTGGCACTCAACTGCCAGGGGGCGCCGGCGTGGTCGGCCGGCAGGCTCGGCAGGGGTAACCAGCCTTCGCCGCTTTCACCCCACGGCTGCCAGAAGCCGTTGCGATCGGTGAGGCACTTCAGCCGGCTGAGCGCATCGAAGCGCGGCTGCTGCAGGCTTTCGGGCTCCGGGCCGTCGCCGGCCAGGCACACCGGCTTGAACCAGCCGCCATCGGCGCGCCGCTCGGCACACATTAAGCGGGTTTCGCCCCACGGCTGATGGGGCCGGCTCCACTCTACCCAAGCCAGGCGCGTGCCATCGTCGCAGAGGATCGGGCTGGCATAGAAGTCTGCGCCTTCGGCCAGCACCGTGCGGCCGCCGCCGGCTAGTTCGATGGCGACCACCCGGTGGATGTCCATCGGGCTGGCGGCTTCTTCTTCCACGGCCAGCACCAGCCCTGCGGCATAGGCCAACCCGCCATAGCGCTTCTGGCCGTGGGTCAGGGGTTGCGGGGCGCTGCCATCCAGGGCTTGGCGGTAGAGTTGTTGGTCGCTGTCGTTGACGAACACCACACACTGTGGGGCCAGGCAAAAGCTGCCGCCGCCGTACTCGTACACCCGGCTGCGCACGCTGAAACCGCTTGGGGTCAGGCATACCGGCTGGCCCTGCTGCCAACGCCAGAGGCGGCAGGCGCCGTCTTGCGGGCGGTACTCGTTCCAGAACAGGCCTTCCTGGCCTGCTTGTAACTCGGCGAAGTCGATACTGGCTGCTACGGCGTCGCGTGCGCTGATGGCTTCAACCGCGGGCGATGAGGCGTGAGTTTCGTTCATTGCGATAACTCAGGTCGGAAAGAGGGGCAGTGGCGTGTTCGGCTTCTTCACGCGCAGCGAGTATAACCCCATGGTGTGGCGATTTGCTGCACACTGGGTCTGCCTGGGCGGCATCGCCGGTAAGCATGAACGCCTGGCAACGGCAGCCGCCGAAGTCTTTTTCTTTTTCATCGCAGGACCGGCACGGCTCGGGCATCCACTCGTAGCCGCGGAAGCGGTTGAAACCAAACGAGTCATACCAAATGTGCTGCAGGCTGTGTTCGCGCACATTGGGGAAGGCGATCGGCAGTTGCCGCGCCCCGTGGCAGGGTAGTGCGGTGCCGTCGGGGGTCACGGTGAGGAAGATATTGCCCCAGCTGTTCATGCAGGCCTTGGGGCGTTCTTCGTAATAGTCGGGGGTCACGAAAATCAGCTTGACCTTGCGCCCCTCGGCTTCGAAGCGGGCGCGGTACTCGTTGGTGATGCGTTCAGCGCGCTCCAGTTGGGCACGGGTGGGCAGCAGCCCGGCGCGGTTCAAATGCGCCCAACCATAGAACTGGCAGGTGGCGAGTTCGACGAAATCGGCTTCGAGGGCCACGCACAGCTCTATGATGCGGTCGATCTGGTCGATGTTGTGCCGGTGGGTCACGAAGTTCAGCACCATTGGGTAGCCATGGGCCTTTACCGCGCGGGCCATTTCCAGCTTTTGCGCGAATGCCTTGCGCGAGCCGGCCAGCAGGTTGTTCACCTCTTCGTCGCTGGCCTGGAAGCTGATCTGGATATGGTCGAGCCCGGCCTGCTTGAACGCCTCGATCTTGGCTTCGCTCAGGCCGATGCCGGAGGTGATCAGGTTGGTGTAGTAGCCAAGGCTGCGGGCTTCTCCGATCAGTTCGGCGAGGTCTTGGCGCACCAAGGGCTCGCCGCCCGAAAACCCCAATTGCGCCGCGCCCATTTCACGCGCTTGGCGCATCACCTGCTTCCACTGTTCGGTGGTCAGTTCCTGGCCCTGCTGGGCGAAGTCCAGCGGGTTGGAGCAATAAGGGCACTGCAGCGGGCAGCGGTAGGTCAGTTCGGCCAGCAGCCACAAGGGCAGCCCTATTTCAGGCGTGGCCGGCAGCTCAGGCAAATTCGAGCCAGTGCTGTTCACGGGCAACCTCCATGAATTGCTCCACATCGTCGCCCAGCTCCGGTACACCGGGGAATTGTTGTTCGAGCGCGGCGATAATCTCAGCGACGCTGCGCTGGCCGTCGATCAACCCGCCAATGGCACTGGCGCTGTCGTTAAGTTTGATCATACCTTCGGGGTAAAGCAGCACATGGCCCTTTTGCGCCGGCTCATACTGGAAGCGGTAGCCGGGGCGCCAAGCGGGCTTTTGCTCGCGGTCGAAACTCATAGGGTGATTCCCTTATGCCAAACACGCTCGCCGGTCACGCTGTGATACGGCGGGCGGTGCAGTTCATAGGCCATGCTCATGGCATCGAGCATGCTCCAAAGAATGTCGAGCTTGAACTGCAGGATCTCCAGCATCCGCTGCTGCGCGTCGTAGGTGGTGTAGTGCTGCAAGGTGATCGCCAACCCGTGTTCGACGTCGCGCCGGGCTTGGCCCAGGCGGGTGCGGAAGTATTCATAGCCGCTGGGGTCGATCCACGGGTAATGCTGGGGCCAACTGTCGAGCCGTGACTGGTGGATCTGCGGGGCGAACAGTTCGGTCAGTGAGCTGCTGGCCGCCTCCTGCCAACTGGCGCGGCGGGCGAAGTTCACGTAGGCGTCTACGGCGAAGCGTACCCCCGGCAACACCAGTTCCTGCGAGCGCAGTTGGTCGGGGTCCAGCCCCACGGCCTGGCCCAGCCGCAGCCATGCCTCGATGCCGCCATCCTCCCCTGGGGCACCGTCATGGTCGAGCAGGCGCTGTATCCATTCGCGGCGCACTTCACGGTCGGGGCAGTTGGCCAGGATCGCAGCATCCTTGAGCGGGATATTCACCTGGTAATAGTAACGATTGGCGACCCAGCCCTGGATTTGCTCGCGGGTTGCGCGGCCTTCGTACATCGTCACATGGTAGGGGTGGTAGATGTGGTAGAAGGCCCCTTTGGCGCGCAGGGCCTGTTCGAATTCGGCGGGGGTCAGGGCAGTGGTCATGGGGTTCTCGCGGTTTAGAGTTCGATGCTCATGCCGTCGAAGGCGACTTCGACGTTGCGCCGCACCAGTTCGGCGCGCTCGGGGGAGTCTTCGTCGAGGATCGGGTTGGTGTTGTTAATGTGGATCAGCACCTTGCGCGGTGTGGGTAGGCCCTCGAGCACGTCGAGCATGCCGCCGGGGCCGTGCTGCGCCAGGTGGCCCATCTCCCGGCCGGTACGCATGCCCACGCCGCGGCGCTGCATTTCGTCGTCGCTCCAAAGCGTGCCATCGACCAGCAGGCAGTCGGCGCTGGCCATGGTCGCCAGCAAGGCTTCATCGACCTGGCCCAGCCCTGGGGCATAGAACAGCGTGCCGCCGGTGCGCAGGTCTTCGACCACCAGGCCGATGTTATCCCCTGGGTGCGGGTCGAAGCGGTGCGGCGAATAGGGCGGGGCGGCGCTGCGCAGGGGCAGCGGCGTGAAGCGCAGGTTCGGGCAGGCCGGCACGGTAAAGTGGCCGGTAAGCTCGATGCGGTTCCACAGCAGGCCACCGTTCCAGTGCTCCAGCATATTGAACAGCGGAAAACCGCTGGTCAGGTCTTGGTGGACCATCTCGGTGCACCATACCGGGTGTGGGCACCCTTCGCGCAGGCTGAGCAGGCCGGTGGTGTGGTCGATCTGGCTGTCGAGCAACACCACCGCCTGGATCCCGGTGTCGCGCAATGCACGCCCAGGCTGTAGCGGGGCAAAGCTTTGCAACTGCGCGCGAATGTCGGGGGACGCGTTGCACAGTACCCAGTTCACCCCGTCGTCGGACAGCGCAATGGATGACTGGGTACGCGGTGTCGCCCGTAGGGTGCCGCTGCGCAGGCCGTGGCAATTGGCGCAGTTGCAGTTCCACTGCGGAAAGCCGCCGCCGGCGGCTGAACCTAGAATTTGGATGAACATGGCCTCTCCGGCAGGCGCCTTTAAAACGAAAACGCCCCGGCTGACCGAGGCGCTGTACAGCGATGCTGAAAACTCAGCGGCTGGCGAAGTACATGGTCACTTCGAAGCCGATACGCAGGTCAGTGTAGGTAGGCTTGGTCCACATAGGAGCTCTCCTTCGAGGTTGCGGGATGTGTCTACAGATCTTAGTCCACGCCCACGCGCAGGCGTTCGAATGATCGGTGCGCCAATTCTACTCCAATGAAATGGCCCGGATGGTGAAAACACTGCAATGCAGTTTCACCGCAACGGTAACGGTCTGGCGGGCGGCGGTGGCTGTACCGGGCACACCTTACAACAACTAATGGTTGAAGTTAGCCTGGGCAGGTTTTTCGCCTCGGCCGGCCGGTTCATATTGGGTGCACGCGCAGGCGGCCAAGCTGCCCGGCGATCACAACAACAATGGACCACACCGATGGATAACCCAGCGATGAATAAAAAGGGCTTTGCCGACGGGCTTGCCAATTACGGCGACACCGAATTTTCCCTGTTTCTGCGAAAGGCGTTCATCAAAGGGGGCGGGCTATTCCAGCGATATGCTCGACCGGCCGATCATCGACACCTTCAGCAGTTACAACCCCTGCCATGGCAACCTCGCCCAACTGATCGAAGCGGCCAAGCGAGGCATCTTCCTGGCCGGCGGGTTGCCGATGGTATTCCCACCATCTCCATCACCGAGGCGTTCCCGCACCCCACCAGCATGTACCTGCGCAACTTGATGGCCATGGACACCGAGGAAATGCTGCGGGCCCATGCGCCAGGATGCAGCAGCGCGGTGTCGCCGCGCGGGTGACCGACGGCGTGATCCGCGACATCGATGGCGCCAGCGCCACCGCCCTGCCAGTGTGGTGCCAGGGTACGGCATCGCCGCCGGCGGTCGCGGCGCTGACCTTCGTTGGCTGGCAAGCCCCCGTGGCCTATAGTGGAGTAGCAGTTTTTCTAGGCGATATCATCGTGCTGGATAACGACGGCGTGGTCGTCATTCCGCAGGCCATGCTGGCAGAGGTGGTCGAGGTCGCCGAGGAGCAAGAGCGCCTTGAGGCCTGGAACCTCCGGCAGGTTGAAAAGGGCGCGGCATTGCCAGGCCTTTACCCGCCGAACGAGCAGAACTTGGCCCGTTATCGGGCGGCGATGAACCCGCCCGAATGATGGGGTGACCCGCCAAGCCGCGGGGCGCCAGCCGCCCTCTCACCCCAGCGGTACCCAGCGCTCATCCGGTGCTGCCGCCGTGGCCAATGCCAGCCAGCCGGCGTCGGCGCTGCGCAGGCGTTGGGCGGCGTTGATCACATCCGCGGGGCGCAAGGCGGCCAGGGCGCGTTGCAGTTGGCCCAGGTAGTCGCCAGGGTGCCCGCCCAGGTGGGCTTGCCAAAGGGTTTCGCCCAGTTGGGGCGCCTCGAGTTCTTCCAAGCTCCAGCGCGCAGCCATGGCCTGGCTTTGGCTCATGACCGCGCTGGAACCCAAATTGGTCAACCAACGAGGTAATTGCTCGAAGAATTGCTCGATATGGCCCAGGATACCGGCTGGGTCGGTGCCGGGTGATTGCACGCCGAACACCAGCCCGGGGCGGCCGCTGATCTGGCGAAAGCTGGCGAACACGGCGTAACCCAGTTGCAGTTCTACCCGCATGCGCTGGTAGAACGCCGTCTGCGACAGGTGGCCGAGCAACCGCCATGCCGCCTCGTCGCCCATCGAGCCGTTAGGGGCGGGGCAGAACAGCAACAGCGCATGCTCGCCGCTGCCACCGGGCACGGTGCTCCAATGGCGGCCCAGCGGTGGATAGTGTACCGGCGTGGCCTGGCCGGGGCGGCCGGGCAGGCGGCGCAGGGCGTTGTTCAATGCACTGCGGGCAGCCCCGTCGAAGCCAATCGCCAAGGCTTCCCAACCAGCACTGGCCCAGAGTTTTTGCAGGGCGGCGGGTTGCACCTGCTCGCGCCCATCATGTTGGCTGCTGTGGTAAAAGCCCAGGCAGTGTTCGGGCAGGCGCTTGAGCAACTCACGAATGGGGGTTTGCGGCGCCGCCGGGATTGCTTCGTGGTGGCGCCAGGCTTCGGTGGGCGGGGCGCTGAAATGCGCGGCCACTTGCTCCAGCAATGCCGGCATCGGCTCGGCGACCCCCGACAGGCGTAGTTGCCAGTCGTCACCGAGGCGGTTGAAGGCCAAACGCACACCGGCCTGGCGGGCTTCGTCGGCCAGGCGCCGCAGGCTGCGGTCAAGCACCCGGGTGCTACCCGGATGGCGCGAGGCATGGGCGCTCCAACGTACGAACAATTCGCCTTCGTGGGGGCTGTTCGGGGCACTGGGCCGGTATTGCACGGCGGGCGGGTCGGCCACCGGCTGCTCTGGGCGGCGGTTGGGGCGCAAGAAACGGTTGCGTTGCGGCAACCGCCATTGCACCGCCGGTGTGTTGGCGCCGCTGGGTAGCGGAACCGGGTGCAGCAACTGCTCGGCTTTGAGCTGCGCTAACACAGAGGCCAGGGCGCGCGTGACGGGCTCGCTCAATTGGGCAGGGTCACCGGCCGCGTCGATGTACTGGCGGGCGAGCTCCAGCGCGCTGCTGACCAACTGCCGGCGCTTGCGCAGCAGGGTGTATTCCTCGCGCAAGGGGCCCCAGTCGCCCAGCGCCTCGAAGAACTCCAGCCAACTGAGGCAGAGGTGGCCAACGGTGGCAGCGGCCGGGCCGCCCGCGGCGGTCAACTTGAAATCGAAATCGATGACCGCCTGGCCGCCATAGTGGTACAGCAGCCGGACCTGCATGCTCTCGACCAAATCGCGCCGTTGCAGTTCGGCGAACAACCCGCCGGGCTGCGGGTTGCTGCACCAGGTGGTGAGAAAGTCGATAGCCGGGGCGGTGCCCTCGGGCAGGCCCTCGCAGGCGAATACCAGGTTCAGGCGGCGCGGGTCGCTGGGCGCCGGGTGGTCGCCGCTGTCGTCTCGCAGCGGCGGTGGCAGTGGCCGTGGCGCGCGCGTACCGGCGGGCAACAGCTGCCCGCAGCGCTGGGCCACCGCGCGCAGTTTATCGGGCGATTGCGGGCCCACCAGGCACAGTGTCATTTGCGAGGCATGGTAAAAACGCTGGTGAAACGCCAGCAAACCCTCCTGGAACTCGGCGCTGCCCAACGGCAGGCTGTAGCGGTTACCCGCATGGAAGGCGCGCAGTGGGTGGCGTGACGACAGCGGCGCAGTTAACCACAACTGGTGCTGCGCTTCGGCGTCGCGCGACCAGGCAATGAACTCGGCGTGCAACACTTCACGTTCGCGGCGCTGGTCGGCCGCCGATAGCCGTGGCCGGGCGAGCATGTCGCACAGCCGCTCCAACGCGCCAGACAACGCTGTGGGGGGGACCTCGAAAAAAAACTCGGTGCTGCGCTCGCGGGTACTGGCGTTGAGTTGGCCACCCTGGCGTTGCACGTAGGCCATCAACGCTTGTTCGCCGTTGTGGCGCTCGGTGCCGAGGAAAAATAAATGCTCGAGAAAGTGCGCCATGCCCGGCCACGCCGGGTCGACATCGTGGCTGCCGGCATCTACGCACAGGAAGGCGGCGGCCTTTCGCAGCCGGGGCTCGTGCAGGATGCGCACCTTGAGCCCATTTTCGAGCAGCAGCTCGCTGCAGCTGGCATGGCTTAACGACATGGGCAAGGATCCGATCCGTGGGCAAGAGGGACCAATCCTAGCGGATAAGCAGGGTGTAACAACAGGTAAAACCAGACGGGTTGCACCCCCCGCCGCCTGGGCTGCGGGGGCGCGGGTCAGTTTCTGAACGCTGCGGTGGTGCCCACCACGGTGGCTGATGGCAACAATTGGCTGATGAAGCGGTTCCAGCGGGTGATGTTGGCCGGGCCCACGAACACCACATCATAAGGCTGCAGGTCGAACTGGCGCGCCAGCAAAAAGGCCGTGGGTTTTTTCGCATTCAAACAGAACACGGTCGCTGGCTGGTTGGCCCCTGTCTGGGCGCTGCGGATCACATAGATCGCCTCGGCGGCCGCGGTTTCCTGGGCAATGCCACCGGCGTTGCCCAGTGCCTGCATCAGGTTGAAGGTGCTGGTGCCGTAAGTCATTGCCTGTGGGCTATGCACTTCGCCCAGCACATAGATGGTATTGGCGCGGTTGTTGCCCAAATGCAATTGGTCACCGTCCTTCAGGTAGATCCCACCCAATTGCGAGTCAGGCCGGTTCAGGGTGTCCACATCCAGCACGTACTCGTGGCCATCGCGCCGCAAAATCAGGCCGGCCAGGTTGGCGTTGTCGGCCTCGCCACCGGCGCGGCTCACCGCATTGACCAGCGACAGCGGCAGGTTGGTCAACGGTTGTGGGCCAGGGGTGCGGAATGCGCCGGACAGAATCACCCGCTGGCTGTTATAGCCTTCGACGTTCACGTCTACCTTGGCCACCGTGAGGTATTTGGACAACGCCGCCTGCAGGTCATCGCGAAATTGCTCGACCGTTTTGCCGCCGGCCTTGATCGATTCGATGTAGGGGTAGTAGAGGGTGCCGTCGTTGCGCACGATGCGCGAACTGGAGTTGCCCTGTTCCTGGCCGGCGGGAGAATTGAGCTCTTGATGTTCCCATACGGTGACGATCAGACCATCGCCCGGGCCGATGCGGTAGTCGCTGGGGCGGTAAGCCAGCAGCTCCGGCGCCACCGGCGGCGCCGAGTAGATAACCTGTTGCTGGTGGGCGGTGGCGCTGGTGATTTGCACCACGTTCACCGGGTCGGTGATGGCGTCGTCCTTTACGTCGCCCGGCGTCATGTGTTGGCCGGGGGCGAAAGCACACCCTTGCAGAATTGCACTGCACATCAGAGCAACCAAAACTTTGCATTTCATGGTGATCGTCCTTGGAGAGTCAAACGTCTCGTGCGGTTGAATGCGGCTCAGGCCGAGGTGGCCGCGGCTGGCACTAATGGGTGGGTGGCGGCCAGGGCCAAGCGCGGGGCGATAGGTTCGCCGAGGCCGGTACTGGCCAGTTGCTGTTCTACCAATTGGCGCAATTGCCGCTCGAAGTGGTGCTCCGAGAAACGCTCGGCATTGTCGCGGCATGCCTGCGCGCTAAAGCGCTGCGCCTGGCTTTCGAATTGGGTGATGGCGTTGATCAGCGCTTCAGGTGTTTGCTGGTCGTAGAACACGCCGGTCGGCGCGTCGCTGCCCAGGCCGCGCACGGTTTCCAGCACGCCGCCGCGGCCAAAGGCGATCACCGGCGTGCCACACGCCTGGGCTTCCACCGGGCTGATGCCAAAGTCTTCTTCGGCGGCGAACACGAAGCCCTTGGCGTTTTGCAAATGGCTGCGCAGCACCTCGAAGCTCTGCTGGCCCAGCAAGGTAACGTTGCTGGCACCTACCTGGCGGGCCTTGGCCATTTCCGGGCCATCGCCGATCACCACCAGGCGCTTGTCAGGCATGGCCTTGAAGGCTTCGACGATCATCGGAACCTTCTTGTACGGCACCATCCGCGAGGCAGTGACGTAGTAGTCGTGTTTCTCTACCTGCAGGTTGAACCCTCGGGTATCGACGGGCGGGTAGATCACCGTGGACTCGCGCCGGTAGGCCTTTTCGATTCGCCGGCCGATGAAGGCTGAATTGGCCACGAAGGTATCCACACCGTGGGCGGTGCGTTGGTCCCACAGGCGCATGTAGTGCAAGGCCATTCGCGCCACGCTGCCCTTGAAGCCGCTGGCCATGCCGCTTTCGTTCAGGTACTGGTGTTGCAGGTCCCAGGCGTAGCGGATTGGCGAATGCACGTAGCTGATGTGCAGCTGGTTCGGCCCGCTGAGCACGCCTTTGGCCACCGCGTGGCTGCTCGACAAGATCAGGTCGTAGCCAGAGAGGTCCAATTGCTCGATGGCCAGGGGCATCAGCGGCAGGTAACGTTGGTAGGCGCTGCGCGCTTTGGGCAGGCGCTGAATGAACGTGGTCTTGGCGCGTTTACCACCCAGGCGGGCGCGGTCTTCATCGCTGAGGAAATCGATGACTGCGAACAGGTCGGCTTGCGGCCACAGCTTCAGCATCGAGGCCAAGACCCGTTCGGCCCCGGCGAAGGTCACCAGCCAATCATGGACGATGGCGATTTTCATGGAGGCTCCTTGGCGCGGTCAGCGCCTTTGTAGGTGTGGTTTTTCTTCGTTGTGTGTAGGGTGCTGGCCTTGCGGGTTTTGCAGCAGGCTGTCGATGCGCTCGCTGATTCGCCGCGCCGACGCTTCCCAACTGAACCGCGCCACGTTTTGCAGCCCCAGCGTGCGCAGGTGTTGCCGCAGGGTGAGGTTGCTCAGCACCAGCGACATCGCCCGGGCCATGTGCTCGGTGTCCAGTGGGTCGAAATACAAGGCGCTGGACTGCAGCACCTCGGGGATCGACGCGGCGTTGGCCGCCAGCACCGGGCAACCACAGGCTTGTGCTTCCAGCGGCGGAATACCGAAGCCCTCGTACAGCGAGGGGAACACGAACGCGGTCGCACCTTGGTACTGGGCAATCAGCTCCTCGTCGCTCAGGCGGCCGAGAAAGCGAATGCGCCCATCGCCGGCCGCCTGCTGCTGCAGGCTGGGGTCGGCGAAAATGCCATTGGCGGCGCCGACGATACGCAGCTCCACGTGGTCCATGTTCTCCAAGGCCAGAAACGCGCTGATCATCCGCGCGAAGTTCTTGTGCGCGCTGGGCGAGGAGACCGCCAGCAGGTAACTCGGCTCGGCCTGCAGCGGCTCGCCCGGTTGGAACGCGCCACTGACCGCGTTGGCCACCACCAGGATGCGCTCGCTGGGGTAGCGGTAGTGCTCGCTGATTTCGCGCCGTGAAAACTGGCTTACGGTGATCAGCCCATGCGCCGCACGCAGCAGCAGGGGCGTCATCAACCGGTAGCTGGTGCGGAACGCGCGGCTGTAACTCTCGGGGTGGCGCACGTAGGTAATGTCGTGGTGGGTGGCCAGTTGATTGCGATAGAACAACGGCGCAGTGGCGCACAGTGAGAGCAACAGCGGGTGACCCTGGCGGGCCAGGTAACGTGGCAGGTCCCATTGCTCCCACAGGTGGCCACCGTGGCGGCCGATCACGTGGGCGCCCAGTGCCTGGGCCGTGGCTTGCATGCGGATGCCTGGTGGGCAGACGAATACCAGGTCGTCGCGCAACTCGCGCAGGGCCAGGCACACTTGCTCGGCAAAACGCTGCACACCCCGTAATTCTTGGGTTAAAAAACGCGCATTGATTACTATCATGGCTTCATTCCTGCGCAGCGGTGGGGGGCAGCCAGCGGGCTTTGCCGAGGTTGATGAGCAGTGGGAATTCGCCCAGGGCGAGCTGAGCGCTGCACTGCTCACCCTGGCACTGCCAATGGCTGTCGCTGTCGACGCTGCCGGCTTCGGGGTGGCGGGTATCGAGCAGCCGCACCGGGCCATCGAGCGGGCCACCGGCGTGGATCGTCACCGCACGGGTGCGCCCCGGCGCCCACGCTGCCAGTTGTTGCTCGCCGCCCAGGCTGAACAGCAGTTGGTAACTGTTGTCGGCGCCAGTGGCCTGGCTTTCGAATACGCCCTGGCGCAGCAGCGGGCTGAGCGCCTTGAGCACGGCATAGGCCGGCTTGGGTGACAAGTTCTGGCGCACCAGGCCGAAGTTGTGTTCCGGGTCGGCCGGGTCGTCGCCATCGTTAACCAGGTCGTACCACCACATGCCCTTGATGGCCGGGACAGTTTTGGCGAGCAGAAAACTACGCGCCAGGAACGCCGCCTGGGTGTTGCTGGCAATGCCGCAGGGGTGGCGGTCGCCCGTGCTGTGCCAGCCCATTTCCGTGAGGTAAAGCGGCACCTCCCGCCCGGCCAGCCGATCGAACTGTTGCGAGAGGTCGCGCAGCCAGCCGGCCCAGTGCTCGGGCGTATTACCGCCGCCGGCCTTGGCGCAGTGCACATAGGGGTGCAGCGACAGCCCATCGACCATATTCATGACCCCACCCTGCACCAACCGCTCGGCGAAGCCTTTTTCGATGCCATCGGTGGTGACGGCGCCGGCTAGCAGCAGCGCCTTGGGGTCGTTTTTGCGCACCTGTGGGGCGGTGTCGTGGACCAGCTTCAGGTAGGCCCTGCTGTCGGCATCGCCGGCCAAGCGCGGCTTGGCGATGTCCCATTCGTTGTAGATTTCCCAGTAATCCACCTGGCCTTTGAGGCGTTGGGTCACCTCATCGACATAACGCGCAAAGCCGTTGCGCACGGTTTGCGCAATCGGCTTGGCATCGCGGTTGTAGAACTGGTTGCCGTAGCCGAGGATCAGCACGTTGCCCAGCCCCAACCGTTGTTGTTCGGCCAGGTATTTGCGCCATTCGGCAGGGGTGTGCAGCACACCGGGTTGCAGCTCCATGCTGCTCCACCAGGCGTCGTCGCGCAGCGAAGCGATGCCGGCCTGCTGGGCCATGGCCATGGCCGGTGCCACATCACCGGTACGGTTGAGCAAGTGGGTGCCGGCGCCGACGATGAATTCACCGCCCTGTGCGCTGGCCGCGAGCCCCAGCAGCAGGCCGCAGAGCATGCCGCTGGGGTTAAAGCGCTTTGAACGGTTCACGGTAGTGGTCACGATCGACTGCTCTCTGGTCGGCCAATGAAGGGTGCGTGGGCATCGCTTTGCGCAGCAGTACGTGGGAAACGGCCAGCCCCAGGAACAAATTGCAGACCGACAGCTCCAGCACATCGGTGGTCCAGCTCACCAGCACGGTGCAGAAGGTGATGGTCAGATAGGCCACGGCGGTGGGCGAGGCGCGTTTGGCAAGCAGGCCAGCCGCCAGCGGCAGCACCGCCAGGTACAGCACGATGCCCGCCAGGCCGAAGGCCGCCCACAGGTACACGGCCGTGTTGTCGCACACCGAGGGCAGCGGCGCGCCAAGCACCGGAAACAACGCCACGCTGCTGCCGACCATGCCAAAGCCGGCGCCGAACAGTGTCCAGTCCAGGCCTTGCTCGGTGAGCATGCTGACCGTAGAGGGCCAGGTGTTCACCAACCGGTCGTAGAACGAGGCCAGCACGGACGCACCGGTGGTTTTGTGCGGGTCGAAATCCACCCCCAGGCTGACCAGCGGCAGCGCCAGGCCGATGCCGACCACCAGGATGAACATCGCCCGGCACACCCAAGGCATGCGCAGTATCGGCAACAGCAACAGGGTGAAGAACAGCGCGGCAGCGGTGGACTTGTTGGTAGTCATGTAGATGGCCGCCAAGGTGGCGGCGAACAGCACGGCCAGCTTGAACCAGGAGCGGGTGTAAGCGCTCAGGTACAGCGCCAGGGTCGCCATCAGCATGGCTGCCATGGTCGATTGCCGGGCGAAACCGGCCAAGCGGTCGGTGTCGCCAGAGGTCCAGGCGGTGTTGCCGCTCAGTTCGGTGTCGCCGAGGGTGTAGCTGTAGCCCTTCCACGGCACCACCGAATAGCGGTCGAGCAGCACGCCCAGGATCGACGCCAGCAGGCACAGGCCGATGACCCACGCCAGCAAGCGCTTGCGGTGTTCCAGGTGCACGCCACAGGCCATGCCGAACAGCAGCGGGCTGTACATGAACAGGCTGAACCCCACGTTGTTCAGTGCGGCACCGTGCAGCATCGCCAACACGCTGGACGCCACCAGCGCCAGCATGCACATCCAGAAGGTGCGGCTGACTTTCACCCGCATCAGTTCGTAGGTGAACATCACCGCGCACAGCACCTTGGGCACATACATCAACGGCGCCAGGTGGGCGAGGTCCAGGTAATAGCGCAAGGCCCCCGAGAACGTCTCGATCACGATCAGGCTGATCGCGGACCACACCATCAAGGTGGAGACGTGAAAGGCCAGCCACTGGCGCCGGGCTGACGTTTCAGAGGCTATAAAGGGCAACGTCGTTATCATGGCGAGGGCTTCTGTTTTGCACAACTTGGCGGAAGAGCGCCTGGTAGCGGTCGAGCATCTGCTCGGTGTCCAGGAAGTGTTCGACGCTGGCGCGGGCCTGGCTGGCCAGCCGGTCGCGCAGCACCGGGTCGCGATTCATGCGCGCCATGGCCTGGCCGAGCGAGCGTGGCTGGGCGGGGTCGCAAAGCAGGCCATTGGTCCCATCGCGGATGATTTCCGGCAGGCCACCGCGGTTGCTGGCGATCACCGGCACTGAGTGGGCGCACGCTTCTACCGCCACCAGGCCGAAGGGCTCGTTCCAGATCGACGGCACCACCGCGACGTCAACCTGGCGGTAGAAGCTTTCTGGCGACTGGTAGCCGATGAACGTGATGTTTGGTGTACCGGCCAGGGCCTTGAGGGTCTGTTCGTAATCTGCCTGGCCGCGCCCGGCGATGCTCAGGGTGGCTGGAAAGGCCAAGGTGCGAAACTGCTCGATCAGCCAGCGCAGCCCCTTTTGCTCGGAGAGCGTGCCCATGTAGCCGAAACGCAGCGGCCGGTCGGTACGGCGCGGCTCGTTGAAACGCGCACTCACCAGCGCATCGGGCGGGGCGCTGGCGCTGTAGATCACTTGTGCATGGGCCCCACGGAAGAACTGCTGGCTGCGCAAGCGATCGAGCAGGAAGCGGCTGACGCCGACCACTGCATCCACCTGCGCGGAGCGCTCGGCGTGGCCTTGGCGAAAGCTGCGGCATAAGGTGCAAGGGCTGGCGCAGGCGCTGCCCTTGCGGAACATGTTGCTGCCAGGGCATGACAGGTACATGTCGTGCAGCACCTGCACGCTGGGCAACCGGGCCTGGGCGATTTCATCCCAGGCCGCGACCGACCAACCGGCCAGGTTGTGGCACACCACCAGTTCCACCGCTTCGCGGCTGAGCACCTCGGCGATGAAGCGGCGCATGCCGCTGTTGTAGCGGTCACGCAGGTGCCAGCCCAGGCGCGCGAGGGCGTTGGGGCGCTGTTCGCTGAAGTGCCAGTAAGTATTGAGCAGCCCGGCACGGTACACCTTCACGCCGCGTACCTCGGTCACGTGCAGCCCCGGTTGCGGGCCGGTGGCCAACACCACTACGTCAGCGCCCCGCGCCTTGAGGCCTTCCACAGTGCGTTGCAGCACGATTTCGGCACCGCCGCCGACATGGGGCGAATACAAGCTGCTGAGAAACAGGATTTTCATAAAGGAAAGGCCTCATGCATGCCCAGGCGGCCGGCTTCGCCGTCGCGGATGGCTTGTTCGATCAGGGCTAAGCGGTGCCCGGTGCCCTTGCGCCGTGCCACCTGGCGCAGCAGGAATAAAAACAGCGCGCGGTTAAGCCGATACAGCCAGGCCGGGCCTGCCCATACGTACTTGTCGAACCACGCCTGGTTGCGCGCGGTGTAGTAGGCGCGCAGGTCGGAGTTGCCGAGCAGGAAGGCTTCGTAAATGTTGTTGCTGCGCGCCTTGATGTTCCATGAGGCTTCCAGGTCATCCAGCAGCGCCCCGGTCACCAGCGTGATACAGCCCCCCTTGGCGGTAATGCGCCGGGTGTACTCGGTGTCGTCGGCATACAGCACCAACGCCGACAACGGCAGGCCGATCTTGCGGAAGAGGCTGGCGTGGGCGAGCAGGCCGCCATAGGTGGTGAAGGGCAACTTCACCAGCGGCACTGGGTGCGCCTTGGGCCGCGGGCGGCCAAAGGGCAGCCGGCGCCATACCTTGTACGGCAACTGGGCAATGTGAAAACCAAAGCAACTGGAGCGCCACTGCACGGCGAAGGCGCGTGGCACGCCGGCGGCAATGTCGGCCTGGTGGGTGGGGCGAAAGCCGATGACCGCGGCGTTTTCCTGGCCGACCTCGGCTTGGCTTTCGGCCAGGCGCTGGTGCAGGGCTTCAATGGCGCCCAGGGTGGGCGCGTTGTCATCGTCCATCAGCCAGATGTGCTCGGCGCCGCGATCCAGGGCGGCCTGGATGCCCACTTTGTAACCATGGGCCGAGCCGGTATTGGCGGGCAGCTCCACCAGCTCTACCTGGCCTGGCCATTGCGAGTGCAGGCTGTGCAAGTTCGAGCGCGAGGCATTGCTGACCACGATGACCCGGGCAATGTGCGGGCTGCCCAGTGAGCGGCTGATCAAGGCCTTGAGGTAGTCGATGCGGTCACCGTAGGTCAGTGTGACCAAGGTCGTGGTGGCGTTCATCAGCGGCTCCGGTTGCAGAGGTGAAGGCTCAACAGGCATGGGCGACCAGCCGGGCCAGTTGCTGCTTGGGCAGGCTGACCCGCTGTTGGCGCTGCAACAGGTTGAGCAGGATCACCGCACGTTCCTGGCCGTCGTCGCACAGGAAGATGGCTTGCAGTTCGCTGGTGCCGGCTTTCACCCGCACGGCTTCGCCCTGGACGAAGCTGACGGGCGCACACGGCTTGGCCAGGCGCAGGCGGATTTGCTCCACCAGCGCGTCGGGCACCGGGCAGGGGGACGTGCCGAACGACACCACCCGGGTCACGCCACGGGTAGAGCGAATCGGGTACCAGTTATCCTGGGCCGCCATGCGAATGAACAAGTAGCCGGGAAACAGCGCCGGCTCGGCACCGCGGCGGGCTTCGTTGTTCGGTTGCAGCGGCCGGTAGCACTCGAAGCGTTGGCGCAGCAGGTGCTCCTCGGCGCGGGCTTCCTGGCGGGGCTTGGTCTGGATGAGAAACCATTGGGCTGGGGCGGGCTGGGTGAACGCGTTCATGTGTGCATTCCTATGCAAATACAATGGCTTGAAGATGCTGGTGTAGGGGCGCGGCGCTGCCACGAGAAAGGCCACCGGGGTTACCCGAGGCTCAGGCTTGGCAGGCGTTTCTCGCAGCAGGGCGGTGACCCCAGCGGGGGCAGGCAAGTGAAATCGGCAAGCCACTGGCGAATCCTTTCGACGGGGTTGAACATCATCACGTCTATGATCGACAGGTAGGGCACGAATGGCCCCTTGAACTGCGGGTATTGCACGGTGTTCATTCGGTGAAAGCGCAACTGCAACCCGGCGGCGGCGAAGGTCGCTTCGTCGTACAGGTCGAGGCCGCCGATGGGATTGAGGTAGCGCTGGCCACCGAGCTTGTGCAGGGTTTTGACCACCCGGTCTTGTTTGTTTTGCACCTCGCGGATGTGCAGGTCCGATGCCACCAGGATCGGCGTGTCGATCCCGAGGTAGCTACAGGTTTTGCGCAGCGAGTGTTCAAGGTAACGGGCCAGGTTGCGTTCCGGGTGCAGCAGCAGGGTTTCCAGCAGCGGCAATACCTCGCCCCGCTGGGGCGCCCGGGCATAGTGCAGGGCGATGGTCTTGAGCAACCGCGCCAAGCTGGCCGGGGCGTCGTCGGCCAGTTCCCGCTGGTTGATGTTCAAACCATGGGCGGCCTTTTTCAGCGGTAGGCTGAACATCCACGGCTGGCCCGCGCAGAGGATACGGTTGCGGTTGACCCAGCCGTCCTTAACGTACTGCAAGTCGTCGCCGAGCACGAAGGCATCGGCGGCGGCGATCAGTTGGAAGTAACCCAGGTAGGGAAACCAGTACGGCTGCATCATTGCAAGGGTGGTGGTCATGCCCGTTACCTCCGTGGCGGTTGCCGTTACTGGCCGCGCGGTGAATAGTCGTAGCCGTAGGCGGCGGTGTCGTACTCGGCGGTGCTGGCCTTGCGCAGCACCGCGTTGAAGATCGCGCCCTTGATCAGCACGCCGTTCTGGCCCAGGCGGCGCTTGGAGGTTTCGATTTCCTTCTCTGTGCTCAGGCCAAAGCGCGCCACCAGCAACGTAGTGCCGGCCTGGCGGCCGACCAGCGCGGCATCGGTCACGGCCATGATCGGTGGGGTGTCGATGATGACCAGGTCGTAATGCACCGACACCTCGCGCAACAGCTTGCTGAAGTTGTCGTGCATCAGCAGCTCGGACGGATTGGGCGCGGCATAGCCGCAGGCGATCAGTTGCAGGTTGTCGATACCGGTGTCGTTGATCACTTGGCTGATCGCCGCACGGTTGGCCAGGGCATCGGAGAGGCCCAGTTCGGGCTGCAAACCGAAGGTTTTGGCCAGGTAGCCCTTGCGCATGTCGGCATCTATCAACAGCACCCGCTTGCCAGCCTGGGCGATGACCGCTGCCAGGTTGCCGCACACGAACGACTTGCCCACCCCCGGGGTGGGGCTGGTGATCATCAGCACGTTGTTGCGCGCTTCGAGCATCGCGAAGTGCAGGCTGGTGCGCAGGCTACGCAGCGACTCCACGGCCAACTCGGTGGGCTCGACCACGCTGAGCAGCCGCGGTGGGGCGGCCGCATCTTGTTGGGCGGCACTGCGCTGAGTGGCACTGCGTTGGCCGCTACTCCGGCGGCTGGGCTTGCGCTGTTTGTTCAGGCGCTCTTGGCGGCGTGACAGCGGCAGCGAGGCGTATACCGGCATGCCGAGGTTTTCGATGCTTTCGGGGTTTTCGACGCCGCGGTAGAACGCCTGGCGCAGGAACACGATGCCCACCGCCAGCAACGCGCCAAGCAGCGCGGCAAGGGCGACGATCAGTGTACGCATCGGCTTGACCGGCTCCTCGATGTTGCTGTCGGCCTTGTCGATGATGCGCACGTTGCCGATATTGCCGGCGCGGATGATGTCTTGCTCCTGCGCTTTGTTCAGCAGCGAGGTGTAGGTTTGGGTGGTGACCTGCATGTCGCGAGTCAGGCGCAATAGCTCTTGCTGGGTTTGCGGCAGCGATTTGATGCGCTCTTGCAGGCTGGCCTTTTGCGCTTCGAGCTGGCTGATCTGTTGGCCCAAGGCAATCGAGGCCGGGTGCTGGCGGGTGTACAAGCGGTCCATGTCGGCGCGCTTGAGGCGCAGCTCCGACAATTGGTTGTCGTAGTTCACCACTTGGTCGAGTACCGAGCGGGTTTCCAGGCTGATATCCACCGACTTGGACTTTGCTTGGTAATCATTCAGGGCCTGCTCGGAGCGCTCCAGTTCCTTGCGTACCACCGGCAGTTGCGAACGCAAGAACTCCAGGCGCTGGGCAGCTTCGGCAGAGCTGCGCTCGACGTTCTGGCGCACATACAGCTGGCTCACTTCCTCGAGCACAGCGATGGCTTTGGCCGGGTCTGGGTCCTGGATCGACAGGTAAACGATGCCGGAGTCTTTGCCGGCTTCGACCACCTTCAGGCGCTGTTGGTACTCCAGCGCGGTCGGCAGCTCGCGATGGCGTGACAGGTAGAACTCGGTGCCCGGGCGAGCGGTGAGTTCAGCCAGTTGAAGCTGCACGCCGTGCTGGTTCATTTCATCACCCACCTGGCCCTCGACCAGCACGGCGCCGTCTTTGTCGCGCACGGTATAGGCGCCCTTTTCTCCGGCGGTGAGCACCAGGCGTTGGCCGAGCATGGCATCGGGCACATTGAAGGCATAAACGTCGATGTGCTCGCCGCCCCAGGCGTAGGCACCCAGCCCCAGCGGTGGCGCGGCCAGCGCTTCGCTGCCGTTGGGTTTATAGCGCCGCGCCGCCCAGCGGCCGATGCCTGGGAAGTAGCGCGGGGTGGCGGTGATGTCGAGCTTGAGGTCATTGACTACCCGGGTGAGCACGGCGCGTGACTTGATCAACTCGATCTCGGTGGCCGCCTCCGACACCGAGGTGGGCTTGCTGTTGACCACGGGCGTTGCATCGATGCCGGTTTTCTTCGGTTCGATCTGGATCATCGAGTTGGCCTGGTACACCGGGGTGGCCACTACGGCGTAGAGCACGCCGAGCGTAGTGCACAGCCCCATCATCGAGGCGATCAGCCACTTATGGTCGATCAGCATGCGCAGAAGGGTGGCGATGTCGATCTGAGGGTCTTTGTACAGCTCAAGGTTCGAGCGGCTCATTGCAACAGTCATGGGTGTAGCTCCTAATGACTCAGATACGGCAGCCAGTCATCGACGCAGCGCGACAGGTGCTGGTAGGTTTGTTGAAACACTTTCTTCGGCCGGCGGAACGGGTCGACGATTTCCAGGCCGCCCTGCCATTTGCCGATCAGGAAGGCTTTGCCGCGCACCTGGGGCGCCAAGCGCACCACATTGCTGACCTGCGGCTGGTCCATCAGCAATACCAACTCGGCCCAATTGAGCATGTCGATGCTGACCTGGCAGGCGCGGTGCTCGCGCGCCTCGAGCTGCGCTTGGGCCAGCACCGCCTGGGCGCTGGGGTCGATACCGGCGCCGACGCATGCCGCCAAGCCGGCCGAGGCCACCTGCACGTTGCGCCCTTGCAGGCGCTGGCGAAGCAGCGCTTCGGCCATCGGGCTGCGGCAGATGTTGCCCACGCACAGCACCAACACTTTGTTGAACATCGCCTACCCCCTCGTGGCGCTGAAATTCAGGCGCTTGAACAGGTTGAAGGTGACGTTGCGCAGCATCAGCGCCAGGGCCCGCAGCTTTTGCCCTGGGGAAATGGCCGCCAGGGCCAGGCCAAACACCTGTACCAGGTAATGCTCGTAAAGCTTCTGGTCGCCTTGGTGCTGGTAGTAGTTGGCCAGCGCCATGTGGGTTTGCAGCGACATGTGAATTTTTCGCTTGTTCGAGCGCATCGAGAACACGCCGCCGCAATGCACGCGGTAACCCCCTGGGGCGATGTCGGGCATGTACTTGCCTTTGCCGTATGCGCCGAGCAGCGACCACCAGCACAGGTCGAGCATCGGCGCTTGTTCAAGCTCCCGGGGCAACTCGTGCAGCACGTTGCGAAACACCGCGGTCAGGGTCGAGATACGCCGCCCCTTCAGCAGGTCCATGTTGGTGGCATTGCAGCGCAATTGCGGGCCCAATTGCAGGCCATGTTCGCCCTGGGCATCCACCACCACTGCGTCGTGGTAGGTGATCACGTAGTCGGGGTGGGCCTGTAGGAAGTCCACCTGCTTTTGCAGCTTGAGTGGGTCGCACCAATAGTCGTCGCCATCGCAGTAAGCGATGTAGCGGCCGCGTGCCATATTGAACAGCGCCGGGAAGCAATACTTGCCCTGTTGGTACTGGTTCTGTTGATGGAACACCGGGCGAATCAGGCGTGGGTAGCGCGCGGCATAGTTGGCGATCACCCCGGCGGTGCCATCATGAGAGGCGTCGTCGTTGACCAAGATCTCGAACGGAAAATCGGTTTGCTGGGCAAGAAAGCTGTCCAGGGTCTGGGCGATGTATTCGCGCTGGTTGTAAGCCGGGCAGGTAATGGTCAGCAGCGGTTCCGCCGCCGGGTCCCAGCCCTGCATGATCTGTTGTTCGGTTCTACTGCTCATCGGCCTACGCTCGGCTTGCTCAGAAGAAGAAGAAGGCGCGTGACCATCGGTTTGTAGCTGGCCACGACCAGGGCCAATGTCAGCAAGCCGCATAAACCCAAGCCCAGGATGATGCTCAAGCGGCCACCACCGGCGACCGCGCGGTACAACGGCTGGCTGATGCCCAAGCCCACTACGGTGAAAAAGCTGATGCGCAGGATGTCGCTGAGCCACGGCTGGTGGATGTTCGGTGCCAGGCTGCGATGCACCACCTGCGGCCACAGCGCGAACGACACCAAGCGCAGCGCGAACCAGGCCACCGCAGCGCCCAGTGCGCCTTGGTAATAGATGGCCGCCGCCATGGTCGGCACCGTGATCAATGCCGAAACCAGGCTGTACCACACGTGCAGGCGGATCCGCCCGTGGGCATATTGCAGGTGGTATTGGAACGCGCTGGCGGCCATGATCGCCGCGCCCAAGGCGTACCAAAACAGGATCGGGTCGCCCCAGTCGGCGGCCTCGCGGTCGCCGCTCCAGGCATAGAGCAGGTCGCCCGAATGGACCGCCATCACCGCCGCCAGCGGGAACAAGAACGTGCAAGTGAAGCGGCTGGCCGCCAGGTACAGCTGCAGCATGTCTTGGTCGCGGCCCTCGGCCTTGAGCACGGTCATGCGTGGTAGCAGGGTTTGCACCAGCGGGTTGATCAACATCAGGATGCCGTTGGTCATCAACGCCACCAGCGAGAAGTACCCATACTCGGTTAACAGCAACTGCTCGGAGAGCAGCATCTTGTCGAGTTGGGTGAGCACGATCCACAGCACCGAGGTAAACGAAATACTCGCCGCGAACGGGATGATCGGGCGCACCAGCGCCTTGTTGAAGCCGCTCCACAACGACGGCGCGGGCAACCGCGCATAGGCCTTGGTGGCGAAGATCAGCGTTTCGATGATGGCTACAGCCAACTGGAATTCGAAGAACACCAGCGCCTGCTGGGACACGAACGCCACCAGGAACAAGCCGCCGAAGTAACGTAGGGTGGCGATGAACACATTGGCCAGGTTCAGCCAGGCGTGCATTTCCAGCCCTTGCAGGCCGCTTTTGTAAAGCGTGGCGTACAGGCGCAGGCCCACCATCGCGCCCATCAGCACGATGCAGTTGACCAGGGTGCGGGTATCCAGGGCCTGGGCGTTGAGCCAATGCTCGGCCAACCAAGGGCTGCCGAGGTACACGGCCAGCAAAGTGCCAAGGGTCATCGGCAGGAAGATGATCTCGAACGAGCGCATTAACCAACCACCGCTGCGCTGGCCTTGTTCGGCCAAGCTTTGGTGGTGGGCGATCTGGCGAACCAGCGAAGCCGACAGGCCGACGTCGAGCAACTGCAGCCAGGATTGCATCACCGTGTAGAAGCCGATCAGGCCATAAACTTCCGCACCCAGATGCCCCAGGTAAAAGGGCATGATCAGAATACCGACCAGCAACGCGTAAGCCTGGCCCAGGTAGCTGAGGGTGGTGTTATGGATAACTGAAAGCTTGCGGCTCATGGGCGCACCCTGCCTTGGCATCTTGGTTTCATCGCGCCTGGGTTCCGGCCAGCAGGCTCACGGCCAGCGGCTCATGCTGGCGCAGCAGCGTCTCGACCACGGTTTCTTGCACCTCGCGCGCCAGCCCCGGGTAGATCGGCAGGCACAGCACGCGCTCGGCCAGGTCGCGGGAAACCGCTTGCGGCCGCTGCGGTTGCAGGTAGGGCAGGGTGTCAAGCGAGGGGTAGAAATAACGCCGCGGGTTGATGCCGCGCCCTTGCAGGGCGGCACGTGCCGCCAGCATCGAGGCATGGTTGGGCAGCGCGACCGGGAAGTAGCTGTAGTTGATTTGGCTGTCGGCGGCGGCTTCTTGTAACTGCAGGTAGTCGCCCAGGGTGCGCGCGTAGAAGTCGCCGATCTCGGCGCGCTGTTCGAAGATCAGTTCGATGTCGTCGAGGATGCACAGCCCCATGGCGGCGGAGAACTCGTTGAGTTTGGCATTGATGCCGATGCTTTCGATGGTCTCGAAGTCGGCGATGCCGAAGTTGCACAGCAGCCGCACGCGTTCGGCCAGGTCGTCGTCGTGGGTGATGACCGCCCCACCCTCGATGGTGTGGAACAGCTTGGTGGCATGGAAACTAAGGGTCGTGACGTCGCCAAAGTTGAGCACCGATTGCCCGCCTTGGCGTGCGCCGAAGGCGTGGGCACCGTCGTAGACCACCTTCAACTGGTTGTGCGCAGCCACCTCGGCGATGCTGGCCACCGCGCACGGGTTGCCGAACACATGGGTGGCCACGATCGCTTGGGTGTCGGGCTGCAGTGCGGCCTGGATGTGTTCGGGTGCCAGGTTCCACGTGTGCGGGTCAATGTCGGCGAACAGCGGGCGGATGCCTTCCCACTGCAGGGTGCTGCTGGTGGCCACGAAGCTGAACGGCGTGGTCACCGCGCTGCCGGTGATACCCAACGCCCGGTAGGCGATTTGCAACGCCGAGGTGCCGTTGTTGGTCAGCACGATGTTGCGCACGCCCAGGTGCTCCTTCAGCCGCTCTTCGAGCTCGCAGCACAGCGGGCCATGGTTGGTTAGCCAGCGGCTGGCATAAAGGGTGTCGACATACGCCTTGAACTTGTCGATGTTGCCCATGTAGGGCTTGGTCACATTGATCATGCAAAACTCCCATGCGCAAACCATGCGCGTGTGTGGACGTCGGCTATCCGGGGTTATTGCGGTGGGTTCAGGCGGTGTCGGTGGCCCGCGCGATGGCACGCCGGGCCCGGTGTTGGTTGAGCTTGAGCATCAGCCGGGTAGCCAGGCTACCGGCATGGGGGTCGCCGTAATGGAACAGTGCCGTGGCGCGGCGCACCTCGGGGGAACACGGTTGGTTGGCATGCAGCGAGCGGTAGCCCCAAAAGAAATACACATTGCCCGGCTCTATGCGCAGCACCGTCGGCTTGAGCCAGCCCCGGTCGATGCCGGCGCACAGCAGGCGGCGGCTGTACTTATTCTGCAGCAGGGCTTTTTCCAGCACGTTCAGCACCACGCTGGGGCGCACACGGCGCAGATTGGGGAACAAAACAAGGTCGCCGCGCTGTTGGCCCTCGCTGGGAATGTGGATCGGCAGCAACATGGTGATCAGTGTCGCGTCGTAGTGAAATGCGTTGGATTCCTTGCGCCCGCTGCCGCCCTGTACGCAGCGCAGCACCGGGAATACCTGTGTGTCTGCCGCGTCTTTGCCGCTACCGCCGCGGTGCAGGCGTGCCAATGTGGCGCTGAACCCCGCTGCGCTGGCCAATTGCGCCAAAGCGCTACCGGCCAAGGCCGGGTAGCCATGGTAGGCAAAGTACTGCTGGCCATGGCGCGCGGCCTGGGCGTCGACGTATCCGCGCAAGCCTTGCAACGCCTCGGCGTCGATGGCGCCTTCAAGCACCGCGTAGCCCTGGCAGTTCATATCGTTGACCAGGCGTTGCGCTACGGCGTCTTCGAGGTTGTGCAATGGCGACATGGCAATTCACTCTTCCTTGTTAAAGTTAAACTTCAGTCACGTGAACTCATTCAAACGCGGGCGACAATGCCGCACGGCCTACACGGGGCCAGTTAAACAAGTTGCAACTTCCTTATCTTTCATTCACTCGGCTATCGCCCGCTCAGCCGTTCATAGGCCGGAGTGCTTTGCAATGTAATGCCGCATTGCCCCATAGACGGGTTTAGAACTTTATGTAGGGAGTGAGCCAAAGGGTGGCTAAAGGTCAACGGTCGAACAGTGTTGGTTGGGCATCCCAGGTCTGCGCCGTGGGTGGGCCATATATCGACTGCGGCGCAACCGGTGTCAACCGGTTTTGCCATAAAAGCGGCACCTAAACACCTTTGGCGCACATAAATTACTTATTATATTGATTTTCATGGGATTTATTTTTTGGCGCCGCTAAATTGATGGCGCATTAGTTTTTTTCTGCGGCAGGCGATCTTCGGCCACCCGCTAAGCCCCAGTTGGCGGGGGCCTGAGGCATTAACCAAGGCTGGCAAGCGTGAAAAAAAGCGTAAGGAGTGGCTACTAGCCATTACTGTTTATGGCGCCAAAATAATGCTCCTGCGGTGGCGCGCTATCGGTCACTGTCAAAAAAATGCTTATATCAGCGCCGGGGAAGGAAAACGCCTGTGCGCAGGTCTGCCAAATAAGGGTTCTCACGCCGTGATACTGTCAGCTCAGCTTTGTCCAGTTCGGCGTATAGCAGCCCTTCTTGCCCGGCAGCCATCGCTTCGCGGCTGGCTGCCGGGCCGTTGACGCTGCTTAGCCCGCAGTACTGAAGGGCGCCTTCTGCGCCTGTGTAATTGGCATAGGCGACAAAACATTGGTTTTCGTAGGCCCGGCTGCGCACGGTCACCTCGGCGATGAATTCGAACCCACGCATATTGGCGGTCGGTACCAAGATCAGTTCAGCCCCAGCTCGCGCCAAGTAGCGCGCGCCTTCGGGGAACTCGATGTCGTAGCAAATCTGTAGGCCCACTTGCCACCCGTGCAGCATTGCCACTGTGGGCAGCCAAGCGCCTGCGCTGAATTGTTGCCGGTCAAGGTCGCCGAACAGTTGCAGCTTGCGGTAGTTGAGCAGCGGCGCGCCCTGCTCATCGAGCAGCCTGGCGCTGTTGTACACGGCGCCACCGCCGCCGGCTTCGGGGTAGCCGTAGCACAGGGCAATCCGGTGCCGCCGGGCGATGGCGGCAGCCGCCTGGGCGAAGGGCCCATCGGCGGCTTCGGCCAGTTGCCGTACCGCTGCTGCGCCAATGTTGTAGCCGCTGCTGAACATTTCGGGCAGCACCAGCAGTCGGGCACCCTCGCCGGCGGCTTGTGCCGCGAAGCGCTCCAGGCGGGCGAGGTTACCGGCGCTGTCGAGCGGTAGCGGTGTACATTGGCAGAGGGCAAGTTTCATAGTGGCTCAATCGGGTAAGGCGATCGGGCCCAAACGGTCGAATACATCGCCCGGGCCAGGGTTCTCGGCAGGGCTGTGGCCACCGAAGTGGGTCATGATGCCCCATACCGCATTAAGCGAGGTTTGTACCGCACCCTCTACCCAGGCGGGGGTCCAGGACACATCGTCGCCGGCGAGGAATATACCCCGCTGCGCGGCCGGCAGCGCCTGTTGCATGAAGTGCGCGTACATGCGTTGGTTGTAGCGATAATGCCCCGGTAGCGCGCCCTTGAAGGCGCCGAGAAAGTGCGGGTCGGCCTCCCATGACACGGTGATCGGATCTCCGATGATATGGCTGGCAATATCCACTTTGGGGTAGATTTTTTTCAGCGCCTCGAGGGCGAGCTTGACGCGCTTTTCCACCGGATACGGCAGCATTTTCAGCGCATCGCTCATCCACGAATACGACAGGCAGATCACCCCCGGTTTGCCTTCGCCATTATCGAACAGGTAGGTGCCACGGGTCAGGCGGTCGGTGAGGGTCATGCTCATCACGTCGCGGCCGGTGTCTGGGTCTTTGTCTTTCCAAAACGGCCGGTCGACCATGACGAAGGTTTTCGACGACTGCATATAGCGGGTGCGATCCAGCGCCATCCACATTTTGTGCGAGAACAATGACTCCTCGCACTCGATTTGGGTGGTCAACAGCCAGCTCTGGCAGGTGACCAGCACCGCTGGGTATTGGCGCTCATGGCCCCAGGTGTCGGTGATGCCAAACTGCCCGGCCGCCGTGCGCGCGATACGCTGCACGCCGGCACGGGTAGCGCCATGGTGCAGGCTGCTCAGGCTGGTGCCGGCCGGCCAATGTGCGCAACGCTCCGGCGCATGCCGCCACAGCCCCAGCGGCACCTGCTCGGCCCCGCCAACCACCAGGTGCTGGTGGTCGTCGCAGTGGGTCATTACCACGCGGAAAATCTCCAGCATCGAGTTGGGGAAGTCCGAGTCCCAGCCGCCGGTACCGAAGCCTACCTGGCCGAAAATTTCCCGGTGCTGAAAGCTGAGCTTGGCAAAGGATCGCGAAGTGGCAACGAAGTCGTAGAAGGTGCGGTCGTCCCACTGTGGCACCAGCTCGTTCCATAGGGCTTTGAGGCGCGCGGTGTCGCGCTCGCGGATCGCCTGTTCAATGCCCTTGAAGTGCGCGCGTTCTTCGAGGGCATCGGCCCAGGCCTGCGCGACTTCCTGAAAGATGGCCGGTAGGTCGCTGGGGTGCTCGGCGTAGTAGGTTTGCCCCTCAAGGTCGATCACCGTACTACCGGACGCGCCAGTCAGCGGATTGGGAAACGGTTGGGTTTGCAGACCAAGTTTGTCTACATAGTGGTAGAAGGCGGTGGAGGACACCGGAAAACGCATGCCGCCCAACTCCGCCACCACCCCTTCGGCACCCTCGAAGGCCTGTGAGCGAAGCCGCCCGCCCAGCCGTGAGGCTTCGTACACCACTGGCTTGAGCCCGAGTTTCATCAGCTCGTAAGCCGCCACCAAGCCGGCGATGCCACCGCCGACGATGGCCACCTCTTTGCCGTGGTGCTCAGCAGGGATTTCACCCAAGCCCGCCGGGTGCTCCAACCAGTGATCGAAGCCGAACGGGAAGTCCGGGCCGAACAGCGTGACAGGGGGTTCGCTGCCGCTGGGGTGGCGGTTGGGCTTATGCATCGTTGGGCCTCGCGCAGGCTTTCCGGGGGAATGGGTATAGAAAAGCACAGGGCTATTCTAGAAAGCGCGAAGCACTAAAATAAGACAGAAAATGACGAATTATGACGGCGGTTTTACTTAAAACGACGACGCAGTTGGGCTAAATGCAGTTTAATCCCGGCCGCGATCGATTTTAGTGCTAAGCACGATCGACGTGGTGGTTTTTTCCACGCCTTCTATAGTGCCGATGGCATCGAGTAGGGCGTCGAGGCGTTCAGGGGATTCGCAACGTAGCCAAGCGACATAATCGAATTGGCCACTGACCGCGCACAACTGCTGGATGTGCGGCATGGCATTGAGCCGGCGCAGCACATCCTTGCTGGCGCGGGGCTGCACGGTAATCCCCACATAGGCCTGCAGGCTGCCTTCCAGCGCTCGCTGGCCGAGGCGTACGCCATAGCCGGTAATCGCCCCGGTGCGTTCCAAGCGTGCCAGCCGCGAGGTAACGGTGGTGCGGGCGATGCCTAGGTTGCGGGCCAAGGTGGCGACGCTTTCACGTGCATTGAGCTGCAGCGCGGCGATCAGTTGGCGGTCGGTGCTGTCGAGCGCCGGTAAGCTGGAGTCGTTCATTGAAAAACCGGATATAGCAGTGTGCCGTCTATCTTAGAGAACTATCACAACAGTGTCACGCCGAACACAGGGATTAACTTTTGACGCTTGCGTAGAATACCACTGGTATAACTTTGCTTTTTGGCGTCAAGGCGATGGCGGGCTGCTAAGTGTGAATTGATTTATTTCAGAATATTCGATCGTTTTTATAGGTATATTTCGCTTACAAATGATTTGAAGCAATGGAGTGCAACCTAAATGGCCCTATTCAACCCTTCGGCCAAGGCGTGGCCGATGGTGCTATTGCTGCTGGCAGTGGCGTTGGGCTTTTGGGCCGCCAGCGGGCCCGTACAATGGATGGACAACGGCCAGTACCTGGCGAACGCCGCTGCAGGGCAATGGTTGAGCAACGGTTTCGGGCCGTTGGACCACCCTTTGTTCCAAACCCTGACCACCTTGTTGTACCAAATGGGCGGCCCCGCGGTGGTGGTGTGGCTCAATACCGGCCTGCTGGTGCCGTTAGCGGCAGTAGTGTTCTGGTTGGCGCGCACACTGGGCGCCCAACGCCACCTGGCGTGGGCTGCGGCGGCCGTGGCGCTGCTCGCCCATGGCACGTTCTGGCAGGCAAGCAAGGTCGATATCTTCTTGCTGCTCACGCTGTGGGTACTACTGGCCTATGCCCTGCACTTCGATCAACGCCTGCGCCTGGGGGATGGCCAGCGATTGGTCGCTATCGGCCTGTGCAGCGGCCTTGGTGCCAGTGTTCACCCGCTGGCCTTGTTATTGCTGGCGCCGTTATACCTGCAGTTGTCGCAGCTATATCGCGGGTACGTGGCGGTCGCCATGGCGGCTGCTGCGCTGGGCTTCGCTGCCGCCTGGCCGGCGCTGTTCGGCGAGCTGGCCAGCGGCCTACGCCCCATTGAGGTCGCCCGGCACTACGTTACCGGCTTTTCGCCGCTGGCCCCCGGCAGCGGGCGCGAGAATGCTCTGCTGCGCTTCGATTTGATGTGGCACGAGAAGAATTCGCTGCTGCTGCTGATGTTGTCGTTGCTGGGGCCGCAGGTGTTCGGCTTGCTGTGCCGCCCCGCCTGTGGCAAGCAGCGGCTGCTGTGGTGGGCATTGTGGCTGAATGTGGTGGGCGTGGCGTCGTACAACGTCTTCGACCGCTTTACCTATTTCGTACCGGGCATTGCGTTGGCCTGTATCCTCGGTGTGTTGCGCTTGGACACCTGGTTGCCGCGCAACGCCGGCGGCCGCCTGTTGTTCAACGGTTCGCTGGTAGCCGGCCCGCTGGCGTTATTGGCCATGTGGATGTTATACGCCCATGGTTGGGTGAAGCTGCCCACCCACGCGCAATCGGTGCCTTACCGCGACGACATTCATTACCTGATGGTGCCTTACCTGCGCGATACCTCGGCGGCAGACTTTGCCGCGCACTACGAAAGGGCCACGCCCGCCGGGGCGCTGATCGTCTCCGACGAAACGCCACTGGGCGCGTTACGCTCAGGCCAGGCGGCAGGCTTGCTCAAAGGGTGGGTGTTCGAACCCTGCGGTGCCGCCCCAGACATCGGCATGTTCCTCAAGGGGCCGGGGGCATACTTGGCCCGCACCAGTTATTGCGAGCGCATCGTAGCGCGCTACCGGCTCGACACATGGCCGGTGGGTTACCGGTTGCAGTATCGCTAAAGGGCAACGCCGCAAAGCTAGTGCGCCAAGGCGTGGTTGGCTATATCCCGTCTTCGACGTGCACCCCTGTACCCGGTCAAACTGCCGTAGATTATTTGTAATCGAAATCAGCCGGCCAGGCGTGCCCGGCAGCCATTGGGTCAATAAGGGCCAATGGGCGGGACTGCTTTGAAATATGACTGATGATTTCAAAATTGCCTCTGATCTCCTTGCCCGTGCTGGGAGGCGAGACGTAACGAAGATAGGCATGATGCTCTAGGACTAGTCATAGCTGGCACTATGCTTGTCGCAATATTTCTGATCACGTTGTCGCGGCCTTGCTGCGTACCGTCTTCGCTCAAGATAGCCGTCAGGAATGCCATCAGCAGTGGCGCTTGGCGGCCGTCCAGTTGCGTGAGAAATACCCAAAAATCGCAGCGCTAATGGACGGCTGTGAAGATGAAGTGCTGGCACTTATAGCCTTCCCGAGGGCTCATCGCCAGCAATTCCCCAGCACGAACCCGCTGGAGAGGCTTAACGCGTAAATCAAACGGCGTACGGATGTCGTGGGGATCTTCCCTAACGATCTGGCGATCACCAGGCTGGTCGGGGCGATGTTGCTGGAGCAGAACGACGAGTAGTGCCTGCAAAGGCGTTATATGCAGTTGGAAGCCTTCGAGGCGGTCAGCGATAATCCGCAGGCCAAGTTGGCCATGATCAACTAAATGGCAAACTTAGTGGCTAGAGCCATGATAAGTTACACCACCTCCAGGGACGCGATCGCCAGAAGCGGTCACTGAAGCCAGATCACCCAGGACGCTTAATGGGCTGCCGTGATCTAACACACTAATACGTCGCATACGCCCGCGAGTTAAATCAATCGCGTCTCCAGTCATGGCTTCCGATATCTAAGATGGACCTTACGCTGTCGGGTTCTGCCTCAGATCTGGCGGAAGATAACGCCAGCTTGCTCCACCAGCACGGTTTGGCCGTCACGAACGCACTTTTCGGGCGGCCATGGGCATTCACGCTGCCGTACAGCGGTTGGCGATTACCCTCCTCGAAGTAGCTTTCCTCGCTTTTCAATTGACAAACCAGGTTTCGTCCACACGCGCATGCTCGTCGATCGACAGCAGCACCCGCTGACGAAGATCCGGCATGCCGTGGATTCATTTACTCCGAGCCGCCAACTTTTTCCAACGCCCACAAAAAAACGCCTGGGGCATTGACATGCACCAAGGTCAGGGTCAAAGTTATTTCATATGAATACAACGTATTCTAATAGAATACATCACGCGAGTGAGAATAAATGGCCGTACGTACGCTTTCCTCCGTCACCAAGACCCTCGCCGTACTCGACTACGTCGCCAGTTCCCCGCGACCGGTGCGCCTGACCGAAGTGGCCAAGGCGCTGGAGGAGGCTCGCGCCGCCACCCACCAGCGGCTGATCACCCTGGCCGACGGTGGCTGGATCGAGCAGACCGAGGAAGGCGCCTATCGCCTCACACTGCGCATCGTGCGTTACGCCAGCATGGCCATGGAGCAGGGCAACCTGGGCGAACGCGTGGCGGACGTGCTGCAGGATATGGTCACCGACAGCCTGGAAACCGCCTCGCTGGCGGTGCTGGAAGGCCACGAGGCGGTGATCCTGCGGCGAGTGGAATCCAACGGCATACTGCGCGCCGACCTGCGCGTCGGCGCTCGCCTGAGCCTGGAACTGAGCGCAATGGGCCGCATCTTGATGGCCCACGCTCGCCCCGAACTCATCGCCCAGCTACAGGCTGAAGGCGTCAAGCTGCCCAGCGAAGACGAGTTGGCCCTGTACCGTCGCCAGGGTTATGCGGTGTCCGGGGTGTCCGGCCCACGTGCAGTGTCGGCGGTGGCTGTGCCCGTTTTCGACAGTCATGACCAGTGCATCGCCACCCTGGCGATCTCCGGTCCGCAAGCCGGTTTCGATCTCGATAAATGCGCTGCTATTGCCTCCGCCGCCGCGGACGTGGTGAATGCGCGCCTGCGTGGAGCCCAAGCATGACCGCCCTACCCAACCCCCTCACCGAATCGCCGGCCCATCGCCTGGCGCGCCTGATGCGCAGCCCGGCCGAGTTGATGACGCCCCAACGCTTGTCGGTCATCCAGCCGTCGCGCATCAGCGCCTCGCGTGCCCTGATGGCCCAGGCCATCGAACAGCGCTGGAAGATCAGTTGCACGCGGTTCGACATCGACACCCGTGGCCGCGGCGAAGCCTGCTACCGCATCGACATCGGCGACTGGACTTTCTCCTTCCCGGTGTTCGCCTTCGAGCCGTCGGCGCAAGGCCGCACCGGGCGCATCATCGGCCGCTCGTGGGACATGCTCGGCGCCCTGGTGGAAGGCGATATCAGCCCCGAGGATTTCAAGAAGACCGGCGAAGAGCTGCCCAAGCTGTATGAAGGCCGGGCCACTCCCGGCACCCTGATCTGGTGCCGCTCCAACCGCAGCGCACGCTTCTTCAACCAGGCTGTGGAAGCCCTGGCCGCCGGCCGCCAGCCGGACGTGGGGGTGCTGGCCGAAACCTGCTACCTGATGCGCAACACCGGCCTGGACGGCAACGGGACCTTCGGCACCAAGAGCTTCCTGGCCTACGAGGCCGATCACCCGCTGCGCTGGTCGCTGGCCTCGCAGATGCTGTGCGCCTACATGATGCGCGTGTACGCCCAGGACCTGGTGCAGCACCTGGCCCGCCTCGCCTCGCCCACGGCCTGCGCCATGGACCCGCAGTTGCGCCGCTTTCTGGGCGTGGGCAACGGCTCGGCCCTAGGCCTGATGCTGTTCGTCAACAACCACCCGCGCCTGATCGAACGGTGGCTGTGGGCGCGCGAGGAAGCCCTGGCCACCGCCAAGGGACTGCCCGCCGCCGAGGCACTGGCGCAACTGCCCACCCTGCTGACCCTGCTGCAACGCGCCGCCGTGTTTCGCCGCCAGGACCGTGGCGTGTACGAATCGTTTGTCAGCAGCGCCCAAGTCGCCGAAGAGCTGGCCCAGGTACACAGCGAGGCGCAACGCCTGTCCCTCGCCACACGCGCCGACCTACCGTTCGACCACCTGTGCCGCTCCCTGCAAGGTCGCATCCACGATGAAACCCTGGAAACCCTGCACAGCCTGCTGATCGAACTGGTGCCCGACACCGCCGACGGCCTATGCCGCCAGCTGATCCTCGACGAAGAACTGGTGGGTGAACCGACCATGCCGGTCGCCCGCCTGCGCGAATTGCTGTGCAGCGAATACCCCTGGGCCTTCGCCATGAACCTGGGCCAGCAACCCGGCGAATACGTGTGGTACAAATCGGCCACCGCCGAAGAGCCACGGCGTGGCCCGCGCGAAGCCGTTGGCGAGGTAGCCAACCTAGGCCTGGATCTGCCACGCCTGATCACCGCCCTGAATGCCGACCTGGCTCGCCAGCCTGCTACTTTGAGCAGCGCCCGCTTCCTGTTGGCGCACCCCTGGCACCGGGCGATCGTCACCCGCGTCCAGGCCCTGGCGGGCACGCCCTACCACTCGCCCCACGCCGACATCATGAGCGAGGCCTTCGTGCCTGCGCACATCACCCGCCTGCTCAATGTCGGCCTGCATGGCATCGACAAGACCCGCGACTACCTCAACCGCAACCTGCGCGGCGTGCTGTTCCACGGCGCCCCGCTCCCCGAGGACCTGGCCGCCGGCAACGCCGACAACCACTGGTTCTACCCATCGGAGCCCAGCTTGTGAACACACCGCACAGCCCCCACACCCTGCAGGTCAGCCTGCGTGAATGCCGCCTGGTGCTTGAGCGCCTGATGCAAGTCATCGGCACCCCACCCGGCATGGTCCCGGCCCTGCGCGACTGCGCGCTGTACTCGGCCGCACTCGAGCTGGGCGGCTTCAACGCCCTGCAACAGCACCTGCACATGCTGGAAAACAGCGCCGCGGCGCCCCTGACCCAGGACCATCCGCACGGCGTGATCGACTGCACCGGCCAGCACGCCTGGCGCGTGGCCGACAGCCTGCTGGACCTGCTGGCCGATGACTTTCAGTGCCACGGCAGCGCGCGCCTGATAGTCACCAACGTCCAGGCCCCGGACGAGTTACGCGTGATTCAGGCCCTGGGCGAACGCTATGGCCTGCACGTGACCGTAAGCACCACCGGCCAAGGCATCGCGCTCGAGGCCCAGCCCCGAGCCGCCATTGCGCCCGCCACCCTACAACGCGTACGAGCCCAGGGCCTGAGCGTGGACGAGGGGCTATGGTGGACGCTGTTCAACCGCGCCAACGAGGCGCTGGCACCGGACTCCTTCGAATCGCGGCGCCACGCCGGTTCCATCATGGTCGACGCCGAAGGCCGCCTGGTGGGCCGCCCCGACGAAGACGAAACCGATTTGTCGCTGCTGATGGCCGGCGTCGCTGCCGGTACCACTGCGCCCACCCATTGACCGAGGAGGCAAGACCATGCTTATCGATGCTTTGCAGTGCGGCCATTTCGATCGTCAGGTGTTCGAAGAGCTCAAGGCCGGCGGCTACGCTTGCGTGACCCCTACCCTGGGTTTCTGGGAAGGCGCCATCGAGTCCCTTGACGCCCTCGGCCACTGGCGCCACATGGCCCGCGAGTGCAGCGACCTGATGCTGATCGCGCGCGCCACTGATGACATCCGCGAAGCCCAGCGCAGCGGCCGCATCGCCGTGGTACTGGGCTACCAGAACAGCAACCTGTTCGACAACCGCATCGCCTTCGTCGAATTGTTCGCCGAGCTGGGCGTGCGCGTGGTGCAGCTCACCTACAACAACCAGAACGAACTGGGCAGCAGTTGCTACGAAGAAGTGGACAGTGGCCTGGCACGCTTCGGCCGCGAAGTGATCCGCGCAATGAACCGCGTGGGCATGGTGGTGGACCTGTCTCACGTGGGTGATCGCACCAGCCTGGAAGCCATCCAGTGGTCCCAGAAGCCGGTGGCCATCACCCACGCCAACGCCGCCAGCCTGTTCGCCCACACGCGCAACAAGAGCGACGCGGTGCTGCACGCCCTGCGCGACAATGGCGGCGTGATCGGCTGCGTGGCCTACCGCAACATCACCCCTCAGGCCGCCTGCGACACAGTGGACGGCTGGTGCGAGATGGTCGCCCGCACGGTGGACCTGATTGGCATCGACCACGTGGGCATCGGCACCGACTATAGCCACAACATGCAGCCGCGCGACTACGACTGGATGCGCAAGGGCCGCTGGACCCGCACTGTGCAGTACGGCGCCGGCTCGGCCGCAAGCCCAGGCCCTGCGCGCAAACCCGAATGGCTGCTCAAGGCCGGGCAGTTGCACGTGGTCGCCGATGGCCTGAGCCGCGCCGGTTTCAATCAAGAAGAATCGCACAAGATTCTCGGCGGTAACTGGCTACGCCTGTACCAGGAAGTCTTTGGCTAAACGCCACTTTTTTTTGAATCTGCCACGAACCAGCTCTATAAGGAAAACATCCGTGAGTGATCGTGAAAGCAAGTTTGAACTGTCGCGCCGCCACTTCCTCGGCGCGAGCCTGGCCGGTACCGCAGTGGCCGCCTTGCCGCCGTTCATGCGTAAGGCGCAAGCCGACGACAACGTACTGTACGTGAACACCTGGGGCGGCAACTGGGAAAAGGCGGCGCAGGAGTTCCTGTTCGCCCCCTTTACACACGACACCGGTATCCAGATTCGCACCGTCTCGCCTATCTCGTTCGCCAAGCTCGCCACCCAGGCCCGCAGCGGCCAGTACGAGTTTGACGTGACAACCCTGGGCCTGGCGGAAATCGCCCGGGCCAATGCCGCCAACCTGATCAAACCGGCCCAGGGCAACATCGACGAAAGCAAACTGTGGCCCGGCGCAGTGTACGCCAATGGCGTGGCCACCCATGCCTTCGCCAACCTGATCGCCTACCACAAGAACAGCTTCCCCAACGGCCATCCGCACAACTGGGCGGATTTCTGGGACCTGCAAACATTCCCCGGCAGCCGCAGCCTGCAGCGCTACCCGGTGCGAGTACTGGCCTTTGCCCTGATGGCCGACGGCGTGCCGCCCGAACAGCTGTTCCCCTATGACCTGGACCGCGCTTTCGCTGCCCTGGACCGCATCAAACCGGCGATCCGCGTGTGGTGGACCCAAGGCCCGCAGTCCCAGCAACTGTTGCGCGACACCGAGGTGGACATGATCGGCATCTGGAACGACTACGCCACCAACATTCAGGAAAGCTCCGAGCAACCCGTGGAGGTGATCTGGGACCAGGCGCTGATCGACAAGAGCTGCTGGGTGGTGGCCAAGGGCACGCCGCGTGCGCATAACGCCTGGCGGCTGATCGAGTCCATCGCCCACAACGCCGAAGGCATGGCCAAGTTCTGCGCGGTGGACGAATCTGGGCCGCTGAATCCCGAGGCCTTCGCCCACATGGACGCCAAGAGTGCGGCCAACGCCCCCACCAACCAGGCCCACCTGAGCAAGGCTGTAGTGCTGGACGGCGTGGCGCTGCTACCGCAACTGGACGAGATCGCCGCGCGCTTCGACCGCTGGATCAGCAGCTGAGCACCGCGACCCGCTGAGGCCGGCACCCCATGGCGGGGCCGGCACACTCCACTCACCCGTTGTCCGGGGGACCGACATGAACGAAACATCCAGCCTGCAGGGCGCCGACGGTGTGCCTCGGCCGGGCGGCACCACGGCTGCCGCCGGCCTGCTGCGCGCGCTGCTCAAGGGCCCACTGCCGCTGTACTTGCCGGCCGCTCTGTTCCTGCTTGCCTTTTTTATAGTGCCCTTGGGCTACGTAGTGGTCATGAGCCTGACCGAACCGCGGCCAGGGCTTGGCAACTTCACCGCCTTGCTGGGTTCGCGGCATTTCCTGATGGTGCTGCTGCAAACCCTGCAAACCGCCGCTTTAGTGACGGTCTGCGCGCTGCTGCTGGGCTACCCGCTAGCCTACGTCGCCGCCGGTCCCGCGCGGCGCCTGGGCGGGGTGTTGCTGGGGGTGATCGCCCTTAGCTTCTGGACCAGCTTTCTGGTACGTACCTATGCCTGGATGGTCATCTTCGGCCGCCAGGGCCCGCTCAGCCATTGGCTGGCCAGCTTGGGCTGGAGGCCACCGCCCAGCCTGCTGTTCACCAGCACCGGCGCCACGGTAGCCATGACCCACGCCATGGTGCCCTTCATGGTCATGGCCGTGTACGCGGTGATGAAGCGCATCGATGAGCGTTACGTGCGCGCCGCACAGAGCCTGGGCGCCCATCCGCTGCGGGCGTTCGCCTTGGTGTACCTGCCGCTGAGCCTGCCGGGGGTGGTCAACGGCTGCACCCTAGTGTTCATCACCACCCTGGGGTTCTACGTGATGCCGGTGCTGCTGGGCAGCCCCAACCAGCAGATGATCTCGGGCGTCATTGGCGATCAGATCGAACAGGTGCTGGACTTCGGTGCAGCCTCGGCCATGTCGGTGATCCTGCTGCTGGTGGTGCTTGCCCTGTTCTGGCTGTACCACCGCTTCGTCGGCCTTGACCGCCTGTGGAGTCGCTGATCATGAAAAGCCTCAAGACCCTTGCCGTGCTGATCGCGCTGTTCATCGCCGTGCCGCTGTTCATCGTGGTGCCCATGTCGTTCAGCGCCAATGCCTCGCTGCAGTTCCCGCCCAGCGCCTACTGGTGGGGCAACTACCAGCACTTCTTCAGTGACATAAATTGGATGCAGCCGCTGTTCAACAGCCTGTACATCGGCCTGGCGACCACGCTGCTGACCCTCGCGCTGGCGATCCCGGCCTCGTTCGCCCTGGTGCGCCATTACTTCATCGGCCGCACGGCGCTGAACTTGCTGCTGATGCTGCCGATGATCGTGCCGCAGATCGTTATGGCGCTGGGGTACTACCTGTACTTCGGCCGCCTGCACCTGACCCAGAGCTTCACCGGCATCATCATCGTCCACACCTGCTTGGGCATCCCAGTGGCGACGCTGATACTAACGGCTGCCCTGCGCAGCTTCGACGCCAACCTGGAGCATGCCGCCCACAGCCTGGGCGCGCCGGCGCTAACGACCTTCTGGCTGGTGACCCTGCCGGTGCTGCGCCCGGCGGTGCTGGTGGCGGGGTTGTTCGCGTTCATCCAGTCGTTCGACGAAACAGTGATCGCCGTGTTCATCTCCGGCCGCGACACCGCGACCCTGCCGCGACAGATGTTCAACAGCTTCCGCATGGAGGCAGACCCGGTGATCTCTGCCGCCTCCTCGTTCCTGTTCATCCTGGTACTGGCCGCCCTGCTGCTGCCGCTGGCCGTGCGCCTGACCCGGCGCTCCAGCGGCAGCGCCGCCGGCCACCTTGCCCGTTGACTTACCGGAGTACCGTCATGCCCGCCCGTTCCCTTTCTCTGCACCATGTGGTCAAACGCTACGACAACTTGCAACCTGCCGTGGACGGCGTGTCGCTGCAGATCGAACCCGGTGAGTTCGTGTCTTTCCTGGGCCCCTCGGGCTCGGGCAAGACCACCACCTTGATGATGATCGCCGGCTTTCAGCAACCCACCAGCGGCGACATTCACCTGGCCGGACGCACCATTGACAAGATGCCCGCCCATGCCCGGAACATCGGTGTGGTGTTCCAGAACTACGCGCTGTTCCCGCACATGAGCGTGGCCGACAATGTCGGCTTCCCACTGCGCATGCGCGGCCTGGGCAAGGCTGAGAAACACCGCAAGGTTGGCGCCGCGCTGGAGATGGTTGGCCTCGGCGCCCTGGCCGCACGCAAGCCGGCGCAATTGTCGGGCGGTCAGCAGCAGCGGGTGGCCCTGGCCCGCGCCCTGGTGTTCGAGCCCGACCTTATCCTGCTGGACGAACCTCTGGGCGCGCTAGACAAAAACATGCGCGAGCACATGCAGGTGGAGCTCAAGCGCATCCATCGCGAGCTGGGCGTGACCATGGTCTACGTCACCCACGATCAGACCGAGGCTATGACCATGTCCGACCGCATCGCCGTGTTCAACCAGGGCCGCATCGAGCAGATCGCCGCGCCCCAGGACATGTACCTGCGCCCGGCCACTCGATTCGTCGCCTCGTTCATCGGCGACAACAACCTGATCAGCGCCACCGCCCTGGGCGCCGGCCGGTATAGCGTGGCAGAACTGGGCCCGTTGCAGGCCTGTGATCTGGCCCTGGCCGATGGCAGCCCGGTGGACCTGCTGCTGCGCCCGGAAATGATCCGCCTGGCCGGCGACCAACCGCCCTGCGCCACCTTGCGCATCGACAGCGCGGTGAATTACGGCGACAGCGTATTGGCCATCGGTCGTGTCGGCGCCACGCCCCTGCGCGTACGTATTCCCGGCCCCCAGGCCCGCGACCTGCGCGCAGGCCAGGAGGTGCCTCTGCACTGGCACGCCAGCGACATTCACGTGATCCCCGCGGCGCGCGCCTGACCCCTCTTCGCAACTGGAACCCATCATGACCCACAGCGCCTTGCAACAAAGCGATATCGACAGCCTGCTGCACCCCTACAGCAACCATCACCTGCACCAAACCCAGGGCCCGCACGTGATCACCGGTGGCGACGGCATCTATGTCATCGACGAACAGGGCAACCGCTACATTGAAGGCCTCGCCGGGCTGTTCTGCGCCGCCTTGGGCTTCAACGAGCCGCGCCTGGCCGAGGCGGCCTACGCCCAGCTCAAGCGCATGCCCTTCTATCACGGCTTCGCGCACAAATCGACCGAACCGTCCATTCAACTGGCCGAACGGCTGCTGGCCATGGCGCCGGTGCCCATGAGCAAGGTGTTCTTCGCCAACTCCGGCTCCGAAGCCAACGACACCGCCATCAAACTGGCCTGGTATTACCACAACGCCATCGGCCAACCGCAGAAGAAGAAGATCATTGCCCGCCAGCGTGGCTACCACGGCGTCACCGTGGCCTCGGCCAGTCTCACCGGCCTGCCCAACAACCACCGCGACTTCGACCTGCCCATCGCCAACATCCTGCACACCGATTGCCCGCACTACTACCGCAACGCCCTGCCCGGCGAGAGCGAAGCGCAGTTCGTCGATCGCTGCGTGGGCAACCTGGCAGCGCTAATCGAGCGCGAAGGGCCCGAGACCATTGCTGCGTTCTTCGCCGAACCGGTGATGGTGTCCGGCGGCGTGATCCTGCCGCCGGCGGGTTATTTCGAGAAGGTCCAGGCGCTGCTGCATCGCCATGGCATTCTATTCGTGGTGGACGAAGTGATTTGCGGCTTCGCCCGCACCGGCAACATGTTCGGCAGCCAGACCTACGACCTCAAGCCGGACATGATCAGCCTGGCCAAACAACTGTCAGCGGCCTATATGCCGATCTCGGCGCTGATGATCAACGAGCGCATCGACCAGGCGATTCGCGCACAGAGCGAGAAAATCGGCAGCTTCTCCCATGGTTTCACCTATGGCGGCCACCCGGTGGCGGCGGCCGTGGCGCTGGAGACACAGAAGATCTATCAGGAGCGCGACATCCTCGGTCATGTGCGCCGCGTGGCGCCGCGTTTCCAGGCCGGCCTGCAACGCCTGGGCGAGCACCCGTTGATCGGCGAAGCCCGTGGCGTGGGGCTGGTGGGCGGCCTGGAGTTCGTGCGCAACAACGCTACGCGCGAGCCCTTCAGCCCGCAGCATTCGGCGGCGGCCTACGCCGGCCGTCGCGCCCAGGCCCATGGCGTAATCACTCGCGGCCTGGGTGACACGTTGAGCCTGTGCCCGGCGCTGATCATCGACGAGGCGCAGATCGACGACCTGTTCGCCCGCATCGAACGCGCCCTGGACGATACGCTGGTGTGGGCCCGTGCTGAACAGGGAGTGCAGATGTGATGAATGCCCCTGCCTATCCGCCGCTGGCGCTGTTCATTGACGGCCAGTGGTTGCACGACGGCCGTGCCGGGCAGCCGGTATACGACCCCGGTACCGGCGCGCAGTTGGGCGAACTGCCCCACGCCGACGACCGTGACCTAGAGGCGGCCCTGGCTGCCGCCTACCGCGCCTTTGGCAGCTGGCGCCTGAGCTCACCCATGGTGCGCGCGCAGACTCTGCAGCGTTTCGCCGTCCTGATCGGCGAACAGGCCGAGACCATCGCCCGGCACCTGACCTTGGATCAGGGCAAGCCCTTGGCCGAGGCCCTGGGCGAAGTGCGCTTTGCCGCCGAACATGCTCAATGGCACGCTGAGGAGTGCCGCCGCCTGTATGGCCGGGTGATCCCCGCCCGTGATCTGCGCGTGCAGCAAAGCGTGGTGCTGGAACCGGTGGGGGTATGCGCAGCGTTCACACCTTGGAACTTCCCGTTCAGCCAGGCCTTGCGCAAGGTCTGCGCGGCCCTGGGGGCCGGCTGCACCCTGATCCTCAAGGGCCCGGAAGATACGCCATCGGCGGTGATGGCCATCGCCCGGCTGCTGCAGGAGGCCGGGCTGCCCGATGGTTGCCTGAACCTAGTGTGGGGCGAGCCGGCGCACATTTCCCGTACGCTGATCGGCGACCCGCGGGTCAGCAAGGTGTCGTTCACTGGCTCCGTGCCGGTAGGGCGGCAGATCGCTGCCTTGGCCGGTCAGCACCTCAAGCGCAGCACCCTGGAACTGGGTGGGCACGCGCCGGTGCTGGTGTTCGACGACGCCGATGTCGAGGCCACCGCCGACGCCCTGGCGGCCAACAAGCTGCGCAATGCCGGGCAGGTGTGCGTGTCGCCCAGCCGCTTCTTTGTGCAGTGCGGTGTGTATGAGCGGTTCCTGGAGCGTTTTGTCCCGGCTATCGCCGCGGCGCGTATCGGTCACGGCCTGGACGAAGGCGTGCAGATGGGGCCCTTGTGCCACGGCCGACGCGTGGAGGCCATGCAGAGCCTGGTGGACGATGCCCGCCAATGTGGCGCCACCCTGGCCTGTGGTGGCGAGCGCTTGGGTCGCCAGGGGCATTTCTTCGCACCAACGGTGGTGCACGACGCCCCCGCCCATTGCCGCCTGCTGCATGAAGAACCATTCGGGCCGCTGGCAGTGGTGGCGCCGTTCAAACGGTTCAACGATGCCATCGAGCAGGCCAACGCTCTGCCGTACGGCCTGGCCGCCTACGTGTTCAGCCGCGACGCGGCCCGCACGCACCATGCCGCCCGTGCGCTGGGCGCGGGCATGGTCAGCGTCAACCATTTTGGCCTGGCGCTGCCGGAAACGCCCTTCGGCGGCATCAATGACAGCGGCCATGGCAGCGAAGGTGGTAGCGAAACCTTTGCAGGCTACCTGAACACCAAGTTCATCACCCAGCTTGACCCACTCCCTTGTTGAGGAATTCGCATGCTTGAAGTCATTGATACGGGTATCGCCCGGTCCGCGGCACCGCTGAACGGCACTGTGCGTGCCGGCCACCAGATATTCACGGCGCACATTTCCAAGGACCCTTCCAGCGGCATGTTCGTCGACGGGGATATTGAGCAGCAGACACGCCAGGCATTGAGCAACCTGCGCCAGGCGATGCAAGCGGCAGGCGGCAGCCTAGCCAATGTCGTGCAGGTCCAGGTATTCCTTGTTGAACGAAGCGATGCTGCGGCGATGAACAAGGTGTATGCAGAGTTTTTTGATGAACCGTATCCCTGTCGGGCTACGGTTGTGGTCAAGGAGCTATTGTCGGCTGGTGCACGCATCGAACTCATTGCTCAAGCAGTTTGTGAACCACAACGGGTATCGCGATAATTGGCAATAACTTCGGACGATAGGGCGGCGAGGGGGTATTCCCCAAGTGCTGAATCAATTGCTGAGCCTTGGTCGCCTCAGCCTTCTGCATGGGGAGATTTTTAGTCGGGCTGACTTCGCGCAGATATCGCTGCAGGCACTTTCGAGCGTCAGTCGGTCAGACCCGCTGCGTTGGATATACACACCGCGCACCATTTCATCTTCGGTACGCCGTGACCAATCCTCGGCGTCGCGTTTGGTGCGGAAGGTTTGGCGTTCGTAGGCCATCCGGTTTTGCGGATGGCGGCCCTCCAGGTGCCGGCAGGGGTTTTAACGATTGTGGCGATCTGAAGGACTCCAAAGGTGTACTGGCGCACCAGCACTGTACCGATTTTGTACCTTTGGACCATAGGATTGTAATTGTGAAGAACCACCCAGAAACACGAAAGCCGCGCAATGCGCGGCTTTGGAGTTGGTGGGCCCACACGGACTCGAACCGTGGACCAAAGGATTATGAGTTGCTAGGCGACGTGCTATGCCTAGAGAATTCGTTCGTAGGTGAATGTAGGTCGGCATAGCTGTAGGCCCCGTAGTACGAGGTGTTGAGCGTAGTTTTGAGAAGGTTGCTTAAGCTGGGCATTGTACTGTAGATGTACTGATTTCGCTCCCCGAGTGCCCTGTAACTTAGCTCGCTAACGGGCTCTATGGTCTACAACGGCATAAACGCTTCATGGTTTGACCCATTTTGGCACTTCTGCTGAATTCGATCGAAAAGATAGTCCAATTTCGTTTGATCAAGTCTGAGCTTCTACACCGTGCCCAGGTACAAACCGGCTTGACGATTCCAGGCGTAGTCACCGCCCAGTTGCTGCAGTTGCGCAATGAGCTCTCGAGTACGCTGGCCGGTTTTTTCGGCGACTACGACCTGCTGCTGTGCCCTAGTGCGCCTGGGGAGGCGTAGCTGGCGGATCAGCTCGGCCCCGCGACGTTCGGCGGGCAGCCTGCGGGCCCTCGGGGCCATGCGGGGTACACGCCGATATTCAACATGTGCGGTGCCCGCCTTGTCATTGCCTTGCGGTGTCGGCCGCAGCGGGCTGCCCATAGGGATGCAGGTGGTGGCTGCGCGTTATGAGGATGCGCGCGTATTGCACGCAGCGGCAGCCATGAAGCGTTCGCTGGGGCTGTGCCTCGAGGCGCCCATGCTGCTGGGTTGAATCGCCTCACGCCTGCGTCAACAGGGCCTGCAAGCCAGCCGGCAGTCCTTGGTTCGGTTTCGCCGGGGGCCGCGCGAAGCTGCCTTCGCGTGCCAGGCCAGCTTGCAACCGGTGCAGCAACTGAGCCTGCGCCACTGCGCAGGACACCCCGTCCACCACCGGTACCGGCAACTGGCCCGCCAGGCCACGAGCCAGGCCGGCCAGCGGCGCACCGGCGAGAATCAGCACGTCGGCGCCGTCCTCCCGTATCGCCAGCTGGCTTAACTCCAGTAGCCGTTGGGCATGGTCCTGCTGCACGCTGCCAGCGTCGCGTAACGGGCGATCTAGATGCCGGATGCTGGCGAGACGACCGAGCAGGCCATTTTGCTCCACGCACTCGCGATACCAACTGGTGATTCGATGAGAAATGGCGATGATGGAAATGCGCTGGCCCAGTTGTGCAGCCGTCATCAGCGCGGCCTCGGTCAGGCCCACCACCGGCACATCCAGCACCTCCTTGAGCGCCAGCAAGCCCGGGTCGCCGAACGCGGCGACGATCACCGCATCATAGTTGCCCAGTTGTTCACCCGCAATAACGGCCGCCGCGTGCCCGCCAAGTAATGCTTCGAACCGCGTCTCGATGTAGGCGACGCCGTTCTGGGCAGTGGCCATCAAGATCTGCGTATCAGGCGCCACAGTGCGTCGAGCCTCGGCTTCGATGAGGTCGGTGACGCTTTGCGAGATATTCGGGTTGATGATCAGCAGTCTCATGGCGATTCCTGGCGGGCAGGTTGCTGTAAAGGATGAGGTTGCGGCCGGTTTCAGCCGAAGATGTGTTCCAGGTCCACTTCAGTGTCTTCTTCCAACGAGAGATCCAGGGTCGCTTCAATATGATCCAGGTGACCGAGCATCAAGCGCACCGCTTCGTCTACCTGCCCCTGTTCCATGGCCTGGATGACCTCGGTGTGTTCGTGATTAGGGCAGGCGGGTACGTTGGGCGAGTCATACAGCAGGATGATCAGGCAGGTCAGTAACGACAGCTCACGCATCAGCTTGATCAGTGGCGGGCTATCGACCATCTGCGCGATCAGCAGGTGGAATTCTCCGGAGAGGCGTATGACCGCGCGCGTGTCTGCGGCTTCCCGTGCGGCGCGTTCTTGGGCTACGTGCGCATGCAGCCGCTGGAACTGCTCACCGTCTGCCTTGGCAACAAGGCTGCGGATCAACGCCGGCTCGAGGATTCGCCGTGCTTGGAAAATAAGCCGCGCTTCCTCCACCGAAGGGCTGGCGATAAAGGCTCCGCGATTGGGGATGGTCGTGACAATGCCTTCATAGGCCAGGCGCGCCAACACTTCGCGAATACGCGTGCGGTTTACTTGGAAAACGCCCGCAAGCTTCTCTTCTACCAGCTTGGTACCCGGGATGAGTCGATGTTCCATCACTGCGTTGAGGATGCGTTCATAAATGCCGTCACGCTTGTCACTGGCGCCCAGTATCTGGTCCCTGGTGCGGACCTTGCGTGGGCGAGAAGTCGGGGTTTCTTCAGTCAGCACGTAGGCAGTCCTCGCTACTTACTACAGTTGTTGATCCTATTGTCACAAAGTGAATCTGAATTGTCCAAGGCTGCACCTTCGGTGGTCACTATTTGATGCGCTGCACTTTCATTGCGCAGTTGCGAAGCTGTGGGAGTGCATCCCTGGGCAGCCTGGCGATTCACCTGGCGTAAGGCGCCGAGCGTTAGCAGCTGGGGGTGAGCGCGGTTCATCGCCTTATGAACGCCGTGTCAATGCGCGGGGGCACTAAACATGGCACAACGGTTGCAAACAGTTTGTGACAAAGCCTTAGCCTTTAGTGACAATTGGAGAAGCCCGATGCCAGTGACTTGCTCGTCTGTAAACGTACTCAAACGCGCTGCTTCGGCACTGCTGTTGAGCCTCGGTATCATGACCATGGCCCATGCCGACGAGGCAAAGCCGGTGAAACTGGGCTACGCCAAATGCGCCCATTGCACGCCGTTGTCGCTGACCCCGCAGAACGCCACAGGCGTAAAGCTGGAAGCCATTGCTTTTAACACTGGCAATGATGTGCTCACCGCGCTGCTGTCAAAAAGCATCGACGTTGCCCAGGTGACTTACCTGCACTACGCCACTGCCTTGGATAAGGGGTTCGATGTGGTCGCGATCTCCGGCCAGATCAACGGGGGTTCGCAGATTCTGGTCGGTAACGATCTACCCGTTCAGGCAGGTGACTGGGAAGGCCTGAAAAAACTCATCGGCCAATACAAAGCCGAGGGCAAGCCGTTCAGGGTGGCCGCCTCCCGTGGCAATGCTCAGGACATCCATATGCGTGGGGCTTTCCTCAAGCATGGCATCGATATCAACAAGGATGTGCAGTTCATCAACATCCCCAACCCCTCCGACCATGTGCAGGCACTGCGACGTGGAGAAGTGGAGTTGATCACGTCGGTAGAGCCCTTCGCCACCCAGATCCGTGAAGTCAAAGCCGCCAAATTCTTCGATTTTCCCTATGACCAGGCGGCTGGCAAGTTGACCAACCTCATAGTCACCCGCTCGGACGTCATCGAAGACAATCGCAAGGGTGTGGAAGAAACGGTACGTGCCATCGTCAAGGTTAACGACCTGATGGCCAGCGACAAACCCTTGTTCATCGACACGATCCAGAAAGTCACCGGGCTGGATAAGGCAATCGCCACCGGCGCCGTCGAGAACCTGTACCCCGATTACGACATGCACCGCGCTTCGGCGGTGGCTATCGCGCAAATGATGCGTGACCTCAAGTACACCAGCACCGATGTCAGCGATGCGGTGGAAAAAAACATGGACTACAGCTTCCTGGAAACCGTTACAGGTAAGTCGAAGACCGAGCTGGGGTATTGAGATGAAGAGCACTGCCATGAAAGTTCACGAGGCCGGGCGCAAGCAGGGCCCGTCCATGATGTGGCGGCTCTACAAGAGTATCGAACGCGGCATCGTCCCGGTGCTGCTGATCGTAGGTTGGGAGGTATTCTCCCGCTCAGGGATCTTGCCCCGGGCATTGCTGCCCGCGCCGTCCCAAGTATTGATCGCATGGGCCGATTGGGTCTTTGCCACCGACGGCAATACCCAGAGCTACAGCGGGCACTGGTTGTTCGATGTGGCAGCGAGTTCGTTTAGGGTGTTCTCCGGGTTTGCCTTGGCAGCGGTGCTGGGGATTGGCGCAGGCATGGCCATCGGCTGGTCGCGTACGGTGGAAAACCTCTTCGAGCCCGTGCTGCAAATACTGCGCCCGGTGCCCCCGGTGTCGTGGATCCCACTGGCGATCATCTGGTTTGGCATCGCCGATAAGCCAGCCATCTTCCTGGTATTCATGGGCTCGTTTTTCCCGGTGCTGCTCAGCACCATCCACGGCGTCAAAAACTGTGATCGAAACCTGCTGCGCGCTGGCGCCATGACCGGCGGCACACCGAGCAAGCTGCTGCGCTACATCGTTTTCCCGGCCGCGCTGCCGAGCATCTTTTCCGGCCTGCGAATCGCCATTGGTTCAGCCTGGATGCTCACGGTGACCGCAGAAATGGTCGCGGTCAAAAGTGGCGTGGGTTACGTGCTGTGGGATTCTTATTACTTTCTGCGCTACGACATCGTCATCGCCTCCATGGTGAGCATCGGTCTGTTGGGTTTTCTCAGCGACTACGTGATCAAGCGCGTGGGCGCTTATCTTCTGCGCTGGCAGCGCGGTTCCACTTTGCAGAAGGAGGGTTGAACCATGGCGCTGATTACCATCGACCGTGTTTCCCGGATATTTGATGACCCCAAGCGGCCTAACGGCATCCGTGCCCTGGACAATGTCAGCCTGACCGTCGCGCGCAATGAATTTCTTTGCCTGCTGGGCCCCAGTGGCTGCGGCAAGTCAACCTTGCTGAATATGATTGCCGGTTTCGATCATCCCACCGAGGGCGCGGTGACGGTTGGCGGTCAACCAGTGACCGCGCCCGGCGCTGACCGGGGGGTGGTGTTCCAGCAGGCCAATTTGATGCCCTGGCTACCGGTGTGGGAGAACGTTGCGTTCCACCTGAAAATGCGCGGAGTGGGCAAGGATATCCGCCGCGAAAAGGCGCATAAGTTCATCGAAATGGTCGGCCTCAAAGGTTTCGAAAATCACTTTCCCAGCGAGCTTTCAGGTGGCATGAACCAACGGGTGGGTATCGCTCGGGCGCTGCTGATGAACCCCGAAGTGATCCTGATGGATGAACCCTTCGGCGCGCTGGACGAGCAGACCAAGATGGACATGCACGCCGAGTTGATTCGTATCTGGCGCGAAAGCCAGAGCACCATCGTCTTCGTCACCCACGGCATCGACGAGTCTCTCGCCCTGGGCACCCACGTGGCGGTGATGTCGGCGAGGCCGGGCCGCATCCGCGAGCTGCTGCCGATTGATCTGGAGCGCCCGCGCGATCCTACCAGCAAGGTCTTCAACGACTACAAACGGCACATCCTGTCGCTGCTGCGCCCGGAGCCGGTAGGGGAAGCGATCTGATATGAAAACCCTGATCACCGGCTGTAGTGGCTTTGTCGGGCTGGCGCTGGCCGAGCTTCTGTTGGCAAAGGGCGAGGATGTAGTGGGCTTCGACATCAGCCCCATCCCCCCTGCGGCTTTGGCGATATTCGCCGCGTTGCCAGGCCGCTTCAGCGAGGAGCAGGGGGACGTACGCAACGCCACGGCGCTGCGCCGAGTGATGAGCGAGTCGAGGCCGCAGCGAGTGGTCACCCTGGCGGCCATTACGGCGGATGCGCGCCGTGAGCGCCTGACGCCCCAGGCGATCTTTGACGTAAACGTAGGCGGCGTTCTGGCGGCCATCGGCACGGCAGCCGATTGTGGCGTGTCCCGGCTGCTGCATATCAGCTCCGGTTCGGTCTATGGGGCCACCGGGCGTGAGCCGGCCATGCTCGATGAGGCCAACTCGCCACTGGCGCCTGAAGGGCTGTACGGCATGTCCAAGCGCGCGGCCGAAGAAGCGGCGCTGCGGTTGGCGAGTCTGTGCGGCCTGGCGCTGGCGATCGGCAGGCTGGGCACCTGCTTCGGCCCATGGGAAGCCGACAGTGGTTTGCGCGACACGCTCAGCGCGCCGTTGCAGTTGCTTGAAGCGGCCCGTCGAGGCGGTACCGCTGTGCTGCCCGGCGATAGCCAGCGCGATTGGCTTTACGTGCGCGACGCCGCGCAGGCTATCGCCTGCCTGTTGGAACATGAGCACTGGAACTTCCCGATCTACAACCTGGCGGCCGGTTTCGAGTGGCGACTGGGCCAGTGGTGCGAGCGGCTTGAAGCGCGCCACCCCGGTTTCCGCTGGCGGCTGGCAGCGCCTGGCGAAGCCGCCAGCATCGACATGTACGCCGATTACGACCGCGCCAGCATGAATATCCAGCGCCTGCGCGACGACACGGGCTTCGTGCCGCGCTTCGACCTGGCCGCGGCCGACCACGATTTTCACCACTGGCTCGCGTGCACTGCGGGCATCGAACAAAAGGTGCAGCAATGAATCCAGCGTTTGCAGCGTCAGGACTGAAGATGGCCGGCAAGGTATGTATCGTCACTGGCGCCGCCTCTGGCATCGGGCGCGCCATCGCCCGTCAATTGGCGGCTCAGGGTGCCGTCGTGGTGGTCGCCGATGTCACCAGCGAGGTGATCGAAGGCGGCCAGCCTACCGCCGAGCTGATTACCCAGGCAGGTCAGCAGGCTTATTTCGTGCAGACAGATGTGGCCGACACGGCCCAGGTCGACGACTTGATCGAGACCACCGCCGCGCGCTTCGGACGCTTGGATGTATTGGTCAACAACGCCTGCATCCGCCACGCGCGGCCGTTGCTCGAACTGGAGGAGGTCGACTGGCACCGGGTACTCGATGTCAACCTGAGCGGGGTGTATCGCTGCTGTCGCGCGGCGGTCCGGCAAATGGTCCGGCAAGCGCCCCTGGACGAAGCGCGTGGGCGCATCATCAACCTGTCGTCCCAGCACGGCATGATCGCGGCGCCGCAAGACCTCGCCTATGGTGTAAGCAAGGCGGCCATTGATTATCTGACCCGGCAGTTGGCCTGCGATTACGCCGAGCAGCAGATCATCTGTAACGCTGTCGCCCCGGGCAAGGTGCAGACCGGGGCTGGCGGCCGCGCCCTCGACCCGGTGGTGATGGAGCGTGCGATACGGCGCACCCCCTGGCCTCGGCTCGGGCTCCCCGACGATATAGCCAAAGCCGTAGTGTTTCTGGCCAGCCCCGACGCCAGCTTTATCACCGGCACCACCTTGATGGTCGACGGTGGGTGGATGGCCGCATGAACCAGCGCGCTTTTGACCTGCTGATCACCGGTGCCCTGGCCTTGGACCCAATCGACGGCGTAGCGCGCCCGGCCAGGCTGGGTATCGTCGGACAGTGCATCGCTTACCTAGGCGCGGACACCGGCGCAGCGCCGCCTGCGACCCGTCATTTGCATCTGCCGGGCCGAGTGATCGTGCCGGGCTTCATCAATACGCACTACCACGCCGGGCTGAACTTCGTGCGGGGCGTGGCGCCCGACTGCGGTTTCGCGCCGTCTTATACGCCCGGGTTGCCCCAGGCTTCCTGGCTGGACCCGCAAGAAGCCTTGGCGCTGTCGCGGCTCGGCGCTCTGGAGGCCTTGCGAGCCGGTTGCACGACGTTGGTAGACAGCTTTGTGCATGCCGAAGATACCGTGGCGGGTATGGCCGAAACCGGTGTGCGGCTGTTCGCCAGCCAGCGCCTGGCCGATGTCGATTTCGCCTCGGTGCTGCAAGGTGATCGGCGCTTTGATCGTCAGCGCGGAGAACGCCAGCTCGAACGCGCCGAAACCTTTGTGCAGCGCTGGGCGGGGCAGGCCGAAGGGCGTATCCAAGCGCACCTGACCGCGCACGCGCCGGACACCTGTTCGGTGGATTTCCTGCGCCAGATCAACGCGTTGGCGCATCGGCTGGGTTTGCAAATCAGCACCCATCTCGCCCAGAGCCAGGATGAACTGGACTGGGTGCAAGCGAAGTATGGCCGTACTCCGGTGCAGTTGCTCGACGAGCAGGGCATGCTCAATGCGCGTCTGCTGGCCGGCCACTGTATCCATGTCAGCGACGACGACATCGCGCGCATCGGCCGTTCGGGTGCTCACGTGGTGCATATTCCGTTGGGCAATGCGATGTCCGGGCGCACCGCGCCCACCCGCAAGCTGCTCGAAGCTGGCGCTGCGATGTGCCTGGCGACCGACACCATGCACGGCGACATGATCGAAGTCATGCGCTGGGCTCTGGCGGTCGGTCGGCTCCAGGCGGGTAAGGTCGCCGATGACTGGCAGCCCGCCGATGTGCTGCGCATGGCCACGGCAAACGGCGCCGCCGCGCTGGGCTGGGGCGACCGGCTGGGCAGCCTGAAGGTCGGACAACTGGCCGACCTGGCGATTCTGGACTATCGCCAGTTGCACCTCACCCCGTGCATCGACGCCCTCGGCAGCCTGGTGCACAACGCTACCGGCGCCGATGTCGAAACGGTCATCGTCAACGGCCAGATAGTGATCGAGCAGGGCCGCTCGACGCGGGTGGACGAGGCGCAGGTGCGCGCCGAAGCCGCCAGCGTGTGCCGCGCCCTCTGGCAACGCTGCCCCAATCCCTTGCGCGCCTATCCCTCTTCGAGTTTTGACAGTGGAGTACCTGCATGACCCGTCGTATTCGCCTAGGCGTATTGACGCCTTCTTCCAACACCGCGCTAGAACCGCTGACCCAGGCGCTGGTTGCCGGCCTGCCGGAAGTCAGCGTGCATTTTTCGCGCTTCAGCGTCACCCAGATTGCCCTCAGCGCCGATGCGCTAGGGCAGTTTCAGCGCGAGCGGATTCTTGAGGCGGCGCGCTTGCTGGCCGATGCCCATGTGGATGTGATCGGCTGGAGCGGAACGTCGGCCGGGTGGCTGGGCTTTGACGCCGATATCGATTTATGTGCGGCCATCAACGACGCGACCGGCGTGCCGGCCACCACCTCGGTCTTGGCCCTGAACCGCGCCTTGCAGGCCTTCGGTATCCAGCGCCTGGGGCTGGTGTCGCCGTACCTGGCGGATGTGCAGGCGAAGATCATCGCCAATTACGCAGCGCTGGGAATTGACGCGTCCTGCGAGAGCCACCTCTCATTACAGGACAATTTCTCGTTCGCCGAGGTGAGCGAGGCCACCCTGGACCTCCAGGTGAGTAAAGTGGCGGCGGCCGGAGTCCAGGCCATCAGCACCTTTTGCACCAACCTGCACGCCGCGCACCGCGCCGAGCACTGGGAGCGCCTGCATGGCGTGCCAGTGTTTGACACCGTGACCACGGTGGTCTGGGATATGTTGAAAATCACCGGCGTAGACGCGCGCGGCCTAGCCGGCTGGGGTCGGTTACTGGTTGAAGAGGCCTGATATGCAAACTTTCGATACGGTCATCCGCAACGCCCGCGTGGTCACCGCTGCGGACATGTTCACCAGCGACATCGGCATTCGTGACGGGCGCATCGCCGCCCTTGGCCTGGACCTGCCGCGAGGCCACCAGGAAATCGATGCGGCCGGCCGCCATGTCACCCCAGGCGGTATCGACAGCCACGTACACCTAGACCAGCCGACGGGCGACGGCTCGGTGATGGCGGATGACTTTTTCAGTGGCACTGTCTCGGCAGCCTGTGGGGGCACCACCACGGTCATCCCGTTTGCCTGCCAGCAGAAAGGTGAAGGCCTGCGCGCTGCGGTCGACGATTACCATCAGCGGGCAGGTAACAAGCCGGTGATCGACTATGCCTTCCACCTGATCGTCACCGACCCCACGCCACAGGTGCTGCGTGACGAGTTGCCGGCGTTGATCGCCGAAGGCTACACCTCGTTCAAGATCTACATGACCTACGATGCGCTCAAGCTGGGTGATCGGGAGATCCTCGAAACCTTGTCGGTTGCCCGTCGCGAGGGTGCCATGGTGATGCTCCACGCCGAGAACAGTGACTGCATCGCCTGGCTTACCGAGCGTCTGCTCGCCGCCGGGCTGAGCGCGCCGCGTTACCACGCCAGCTCAAGGCCAATGCTGGTAGAGCGTGAAGCGACCCACCGAGCCATCGCCTTTGCCGAGCTGGTGGACGTGCCCATCCTGATCGTGCATGTGTCAGGCCGGGAGGCCGTCGAGCAGATCCGCTGGGCCCAGAGCCACGGCTTGAAGGTCTATGCCGAAACGTGTCCCCAGTACCTGTTTTTGACCGCCGACTCGCTGGGCTGTGATGACAGTTTTGAGGGTGCCAAATGCATCTGCAGCCCGCCGCCGCGTGACGCCGCCAATCAGCAAGTGATCTGGGATGGGCTGGAAAACGGTTCGTTTGAGATTTTTTCCTCGGATCACGCCCCGTTTCGCTTCGATGGCCCGGACGGCAAAAAGGCCCACGGCGAAGAGGTTTCGTTTGATCAGATTGCCAACGGCATTCCCGGGGTCGAAACCCGCATGGCCTTGCTCTGGTCCGAAGGCGTGCGCACCGGGCGCATTACCCCGCAAAGCTTTGTGGCGCTGACATCCACCAATGCCGCCAAGATGTACGGACTGTACCCACGCAAAGGCAGCATCGCGATTGGTGCCGACGCCGACCTGGTGATTTGGGACGAAGGGCATGCCGTGCCCATCAGCAACGAGATGCTGCACCACAACGTCGACTACACGCCTTACGCAGGCATGCAACTGAGCGCCTGGCCCGCGATGACCTTGTCCCGTGGCGAGGTAGTCTGGGATGGAGAGCCGCGCGGCGCGGTTGGCCGAGGTCAATTCCTGCCGTGCGAGCGTCCGGCACCCGCGCAGATTCGTCGGCGCAAGACCGAGCTGCCGCTGTGAGCGCCGTACAACAAGTGGCATCCAGCTTGATCCGCAGCTGGCGTGAGGGGCGTCAGCAAGCCTTGCCAGACCTGAACCTGGCCAGCGAAGCCGAGGCGTATCAGGTGCAGCGTCAGGTAGCCGACGCCATTGGCTGGTTTGACAGCGCGCCGCCGCGCGCCTGGAAGCTGGGGGGCGCGCCGGGCGGGTTAATCAGCGCTGCGGCGGTGCCGGCCGGCGCAGTGCAACTATCGGGGTGGCAGGTCCCGCCGGGTTATTGCTTTGGCTTCGGCATCGAAGGCGAGGTAATCGTGCGCTTGTCCCGCGACTTGGATGGGCACGCCGATCTGGTCGAGGCGTATGCGGCCATCGATTCGTGGATGCCGGGTATCGAGCTTTGCGATACACGCTGGCTGTCGGGTGATCAGGCCGCGCCGCTGCTGCGCCTGGCCGACCAGCAGCTCAATCGCGCATTGATTCTCGGCGCGCCACGGACGTTTGAGCAGCGACTTGACTGGACGCAGCAACGCGTCGAGTTAAGGGTGAACGGCGAAACGAAATTCAGCGGCAGCGCCAGCCATCCGTTTGGCGACCCGTTGAACTCCCTGCCATGGCTCGCCCGACATGCAGCCGGGCAGGGCAATCCATTACGTGCCGGAGATCTGGTGGCAACCGGCAGTTGGACCGGGCTTTACTGGGCACCAGCGGGCGCGCGGGTTGAGATAGAGTTTTTCGGAATGGGGCGGGGGGTGCTGGTGCTGAAGTGATATATCAGCGGTGAAACGTGGACTGCAGGATGGCTTGTTGCTCGTGGGTTGGCCGCGGTTGGTCAGTGAGCCCAGGCGGGTATCGCGATAGTTCGCAATCACCTCAGACGACAGGGCGGCCAGAGAGTACCTACCCAGGTGCTTGGTCAATTGCTGAGCTTTGGTCGCCCCGGCCCTATGCGTGGTGGGCTTTTTGGTCGGGCGGACTTCACGTATATACCGCCGCAGGGCATTTTCGAGTGTCAGCCGTTCAGATCCGCTGCGCTGGATATACACACCTCTGACCATTTCGTCTTCGGTACGTCGCGACCAGTCCTCCGCATCACGCTTGGTAAGAAAGGTTTTGGCTACTGTTGGCCATCCGGTTTTCGGATCAAAGCCTTCCAAGTGCCGCAAGGAGTTTTGACTAGTGTTGCCATCTGAGCGGACTCCAAAGGTGTACTGGCGCACCAGCACTGCACCGATTTTGTACCTTTGGACCATAGGACTGTAATTGTGAGGAACCACCCAGAAACACGAAAGCCGCGCAATGCGCGGCTTTGGAGTTGGTGGGCCCACACGGACTCGAACCGTGGACCAAAGGATTATGAGTCCTCTGCTCTAACCAACTGAGCTATAGGCCCTGACTGGCCGCGGATTATAACGACGGTTGGCTTGCTACGCCATCTTAAAAAGGCGTAACAGGAGGTTGCACGAAGCGGTTTCGAACGCTTTCGCGGCGATAGCTGGGGCTGTGCAGGATGGGGCAGGAGGCACTGAGATTATCCGCATGCGCGCTGAGGTGCCGGCGGAAGCTTTAGGGGAGGCGAAACGAACACCCCTCCCCGGGCGGGGAGGGGCTGGCCTGGGTTACTCGTCGAGGAACGAGCGCAGGTGTTCGCTGCGGGTGGGGTGGCGCAGCTTGCGCAGTGCCTTGGCTTCGATCTGGCGGATACGCTCACGGGTCACGTCGAACTGCTTGCCCACTTCCTCGAGGGTGTGGTCGGTGTTCATGTCGATCCCGAAACGCATGCGCAGCACCTTGGCTTCGCGTGCGGTGAGGCCCGAAAGCACTTCGCGGGTCGCTTCCTTGAGGCTTTCGACGGTGGCCACGTCGATCGGAGACTGCATGGTGGAGTCTTCGATGAAGTCACCCAAGTGGGAGTCTTCGTCGTCGCCGATCGGGGTTTCCATGGAGATCGGCTCCTTGGCGATCTTCAGCACCTTGCGGATCTTGTCCTCTGGCATCTCCATGCGCTCACCCAGCTCTTCCGGCGTCGGCTCGCGGCCCATTTCCTGAAGCATCTGCCGGGAAATGCGGTTGAGCTTGTTGATCGTTTCGATCATGTGCACCGGAATGCGGATGGTGCGTGCCTGGTCGGCGATCGAGCGAGTGATCGCTTGGCGAATCCACCAGGTTGCGTAGGTCGAGAACTTGTAGCCGCGCCGGTATTCGAACTTGTCCACCGCCTTCATCAGGCCGATGTTGCCTTCCTGGATCAAGTCGAGGAACTGCAAGCCACGGTTGGTGTACTTTTTGGCGATGGAAATCACCAGGCGAAGGTTGGCCTCGACCATTTCCTTCTTGGCACGGCGGGCCTTGGCCTCACCGATGGACATGCGCCGGTTGATGTCCTTGATCTCGGCGATCGACAGGCCGGTTTCCTGCTGCAGGGCCGCAAGTTTTTCCTGGCAGCGGCGGATGTCGGCTTGCAGCCGAGCGATGGCTTCGGCGTATTTGGCCTTGCCATTGGCCAGGGCCTCGGCCCAGCCGGTGTCGACTTCGTTGCCAGGGAACGAGCGCAGGAAGTCAGCACGGGGCATGCGGGCATCCCGCACACACAGTTGCATGATCGCGCGTTCCTGGGCACGCACTCGGTCCAGGGAACCGCGCACTTGCTCGACCAGCGCTTCGTACTGCTTGGGCACCAGCTTGATCGGCATGAACAGCTCGGCCAGGCCCAGCAGCTCGGCCATACCTTCCTTGCTGTTGCGGCCATGCTTCTTGATGACCTTGCGGGTCACCTCGAGTTGCTCGGCCACGGCGCCGAAGCGTTGGCGGGCTATTTCCGGGTCGGGGCCGTTGTCGGTTTCTTCTTCGTCGTCACTGGCTTCCTCGGCCTCGTCTTCGTCGTCTTTTTCGGCGGCTGGGGCCGCTTTAGGGTCGACGGGAGGTGGCGGGTCGGCCGGCTCGGCGATGACGTCGTCGGGGTCAATGTAGCCGCTGAGCACGTCGGACAGGCGGCCACCTTCGGTGGTCACGCGGTCGTATTCGCCGAGGATGTGATCGACCGTGCCAGGGAAGTGCGCGATCGCGCCCATCACTTCCCGGATGCCTTCCTCGATGCGTTTGGCGATTTCGATTTCGCCTTCGCGAGTCAGCAGTTCCACGGTGCCCATTTCGCGCATGTACATGCGCACTGGGTCCGTGGTGCGGCCAATGTCGGTTTCCACCGCGGCGAGGGCCGCGGCGGCTTCCTCGGCGGCGGCTTCGTCGGTATCGGCCTCGGCGAGTAGTAGGGCATCCGCATCCGGGGCACTCTCGAATACGTTGATCCCCATGTCGTTGATCATGCGGATGATGTCTTCCACCTGCTCCGGATCTGAAATATCCTCAGGCAGGTGGTCGTTGACCTCCGCGTAAGTCAGGTAGCCCTGCTCACGACCGCGGGTGATCAACTCTTTGATACGAGATTGCTGTTGCGCTTTTCCGGACATAACACCCTATCCACTTAGGTCTTGGCGGGCAAAAAACAAGCCGAGGATTATACCTGAGCTGTGACCTCACACGCCAGTTGAGGTCGGGGTTTGTGCGTTCGCCTTGCTGTTCAAGAGGTCGCGCAGATGGGTTTTTTCCTCTGCACTGAGTTGCTGGCCCTGCCGGGCCTTGTTGAGCAGCAGCTCGAGGGCGCGCTCACGTTGGCGCGCCGACAAACTGGTTATGGTGTCGAAAAATTGTTGTTCAAGGTTGTCGGCATCGATCAACCACTCCTTTTCTGCCAATGCGGTCAGCAGGCGGCCCTGGTCGGTGCCGTGCCAACGTGCGATAAGTTGTAATGAGCGTAGCCGAGGATTCTTCTGCAGGGCCTCGAGCAGCGCCACCAGCAACTGCGAATAAACTTGGTTTTCGTCCGCAAAATGGCTGGCATCTTCTACCTTTGTGGCCAATTGTGGGTGGTGCAGCAAGCTGCGCAGCGCGCTGAGTACCGGGGGTTCGACGCTCGCCGGCGGCCGCGGGGCACGTGGCTCGAACTCGCGCCGGCGGTTACCGCGCTGCCAAGGCTTACTGCCATCCCGGCCCCATTGTTTTTTCCCGCCCTGCTCGTCGCGCGGCCAGCTTCCATGGCGTTGCGAAGGGCCGGCCGGGTCGGCGTAGGCCGGGCTGTAATCGCCGGGCCCGTGGAAGTCGATGTGACCGTCGTAATCCGGCCCGGGCCCCGGCGCTGTCGGCCCCGCGTTTTGCGACAAGCGGTCCATGGCGCCGGGCGAAAGGCCGGTGATTTCCGCCAGGCGGCCTAGCATCAGTGCCTTGAGGTTCGCACCGGGAACGCGCTCGATCAGCGGGCGCGCCAGCGTGGCCATGTGCGCCTTGCCTTCCAAGGAGCGCGGGTCGGCCTCGGCCGTGAGCTGCTGGAAGAAATAATCGGCCAGCGGCTGCGCATGTTGATGGATGCGTGCGCGGAAGGCATCCAGGCCCTCGGCCCGCACCAGCGAATCCGGGTCTTCGCCTTCAGGCAGGAACAAAAAACGTGCCTTGCGCCCATCCTGCAGGCTCGGCAGCGTGGCTTCCAGCGCCCGCCAGGCGGCGTTGCGGCCAGCCTGGTCGCCGTCGAAGCAGAACAGCACGCTAGGCACTAGGCGAAAAAGGCGCTTGAGGTGCTCCTCGCTGGTGGCGGTGCCCAGGGTGGCAACGGCGTTGCGCAGCCCCTGCTGGGCCAGGGCGATGACATCCATGTAGCCTTCGACCACGATGATTTCATCGAGGTTGCGGTTGTGTTTGCGTGCCTCGTAGAGGCCGTATAGTTCCTGGCCCTTGTGAAACACCGGGGTTTCCGGCGAATTCAGGTACTTGGGCTTGTCGTCGCCCAGCACCCGCCCGCCAAAGGCGATCACGCGCCCGCGGCTGTCGCGGATGGGGAAGATCACCCGGTCGCGGAACCGATCGTAGCGCTTGCCGGTTTCGGCGTTCTCGATCAACAGCCCGGCATCGATCATGACTTTTTGCTGTAGGTTGTCGGCGCCGAAGTGCTTGAGCAGGTTGTCCCAGCCAGGCGGTGCAAGGCCGAGGGCAAAATCGCGGGCAACCTCGCCAGACAGCCCACGGCCCTTGAGGTACTCCACCGCCGCGCGGCGTTGCGGGTGGCTTTTGAGCGCCTGGCGATAGAAGTCGGCGGCGTTGGCCAGCAAGGGGTACAGCGGTGAATCGACGGGCTGGCGGGGCTTGCTGCCGCGCAGGCTTTCTTCGCGCGGCACTTCCATGCCCGCCGCCTTGGCCAATTCTTCGACGGCCTGGGGAAACTCCAGGTTGTCGTGGTCCATCACGAAGCCTAAGGCGTTGCCCCCAGCGCCGCAGCCAAAACAGTAATAGAACTGTTTGTCGGGGCTGACCGTGAACGAAGGGGTTTTTTCCTTATGGAACGGGCAGCAGGCCGCGTAGTTTTTGCCGGTTTTCTTCAGTTGCACCCGCGCGCTGACCACGTCGACGATGTCGGTGCGGTTGAGCAGGTCATCAATGAAGCTTTGGGGAATCAGCCCGGCCATGGGGGTTCCTTCAGGCAGCGAGGCGTGGAGCTGTCGGGTGCAGTATTATCGGGCGAGGCGAATAAAGCTGAAGAAAAAGGTTCGGCGGCTGGCGATAGGTCTAGTGTCGTATTTTTTCGGCACAATTGCCAACGGCCCGGCTTTTGAGGGCCGGGCCAAGCAAAGGCTTGCGACGTGCGGCTGTAATCAGTACAGGCGAACGGCGCGGCGCTGTTCGCGCTGGACTTTCTTAGCGTGACGCTTCACCGCGGCAGCGGCTTTGCGCTTGCGCTCAGAGGTGGGCTTTTCGTAAAACTCGCGGCTACGCACTTCGGCCAGTACACCGGCCTTTTCGCAGGAGCGCTTGAAACGACGCAGAGCTACGTCGAAGGGTTCGTTCTCTTTAACTTTGACGGCTGGCATCCAGAGCTACCTTCATTCATTCCGGGGCAACGTACCCCATGGCGGACTCGCTCTGGATACGTCGGTTTTTAAGGGTTGCGAATAGTACCCTTAGAACCAGGGCTTTGCAAAGCCTCTGATCGAAAACCACTGGTCGGCGCGGTGGGCGGCGACTATCATGCGCGCCTTCGACACCAAGCGCGCCAAGGCCACACACCCCATGCTAGTACTGGGTTTGGAAACATCCTGCGATGAAACCGGTGTCGCGCTATACGACAGTGAGCGCGGCCTGTTGGCAGATGCATTATTCAGCCAGATCGACCTGCACCGTGTCTACGGCGGTGTGGTGCCGGAACTCGCTTCGCGTGATCACGCCAAGCGCATGCTGCCGCTGATCCGCCAAGTCTTGGGCGACGCCGGCCGTGTGGCCGGCGATATCGACGCGGTAGCTTACACGGCCGGCCCTGGGCTGGTGGGTGCGCTGTTGGTAGGGGCTTGCTGTGCACAGGCGCTGGCGTTTGCCTGGGGTATTCCGGCGTTGGGTGTGCACCACATGGAGGGCCACCTGTTGGCGCCGATGCTCGAAGCGCAACCGCCGCGGTTTCCGTTCGTCGCCCTATTGGTATCGGGTGGCCATACCCAATTGGTGCGGGTCGACGGCATTGGCCAATACCAATTGCTCGGCGAAAGCCTGGACGACGCAGCCGGTGAAGCCTTCGATAAAACCGCCAAGCTGATGGGCCTGCCGTACCCGGGGGGGCCGGAAATCGCCCATTTGGCCGAACAGGGTGAGGCCGGGCGCTTTGTGTTTCCACGGCCGATGACCGACCGCCCTGGCCTGGACTTCAGCTTCAGTGGCCTCAAAACCTTTACCCTCAATACCTGGCAGGCCTGCCAGGCGGCTGGCGATAACGGTGAGCAGACGCGCTGTGACATCGCGTTGGCGTTCCAGCAGGCGGTGGTCGACACCTTGGCCATCAAATGCCGGCGCGCGCTCAAGCAAACCGGCTTGAAACACTTGGTGATCGCCGGCGGCGTCAGCGCCAACCAAGCCCTGCGCACCGCGCTGGAAGGGGTGACCGCGGCGTTGGAGGGCAGCGTGTTCTATGCCCGCCCGCGGTTTTGCACCGATAACGGCGCGATGATCGCCTATGCCGGTTGCCAGCGCCTTATGGCGGGGCAGCGCGAAGGGCTGGGGATTCACGTGCAGGCGCGTTGGCCCATGGAACAGCTGCCGCCGGTATGAATAGCCGCCCTGGCGGGTAGACGCGGCGGGTTCGGCCTGGGGCCTTGGATACGCCTGGGGCCGGGTTTAGAAGTGCCGTTCGCGCCCGGCGAACAGGTCCCGCAGGTTGGCCCGGTGCCGCCACACGATCAGCGCGGTGAGCACGGTCATTGGCACCAGCGCCTGGGGCGCTTGCCACGCCAGTAAGGGCAGGGTCAGAGGGATGGCCAGCAGCGCGGCCAGCGAGCTGGTGCGGCGCAGGTAGAACGCCAATAGCCAGATGGCCACGGCCAGGAGCAATGCCGGCGGGTATAGGCCCAATAGCATGCCGGCGGCGGTGGCCACGCCTTTGCCACCGCGAAAGCGAAAATACACCGGGAACATGTGCCCGAGTACCGCGCACAGGCCAATCCAGGCCTGCGCTTGCAGCGGCAAGCCGCATAACCTGGCAAACAGCACCGGCAGTAAACCTTTGGCCAAGTCGCCGAACAATGTGAGAATGGCCAGGCGCTTGCCGGCCAGGCGCAGCATGTTAGTGGCGCCGGCATTGCCGGAGCCGGCGTCGCGGGGGTCGGGCATCCCAGCCAGGCGGCTCAACAGTATGGCAAAGGACAGCGAGCCGAGCAGGTAGGCGATCAGTGCCAGTAGCCAAAACATGCGTACTATTCCGGGCAGGGTACGCCCCGATTCTAACGGCGCCTGGCGCCTGTGTCGTGCAGTGGAGTTAAGTGTTTGGACAAAGTGTTCATCGAAAGGCTGGAAGTCGACACCGTGATCGGTGCCTACGACTGGGAGCGGGAGATCCGCCAATGCTTGTGCCTGGACCTCGTTTTTGCCTGGGATAACCGCGCGCCGGCGGCCGCCGACGACTTGGCCAAGGCCCTCGATTACGCCAAGGTGGCCGAGCGAGTCCAAGCGTTCGCCGGGCAGGCTCGGTTCCAACTGGTCGAAACCTTCGCCGAGCGGTTGGCCGAGGTGCTGATGCAAGAGTTTGGCATTACCTGGCTGCGGGTTAAGCTCACCAAGCCCGGCGCAGTGGCCGCTGCCCGGGGTGTGGGCGTGGAGATCGAGCGCGGATGCCGCTGACACGGGTTTACCTGGGGGTCGGCAGTAACATCGACCGCCATCGCCATGTATGCGCAGGGCTCGATGCGTTGGCGCAGTTTCTTCAAACCATGGCCTGTTCGCCGGTGTTCGAAAGCCAGCCGGTGGGCATTCGTAGCGGGCCTTTCTACAACTTGGTGGTCACCGGCCTGACCGACCTGCCGCTGATGACGCTCGATCGCAAACTCAAGTTCATCGAGGCCGATAATGGCCGTTATGCACCCAGCCGGGTAGGTTTGCCGCTCGATATCGACGTGCTGATGTTTGGCGAGCAGGTCGGCAACTTCGATGGGTTGGTGCTGCCGCGCGCGGAAATCCTCAAGAATGCCTTCGTGCTCTGGCCGTTGAGCCTGCTGGCACCCACCCAAGTGCATCCGGGCGTTGGCGAAACGTTCGCGCAGTTATGGCAACAGGCGCATATCGATCAACAACTGGCGCCGGTGCCCTTTAACTGGCAAGGGCGCCAGTTGACGCCAGCCGGCCTCCAAGCCGTTTAGCGCGTAGCGCCGACGGCCTGCAACCGCGCCTGCTGCAATGCATCGCCCAGGGCCTGGCCCTTGAACCCCTGGGCGATCAACGGCTGGGCATCCACCGCCTGCATGGCCCGCGCCGCCTGGCGCAGGCGTTCGGCCCCAGGGAACGGGCCATGCTGCAGCAGCGTCGCGGCGGCTAAGAAGGCTTCCAGGCGCTGTGGCCTGCGCAGCACATCGAAATGCTGAAGCAGCTCGACCAACTCGCCGGGGGCGAGGCTGGCGGCGCGTTGCGCGGTGCCAAGGTAGCGTTCCAGCAGCTGGGCCAACGCTTGGCATTCGCGCGGCACCTTGAGGCGTTCGCACACAGGCTGCACGGGGTTTCCCAGCCCATGCAGCAGGCACGCCCAGCGCACCGGCAACGGCTGTCGTTCGGCGGCCGCACGGGCCAGCACCTGCGCACGCTCAGGCCCCCAATGCGGCGCCAGTTCCGGTATCAGCTGCGCCAGCGCGCCACAGGCCTGCAACACGTCGATGAACACCTGCGGGCTGGTCTCCATGAGCGCGCGGGAGATTTCTTTCCAGCAGCGCTCGGCGGTCAACGCTTGTAACTCCCCGGACGCGCTGAGTTGGCGCATCAGTTCCAGGGTGGGCGCGGCGACGGTAAAGCCCAGCGAGGCATACCGTGCGGCGAAGCGGGCCACCCGCAGCACTCGCAGCGGGTCTTCGGCAAAGGCTGGCGCTACATGGCGCAGCACGCGCTGTTGCAGGTCACGTTGGCCGTTGTAGGGGTCGATGAGTTGGCCATGTTCGTCTTCGGCCATGGCATTGATGGTAAGGTCGCGCCGTGCCAGGTCTTCTTCCAGCGTTACGCTAGGGCTGGCATGGAAGGTGAAACCTGCGTAGCCGCGGCCGTTCTTGCGTTCGGTTCGGGCCAAGGCATATTCATCACCACTGCGGGGGTGGAGGAACACCGGGAAGTCAGCGCCCACTGGGCGATAGCCCAGCGCTTGCATCTGTTCGGCGCTCGCGCCCACCACTACCCAGTCGATATCGGTGACAGGCAGGCCGAGCAGGCGATCACGCACCGCCCCGCCGACTTTGTAGATTTGCATGGGGATACCTCCGTAGGGGCGACAGGATACCCCTACGGCCGCTCAGAGATGAACCACGGCCATGTCCATGCGCCCGTAGTCGCCCTCACTGGCATCACTGCGCGGCGGCATGTGGTGAGTTTTCACCACCTGGTCGCCTTGCACGGTTTCCAGGTGTACATCGAAGCCCCATAGCCGGTGCAGGTGGCGCAACACGTCTTCGGTCGACTCGCCCAGCGGTTTGCGGTTGTATTGGGTATGGCGCAGCGTCAGCGACCGGTCACAACGGCGGTCGACGCGCCAAATCTGTATGTTCGGCTCACGGTTGCCGAGGTTGTACTGCGCCGCCAGCGCCTCGCGGATTTGCCGGTAGCCCGTTTCGTCATGAATGGCCGGTACCAGCAGGTCATCGCGCTGGTCGTCATCCAAGATGCTGAACAACTTCAGGTCGCGGATCACCTTGGGCGAGAGGAACTGCAAGATAAAACTCTCATCTTTGAAGCTGCCCATCGCGAACTTCAGCGTCGAAAGCCAGTCGCTGCCGGCGATATCGGGGAACCATTGGCGGTCTTCCTCGTCGGGGTGCTCGCAAATGCGGCGGATGTCGCGAAACATGGCGAAACCCAGTGCGTAAGGGTTGATGCCGCTGTAATAGGGGCTGTCATAGCCCGGTTGGTACACCACGCTGGTATGCGATTGTAGAAACTCCATCATGAAGCCGTCGGTGACCAAACCTTCGTCGTACAGGTCGTTGAGCAGCGTGTAATGCCAAAAGGTAGCCCAGCCTTCGTTCATCACCTGCGTTTGGCGCTGCGGGTAGAAATACTGGGCGATCTTGCGCACGATGCGAACCACCTCGCGCTGCCAGGGTTCCAGCAGTGGCGCATGCTTCTCGATGAAGTACAGGATGTTTTCCTGGGGCTCGGCGGGGAAGCGGCCTTCGTCGGCATCATGGGCTTTCCCGGCGCTGCGGGGGATGGTTCGCCACAGGTCGTTGATCTGCCGCTGCAGGTGCTCTTCGCGGTCCTTTTGCCGGCGCCGCTCTTCTTCGGCCGATATCGGGTAAGGCCGCTTGTAGCGGTCTACGCCGTAGTTCATCAAGGCATGGCAGGAGTCGAGTAGTTCTTCTACAGCATCGACGCCGTGGCGCTCCTCGCATTGCATGATGTACTGCTTGGCGAACACCAGGTAATCGATGATCGAGCTGGCGTCGGTCCACGTGCGGAATAGGTAGTTGCCCTTGAAGAAGCTGTTATGGCCATAGCAAGCATGGGCGATCACCAGTGCCTGCATGCACATGGTGTTTTCTTCCATCAAATAGGCGATACACGGGTCGGAATTGATCACGATCTCGTAGGCCAGCCCCATTTGCCCGCGGGTGTAGGACTTTTCCGTGCTGAGGAAGTGCTTGCCATACGACCAGTGATGGTAGCCCAGCGGCATGCCCACCGACGCGTAGGCGTCCATCATCTGCTCGGCGGTGATGACCTCGATCTGGTTGGGGTAGGTGTCGAGCGCATAACGCTCGGCGATACGGCTGATCTCGCGGTCGTAGGTTTGGATAAGCTCGAAGGTCCATTCCGAGCCAACGGACAACGGTTGGCGTTTTTGCTCTTGAGCGGTCATGTCACTAACCTGCGCTGGAAGAGTTCACGGAAGACCGGGTAGATGTCCGCGGCCGTAACCAGTTGCTGCTGGGCGAAGGCATCGGCGAATTGTTCGCCGATGCGCTCATATTCGAACCACAGCGCCTGGTGTTCCCTGGGGGTGATTTCGACGTAAGTGTAATATTGCACGAACGGCATGATCTGTTTGGCCAGGATATCCCGGCAAATGGGCGAATCGTCGTTCCAGTTATCGCCGTCCGAGGCCTGTGCGGCGTAGATGTTCCATTCGTTGGCGGGGTAACGCTCGGCCATGATTTCCTGCATCAGCTTCAAGGCGCTGGAAACGATGGTGCCGCCCGTTTCCCGTGAATAAAAGAATTCCTCTTCATCGACCTCGCGGGCACTGGTGTGGTGGCGGATGAACACCACCTCGATCTTGTCGTAGTTACGCTTCAGGAACAGGTACAGCAAGATGAAAAAGCGCTTGGCGATGTCCTTGGTGGCCTGCGTCATCGAACCGGACACGTCCATCAGGCAGAACATCACGGCCTTGGAACTGGGGTTGGGGTGCTTCACCAGCAGGTTGTACTTAAGGTCGAAGGTATCAAGGAAGGGCAGCCGGTGAATTCGCGCCGACAACCGCTCGACCTCGGCTTCAAGGGCCTTGATGTCGCCAAAATTGTCGGGCTCTTCACGCCGCAGGCGCTCAAGTTCAGCTTTCACTTCCCGCAGTTTCGCGCGGCTACTGCCGGTCAGGGCGATGCGCCGGGCGTGCGCCGAACGCAACGTGCGAACGATATTGATCCGTGACGGGTTGCCTTCGTTGGCAATACCGGCACGCACGGTTTTAAAGGTGTCCATGCCGGCCAGGTTGCGCTTGACCAAGTTGGGCAATTCGAGGTCTTCGAACATGAATTCGAGGAACTCTTCCTGGGTGATCTGGAACACGAACTCGTCCATGCCTTCGCCGGAGTTGCCCGGCTTACCCTTGCCACCGCCGCTGCCACCGCCGCCCTGTGGGCGAGCGATATGCTCGCCGGCGGTGAATTCCTTGTTGCCAGGGTGGACGATGGTCTGGTTGCCGCCACGGCCGTGATGCAGCACCGGCTCGTCGATGTCCCGGCCGGGAATGCTGATCTGTTCGCCGTGTTCCATGTCGGTAATGGAGCGCCGGCTGACGGCCTCCTCGACTGCCTTCTTGATGTGTTCACGGTACCGTCGCAAAAAGCGCTGGCGGTTCACCGTGCTTTTGTTCTTGCCGTTAAGGCGTCGGTCGATCACGTAGCTCATGGGCCCCTCCGGGGGCAGCTCGAAGCGCAAGCTTCGAGCTGCAAGTATGGTTCAGGCAGCAACGGGCCAGCCTGGCTGGCCAGTAGCCGCTTGATGCTTGCCGCTTGAAGCTTTATTGCGACTTACGCACCCGCAGGTACCACTCGGAAAGCAGGCGAACCTGTTTCTCGGTATACCCGCGTTCGACCATGCGCGTCACGAAGTCGTTGTGTTTCTTCTGGTCCTCTTTGCTGGCCTTGGCGTTGAAACTGATCACCGGTAGCAGGTCTTCGGTGTTGGAGAACATTTTCTTCTCGATTACCACCCGTAGTTTTTCATAGCTGAGCCAAGCGGGGTTTTTGCCATTGTTGTTGGCACGGGCGCGCAACACGAAATTGACGATCTCGTTGCGGAAGTCCTTCGGGTTGCTGATGCCCGCCGGTTTCTCGATTTTTTCCAGTTCTTCGTTAAGGGCCACCCGGTTGAGGATTTCGCCGGTTTCCGGGTCGCGATATTCCTGGTCCTGGATCCAGAAATCGGCATACAGCACGTATCGGTCGAAAATGTTCTGGCCGTACTCGCTGTAGGATTCCAGGTAGGCGGTTTGGATCTCCTTGCCGATGAACTCGATGTAACGCGGGGCCAGGTATTCCTTGAGAAACCGTACGTAACGCTCGCGAACCTCGGCCGGGAATTGCTCCTGTTCGATCTGGTTTTCCAGCACGTACAGCAGGTGAACCGGGTTGGCCGCCACCTCATGGGGGTCGAAGTTGAACACCTTCGAGAGGATCTTGAACGCGAAGCGGGTCGACAGGCCGTTCATGCCCTCGTCTACCCCGGCGGTATCACGGTATTCCTGGATCGATTTGGCTTTGGGGTCGGTATCCTTGAGGTTTTCGCCGTCGTACACGCGCATCTTGGAGTAGATGTTGGAGTTGTCGGGCTCTTTGAGCCGAGACAGCACGGTAAATTGCGCCAACATTTTCAGCGTATCGGGGGCGCAGTGGGCGTTCAACAGCGAACTGCTGGTCAATAGCTTCTCGTAGATGCGGATTTCGTCGCTCACCCGTAGGCAGTAGGGCACCTTGACGATGTAGATCCGGTCGATGAACGCTTCGTTGTTCTTATTATTGCGGAAGGTGTGCCATTCCGATTCGTTCGAGTGTGCCAGCAGGATGCCGGAATAGGGGATGGCCCCAAGGCCTTCGGTGCTGTTGTAGTTGCCTTCCTGGGTGGCCGTCAACAATGGGTGCAGCACCTTGATCGGTGCCTTGAACATTTCGACGAATTCCATCATGCCTTGGTTGGCACGGCATAGCGCGCCGGAGTAGCTGTAGGCATCGGCGTCGTTTTGCGGGTATTCCTCGAGCTTGCGAATATCCACCTTGCCCACCAGGGCAGAGATGTCTTGGTTGTTCTCGTCCCCCGGTTCGGTTTTGGCGATCGCGGTTTGGTTGAGGATCGAAGGGAATAGCTTGACGACTCTGAACTGGCTGATGTCGCCACCAAATTCGGCCAGGCGCTTGGATGCCCACGGCGACATGATCGAGGTCAGGTAGCGGCGATCGATACCGAAGTCTTCATAGAGGATGTCGGCGTCTTCGGCCGGATTGAACAGCCCCAACGGCGATTCGAACACCGGTGAGCCCTTGATGGCGTAGAAGGGCACCCTCTCCATCAGTTGCTTGAGTTTTTCGGCCAGCGAAGATTTACCACCACCCACCGGGCCAAGTAGATAAAGGATCTGTTTCTTTTCTTCCAAGCCCTGTGCCGCATGGCGGAAGTAAGAAACGATCTGCTCGATGCAGTCTTCCATACCGTGGAAGTCCTGAAACGCAGGGTAGCGGCGGATCACCTTGTTGGAGAAGATCCGCGACAGCCGTGAATCGACCGACGTATCGACCAATTCGGGTTCCCCGATGGCCATAAGGATACGTTCGGCTGCAGAAGCGTAAGCGCTGCGGTCCTTTTTGCAGAGCTCGAGATACTCTTGCAGGGAGAGTTCTTCCTGCCGAGTAGTTTCGAAACGTTGCTGGAAGTGGCTAAAAATACTCATGGACGCGTCACCTCGCTCGATACGTGGAGCCGACGCCGGGTCACACAGCTGATGCTGGCGAATGGGTGAGTCCTCCACCCATTCGTTATCCCCCAATGCACCTATAATTGCTACCGATGACCCGCGCGCCGGTGTACCGGCTCTCCCCTATTCTGGATGGCCTGAGCTTAAGAATAGATGGTTATCCAGGAGTTCAAGGGCTTGCGCACATTAAAGTGCGCCCAACCGTTCGTCAGGTGTGCTCAGGGCCGCTTGGCACGGGCCACCGTGGCCCTAAAAAAATTATTCGGGCGTGCCTTGTTCGATGTGCTGGGCGAAGGTGCTACGCCACTGTTCGAAACCTCCGTCAAGGCTGTACACCTCGGAGAAACCTTGGCTGGCCAGGTAAGCAGCAGCACTTTGGCTTGAATTCCCGTGGTAGCACACCACCACCAGCGGGGCGTCGAGGTCGGCCGCGTCGATAAAGGCTTGCACCGAGTGGTTGTCCAGGTGGCGCGCCCCACTGATGTGGCCGCTGGCGAAAGTTTGCGGGTCGCGGATATCGACGAACACCGCGCCGTTTTCCCGTAGTGCTTGTGCATCGGCCGGGGTGATATGTTTGAATTCGGGCATCGTGGGCTCCGGGTGTTGCCTCGCGGCATTGCAAAGGTGGGTCAGCAACTGCACTGATGCAACTGCCGGGTGTCAAGGTCCATCAAGGTCATCTTGCCGCCCCATACGCAGCCGGTATCGAGGGCGAACACGCCAGGTGCATCGCAGCGCCCTTCGAGCGCCGCCCAGTGGCCGAAGATAATGTTCACCTCGGCCGCCTTGCGCCCAGCATGGCTGAACCAAGGGGCGAAGCCTGGCGGGGCGGTATCGGCACCTTCCTTTGCCTTGAGCTCCAGGCGCCCGTCGGCGGTACAGAAGCGCATGCGGGTAAAGTAGTTGGTGATTACCCTTAGGCGCTCCACCCCATGCAGTTGGTCGTCCCATTGGCTGGGTTCGTTGCCATACATGCCGGCCAGGAAAGCCTCCAATTGCCCGTCATCGCGCAGGGTGGCGTGCACTTCTGCCGCCAGGCGCAGGGCCTGGGCGATGTTCCATTGGGGTGGGATGCCCGCGTGGACCATCGCCAGGTTGCGTGGTGCGTCAAAGTGCAACAGTTTTTGCAAGCGTAGCCACTGTAGCAGGTCGCCAGCGTCGGGCGCATCGAGGGTTTCTTTAAGGGTGTCGCCGCGCTTGAGCGGTTGGCACCCGTGCGCCACCGCCAGCAAATGCAGGTCGTGGTTGCCCAGCACGCACACCAGCGCCTGGCGGATGCTGTAGAGGTAGCGCAAGGTTTCGAGCGATTGAGGCCCACGGTTCACGAGGTCACCCACCAGCCACAGGGTGTCGTGGGCGGGCTCGAAGTGAACCCGTTCCAACAGGCATTTGAGTGGATCAAGGCAGCCCTGCAGGTCGCCCACGGCGTAGCTGGCCATCAGTGCAGTGCCCCCGGCACGGCCAGGCGGAATGGCTCGATGAGTGCATCGAAGCGCGTGCCATCTGCCGCGCGCATCTGGTAGGTGCCCTGCATGGTGCCGACCGGGGTGGGCATGACGGTACCGCTGGTGTAGGTGTGGCTTTCGCCTACGCCGATCAGCGGTTGTTTGCCTACCACGCCGGCACCACGCACCTGTTCGACCTTGCCGTCGCCGTCGGTGATGACCCAATGGCGCGAAAGCAGCTGCGCAGGCAATTGGCCATTATTGTTGACTGTGATGGTGTAGGCGAAGGCGTAGCGCCCCTGCTCCGGGCTGGACTGGTCCTCAAGAAAACGGGTAGTGACACTGACATCGATGCGGTAACGCGGGTCAGACATGGTGGAACCTTCTTATCAGCGGCGCTGCAGGCGGCATGCATGAGTCTAGGCCACTTTGCGCCGCCGCCAAGCAGCAGGAAGTGGGTCAGGCGTTGGTGGGCTGGGCGAGGCTGTCTGCCAGGCGCACGAAGGCGGCCAGGTCCAATTGCTCTGGGCGCAGGCTGCCGTCTACCCCGGCGGCTTCGATCTGGTCGGCGCCGAGCAGGGCCTTGAGCGCATTACGCAAGGTTTTGCGGCGTTGGTTGAACGCTTCGCGCACCACCCGCTCAAGCAGCCGATGGTCTTTGGCGGGGTGGGGCAGGGTGGTGTGCGGTACCAGCCTTACGATAGCCGACTCGACCTTCGGCGGCGGGTTGAATGCACCTGGGCCTACGTTAAACAAATGCTCGACCCGGCAATGGTATTGCACCATGATCGACAGCCGGCCCCAGTCGCCACCGCCAGGGCCCGCGGCCAGGCGTTCGACCACTTCCTTCTGCAGCATGAAATGCATATCGCGGATCAGCGCGGCGTGGCTGAGCAAGTGGAAAATCAGCGGTGTGGAAATATTGTATGGCAGGTTGCCGACTACCCGCAGGCTGCGGGGTGCGGCACCCAAGGTATTGAAGTCAAACTTCAGCGCGTCGCCCTGGTGCAGGTTGAAATGGCCATGCCCCGCGAACTGGTGCTGCAAAATCGGCACCAGGTCTTTGTCCAGTTCGATGACGTCCAATTGTGCGCCACTGCTTAGCAACCCTTCGGTGAGGGCGCCCTGGCCTGGGCCGATCTCCAACAGCCGCTCGCCTTCGCGCGGGCGGATGGCGCGCAAGATGCGATCGATCACGCCGGCATCGTGCAAGAAGTTTTGGCCGAAGCGCTTGCGCGCCCGGTGTTGGTATTGTTCGGGGTTTCGCTCGCGGTGGTGCTCGCGGTCTCGCTCGCTCATCAGGGTGTCTCGGCCATTTGGTAGGCAGTGTGAAGGGCGACCTGCAGGCTGCCGGTGTCGACCTTGCCGGTGCCGGCCAGGTCCAGGGCAGTGCCATGGTCGACCGAGGTGCGCACGATGGGCAGCCCGAGGGTGACGTTGACCGCGGCGCCGAAGCCTTTGTACTTGAGCACCGGCAGGCCCTGGTCATGGTACATGGCAAGTACCGCGTCGCAGTGCTCGAGGTATTTCGGGGTGAACAGTGTGTCGGCCGGCAGCGGGCCAATCAGGTCGATGCCTTCGGCGCGCAGTTGGGCCAATGCTGGCTCGATGACGTCGATCTCTTCCCGGCCCAGATGGCCGCCTTCGCCGGCATGGGGGTTCAGGCCGCAAACAAGAATGCGCGGCTGTGCCAGGCCGAACTTGTGCACCAGGTCGGCATGCAGAATGCGCGCCACGCGCAGCAGGCGCTCGCCGGTGATGGCGTCGGCCACCTCGCGCAGCGGCAGGTGCGTGGTCACCAGGGCCACACGCAGCCCGCCGGTGGCGAGCATCATCACCACTTGCTCGGTGCCGGTAAGTTCGGCGAGAAACTCCGTATGCCCAGAGAACGGAACCCCGGCATCGTTGATCACGCCTTTGTGCACCGGTGCGGTAATCATCCCGTTGAACTGGCCGTTCAGGCAGCCCAGGCCGGCGCGGGTGAGGGTTTCGATCACGAACGGGCCATTGGCACGGTTCAGCACGCCGGCCTGCACCGGGGCCGCCAGGGGGGTGTCCCAGACATAAAGGCAACCGGCGGGGGCTGGTTGGTCGGGTAGTTGGCCGGGCGTGACCGCCAGCAGGGTAACGGCCAGGCCCAACTGCGCTGCCCGCTCGGTGAGCAGGTCACGGCTGGTGATGGCGACCAACGGGTATGGCTGGGGTTGCGAAGCGAGCAGCAGGCACAGGTCGGGCCCTATCCCCGCTGGCTCGCCGGGGGTCAACGCAAAGCGCAATGGCTTCACTGCTTGATTTCTACGTAGGCCTCGTCACGGATCTGACGCAGCCAATTCTGCAGCTCTTCATCGTACTTGCGGCTGCGCAGGATATTCATGGCCTGCTGCTCCCGCGCCTGCTGGGTCATGTCTGTGGCGCGGCGGCCCAGCACCTGCAAGATGTGCCAGCCATATTGCGACTGGAACGGCTTGGACACTTCCTCGGTAGCGGTTTGTGCCATCACGTCGCGGAACTGTGGCACCACCGAGGCCGGGTCGATCCAGCCCATGTCGCCGCCGTTGAGCGCGGAGCCTGGGTCTTCGGAGAAGGCCTTGGCCAGCGCGGCGAAGTCTTCGCCATCCATCAGGCGCTGGTAGATGCGATCGATCAGTACCTTGGTTTCGGTGGAACTGCGGATCTCGCTGGGCTTGATCAGAATGTGGCGAACGTGCACTTCATCGCGAACTTCGGCGGAGTTGCCACGGGTTTCAACCAGCTTGACGATGATGAAGCCACCGGGGGCCCGCACCGGCTGAGTGATGTCGCCCGGCTGCAGGGTCGCGAGCAGGCGATCGAAGGGCGGTGGCAATTGAGCGGCCTGGCGCCAGCCCATGTCGCCGCGGTCCAGTGCGTTGTCCGCCGCCGAGCGTGCCAGGGCCATCTGGCCGAAGTCGGCGCCTTGCTTGAGCTGCTGGTACGTATCCGTCGCCTGCTGCGCGGCTTCCTGGATCTGCTGCGAGTTGGCGTTCTGCGGCAGCGGGATGGTGATGTTGGCCAAGTGGTATTCCTCGGACAACTGCGCCTTACCCAGGTCGGAGGCGAGGAAGTTTTTTACCTCCTGCTCCGACACTTGAATACGATCGGCCACGCGGCGTTGGCGTACGCGGCTGATGATGATCTGATCGCGTACCTGGCTGCGGGTTTGTTCGTAGCTCAAGCCGTCATGGGCCAGGGCTGCGCGGAATTGATCCACGGTCATGTTATTGCGTTGGGCGATGGTGCCAATGGCGTCGTTGAGCTCTTCGTCGGTGACGCGGATGCCGGAGCGCTCGCCAATCTGCAGTTGCAGATTGTCGAGGATCAGCCGGTCGAGCACCTGCTTTTGCAACACGTCGCGCGGCGGCTGAGGGCCGCCACGCTTGGCGAGGTCTTGTTCGATGGTGCTCATGCGTTGGTCGAGTTGGCTTTGCATGATCACGTCGTTATCGACGATGGCCACTACGCGATCCAGTTGTTGAAGCTGCGCATGAGCGCTGCCAGTGGCGAGCAAGGCGCCCAGCAAGGCTGGGCGCAACAGATTACATAGCTTGGTCTTCACGTTCACGATAACCCTGAATGCCTTTATCGAGGAAACCCTCGACCTTGTTGCCCACAACGCCGCCAAGGCCTTTGAGCACGATTTGCAGGAAGACGCCATGGTCGCCTTTTTCGTTTTCCGGGGCGTCTTGGCTGTACTCGTCGTAATCGACCCAGTAACGGTTGATTAGCCGCAGCTTCCAGCAGCAGTTGTCGTACTCGAACCCGCCGAAGGCTTCCAACGTGCGGTTGCGGTTGTAGTCGTACTGCCAGCGGCTGATCAGGCTCCATTGCGGGACGATCGGCCACATCACCGAGAAGTCGTGCTGCTGGATCTTGTAGTAGTCCTTCACGTAGTTAGCTTGGCCTGGCGTGCCATAGTCGCCGCCATACTGCCAACGGCCGGTGGCGCTGTCGTAGTGAACGATGTCATCACGGTAGCGGTAGCCGAAGTTGACCACTTTGTTCGGGTTGTCTTCAGGCTGGTAATGGAACATCCCGCTGCCCGAACGGGTGCTGCGGCTGTCGGGGTCCCAGTTGAAGTCCGAGGTGAAGCGCCAGTCGCGGTTGAAGTGATATTCATACTCCAGCGCATAGGGTGACACGTCGGACTGCGAATCGTCGCGGTCGCGGTATGACATGTCTGGCAACTGAACCTTGCGGTCCTTGAAGTAATACGCCTGGCCGATGCTGAAGCGCTGGCGTTCGAAGCCGTTTTCCTGAATCCAGCGGCTGGTTACCCCCAGTGACAGCTTGTTCTCGTCACCGATGCGGTCCGAGCCGCTGAAGCGGTTGTCACGGAACAGCGAGGCGAAGCTGAACGGCGTCTCGCCGGTGTCGAAAGCGGGGATGTCGTCCTGATTCTTATACGGCACGTAGAGGTAGAACAGCCTCGGTTCGAGGGTTTGCCGGTAGGGGGTGCCGAACATCGTGGTGTTACGGTCGAAGTACAGGCCGCTGTCTACGCTGGCGATCGGGACGCTAATGCTGGGCGACTTGTCATAGTCGCCACCGAGTTGCTGCTTGCCGCGGCTGTCGAGGTCTAGCTCGTACTGGGTGTACTTGTACTTGAGCTTCGGTGTGATGAAACCCCAGGCCCAGTTCATGGGCAGGCTCACCGCCGGCTCCGCGTCGAAGCGGTCGCCATTGGCGCGGTTCAAACCGGCGATATTTTGGTCGAGACGTGGTGTACCCACCCCGTCTTGGTCGAAATAGTTGCCGTTACGCAGATCACGGTCGAAGCGCACCAACTCGGTATGATAGTCAAACTTCAAGCCGCCTGGGTTGAAGGGCAAGCTCCCATCCAGGGTGAGCTGCGGCAACCGGCCATAGGGCGTGATGTCCGAGACGCTGGCCAACTGGAACTGCTGTACGTTCAACTGCGCGGTATAGCCCTGCTCGCCACGGTAGGTGAGCATGCCCTGCTGGTTGACGAAGTCACGGCTTTCGATGCCAATCTGGTCGGATTGCAGGTCTTGGTAGTAATACGGGTCACTGATTTTCGTGTAGTCGACGAAGCTGGACAGCCGGGAGTCCAGGCCCCCCTTGTGCTGCCAGTTCACCATCCAGCGGTCTTTGTTGTAATCGGACTGCTTGTCGCGTTCATCGCTCTCGTCGCTCAGGAAACTACCGCCGAGCTGCCCTTCGCTGGTGGGGGTCAGGTAGCGGAACTCGCCTTCGAGCTGGGTGCCGCGCTTGGCCATGAAGTGCGGGTACAGTGTGGCGTCGTAGTTCGGCGCCAGGTTGAAATAGTACGGCGTGACCAGGGTGAAGCCGTTATCGCTGCTGGTCGAGAAGCTGGGCGGCAGGAAACCGGACTGTCGACGGTCATCGATCGGGAAGTAAATATACGGGGTGTAGAAGATTGGAACGTCCTTGACCCGCAGCGTGGCGTTGGTCGCCGTGCCGAAACCGGTGGCCGGGTTCAACGTGATGTTGTTGCCCTTGACCATCCAGGCGTTGCTCGACGGCTCGCAACTGGTGTAGGTGCCGTCTTTCAAGCGAATGATGGCGTCTTCCGCGCGCTTGGCATACAACGCGTTACCCCGCACACGTTGCTTGTGCAGCACGTATTCGGCGTTGTCGATCTGTGCGGCACCGCTGTCGAGTTGTACCTCGGCGTGGTCGCCCACGAGCAGCGCGCCGTTGTCGCGCAGCCTCACGTTACCGTTGAGCTCACCGCGGTTCTCGGCTTGGTGCAAGCTAGCCTCGTCGGCTTCGACCTGCATGCTGCCCTGGCGCATCACCACATCGCCGGCCAGCGTCGCGACCTGTTCTGCCTGCTGGTAGCGCGACGCCTTGGCGTTCAGGTAGGTTGGCGCGTCCTGCTTGGACGTGGTGTCGTTCATGCCCGGGCGAATGGGCTCGACGTAGGTGCCTGAGCAGTACGGGCCGGTTTCGGCCAGTTGCGCGGGGGTGAGTTTTTCCCGAGGCACCCAGTCCAGGTGGCTGTAGTCGGCGCTGCGCGACCTCAGGCCGCGGCCTTTGCTCTCAGTGACCAGCAACGGGCCTTGGGCTTTGCCGTTGCTGTCGACGACTTGGCCGTCGACGGGCTGAGACAGCGTGCTGACCGAACTGGCATCATGGGCAGGGCGTGGTGGCAGGGCGGCGGCAGTATCCTTGGTAGCGCAGGCCCAGCCGCCTCCGGCGGCTACCTGGCAGTCATACTGCTCAGCGGCGGCCACATGCAACACGGCCAGGGGTTGCATCGCCAGCAAACTGCCGGTAATGAGCAACGGGAACTTTCTACGAAACGCGGGCGATTTCAATGCCATCTTTATAATCCGGGCTTCCTGCGTGCCATCTTCCCGCGCGGGGTGCACGCCTCTCGATGGTCTGAAAAAGATGCTGGATAATAAAGCATGCCCCGCTTGACGGCTAGCGCCGTCGGAGACCTGTATAAATGCCACAACATGATGTACGCCTGGAAATGCTCAAGCCCTGGCTGGCCGAGCAATTGCTGCAACGCTTTGCCCGTGAGGGCTTGGGCGATGTGCCGCAGGGCCAATTGACCCCTGCCAGCAGCGACGCAAGTTTTCGCCGTTATTTTCGCTGGGAGGGTGCTGGGCAAAGTTTCATCATAATGGATGCCCCGCCGCCGCAAGAGAACTGCCGGGCATTCGTCGCCATTGCGCAGTTACTCGGGGGCGCCGGTGTGCATGTGCCGTGCATCCATGCCCAAGATCTGGAAAACGGCTTTTTACTGCTGAGCGACCTGGGCCGGCAAACCTACCTGGAGGTGCTCGACGAAAACAACGCCGGCGCCCTGTTCGAGGTGGCCATCGAGGCGCTGTTGGTGTACCAGCAACTGCCGATGGAGGCGCCCCTTCCTACCTACGATGCGGCGTTGTTGCGCCGCGAGCTGGAGTTGTTCCCGCAGTGGTACGTCGGCCAGCATCTGGGCAAGGTGTTCGACGCCGACCAGCAGGCGGCCTGGGAGCGTGTCTGCGCAGTGCTTATCGACAGCGCCCTGGCCCAGCCCACGGTGCTGGTGCACCGCGATTTCATGCCGCGCAACCTGATGCTCAGCCAACCTAACCCTGGGGTGCTTGACTTCCAGGACGCGGTATATGGCCCGGTCACCTATGACATTACCTGCCTGTTCAAGGATGCCTTCTTGAGTTGGCCAGAGCCGCGAGTACGCCAGTGGCTCGAAGGTTATTGGCACAAAGCGCGGGAGCGTGGCATACCGGTGCAAGCCCAGTTAGGTGACTTTCTGCGTGCCAGCGATTTGATGGGCGTGCAGCGCCACCTGAAGGTGATCGGTATTTTCGCGCGGATTTGCCACCGAGATGGCAAGCCGCGTTACGTGGCCGATGTGCCGCGTTTTCTCGACTATATTCGAGCGGTGCTGGCACGCCGGCCAGAATTGGCCGAGCTGAGTTGGTTATTGGGTAGCCTGTTGGAGGCCGGCGAATGAAGGCGATGATCTTGGCCGCCGGTAAAGGCGAACGCCTGCGCCCGTTGACGCTGCATACCCCCAAGCCCTTGGTGCGTGCCGGCGGGGTGCCACTGATCGAGTACCACATCAGGGCACTGGCCGGCGCCGGCTTCACCGAGTTGGTGATCAACCATGCATGGCTGGGCCAGCAGCTCGAAACCTACCTGGGCAACGGCGCGCGGTTCGGCGTGCGTATCGCTTGGTCGCCTGAAAGCGAGCCATTGGAAACCGGCGGTGGTATCCAGCATGCGTTGCCCTTGCTGGGCGCGCAGCCATTCGTGGTGGTCAACGGCGATATATGGTGCGAATTCGACTTCGCCCGATTGCGTGCACCGGCGCCAGGGCTGGCGCACCTGGTGCTGGTCGACAACCCCGCACATCATCCCCAAGGTGACTTCGCCCTGGTCGATGGACAGGTCAGCGACCCGCTTGCGCCAGCGCCGCGGCTAACCTACAGCGGCATCGCCGTACTGCACCCGCGGTTATTCGAAGGCTGCGCGCCCGGCGCCTTCAAGCTCGCCCCACTGCTGCGCCGGGCCATGGCCCATGGCCAGGTCAGCGGTGAACGTTTTGCTGGGCGCTGGGTCGATGTGGGTACCCATGAACGGCTGGCCGAGGTCGAAACCGTGTTGAGCGAGCGCCCCTGATGTTGTGGCCAGTGACTCTGTTGGGGCTGCTGCTCGGCTTTGCCGTGGCGAATATCCCCGGTGCTATTCTCGGGGCCCTGCTTGGCCAGGTGGTCGATCGCCGGTTAGAGCTATACAGCTGGCCGCAGCTACGCGAACGCCTGGGCGGCAAGCCGGCGATGGAGCAGGACGAGCTGTTGTTCACCTTCTTGGGCCGGTTGGCCAAGGTCAATGGCCGGGTGGATCAAAGCCATATCGAGCAGGCGCGCCTGGAAATGCAGCGCCTGGGCCTGAACGCAGCCGCCACCGCACGGGCCATCGAGGCATTCAACCGCGGGCGTGACGGCAAGCGGTCGCTGCGGCCTTACTTGCGTGCCTTGCAGCGCAAGCCGACCGCCGCCGAGGGCTTGTTGCGCGCTGGCTGGCGGATGGTATGGGCGGATTACCGCGCCCACCCGGTGGAGTGTGAGTGGTTGGTAGACTGTGGCCACTGCATGGGCTGGTCGACCGCCCAGGTGCATGCCCTCAGTGCCGATTACGAACCGCAGCAACGCCAACCATTGGCGCGGCGCGACGAACCATACCAGGCTGCGCTGCGGCTGCTGGGCGTGCCGGCGGCGGCAGAGCCCGACCAGGTTAAGCGCGCCTATCGCCGCCTGCTCAGTAAGCACCACCCCGACAAGCTCGAAGGGGCCGGCGCCAGCGACGGCCGCGTGCGCGAGGCCACCGAATACACCCGCCGGTTGCACGACGCCTATGCGCTGATTCGCGAGCGGGAGGGGTTTTGAGGCGGCGCCCTTGGGGCTTACACACGCTTTGGCGTGTAAACCTTGCTGCCGGGTAAGGCGTTGCGACGCGGCCTGGGCGCAAAAGCACGCACACAAAGTGGTGCGGCGAGCCCTGAAACCGCCCATTAGTCCGTGTTGGCTTTTGGCGTGAGCCAGCCCCGTACCCGGCGGAACAATTGCTCTTGCGCGTCTGGGTTTCCAGGCATGGCGGTCATTTCTACCTGGGTGTAATGGCTGCCCTGTTGCCGGCGGCTGGCTTGCAAGCGGGCTTTGGCGGCGTTGGTCAGCGTTGGGCTGCTGGGGTAGTAGAAGTCGGCCACTGGGAGCTTCAGCCCGCCTACCAGGGCATCCAGGCCTTGGGGCGCGGAGCCAGGGGTACGAGGCTCTACCAGGGCGAGCTTTTGTGCCCGAGAGGGCTGGCGCTCACTGAGGTAGCGGGCTGCCCAATAAGCACCGGTGCCATGGCCGAGCAATACGATGCTGCGGGCTTTTTGCTGGCCGGCAAAGGCAATGCCCGCATCGATGCGAGCGAAAATGCGTTGGGCATCGGTTTGCAGTTGCTCGTCGGTGCTTTCGCCGCCGCTGCTGGGGCTGCCTTCGCTGCCCGCCGCCGCCGCGGCTTCGATTGGCGCATTGGCATCGGGTGGGGAGGCGGTGCTGGCCGCCTTCGGTGGTGCCGGCTGGGTGTCGGCGCCGCGCGGTTGTACCGCGTCGTTGAGCGCGTCGGGTAGGCTCAGGCTGAGGCTGGCCCATTTCACATCAGGCAGGCGATTACGCATCGGTGCCACCACCGCTGGCCAGTCGGCGCTTTCGCCCGCGCCAGGCAGAATGATCACAACGCCATCGCTGTCGGGTGCGTTGGCCGGTTTCCACAGGGCCAGGAAGGTGTCGCCCCCCGCTTGCAACTGCTGCTGTTCGTCGCTGGGCAGCAAGCGGGTGAGGTCTTGGGCCTGTTCATCGCTGCGTTCGGCCAGCGGTGCGCGTGGCACGGGCACTTCGGTAGCGGGCTTGGCCGGGGCGTCTTCGGCCAGTGCCAGCGGGGGCAGCGGGAGGGCCAAGCCCAGGCATACCGCGCAAAGGGTCAAACGTCGAATGGGGGGCATCGAGCTTTCCTGGTCAACTTGGTTTGCCGAGCCTACTACGGCTATTGATAAATGAGACAACCCAAAACGCTGTTGCGCTGCCTTTGGCCGGGCAGCAGTCTTGCCGCGGTTTGCCCGCATGGCCGGTCGAGGTGCGTCATCGCCCCAGGTGGGTGGCTGGGGTACAATGCGCGGCACTGTGAACCTAGCCAGCAGGTGCGTCATGCAACCTTATGCCATTGCTCCGTCCATTCTTTCCGCTGACTTCGCCCGTTTAGGCGAGGAAGTGAACAACGTTCTTGCCGCTGGCGCCGACATTATCCATTTCGACGTGATGGACAACCACTACGTGCCCAACCTCACCATCGGCCCGATGGTATGTTCGGCGCTGCGCAAATATGGCGTAACGGCACCGATCGACGTGCACCTGATGGTCAGCCCGGTTGACCGCATCGTCGGCGACTTCATCGAAGCGGGCGCCAGCTATATCACCTTTCATCCTGAGGCCACCCAGCATGTCGACCGCTCGCTGCAGTTGGTGCGTGAGGGCGGCTGCAAGTCGGGGTTGGTGTTCAACCCGGCAACGCCGTTGGGCCTGCTTGAATATGTGATGGACAAGGTCGATATGATCCTGATCATGAGCGTCAACCCAGGCTTTGGCGGGCAAAAGTTCATTCCCGGCATGTTGAACAAGCTGCGCGAAGCGCGCGCACTCATCGACGCCAGCGGGCGCGATATTCGCCTGGAAATCGACGGCGGGGTGAACCTGCACAACATCCGGGACATTGCCGAAGCAGGTGCCGACACCTTCGTGGCCGGCTCGGCGATTTTCACCGCCCCGGATTACGCGGCGGTGATCGCCAGCATGCATGCCGAACTGGCTCTGGCGCGCCAATGAGCGGCTTCGAGCGGTTGTGTGCCGGGCAGTTGCCGCGCCTGGTGATGTTCGATCTCGATGGCACACTGGTCGATTCGGTGCCGGATTTGGCCGCCGCCGTGGATGCCACCTTACGGCAAATGGGCCGCGAGCCCGCGGGTATCGAGCGGGTCAAACTGTGGATCGGCAATGGCGCCAAGGTGCTGGTACGCCGCGCCCTGGCCGGAGGTCTCGACCACAGCGCCGTAGATGATGCCGAGGCCGAGCAGGCGCTGGCGCTGTTCATGCAGGCATACGCCGGCGACCATGCGCACACCGAGGTGTACCCCGGCGTGCGCGAAACCCTCAAGTGGTTGAAGGGCCAGGGTGTGGAAATGGCCCTGATCACCAACAAACCGGAACAATTTGTAGCGCCTTTGCTCGACCAGCTCAAGCTGGGGCGGTATTTCCGTTGGATCATCGGCGGCGATACCTTGGCACAGCAAAAGCCAGACCCGGCAGCGTTGTTCTTCGTGATGAAAATGGCCGGCGTTACCCCCGAGCAGTCGTTGTTCGTAGGCGATTCACGCAACGACATCCTCGCTGCCAAGGCCGCGGGCGTGGCCAGTGTCGGGCTTACCTATGGCTATAACCATGGTCGGCCGATTGCCGAAGAGGGGCCGGCGCTGGTGCTCGGCGACCTGCGCCAGTTGTTGCCCGGTTGCCTGGCCTCGCCCACTCAGGTAACGTTGGCCGACCTCAATGCTCAACCTGGCCGGGAACCTATCGTGGCGGGCACCTGCAAACTCTGGATGAAAGTGATCAAGGCTCTGGCCCGTTGGCGCTGGCGCGCTTGACGTTTGCCTTGCCGGCCTGGCCGGCGCGTTTGCCTGATTGTCCCTTTTATCCGCCACGAGGCAGATCATGACCCGCGAAGAATTCCTGCACCTGGCCGAGGCCGGCTACAACCGCATTCCGCTCGCCCGCGAAACTCTCGCTGACTTCGACACCCCGCTGTCCATCTACTTGAAGCTGGCAGACCAACCCAACACCTATCTGCTGGAGTCTGTGCAGGGCGGTGAAAAGTGGGGCCGTTATTCGATCATCGGCCTGGCATGCCGCACGGTATTGCGGGTTAACGACCACCGTATCGAAGTGAGCCGCGACGGCGAAGTGATCGAGCACGCCGAGGTGGCCGACCCGTTGGCATTCGTCGAGCAGTTCAAGGCCCGTTACAATGTGCCGTCCCTGCCCGGCTTGCCGCGCTTCAATGGTGGGTTGGTGGGCTACTTCGGTTACGACTGCGTTCGTTACGTGGAAACCCGCCTGGGTAAATGCCCGAACCCAGACCCGATCGGCGTACCTGATATTCTGCTGATGGTGTCTGACGCGGTGGTGGTGTTCGATAACCTGGCCGGCAAGATGCATGCGATCGTTTTGGCCGACCCCGCCGAGGCTGGCGCCTTCGAGGCGGGCCAGGCACGCCTGGACGGCTTGCTGGAACAACTGCGCCAGCCGATGGCGCCACGGCTGGGCTTGGACTTTGCCAAGGCCGCAGCGGCCGAACCGGCCTTCCGTTCGAGTTTTACCCAGGCCGACTACGAGCGCGCGGTGGGCACGATCAAGCAGTACATCCTCGCTGGCGACTGCATGCAGGTGGTGCCTTCACAGCGGATGTCGATCGACTTTAGCGCCGCGCCCATCGACCTGTACCGGGCGCTTCGTTGCTTTAACCCCACCCCGTACATGTACTTCTTCAACTTCGGCGACTTCCACGTAGTGGGAAGCTCGCCGGAGGTATTGGTAAGGGTGGAAGAGGGCGATGTAACGGTGCGTCCTATCGCGGGTACCCGCCCACGCGGCGCCACCGAGGAGGCCGACCAAGCGCTGGAGGTGGACCTGCTCAGCGACGATAAGGAAATCGCCGAGCACCTGATGCTGATCGACCTGGGCCGTAACGATACGGGCCGCGTATCGGAAGTGGGCAGCGTGCGTTTGACCGAGAAGATGGTGATCGAGCGTTACTCGAACGTGATGCACATCGTGTCGAACGTGACCGGCAAGCTCAAGGCGGGGTTGACGGCGATGGACGCGCTGCGGGCGATCTTGCCGGCGGGTACGCTGTCGGGCGCGCCGAAAGTCCGCGCAATGGAAATCATCGACGAGCTCGAGCCGGTCAAGCGTGGGGTTTATGGCGGTGCGGTGGGGTACTTCGCGTGGAACGGCAACATGGATACCGCGATCGCGATTCGCACCGCGGTCATCAAGCAAGGGCAACTGCACGTGCAGGCCGGTGGGGGTATCGTCGCCGACTCGGTGCCGGCCTTGGAATGGGAAGAAACCCTGAACAAGCGGCGGGCGATGTTCCGTGCCGTGGCCTTGGCCGAGCAAACCCCGGGTGGTTGAATCCGAACACGGCACGGGGCATCGCCCGCCGCACGTATTCGAAGGCGCCAAGCCACAGTCAGACGATTCAAGAGGTTAACCCGATGTTGCTGATGATCGACAACTACGACTCCTTTACCTACAACGTGGTGCAGTACCTGGGCGAGCTAGGGGCCGAGGTGAAAGTAGTGCGCAACGATGAGGTGAGCATTGCCGACATCGAGGCCATGGCGCCGGAGCGCATCGTCGTGTCTCCTGGGCCGTGCACGCCCACCGAGGCGGGCGTTTCCATAGAGGCCATTCTGCACTTTGCCGGCAAGCTACCGATCCTGGGTGTATGCCTGGGCCACCAGGCCATTGGCCAGGCCTACGGTGGCGAGGTGGTGCGTGCGCGCCAAGTGATGCACGGCAAAACCAGCCCCGTTTACCATAAGGGCCTGGGCGTGTTCAGCGGTTTGAACAACCCCGTGACCGTGACGCGCTACCATTCGCTCGTGGTCAAGCACAGCACCTTGCCCCCGTGCCTGGAGGTGACCGCCTGGACCCAGCACGCCGATGGCAGCTTCGACGAGATCATGGGCCTGCGCCACAAAACGCTTAACGTCGAGGGCGTACAATTCCACCCCGAGTCGATTCTGACCGAGCAGGGCCACGCCCTGCTGGCCAATTTTCTCAAGCAAGCCGGCGGCGCACGCCAAGCTTAAGGAGCGAGCATGGATATCAAGAGCGCCCTGGCCCGTGTCGTCGAGCAGTTGGACCTGAGCACGGACGAAATGCGCGATGTAATGGGCCAGATCATGACCGGCCAATGCACCGATGCGCAGGTTGGCGCCCTGCTGATGGGCTTGCGGATGAAAAGTGAAAGCATCGATGAGATCGTCGGTGCGGTGTCGGCCATGCGAGAGCTCGCCGGCAAGGTTCACTTGCAATCGCTGGACCGCGTGGTCGATATCGTGGGCACCGGTGGCGATGGGGCCAATATCTTCAATGTGTCCACCGCGTCGGCGTTGGTGGCTGCCGCCGCCGGCTGCACCGTGGCCAAGCATGGCAACCGGGCGGTGTCGGGTAAAAGTGGCAGCGCCGATTTACTCGAAGCTGCCGGGGTGTACTTGAACCTTGAACCGGTGCAAGTGGCGCGCTGCATTGAAAGCGTCGGGGTGGGTTTCATGTTTGCCCAGGCCCACCATGGCGCAATGAAGTATGCCGCCGGGCCGCGCCGGGAGCTGGGCTTGCGCACGCTGTTCAACATGCTCGGCCCGCTGACCAACCCGGCCGGGGTCGTGCATCAGGTGGTCGGTGTGTTCACCCAGGCGCTGTGCCGCCCGGTTGCCGAGGTGTTGCTGCGCCTGGGCAGCAAGCATGTGCTGGTGGTGCATTCCAAAGACGGCCTGGACGAATTCAGCTTGGCGGCGCCCACCTTTGTGGTGGAACTCAAAGGTGGCGAGGTGGCCGAGTACTGGGTGCAGCCTGAAGACCTGGGCATCCAGAGCCAAAGCCTCTACGGCCTGGACGTAGCCAGCCCGCAGGCTTCCCTGGCGCTCATTCGCGATGCCCTGGGCCGGCGCAAAACGCCGAGTGGGCAGAAGGCCGCCGAGATGATCGTGCTCAACGCCGGCGCGGCGCTCTACGCCGCCGACCATGCCAAAACCCTCAAAGAAGGCGTGGCCTTGGCCCATGACGCGTTGCACACCGGCCTTGCCCGGGAAAAACTCGAAGAGCTAGGCGCATTCACCGCCGTATTCAAGCAGGAGAACCAAGCATGAGTGTGCCCACGGTGTTGGAGAAAATCCTCACCCGCAAGGCTGAGGAAGTCGCCGAGCGCCGCGGCCGGATCAGCCTGGCTGAAGTCGAACGCCTGGCCGCCGCGGCAAGCCCGGTGCGCGGCTTTGCCCAGGCGCTGCGAGCCCAGGCGGCGCGCAAGCAGCCGGCGGTGATCGCCGAGGTGAAGAAGGCATCGCCGAGCAAAGGCGTGATTCGTGAACATTTCGTACCGCAAGCCATTGCCCAAAGCTATGCCAAAGGCGGCGCGACGTGCTTGTCGGTGCTCACCGACATCGACTTTTTCCAAGGTGCCGATGCCTACTTGCAGCAAGCGCGGGGCGCCTGCGACTTGCCGGTGATTCGTAAGGATTTCATGATCGACCCGTACCAGGTTGCCGAGGCACGGGCCCTGGGCGCCGACTGCATTCTGCTGATCGTGGCTGCACTTGAAGACGCACGCATGGCCGAACTCGCTGCCGTTGCCAAGGCACATGGCCTGGACGTGTTGGTCGAGGTGCACAATGGCGATGAACTGGAGCGTGCGCTCAAGCTCGACACGCCGCTGGTGGGAATCAATAACCGCAACTTGCATACGTTCGATGTAAGCCTTGAAAACACCCTCGATCTGCTGCCGCGTATCCCACGTGATCGGCTGGTGATCACCGAGAGTGGCATCGTCAACCGCGCCGATGTCGAGCTGATGGAAATCAATGACGTGTATGCCTTCCTGGTAGGCGAGGCGTTCATGCGTGCAGAAAACCCCGGGCTGGAACTGCAGCGCTTGTTCTTTCCCGAGCAGGTGCCTTCGGCCCTGCCCAAGCCGTTGGATTGACATGGCGCCGGTGCTGCGGGTAACCACCGAGGCGGGCTTGGCTGCTGAACAACAGCTGCTGGCGGACGTGTGTGCCGGTAAAGCCACCGATGGCGTGTTGTTCTGGCAAGCCACGGACCGGGCGCTGGTGATGCCGCGGCGTATGAGCCGGCTGGAGGGCTTCGATGCGGCCAGCGCCGCCGTGGCAGCCACCGGTTGGCCGGTGCTGTTGCGTGAAACCGGCGGTGAACCGGTACCGCAGTCGGCGGCGACGATCAATGTGGCCTTGGTGTATGCCGCCCCACGCAGCGAGGGTGATCGCAACCGTATCGAGGCCGCCTATGAACGGCTCTGCCAACCACTGTGCCAGCTGCTGCACAGCCTGGGTGGGGAGCCAACCGTGGGCGAGGTGCCCGGAGCCTTTTGCGACGGCCGTTACAACGTAAACCTGGGCGGGCGCAAGTGGGTGGGTACGGCCCAGCGCTGGCGGCAGGGGCTCAGCGGTTCACGGCCGGTGGTATTAGCGCACGGCGCCATGCTGATGGGCGACGAGCGCCAAGCGATGGTGGCGGCGGTCAACCGCTTCAACCACGTGTGTGGGCTACCCCAGCGCTGCAACGCCGCCAGCCACATTGGCCTCTGGGAACGGTTCCCCGCTGCCCAGGTGGTGCAACCCTTAGCGCATGCCTACCAGGCGTTGCTCGAAACACTGCGGGCCATGCCTCAGCGCGTGCCGTAAACCACCATCGTTTTGCCCTTCACGGCGATCAGGCGCTGCATTTCCAGGTCTTTTAGCACCCGGCCGACCATTTCCCGAGAGCAGCCGACGATCCGGCCAATTTCCTGGCGGGTGATTTTGATCTGCATACCGTCGGGGTGGGTCATGGCATCAGGCTGCTTGCACAATTCGAGCAGGCAGCGTGCGACCCGGCCGGTTACATCGAAGAACGCCAAATCGCCCACCTTGCGGGTGGTGTTGCGCAGGCGCTGGGCTATTTGACCGCTGATGGCGTAAAGCATGTCAGGTTCCTGCTCGGCCAGTTCGCGAAAGCGCCCATAGCTGATCTCGGCCACCTCGCATTCGGTTCGGGTGCGGACCCAGGCGCTGCGCTGTCCGTCGCCTGGCGGCGGATCGAACAAGCCCAGTTCGCCTACGAAGTCGCCAGCATTGAGGTAGGCGATAATCATTTCGCGGCCCTCGTCATCCTCGATCAGCACGGTGACCGAGCCCTTGATGATGTACGAAAGGGTTTGTGATTGATTCCCTGCGCAGATCAAGTTGCTTTTGGCCGCATACCGGCGGCGCTGGCTGTAGGCCAATAACTTATCGATGCACTTGATCTTCGAAGCTGGGAGGGCCATCGCGGGGTCTCGGCTAGTGCTGTGTATGCATGTTTGGCGCCATCAAATTGGCACCACTGTATCAGAATCGATGCGCGATGCGATACGGCGAGCCTGGGCAAATGCTCGGGGAGCGCGCTGTGCTAAGCTGGCGCATTTTTCCCAGAGGAGGCCGATATGAAGGCGCGTATTCAATGGGCCGGCGAGGCCATGTTTTTGGGTGAATCCGGCAGCGGCCACGTGGTGGTGATGGACGGCCCGCCCGAAGCCGGCGGGCGCAACCTCGGCGTGCGGCCCATGGAAATGGTGCTGATCGGCCTGGGCGGCTGCAGCAACTTCGACGTGGTGAGCATCCTCAAGAAGGCTCGCCAACCGGTGGAGAGCTGTGAGGCGTTCGTCGAAGCCGAGCGCGCGGGCGAAGACCCTAAGGTGTTCACCAAGGTGCACCTTCACTTTGTGGTCAAGGGCCGCGGCCTGAAAGAGGCCCAGGTCAAGCGTGCGGTGGAGTTGTCTGCCGAGAAGTATTGCTCGGCTTCGATCATGCTCGGCCGCGCCGGCGTCGAGATTACCCACACCTACGAAATCGTCGAATTGGGCTGAGTGATACACACCGGTCATAAAAGTACCCGATGCTCTAGCAGTGCGTGGCCGGCGGCTGCATAATGCGCCCCTTTTTCGAGGCCCGGTTGCACGCCGGGCCCCGATCGGACGGTGTCCGGCCAAACAACCAAAATCGCCAATGCGAAGAGGTGTAAATCGCCCTACGCAGGTGTGCAGTACACACCTGACGGGCATGCTCGATCACGCGGCCAGGCCGCACTTGCACAGAGAGTTTTAAACGGTGAAAAGCAAACTCAAGCTCCACGGGTTCAACAACCTGACCAAGACCTTGAGCTTCAACATCTATGACATCTGCTATGCGCAAACTCCGCAAGACCAACAGGCGTATGTGGAGTACATCAACCAAGAGTACGACGCCGCGCGCCTGACGCAGATTCTGACTGATGTTGTAGATATCATTGGTGCCAATATCCTGAATATCGCCCGGCAGGATTACGAACCGCAAGGCGCCAGTGTGACCATCCTGATCTCCGAGCAACCGGTCACCCCGACCGATAGCCAGATCGAGGAATCGCCGGGCCCATTGCCCGATACTATTCTGGCGCATCTGGATAAAAGCCATATCACCGTTCATACCTACCCGGAAATTCACCCGGACAACGGCATCGCCACATTCCGTGTCGACATCGATGTGTCGACCTGTGGGGTGATTTCGCCGCTTAAGGCATTGAATTACCTGATCCATCAATTCGATTCAGACATCGTTACCGTGGATTATCGCGTACGCGGCTTTACCCGCGACATCGAGGGGCGCAAGCATTTCATCGACCATGAGATCAATTCTATTCAGAATTACCTTTCGGACGATACCCGGGGCGCCTACCAGATGCTTGACGTGAACGTGTACCAGGAAAACCTGTTTCACACCAAGATGCTGCTCAAGCAATTCGAACTGGATAACTACCTGTTTGGTGATGCCACCAACAATTTATCCTCGCAGCAGCGCGAGCAGGTCACTGAACGTGTACGCCACGAAATGCTCGAAATCTTTTATGGCCGCAACGTCGCCTGACGTCTCGCCCAAACGAAAAAGCCCAGGCATTGCCCTGGGCTTTTTTCATATGCGTGGCACGCCTTGAAGCACGCACAGGTGTTATCGCGTGACGCTGCTGCCGCAAGGGCAGCGATGATGCGGCCTCGCAGTAAAAGGCACAGCCAACTTCTGAGGCGCCACGTTATACGCGGTAGGTGGTGGTGGTCATCACCTTGGCCAACAAGCTCATGCCGAACTTGACCGGCGCGGCGAAGCGCAGGCCACCGGCGCCCAGTGCCACTTCGGCGTGCTGGGCTTCATCAAGGCGCATCTGCTCGAGAATCGCCCGCGACTGGCGGTCTTCGGCTGGCAGCTTTTGCAGGTGTTCATCCAGGTGCTTGCACACCTGATGCTCGGTGGCCGCCACGAACCCAAGGCTGACCTTGTCGCTGATCAACCCGGCTAACGCGCCGAGACCAAACGACATACCGTAGAACAGCGGGTTAAGCACACTAGGGCGGCCGCCCAGTTGGCGAATCCGCTGCTCGCACCAGGCCAGGTGGTCGACTTCTTCCGCGGCTGCATGCTCCATCGCGTTGCGCACGGTGGGCAGCGTGGCGGTCAGGGCTTGGCCCTGGTACAGCGCTTGCGCACACACCTCGCCGGTGTGGTTGATGCGCATCAGGCCGGCCGCATGGCGGCTGTCGCGTTCGCTCATGTCGGCGTTGGGTTGCAGCACCGCCGGTGAAGGCCGTGCCGGCTGGCCACTGAAGGGCAGCAGTGTGCGGGCCGCAGTATCGGCCTGAAGCAGCAGTTTATCGAGAGGGGAATACTGGCGTTCGACGGCCACGAGAACCTCCGTTGGGCAAGGCTGGCGAAGCCGCGCAAGCGATGCGCGGCGCGAAGAGGGCGGTCAGCCCGGCGGCCAGTGCATCTGGCGCTGGCCGAGCACGTGCATATGAATGTGGTAGACCGTTTGGCCACCGTCTTCGTTGGTATTCATCACAACCCTGAAGCCCTCTTCGCAACCCAGTTCTTTGGCCAGGCGCTGGGCGGTAAAAACGATATGGCCGAGCAAGGGTATATCCTGCTCGGTGACGTCGGCCAGGGTTCTGATGTGCTGTTTCGGCACGACCAAAAAATGCACCGGCGCCTGTGGGGCTATATCGTGGAAGGCGACCACTTGATCGTCTTCGTAGATGAACTTCGCCGGTATTTCCCGGTTGATGATCTTGGTGAAGAGAGTATCCACAGCGGGTCCTCCAGGGTGGATGTTAGTGCCCCCAGTGTACTGAGCCCAGGCTGCGCCGCCCAGTGCTTTGCGTCAATACGGTGCGTACCGGCGGTTGGCCCAGGCAGCCAGCTTGCGACGCAGCCAGCGTGGGCCAAGGCACCCGGCACGCAGCAGCCAACGGTTACGCCAGCCGGGAATGATCAGCGCGCGATTTTTGGCCAATGCCCGCACTGTGTAAAGTGCCACTTCGTCGGCGCGCTGCGGCCAGGCGCTGCGTTCTAATCGAGGGGTGTTGCGCAGCGGCGACCGAACCGGGCCGGGGCAAAGCACCGACACCCGAATGCCCGTTTGCTTGAGCTCCTCGCGAAGGCCTTCGGAAAAATGCAGCACGAAGGCTTTGCTGGCCGCATAGCTGCTCATCCACGGCCCCGGCTGGAAGGCGGCGGCCGACGCAACGTTGAGAATCTGCCCGCCACCCTGCACCGCCATGCTGTTACCCAGGGCATGGCGCAGGCGGGCAAGGGCCAGCACGTTGAGCTCGAGCAGGTCCTGTTCCTGGCCCCAATCTTGCGCCAGGAAGTGCCCATGGGAGCGTACCCCAGCGCAATTGACCAGCAGGTTGATGCGGGTTTGGTTTTCTTCAAGCTCGAGCAAGAAGCCCGACAGGCGCAGCGGCTCGCCCAGGTCACAGGCCCGGAACAGCACCTCGACACCGAAGCGTTGGGTAAGCTCCAGGGCAATGGTTTCCAGCGCATCACGCTGGCGGGCGACGAGGATCAGCGAGCGGCCCTGGCGTGCCAGCGCCTCGGCCAAGGCCAGGCCAAGGCCGCTGGACGCACCGGTGATCAAAGCGTAAGGGGGCATTGCAAGGTTCTCCAGCCGGGCGCTACCGAAGCGGCGCCTCTACCCCGGCCAGTGTAATCGCAACGGCGGCCCCACGCAGGCATCAGCGCAAGAGCGAAGGTAGGTCGCCAAGAACCGCGAGCAAGAATAGGCCGATGAACGCCGCCAGGCCCAGTACCGCCAACAGCTTCACTGCCGTGTTGTTCGGTGGCGGCGGTGGGCCGAAACGGTTACGCCCAGGGTCGCCAGGCATCACCAGCATCACCAGCGCGAAGATATTGTTACCCAATGGCACTAGATAGAGCAGCAACCACCAGGCAGACCAGCCAATGTCGTGCAGCCGCTGGGCACAGATGCGAACCCCGACAACCAGTGCGGCTACCCCCACCGTGCCAAGGAGCAGCAGGCTTACCGCGGCGTTGAGCGAATACACCACCTTCAATAGGGCCAATGTGATGGGAAACCCCACCAGCATGAAGACGAATGTCCAGGCCAGGTAGCGCAACCTGCCAATACGGCCGTTGCGGGTTGTCCAGTTGAGTTCGGCGTACACTGGGGTCGTTACAAGGTCGGCCTTGGGCGGCTCGAATGGGGAGGGAGGCTGCATGTCGACAAGTCCTTGTCATCTGACGAGCGGCGCAAGATACAAGGTCGCAGCGCCGCTTTCCACTGACGGTCAGAACGGTTTTACTACCGCCAATATGACTACGGCCAGTAATATCAGCACGGGCAACTCGTTGAACCAGCGGTAAAAGGTGTGGCTGCGTCGGTTTTCGTCACGGGCGAATCGCTTGAGCTGGGCACCGCACACATGGTGGTAGCCGATCAATACCACCACCAGCGCCAACTTGGCGTGCAACCAGCCCTGGCTCAGCCAGCCAGGGTTGAGGTAGAGCATCCAGCCGCCGATCAGCAGGGTAGCGATCATCGAAGGCCCCATGATGCCGCGGTAAAGCTTGCGCTCCATGACCTTGAAGCGGTCGCGGCTGGTGGCGTCTTCGCTCATGGCGTGGTAAACGAACAGGCGGGGTAGGTAGAACAGGCCGGCGAACCAGCAAACGACGGCGACGATATGCAGGGCCTTTAGCCAAAGATAGAGCATAGTGGTGTATTCCAGGGTCACGGTGCGCCGATGGTAGACGCCACGGGCGGCGGGCGCCACTTCTCAATGAGTGGTTGATTCTTGACCAATTTACTCAGGCAAGCGGATAATGCCAGCCTTTTCGCAACACGTCGGCTAGCGCCGGGAGAGAGTCAACATGAGCGTCGAGTCCTTTACCCCAACGGCTTTGCAATTCACCCAGGGTGCCGCGCACAAGGTGAAGACCCTGGTCGAGGAAGAAGGTAACGAGCGCCTGAAGTTACGCGTGTTCGTCACGGGGGGCGGCTGCTCGGGCTTCCAATACGGTTTTACCTTCGACGAAGACATTGCCGAGGATGACACCCTTGTGGAACGCGAGGGCGTGAGCCTGGTGGTGGACCCAATGAGCTACCAGTACCTGGCCGGTGCCGAGGTGGACTACCAGGAGGGCTTGGAAGGCTCGCGTTTCGTGATCAACAACCCCAATGCCACCACCACTTGCGGCTGTGGCCAGTCGTTTTCGATCTGAGGGCCGGCGTTACCCCGGTTGTCAGGCGGGGTAAAGTGCGCCAAGCACCCGCAGGCCCTTAGCGCCAGTGACTGTCGGCCGATTGCCGGCGATGCGCTCCAGGCAGCAATGGGCCAACCAAGCGAATGCCATGGCCTCCATCCAATCGGGGTCCACCCCCCAGGCCTGAGTGCTGGCTACTTGGGCGCCGGGTAGCAGGGTTTGTAGCCGCTGCATCAATGCGCCGTTGTGTGCCCCTCCGCCACACACCAACACGTGCGAAGTTTCGTTTTGCGCCCGTTTCAGTGCATCTACTACGCTGCGCGCGGTCAGTTCCAGCAACGTGGCTTGCACGTCGTGCGCTGCCACCTGTAACCCGTTCAATTGCTGTTGCAGCCAGGGCAGGTTGAACACCTCGCGCCCCGTGCTTTTGGGCCCGGTACCGGAAAAAAACGGGGCGGCCAGCAAGCGTGCCAGCAAGGGCGGGTGTACCTGGCCGCTGGCGGCCCACTGGCCAGCCTGGTCGAAGGCCGCGCCCTTTTGCTGTTGAATCCAGGCGTCCATCAGCACATTGCCGGGGCCGCAATCGAAACCTCGGACCGCTTGGCCGTCATCGATGAGGCTCACATTGGTAAAGCCCCCTACGTTAAGCACAGCCACATGGCTGGCCAGGTCACGAAACAGCCAATCATGGAAGGCGGGCGCCAGCGGTGCGCCCTGGCCCTCGGCGGCCACGTCGCGGCGGCGGAAGTCGGCCACAACGTCGATACCGGTTAATTCTGCCAGTAAGGCTGGGTTGCCTATTTGCACCGTAAAGCCCCGGGCCGGCTCATGGCGTATGGTTTGCCCATGGCTGCCGATGGCGCGGACGTGTGAAGGCTCAAGCTGCTGCTGCGCCAGTAATCGCCTTATGCCCTGGGCGGCGAGGCGCGCCCAGGCGTTTTCCGCAAGTGCGGCACGGGCAATTTCGTCGCCACCGGGGGTGCATAAGGCCAGTAGGCTCTGGCGGAGCGTAGGCGGCATGGGCAGGTAATGGCTGGCCAATAGCTGTAAATGCCCGGTTTGCTGATCAACCAAGGCAATGTCCAGCCCATCCAGGCTGGTACCGGACATCACGCCCAGATACAGTGCCATTTCAGCGTTTGTTCGAGGCCAGCAACGTTGCACGCTCCTGGTCCATCTGCGCCATCAGGGTCTGGCTTAGCTGCGTAAAGCGCCCACGCTCGCTACGGGCGATGGGTTCAGCCATCGGCAACTTTTGCCCCAATGGATCGACGTGGGTTCCATTGACCTGGAACTCATAGTGCACGTGAGGCCCGGTGGCCAACCCCGTGGTGCCTATATAACCGATCACCTGGCCTTGTTTAACCGTAGCACCGCTGCCAATCCCTCTGGCAAAGCCCTGCATGTGGCCATAGAGGGTCCGGTAAGTGGCGCCGTGCTGGATGATTACGGTGTTGCCATAACCGCCCTTGCGACCGGCGAGGATCACCTTGCCATCGCCGGTGGCCTTGATCGGCGTGCCACGCGCTGCGGCGTAGTCCACGCCTTGGTGCGCGCGGATGGTATTGAGGATCGGGTGCTGGCGCGCGCCGGAGAAGCGCGAGCTGATCCGGGCGTAATCCACCGGGGAGCGCACGAACGCTTTGCGCATGCTGTTGCCTTCGGCCGTGTAGTAACTGCTATTACCCTGTTTGTTGGTATAGCGCACGGCGGTGTAATTCTTCCCCCGGCTGGCGAAGCGCGCGGCAACGATGTTGCCATTGCCGATAACCTTACCGTCGAGCACCTGCTGCTCATAGATCACGTCGAACTGGTCGCCTGGGTGAATGTCCTGGGTGAAATCCAAGTCATAGCCAAAGATATTGGCCAAGTCCATGATCTGCCCATGGGAAAGCCCGGCTTTTTGCGCCGACAGCGATAATGAGCTGTTGATCACCCCGTGCGCGTAGGCATTGCGCATGACCGGCTTTTCGACCGTGCGCTCGAACGCAAAGCCGGTGGCGTTGCGCTGCAAGCGAATGGTTTCCAAGTGGCTCAACTGGGTGTGCAGGCTTTGTAATTGGCCCTCGGGCGTGAGTTCGAACTGCAGAACCTGCCCATGCTTGAGGTGGGTGAACTTCCGGGCTTGTGGGTCGCTGTCCAATGCGGCTTGCACTTCTGCCGCCGACAGCCCGACCTTTTGGAACAGCGTGGAAAGCGTGTCGCCTTTGGCGACCAAGACCTGGCGGTGCAGCCCGGCGTCCTGGGCTTGCTCCATGGCCTTTTGCGCCGGCGCCTGCTCGGCGCTCCCGTCATCGGCGGGGGTGTCGCCTTCTATCTGTGCAAACGGGGACGGCTCGCTAGGGCTGGCCACGCCTTCGTCGGGCGTGGGCTGGTCCTTTAGGGTGTCGGCCGGGGACTCCATGTCCAAGGCCCTCGATGTGCGTTTGGCTTCTACTTCGCTGGTAGGGAATACCAACAGGGCCAAGCTGAGTAAGGCGGCGATGCCGCTGGCGGCCAAGAGGTGGCTTTTGGGGTCAAACGGGGGGGCTTTCGGCGATACGTTGGTCATGATTTTGGCTTTGAAAATGAAATAGATGGACGGGAAATGGTGAACATGACGATGAAGATGATGAAATAACTGTATAAAATATAACCAAAATCACGTTAAGGCAACCCTCGCAGACGTCGCCGGGCATGCGCCAAGTCACATTTTGAGCAGGCCTTGGCCCTGAAGGGGCAATCTTGTATGTTTGCTCCCTTTGAGTCTGAACCTTGCGGGCCCCCTATGAAGTCGGTAGATGAGCAACTCGCGCTGATCAAGCGCGGCGCGGATGAACTATTGGTCGAGGCCGAACTGGTCGAGAAGCTCAAGCGTGGGCAGCCGCTAAGGATCAAGGCCGGTTTCGACCCTACCGCGCCTGACCTACACCTGGGCCATACGGTGTTGATCAACAAGCTTCGCCAGTTCCAAGCGTTGGGGCACCAGGTTATCTTCCTGATTGGCGACTTCACCGGCATGATCGGCGACCCCAGCGGCAAG
>NZ_JAAOCA010000019.1 GCF_014694385.1 Pseudomonas typographi | reverse complement strand
ATCGGCTGCAGCGATTCGAGGTTGCCCGCGTAGGTGAGCTTGTCGAGGTTGAGTACTTCATGTTCGGTATTGGCGATCAAATGCCGTATCAGTGCCGAACCGATGAAACCAGCGCCGCCAGTGACGATTATTTTCAAATGCCGCCTGCTCTTCAATGCGCCAAATTTAAAAAGTTGAATCCTCTTACAAAAGAAGGCTGTATCCCTCTACGATGCGCTTTCGAGCCCATGCGAGAGCTCGCTCCCTATCCTCTATGGCTTTTTGACATGCTTAGAGACGGAACAGCCCAGCGGATAAATCCTATCATACCCATAACTCGTCTTGTCGACCCTGGCTCATCGAATCCGTTACTCAATCGGAGTTTTGCGCTCCATATCCCTGTCAGCGGGCTTAGTCTGATGATTTGGCATTTATTAGGACGTATTACAGTCAACAGCGCATCTTTCCAGCCAGGCGCTACTCTTAAGGTATCAACACCTCGCTGCCAAGGGCATCACCCAACCTCTCCGCCAACGCAGCCTTAGCCGCCCCATCCCCATGCACCAACAGCACCTGCCGCGGCGCTACACCCATACCGGTAGCAAACGCCACCAGCCCTCGCTGGTCCGCATGCGCCGAATACCCCGCCACCGAATGCACCCGCGCATTCACATCATACCGCTCGCCATCCAGCTCCACCGCCACGAAGCCCTCGGCCCCTTCGGCGGCTTTGAGCACTGCGCCTGGCGTGCCCTTGGCCTGGTAGCCGGTGAATAGCAGGTTATGCCGCGGCTGGCGCAGCATCTTTTTGAGGTAGTTGACGATGCGGCCGCTGGAGCACATGCCGTTGCCGGCGATCACGATCGCTGGCCGAAGGGTGCTGGCGAGGTAGTTGACCACTGTTTGATGCTGCTCGTGGCTGTTCACGGTGATCAATTGCGGAAACTGAAGCTGGTTGCCCTTTTGTGCCGCTTCGTTCCAGTAGTGGCTGAGTTCTTGGTAGGCCTGGGTAATGCGGCTAGCCAGCGGGGAGTCGAGTATTACCGGCAACTGCGGCCAGGCCACGGGCGAGTCGGCGTCACCGCCCTGCCCTGCCAGCGCCTTGCGTTCGAGGATGTGCCCGAGGTCGTGCAGCAGGTCTTGGGTACGGCCCAGGGTAAAGGCAGGAATCAGCAGCGTGCCGTGGTCTTGGAGGGCCAGGTCGATGACGGCTTCGAGGCGCTGCTGGCGGTGTTCGCGGCCCCCGTGGTTGCGGTCGCCGTAGGTGCTTTCCAGTACCAACACATCGGCCCGTTCCGGGGGGTGTGGGCCGAGCAACAGTGGCGAGTCGCCCGGCCCTAAATCACCCGAAAACACCACCCGATGGGGATCACCACCCGCCGCGGGCACATCGCACTCCACGTAGGCGGACCCCAGCACGTGGCCGGCCCGTTGCAAACGCAGCCGTACGCCATCGCTGCCCGGTAGGCTGTGCCAGTGGCCGTAGGGCACCGCCACGATCTGTGCTGCTAAACGTCGTAGATACCGTGCCACAGGGTGCGTTTCACGGCTAATGGCTAGGCGAAAGGCGTCTTCGAGGATAAGCGGCAGTAATTTTGCTGATGGCTCACTGCAGAGGATCGGCCCTCGGAACCCTGCAGCCAGCAATGCTGGGATGCGGCCTACATGGTCGATGTGCACATGGGTGACCACCAAGGCCGCCACACGGTCCACGCCCACCTGCAACCCCCCGTCCGCTTCGGCATCCTGACCTTGGAACGAGCCACAATCGATGAGCAGGCTTTGCCCGTTGGGCAGGTGCAGTTCATGGCAGGAATCCGTAACACCGGCAACGGCTCCGTGGTGGGTAATGCGTGGGAGGGGCATGGCGGGCTCCTGGAAAAAAGAGAGCACGCATTAGCGCATCAGCCCGTTGCCGCCACTAGCGGCAACAATCTTAATTCGGTTGCAATCAGTGTCATCGTTTTGTTGTCATAAACACATATTTTTGTGCCAGCAGGCCAGTGAAGGCTGCGGTGTTGTGTGTTTGCCGTTACAGAAGGTTCATGATGAAGCCACTGCTTGTCGTACTCTCCCTACTCAGCCTGGCCGGTTGCGCAGCCACTTCTGAAACCGAGGTGCATCGCGGCCATAAGGGCGTGCACATCAGTTGCTCGGGCTTCACCTCGTCATGGGGCCGCTGCTACGCCAGCGCTGCCGTCGCCTGCGGTGGTGATGGCTACCACGTGCTGGCGAAGTCCAGCCAGCACGGTGAAGACGAAGACACAGGTTTTTTTGGCTTCAACCCGGCAGGGCTGACCACACGAAAACTGCTGGTGATGTGTAACTAAGACGCCTGTGGCGGAACCTGCGCCGCCCGCTGCTGCGCCAACGCTGCCCGGCGCACCCGGCGGCGCCCGCGCATGGCAATGAACCAGCCGATAAGCGGGCCAATGGCCAAGCCAAGCAAAAATGCCAACAGTACCAGCACGGCGACAGGCCATTCAGGCCCGGACCAGCCGAGAAATGACAAGGCTACCGCCTGTTGGTTTTCCAACACGAACAACAGGCACGCCGCCGCTACGATCAGCCCAATCGCGGCTTGCAGCAGCCGCTTGAAATTACGCACGCTCCACCTCCAATAACCGATATTAGCGTTAGGCGTGGTCGATGTCGTCTTCGTTCACCCGGTCACGCAATTCTTTACCCGGCTTGAAATGCGGCACGAACTTGCCATCGAGGGTTACCGCCTGCCCGGTTTTCGGGTTACGGCCAACACGAGGGGCACGATAGTGCAGGGAGAAGCTGCCAAAGCCGCGAATCTCGATGCGATCTCCCGTAGCCAGCGATTGCGACATTTGTTCAAGCATGGTCTTGATAGCCAGTTCTACGTCCTTGGAGGACAGTAGCCCCTGGTGGGTGACAATACGTTCGATCAGTTCCGATTTCGTCATATTTTTCCCTTCTTTATCAAGAAGCTAGGCGCTGCCAGAAAGGTTGTAGCATGGCCACGCGATTTTGAACAGCGCAACGCTTGACTTTTATTAAAAAATTCAGGGCGTTGGCCGTAAGCCGACAACAGCGGGGTACCGTTGGTCGGCGCGCATCAGGCAGGGCATTTGCCGAAGGTTCGGCCAGCAGTTAACCGTTCAGGGAGGCCAACGGCCTGCCCAGCGGAGGAAAAAAACGACGCGGGTTTGCGACCGGTGGGCCGGCCGGCGGCCTAGACAAAAAGGCGCCCGGCCGCCTTGCGACAGCGTACCGGCGCCCCGATGTTTTTGTTCATATAGCGCTTACGGCGTTTGGTTATTCCACCACCCCGCAGGCAAACCGTGCCCCGCCACCGCCCAGCGGCTGGGGGTGGTCGGCGTGGTTGTCGCCGCCTGTGTGCACCATCACCGCGTGGCCTTTCAGGGCGGCGAGCTGTTTGATTTTAGGTGCCAATACCGGTTGTTCGGCCTTGCCATCGGCGGTGAAGGTCAGCGCCGGCAGGTCGCCCAGGTGGCCGCCATCGTCCCAGGGGTAGCTATGCTTGCCGGTGTTCTTTGGGTCCCAGTGGCCGCCTGCGCCGCCGGCCGGCACCGGTTTGCCATCGGCCACGGTGGGTGCGCAACTGGGGTTGGTGTGCACGTGGAAGCCGTGCACACCCGGGGCTACGCCGCTCAGTTGCGGAGTGAACACCACGCCATAGGGGCTTTCGGTGAGGGTCACGGTGCCGATGCTTTTACCTTCGCCTTGGGCAGTGGCTTCTTTGAGTTCGACCGTGAGCGAATCGGCGGCGTGCACAGCAGCGCTGGCGCCAAGTGCGACGGTGAGGGCAATCCATTTTTTCATCGTAGTGGCCTGGGCAGTGATAAAGCTTGGAAGCTTAGCCCATGGCCCCTTCGCACTTGAACCAAACCTTTTGCAGCACATTACGTGCTGGCGCGGGCCACGATGCTATAGCCGGTAAGGTGGCCGCTGGGCTTGTACGGCCCGCCGTTGCGCTGCGCCAGCACAGCCTGCAGCAGCAGCTCGCCCGCCTTGAAGCCAATAGCGTAAGGGTCGACCGCCACCGTGGTGATGGCCGGCTCACAGTAGCGCGACACCTCGAAATCGCCGAAGCCGGCCACCGCCAATTGTTGCGGTACCCTCACCCCCAGCCGCTGGCATTCCATGATCGCCCCGAACGCCGAGAGGTCGCTTACGCACAGCAGCGCGTCGCAGTCAGGGTAGCGCTGCAGCAACAGCCGCACGGCTTCGCCGCCATGGCTCATGGTGATGGGCGAGGCGCCGTGCTCGACCAGCCGGGGCGCCAGGCCCAACGCCGTGAGCGCCACCTGGTAACCACTCTGGCGCTGGCGGCCGCGGTGGTCCAGCGGGGAAGCACCGCCGATGAAGCCGATGCGCCGATAACCCTGGCCATGCAGGTGGCGTACCATGGCCGCGGCGGCTTCGGCGTTGGAGAAGCCCACCCACTGGTCGATCGGCTCGCTGGGTACGTCCCAGGTTTCGACCACCGGCACTGCGGCCTGGCGCAGCAGGCGGCGAGTGGTGTCCAGGTGCGCGGTGCCGGTCAGCATCATGCCCACCGGGCGGTGGCGCAGCAGGGTGCGCACCAGGCGGGCTTCTTCGTCGAGGTGGTAATGGGTGTCGCCCAACAGCAGGCATAGCCCGTGGGGGGTTACCGCATCGCCCAGGCCGCGCACCGTGTCGGCGAAGTTAGAACTCATGATCGACGGCACCAACGCCACCACGAACTCCGAGCGTCCGCTAGACAACGCGCCGGCGCCGGCATCAGGCAGGTAGCCCAGTTCATCGATGGCCGCCTGCACGCGCTGGCGGGTGGCCACAGCCACATCGCGCCCGGCCAGCACACGCGACACGGTCATCTTCGAGACCCCGGCCAACCGTGCTACGTCGGCCATACGCGGTGGCCCGGCGGGGCGTGGGGGGCGTTCGGAGGTCATGGCAAGCGGGCAACTCCAGGCGGTATGGCCGGCAGTATACGCCAGCCGCACCTGTGGAGTTTTCTTACAACATCTGCGGAAAGCGCCGCTATCGCTCACCCAGCAGGCCCGTGGAACATGGCGCTTTACGAGGAAATACACCCATGAAAAAAGTCCTGACCCTACTCGGAGCCCTTGCCATGGTTTTCACCACCTCTGCCAGCACAGCCGCCCCCATCAGCCTCGAAGTGGTGGTGGGCAAGCCGATTTGGCGGCAAGACCTTCACTATGAGGTGATGTACGATCAAAAACCCTTCCGCCCCGCCACGCTGTATTACTACGACAATGGCCTGTACAAGATCGTCTCGCCGGGCGAAGACCATTACGGCGTGTATGTGATCGAGGGGCAGTTCACCGACCCGGTCTACCACGTAAGCTACATCTCGTTGCCGTCGGCCGACTGGGGTGGTAAAACCGCGCTGCATGCCCTTACCTTTCGTTTGCAGGGCGGTAAAGGCACCTTTGAACAGCGTGCCGTTACCGACACCGGAGAGCACGTCAGCGGCCAACACGGCAGTGTTAGCCAACAACCCCATGGCATTGCGGACCCGGCCCAAATCCGCTGGGAGTGACGAGGCGGGTGAACGGTGCCGGCAGGCCACGGTCCCCTACCTAGTGTGGTGTTTCAGAAGTTGGCTGCACCATTTTGACGGTGCCTTTTGCTGCCGGCCTGCATTGCCCCTCCTCGCCATAGCCTTGCTATGACGCACCACGGCGCCTTGCCCGACCTCAACATTCACGCGTCAATTCTGGTGTGAACTTCTGAAACACCACACTGGACACTCAACGGAGGCAGTACCATGAATATTGCACTGATCGGCCTGGGCAACATGGGCCTGGGCATCGGCCACAACCTGCTGGGCGCAGGCTTTACACTGACCGTGTTCAACCGCACCCAAGGCAAGGCGCAGCCATTGCTCGATAAAGGCGCACGCTGGGCCGCCAGCCCACGTGAGGCCGCGGCGGGCGCGCAGTTGGTGCTGACCATGGTCGCGGACGACAACGCCTTGCTGGCGGTATGCGAAGGTGCCGATGGCCTGCTCGAAGGGTTTGAGCAAGGCGCCATCCATGCGTCGATGAGCACGGTCAGCAACGCCCTGGTCGAGCGCCTGGCGCCCCTGCACCAACAACACGGCGCAGTACTACTGGGCACACCGGTGTTCGGCCGCCCGGATGCCGCTGCCGCGGGTAAGCTGTTCATCGTCGCTGCCGGCCCGGCCGGTGCCCTCGAGCGCGCGCGCCCGGCGCTTGAAGCGGTAAGCCAAAAGCTCTTCGTCGTGGGCGAGCAGCCGCAGCAGGCGGCGCTGGTCAAGCTGATCGGCAACTTTTTGCTCACCTGTGTGATCGAGGGGCTGGGGGAAGCCACCGCCCTGGCCGCCAAGGGCGGCATCGAACCGAAGGCGTTGCTGGAGGTGCTGACCGGCTCGATCTTCAACGCCCCGGTGTACCACACCTACGGCAAGTTGATCGTGGAGCAGCAGTTCGAGCCGGCCGGCTTCACCGTGCCCCTGGCAGCCAAAGACAACCGCCTGGTGCTGCAGGCCGCCGAAGCGCTGCACGTGCCGCTGCCTTTCGCCAGCATCGTACGCGACCGGTTTATCCGGGCGCAGGCACAGGGCAAGGGCGAGCAGGACTTGTCGTCGATCTCGGCGCTGGCGCGGGAGGATGCCGGGGTAAAACGGTAAAAAAGCGGCAAGCTTCAAGCAAAGGCGGGCGCGAGGTGCCTCAACGTGCTGCTTGGGGCCTCGCACTTAGGCGGGGGGTAAGCTTGAAGCCAACGAGTACCCCCCTTAAACTGCCCGCTTTCCCACCACCGCCGTACCCACCGTGTCCGATTCCGACCGTATTTTTTCCCAGCCACTCGCCCAGGTGCCCGACTTCGTATTCAACGAAGACGTGGTGCGGGTGTTCCCCGACATGATCAAACGCTCGGTGCCCGGTTACCCGGCCATTGTCGAGAACCTGGGGGTATTGGCGGCGCAGTTCGCCCAGCCCGATACCGTGCTGTACGACCTCGGTGCCTCGTTGGGGGCGGTGACGCAAGCGTTGCGCCGGCATGTAACCGCGCCGGGGTGCCAGGTGGTGGCGGTAGACAACGCCCAAGCCATGGCCAGCCGCTGCCGTGAATACCTCAAAGCGCAGGATTCCATGTGCCAGGAACTGTTGCCCGTGCAGGTGCTGGAAGCAGATATCCTCGAACTTGCGCTGCAACCGGCATCGGTAGTGGCGCTGAATTTCACCCTTCAGTTCATTGCACCGCCATTGCGCCAGGGCTTGCTCGAACGTATCCGCCAGGCCTTGGTGCCGGGTGGCGCCTTGCTATTGTCGGAAAAGCTGCGTTTCACCGACCCGGCTGACCAGGCATTGCTCACCGACTTGCACTTGGCGTTCAAGCGAGCCAACGGCTACAGCGAACTGGAAATTGCCCAGAAGCGCAGCGCCATCGAAAACGTGATGAAGCCCGACAGCTTCGAAGAACATCGCGCGCGTTTGCTCGCCGCCGGCTTCAGCCGGGTGGTGCCGTGGTTCCAGTGCATCAATTTCGCCTCTTTTATCGCCCTGCCATGATCGACCTTGCCCCCCTCGTTCACCGGCTCGCCGGCTCGCCCCTGCACAGCTGGGCCCAGGACCTGCAGGCAGACCTCGATACGCGCATGGAAAAAGGCCATGGGGACCTGATGCGCTGGCGACAGGCGCTCAAGGCATTGCCGGAGCTCACCGCCAGCGTGGTCGACCTGCACAACGGCGTAACCCTGGCCGGCGATTGCGACGCCAGCAGCCGCCAACGCCTGCGCGAGGCACTGATGGGCCTCGCACCCTGGCGCAAGGGGCCGTTCGAGGTATTCGGCGTGGATGTCGACACCGAATGGCGTTCGGATTTCAAATGGGCACGGGTAGCGCCGCACCTGGACTTAGCCGGCAAGCGGGTGTTGGATGTAGGCTGCGGTAACGGCTATTACCAATGGCGCATGCTCGGCGCCGGGGCCGAATCGGTGATCGGTATCGACCCGAATTGGCTGTTTTTTTGCCAATTCCAGGCGCTGGCCCACTACCTGCCACAGCTGCCGGCCTGGCACCTGCCGCTGGCGCTGGAAGACTTACCGCCGAACCTGCAAGGGTTCGACACGGTGTTCTCCATGGGGGTGCTGTACCATCGCCGTTCGCCCATCGACCACCTTTATGCGCTGAAGGATTGCTTGGTCAATGGTGGCCAACTGGTACTGGAAACCCTGGTGGTCCATGGCGATGCGCAGGCGGTGTTGGTGCCTGATGACCGCTACGCGCAAATGCGCAACGTGTGGTTCTTACCCTCGGTGGCGGCCCTTGAACTGTGGCTGCGCCGGGCCGGTTTCAACGAGGTGGCCTGCGTGGACGTAAGCCTGACCACCACCGCCGAGCAGCGCAGCACCGAATGGATGCGCTACCAGTCCCTGGAGCATTTTCTCGACCCCGACGACCACAGCAAAACCGTGGAGGGCCTGCCAGCGCCGATGCGTGCGGTGATAACCGCGCGCAAATAACGGCCAACCTGCCGCCAGCCCGCAGCAGGCGGGCATACTCCGGCGAAGGAAAATGCCCATTCACAGTGTCTGGTAAAAAAAACGTACCACGCCGCGCGCGCATCAGGTGAAATACGCTTTTGCCGCACCGCAGGAGAGCGCCATGAAAGTCGCCAGCTTCGATGTCGATGCACAAAAAGGCTTCACGCCCCTGTGCCCCGAGCAACTGCCGGTGCCGGGGGGCGATTTGATTGCGGCAGACCTCAACTTCCTCGCCAGCCGCGCTGCGCTGCGCCTAGGCAGCAAAGATGCGCATTCGCCCCACGCCAGTTGGGTAGTAGCCCAGGCGGCAGACATGCTGAAGCCGCTGCCCCTGGCCAACGCCGATGTCACCTGGGTAAGCCACTGCGTGCCGGGTACCCCAGGCTTCGAATTGCTCGACGGGCTGCCCGCGCCACTGGAGTACGACTTTTTCGTGTGGAAAGGCATCGAACCCGACCTGCACCCCTATGGCGCCTGTTACCACGACCTGGCCGAACGCCGCAGCACCGGTGCCATCGAGTTTTTGCGCGCCCAGGGGGTGGGCACGGTGTTGGTCGGCGGCCTGGCCTTGGACTACTGCGTGCGCACCACCGCGCTGCAGTTGCGCCGCGCCGGTTTCGAGGTGGGCGTGTACCTGCCTGCCTGCCGGGCCATCGCCGAGCACACCGCCGAGCAGGCGTACCAAACCCTGCGGGGCGCGGGCATCGCGCTATACGCCAACGCCGCGGAACTGGACGCCGCCCTCGGCCACCAGGAGCCATACCATGGCTGAAAGCGTATTTGCCGAGCGAATCATACAGGGCATGCTCGACACCGACTTCTACAAACTCACCATGATGCAAGCGGTGCTGCACAACTACCCTGACGCCGAGGTGGAGTGGGAATTACGCTGCGACGAAGACCTGACCCCCTATTTGGCCGAAATCCGCTACCAAATCGAACGCCTGGCTGAGATCAGCGCAACCCCGGACCAATTGGGGTGGCTTGAGAAAATCCCCTTCATCACGCCAGACTTCACCCGCTTTTTAAGCCTGTTCCGCTTCAACCTGCGCTATGTGCACACCGGCATCGAGGCCGGGCAACTGTACATTCGCCTGCGCGGGCCCTGGCTGCACGTGACCCTCTATGAAGTGCCGCTGCTGGCGATCATCAGCGAAGTGCGCAACCGCTACCGCCACCCGGCGGTGGTGATCGAGCAGGTGCGCGAGCGGCTTTACCTAAAGCTCGACGCCCTGCGCGCCGAGGCCAGCGCCAGCGAATTGGCCGGCCTGCAGTTGGCCGACGTCGGTAGCCGCCGGCGGTTTTCGTACCGGGTACAAGAAGAAGTGGCCAACGTGCTCAAGCATGATTTTCCCGGGCGGCTGGTGGGCACCAGCAACGTGCACTTGGCCCGCGAACTGGGCCTCAAGCCCATCGGCACCATGGCCCACGAATGGCTGATGGCCCACCAGCAACTGGGCCCGCGGTTAGTCGACAGCCAAAGCGCCGCGCTGGATCGCTGGGTGCGGGAGTACCGCGGCTTACCCGGTATCGCGCTCACCGACTGCATCACCCTGGCGGCGTTCCTGCGGGACTTCGACCTGTACTTCGGCAAACTTTTCGACGGCCTGCGCCACGCCTCCGGTGACCCGCTGGTATGGGCGCACAAGGTTATCGCCCATTATACGGCGCTGGGCATCGACCCTATGACCAAAACCCTGGTCTTCTCCGACGGCCTCGACCTGCATAAGGCCCTGGCCCTCTACCGAGCGCTCAAGGGGCAGATCAATGTAAGCTTTGCTATCGGCACCCATCTGAGCTGCGATATACCCGGTGTCACACCGCTGAATATCGTGATCAAAATGGCGGCCTGTAACGGCCAGCCGGTGGCGAGAGTTTCCGATTCGCCCGGCAAAACCCAGTGCCGTGACGAAAATTTCGTCGCGTACCTTAAACACGTTTTCCGCGTCTGATTCACATCGATTGGAGATCGACCGACATGAGCAACCGCCAAGCTGAGATCGCCGCCGCGCTGGATGTTACCCCGCCCTTCAAGGACGATGCCGCCGTGGCCAAAGAGGTAGAGCGGCGCAAGGCCTTTATCAAGCACACCTTGCGCAGCGCGGGCCTGAAGGTGCTGGTACTGGGCATCAGCGGCGGCGTGGACTCCTCCACCGCCGGGCGCCTGGCGCAATTGAGCGTGGAAGAACTGCGCGCCGAAACGGGCGACGGTGCCTATCGGTTCGTGGCCGTACGCTTGCCCCATGGCGAGCAGCATGACGAAGCCGACGCCGCAGCAGCCATGCGCTTCGTAGCGGCCGACGAAGAAGCCACGGTGAACATCGCCGGCGCCGTGAAGGGCCTGGCCGGTACCGTAAGCCACCTGGCGGGGCTCAGCGAGGCGCGCCGCGATTTCGTGACCGGCAACATCAAGGCACGCATTCGCATGGTGGCCCAATACACCATCGCCAACGCCTACGACGGCCTGGTGATTGGCACCGACCACGCCGCCGAAGCCGTAATGGGCTTCTTTACCAAGTTCGGCGATGGCGCTTGCGACCTGGCGCCGTTGAGTGGCTTGGTCAAAGGCCAGGTGCGCGAAGTGGCGCGTTTTCTCGGTGCACCAGAAACACTGGTGATGAAGGTCCCGACCGCCGACTTGGAAGAACTCAACCCTGGCAAGCCGGATGAACATGCGCATGGCGTCACCTACGCGCAGATCGACGCCTTCCTGCACGGTGAAAAAGTGCCCGCCGAGGCCTACGACATCATCGTGAAAACCTATGATAAAACCCACCACAAACGCGCCCTGCCGTTCGTGCCGTAAGGGCGGGTTCACGGGCCGCCCGCTAGCGCCCTATGGCGACGGGTTGGCCGGGGTGTCCTGCATTTGGTCTTGGACCACCTGTTCGTCTACCCGTGGGTCGAGTGCAGCGGCCAGCGGCGAGGCGGTCATGTTGTCTGGCATCGGGATGTGATGCAGCGGTGCATCTTGCACCTGATGCCGGTTGGTCACCGCACCAGGCCGCACGCGTAGCACCACCAGCAGGCCGCAGGCACTGAAGAAGGCATAGAGCATCTGGTGCCCGAACTGTTTCATCAGCACGCCGGCCAGTAACGGCCCGATACTGGCGCCCACACCGTAGGTGACCAGCAGCATCGCCGTGAGCGAAACCCGCCGTTCGGTTTCGACGTGGTCGTTGGAGAACGCCACCGCCAGTGGGTACAAGCTAAACTGCAGCAGCGACACGCAAAAGCCCATGCCGAACAGCAACTCCAGCGGCAACACCGGAAACACTGCCAGCGGTATCGCCATCAGGCACAGCGCCGCCGCGATGCAGCGGATCAACAGGGCGCGGTCGTAGCGGTCGGAGAGCCAGCCCAATGGCCACTGCACCACCAACCCTGCAAACACGCAGCAGCCCATGAACAAGCCAACCGCCTCGGTGGACAACCCCTGGCCCGTGGCGTAAAGCGGCGCCAGGCCGTAGAACGAGCCAATCACCAGGCCGGCGCCCAACACGGTGCTCAATGATTGCGGTACACGCTTAAGGAAGAACAACGGCTCCATCGGCACCGGGCGCAGCGGCGCCGGGTGGATACGCCGGGTCAGCGCCACCGGCACCAGGCACAGGGCGAAGCACAGCGCCACGATCATCAGCAGGTCTGGGCCCAACTGCGGGTGGGCGACCAGCAGCAACTGCCCCACCACCAGGCCCAGGTAGGAGGCCACCATGTAGCCACTGAACACCACCCCCCGCTGGCGCGCTTCGGCTTGTTCGTTGAGCCAGCTTTCGATCACCATGTATTGGCACATCATGCCGATGCCGACCACTAACCGCAGCACCAGCCAAACCGACAACAGCCCGACCACGCCATGGCCCAATACCGCGGCCGTGACGATACCGGCACACGCGGTATAGGCACGGATGTGCCCTACGCGGGCGATCAACCGGTGGCCCAGCTTACCGCCCAGCACCAGCCCGAAATAGTAAGCCGCGGTGAGCCCGCCGACCCACAGGCCATCGACATGCTCGGCCGCCAAACGCAAGCTTAAGTAGGTGGTGAGCAGCCCAGAGCCAATCAACATCAACAACGCAGCGAAATACAACGCACTGAAATTTTTCCAGACCTGACGCATCGGACTGCCCAACGGGCTCCCCCGGTAGATGATGCCCGGCATGGCATACCGGGCTTATTGCCTTTGAAACCTGTACGCGGGGTCACCGAGCGCAGCCACTTTTTCGTACGGATTCTATACTTGCGCGGCCAGAATGCGCCGTTCCCAAGGCGTAATTTCGTCCATGAAACTGCACAATTCCAGGGCCTTGGTCGCGACAAACCCTTCGATGAATTCACTGCCAAACAGTTCAACGGCCAGTTCGCTGCGTTTCAGACGCTCCAGCGCATCGGGAAGGGTACAGGGCAGCGTAAAATTTTCCGGCACCTCGAATTCGCCCTGCAGCGGTGCGCTAGGCGCCCGCTGTTGCTCGATGCCGTGCAACCCGGCGGCCAGCACCGTGGCGATGGCCAGGTAGGGGTTGGCGTCGGCCCCCGGCAGGCGGTTTTCCAGGCGCCGTGCGCTGGGGTGGCTGGCCGGCACGCGCAGGCCGGCGGCGCGATTGTCGTGGGACCAACACGCGTTGTTGGGCGAGGCATAGGGGTGGAAGTAACGTTGGTAGGCGTTGACGTTGGGCGCCAACAGCGCGGTCAGCTCGGCCATGGCCGCCTGCTGGCCGCCTATGAAGTGACTGAACGCATCGGTGGCCTTGCCGTGGGCATCGCTGAACAGGTTGCTGCCATCGTCACGGCGCACCACGCTCTGATGGATGTGCAGCGAGCTACCGGGCATGCGCGCCAGCGGTTTGGCCATGCACACCACACTCAGGCCATGGCGCAAGCCCACTTCCTTGAGCAAGTGCTTGAACAAAAAAGTTTGGTCGGCCAACAGCAGGGCGTCGCCATGCAACAGGTTGATCTCGAACTGGCTCACGCCCATTTCATGCATGAAGGTGTCGCGCGGCAAGCCCAATTGCGCCATACAGCGGTACACCTCACTGAAGAACGGATGCAAGCCGTTGTGCGAACTGACGCTGAAGGCGCCATAGCCCAGCTCCCCCGCCGGAAGCTCGAAGGGCTGGGCCGGGTCTGCCTGGCGGGCGAACACGTAGAATTCAAGCTCAGTCGCCACCACCGGCGCCCACCCATGTGCCGCGTAACGCTGCAGCACCCGCTTGAGCAGCACCCGGGTAGACAACGCGGAGCCACGGCCATCGAGCTCTACGGCATCACAAATGGCCAAGGCCCGCGGCGATTCGCCCCAAGGTAGCCGATAGATACGCTGTGGGTCTGGCACCAGGGCCAGGTCGCCGTCGTCGCTGCCGTAGTAGCGCGCGGCCGGGTAGCCACCCATGATGCATTGCAGCAGCACCCCGCGGGCCATCTGCAAGCGCCGCCCTTCGGCAAAGCCCGCGCCGGTCATCACTTTGCCGCGGGGCACGCCGTTCAGGTCTGGCGTCACGCATTCGATTTCATCCACCCCCGCCAACGGGCCCTGGGTACTCATTACGCTGTCCTTATTTGCAATGGTATGCGCCTGAATCGGCGGGGCTAAGGATACGCTTCTTGCGCCCCCGCGGCGATCCCATGGCACCAGCCGCGCCGGGGTATCCGGCACGGCTCGGTGGTGCCGGGCACGGCTATGCAAAGCGAACCGAGCGCTGAGAACACACCCGTTTCAGGCTTGCGAAGGCTCAACTCCGCCCGCGGCCAAGGCGCGGCGTTCACTGCCAAAGCCTAGCCAGAAGCCGATTTGCCCAAGCAAGGCGGCGCTGACCAACACCACCGCCGCCGCCATGGCCGGGCTGCCCATCCACCCCACCGCGGTGGTGCAAAGCGCGCCCACCAGCATCTGGGTGAAGCCGTAAAAGCCGGCGGCAGACCCTATCAGGTGCTGGTCTACCGAAAGGGCCTTGGTCATCGCCGCCGGGCTGGTCAGCCCCGCGCCCAGGGTGAACACGAACATCGAACCGAGTACCCACGCCACGCTCAATGCACCCGCACACTCTGCCGCCAGCAGGGCCGAGGCGCTGGCCAAGCACAGCAGGTTGCCTGCCATCAGCAGCCGCGCCAGCGGGTAATTGCGCGCCAGCCGGCGGGTGAGCGCATTGCCCACCGACATACCCACGATCAATGCCCCCAGGTACCAGCCCACTTCCTGCGGGCTGCGCTGCAATTGCTCAACGAACAAGAAAGGCGCGGCGGCGATGAAGGCGTAAATCGACGTAGTGGTGCAACCGCCGCCGAGGGCAAAACCGAGAAACGCCCGGTTGCGCAGTAACGCGCGGTAATCACTGGCGAGTGCGCGCAGGCTGACTTGGCCGCTGGGGCGGCTGGTTTCGGGCAACAGCCGCCAGCAACAGGCCAATGTGATCAGGCCCATGGCCGCTAGCAACATGAAAATGGACCGCCAGCCGAAATGGGCACTTAAGGTAGAGCCGATCAGCGGTGCCAACCCCGGCCCCACCATCATCATCAAATTGAGCAGCGCCAGGTCGCGCACCGCGTCTACCGTGGTAGATACATCGCGTACCATGGCCCGGCCCAGGGCCAAGCCCGCGCAGCCGCCCAACGCCTGGAACAATCGGGCGGCCAGCAGCACATGGATACTATGGGCGGTGGCCGCCACCGCCCCGGCCACGGCATAAATAGCGAGCCCCAGCAACAGCATCGGGCGCCTCCCCAGCCCGTCGGAGAGCGGCCCATACACCAACTGGCCAACCGCCAGGCCAATGATGTACACACCGATCGCCATTTGCATGGTCGCCGGGCTCACCGCGAACGCGGTGGCGGCCGCGGGCAAGGCCGGCACGAACATGTGCATGGCCAGGGTGCCGCTAATGGTGACCATTACCAGCAACCACAGCGGGGCTTTTTTCAAGGGGGGGTCAATGGTGCGCAAAGCGGGCCTGCCAAAGCAAAAAGGCTGCTAGATAGTTAGCCACGCAATTATAGGCATAACCGCCTGGGCGCCCGCCAGCCCCGCATGGCATAGGCATACGGGAGCGGTGTCGGAACCATGCCGACCACGCCAAATGGCACAGTCGCCAGCACCATGGCCATCGTAGCTAGCGACCGTACCTGAACCTGATCACGACCCTCCTCAACACCAGCATCACCGCAAACAACGGCGCAAGCGCGGCATCCGCTTTGGCCGCATCTTCGGTCGCACCGGCTGTTTCGATACGGTACCCGGCAGGCGTTTTTCTACCATCGGCTGTAGGGGAGTTCAAACGCTCATGCAAACGCCAGGCGCTGCATACCGTCTGCGATATCACCCCGTTCAGGGTTAGGGTCTTTGCGCCGCAGAAGCGGGGCTTCCTGCCGCACCCAGATGGACGCAACCTGAGACAAGGTTACGGGTTTGCCAGCCCTGGCAACGCGCGTGAAGTCTTCGAACGCATATGAGCATAGAAGCCTCCTTCGGCAGAGGCATATTGTTTACATATTTTAATTATGTAAACAACAAACGCGAACTAGGGCGCCAGGCTCCGTAGGATCATGCTGGTGGTGGCCATCATCCCCGCCTCCAGGTCGGGCAGCAAACGCCGCTCCATTGCCGACGGCCGGGTATACGGAATCAAGGCCTCTTCGATGGCCAGTACCACTTCATCCAGAGGGGTCTTCCGTTCGAATTCGCCGGCCCGCCGCCCTTGCTCGAGGATTGAGCGGATGATCTCGGAGAGGGCAGCCTGATGGCCGGCGGCAGTGCACCAGCTTTCCTCCTCCGCCACCCGCACCAAATCGAAAAGCTTGCTTTGGTTCATGAACAGCGCATGGCTAAGCATCAGCGCATGCCGGGTAAAGGCCCTGAATTTGCGGGTCGCGGTGGCTTCCTGGTCGGCCAAGCGGCGCAATTCATTATCCAGTTCGCCCAGCACCAACGCGCAAATAGCCTCACCAATCGCCTGCTTGGATTCAAAAAAACGATAGATGTATGCCGTGGTAATGCCAATGGCTTTCGAAAGGTCTGCCACCGTGGCCTTGCGGTAGCCGTATAGCCGGAAATGTTCGTTGGCCACCCGCAAAATTTGCAGCCGACGATCGTGTTCGGCAGGGCCGCGTTGGCCAGACGATGGCAGTTCAATGCTTTCCTGCGCGGAGGGCTGCTTCATAGCGGTCAAACATCCATTGACAAAAAAGTAACGCATTAACAATACTGTAAACACTCAACGGCGCCCCGGGGAACATGAATATGAATCAGCATCCGGTCAAGGGCACACAGAGTGTACTCGTGTTCAGGGTGCCGGGAGCCATCGACGGCCAAGGGCTGGCCCAGGGCATCACAGCCTCCAGCCGGTTTCAGAAGTGGCCTGCACCGTTTTTGGCGGTGCCTTTGCTGCAGGGCTGCGTTGGCGCTGCTCGCCATAGCCCCGCTATGCCGGGTTACGGTCGAGCCGCCCCTTGAGTCACTACCACTATTAAGCCCGCACCTTCACGATGAACATGGAAAGTGTCGCAATGGGTAACAGCTCACTGCGCCATGAGGAGTTTTAGAATGCCAATGCGTTTAGTGATCACAGGCACCGGTATTGTTTGCCCGTTAGGCTCGGGCACGGAACTTGTCTGGAAGCGCATGCTGCAGGGGCGCTCTGGCATCGCTGCTCTACCGCCCGAGTTTTGCGAGGGTATTGGTTGCACTGTGGGCGGCCGAGTACCCAGTTTGGCGGACGACCCGCAAGCAGGTTTCGACGCCACCCACGTGATACCCAGCAAAGATTTGAAAAAGATGGACCGCTTCATTGTATTTGCCCTGGCCGCCGCGAAAGAAGCGCTGGCCCAGGCACAGTGGTTTCCGACCAGCGACAGGGCCCGCGAAAGGACCGCGACCATTATTGCGTCTGGCATTGGCGGGTTCGGCGCGATAGCTAATGCGGTGAGGGTGACAGACAGCCAAGGCCCCAAACGGCTTTCGCCATTCACAATTCCGTCCTTCTTAGCGAACATGGCCGCCGGCCATGTATCGATTGCCCACGGCCTGCGTGGGCCTCTGGGTGCACCAGCGACGGCCTGTGCCGCGGGTGTTCAAGCCATTGGCGACGCGGCCAGGATGATTCGAAATGGCGAAATCGATGTGGCCATTTGCGGAGGTGCAGAAGCGGCAATAGACCGGGTAAGCCTGGCCGGCTTTGCCGCAGCCAGGGCGTTGGCCAGCGCTTTTAACCATAAGCCATCAGCGGCCTCGCGGCCGTTCGACATCCATAGAGATGGGTTTGTCATGGGAGAGGGTGCAGGTTTGTTCGTGATTGAAGCCCTTGACCATGCACTGGCCAGAGGGGCAACGCCCTTGGCAGAAATCGTCGGTTATGGCACTACAGCAGATGCCTACCACCTGACGGCAGGCCCGGAAGATGGAAGCGGCGCGGCCAGGGCTATGAAAATCGCAATCGAGCAGGCGGGCATTGCGCCAGCGGCCATCGGCCATATCAACGCCCATGCGACCTCAACGCCAGTAGGCGACAAAGGAGAACTGGCTGCCATCGCGAGTGTGTTTGGCCCCACCGCGGGCCCTGCGGTGAGCGCTACGAAATCTGCGACCGGCCACCTATTGGGGGCAGCGGGCGGCATCGAGGCGATTTTCACCCTGCTTGCCTTGCGCGACCAAATCGCGCCCCCCACCTTGAACCTGGAGAACCCCGACCCAGCCGCGGGCAACCTAAACCTGGTAAGAACCGAGGCGCAAACGTTCGCTGCCGATTACGCGCTTTCCAATGGCTTCGGGTTTGGCGGGGTCAATGCGAGCATTATCCTCAAGCGCTGGGGCGCTAGTGGGCATTCGAGGGGCTACACAGGTCGCTAAGCAATAGGATGCGCTCTCTGCTGGAGTCGAACCAGCATCTAACCCTTAGGAGGGGCTTGTTCTATCCATTGAACTAAGAGAGCACTGCTTATAACTGCTTGATTTTCTCAGCGTTCCCTTTGGTTGGCAAGTGTTTCCAGCCAAACCCCACCCTTTGCACTTAGGGCGGCGCTATTAGCGTTCAGTGGGAGTAACGCGAATGCCATGCGGTTAAGGTGGGTCACGGCATTTAGCCGGGCCCAACGCCATGGGCGCTTATAAGGCGGCGTGATTCTGGCAGTTTTGTGGAGCGCCTTCAACCGCTTATCAGCCGCCAAGCAGCCGCCACCACGGCGCGTCAAAAAAATAGGGCAAGCGCTTACAGGCAAAATGCCACTGCCCGTACCGGGCATTTTGCATTGGGCGCACGGTGCTATCTTGCAAATTGCATGCTGCGTAGCCAAAAACAACCTTTTAACTTATTGATATCACAAGGCCTTTATTGCCATGGCCGGGTGGCATGAGACATGCTCGGTATAACGCTCGCACCCATCAACCTGAGCCCCCTCGCGATCGCGGAGCCCTGCCATGAATGCAACCTTGCTCACGCTTAATGTTCTGGCCTTTATTGCGATGGTTTCGTTCCATATGGCTTCCGACCGTAGTGACGCCGCGCTGGTTCATATTGATACTGAACAATGGGTACAGCGCCCGCCAGCCCAGCACGCCACGATGGCCCCGCAGCGTGTTCAAGCCCGCCAGGTGCGCGAAGCGGGCGGCGCGCCAGAAAGCATGGAGACGACGCAGCCAGCGCCTGTCGAACGCTACACTTTTTGAAGGAACGTGAAGATGTCTGTTTCGGCGTTGGTATTTCTCCTGGCCAGTGCGCTGAGTGTGCTGGGAGCATTGCTCTGTTCACCCACCGCAGGCGCTGACGGTCGCGTGTTGCTATTCGCCGGCAGTTGTTTCGCAGTGCTGTTCCTGTTGGCGCTGATCCGGGGCAAACGTTTTCGTTTCAACCCCCAGTTGCGTTAGCGAGCGACGACGAGCCTGCTGCGGCGCGTTCACCGATAACATCTATCCCCGACACCCGAGAATGCGCTAGCGCGGTGGGCGAAGGCGCCTTGGGCTGGTAGCTGCTCGAAGCCCGCTTATCCATCCCCGTTAAACATTCGCCGGGCTACCCAGCCAAGCCTGTAACCACCCGCCGCGCCGCCTGCTCCCTTGCGCGCGGCCGGCCTGCGCACGACGGGGTCCATGAGCAACCGACAGCCTGGGTTGCATTTCGTCAGCCTCTTAATATGGAACTAGCGCTTAGCCTGATTGCCACTATGCTCTAGCCAAGGCGCGCCGTGATATCGACCAGCCATGACGGCCTAGAGACATCAGCCCAGTTATGCGCTGAGCTTCGGGCACAAAGGGGTGTCTTTTTTCCGACCAGTACGCATTTCAGACAATGGGTACTGGCATTAAGCCTTTATTCAAGCCAGAATTTGTCACATAATTGACGCCAATGTTATGGCGATACCAGGCATCATAGTGCCAACAGCAGACAATTCGGGTTGAACGTTTGGCAGAATGCATTGTCTTACCGGCATTCTGCGGCCAACTTTTCCGAGAAACCGCTTTCCCTGAACTCAATCGGTAATCCTATGCGCCCAATGAAACAGGCAGTTTATTCCAGCCGCACCGCAGACAAATTCGTGGTACGGCTTCCCGATGGCATGCGCGAGAATATCGCTGAGGTCGCACGCAATCACCACCGCAGCATGAACTCGGAAATCATCGCGCGGTTGGAACAGAGCCTTATCCAGGAAGGTGCGCTGGGCGAAGAACTGAGCATGCGCCTCGACAGCCCCGAGCTGTCGCTGCATGAACGCGAGTTGCTGCAACGCTTTCGGCAACTGAGCCATCGCCAGCAAAATGCGCTTATCGCCTTGATCGCGCATGATGTGGAAATGGCCGTAGACGCCGAATAATCCAGCAGGCGCAATAAAAAAAACCAGCTTTCGCTGGTTTTTTTGCGACCGGGTGAAGGCTTACATCAAAAACAACGTCGCCAACCCCAGGAAGATAAAAAAGCCGCCGCTGTCGGTCATCGCCGTGATCATCACGCTTGAGCCCATGGCCGGGTCGCGCCCAAAGCGCGCCAGGGTCATGGGGATCAGTACACCCATCAAGGCGGCCAATATCAGGTTGAGCGTCATAGCCGCGGTCATTACTACCCCCAACGACCAACTGTTATAGAGCAGCCAGGCGACCACGCCAATCACCCCCCCCCAGATCAGCCCGTTGAGCACGGCTACGCCCAACTCCTTGCGCATCAGCCGTTTGGTACTGCCAGGCCCCACCTGGTCCAGCGCCATGGCGCGCACGATCATGGTGATGGTTTGGTTGCCGGAGTTGCCGCCGATACCCGCCACAATCGGCATCAGCGCTGCCAGCGCGACCAAGTGGGCGATGGAGTCTTCGAACAAGCCGATCACCCGCGAGGCGACGAACGCGGTGACCAGGTTCACGGCCAGCCATGACCAACGGTTACGCAGCGACCGCCACACCGAAGCGAAGATGTCTTCTTCTTCGCGCAAGCCCGCCATGTTCAGCACTTCGCTTTCGCTTTCCTCGCGAATCAGGTCGACGATTTCGTCGATGGTCAAGCGGCCGATGAGGCGGTTGTTCTTGTCCACCACGGGGGCGGAAATCAGGTCGTAGCGTTCGAAAGCTTGGGCGGCCTCGTAGGCATCGCCATCCGGGTGGAAGGTGACCGGGTCGTTGGCCATCACCTCGGCCACTTGTTTGTCCGGGTCGTTGACCAGCAAGCGCTTGATCGGCAGCACGCCCTTGAGCACGCCCTCCTGGTCGATCACGAACACTTTGTCGGTGTGGCTGGGCAGCTCGCGCAGGCGGCGCAGGTAGCGCAACACCACTTCGAGGGTCACGTCTTCACGCAACGTGACCATTTCGAAGTCCATCAGCGCGCCCACTTGGTCCTCTTCGTAGCTCAACGCCGAGCGCACACGCTCGCGCTGCTGCGCGTCGAGGCTTTCCATCAGTTCGTGGACCACATCGCGCGGCAGCTCTGGCGCAAGGTCGGCCAACTCGTCGGCGTCCATGTCCTTGGCTGCGGCGAGGATCTCGTGATCGTCCATGTCGGCGATCAGGTTCTGGCGCACCGCGTCGGACACCTCCAGAAGGATGTCACCGTCGCGCTCGGCCTTGACCAGTTGCCAGACGGTCAGCCGGTCTTCCAGGGGCAAAGCTTCAAGGATGTAGGCGATATCGGCCGAGTGCAGGTCATCGAGTTTGCGCTGCAACTCGCTCAAGTTCTGCCGGGGCACCTGCGTCTCAGCGCGGTCTTGCTGCTGGCCGTCCTGGCGGAGGGTGAGGTCTTCCACGGCTTTTTGCCGTTGCAACAGCTCTACCACCTGGGCCAGGCGGTCCTGCAGGCTGTCTTGCAGCTTTTTGACTTCTACTTCGCTCATAGGCGTACTCCACTCCCAGCAGTGGACCACGCCGGGAGATCAATCAATCAGTGCTGAAGGGGCGAAACGCGGTGTTGAGGTTCTACTGGGTAAGTCCATTGGAAACGATTCCAGAGCCCCGGCGGGCAGACGGCGGCAATCATACCTGTTTGGCATCGACTAGGGTTAAAAAAACCGCGTGAAACAACCATTTGCAGCAGAAACCACAGGCACCTTCTAACGCCCGAAATATCCGGCAACAGTTGCCCCTATGGCACCTTCCCGGTTGGCGCTACCCTGAACAGCGCAGCGGTAGACCCCAACGCCAGGGAGGGCGTGCCATGTTTCAGTTGTTTTTTTTGCCGGCGGCCTTGTTGGCCAGCACCCTAGAGGCCCGGACTTTTCAGCGCTGTGTCGACGCAACCGGCCACCTCACCTTCACCTATACCCTGTGCCCACCCGGGGCTGAGGGGGCAGACCATCGCGCTTACAACCCGCCACCGGGCAGCGTGGCGCCGCCCACGGGCAAAACACCGGCACCGCGGGCGGCCATGCCGCTAGTAGTAGTGGGGGAGCGGGAAACGACCCAGGCCAAGGCGCTTGGGGCGCCCGCCACCGGCGCCAAAGCCACACCGGCAAAGCGGATCAAATACCGGCCAGCCAAGCCTTGAGCGCTCAGCCCTCAGGCTGGGCGGCCAATTCGGGGAACAGCACGCTGGTGTAGCCAAAACGGCTGAAGTCGGTAATACGGGAGGGGTACAGGCGGCCAATGAGATGGTCGCATTCGTGCTGCACCACCCGCGCATGAAACCCCTCGGCCACCCGCTCGATAGGGTTGCCGTCGGGATCGAAGCCTTCGTAACGAATGCGCTGGTAGCGCGCTACTACCCCGCGCAATCCCGGTACCGATAGGCAGCCTTCCCAGCCCTCTTCGTGGGTGGGCCCCAGCGGCGTGATCAGGGGGTTGAGCAATACCGTGCGGGGCACGGCCTCCGCATCAGGGTAGCGGTCACTGCGCTCGAAGCCAAAGATCACCAGTTGCAGGTCGATACCGACCTGCGGCGCCGCCAACCCAACGCCGCCCACATGGGCCATCGTTTCGAACATATCGGCAATCAACGTATGCAGTGGCTGCGTACCGAACATTTCGGGTGGCACGGGCGGTGCCACCCGCAGCAAGCGTTCATCACCCATTTTGAGTACTTCGCGGATCATGGTCGCCTCCTCACGGGCCAGCTTCGGTTTTGCCCAACGGGTGAGCACGGCGTGCCGCTTCGGGTTCTTCGGCAGCGGCAGGTTCGCCCGGTGCCTTCTCCCCGGGGTCTTTGCCTTCGGCCGACATGTGTTCGATAACGGCGTTCATTTCTGCACCGAACAGCAACACGGCCGCCGAAATATAGAAGTACAGCAGCAGCACGATAATGGCACCGATACTGCCATACATGGCGTTGTAGTTAGAAAAACTTTTAGCGTAAATGCCGAAGCCTACCGAGGCGACGATCCATACCACCACCGCCAACATGGAACCTGGGGTGATGAATCGAAACTGCTGTTTCACATCGGGCATCACGAAATAGATCAGGGCCACCGCCATCATCATCAAGACGATAACCACCGGCCACCGCGCCAGCGTCCACAGTGTGACGATGAATGCCTCTATACCAATGCGCTGGGCGATCCAGGTCATTACCTGGGGGCCGAGCACCATCAGCGCCGCAGCCGACAGCAGCATACCGGCGATGCCGATGGTGTATAGCACCGACAGCGGCAGGCGCTTCCATATCGGGCGCTGTTCGGGCACGTCGTAGGCGGCGTTCATCGCACTCATCAGCAGCCGCACACCCGACGAGGCTGTCCACAGGGCAACCAGGATTCCGAACGACAGCAACCCACCCTGCGACTGCTGCAGTTGGTCGATCACCGGGTTCACCTGGTCCAGCGCTTGGGGCGGCAATACCAACGAGGCCTGGGTGCGCAGCCAACCGAAGAAGTCGGGCAGGTGCAAAAAGCCAACCAATGAGATTAAAAACAGTATGAAAGGAAACAGCGAAAACAGCATCTGGTAAGCGAGTGCCGAAGCGTAGGTAGACATCTCGTCGTCGACGAATTCCTTGACGGTCCTCACCATCAGCGTCTTCAGTGGCAGGTGCCTCATGTGTGCGAAGATCATCACGCCCCCTGTTGCCCTTCACCCCTCGGCCCTTAGGGCCTGCTGGTAGCTTCAGCCGTTGGATAGCACAGCGGCCATCCGAAGATGACCGCTACGCTTTGCCTGGCATTGCAGGATATCAGCGATCTTTGCTGACCGCGTCTTTAACATTGCCTTTGGCTTTTTGTACGTCGCCTTTGACCTCTTGGGCTTTACCCTTGGCCTGCAACTCGGCGTTACCGGTGGCTTTGCCGACGCCTTGTTTCACATTACCGGTAGCTTCGTTGACCGCGCCTTTGATTTTGTCTTTGGTGCCACTCATGGTCGAACTCCTGTGTGAAGACTGAAATATTTCAATCGACATAAAGTGGACTCGTCGCTTCGGTGTGGAGTTTCAACCCATGGTGCGCAACGGCGCTTAGCCGACGAAGGGTACACTCAGGGAAGTTCAATTTTGTCGTTAAGGATCACCAACTTGCCTTCCTTATAAAGGGCCCCGATCGCTTTCTTGAAATTGCCCTTGCTCACCCCGAACAGTTGGGCGATCAGTTGCGGGTCACTTTTATCGCACACCGCCAAGCTGCCGCCGGCGGCTTGCACGCGCTCGAGGATTTGCCGGTGCAAACCATCGCTTGCCTGCACGCCAGGCGGCTGCAGGCTGAGCGAAACCTTGCCGTCGGCGCGTACTTCGCGGATGTAGCCCTGTTCCTGTGAGCCACCGCGCAAAAACTTGAACACTTCGTTTTTATGGATCAAGCCCCAGTGGCGATTTTCGATGATCGCGTTGAAACCCAGGTCGGTTTTGCCAGTGACCAGCAGGCTCACCGCCTGGCCCGGGACATAGGGTGGCGGGGCCTTGTCGAGATAGCGGTCAAGCTTCGCACTGGCGGTGATGCGCCGCGTGCGATGGTCGAGGAACACATGCACCACCACGTAGTCGCCCACCGCGAGCTGGCGTTTTTCTTCGGAGAACGGCAACAGCAAGTCTTTGGGCAGGCCCCAATCGAGAAACACACCAATGGCATTGACCTGTACCACCTTCAGGCTGGCGAATTCGCCCACCTGCACCTTGGGCTTGGCGGTGGTGGCCAGCAGGCGGTCTTCGCTGTCGAGGTAAACGAACACATTCAACCAATCGCCTACTTCATGGGGCTCTTCTTTGGGCAGGTAGCGCCGTGGCAGAAGGATTTCCCCTTCGGCGCCGCCGTCCAGGTACACACCGAAGTCCGTATGCTTGACCACTTGCAAGCTGTTATAGCGCCCCACCAAAGCCATCATCTTTACCTATTTTGCGAAGGCGTATAGTCTAACCCAGAACCCGCGTGGACCTGCCAGTACGCCCCACGCCCGGCGCCAGGCCGTGACCCTTCGTCACCGGTGTAACAAAAATCGACGAACGGTTGTCTGATCACGCATTTCGCCGGTATCCTCGAACCCGTCTATTGCGGGCCTTGTGCCCCTTTCCCCTGATTGCCGAAACCGAACATGCCACCGCCGGCCTTTGCGCCCGGCGTTTTGGCCGGCTCTATCGCAAGGGAGTGCAGCATGCTCATCGCCTTTTTGCCCACGTTGCGCCGCGGCGCGTTGCCGCTACTGCTGTTGGCCGGTGCACCGGCTGCGCACGCGCAGGTGATGCAACGCGAGCTGGGCGACTTCGACCTCAAGGTGGGTACCACACCGTCCCGCACCATGGCCCAGGGCCTGGTAACGCCGAGCGCCGGTGCGGCGATGCACGGCGGCATAGACCTTACTCACGACAGCGGCTTTTATGTCGGCCAATGGGCCCCCAGCCTGGGCCTGACCAGCGACACCACCTGGGAGGTCGACTCTTACGCAGGCTACAAACGCAAGCTCAACCCTGCGTTAGGTTATGAAGTGGGCATGATCGGCTATGCGCGCCCCGAGGTCGATGGTGACAGCCATGAGGTCTATGCCGGTTTGCGCGTGCTGGGCACCCGCTTTGGCGCGGCGCTCAGTTCGGCGATCGGCTCGCGCGCCAGTACCCTTTATGCCGACTTCGGTGCCTTACCCCTGGTGGGCCTGGGCGTTTCGATGAAAGTCACCAACTACCAGCTCACCACACCCTACGACGTAGGCGATGGGAGCTTAGTCAATGGCTATCACGACTGGTCGATGACCGTGTCGCGGCCATGGTTGGGCATGGACCTGAATTTCGTCTACACCGGCTCTGACCTTAACGGCGACCGCTGCGCGGCCTATGCTGGGCATAACCCCGAGTGCGGCGGCACCTTTACCTTAAAAGCCGTGCGGTCGTTTTTCTAAGCGCTACACCCGTGCAACCCAAGGCCGCCCCAGGCCAACCAAGCGGCCACCGGTGCAAGGCTGTTTCCCGGCGGCAGTGGGTGGCGCTTAAGCCGCGGCGGCTTGACCCTGGGCGGTTTCAGCAGGGCGCCGCGTCAAGCATGGCCGGCCACAACATTGTGCAAGGGCTCACCGCGGGCCAGGCGGTCGATGTTCTGTGCGATCAGCCGGTAACGCCGCTCGAACAGGCCGTGGGTCCAGCCAGACACATGGGGTGTGCAGAAGGCATTGGGTAAATCCTCGAAACGAAAGCTGGCCGGCATCACTTGATCGCCTTCGCGTGCCGGGTACTGGTACCACACATCGAGAAAGGCGCGGGCAATGCGCTGGTGTTTCAAGGCATCGTACAGCGCGGCTTGGTCTACCACGGCGGCGCGGGCGATGTTGATCAGCACCGCCTCTGGGCGCATAGCCGCCAGTTGCTGTGCACCAAAGGCGCCACGGGTGTGTTCGTTGAGTGGGCAACTGAGCACCACGAAATCCGCGCGCGGCAGTTGCTCGAGCAACTGCGCGTCGGTGTAGGCTTCGTCCATGGGCCCCGCCACCTTGCCGTCGCGGGCGCGGCTGGAGAGCGCAATCACGCGGATGCCGAAGGCCCTGGCGCGCACCGCCACGGCCTGGCCGATGCGGCCGAAGCCGATGATCAGCATCGTTTTGCCATACAGCTCGCCGCGCGGTTGGCGGCCCAGATAAGCCTGGGAAAAGCGGTCGCTGTCGAAGCGTGCATCGATGCTGGCCAGGGCGATTTGGTGTTCCAGCAAGCAGGCCATGGCGTATTCGGCCATGGGGATTTCATGCTCGAACACATTGCACACGGTGCAACCGGCCGGTAATGCGGCGAAGTCGATACCGTCGAGCCCGGCACCGGGCGCATGCAGCAAGCGAAAACGCGGTGCCGGGGTGCTGCGCTTGAAACGCATCGCTACCAGTACGTCAGCGCCGTCGATCTGGTCATCCCATTGCGCCGACTCGTGGGCTTCGCGCGGCAGCGCAACGAACTCGGCGGGGGTCGCCAGTGCTGCCGCCAGTTCATGCTGGTGGGTGGCGGCTTCGCCAACCATCACTATCTTCATGGGTGCTCCTAATGCTTACATGGGTCAGTTTGCGTGCGGCCCGGCTACCACGGAGGTTTTCAATTGCAGCCGCTGGATCTTGCCCACCATCACCAGGTAACACAGGATAGCGCCGAGGGCATGAGCTGCAATGAACATCAAGGCAACGGAGAAGTTACCCGCGTCGCTGACCAGGTAACCGATAATGATTGGCGTGATAATCCCGGCGATATTACCGAAGCCGTTGAACAGCGAACCGGCCAGGCCCGAGGCCTCCTTAGGCACCACGTCCGACATCACGCCCCAGCCCTGGGCGCCGAAACCTTTACCGAAAAACGACGCGGCCATGATCGCCACCACCAGCCATTCGGTGTTGATGTAATTGCAAATGATCATCGAGGTGCACAGCAGCATGCCCGCCACCAGCGGGATTTTGCGGGCCGCGCTCAGCGAATAACCGCGCCCCAACAACCAATCGGACACCACCCCGCCGAGCACGCCACCGAGAAAACCCGCGATTGCCGGGATGGCCGCAACCATGCCGGCCTTGAGAATCGACATACCGCGGTCTTGCACCAGGTAGATGGGAAACCAGGTGAGGAAAAAGTAGGTGAGCGTGGTCACGCAGTATTGGCCGAGAAAGATCCCGGCCATCATGCGGTTGCTGACAATCTCACGGATCGCCGGCCAGGTTCTGACACTGCCCTGCTCGCCCTTTTTGCGCTGGGTGTTCTCGGGGCTGTCCATGTCGACTACGGCGCCGCCCTGGATGAGGTAGTCCAGCTCGGCCTGGTTCATGCGCGGGTGTTGGCGCGGTGAGTGGATCACTTTTAGCCACACCAGCATCATGGCAAAGCCCAGGGTGCCCATTAGCAGGTACACGTACTGCCAGCCAAACGCCTGGGTGATCCAACCCATCAACGGGGCAAAGATCACCTTGGCGAAATAAGACGACGAGGTGAACAGCGCCGAAGTGGTGCCACGCTCCGAGGCCGGGAACCAAGTCGCCACTACCCGGCTGTTGGCGGGAAATGCCGGCGCCTCTGCCGTGCCGATCAGGATACGCAGCAGGAACAGCGCCGCGATGCCCAACGTGGCCGGTAACCCGACAACGAAGCCCATGCTGAACGTGAGGGCAGACCATAGGCCGAAACTGACCGCGTACACCCGCTTGGAGCCATAGCGGTCGAGCAAACGCCCCCCGGGGATTTGCGCCACCACGTAGGTCCAGGCGAAGGCCGAGAACAGATAACCCAAGGTAATCGAGGACACGCCGAGCGTTTGCTGGATCGCCACGCCGGTAATCGACAATGTCGCACGGTCGGCGTAATTCATTGCAGTCATGCCAAACAGCATGGCCATGATGCCGTAGCGCACGCGGGTGGCTTTGGCGGCATGGGCGGTTTCCATTGTGATGGTATCGCTACCATTCACCGGAATTGTCGCAGGGGCAAAGGTCTTGGACATGGAGGGGCCCTAGGCTGGTGTTGTATTTATTGTGTGGCGCCACCGGTAGCTCAATGGTAGCGCAATCATCCATGGGCGCTACATTAATGGGTTTGTTTTCCATTGGCAAGCGCCAGCGCTGAGAGGGTATGTTCGCATCCGGCCCGGGTGTTCAGTGGTTCGCACACGCATTAACGCGTGCGGGTTGTTGCGCGGCCATGCGGCCCGGCCACCGCCATCGGCTGAACCCTTTAAACGGTGCTTTGGCGGTCTACCAGGCTGAAGCCGATATCACGCAGCGGCGGCCCGCCGTCGTTACCGTTCAGCCGCGCCATCAGCAAAGCGGCCGCTGCATCGCCCATGGTGCGGCCATCGATGCGCACGGTAGACAGCGCCGGGAAGGTGTAGGCAGCGAACACCATGTCGCCAAAGCCCATCACGGCCACCTGCTGAGGTACCCGCAGGCCGCGCGCCGCGGCTTCGGTAAGTACGCCGTGGGCGATGGTGTCGGAGGTACACACCACCATCAATGGCTCGCCACCCTCCCCCGCGCCACGCTCGAGCAACCGGCCCAGCCCCTCGCGGCCTTGGGCCAAACTGGGCAGGCCCTCGAAGCGCTCGGTGTAGGCCAGCGCCACACCATGGCCCTGCAGCGCCTGGGCGAAGGCATGACTACGGCGCATACCGCGCGGGTCGCCCACCTTGAGCAGGGCGAAGCGACGATAGCCTTTGCCCAATAGGTGCGTGGCCAGTTGCTGGCCCACCTGTTCATGGGAAAACCCCACCAGCATGTCGATGGGGTCGTCGGTCAAGTCCCAGGTTTCCACCACCGGTACACCACTGGCTTTCAGGCGCTGCCGGCTGCCTTCGGTGTGCAGCGTACCGGTAAGGATGATGCCGTCTGGCCGACGGCTGAGGATCACTTCGAGCAGTTCCTGCTCACGGTCGGCCTGGTAGCCGCTCATGCCCAACAGCACTTGGTAACCGGCGCTGGCTAGCCGCTCGGCAACGGCCTGGAAGGTGTCTGAAAAAATAGGGTTGGTCAGCATGGGCACGATCACCGCCACCAACCGGCTGCGGTTGGAGGCCAAGGCACCGGCCAGGCGGTTGGGTACGTAGCCGGTTTGCTCGATGGCCTTGAGCACTTTGTCTCGCGTGCCCTCGCGCACGGCCTCTGGCTGGTTGAGTACCCGCGATACGGTCATGGGGGCAACGCCCGCCAAACGGGCCACGTCGATCAGGGTAACGCCGCCGGTATGCCGGCCGCTGTGAGACTTTTGCGCCATCAAGGTTTTGCCGAAAGTGAATGAGGCATCGTACAGTGCGCTTGCAATGGCTGCTAGTGTGGTGGCTTAGAAGTTGGCACAAGAATTGACAAGTGCTTCCCCGGCGAGCAAGGCGCCGTGGCACGCCCTCGCAGGGCTATGGCGAGCTGCGCTAACCCGGCGCGGCAGCAAAAGGCACCGCCGAAAGGCTACAGCTCGCTGTTGAGGCGCCACACCGATTGGCAAGCGTGGCCCCCGAGCATACCCTGTGCACGTTCAACCCACGCGCTACCTTCAGGACCGCCCATGCTCCCAGCGTTGTTTCGGCGCCGCCGCGCGCGCCTGCTAACGGGCCTTACCCTGGCGCTGGCGCTTGCCCTACCCTATGGCTGTTCGCGCCTGGCGTACAAGGAGCGCGAGCTGATCTTCAGCATCGAGCCCGGCACCGCCAGTTGGTTCGGCGGCCTGCCGCCCGGCGTCGAGCAACTGAATATTGCGCTGCCCAGCAACAGCAGCAGCACCCAATACATCCATGCCTGGTGGTGGCCGGCGGCCCACCACCACAGCCCGGCGGTGCTGTACTTGCACGGCACGCGCTGGAACCTCACCGCCCAATTGCGGCGCATCACCCAGTTGCGTGAGCTGGGGTTTTCCGTGCTGGCCATCGATTACCGCGGTTTTGGCGACAGCCCAGGGGACCTGCCCTCGGAGCGCAGCGTGTACCAAGACGCCCAAGCCGGCTGGCAGCGGCTGGCCGAGTTACAGCCCGACCCGACCCGGCGGTTCATCTACGGCCACTCCCTGGGCGGCGCCATCGCGGTGGACCTCGCCCAGCGTATCGGCGATGGCGAACAGCCCAAAGCCGCCGGGCTGATCGTGGAATCGACCTTTACCAACATGGGCGACGCGGCCCAGGCGGTGATCAACACCTCATTGCCGGTGCGTTGGTTGCTCTCGGAAAAATTCGACTCGATCGACAAGATCGCGCACATCGCCATGCCCGTACTGATCGTGCATGGCACCGACGACAAGTACGTGCCCGACCGTTTCAGCCAGGCGCTTTATGCAGCCGCCAACACACCCAAAGAACTGCTGCTGGTGCCCGGCGGCACTCACAACAACAGCATGATCATCGGCAGCGATGAGTACGCCAAAGCCCTGCGCCAGTTATTCGGGCTGGGGGTGGCACGCAACTAACCAGCGCGTTCAACAGTCAGTTGTTCACCTTCGCGACGAGCACCCCTGGCATGGACCAACACCCGCAACAGCATCCGGAACAGACCCCTGGGCTATCCGCCGGCGAACAGCAAGCGGTGGATGACAACCAACAACCCCGTGCCGCGGTGCTGCACGAGATCATCCGCGCCCAAGGTGACCACGAACTGGAGCGTAGCGTGGCGGCGCTGTTTTGGTCAGCGCTGTCGGCAGGGCTAACGATGGGCCTGTCGCTGATGGCCATGGGGTTGCTCACTTCGCATTTGCCCGACACCCAAACCAGCCACGTGATCGCAAGCTTCGGCTACAGCGCGGGGTTTCTCGGGGTGATCCTGGCGCGCCAACAGCTGTTCACCGAAAACACCATCACCGCCGTGCTGCCGATCATGACCCAGCCCACCCTGGGTAATTTCGCCCGCCTGGCACGGCTATGGGCCGTAGTGCTGGTGGGCAACCTTGCCGGCACCCTGCTGGTGGCCTATGTGATGCTGCGCCTGCCGATTTTCGATGCGCAAACAGACCACGCCTTTCTCGACATCGGCCACAAGGTGCTGTTGAACGAACCGGGGCAGATGTTCGCCAAAGGCATTATCTCTGGCTGGATGATCGCCACCATGGTGTGGATGATCGCCGCCCTGGACAACGCACGGATCTGGGTGATCATCCTGGTCACCTACCTGATGGCCTTGGGCGATTTCACCCATATCGTGGTGGGCTCACTGGAGGTGAGCTACCTGGTCTGGGCTGGGCAGGCCGGTTGGCAGGACTTCCTGCTTTTCGCTGGGCCAACCCTGGCAGGCAATATCATTGGCGGCAGTTTCATCTTCACCCTGATCAGCCATGCACAGATCAGAAGCGACAAGCCGGCCCGAGGTGACCAATAACCGGTCGGCAGCACCCAGCCCTCCCAGTAAAAGCCCGGCACTGCCGGGCGGCTTATTGCAACCGCCAGGTAGTGCCGCCCTTGCCATCCTCCAGCACCACGCCCATGGCTGCCAACTGGTCGCGAATTCGGTCGGATTCGGCCCAGTTTTTCTCGGCGCGGGCGGCCAGGCGCGCCTGGATCAGTGCGTCCACGGCGGCCCCATCCACGGTCGCGCCCGCACGTAAAAAGTCGTCGGCTTCCAGTTGCAGCACACCCAGCACACCGCCCAGCTCCCGAAGCCGTGCGGCGAGGCCCGCGGCGGCGTTGGCATCCACTTCACGCAAGCGGTTGATCTCCCGCACCAAGTCGAACAGCACCGCGCAGGCTTCCGGGGTGCCGAAGTCGTCGTTCATCGCGGCCGTGAAGCGCTCAACGAACGCCTCGCCGCCGGCTGGCGCTACCTGTGGCAAGCCCTTGAGCGCGTTGTAGAAGCGGTCCAGCGCGGCCTTGGCGTCGCGCAGGCTCTCTTCGGAGTAATTGATGGCGCTGCGGTAGTGGCTCGACACCAACAGGTAACGCACCGTTTCGGGGTGATACTTCTCCAACACGTCACGAATGGTGAAAAAGTTGTTCAACGACTTGGACATCTTCTCGCCGTTGATACGGATCATCCCGCAGTGCATCCAGCGTTGGGCGTACAGCTTACCGGTGGCTGCCTCGCTCTGGGCGATCTCGTTCTCATGGTGGGGGAATTCGAGGTCACTGCCGCCGCCATGGATGTCGAAGGTGTCGCCCAGGCAGCAGGTCGACATCACCGAGCATTCGATGTGCCAGCCAGGCCGCCCGGCGCCCCAGGGCGACGCCCAGCTCGGCTCGCCGGGCTTGGCGCCCTTCCACAGCACGAAGTCCAGCGGGTCTTGCTTGGCCTCGTCCACTTCGATGCGCGCACCGATGCGCAGGTCTTCGATGCGTTTGCGCGAGAGCTTGCCGTAGCCCTGGAACTTGCCGACGCGGTAGTACACATCGCCATTACCCGGCGCATAGGCATAACCCTTGTCGATCAGGGTTTGGATCATCGCCTGCATCCCGGGGATGTGGTCGGTGGCGCGCGGCTCCTGGTCGGGGCGCAGGATGTTCAGGCGCGCTTCATCCTCGTGCATCGCCACGATCATGCGCGCGGTCAGGGCGTCGAAGGCTTCGCCGTTGGCCTGGGCACGGTGGATGATCTTGTCGTCGATGTCGGTGATGTTGCGCACAAAGGTCAGTTCATAACCGCTGTAGCGCAACCAGCGGTTGACCAGGTCGAATGCCACCATGCTGCGGCCATGGCCGAGGTGGCAATAGTCGTATACGGTCATGCCGCATACGTACATACGCACCTTGTTGCCCTCGAGCGGCTTGAACGGTTCCTTGGTTTTGGTAAGCGTGTTGTAAACGGTCAGCACGGCCAGTCAGCTCCAGGAATCACGCAGGGTCACGGTCAAGTTGAACACCGGCTTGGCGGCGCTGTGGTCTTTCAGGTCTGCGCAAAAGTACCCTTCGCGCTCGAACTGGAAGCGCTCCTCGGGCGCGGCCTGGGCCAACGATGGCTCGGCGCGGCAGCCGCTCAGCACCTGCAGCGAGTGGGGGTTGATGTTGTCCAGGAAGGTGCCGCCCTCGTCGGTTTTTTCCGGGTTCGGCGACCGGAACAAGCGGTCATACAGGCGTACTTCGCAAGGCACCGAAGCCTCGGCCGGCACCCAGTGGATCACACCCTTGACCTTACGCCCCTCGGGGTTCTTGCCCAAGGTATCGGGGTCGTAGCTGCAGCGCAGTTCCACGATATTGCCGTGCTCGTCCTTGATCGCCTCATCGGCGCGGATCACGTAGGCGCCGCGCAGGCGCACCTCACCGTTCGGCTCCAGGCGCTTATAGCCCTTGGGCGGTGCTTCCGTGTAATCGGCTTGGTCGATGTACAGCTCGCGGGCAAAGGGCAGCGTGCGGTGGCCCAGGTCCTGCTTGGGGTGGCGGGCCAACTGCAACTGCTCTACCTTCCCTTGCGGGTAATTGGTGATCACCACTTTCAGCGGGCGCAGCACGCACATCGCCCGTGGGGCATTGTGGTCGAGGTCTTCGCGGATGCTGAACTCGAGCATGTTCATGTCGACTACCCCGTCAGAGCGGTTGGTGCCGATCATTTCGCAAAAGTTACGGATCGATGCCGGAGTATAACCACGGCGGCGAAAGCCTTGCAGGGTGCTCATGCGCGGGTCGTCCCAGCCGGCCACATGCTGTTCGTCCACCAATTGTTTGAGCTTGCGCTTGCTGGTGATGGTGTAGTTCAAATTCAGCCGCGAGAACTCGTACTGGCGCGGTTTGCATGGCACCGGCAGGTTGTCGAGGAACCACTCGTACAGCGGCCGGTGGCCTTCGAACTCCAGGGTGCAAATCGAATGGGTCACGCCCTCGATGGCATCGGACTGGCCATGGGTAAAGTCGTAGTTGGGGTAGATGCACCACGTATCACCGGTTTGGTGGTGGTGCGCATGGCGGATGCGATAGAGGATCGGGTCGCGCAGGTTCATGTTCGGCGACGCCATGTCGATCTTCGCCCGCAGCACCCGGGCACCATCGGGGAACTCGCCGGCCTTCATGCGGGCGAACAGGTCGAGGTTCTCTGGCACCGAGCGCTCGCGGAATGGGCTGTTCTTGCCCGGTTCGGTCAAGCTACCACGGTATTCGCGGGCCTGCTCGGGGGTGAGGTCGCACACGTAGGCCTTACCGGCTTCGATCAGCGTCACGGCCCAGCGGTGCAGTTGGTCGAAGTAGGCCGAGGCATAGCGCACCTCACCGTTCCAGGCAAAGCCCAGCCACTGCACGTCGCTTTTGATCGCGTCGATGTATTCCTGGTCCTCCTTGGCCGGGTTGGTATCGTCGAAGCGCAGGTTGCACACGCCGCCGAATTCCTGGGCCAGGCCGAAGTTCACGCAGATCGACTTGGCGTGCCCGATGTGCAGGTAGCCGTTGGGCTCTGGCGGAAAGCGGGTCACGATGGCCGTATGCTTGCCCGCGTCCAGGTCGGCTTGGATGATCGGCCGCAGGAAGTTACTGGGCACCACGGGTGCCTTGGCGGCATGGTTGTCGGCGGTAGGCTTGCTCATAGAATCCTTGAATACGGGTGTGCCGGCTGGAACAAAGCGCTTATCATAGCCGAAGCTGTCAAGCGTTCGACAGGCCGGCGCCATGCGGCGCAGGCCTAAACTGTTTATTTCGACAAGAGTGATGCTTATGCCCACCGTCAAACTGACCACCAACCACGGTGATATCGTCCTGCGACTGGACGCCGAGAAAGCGCCGGAAACCGTGGCGAACTTCGTCCAGTACGTCAAGGAAGGCCATTACGACGGCACCATCTTCCACCGCGTCATCGGTAATTTCATGATCCAGGGCGGCGGCTTCGAACCTGGCATGTCGCAAAAGAAAACCCGTGCCAGCATCAAGAATGAAGCCAACAACGGCCTTAAGAACAAACCCTACAGCATCGCCATGGCCCGCACGTCCGACCCGCATTCGGCCTCGGCGCAGTTCTTCATCAACGTGGGCGATAACGACTTCCTCAACCACAGCGCGCCCACCACCCAGGGCTGGGGTTACGCCGTGTTCGGTGAAGTGATCGAAGGCGAGGACGTGGTCGACAAGATCAAGATCGTCGCTACCGGCTCCAAGGGTGGCCACCAAGACGTGCCCAAAGACGACGTGATCATCGAGAAAGCCGAGATCGTTGAGTGATCCTGCTGATCTCCGACTTGCACCTGCAGGAAGAACGCCCGGCCATCGCCCGGGCGTTTCTCGATTTCCTTCGCGGCCGCGCCCGGGGGGCCGAGGCGTTGTACATCCTGGGCGACTTTTTCGAGGTGTGGCTCGGTGACGACGCCATGAGCCCGTTCCAACACGCTATGGCCGCAGCGCTAAAGGCCCTGGCCGAACAGGGCACGCGTATCTACGTGATGCACGGCAACCGTGACTTTCTCATCGGCCGGCGCTTTTGCCGCGAGGCCGGCTGTACCCTGCTGCCAGACCCGAGCATCGTCACCCTGGGCGGCGAGCCGGTGTTATTGATGCATGGCGACGCCCTATGCACCCTGGATGTGGGCTACCAGCGCATGCGCCGGCTGCTGCGCAACCCACCGGCCCGCTGGCTGCTGCGCCATTTGCCGCTGGCCAGCCGGCATAAGCTGGCGCACAGGCTGCGCCGCGAGAGCCGCCAGCATACCCGCATGAAGGGCCACGATATCGTCGACGTGACCCCGGCCGAGGTGCCCCGGATGATGGCGCGCCTGGGCGTGCGCACCTTGGTGCACGGCCATACCCACCGCCCGGCCATCCACAAGCTGCAACTGGGCGAACAACCGGCCCGGCGTATCGTACTGGGCGATTGGGAGCGCCAAGGCTGGGTATTGGAAGTAGACGGCCCACGCTGGCAGCTCGAACCGTTCGACATTGCCCCCGCCGGCGCCCTCAACGGCTGAAGGGTGGCGGGCCACGGTTGGATGGCGCCCGCCGGCTGCAGGATAATGCCGATCAACGGCGGCAAGCATCGCGCAGGAGAACACCTTGCCCACCAACATCATCACCCGCGAAGGCTACGACGCACTCAAACAAGAGCTCGACCACCTCTGGCGCGTGTACCGGCCCGAGATCACCCAGAAGGTGGCCTGGGCGGCTTCCCTCGGCGACAGAAGCGAGAACGCGGATTACCAATACAATAAAAAACTGCTGCGAGAAATTGACCGCAGGGTGCGATACCTGCGCAAACGCCTGGAAGACATCAGGGTTGTCGACTACTCACCCGAACAGGAAGGCAAGGTTTTTTTTGGAGCATGGGTGGTCATCGAAAACGACGCCGACGAAACGAAGCGGTTTCGCATCGTAGGTTACGATGAGATCTATGGGCGCCAAGATTACATTTCGATTGACTCGCCGATGGCCCGGGCATTACTAAAAAAACAAGAAGGCGACGAAGTCACGGTTCAAACCCCAAGCGGGCAGGCCGTGTGGTACGTGAGTACCATTGGCTACCAAGCGCCTGAGTAGCGTGGCGATGGCCGCCATCGCCGGGCGAGAAAAGGCATACTGGCCAGCGCCTTTTCGACGAGAGCACTTCGAATGAACCCCGCCGCGCCGGTCGTTTTTACATTCCTGCTGGGCCATGACTTTTCCATGATGAGCCTGGCCTCGGCCATCGAACCCTTGCGCTCCTACAACCGCCTGTTCGGCACCAAAGCCTACGCCTGGCACTTGCTGAGCCTGGACGGTGGCCCGGTGGAAGCGGCCAACGGCATCGAATTCCTGACCCAGCCCATGGCCGACTGGTTGGGGCGCTCGGACTACTTGTTCGTCTGTGGCGGCGAGCGCATCGCCCAGCGCAACGAGCGCCGCTACGTGGCGGCCCTGCGCCAGGCGGCACGTTCGGGGATACCGATCGGCTCGCTGTCCACCGGAACCTTCGTGCTGGCCCGGGCCGGCCTGCTCAATGGCTACCGCTGCACCATCCATTGGGAAAGCCGCTCGGCGTTCCGGGAGACGTACCCGGACATCGAATGCACCCGCAAAATCTACGAGATCGACCGCAGCCGCCTGACCTGCTCGGGCGGCACGGCCGCGATGGACATGATGCTCAACTTGATTGGCGAGCGGCACGGCGCCGAGCGTGCTGCGGCGATCGCCAATCAGTTCCACCATGAGCGTATTCGCAGCGCCGCCGATGACCAGCGCGGCGGCGATAGCGACAGTGGATACCTGCCGCCCACCCTGCGGGCGGCGGTGAAGGCCATGCAAGAGGCCATCGAGGAGCCCTTGCCATTGCCGGAAATCGCCGCAGCGGCGGGCATCGGCGCGCGGCAGATGGAACGGCTGTTCACCCGCCACCTGTCGAGCACGCCACAGCGCTACTACATGGAGTTGCGCCTGGAACGGGCGCGGGAAATGCTCATCTACACGGACCAATCGATCATCGAGGTGGCGGTGTCGGTGGGCTTCACCTCGACCTCCAGTTTCGCCGCTTGGTTTCGCCGCACCTTCGCCATCTTGCCCTCCGACATCCGCCGCAGCCGGCGGCTCAAGGACACTCGCTAGCCCTGCCAAATGGCCACTTGCAGTCGGCAACCCCGGGGTGGGCCTGGCGCCAGCGCTGCAGCCATTGCCGGTCAAGGCTGGCCTGCACCACCGCGGCGCCCGCGCCAGCTACGCCAGCGAGCACGTGCCCATCGGGCCGAACGATACGGCTCTGGCCTACGCAGGCGAATGGGCCGTGCACCTCGCCACGGTTGGCGAACACCGCAAAGCAATTGTTTTCATAGGCCCGGGCCGGCACCAGGGCCTGGGGCACCACCTCATAACCCACAGTGGTAGCGCTCAAGCACAGCAGCACGTCGATGCCCGCTACGGCCAGCGCCCGCGACGCCTCGGGAAAGTCCAGGTCGTAGCACACCAGCAGGCCGAAGCGCAGGCCGTCGAGCTCAAAGCGCTGCAACTGCTGGCCCGGCGCGAACAGCTCGGTTTCGTGCCCGCCCCACAGGTGGACCTTGCGGTAATTGGCCAGCACCTCGCCGCGCCCGTCGATCACCTGGGCGGCGTTGAACAGCCGCTCGCCGCTGCGCTCGGCGTAGCCGAACACCAAGGCCTGGCCACGGCGGCGCGCCTGCTGTGCCAGGGCGAGCAGGGTTGGCCCAGCGGCCGGCTCGGCCCGGCGGCGAATCGCCGCCGGGTCGGCGTAGCCACATAGGGCCAGCTCTGGGAACACCACCATGTCGCAGTCCGGCAGCGCATCCAGCGCCTGGTAAACCCGTTGCAGGGCCTGCTCGGCCTCCAGCGGGCTGTGGTCGAGCTGGGCGATGCCGACCTTCATGCGTCACCTTCTTGTGCTGGGAAGAACGCAAAGTGTTCGTCCCAGTCCCGGCGAAAAACCGACTGCTCGCCTTCGAAGGCTTCCAGGCTCGACTCCAGCCGCCAGCCATCGGCGCTGGCGGTCAGCAGGTTGCGCGTATGCAGGCGCACCGACCAGTCGCCACGGCTGAAGCTTGCCGTGCGCAGGGCTTCGCTGCGGGCGGTGGCTGGGTCGTCGGCGTTGATGCTGTAGGTTTCGTTGCCGAGGGCCCCCAGCTCCAGGCCGGTTTCTTCTATAAGCAGCGCCCCGAGGTTGCGCACCACGTTCATCCGGGTGTCGCCGCTGGCCAAGTCACGAAGCAATTGCAGGCGCCCGCGCTGGGGGGGCACCAGCACTGTCGAGGGCAATGCAGGTGGCGACCATGGTTGGCCCAGGGCCGGCGCCTGGCAACTGGCCACGGTGGCATCGCGCCGGGGCAGGGCCAACACACCCCCACGCAGGGTCAGCGTGGCGCGCCAGGGCAGGGGCGCGGCCAGCGGCCAATAGGCAGACGACACCGCCACCCGCAGTCGGTAGCCGGCCGGCACCTCGAAAGCGCAAGCCTTCAGTTGTACCTCGACCTGATAATCCATGCCCGGTAGCAGCGGCACCTGGCGATGGTGGCCGTCGCGCTGCGCCAAGTTGAGCAGGCCATAGCTGACCCGCTGGCTACTGCCATCGGCCGCCACCGCGCACAGGCGTACGGCGAGCATGGCCATGGCCGTATCGCTGCACAGGGTCAAGCGCAGCCGGGGGTTGCCCAATAGCTGCAACGGTTCGCCCAAGGGCTCGCCGTCGAAGCACAGCGAACCGGCGTCATCCTCGCGCTGGTCGGTGGGCATGTCCGGGCCCCAGCCATAAGGGCACCACTCCCCCGAAGCGCTGCCAGTGGTGGCCGGCGAACACAGCACCAAGGCGAACGCGGCGGCCGGCTGCTCGGCCAGCCGCCCCGGCGCCAGGTGCCATAGGCTGTCACTGATCGCGGGGCTGGGCCATTGTTGCTCAGCGATCCAGCGCCCACGGCGAGTCTCGTAGCGCGCCTTGGGCGGCTCGGCCTCCTGCAGCCAGGCGCTGAGCATCGGCTCGGCCATGATCCCGTTGTCGATACCCTTGAGCCAATGGTCGAACCAGCGCACCACGTAGCCGATAAAGTCGATTCTCGGCCCCGGGGTAGCCACGTGGGGAAAGGCGTGGGCCCACGGCCCGATCAACCCCTTGCGCGGCCCACTGAGGTTGGCCAGCAACCGCGGCACGGCGTTGGTGTAGCCGTCGGCCCAGCCGCCCACCGCCAGCACCGGCACCTGGATGCGCGGGTACGCCTCGCACACCGAGCCACTGCGCCAATAGGCATCGCGTGTGGCGTGGCGCATCCAGCGTGCCGGCGGCGGCAATGCCATCGCCTGCAAACGCTCCAGCCACATGGCGCGCCAGCGCTCACCGACGATCAGCGGGTCAGGCGGGGTCGGCGTCCAGGTGAACAGCGTACTGCCGTATTGCAGGTTGTCGTTGAGCAGTACCCCGCCCATGTAGTGCATGTCATCGGCGTAACGGTCATCGGTGGAACAGGCCGTGACGATGGCCTTGAGCGCCGGCGGTTGCAGCGCCGCGACTTGCAGCGAATTGAAGCCGCTCCAGGAGATGCCGATCATCCCCACCGCCCCCGAGCACCAGGGCTGGGCGGCGATCCAGGCAATCACCTCGGTGCAATCGGCCCACTCCTGCGGGGTGTACTCGTCGTGCAGCAGACCATCGGAATCACCCGCGCCGCGCATGTCCACCCGCACCGCCGCGTAGCCGGCGGCGGCCAGGCCTGGGTGAAGGATCGCATCGTCGCCCCGGTGCCGGTCACGGCGCCGATACGGCAGGTATTCGAGCACCGCTGGCACCTTATCGGCGGCCTCGGGCAACCAAACCCGCGCGGCCAGGCGGCAGCCGTCGGCCAAGGTGATCCATACGGTTTCCTGATGCTGCATGGGTGCTCCGGGGGTGGCTGGCGAGGAGTACAGTGTCGGCGCGGTGGCCAGGAGACAGCACGTAGAATACGACGATTGGCAATTGGAATACGACATTACTGACGCTGACTGGGCCGCGCCATCACGCAGCATACCGCGAGCAACAATGTCGTATTTTTTGGATAATATGTCGTATATCAGGCCTGAAACCCGCCCCGGCACTGTCAAGATCTGGCCACCAGCCACCCTGCTCCAGGTTCAGCGATGCCGCCAGTGATTATCCCCGTTGCCGCCCGAACCGGTTATGCAGTGCGGCTGGCCCCGGGTGATCGCATCGACGTGGTCAACAGTGAGGGCGCCCAAGTTGTGGACACCTGGGCCTTTGCGCTGGGTGAGCCGTACGAATACCTGTCCATGGAACATTCACGGGTGGCCCACTACCGCCTGGCATTCGAACCGGGTGACCTGCTGTACACCCAGCGATGGCGGCCGATTCTGCGCTTCATGGAAGACCGCTCGCCCGGCGTGCACGACACCCTGTGCCCGGCGTGCTGCGCCGCCAGCTATGTATTGTTCGACGGCTACGAGGGCTATCACGCCAACTGTACGGATAACCTGCAACGGGTGCTGGCCGCCGAAGGCCGAGCCCTGCCGGCCACACCCACCCCTTGGAACCTGTTCATGCACACGGTGGTGGAGCAAGACCGTGTGATGAAGGATTACCCCAGCGAAGCAAGGCCCGGCGACTATGTCTCGCTGCGTGCCGAAATGAACTGCCTGTTTGCCGTCTCGGCCTGCCCGCAAGACATTATCCCGATCAATGGCGTCGATGCCCGCCCGCGCGGCATCGAGTTGCGCCACACCTCTGGCGGTTATTGATCGGCCAACCCGGACTCAAGCAGGCGGTACAGGATGCTGTTCTATCTCTTTCGCCGGTTACTGCTGGCGATCTCGGTGCTGCTGGTGACCGTGACGATGCTCTTCAGCCTGGTGTTTCTGGTGCCCGGGGACCCGGCGTCGGTGGCCCTCGGCCCGCGCGCTACCCAGGCGCAAAAAGAGGCACTGCGCCAGCGCATGGGCATGGACCAGCCAGCGCTGGTGCAGGTCGGGCGCTTTCTGGCGCGGGTGGCCACGGGAGACTTGGGCGAAGACGTGTTGACCCACCGCCCGGTCAACCAGTTGGTGGCCCGGGCGCTGCCTAATACATTGGTGCTGGCATTGACGGCGATCGGCTGGGCCATGCTGTTGGGCATCCCGCTGGGCTGCTGGGCGGCGCTGCGCCCAGACACCCTGGCCGACCGCGTGATCGGGGTGCTGTCGACAAGCGTGATCGCGCTTCCAGCGTTCGTTGTGGCCATCTATGCGCTGCTGGTTTTCTCGGTGGGGCTGAAATGGTTTCCGGCGATTGGCGCCGGGCACCCAGGCGACCTCGGTTCGCAGTTGCATGCGCTGGTGCTGCCGTCGCTGACCGTGGGGCTGTCGTGGATCGGTTACCTGGCGCGGCTGGTGCGCGCCTCGATGCTCGAAGTGCTGCAGGAAAACCACGTCCGCACCTACCGCGCCTTCGGCCTGAGCGACCGCTTGATCGCCCTGCATTACGTACTGCCGATCGCCATTGTCCCGGTGGTGTCGGTGCTCGGCGTCGGCATCGGCTCGCTGCTGTCCGGCGCGGTGCTTACGGAAATCGTCTTCGCCCGCCCCGGCCTTGGCAAGCTGGCCTACGACTCGGTGATTTCGCGCAATTTCCCGGTGGTGATGGGCACCGTGGTCGTCACGGCCGCCCTGTATGTGCTGGCCAACGTCGCCGCCGACCTGATCAACGCGCGGCTCGACCCGCGCCTGCGCCAGGGCCTGTGACCATGAACCTCAATACTGCACAGCCCCCTGTGGCCAGCGCCGCGCCGCGCCAAGGCGCCGCCCGAGTGCTGCGCCATGTGTGGGCGCGCAACATGGGCCGCTTTGCGCTGGTGTGCGTGCTGCTGTTGCTTGCGTGTGCGCTGTTCGCCCCGTGGATCGCGCCCCACGACCCGATCGCGATCAAGGCAGCGTTGCGCCTGCAGGGGCCCAGTGCCGAATACTGGCTGGGTAATGACCAATTGGGCCGCGACGTGCTGTCACGGCTGATCTACGGCAGCCGCATCGCCATGAGCGTGGCCTTTCTCGGCGCTGGTGGGGCACTGGCCTGCGGCATGGTCCTCGGCCTGCTGGCTGGCTATGGGCCGCGCTGGCTCGATACGGTGTTGATGCTCTGCTGCGATTCGGTGATGTCGATCCCGATGATCCTGTTCGCGCTGGTGGTGGTGGCGCTGGTCGGCTCTTCGGTGAGCACCATTATCCTGATCATCGTGACCTTCATGATGCCCGGCTACTTTCGCGTGGTGCGCAGCCAAACCCTGGTACTCAAGCGGATGGATTACGTGACCGCCGCACGCGGCATGGGCGCCTCGGGGCTGAGCGTGGTGGTGCGCCATCTGGTCCCCAATCTGGGCGGCACCCTGCTGGTGCTGGTGGCCATGGACATTCCCGCGGTGGTGGCCATCGAGTCGGGCTTGAGTTTTCTCGGCCAAGGCGTGCAACCGCCCACCGCCAGTTGGGGCTCGGTGCTCAACGACGGCTACGCGTTCATTCGCCAGGCGCCGCACATCGTGATCGCCGCCGGCCTACCGATTGTCTTCGCCACCCTCGGCTTCACCTTCCTCGGCGAAGCCTTGCGCGACGCCCTCGACCCACGCAGCACTGGGGGGCAACGGCCATGAGCATGCTGCTGGACATTCGCCGCCTGAGCGTCAGCTACGCGTCCGAGCACGGCCCGCTGCAAGCGGTACGCAACATCGACCTGACGCTGGAAAAAGGCCAAGTGCTGGGCCTGGTGGGTGAAAGCGGGTCGGGCAAGTCGACGCTGGTCAGCGCCCTGCTCACCCTGCTGCCACCCGGTGCCCAGGCCTCTGGCCAGGTGATATACCAGGGCCAGGACCTGCTGCAGATGAGCCCGGCGCAGCGCCGGGGCTTGCGCGGCAACGGCATCGCCACGGTATCCCAAGACCCCTTCACCGCGCTAAACCCAGTGGTGACCATTGGCAAGCAACTGGTCGCCTTCCAGCATCATAAACCGGGCTCCAAGGCCGAAAAGGCCGCTCGCGCCCTGGCGATGCTCGAACGGGTCGGCCTTTCCGACCCGGCCACGCGCATGCGCCAATACCCCCATGAACTCAGCGGCGGCATTCGCCAGCGGGTGGCGATCGCGGCGGCATTGCTGACCGAACCTGCGCTACTGATCGCCGACGAGCCGACCACCGCGCTGGACGCCACCACCGAGATGCAGATCGTTGCCCTGCTGCGCGAAAGCCGTGATGTGGTAGACGCGGCGATTCTGTTCGTCACCCACGACCTGCATCTGGTGGGCAGCCTGTGCGACCACGTCGCGGTGATGTACGCCGGCGAAATGGTCGAGGCCGGGCCCGTAGCGCAGGTTTTTGCGGCGCCTCGCCATCCCTATACCCAGGCGCTGTTGGCCTGCGACCCGGCGCGGATCGTCACGCCGACGCGCACCTTGCCGTTCATTCCGGGCCATGTGCCGCCGCCCACGGCAGCACGCTTGGGCTGCCCCTTCCAACCGCGCTGCAGCCATGCCTTCGGGCCCTGCGCCAGTGAAGCGCTGCCCACCACGCCATTGCCCTTCGGTGGCATGGTGCGCTGCCATAAGGTGACCGCGCATGCTTGAAATCGACAACCTGGTGGTGCGCTACCCGACCGGCAACCTGCTCGACCGGCTGCGCCCCGGCGCGCCGCGCTACATCGAAGTGCTGGCGGGTGTCAGCCTGCACGTACCGCCAGGCAAGACCCTCGGCCTGATCGGCGAGAGCGGCAGCGGCAAGACCACCCTGGGCCGCGCGGTGGCCGGGCTCACCCCGATCGCCCACGGCAGCGTGCAAGTCAACGGCCGCCAGCCGGGCGGTGCCAGCGACCTGGCCTGGCGAGCGATCCGCCGCGACATCGGGCTGATCTTTCAAGACCCGATGGCCGCGCTGGACCCGCGCATGACCGTCGAGAGGCTGATCACCGAGCCCTTCGCGGTCAATGGCGTGGCCATCGAGCGGCGCCTGGAGGCGACCCGGCTGCTGGACCAGGTGGGCTTGCCGGCGAGCTTTCTCGATCGCTACCCGCATCAGTTGTCTGGCGGCCAGGCACGCCGGGTGGCGGTGGCGCGGGCGCTGGCGTTGCGGCCTAAACTGGTGATCGCCGACGAGCCCACCGCCGGGCTCGACCTTTCGGTTCAGGGCGAGTTGCTCAACCTGCTCGGCAGTTTGCAGGCGCGCCTGGGTTTGGCCTACCTGATCATCACCCACAACCTGGCGATCACCCGCCACGTCACTGATCTGCTGGCGATCATGTACCTGGGCCGGCTGGTTGAGACCGGGCCCACCGAGCTTATTTTTCGCAGCCCCGCGCACCCCTATACCCAGGCGTTGCTCAACGCCAAATCGGCCAGCGCGGTGGTGTTGCAAGGCGAAGTGCCCAGCCTGAGGCGGCGCCCCGCCGGCTGCGAATTCCATACCCGTTGCCCCTTGGCGCTGCCGCGCTGCCGCGCCGAAGCACCGCCGTTGCAAGCGGTCGCGCCAGGGCATCTGGTCGCGTGCCATACCCCCGCAGTTCCCCTTGCCGCCCCTTCTCTGGAAGCCCATGCATGACAGGTCCTTCGATGAATAGACGTGAGATTTTGAAAGCGATGTCGGTGGCCGCCGTTGGCCTATCCTGCAGTATGGTGATGGGCGGCCGCCAGCTTGCCTTCGCCGCCGAGGGCAAGGTGCTCAAGGTGCAGAACGATCAGGACATCACCAACCTCGACCCGGCGCTGCGCGGCGGCTGGTACGATGAAATGGTCATGTTCGCCACCTACGCCGGCCTCTGCCAGTATAAGGCCGGCGACACCTGGGGCTGGCAGTTGGATGCGGCCAAGACGTTGGAGCAGGTAGACCCACTCACCGTGCGTTTCGAACTCAAGCCCGGGCTGCTCTGGACCGGCGACTTCGGCGAGATGACCGCCGAAGACGTCAAGTACTCCTTCGAACGCTTTCTCGACCCGAAGCTGGCCGCCGTCTATGCCACCGATTGGGACGCCCTCGACCATGTGGAGGTGACCGGCAAGTACACCGGGGTCATCCACCTCAAGCACGCCTTCGCCCCGCTGTTCACCAGCACCCTACCCCATGCCTCGGGCCTGATCGTGTGCAAAAAAGCGGTGAGCGCCGCCGGCGGCAAGATCGCCACCGACCCGCTGGCCACCTCGGGCCCCTACCGTATCGGCAACTGGCAGCCGCGCGAGCGCCTGACCCTGGTGCGCAACGAAAAATGGCAAGGCGCCAAGCCCTATTTCGATGAAATCCAGCTGGTGCCTATCGGCGACCTCAACACCGCCGAGATCGCCTTCGAGGCCGGCGACCTCAACATGACCAAGATCAACGTCAGCGCGATCGCCAAGTTCCAGGACAACGCCCAGCCCGACACCACCCTGACGGTGCGCCCGGCCCTGGCCTATACCTGGCTGGGCATGAATGTGGAGCACCCCAAGCTAAAAGACGTGCGGGTACGCCGGGCGATCCAGCAGGCCATCGATGTGCCGGGCGTGCTCGATGCCGCCTTTGGCGGCGCGGTGAAGCCGGCCTTCGGCCTGGTGCCGCCGCCGCTGCCCGGGGCCCGCAGCGCCAACCGCTACGCCTATGACCCGGCGGCGGCTAAAAAATTGCTGGCCGACGCCGGTGTGGGCAACCTCCAATTGCGCCTGGACTTCGGCACCAACACCGACATCGCCACCGCCGCCCAGGTGATCCAGGCGCAACTGGCGCAAATCGGCATCACCCTGCAGGTTAACCAAATGGACAGCGCCGCCTTTGTCGCCGCCGGGCAGAACGCTGAGGGCGACGCCTGGAAAGACTCCCAGCTACGCATCACCACCTTCACCACCGCCCCCGACGCCAGTTGGGTGACGGCCTGGTTCACCTGCGATCAGGTGGGGGTGTGGAACACCCAGCGCACCTGTGACAAGCAATGGGACCAGGCCAACGCCGCCGCCGCGCTGGAGCTGGACCCGGCCAAGCGCGCGGCGCAGTACATCAAGCTTCAGGATGAGCTGGAGGAAACCGGCGCCTACGTTTTCCTCTACCACGGCACCAATGCGTGGATCACCCCGAATACCGTGCACGGTGCCTGGACCCCCGACGGCCAATGGCCGCTGTTCCGCGACGTCACTGGCGCCTGAATACGCCCCCTGGCAGCGGCACCCGCCGCTGCGTTTTTTCCCGCTGGGAGACTGCCTTGAGCACTGCCCCGATCCAACTGCCCCCGCTGGGCTTGCGCCGGGCGAGCCGCGCGTTGCGCCACCCGAACTACCGGCGGTTTTTCGGCGGCCAATTCATTTCGGTGATCGGCAGCTGGATCCACTCCATCGCCCTCGGCTGGCTGATCTGGCGGCTGGGGGTGTCGCCTTGGTTGCTGGGCATGTTGGCCTTTTGCAACCAAGGGCCTATTTTGCTGTTCGGCCTGTTCACCGGTGCCATCGTCGACCGCTGCGACCGGCGCAAGCTGGTGCTGTGCACGCAGGTGGGGCTGACCGGCCTGGTCAGCCTGCTGGCGGTGCTGACCCTCAGTGGGTACATCACCGGGGAACTGGCCATCGTCATCGCCCTCGGCCTGGGGCTAATCAGCGCCTTCGACCTGCCCGGGCGCCAGGCGCTGGTGGTCGACCTGATCGAGCGTGATGACCTGAGCAATGCCCTGGCCTTGAACTCGGTGATCTTCAACGGCGCGCGGCTGATCGGCCCGGCCCTGGGCGGGGCCTTGGTAGGCTGGGTCGGCGAGGGTTGGTGCTTCGTGCTGATCGCCTTGGCGTACCTTCCGCTGATCGTATTCTTGCTGCGCATGCAGGTGCCGCAGAGGCCACCGGCGGTGCGCCGCGAAAGCCTGCTGGCGGAGATCGGCGAGGGCCTTAAGTACCTGCGCAGCGAACCGGAGGCGGCGCGGATTCTGCTGTTGGTGGGCCTGTGCAGCCTGACCAGCGTGCCGTATTTCTCGTTTCTGCCCATGCTCTCGGCGACGGTACTGGACGGCGGCCCGGCGGGGGCCGGAATTCTGATGAGCATCACTGGCATCGGCGCCCTCGCCGCCGCCCTGCGCCTGGCGCTGGTGGACCATTTGCCGGCGCTCAAGCCCTGGCCGCTGCGGGCCGCGCTGATGCTCGGGGTGGCTCAGGTAGCGTTGAGTTTTTCTCACCAGTTCTGGCTCAGTGCGCTGATCGCGGCCCCCATCGGCTACGCCATCCTGACCCAGAACCTGGCCTCCAATTCCCTGCTGCAGCAGCAGGTCCCGGATGCCCTGCGGGGCCGCTTGATGTCGTTTTATTCCATGATGCTGATCGGCACTGTACCGATCGGTGCGGTGATCTGCGGCGCCATGGCCGGCCACCTTGGCCTGCCCCTGACCACCTTGATCGGCGGCCTCACCTGCGCAATGGGCGCCCTGCTGCTGGCCGCCCGCGACCGCTTCGGCCCACGGCGCCCGCACACCCCAGCGGCGCCACCCGACAGCCCTACGGAGCTTTGACCCATGACCCTGAAGCCTGAGCCCTACCAGCAAATCTGCATTACGTTGGCCGACGGTATCGTCCTCACCGGCCGGCTGTGGCTGCCCGAAGGCGCTGCGCCCGCGCCGCTGGTGCTGGAGTGGATCCCCTACCGGCAGTCCGACAACACAGCCGTGGGCGACTCGATGCTGCACGGTTTTTTTGCCCAGCAGGGCATCGCCGCCCTGCGCGTCGACCTGCGGGGCAGTGGCAACTCCCAGGGCCTGTTGCACGATGAATACCTCAAACAGGAGCAGGACGATGCCTGCGAAGTGATCGCCTGGGCCGCGGCGCAACCCTGGTGCAACGGCAAGGTCGGGATGATCGGCATTTCCTGGGGTGGCTTTGCCGCGCTGCAGGTGGCGGCACGCCGCCCGCCTGCGCTCAAGGCGATCGTGACCTGTTGCTCCACCGATGACCGCTACAGTGACGATGTGCACTTTATGGGCGGCGCGTTGCTCACCGACGGCCTGCAATGGGGCACCGGCCTGTTCACCCAGCTCGGCCGCCCGGCCGACCCGGCGCATGTCGGCCAGGCCTGGCGAGAACTGTGGTTGCAACGCCTGCGGGGGCTTGAGCCGCCCCTCGACGCCTGGCTGAGCCACATGGAGCGCGACGCCTATTGGCAGCACGGCTCGGTGTGTGAAAACTACGCCGATATCGAGTGCGCGGTGTACGCCGTGGGTGGCTGGACCGACGGTTACTCCGACGCCATCCTGCGCCTGATGGAGCACTTGCCGGGGCCGCGCAAGGCGCTGATCGGGCCTTGGACCCACGTTTATCCGAATTGGGGCACGCCAGGGCCGGGGATAGATTTTCTCGGTGAATGCGTACGCTGGTGGAAGCACTGGCTGGCGGACGAAGACACCGGGGTCATGGCCGAGCCGATGCTACACCTGTGGCAAGGTGAAGCGCTGCGCGCCGATGCGTCATTGCCCAGCATCGATGGCCATTGGGTGACCGCCCCGCACTGGCCGCCAGGCAGCGCCGAGCGTTCGCTGCACCTGGGTGACGGCCGCCTGCTGGCCCTGCCCGCCGGGGAACTGCCGCCTCAGCTCATCGACAGCCCCAGCCATTGCGGCCTGGACGGCGGTGAGTGGTGCCCGCTGGATGGCGGTGGCGGCGCGCCGGAATTCCAGGCCGACCAACGCGGCGACGACGGGCTGTCGCTGTGTTTCGACAGCGCGCCACTGCAGGCCCCACTGACCCTGTTCGGCAAGGCCACCCTGGCCCTGGACTTGGCTTTCGACAGCCCCTCGGCACTGCTGGTGTTGCGCCTGAACGAAGTCGACCCCGGCGGCTATTCGAGCCGTGTCACCTTTGCCGTGCACCGCATCGTCCGGCCGCCGAACGTCGCCGCCGGCGAACGCTTTCGCCTGAAGCTCGCAATCAAGGGCGTAGCCTACCGCTTCCGCCCCGGCCACCGCCTGCGCCTGGCCTTGTCGACACGCTACTGGCCGATGGTCTGGGCCGAGCCCGGCCAAGGCCCGGTCACTGTCTGGCCCGCCAGCAGCCAGTTGGCCCTGCCGGAACGCCCGGAAAACTGCCTGGCCAGCCCCACGCCGTTCGCCGCGCCGCGCTGCGCCGCGCCTTTGGAGCATCAGGTGCTGAGCCCGGAAACCACTCATCGCGAAGTGCGCCACGACGTCGGCACAGGTGTGCATGAGTTGCGGATGGCGAATCAACGCCAAAGCATCGAACTGGGCGGCCTGACCCTGACCAGCAGCGGCAACGAGCGTTACGTGATTGGCCGCGATGCGGCCAGCGCGCAGATGACCGCCGAGCGCAAGCAGGGTTACCGCCGCGACGGCTGGGACATCGAATTGCGTACCTTCACCCGAATGGGTTGGCGGCAAGGCGGGTTGTGGCTGGAGTCACGGTATGAGGCCCGGGAGAACGGGGTGCTGGTGTTCGAGCGCGATTGGCGGCAGGTGTTTGCGCCGCGCCACGGGTGAACCCGCCGGGGCTGCCGGCTTTTTTCCGGTTCGGGCCGTTAAGGCCCTGCAACCCTGTCTTTGCCCCATAGCCAAGGTCAGGGCGTGGCAAACACCTGTGGGGGTCAGCTGTCGCCCTGCCAAACCATTGAATATGTTCCGGGGCCATACACCGCTGGCGCGGCCATCTCCAGCGCTGGGCCCCAGCAAAACGGCATTAAGCAGGGTCGTGTTCGAAATGCAGATCATGCCTTAGGGCATTGACGCAGACGTCCACGAAAGATCGCACTTTCGAGGAGCCACGGCGGCCCTCCGAATAGACGACGTGCACCGGCTCAGGCGCGATTTCAAAAGCGTCCAGCACGCACTGAAGCCTGCCACCCTGCAGGTGTTCGCGTATTTGGTGAGACGGGACCTGAGTAAGCCCCCAACCCTGTACCGCCGCACCGATTGCAGCCTGAAAGGACGTTAGGCTAAGCCTTGAGCCAACGGCCACCGAATAATCCTCACCATCAACCCGGAAAAGCCATTGCGGCGCACGTTCGGAGGCCGACGTCGAGATGGTCGAATGCTGGCGCAGATCGTCGGGGTGCCGTGGAACACCATGCTCTGCCAAGTACTCGGCAGAGGCGCACACCATACGCCGCACGCTGCCTACCGGGATGGCCGTCAGCGAAGAATCGGGCAGCGCGCCAATCCGCACGGCCACATCGACCCCCTCCTCGAGCAGGGGCACTACGCGGTCTACCAGGATGGCGCGGATCTCTACAGCGGGATATTGGCTGAGAAACCTGGTCAATACCGGCGTGACATGCAACGCGCCAAACATCTGCGGGGCCGTGACCGCCAGTGAACCAGCAGGGCGCGCGTGCAGGCCGGCCGCCGCGCTTTCAGCTTCATCCAGGTCGGACAGTAAACGCCGACAGTCAATGGCGAACCGTTGCCCTGCCTCGGTGAGGCGCATATTACGCGTTGTGCGCACGACCAACAGGGCGCCCAGGCGGCTCTCCAGGCGAGCCACCGCCCGAGTGACCGTGGCGGTAGACAGCCCAAAATGGCGCGCTACCGCGGCAAAGCTGGGTTGCTCCGCGATGGCAGCGAAAAGCGTCATTTCCTGAATGCGATCCATAGTCGGCTTGCGGTGTGAGATCACTGAAGGTGGAAAGCCTACAGCATTGCATAAAGCGAAAGGGTGAATTGATTTTCGCGGTCATTCTCGGCTGCTAGCGCAACACATAGCATGGGCCGACTTCAACCTTGCTGAGGCTTTACCGTGAACAACTCCGACCCACCCAAGGCCGCCGACGAGACGACATCCGGCGTCAATCGGCGCAAAGTTTTACAGGCAACGGCGGTTAGTGCGGCTTCCGCGCTTGGCGCTTCGCGGGTAAGCGCCGCTGCATTTTCCGCCAAGGGCCCTACAGATCAGGAAAACGTTATGGCTTTCGATGATGCCTTTCGTGTCACGTTCAACCAGCAGCAGGTGGGTGATGTAGAGGTCTTCTATCGCGACGTGGGCCCCAAGGACGCCCCTGTGCTCCTGCTGCTGCACGGTTTCCCCACCTCCAGCCACATGTTCCGCAACCTCATGCCGTTGTTGGCCAGCCAGTACCGCCTGATCGCGCCTGACCTGCCGGGTTTCGGCAACACCAAGGCGCCGCCGCGCGGCCAGTTCGATTACACATTCGACACGCTCTATAAGGTGATCGAGGGCTTTACCGAGGCATTGGGGCTGACCCAATATAGCCTGTACCTATTCGACTACGGTGCGCCCGTGGGCTTGCGCCTGGCAGCGGCGAATCCAGAAAAAGTGACTGCAATCATCAGCCAGAACGGCAACGCCTATTTGGAAGGTTTCAGCGACCAATGGGGCCCTTGGCAAACCTATTGGCGGGACCCTTCGGCCGCCAATCGCGAAGCCTGCCGCGCCTCGTTATCGCCGGCTACCATCCGTGACTGGCAATACGGCACGGGCGCCGACCCCAAAAAAATGCCGCCCGACGGCTATAACCTGGACATCCTTTATATGGCGCGGCCAGGCGCGCAAGAGATTCAACTCGACCTGATTCTCGACTACCGCAGTAACGTGGCCGCTTATCCAGCGTTCCAAGCGTATTTGCGCCAATACCAACCGCCATTGCTGGCGGTGTGGGGTAAGCACGATCCCGCTTTCATCCCAGCGGGTGCGCAGGCATATCGTAAAGACATTCCGACTGCTGAAGTGCATCTTTTGGATGCAGGCCACTTCACCTTGGAAACCCATGCACCGGAGGTGGCACAGTTCATCCGCGAATTCCTCTGGCGAAAGCTAAAACATTAAAGAATCTGCGGACGCCAATGGCGTTTGCTCAACAACCTTATGCATTTAGGCATGTGGCCACCGATGCGGCAGCCGCCGGTTGATCTCGCTCGCCCATGGACCCTGCAGCCAAGCCCGGTCAAGCCGAGTTCACAATGGCCCCGTAACCGCCAAGCGCATCACGAGCCAACCTGCCCTGCGAGTGTTGCCGGAAGTTGCAAGCATGCCGGCACGCCCAGGCTGAAGAAAACCCGCCGGGCGTGTGCCCAAGCGCCACGCCCCCGGCCTAGGCCAACCAGCAAGGTTCAGCAAAGCAGGGGCGGTTCCCATTGAAACCCACCCGGCGGCACCCCATCTAACGCAACATACTCAATTGCGCAGGTGCCCCATGAGCGACCAGCAAAAGCCTTCGGCCCACCTCGACGGGCAAGACAACGAACAGGAACACATCGAACATTCACCGACCTCCAGCATGGAGTTGGCCCTGCCCGGCCAGAGCCTGCCAGACAAGGTCTACGTGATCCCGATACACAACCGGCCGTTTTTCCCGGCCCAGGTGCTGCCGGTGATCGTCAACGAAGAGCCGTGGGCCGAAACCCTCGACCTGGTTGCGAAAACGCCACACCACAGCCTGGCGTTGTTCTTCATGGAAACCCCCTCCGAAGACCACCGCCACTTCGACACCTCGCGCCTGCCGCTGTATGGCACCCTGGTGAAGGTGCACCACGCCAGCCGTGAAGACGGCAAGCTGCAATTCGTGGCCCAGGGCCTGTCGCGGGTGCGCATCCGTACCTGGCTCAAGCACCACCGCCCGCCCTACTTGGTGGAGGTCGAATACCCGCAGCAGCCCGCCGACCCCACCGACGAAGTGAAGGCCTACGGCATGGCGCTGATCAACGCCATCAAGGAGCTGTTGCCGCTTAACCCGCTGTACAGCGAAGAGTTGAAAAACTACCTCAACCGCTTCAGCCCCAACGACCCCTCGCCGCTCACCGACTTCGCCGCTGCGCTGACCTCCGCCACTGGCGCGGAACTGCAACAGGTACTGGATTGCGTGCCGATGCTGCGGCGTATGGAGCGGGTGCTGCCGATGCTGCGCAAGGAAGTGGAAGTGGCGCGGCTGCAAAAAGAAATCTCCGCCGAGGTGAACCGGCAGATCGGCGAGCACCAGCGCGAATTTTTCCTCAAGGAACAACTGAAAGTCATCCAGCAAGAACTGGGCTTGACCAAAGACGACCGCAGCGCCGATGTGGAGCAGTTTCAGCAGCGCCTTGACAACAAAACGCTGCCCGCACAGGCGAAAAAACGCATCGCCGAAGAAATGAACAAACTGTCGATCCTGGAAACCGGTTCGCCCGAATACGCCGTAACCCGCAATTACCTCGAATGGGCCACGGCCCTGCCCTGGGGGGTGTTTGGTAAAGACAAGCTGGACCTTGTGCATGCACGCAAGGTGCTCGACCAGCACCATGCGGGCCTCGACGACATCAAAAAGCGCATTATCGAATTCCTTGCCGTGGGCGCCTACAAAGGCGAAATCTCCGGCTCGATCGTGCTGCTGGTTGGGCCGCCCGGGGTGGGCAAAACCAGCGTGGGCAAGTCCATCGCCGAATCCCTGGGGCGGCCGTTCTACCGTTTCAGTGTCGGTGGCATGCGCGATGAAGCCGAGATCAAGGGCCACCGCCGCACCTACATCGGTGCCCAACCGGGCAAGCTGGTGCAGGCGCTCAAGGACGTGGAGGTGATGAACCCGGTGATCATGCTCGATGAAATCGACAAGATGGGCCAAAGTTACCAGGGCGACCCGGCCTCGGCGTTGCTTGAAACCCTGGACCCTGAGCAAAACGTCGAATTCCTCGACCATTACCTCGACCTGCGCCTGGACCTCTCCAAAGTGCTGTTCGTGTGCACCGCCAACACCCTCGACTCCATCCCTGGGCCGTTGCTCGACCGCATGGAGGTGATTCGCCTGTCTGGCTATATCACCGAAGAAAAACTCATTATCGCCAAGCGCCACCTGTGGCCCAAGCAACTCGAAAAAGCCGGCGTGGCCAAGGGCAAGCTGGCGATCAGCGATGCCGCCCTGCGCGGGGTGATCGAAGGCTATGCGCGCGAAGCGGGCGTGCGGCAACTGGAGAAACTGCTCGGCAAACTGGTGCGCAAGGCCGTGGTCCGCCTGCTCGAAGAGCCCGACGCCATTATCAAGATCGGCCCCAAAGACCTGGAAGCCTCGCTGGGCATGCCGGTGTTTCGCAGTGAGCAAGTGCTCAGCGGCAAAGGCGTGGTCACTGGCTTGGCCTGGACCAGCATGGGCGGCGCCACGCTGCCGATCGAAGCCACCCTGATCCACAGCCTGAACCGTGGTTTCAAGCTGACCGGGCAACTGGGCGAGGTGATGAAAGAGTCGGCCGAAATCGCCTACAGCTACGTGAGCTCGCACCTTAAGCAATACGGCGCAGACCCAAAGTTCTTCGACGAAGCCTTCGTGCACCTGCACGTGCCGGAAGGCGCCACGCCCAAGGACGGCCCCAGCGCTGGCGTCACCATGGCCAGTGCGCTGCTGTCGCTGGCGCGTAACCAGGCGCCGAAAAAGAACGTGGCCATGACCGGTGAATTGACCCTCACCGGCCACGTGCTGCCGATTGGCGGGGTGCGTGAAAAGGTGATCGCGGCGCGCCGGCAGAAAATCTTCGAGCTGATTTTGCCGGAGGCCAACCGTGGCCATTTCGAGGAACTGCCCGACTACCTCAAACAGGGCCTGACCGTGCATTTCGCCAGGCAATATGGCGACGTGGCCAAGGTGTTGTTCTGACAGCTATGCTGGGGGCTCGCTGGTTTATTTGGAGCCCCTATGCCGCGCCTTTATCCCCTGTTGCCCGCCGTAAGCCTGGTGCTGCTCGCGGCGTGCACTTCCCATGCGCCCAACCCGGCTGAAACCTTTACCTTGGCCAAGCAAAGCCAATGCCCAGCGCGCCTGGCGGTGGGCCAACACCTGGACCTCACCCTGCCAAGCCTGCCCACCACCGGTTACCGTTGGCGCATCGTCGACGCCGCCCCAGGGGTACTGCAAAGCCTCGGCCCGGAGGTGTACAGCAACCCTGAAGACGCAGGGCTGGTGGGCGGCAACGGCCAATCGCTGTGGCGCTTCAAGGTAAGCGCCGCCGGCAGCGGGCACTTGAAACTGGTGTCGCAACAACCCTGGGCACCGGAGGTGAAGCCAGTACAGACGTTCGACTGCGCGATCGACGCACGCTAGAACGCCCGCCCGAACGCCCCCATGCCAGGTGCTGCCGGCGCGCCCCCGCTGTCAATGCCCTTGCGCCCAGCGCGCCAGGCTCAACCCCAACGGCAAGCGCGGTATCAACGTCGCTTGGTAAGCATGGTACAGGTCGGCCTTGCCCGGCCACAGGCGCCCGGCCGGTTGGTTGGCCGGGTCCAACTCATGGTGCCAACTGCCATGTACGCGGTCGATCAAGTGTTGGTCGATAAACCCCCAGAACGTCTGGTACCACTGCTCGTATTGGGCGTCACCACAGCGCTGCAGCAGGGTCGCTGCCGCCGCGCAGGCTTCGGCGAGGGTCCAGTGCAGGCGCTCGCGCACTATCGGCGCACCGGCTTCATTGACCGTGTACACCACCCCTGGCAAGCCATCGACGGCCCAGCCGCGGGTGACGCCATAGCGAAACAACGCGGGGGCGTCTTCGAACAGCCAGGGCGGCGCGTCGAGGCCGGCGCTTTTGCGCGCAGCTTCCAGTTCCAGCAGTAAGCGCGCCCACTCGAAGGCGTGCCCAGGTGTGAGGCCGTAGGGGCGAAACGGGTGGTCGGGGGCGTCGCGGTTGTAATCCGGCAGGGGTTGCCAGTGGAGGTCGAAATGCTCGTTAACGCCCTCGCCCGGGCGCTCATGCACCACCCGCTGGGCCACGGCCAAGGCCCGGTCGAGCCACACCGGTTGGCTCAGTGCCGCCGCCAGGGCGAGGCAGGCTTCCACGCTGTGCATGTTGCTGTTGGCGCCACGGTAAGGTTCCTCGCTTTGCCAATCGCGGGCGAACGACTCCCGAAAAGCGCCTTCGGCGTCGGCCCAAAAATGTTGCTGATAAACCGCGGCCGCCTGCTCAAGCAGCGCCTGCGCACCAGGGCGCTCGGCCACATAGGCAGAGCTGGCCGCCAAGCACACGAAGGCATGCACGTAGCAGCCCTTGCTGCCCTCCCGCGCCGCCGATGAAAACCAGCCACCGTGCTCGGCATCCCGCAGAGGGCCGGCCAAGGCCGCCAGGCCATGGTCTGCCAAGTCGGCATAACCTGGCAGGCCCAGCAAGTGCGCCAGGGCGAAGCAGTGGGTCATGCGGGCGCTGAAGGTGGTGTCGGGTACCGCATCGGCCGGCAAACGGCCAAACCCATCGAGGCTACCGAAACCGCCGGGCATGCGCGCGGCACGGGCAAACGCCAGCAAGCGATCGCCCTCGTCTTCGAGCCAGCGGTGGTGGCCAGGCTTGCGCAGCCAACTGCTGCGGGGCAAATGGGCTAGGTGAGCCAGAGGCATCGGGCAGGTCCTTGTTGTTATGAACGATACCGACACGATAGCGCACTGGCTGTAACGTTACAGCCCTTAAGGCTTGCTGTAGGGCGGGTACTCATGGCCCGGGGCGCGGCGCTCGGTGGTCACATCCTCGCCCGGTACCTCGGGCACCTCGGCGGGGTGCAGCGGGTCCATTTGTGGGTCTTTCACGTCCGGCGAGTCGGGGTCAAAACCTGGCTCATCTTGCCCTGCGCCAGCCTTGGGCCTATGGCCCTGCTCGGGGTACCCCGGCAAGCCACGGGCGTGCTCGGGCCCCTCACGCTGGGGCCATTGGCCTTGGGTTTGGTCTTTCATCCAGATACTCCTGATCGGGCCATTGATACCCGTTCGAAGCCCGTGCCACTGCACCGTTCAATACCGCCGATGGCCGGCGCACGGGCGGCGCCCGCGCAGCCCGTGCGCGAGAGGCCACAGCAAACGTGTTCGGCCCGCTTATGCGACGCCACGCTAGGCCTGTGTGGGGTAGAACTCGCCTTCCAGCCCCTGCGCCTGCACCCGCTGGCGCACCTGGGCCTCGGCCCAGCCCAGGCGGGCTGGGTCTTGTGGGTGCTCCAGGCGCAGCCACACCCTGCGCACGTTCTGCTCATGGGTGCCCTCGCTGAGCATGTCATGGCTCACCATGGGCCGGCCGCGCCACAGGCAAAACTGCCCAGCCTCCGTCAGCGGCTGGCGCGGGCCGGTGGGGCCGGTGATCCACAGCTCGAGCGCCCCGCGTAGATCGGCGCCAGGCAGCTCGTGCTCACTCAGGGTAAGGTCCATCGCAATCACTCCGTTTCAAGGCTCACTGCATCAGACAATACGCGGCGCCCACAGGTTTGCCACGGTTTCCATTGGCCCCCACACACGGGTTAAACTCTTGCCCCCATTTGCCCATGCGCACCCCACAGAGGCTTCAAGATGACCCACAAGATCTATGTCGACGGCCAGGAAGGCACCACCGGCCTGCGCTTGCTCGATTACCTGAGCAAGCGTGACGATATCGAACTGCTGCGCATCGACGAAGCCAAGCGCAAAGACCCGGTAGAGCGCGGCCGCCTGCTCAATGCCGCGGACCTGGCCTTTTTGTGCCTGCCCGATGCCGCCTCGCGCGAAGCGGTCACCCTGCTGGAAAACCCCGACACCTGCGTGATCGATGCGAGCACGGCGTTTCGTATCGACCCAGCGTGGGTATACGGCCTGCCGGAACTCGCCCCAGGGCAGCGCGAGAAACTACGGGCCACCAAGCGCATCGCCAACCCTGGCTGCCACGCCACCGCGTTTATCCTGCTGGTGCGCCCGCTGGTCGATGCCGGGCTGCTGCCGGCCAGCGCCCTGCTCAGCGCCACCTCAATCACCGGCTACAGCGGCGGCGGCAAACAGATGATCGCCGACTACCAAGCGGGCGGCCCGGCACTGCATAGCCCGCGCCCGTATGGCTTGAACCAGCAGCACAAACACCTGCCAGAAATGCGCGTGCAAACCGGCCTGGGCCAGGCGCCGGTGTTCAACCCTATCGTGGGCAATTTCCTCAAGGGCCTGGCGGTGACCATTCCCCTGCACCCGTCGCAACTGGCCAACGGTGCCACGCCGCAGGCGCTGCAAGCCGCCCTGGCCAAGCATTACCACGGCGAACAGTTCATCCGCGTGCTGCCCTTCGGCGATGACGCCGGTAACCTCAGCGGCGGCTTCTTCGATGTGCAGGGCTGCAACGACACCAACCGCGCCGACCTGTTCGTGTTCGGCAACGACGAGCGCATCAACCTGATCTGCCGCCTCGACAACCTCGGCAAAGGTGCCGCCGGGGCGGCGGTGCAATGCATGAACGTGCACCTGGGGGCAGACGAGGCGAAGGGTTTGTAAACAACCGGGTGTGGTGTTTCAGGGCGCTGCGATTTTTTTCAGCCGCGACGCCAGGGTAGTCGGTTTGATCCCCAGCATTTGCGCCGCGCCGTCGGCGCCGAACAATTTGCCAGCGCAGGCCTCCAGCGCCGCCAGGGTGTTGTCCCGCTCGTACTGGCGCAGCTCGGCATCGGTGAGTATCCGCTTCGGCGCCGCCGAGGCCGGTTCGCTGGGCGCCGAGTCGCTGGGCAGCACCAGGTCCAGTTCGGCCCCGCGGGAGGTAATCAGTGCCCGCTCGATCACGTTTTGCAATTCGCGGATGTTACCTGGCCAGCTGTAACGCTGTAGGCGCTCGATGTCGCCTTTGCGCAAACGCCGGCCCGGGCGGTTCAGGCGCTGGCCGATCTGCTTCAGAAAATGCGCCGCCAACGGGGCGACATCTTCAGGCCGCTCGCGCAGTGCAGGCGAGGTCAGCGGGAACACGTTCAGGCGAAAGTACAGGTCTTCGCGAAAGCGCTTGGCCGCCACCTCTACGCGCAGGTCGCGGTTGGTCGCCGCGATGATGCGCACATCCACCTTGCGCGTGCGCTCCTCCCCCACCCGCTCGAACTGCCCCTCCTGCAACACTCGCAGCAACTTGCTTTGCAGGTCCAAGGGGATTTCGCCGATCTCATCGAGGAACAAGGTGCCGCCATCGGCCAGTTCAAAACGCCCGGTGCGGTCACGCAGCGCGCCAGTGAAGGCCCCGCGCACATGGCCGAAGAACTCGCTTTCGAACAGGTCTGCCGGGATCGCCGCGCAGTTCACCCGGATCAACGGCTGCTCGGCACGGCGGCTGGCCTGGTGGATGGCGCGGGCGATCAGCTCTTTGCCGGTGCCGGATTCACCGTGGATCAGCACACTGGCATCGGTGGGGGCTACCACGTCGATCTGCCGTACGATTTTAAGGATCGCCTCGCTCTGGCCGACGATTTCCCGGTAACTGTGTTCGATACGGATTTCTTCTTGCAGGTAGGCGTTTTGTTCTTCCAGGCGTTGCTTGAGCTGCTGCAACTCGGCCAGCGCTTGTTGCAGTTGTTGCTCAGTGGTACGCCGCTCGGTGATATCACGAAACACTACCACTGCACCGACGATGCGGCTGTCTGCGATCACCGGGGTGCTGGTGAATTCGACCGGGAAGCAACTGCCATCGCGCCGCCAGAACACCTCCTGGCGGCCCTCATGCACGACCCCATCGCGCACCGCGCGGTAGATCGGGCAATCCTCCACGGGGTAATGGCTGCCGTCGGCATGGCTGTGGTGGTGAATGCGGTGGATGTTCTTACCGATCATGTCGGTAGGCTCCCAGCCGAGCATGCGCGCCCCGGCGGGGTTCACGAAGGTGGCTAGGCCCTGGCTGTCGATGCTGTAGATGCCATCGCCCACCGCACTGAGCAACAGTTGGTTATCGCGCTCGGTTTCCTGGAACAGGTTGAGGATATTGCGCCACTCCAGCAGCCCGGCGCGCATGGTGCGCTCGGTAATGGCCCGGTCGCGCTGGAAACGTTGTTCGCTTTGCTCACGCAGTACTAGCACCAAGTGCGGCCGGGCGTGGCCGGCCAGGGTGGTAGCAGACACTTCCAATTGCAGCCGCTCGCCACTTTTGCACTGGCAACTGAGTGCGTCGCTCCAGCCACGGCCCTTTTCCATCACCCCTTGGGTGAACACGATCAAATCCGCCAACTGGTGGCCGAACAACCGGCTCACCGGGCGCTCGAGCAATAGCTGGCGGGGGTGGCCAAACAGCCGGCAGGTGGCGATGTTCAAGTCTACAAAACGGTCGGCCCAGGGGTCGAGCACGGCGATGGCCTCGGCGCAGTGCTCGAAGGCCATGTGCCGGGACGCATAGGCAAGGTCTGCCCATGCCTCGAAGTAATCGGTCTCGCTCATGACACGAAGCCTCGTACTGTTGGCTACGAAAACTCGTATTAGTACTGTTTTTCGTAGCGTAGCGGTAGGCCCAGTTTGCACCGAAAAAACCAGATCAGATGCTTTTATAGCTACGAATCAATCACTTATGCACACACCATGAAAATTGGCACGGGCCTGGCTATGCCTCTGTAAACGCCTTCGCCGCTTTGGTGAAGGCCGCCCCACGGAGACGAAGCGATGCCCAGCGTGAACATCGAGCAGTACAAAGACGGCGACTTTTTGGTGAACTATGAAGAAAAGGTTTTCGAGGACGTCAAGGCCGAACCGGGCGAGAAAGCCCTGCTGACCTTTCACACTATCGCCTTCGAAGGCTCGATCGGCCTGGTGAACCTGCTACAAGCCAAGCGCCTACTGCGCAAGGGCTTCGAAACCAAGGTGCTGCTGTATGGGCCGGGCGTGCAATTGGGTGTTCAGCGCGGCTTCCCCACGTTGGGCGCCGAGGCGTTCCCCGGGCACCTGGCGGTGAACAACCAGCTCAAGGCGTTCCTCGCCGAAGGTGGCGAAGTGTACGCCTGCCGCTTTGCCTTGCAGGCCCTGTATGGGCAAACCGAAAAGGCCCTGATCGAAGGCATCCGCGCCATCAACCCGCTAGACGTGATGGACCTGCGCCTGCTGATGCGCCGTGAAGGCGCGCTGATCATCGACACCTGGACCGCCTGAACGGTACGCCCTCCCTGCGCCCGAGCGGGCGTGGGGCCCTTTTTTCCAGGAGCCACCCATGCCCACTGTTCGCGCCGCCGCGGTACAGTTCAGCCCCGTACTGTATTCACGGGAAGCCACCGTCGCCAAGCTCTGCCAAACCCTGCTCGACCTGGGCCGCGAAGGCGTGCGCTTTGCGGTATTCCCTGAAACCGTGGTCCCCTACTACCCGTATTTTTCCTTCGTGCAAGCGCCGGTGGCCATGGGCCGCGAGCACCTGCGCCTGATGCAAGAATCGGTCACGGTGCCGTCGGAGGTGACCGCGCAAATCGGCGAAGCCTGCCGTGAGGCGGGTATCGTGGCCTGCATCGGAGTCAACGAGCGCGACGGCGGTACCCTCTACAACGCCCAACTGCTGTTCGACGCCGATGGCCGGCTGGCCCAGCATCGGCGCAAGATCACCCCCACCTATCACGAACGCATGGTCTGGGGCCAAGGCGATGGCGCCGGCCTGCGTGCCAGCGACACTGCCGTGGGCCGCGTCGGTGCGCTGGCCTGCTGGGAGCATTACAACCCGCTGGCGCGCTATGCACTGATGGCCGATGGCGAGCAAATCCATGCGGGCATGTTCCCGGGCTCATTGGTGGGCCAGGTATTCGCCGAGCAGATCGAAGTGACCATACGCCACCACGCCCTGGAAGCCGGCTGTTTCGTGGTCAACGCCACCGCTTGGCTGGCGCCGGAACAACAAGCACAGGTGATGGCCGACACCGGTTGCCAAGCCGAGCCGATTTCCGGCGGCTGCTTCACCGCCATCGTGACCCCAGAGGGCAAGCTGCTTGGCCAGCTCACCGAAGGTGAAGGCGCGGTGATCGCCGACCTGGACCTGAACCTGATCGCCAAGCGCAAACGCATGATGGACTCCGTAGGCCATTACAGCCGCCCAGAGCTGCTCAGCCTGCTGATCGACCGCCGCCCCGCCCGCCACGTGCATGAACGCCGCAACGGTTTCGAGGAGCTTACCCATGGTTGACCTGGCGCAACACCTGCTCAGTGAACTGCAGTGCCACGGCTTGCGCTGGCAGGGCGACGGCGGCTTGGCGCGCAAGGGCGGCGCCGGCCCGTCGGACCACAAAGCGCTGACCCTGGGCGAGCACACCGCCATGGTGCCGATGCTCAACCAAGCCTCGTTGCAATCGCCCTACCACGCCGTGCCCGACGCGGCCGGCGAGCATGCGCTGATTTTTCGCGAAGGCCAGGCACTGGGCCGGGTGGCCTTGCCCGCTGTGCCGAAGTTCTACGCCCTGGCCACCGCCGACGGTATCCCCTATCGGAAGATCGCCACCCTGCACAGCCGGGACGTGCTCGCCACCACCGTGTTGCAGCATTGCATTCGCCTCAACCAGGCCGAAAGCGCCTGCCAGTTCTGTGCCATTGGCCAATCCCTGGCCAGCGGTAACACCATCGCCCGCAAGCGCCCAGCGCAACTGGCGGAGGTGGCTGAGGCTGCGGTGCGCCTGGATGGCGTCAAACACATGGTGATGACTACCGGCACACCGAACACGCCCGACCGTGGCGCGGCCATCCTGTGTGAATCTGCGGCCGCGGTGAGCGCGGTGGTGGCGTTGCCAATCCAGGCGCAATGCGAGCCACCGGATGATGACAGCTGGTTCATCCGGCTCAAACAGGCCGGCGTGGTGTCGTTGGGCATGCACCTGGAAGCGGTGACCGACGCGGTACGCGCCAAGATCATGCCGGGCAAGGCGCAGGTGCCGCTGGCGCGCTACTTCAGCGCCTTCGAGGCGGCGGTGAAGGTGTTCGGCCATGGCCAGGTAAGCACGTACATCCTCGCAGGCCTGGGCGACAGCCAAGACGCCATCGCCCAGATGAGCGAGCGGCTCGCGGCCATGGGGGTGTACCCCTTCGTGGTGCCGTTCGTGCCCATCGACGGCACTCCATTGGCAGGCCACCCCAAGCCCAGCAGCGAATTCATGCAGGCGCTGTACCCTCGCATCGGCCAAAGCCTGCGCCGCCACGGCCTGCATTCGGCCAACATCCACGCCGGCTGCGCCAAATGCGGCGCTTGCTCGGCGCTGCGCCAACACGAATAGCCAGCACCCACCGGGAGCCTTGCCATGGCCGAACACGCCTTCGCCCTGATCGACGCCACTTTTGCGGATTTTCGCGCCGACGATCTACGGGTCAAACCCGCCGAACACGCTTGGGAGCGCCGTGGCTATTACCGCCTGCGCCACGCCGTATTCACCGCCGAGCAAGCCCTGCTCAGCCAAGACCGCGACGCGCATGACTTTACCGCGGTGCCAATCGTGGCCGTGGCGCACCACTGCGGCATGCCTGAAGACGTGGTAGGCGCGGTACGCATTTATTCCCCCGAGCCAGGCCTGTGGTATGGCGGGCGCCTGTGCGTGGCCCCGGCCTACCGCCGCCATGGGCTGATCGGCACGGCACTGGTCAACGAAGCGGTGGCCCGCGCCAAAGACTTAGGTTGCGAGCGGTTCCTGGCCACGGTGCAGCAGCATAACGAGGGGTATTTCCACGGCCTGCACTGGCACAACCTGGATACACTCGACCTGCACGGCCAGCCGCACTGCTTGATGCAAGCCGAGCTGTCGCGCTACCCCTTTATGCCGCGCCAGGTGTCGCTGATCCCCTTCAAGGGCCGCCACCATGGCTGAACTGGCCACCCTGCTCGCCACCCTGCGGGAAACCCCGGCCCTGCTAGCCAAACGCAGTATCCAGCACAGCGCCCGAGCCCTAGCGGCCAGCACCAGCAGCCTGGAGCAGGCCTACGGGTTACCGGGCGATGACTGCGCCGCGCTGCGCTGCGGGCAGGGTTACCAACTGCTAGCGATAGAAGGCATGCTGCCGGCGTTCGTCGAGGCCGCGCCGTGGTTCGCCGGTTGGTCGGCGGTGATGGCCAATGTCAGCGATATCACCGCCATGGGCGGGCGCGCTAGCGCGGTACTCAATGCGTTTTGGCACAGCGACGCGGAACTGGCGGGCGAGTTGCTGAACGGCCTGCAAGCGGCCTGCAGCGCCTATGCCGTGCCCATGGTGGGCGGCCACACCAGCCTCGCCGCGGGCAACCCCGGCAGCCTGGCGGTGGCGATCAGCGGCTGGGCCAACCGCTTGCTCTCCACCTTGCATGCGCGGCCCGGCCAAGTACTGGCCATGGCGGTGAGCCTCGACGGCCAGTGGCATGCGGATGCGCCCTACTGGAAAGCCTTCGAGGGCGTACCGGCGCAGCGCCTGCGCGACCAGCTCGAGGTGCTGCCGCGCCTGGCCGAGGCCGGCTGGGTGCAGGCCGCCAAGGACATTTCCAACGCCGGCATCCTCGGCACCTTACTGATGCTGCTCGAAGCGCGCGGCCTGGGTGCCTGTGTTGACCTGGACGCGCTACCGCGCCCCGCCGGGGCCCCGCTGCTGCGCTGGCTACAGGCGTTCCCCAGCTATGGTTTTCTGCTGGCACTGGAGGCCACGCAGTTACCGGCAGTGTGCAAGGCCTTTGCCTTCGAGGGGCTGCAATGCCAGCCCATCGGCACCCTCGACGGCAGCGGCCAACTGCATGTGCACATGGGTGCGCAGCGGGCGCTGTTCTGGGACCTGAACCAGCAGCCGCTCACCGGCTACCACTACCCCCACCTGGAGGCCTGAAAATGCCCGCCGTGAACATTCGCCTACGTTGGCCAGACGGCCATGAAAGCACCAGTTACAGCCCCTCTACGTCGATCTTCGACTACTTGGAGGCTGGCCGCAGTTATCCGTTACCCGAGTTCTTGCAACGCGCAACGCAGGGGCTGAACGCCGCGGCCGAGCGGGTGAAGCAGGTCAGAGGGTTTTACTGCAGTTCAGCCATGGACAGCCTCGACGGCCTACGCTTGCTGGCGCAGCGCTTCGACCAGGCGCAGGCCTGCGTGCAGGTAGTGCACATGCAGCAACAAGGCGCCGGGCAGGTGCATAACCGTTCATTCGGCGAAATCTGACAGGGGCATTACCATGGCCGATTACAACACGATCGTGGTGGGCGGCGGCCAAGCCGGCCTCGCTGCGAGCTATTACCTGCAACAACACGACGTCGATCACCTGGTACTGGAAAAACACCAACTGGCCCACACCTGGCGCACCCAGCGCTGGGATACGTTCTGCCTGGTCACACCTAATTGGCAATGTGCGTTGCCCGGGCACCCATACCCCGGTACGGACCCGCACGGCTTCATGAAAAAAGATGAAATCATCGCCTACCTCGACAGCTTCATCGCCGCGGTCAAGCCGCCGGTACGCGAAGGGGTCGCCGTTCAGCGCCTGGCCCGGCGCGCTGGCGGGGGCTTTGAACTGAACACCGGCGCCGGTGACTTCAGCGCCACCCAGGTGATCGTGGCCAGTGGTGGCTACCACACGCCGATTATCCCACGCCTGGCCGAGCGCCTACCGGCCAGCATCACCCAACTGCACTCGGAACAGTACCGTAACCCAGGCGCATTGCCCGAGGGCGCGGTGTTGGTGGTGGGCTCCGGGCAATCGGGCGCGCAAATCGCCGAGGACTTGCACCTGGCCGGCCGCGCAGTGCACCTGGCCGTAGGCGACGCACCGCGCTGCGCGCGCTTCTACCGCGGCAAGGACGTGGTCGACTGGCTGGCCGAGATGGGCTATTACGATATCGACGTGGGCGCCCACCCCTTGCGCGAAGGCGTGCGCGACAACACCAACCACTACGTGACCGGCCGTGACGGCGGCCGCGACATCGACCTGCGCCGCTTTGCCCTGGATGGGATGAAACTCTATGGCCGCTTACAAGGCCTGGAGGGCGGTACCCTGCGTTTCGCCAGCAACCTCAGCGCCAGCCTGGATGCAGCCGACGCGGTGTACAACCGCATCAACGCCAGCATCGACCGCTACATTGCCGAACAGGGCCTCGATGCCCCTGCGCCAAGCCTGTACCAACCGGTGTGGCAACCCATCGGCGACCGTGCGCAGCTAGACATCACCGAGGCCGGCATCAGCACGGTGATCTGGTGCATAGGTTTCACGCCCGACTTCAGTTGGGTCGACTTGCCCGTGTTCAATGGCAAGGGCTACCCCGGCCACGTGCGCGGGGTCACCGCCGAGCCAGGGCTGTACTTTCTCGGCCTGCCCTGGCTGCACACCTGGGGCTCGGGGCGCTTCAGCGGGGTGGCACGGGATGCTCAATACCTGGTGGAGCACCTGCTGCGCTCACGGCCATAGCGTGCGGCCGAAGAACGTCAGGGTGCGGTCCCAGGCCATCTGTGCCCACACGGGGTCGTACTGGGTGCCGGCGATGCGCCCAGGGCCCACGGCGGTTTCGTTGGCGAAGGCGTGTTGGGCCAAGTAACGGTGGAACTCGAAATCCACACCACCGCCCTTGAGCTTCTGCTCCAGGGCATCCACCGCATCGTTGCCAAAGAAGGCATCCTGGGTACCGAAATGGCCCACTATGGGCACCTGCAAGGCGGCCGGGTCGATAAATTCCAACGGCGGCACCCCGTACCACACCACCCCAGCGTCGGCCTCGGGCGAGGCATTGAGCGCCAGCAGGGTCAGTGCCCCACCCATGCAAAACCCGGTCACCGCGACCTTGGCGCTACGCGCCTTCAGAAACTGCACGGCACCGCGTACATCCTGGCTGGCGGCATCGGCGAAATCCAGGGCGCTCATCAAGTGATGGGCTTCCTCTTCCTCCACCGTGGCCTTGCCCCGGTACAGGTCGGGTACCAAGGCGAAGTAACCGGCCTCAGCCAAGCGGCGGGCCACACCGCGGATCTGCTCGTTCAGCCCCCACCATTCCTGGATAACCACGACGGCGGGCGCCCCGGCCTGCTCGGCGGGGCTGGCCAGGTAACCTGACACGCTACGGCCATCGGGGCGTTGGTAGGCGACAGTGCCGGTGGAAATCGTGCTGTTCATCGGGGCCTCCTCGGCAGGTAAGTGTTACGGGCTTCTTCAGAAAGTTTAATGTTCAGCTTGGGAACGAGCTTTTTCGGCGGTCAGTCTAAACGCCAGGAACCCGTGCATCGAGACCAGACCATGACGTTTGAAAATGTTTCCCAAGCCCTGGCCAAAAAAGCCGGCAGCTCGAAAACCTTCGCGGTCGCGGTGGTGCTGATCATTTTGTGGGCCCTGAGCGGGCCTTGGTTTCACTATAACGACACCTGGCAACTGATCATCAATACCTCGACCACCATTATCACGTTCCTGATGGTGTTCGTGATCCAGAACACCCAGAACCGCGATAACGATGTGCTGCATATCAAGATCGATGAGCTGTTGCGCGCGACCAAAGAGGCGCACATGGCCGTGGTGAACCTGGATGAAAAAGACGCCCATGAGCTCAAGCTGATTCGCAAGCACTACAAACAATTGGGTGATGGCCAAGAAATCGAAGTGGCCCATGACGAAACCACCCTCAAGGACGTGCCAGCGGCCACCCCCAAGCAGCCCCCGGCCTGACGGGCGTGGCATACTGCGCACCCTCGCGTTAGCCCACACAAGGACGCCCGTGGCCAGAAAATCCCGCCGAAAAACGCCGCAGCCGGATGGCGCGCTACTGCCGGTGACCGTCACCGAGGTGGCGCAGCGCGCCGGGGTGTCCCCGATCACGGTGTCACGCGCCATCCACCGCCCGGAACTGGTCAACCACGCCACCCGTGAGCGGGTGCTCACGCTGGTGCGGCAAATGGGCTATGTGCCGAACCTGCTGGCCGGCAGCCTGGCCACGAGTCGCAGCCGGCTGGTGGCGATCTTGTTGCCCACGGTGGCCAATTCCATTTATGCCGGGGTGATCCAAGCCATTACCGAGCGGCTCACCGAGGCCGGTTACCAAGCATTGATCGGCCCCACCGGGTATTCCCCGGAAAAAGAACAAGCCCTGCTCGAAGCCATTCTCGGCCGCCGCCCCGACGGCGTGGTGCTCACTGGCACGCTGCACACCGCTGCCAGCCGCGAACGGTTGCTCGCCGCCGGGGTGCCGGTGGTCGAGGCCTGGGACCTGTCGCCACAGCCGCTAGACCTGCAAGCCGGGTTCTCCCATGAAGCCGTGGGCGCCCACATCGCCGAGCATTTTTTCGCCCAGGGTGTGCGCCGTTTTGCCGTGGTGTCGGTGAACGACGCGCGCGCCGCGCGGCGCAACCGCAGCCTGCGCGCGCGGCTGGCGCAATTGGGCGTGGCCGCGGTGCCTGAAGCCATGCAGCCCCTGCCGGCGAGTTGGGAAGTCGGCCGCGTAGGCTTGGCACGGCTGCTCGAAGCCGATGCCAGCCCACCGCAACTGGTGGTGTGCAGCTCCGACACCGTCGCTTTTGGCGTAGTCGCCGAGGCCACCAGCCGTGGCTTGCGGGTGCCGCAGGATGTGCGCGTGCTCGGCTTCGGCGACACCGTGAATAGCCGCTTTGCTCACCCGGCGTTGTCTACCATCAGCGTCCACGCCCCAGCGATGGGCCTGGCGGTCGCCGAAGCACTGCTGCAACGCTTCGCGGGGGAACCGGCGCAAAAAAGCGTAGACACCGGCTTCGCACTGATCGAACGCGCCAGCACTCACGCCTGATGCTTGCGGCCCGCCGCTGGTAAGAAAAACGGCCTACGGCCTTTGAATGATAACGTTATCTAAATATGATGATAACGTTATCGTTGTACGATAACTAACAACGCATTTGCAGCTTGCCCGCACACAAAAACAAACCCGTGGGAGCATTACCATGCCACGCACTGCACCAACTCGCGTCCGCTACCTGATCTTGTTCATGTTGTTTCTGGTGACCACGGTCAACTATGCCGACCGCGCGACCATCGCCATCGCCGGTTCCAGCTTGCAAAAAGAGCTCGGCATCGACGCCGTGTCGCTGGGGTATATTTTCTCGGCCTTCGGCTGGGCCTATGTGATCGGGCAAATCCCCGGTGGCTGGCTGCTCGACCGCTTTGGTTCGAAGAGGGTCTATGCCGCGGGGATCTTCTTCTGGTCGGTGTTCACCATTCTGCAGGGCTATGTGGGCGTGTTCGGCACTGGCACCATCATCGCCGCGCTGTTCTTCTTGCGCATGATGGTGGGCTTGGCCGAGGCGCCGTCGTTCCCGGGGAATGCGCGCATCGTCGCCGCCTGGTTCCCGACCCAAGAACGCGGCACCGCCTCGGCCGTGTTCAACTCGGCGCAATACTTCGCCACCGTATTGTTTGCCCCGCTGATGGGGGCGATTGTCTACCATTGGGGTTGGCAGCATGTGTTCGTGGTCATGGGCGGGCTGGGCCTGGTCGTATCCGCCATCTGGATGGTGACCGTGTACGGGCCCAAGGACCATCCGCGCGCCAATGCCGCCGAAGTGCGCTACATCGCCGACAATGGCGGCCTGGTCGACCTCGACCGCCCCGGCGAGAAAAAAGACGCCGGCCCCAAGTGGAGCTACATCGGCCAACTGCTGAGCAACCGCATGATGGCCGGCATTTACCTGGGGCAGTTTTGCATCAACGCGCTCACCTACTTCTTCTTGACCTGGTTCCCGGTGTACCTGGTACAGGAGCGCGGCATGACTATCCTCAAGGCCGGGTTCGTGGCGTCGTTACCGGCGATCTGTGGCTTCATCGGTGGCGTGTTGGGCGGGGTCGTTTCCGATTGGCTGCTGCGCCGTGGCCACTCGCTCAGCGTAGCGCGCAAGGTGCCCATCGTGGGCGGCATGCTGCTGTCGATGTGCGTGATACTGTGCAACTACGTCGATGCCGACTGGATGGTGGTGAGCTTCATGGCCCTGGCGTTTTTCGGCAAGGGTATCGGCGCACTCGGCTGGGCGGTGATGGCCGACACGGCCCCCAAGCAGATCGCCGGGCTGGCGGGCGGCTTGTTCAACATGATCGGCAACATCTCATCGATCACCACTCCGATCATCATCGGCTACATCATCTCCGTCACCGGCTCGTTCAAGATGGCTCTGGTGTTCGTCGGCCTGAATGCCTTCGTCGCCGCGTTCAGCTACCTGTTCATCGTGGGCGACATCAAGCGGATCATCCTCAAGGGGGTGAATGATGGCGATGCCGCTGAGGGGAGCGCGCAAACGCCCGCGCGTTGACCGGGGGTAAACGGAACCGTGCCCGGAGGGCACCCCTCAGGCACCGGCCGATAGGTCCACGTATGCATCCATGAACCATTCCGGGACATCGTGTTGGATGCCCCGCTCGAGCGTGAATGTTTCCTTTACGGACAACGGTCGCCCGCACGATGGCCTACGTTCCGCCTCCTGCAGCGTAGCGGCCATGGCAGTGCGCGGGGATTTCATAGCCTGCATAGCGCTGCGCGCCGCATCCCCAGGGAATCATTGGCGGCGTTTCTTTTCATACAGCCGCGCCGCCCCCGGCGGCCGCGATTTGAAACGCCGGTGTGCCCACAGGTACTGCTGCGGGCATTCGGTGATCGCCTGCTCCACCCACTGGTTGATGCGCAGGCAATCGGCCTCTTGGGTCGCCCCGGGGAAATCCTCCAGGGGTGGGTGCACCACCAACTGGTAGCCGCTGCCATCGGCCAGCCGCTGCTGGGTGAAGGGGATCACCCGCGCCTTGCCGAGCTTGGCGAACTTGCTGGTGGCGGTCACGGTGGCTGCCGGGATGCCGAACAGTGGCACGAACACGCTTTGCTGGGCGCCGTAGTCTTGGTCTGGCGCGTACCAGATCGCACGGCCCTTGCGCAGCAGCTTGAGCATGCCACGCACGTCTTCGCGTTCCACCGCCAGTGAATCGGGGTTGTGCCGCTCGCGGCCACGGCGTTGTACGAAGTCGAACACCGGGTTCTTGTGCTCGCGGTACATGCCATCGATGGTGTGCAACTGCCCCAGCAACGCGGCGCCTATTTCCAGGGTGGTGAAGTGCGCGGCCATCAGGATCGCGCCCTCGCCGGCCGCCTGCGCGGCATGCAAATGCTCAAGCCCTTGCACATGCGCCAAGCGCGCCAGGCGGGCCTTTGGCCACCACCAGCTCATGGCCATTTCAAAGAACGCGATGCCGGTGGAGGCGAAGTTTTCCCGCAGCAGACGCTGCCTTTCGACGAACGGTAAGCGGGGGAAGCACAACTCCAGGTTACGCGCCACGATGGCCCGCCGCTCGTGGGCAAATAGTTGCATGCCCCGGCCAACCCCCGCGCCCAGGCGCAACAACAGGCCATACGGCAGTTGCACCACCAGCCAGAGCAACCCCAAGCCCAGCCACAGTGGCCAAAAACGAGGGTGAAGGTAAGCGCGGCGAAAACGCGTGCGTTCCATGAACGATCCTGGGCAAACCACAGAGCCGCGCATTCTACATCGGTTCGGCGCGGCTTGCGGCTGCCTGGCGTAATCGTTATAAGTCTCGGCACTTTTCCGCGAAACAGCGCTACGTGCCGACATGAGCCAAACCGAACGACTCGACCAGGAACCGGTATTCCAGCTAAAGGGCAGCATGCTCGCCATCACCGTGCTGGAGCTGGCCCACAACAGCCTGGAGCGCCTCGACCAGCAGTTGGCGGCCAAAGTCGCCCAGGCGCCGAATTTCTTCAGCAACACCCCCTTGGTGCTGGCATTGGACAAACTGCCCGCCAGCGAGGGTAGTATCGACCTGCCCGGGCTGATGCGAGTGTGCCGCCACCACGGGCTGCGCACCTTGGCCATCCGTGCCAGCCGCATCGAAGACATCGCCGCGGCGATCGCCATCGACCTGCCGGTGTTGCCCCCATCCAATGCCCGCGAGCGCCCGGTAGACCTACCGGCCCCGGAGCCTAAAGCCGAGAGCAAGCCCGCCGAGCCGCCCGCGCCGAAGGTGCAGCCCACCAAGGTGATTACCCAGCCGGTACGCGGCGGCCAGCAGATCTACGCCCAGGGCGGCGACCTGGTGGTAATCGCGTCGGTCAGCAGCGGAGCGGAACTTCTCGCCGATGGCAACATCCATGTGTACGGCCCCATGCGTGGCCGGGCCCTGGCCGGCATCAAGGGCGACACCAAGGCACGGATTTTCTGCCAGCAATTGGGCGCCGAGCTGCTGTCGATCGCCGGGCAATACAAGGTCAGCGAAGACTTGCGCCGCGATCCGCTATGGGGCGCCAGTGTGCAGATAAGTTTGAGCCAGGATGTGTTGAACATCACCCGCCTTTAACGGATACTGCCGCCATTTTATATGTAACTTCCAAGAGCGGTAACGATCGCCGCCTGAAGTTCTCATCGTCACGTTTTCAAGGGCTAGCGCCCTTGTTTTCCTTTTTAGGGGTGAAACACCTTGGCCAAGATCATCGTGGTTACTTCCGGCAAAGGTGGTGTGGGCAAGACCACCACCAGCGCCGCCATTGGCACCGGCCTCGCGTTGCGCGGCCACAAAACGGTCATTGTCGACTTCGACGTGGGCCTGCGTAACCTCGACCTGATCATGGGCTGTGAACGCCGCGTGGTGTACGACTTCGTCAACGTGGTCAACGAAGAGGCCAATTTGCAGCAAGCCCTGATCAAGGACAAGCGCCTGGAAAACCTCTACGTGCTGGCAGCGAGCCAAACCCGCGACAAAGACGCGCTGACCCAAGACGGCGTGGAAAAGGTGCTCACCGAACTGGCCAAAGACTTCGACTTCGTGATCTGCGACTCGCCGGCCGGTATCGAAAAAGGCGCCAGCCTGGCGATGTATTTCGCCGACGAGGCCATCGTGGTCACCAACCCCGAGGTGTCATCGGTGCGCGACTCCGACCGCATGCTCGGCCTGCTCTCAAGTAAATCGCGCCGCGCCGCCAACAACGAAGAGCCGATCAAGGAACACCTGCTACTGACCCGCTACAACCCCGAGCGGGTGAGCAAGGGCGAGATGCTCGGCGTCGAAGACGTCGAAGAGATCCTCGCCATTCGCCTGCTGGGGGTGATCCCCGAGTCGACCGCAGTGCTCAAGGCGTCGAACTCTGGCGTGCCGGTGATCCTCGACGACCAAAGCGACGCAGGCCAGGCCTACAGCGATGCCGTCGACCGCCTGCTGGGCAAGGAAATGCCACACCGGTTCCTCGACGTGAAGAAAAAAGGCTGGATGGAGCGTTTGTTTGGAGGCCGTGAATGAATATTTTCGACTTCTTTCGCGACCGGAAAAAGGGCAACACCGCTTCGGTGGCGAAAGAGCGTCTGCAGATTATCGTTGCCCACGAGCGCGGCCAGCGCAATACGCCCGACTACTTGCCGGCCCTGCAAAAGGAATTGGTCGAGGTGATCCGCAAATACGTGGCCATCGATAACGACGACGTGCACGTGGCCCTGGAGAACCAGGGCAGTTGTTCGATCCTCGAGCTGAACATTACCCTGCCGGATCGCTGATCCGGAAGCACTCGCCCCGCATGCGGCCCAGGCTTTGCGTGCGGGGCGTGTGCGTTTGCAGAGACTGGCAATGCCACTGTCCAACATTCGCATCCTGCATGAGGATGCCGCGTTTTTAGTGGTCGACAAACCGACCTTGCTGCTGTCGGTGCCCGGCCGCGCCGACGACAATAAAGATTGCCTGATCACCCGCCTGCAACAGCACGGCTACCCCGAGGCGCTGATCGTCCACCGCCTGGACTGGGAAACCAGTGGGCTCATCCTACTGGCACGCAACCCGGCCGCCCACCGCGAACTGTCGCGCCAATTCCACGACCGTGAAACCGAAAAGGCCTACACCGCACTGTGCTGGGGGCAACCGGCGCAAGACAGCGGCAGTATCGACCTGCCCTTGCGCTACGACCCACCGACCAAGCCACGGCACGTGGTCTGCTTCGAACACGGCAAGCGCGCGCTGACCTACTGGCGTGTGCTGGAGCGCTTTGCCCAGGGTTGCCGGGTGGAACTCACGCCCATCACCGGCCGCTCGCACCAATTGCGGGTGCATATGCTGTCGCTCGGCCACCCGTTGCTGGGCGACCGCCTGTATGCCCACGAACAGGCCCTGGCGGCCCATGAGCGGCTGTGCCTGCACGCCAGCCTGCTGGGCTTCAGCCACCCGGCCAGCGGCAAACGCCTACGTTTCGAATGCCCCGCGCCGTTCTGATTCGCTAGAATCGGCCCATTGCCTGGAGTACTGAACATGCGAGACACGCTCAACCAGGGCCTGATCGACTTTCTCAAGGCCTCGCCCACGCCCTTCCACGCCACCGCCAGCCTGGCCAAGCGCCTGGAAGCGGCCGGTTACCAGCGGCTCAACGAGCGCGACCCGTGGGCCATCAGCCCCAATGGGCGCTATTACCTGACCCGCAACGACTCATCGATCATCGCCGTGAGGATGGGCCGCCAATCACCTGCCACCGGCGGTATCCGCCTGGTCGGCGCGCACACCGACAGCCCCTGCCTGAAGGTCAAGCCGCAGCCCGAGCTGCAACGCCAAGGCTTTTTGCAACTGGGCGTGGAAGTGTACGGCGGCGCGCTATTGGCGCCGTGGTTTGACCGCGACCTGTCGCTGGCCGGGCGGGTGACTTTCCGCGAGGGCGGCAAGGTCGAAAGCCAGCGGGTCGATTTCAAAACGCCGATCGCGATCATTCCAAACCTGGCGATCCACCTTAACCGCGGCGCCAATGACGGTTGGGCGATCAATGCGCAGAACGAACTGCCGCCTATCCTCGCCCAGGTGCCCGGTGGCGAACGCTTTGACTTTCGCGCCTTGCTCGCCGACCAACTGGGCCGCGAACACGGGCTGAACGCCGATGTGGTGCTGGATTACGAACTGTCGTTTTACGACACCCAACCGGCCGCGGTGGTGGGCCTGAACGGCGAATTCATCGCCGGCGCCCGGCTCGACAACTTGCTCTCCTGCTATGCCGGCCTGCAAGCGCTGCTGGGTGCCGAAGGCGAGGAAACCTGCGTGCTGGTGTGCACCGACCACGAGGAAATCGGGTCGACGTCGGCCTGCGGTGCCGACGGCCCAATGCTCGAACAAACCTTGCAGCGCCTAGTGCCTGACCAAGCCGACTATGTGCGGGCCATTCAGCGTTCGCTGCTGGTGTCGGCCGACAACGCCCATGGCGTACACCCCAATTACCCCGACAAGCACGACGGCAATCATGGGCCCAAGCTCAACGCCGGCCCGGTGATCAAGGTCAACAGCAACCAGCGCTACGCCACCAACAGCGAAACCGCCGGGTTCTTCCGCCACCTGTGCATGGCCGAAGAAGTGCCCGTGCAAAGCTTCGTGGTGCGTAGCGACATGGGCTGCGGCTCGACCATAGGCCCGATCATCGCCAGCCACCTGGGCGTACGCACCGTCGACATCGGCTTGCCCACCTTCGCCATGCACTCGATCCGGGAACTGGCCGGTAGCCAAGACCTGGCGCACCTGGTCAAGGTGCTCAGTGCGTTCTACGCCAGCCAGGAACTGCCCTGAATGAACCGCCTTGCCTGTTGGGCGCTGTGCCTGGCGCTGTGCCTGGGGTTGCAGGGCGGCGCGGCTGCCGCCGGCTTGCCGGGCCTGCTCGGTGGCACGCACAAAGCCCAGCCCGAGGCCACCGAGCCGCTTGGGCCGGCGCTCGACCAGGTGATCCAAACCCTGGAAAACGACCAGCAACGCAGCCAACTGCTGGCAGACTTGAAAAAACTCCGCGACGCGACCGAAAAGGCCCAAGTGCAGCCCGAACAAGGTGTATTGGGGCTGGTCGGTAGCAGCCTGCGCGAGCTCGAGGCGCAATTCAGCGGCGACGCCAGCCCGTTCGCCCGTTGGGGCGATGAATTGGCCTTGGCCCGCCAGGAACTGGCCGAGCGCTCGCTGACGCCGGCCGAATGGGTCCCGGTGATCGGCGTGTTCGCCCTGGTGCTGCTGGCTTGGAGCCTGTTGGCTTATGGCCTGATCTGGCTCGGCCAACGGGTGCGCGAACGCTTCGGCCTGACCGACGAACTGCCCCAGTACCCACGCACCTGGGACCTGCTGCGCTTCGCCCTGCGCAAGCTCGGGCCCTGGCTGGTCGCACTGGTGATCACGCTGTTCGTCGGTTATTGGGCGCCCTCCTCGCTCGGTAAAGACCTGGCCATGGTATTGGCCTACGCACTGGTGGTGGGCACCTGCTTCTCGGCCATCTGCGTGATCGCCTTCTCGTTGCTCGACGGGCCCCACCGCCACCAGGCACTGTTCATCCTGCGCCGCCGCGCGTTTCGCCTGCTGTGGCTGGTGGGCAGCTTTGCCGCCTTTGGCGAAGCCCTGAACGACCCACGGCTGGTGGCCAACCTCGGCATGCACCTGGCGCAGAGCGCCGCCACCCTGGCCAACGTGCTGGCAGCTTTGTGCAGCGGCTGGTTTATCCTGCGCTTTCGCCGGCCCGTGGCGCACTTGATCTGCAACCAACCGCTGCAGCGGCGCCTGCATCGGCGTGCACTGACCGATACGATCGAAGTGCTGGGCACCTTCTGGTATATCCCGGCGCTGTTGTTGGTGGCGGTGTCGCTGCTGTCGACCTTCGTCTCGGCCGGCGACACCAGCACGGCCTTGCGCCAGGCGCTTATCTGCACGGTGTTGCTGGTGGTGTGCATCGTGCTCAACGGCTTGGTGCGCCGCCACGCCACCCGCCCGGTGAAACACCCACGCCGGCACGCGCCGTATTCCGAACGGCTGAAGCTGTTCGGCTACACCTTGGCGCACCTGGCGGTATGGGCGCTGTTCATCGAGTTGGGGCTACGGGTATGGGGGCTGTCGTTCGTGCGCTTCGCCGAAGGCGATGGCCGCGACATCAGCATGCGCCTGTTAAGCCTGGGCGGCACCTTGCTTCTGGCATGGCTGGTGTGGATCCTCGCCGACACCGGTATCCACCACGCCCTGAACCGTTCGCGCAAAGGGGTGGCCAACGCCCGCGCGCAAACCATGATGCCGCTGATTCGCAACGTGCTGTTCGTAGCCATCTTCGTGATCGCCGCGATCGTGGCCCTGGCCAACATGGGGGTAAACGTCACACCATTGCTGGCCGGTGCGGGTGTGATCGGCCTGGCGATCGGCTTCGGCGCGCAGTCGCTGGTGGCCGACTTGATCACAGGGCTGTTCATTATCGTCGAGGATTCCCTGGCCATCGACGACTACGTCGATGTGGGCGGCCACCTGGGCACGGTCGAGGGCCTGACCATCCGCACCGTACGCCTGCGCGACATCGACGGTATCGTGCATACCATCCCGTTCAGCGAAATCAAAAGCATCAAAAACTATTCGCGCGAATTCGGCTATGCCATCTTCCGCGTGGCCATCCCCCATAGCATGGGCATCGACGCGGCCATGAAGCTGATCCGTGAAGTGGGCCAAAAGATTCGCCAAGACGCCTTGCTGCGCCGTGAGATCTGGTCACCGCTGGAAATCCAGGGGGTGGAGAGCTTCGACCAGGGCACCGCCGTTTTGCGGGCGCGCTTCAAGACTGCGCCGCTCAAGCAGTGGGAAGTGTCGCGGGCCTTCAACCTGCTGCTCAAGCGCACACTGGACGAGGCCGGGCTGGACCTGGCCACGCCACGGCTGAGTGTGCAGGTAGTCACTGCCGCACAGCCGGCGGCCGCCACCCACGGCGCGGCCTCCTAGGGGCTACGTTGCTCGGTGCGCGGTCGCGCTCAGGTGCTACTGCTGCGCCTGTGGCCGGGGGATGATCGACAAGGTGCCGTTGCGTTCGATGATCGCGTACTGGATATCGGCCATGTCCACCACGGCCTGGTTGGAGCGCGCCGCTTCCATGATGTCTGCCTCGGTCAAACGGGCCTGGCGCATGCGGGCCTTCAACGGTTGGCCGTTCTCCACCACGATGGTAGGGCCGCCATCGAGCTTGGCCAGCGCCGGGGAGCGCTGCTTGGCATAGGAGAACACCACATCCATCGCGATCAGCGTACTGATGATCAGCACTGCGTTGGTCACGGAAAAATCGTCCCCTAGCAGTGCTTGTTGGGTCGCTTCGCCGATGATCAACAACAATACGAAATCGAAGGCGGTCAAGTCGGCCAAGGAGCGCCGCCCAGCCACTTTGAATAACACCCACACGACGAAGTACATCACCGCTGCGCGCAGTACGGAGTCCATTGGCAAGCCCTCAGGGGTAGATGAATTTGTTGATGGTCAATGCCTGCCCGGTAGAGGCCTGCAGGTGGCAACGAAACAGCCCTATGCCCTGGGTTCGCAGCGTCAGGTAAAGGGCTGCCACCCCTTGCGGGTCGGCGAGCATGGGGATACTCAGCCCTTGCCCCTGGCTGCGCGAAGGGCCCGGCAAGGGGTGCATGGCTTCGATGTTCGCCGCCTGCAGCAAGGCCGGGTCCAGCACCACCGCCAGTTGCTGCCCCGGGGCCGCCCGCAAGGTGATGTGCAGTTGTTCCTCTGTGTCATTGCGGCTGAAGCGCTGGTACTCCACGCTTAACTGGCCGTCGCTGCTGCTGGCATTCGCATTGCTCAGTGGCCCCTTGGAAAACAGCCCCAGCAGGGCCAGCAATATCAACAGCAACAGCACGGCCAGCCCGATGCGCTCGAACCGCCAGGTGCCTAGCTGTAAGGCGATGTCCTCTTCCACCGGCTCGCGGCGGCTGGCGTATTCGGGTGTTTGCTCGTCGTTATCGTGCATGCCGCCACCGCTCCATCGCCACGGGTGTGTACATCTGGGACCGGCCAACGCCGGCGCGCTTCCGTTTTTTCGCCGGCGGCCGACGAGCGGCAGGCCCGGTCGCCGGCCGAAGGCCGCAAGCGGCAGCCGAAAAGCCCGTGCACGCGTATTTAAAGAGCCGGCCAATTAATTTATCTTACGCGCTTTATCGTCGCCTCCGAGCATTTGCATGCAAACCGTCAGTGGCCGCCGTGGCACCCTGCCCGCTTCACCCGCCAAACCCAAACCCAAGCGCAAAGGCCCCGGCCGGCCAGAGGGGGCCAGCGGGGTACGCGAAACCATTCTCGATGCGGCCGAATGCCTGTTCGCCAACCTGGGCTATGCCGGCACCACCCTGCGGGAAGTGTCCGACCAGGCCCGGGTGACCCAGGCGCTGATCAACTATTACTTCGGCTCGAAGTACGGCCTGTTCGAAGAGGTGTTCCTGCGCCGGGGCGTGGCCGTGAGCGAAGAGCGTTTGCGCAACCTCGAGGCCGTGCGCCAGGCCGGCACCGCCAGCGTGGGCGATATCGTACGGGCGTTCCTGCTGCCCACCGCGGCGCTGCGTACCAGCGAACAAGGCCGGCACTTTTTGCGCCTGCAGGCGCGCCTGCACACCGAGCCGCCGCACATTTCCTACGCACTGCGCGATAAAGCCTATGGTGTGTCGACCGAACGCTACGTAGAAGCGCTACAAGAGGCGATGCCGCATTTATCGGCGCTGCAGGCTCATTGGCGCATCACCCTGATGGTGGGCACCTACCTGTATGCATTCTCCGACAGCCACCGCATGGAAGAGCGTGTACCCGAAGGTCAGTACCAGGCCGACGATTGCCAGTCGTTGATTGAGCAAGTGACCGGTTTCGTCGTCGGGGGAATCTCGGCAGCACCGCAGAACCTGGCATAGCCCGGCGCACCAAAGCGGAACAGCGTGCCCAGCAACGGGGCCAGCCGGCCATGTTAAACGGCATGGGGCGCCGGGCCGCCACGTTAGAAACAACCAGTTAGGGTGTACACACTCTTTGGCACGGCAACTGCAAGCGATAAATTAACGAGTTGATTAATTAATGGCTCATGCGAGGCGCCGTGATGAACCTGATCGCCGTTTCAGCGCAACAACCCCTCACCGCCGGCGATGGTTGCCAAGACCCGGTGTTGCTCAATGACTGGCATGTGATCGGTTATGCCGATGATTTCGCCGAGGGTACGATCTACCCGGTGCGCCTGTTGGAACGCGAATTGATCGCTTGGCGCAGCAGCGATGGCCAGGTGCACGTCTGGGAAGACCTGTGCATCCATCGCGGGGCGCGGTTGTCCAAGGGCTGGATCAAGGACGACAAGGTGGTGTGCCCCTACCACGGCTGGCAGTACAACGGCGAAGGCGGCTGCACCTTGATGCCGGCGGCGCCCGATGAAACCCCGATGAAAAAAGCACGGGCCTTTCCCTACGCGGCGGTGCAGCGTTATGGATTCGTTTGGGTATGCCTGGGTACGCCGGCCAGCGACATCCCGCAATTCCCGGAGTGGAAAGACGAGCGCTTCATGAAGGTCCACAGCGGGCCCTACCCCTACGCCGCCAACGGCTTTCGGGCGGTAGAAAACTTCATCGACGCCAGCCACTTCCCCTTCGTGCATGCCGGCCTCAACGGCGTGATGGACAACCCCGACCGCCTGGAGCCATACACCGTCGAAGAAACCGACACCGGGCTTAAATCCTCCGAGGTGCGGGTGTTCCAGCCCTGGGGCGATGCCCGTGGCCAGCCGCTGGTGGCGTTCTACACCTATCACACCTTCCGCCCGTTGGTGGGTTACTTCTCCAAGCGCACCCAGGCCGCCGACGCCCAGGGGCTGCCCGTGACCGATCACAGCGATACCTTCACCACGCTGTTCACCGTGCAGCCATTGGATGCCACCCACAGCATCGTGCGGGTGTTGGCGGCGCTGGATGTGAACCCGCGGCCGACCGCCGAAGCGGTGCGCGAACGCGCCGACGTGGTGTTCGCCCAGGACCGCGACATCGTCGAAAGCCAACGCCCCGAACGCATCCCGGTAGAGCTGCGCTACGAGCTGCACCACCGCACCGACCTGATGGGCCAACGCTACCGCACCTGGCTGCGTAACAAGGGCATTACCTATGGCGTTATCTGAGCCCTGTAGCCTGGTACTGCGCCTGCACGCGGTGGAGTATGCGGCGCCCGGGGTCAACCTGTACCGCTTCGCCTCGCCCAGCGGCAACGCATTGCCCGCCTTCGAGCCCGGGGCCCATGTGGATGTGCAACTGGCACCGGGGCTGGTGCGGCAATATTCGCTGCTGTGGCCGCAGCCGCATCCCTCGCAGTATCTGATTGCCGTGCAGTTGGCCGAAGGTGGCAAAGGCGGCTCACGGCGCCTGCATTACGAATCGGTGGTCGGGGAACACTACCGCCTCTCGCCACCGCGCAACCACTTCGCCGTGCAACCGGGCGCAGCGCCGAGCGTGCTGCTGGCCGGCGGCATCGGCATTACCCCGCTGCTGGCCATGTACCGCCAGCTCAAGGGCGAAGGCCGCCCAGTGGAGCTGTATTACTGGGCTGCGCGTGCCGAGCATTGGCTGTTCCAGGCCGAGCTGCAGGGCCAGCCCGGGGTACAGCTGTTCGCCACCCGCGAAGGCGCCCCAGTGCCGCGCTTGGCCGATGTACTGCCGGCGCTGCCGGCCGATGCCCAACTGTATTGTTGCGGGCCGCAGGCGATGGTCGATGCCTTCGACCGCTTGACCGCCGCCCGGCCCGCTGAACGCACCCACCGCGAGCGTTTCAGCGCCAGCGCCGAGGCCTTGCAACCCGGCGGCGGCTTTAGCGCCTACCTACAGCGCTCTGGCATTACCGTGAACGTGGCGCCCGAACAAACCTTGCTGCAGGCGTGCGAAGCCGCCGGGGTGAACGTGGCCTACTCCTGCGAAGAAGGCGTGTGCGGCGCCTGTGAAGTCAGAATACTGGCCGGCCACGTAGAGCACCGTGACAGCGTGCTCAGCCCCGCCGAGCGCAAGGCCGGAAACCAGATGTTGATCTGTTGTTCACGCGGCCTGGGCGATGGCCTGGTACTTGACCTGTGACCCCTTTAGCGCCGTGGCGCGGGAGCCTTTTACCATGAACAGAACCTTACGCGTCGGTATCATCGGCGCCGGCATCGGCGGTGTGACCCTCACCCGGGCCCTTAACCAACTGGGCATCGAGGCGCAACTGTTCGAACGGGCGCCGGCCTTCGGCGAAGTGGGCGCCGGGGTGCAGATGACCCCTAACGCGGTGAAGGTGCTCAAGGCCCTCGGCCTGGAGCAGCGCCTGGAGCAGATCGGCTTTTTGCCGCAAGCGATGGTGGGGCGTAACTGGAAAACCGCCCGCGAGTTGTTTCGCACCCCCTTGAAGGCCAGTTGCCCAGCGCTGTACGGCGCAGCCTTCTACCATGTGCACCGCGCCGACCTGCACGCCGCGCTGGCCGAGGATATTCCAGCGCGCCAGACCAACCTGGGGGCGGCCTGCACGGGTTTGGAGCAATGGCGCGGCGGCGCGGCGGCCACCTTTGCTGACGGCACGCAGTTCGAGGCAGACCTGATCGTGGGCGCCGATGGCGTGCGCTCGGTGATCCGCGAGGCCCTATGGGGCGCCGAGGCGCCCCGCTACACCGGGCATATGTGCTGGCGCGCGCTGGTGCCGGTGGTTGAGCACCCGTTGCCGTTCGTGACCCCGGATTCCAACTTCTGGATGGGCCCCAAGGGCCATGTGGTGACCTATTACGTTAAAGGCGGCGCCGCGGTGAACATCGTGGCGGTGAACGAAAGCCCAGCCTGGGTGGAGGAAAGCTGGAACGCCAAGAGCACCCAGGCCGAACTACTGGCCGGCTTTCAGGGCTGGCACCCCGACCTGATCGAGCTGTTCAAGCGTACCGACCCAGACGCCATCTACAAATGGGGCCTGTTCGACCGTGACCCCATGGCCACCTGGTCCAAAGCCCACGCCACGCTGCTGGGCGACGCCGCCCACCCGATGCTGCCGTTTCTGTCCCAAGGCGCGGCCATGGCCATCGAAGACGGCTATGCGTTGGCCCAGGCCCTGGCCTTCCATGGCAAGGCGAACCTGGCCGAGGCCCTGGCCGCCTACGAACGCGAACGGCTGCCGCGCACCCGCCGCGTGCAACTCGAAGCCCGTGAGCGGGGCCGCACCTACCACTTGCCCTCGGCCTGGTCGCAATTCAAGCGCGACGTGGCCTACCGCTGGCGGCAATGGCGCGACCCCAACGCCGTGGGCATCCAGGCCAACTGGGTTTATGAATACGATGCGCAACTGTGCCGGGCGCGTTACGCCGAAGCGGCCCAAGCCAGGGGCGAGACCGCGCACAGCGCGGTGGCGTGAACGGCTGAACATTTCAACAACGACAGGCCAGGGCCCGCTGGCACACCCCTTGCCTTGCCTTAACTGCCCCGACCCTGTGCAAGCCGGTTCAATGGACCTATGGAGAATGCGATGGCTTTTCGTGCATGTTTCAAAGTGGCACCGCTGCTGCTCGCGCTGTTGGGCGCCCCTTCGGCCTGGGCCGAGGATGTAATCAAGATCGGCGAGGTAAACAGCTATAAATCCCAGCCGGTGTTCACCGACGGCTACAAAAAGGGCATGCAACTGGCCATCGACCAAATCAACGCCCAGGGTGGCGTAGCCGGTAAAAAGCTCGAACTGCTGACCCGCGACGACAACGCCAACCCCGGCGATGCCATCCGCCAGGTCGAAGACTTGATCAACCGTGAACACGTCGATGTGCTGGCCGGGGCGTTCTACGCCAACATCGGCACCGCCCTGGCCGACTATGCCAAGCAGAAGAAACGCTTCGTGCTGGTCACCGAGGCGCTGTCGGACAACATCGTCTGGAGCGCCGGCAACCGCTACACCTACCGCCTCGACGCCTCCACCTACATGCTCACCGCCGCGTTGGTGGATGAAGCGGTGAGGCTCCACAAGAAACGCTGGGCACTGGTGTACCCGAACTACGAGTTCGGCACCGCCGCCGCCTCTGCCTTCAAAACCCTACTCAAAGCCCGCCAGCCGGATGTTGAGTTCGTGACCGAGCAGGCACCACCATTCGGCAAGGTGGATGCCGGCAGCCTGGTGCAGGCCCTGGTAGACGCCAAGCCCGATGCACTGTTCAACGCGCTGTTTGGCGCGGACCTGGCCAAGTTCGTGCGCGAAGGCACTACCCGGGAATTATTCGGCGAGCAACTGCCGGTGTTGAGCATCATCACCGGCCAGCCGGAATACCTGGAACCGCTCAAGGATGAAATCCCGCCAAACTGGACGGTCACCGGCTACCCCTGGTACAGCATCGACACCCCAGCACACAAAGCCTTCGTGGCTGCCTACCAAGCCAAGTACGGCAAGGAAAACCTGCGCTTCGGCTCGATCATCGGCTATGCGGCGGTGCAATCGATCGCCGCGGGCATCGAGGCCGCCGGTGGCAAAACCGACTCCGAATCGTTGGCCAATGCGTTCGCCGGGCTAAACCTCACCACGCCCGACGGCCCGCTGCAATTTCGCGCCAGCGACCACCAGGCCACGTGGGGCTTGTACGTGGGCAAACTGGCGGTGCAGGACGGTGCCGGGGTAATGGTCGATACCCAATACAAGCCTGGCCTGGGCCTGCTGCCCTCGGATGACGAGGTACGCAAGCTACGGCCCGCCGAATGACCCACGCCGGCCCGTTCGGCTAGCCCTTTGCACATCGAGGACGCCATGGAGTTTTCCGCCCTGCTTGCCCAACTGCTCAACGGCCTGGCCGAGGCCTCGTCGTTGTTCCTGGTTGCCGCCGGGTTGTCGCTGATCTTCGGCGTCACCCGTATCGTCAACTTCGCCCATGGCTCGTTCTATATGCTGGGCCTGTACGTGGCCTATTCCACAGTCGAGTACCTGGTCGGCCGGCTCGGCCCGGCCGGCTTCTGGGTGGGCTTGGTGGTAGCCCCGGTGGCAGTCGGCGCCTTCGGCGCGCTGGTCGAAATCGTGCTGCTGCGGCGCATCTACAAAGCGCCGGAGCTGTTCCAACTGTTGGGCACCTTTGCCCTGGTATTGGTGATCAACGATGCGACGCTGTACCTGTGGGGCCCTGAGGAACTGCTCGGCCGCCGTGCGCCGGGCTTGGCAGGCTCCATCAGCCTGCTGGGGCGGCAGTTCCCCACCTACAACCTGTTTCTGATGGTCATCGGGCCGTTGGTGCTAGGGCTGGTATGGCTGCTGTTGGCCCGTACCCGCTGGGGCGTGCTGGTGCGCGCGGCCACTGAAGACCGGCAAATGCTCGGTGCCTTGGGGGTGAACCAAGCCTGGCTGTTCACCGCCGTGTTCGCCCTGGGGGCACTGCTGGCAGGCTTGGGCGGTGCGGTGCAACTGCCGCGCGAGCCGGCCAACCTGGCGCTGGACCTGCGCAGCATTGGCGATGCCTTCGTGGTGGTGGTGGTCGGCGGCATGGGCTCATTGCCCGGCGCCTACCTGGCCGCCCTGCTGATCGCCGAAATCAAAGCGCTGTGCGTGGGCATCGGCAGCGTACATGTGCTGGGCCTGGACTTCTCGCTGAGCAAACTCACCTTGGTGGTGGAGTTCCTGGTGATGGCGGTGGTGCTGGTGGTGCGGCCGTGGGGGCTGCTCGGCAAACCCCAGGCCGGCAGCCGCAACTCGGCCCCTGCCGAAGCGCCGCTGCGCCCGGCCGGCAATGGCTTGCGCTGGGTTGCCCTGGTGGTGTTCGTGGCACTGGCGGCGCTGCCTTTGCTGCAAACGTGGCTGCCCTATGCCAGCGTGTTGGCCCAGGACGTGTTGGTCAGCGTGCTGTTCGCGGTCAGCTTGCATTTCATCATGGGGCCTGGCGGGCTGCACTCCTTCGGCCATGCCGCGTATTTTGGCCTGGGCGCCTACGGTGCCGGCATCTTGCTCAAGGTGCTCACCCTGCCCATGCCGCTGGCATTCACCTTCGCGCCGCTGGTGGCGGGGCTGGGGGCGTTGCTGTTCGGCTGGTTTTGTGTGCGCTTGTCGGGGGTGTATCTGGCCATGCTGACTTTGGCGTTTTCACAAATCGTGTGGTCGGTGGTGTTCCAGTGGGAAGCGGTCACCGGTGGCTCCAATGGCCTTACCGGCGTGTGGCCGGCCGCTTGGCTGGGCGACACTGCCTATTACTACCTCACCCTGGTGCTGGTGGCGGCTTCGGTACTGCTGGTACGGCGCATCGTGTTCTCGCCGTTTGGCTACGCCCTGCGCGCCGCCCGCGACTCGGCCCTGCGAGCCGATGCCATCGGCATCGATGTGATGCGCGTGCGCTGGGCGGCCTTCGTGGTCGCGGGCCTGTTCGCGGGGCTGGCCGGCGCACTGTTCGTGTTCTCCAAGGGCGGCGTCTCGCCCGACGTCATGGCGGTGGGCAAATCGGTGGACGGCTTGGTGATGGTGTTGCTCGGTGGTATCCAGCAGTTGGTCGGCCCGCTGTTGGGCGCCAGCGTGTTCAGCGTGCTACAAGACTCGATCATGCGGGCCACCGACTACTGGCGCGCGGTGTTCGGCGGGGTGATCCTGCTGCTGGTGCTGGTGTTCCCCCACGGCATCGCCGGTTTTTTCCAGGGGCTGGGCAACGCCTGGGCGCGCCTGGCGGCCCGTAAGCCAGCCCTTTTGCCTCGGGAGAAACGTGCATGAGCCTGCTGCAAGTGCGTGACCTGTCCAAGGCCTTCGGCGGCGTGCGCGCGGTCGATGGCATTCACTTCGACCTGCACGAGGGTGAGCTGTTGGCGATGATCGGCCCCAACGGCGCCGGCAAATCGACCACCTTCAACATGGTCGGTGGCCAACTGCGCGCCTCCGGTGGTTCGATCCAACTGCAAGGCCGCGAGTTGGTCGGCGCCAAACCCCGCCAGATCTGCCACCTCGGCGTGGGGCGAACGTTTCAGATCGCCGCGACCTTCGCCTCGCTCACCGTGCTGGAGAACACCCAAATGGCCCTGCTCTCCCACCACAAGCGGCTGTACCACTGGTGGCGGCCGGTACGCGACCAATACCGCGAACAAGCCCTGGCGCTGCTTGAACAAGTGGGCATGGCCGCCCATGCCGAACGGCCATGCAGCGAGTTGGCCTACGGCGATGTGAAACGGGTAGAGCTGGCCATGGCCTTGGCCAACGACCCTCGCTTGCTACTGATGGACGAGCCCACTGCCGGCATGGGCCCGCAAGAGCGCAACGAATTGATGGCCCTGACCAAACGCTTGGTGGTGGAACGGCGCATGGCGGTGCTGTTCACCGAACACAGCATGGATGTGGTGTTCGCCCACGCCGACCGCATGCTGGTGCTCGCCCGTGGCCGCTTGATCGCTGAAGGCGACGCGCACAGCATCCGCAACCACCCGCAGGTCCAGCAAGTGTATTTCGGCAGCGGCAAAACCTTTGAACGGCCGCCCCAGGAGCCACAGCCATGAATGCCCTGCCTACCCCCGCGCTGCTTGAAGTCAACGGGCTCGATGCCTGGTACGGCGCTGCCCAGATTCTGTTTGGCGTAAACCTGAACGTGCGCCGTGGCGAGGTGGTGGCGCTGATGGGGCGCAACGGCGCCGGCAAGTCGACCACGCTCAAGGCGCTGATGGGCATGCTTGACCGCCACCGCGGCCAGGTGCGTTTTCTCGGGCAGGACGTTTCGCAGCAGGTGCCGTTCCAGCGTGCCCGCCTGGGCCTGGGCTTCGTGCCCGAAGACCGCCGCGTGTTCACCCACTTGTCGGTGGCCGAAAATCTCGAGGTGGGGCGCCAGCCCGAGCGCCGCTGGCCCGACGGCAGCGCCGCGCTGAACTGGACGCCGCCGGCGCTGTACGAGCTGTTCCCGAACCTGGGCGCCATGCAAGGCCGCCCCGGCGGGCAAATGAGTGGCGGTGAGCAACAGATGCTCACCGTGGCGCGCACGCTGATGGGCAACCCATTTCTGATATTGCTCGACGAACCCTCGGAGGGCGTCGCGCCGGTTATCGTCGAGCAAATGGCGCAGATGATCCTGCAGCTCAAAGCGCGGGGTGCGAGCATTCTGCTGTCGGAGCAAAATGTGCATTTCGCCGAATGGGTGTCGGACCGCGCCTATGTGCTGGAGAAGGGGCAAATCCGCTTCGAAGGCAGCATGGCCGAGCTGGCCGCCGATGAAGCGGTGCGCCGGGCGTATCTCACGCTTTAGCGTGCCGACCTGTTTGCGGCGGCACCGAACCGCTAGCGCTCAATGGCAGCGTAGCGCTTGAAACCTTTAGGACCCTCAATGGACCTCTCCCAACCCGCACCCTCCCGCCGCGACGGCTGGCCGCTGTATTTTTCCCTGGCCCTGGTCGGCATGACTTTCTCCGCCACCGGCCCAGTGGCGATCATCATCACCGCGGCACGCGACGCCGGCCTCGATTTTGCCCAGGTGTCGTCATGGTTATTCGCGGTGCTGGCGCTCAATGGCGTGGCCAGCCTGATCATCAGCGCCGTCACCCGCCAGCCGCTGGTGTTTCTCTGGACCATCCCCGGCACCCTGCTGGTGGCGCCGGTGATCATCCACCACGGCTTCCCCGCCGTGGTCGGCAGCTACCTGGTGTGCGCCGTGGCGTTGGTGGTGCTGGGGTTGTCGAACGTGGTGGCCTGGCTCGACCGGCTGGTGCCGATGCCGGTGGTGATGGCGATGATCGCCGGGCTGTTTCTCAAGTATGTGGTGGGCATCGTGCATGCCACGGTAGCCGCGCCCTGGGTGGGTGGCAGCATGCTGGCGGTGTATTTCGTATTGCTGTGGCAACAGCGCCGTGGCAGTGCGCTGGTGCCGCCGATCATTGGCGCGCTGGTGGCGGGCGCCCTGGTGGTGTTGGCCGGCGGCTTCGCCTGGCCTGCCGGCACGGCGCCCCATGCCTTGGCCACGCCAATGCTGACCGCACCGGTGTTCAACCTGCAGGCGATCTCCGAACTGGTGGTGCCGATGCTGGTAACCGTATTGTTCGTGCAGAACGCCCAGGGCATCGCGGTGCTTAAAACCGCCGGTTACCAGCCGTCGCTGCGGCTGATCACCGTTGCCAGCGGCGTGCTCACCGCCGTGGTGGCGCCCTTCGGTGGTTGCCCCTCGGTGCTGGCCGGCCCCTGTAATGCGATTCTGGTTTCCGCTGGGCAAACCGGCCGGCATTACCTGGGCGCCCTGGGCGCGGCGGCCATCAGTGTGTTTATTGGCGCCTTCGCCAGCGCCTACGGGTTCGTACTGACCAGCTTGCCCGTGCAGTACATCGGCATCCTGGCCGGTCTCGCCATGCTCAACGTCGTCGAGAAAGCCTTCAGCGCCGCCTTCAGTTCCGCGCTGCCGCTGTCTACCCTGGCGGTGTTCGTGGTGACCCTGAGCGACGTGAACCTATTCGGTATCGGCTCGGCGTTTTGGGGGTTGGTGTGTGGGTGCGTGCTGGCGGCCTGGATAGAACGGGACTTCTCTGCCGTGCGCCGCTAAGCACGGTGGCAGGGCCGCCGCACAGTGCCGGGGCGGCCATGCGGCGCGCCGCACTGCCTTGGGGCGTTTCGCCAACAGTGCCCGGCCCAAGCCGCGCCACATCATTGAAATCAGCCGGGCGAAGTAATGCCACACCCAGCCCGCTGGTAACCAATTGTTTACCGGGCGGGTTCGCCGCTGTCGCCGCAACGCCTGCGTGGCATTACTTTTTTGATCCTACCCAAACCGCTCTAGCATGGGCTAACCCGTGCAAAAGCTGGCACGCCCCTGGCAATACACAAGTGTATTCAGTTGTTAATTCACTTGAGCCAGGAGTTCCGTATGTCGATCAAGCGCTTTGCCAGCAACGCCCGCATGAGCCAGATGGTGATCCATGGCAACGTCGCCTACTTGGCTGGGCAGGTGGCCGCTGACACCTCAGCCAGCCTTACCGGGCAGACCCAACAGATCCTCGCCAAGATCGATGGGCTATTGGCCGAGGCCGGCTGTGACAAGCGCCAGGTGCTGAGTGCCACCATCTGGTTGGCCGACCACAACGACTTCGCCGCCATGAACGAGGTGTGGGACGCCTGGGTGCCAGAGGGCCATGCGCCAGCGCGGGCGTGCGTGGAGTCGGCATTGGCCTTCCCGCCTTACCGGGTGGAAATCGCCGTGATCGCCGGCCTTTAGGCCCTGGAGCAGCCCATGACCACCACCCTCGTGCTCGGCGCTGGCGTGATCGGCATTACCAGCGCCTATTACCTGGCCAGCAGTGGCCGGCAGGTCACCGTCATCGACCGCCAGCCGGAACCTGCCAATGAAACCAGCTTCGCCAACGCCGGGTTGATTGCCCCAGGGCACTCCTATACCTGGGCCTCGCCACGGGCACCGGGCATTTTGTTGCGCTCGCTGTACCAAGAAGGCCAAGCGCTGCGCCTGAAGTTGCGCGCCGACCCGCAGATGTGGGCCTGGGCCATCAAGTTCCTGGCCAATTGCAACGCCGCCCAGTCGCGCCTGAACACCTCGCGCAAGCTGGTGCTGTGCCGCTATTCCCAGGCGCAATTGCAGGCGCTGACCGAAAAAGAAACCCTGCACTACGACCGCCTGAGCAACGGCCTGCTCTACCTTTACCGGGATGCCGCCTCGTTCGCCCGGGGCACGGCGAACATGCAAGTGCTGGCCGACGGCGGCATGCCGCTGGAAGTGATAGACGCCGCCCGAGTGGTCGCCCTGGAGCCGGCCCTGGCCCAAGCGCAGCGGCACATTGCTGGGGCGATCCACTGCCCCACCGATGAAAGCGGCGATGCCCGGCTGTTCACCCAAGACCTGACCGAGCGCTGCCGCCGCCTGGGTGTGCGTTTCGAATTCAGCAACCCGATCGTGCGCCTGGAACAGGCCGCCGATAGGGTGAGCGGGGTGGTGACCGAACAGGGCCGGCGCGAGGCCGACGAGTATGTACTGGCGCTGGGCAGTTATGCGCCGATTCTCGCCCGCCCGTTGGGCTACCGGCTACCGGTGTACCCGGTCAAGGGCTACTCGGTGACCTTTCCCAGCGGCGAGGGCTTCAACCCGCCGAACATGGGCGGGGTCGATGAGAACAACCTGGTGGCCTATGCGCGCTTCGGCGATCGCCTGCGTTTCACCGCCACGGCCGAATTTACCGGCTACCGCACAGACCACAGCCCGGCCGACTTCGCCCATATGCTGGCGGCCGGCCGTGAGCTGTTCCCCAACGGTGCCGACTACGAGCGCCCACGGTTTTGGGCCGGTCTGCGGCCGATGACACCCGAAGGCACGCCGATCATAGGCCGCAGCCACCACCGCAATCTGTTTTTGAACGTAGGCCACGGCCATATGGGCTGGACGATGTCGTGCGGTTCGGCACGCATCCTCACCGACGTGATGAATGGCCAACACCCTGAAATCGACCTCACGGGAATGACCCTGGTATGAATAGCGTATCGGCAACGGCAACACCCTACGACCATTTCGGGTTCTCCATGGACGCCGGCCTCGCCGCCCGGGCCCGCATCGGCTTGGTGGTATTGGCCACCGACCATACCCTGGAATACGAATGGCGGCATTTGCTGACCCAACCGGGTGTGGCCTTCTACGAAAGCCGGCTGTACAACGCCGCCGAGATCGCCCCGGCCACCCTGGCCGCCATGGAGCAAGACATCCGCCCCGCGGTGGAGCTGATCCTGCCAGGCATCGACCTGCAGGTGGTGGCCTTCGGCTGCACCTCCGGCACCCTGGTGATCGGTGAGGGCAACGTGTTCGCACGCATCCGCGAGGCCCGCCCGGGGGTGGCCTGCACCACTCCGCTGACCGGCGCCATGGCCGCCTTGAAGGCACTGGGTGCGCGCCGCATCGCCTTGCTCACGCCCTATGTGGCCAGCATCAACCAACTGTTCGCCGAGCACATCGAGGGTGCCGGCATCCAGGTTACCCGTATCGGCAGCTTCAACCACGCCGACGACAACGAAGTGGCGCGCATCGACCACGGCTCGCTGCGCCGCGCCGCCCTGGCGCTGGGCAACCACGCCGAGGTAGACGCGGTGTTCGTGTCGTGCACCAGCCTGCGCATGGCCAGTTTGATCCCAACGTTGGAACGTGAACTGGGCAAGCCGGTGATTTCCAGTAACTACGCCATGGCCTGGCATGCCTTGCGCCTGGCCGGCGTGCACGACGCCCAACCACAATTGGGGAGCCTGTTCGCCCAATGAGCCCTATCGATAAGCCTCATGGCGCGGTGGTCACCAAGCGTGCCGGGCAGACCGTGAACGATGTGTACCGGCGCCTGAAAGAAATGGTCATTTTGTTTCAGATCCGCCCCGAAGAGCGGGTCAACGAAAGTGAGCTGGCCAACGCCCTAGGGGTTAGCCGCACGCCGCTGCGCGAGGCGCTGCACCGGCTGGTGGCGGAAAACATGCTGACCATGGTGCCCAACCGCGGCTTCTATGGGCGCAAGCTGCAACGCCAGGAAGTGTTCGACCTCTACGAACTGCGCGCGGCGTTGGAGCGGTCGGCCCTGGCGCTGGCGCTGGGGCGCGCCAGCGATCAGGCCATCGCCGAACTGCGCGGCGCGTGGACCGCGGTGATGGCCAACGCCCAGCACCTGAGCACACTGGAGCTGGTACGCGAAGACGAACACTTCCATGTGCGCCTGGCGCAACTGTCGGGTAATCAGGAAATGGCCAACGCCCTGGATGCGATCAACGCGCGCATTCGGTTCTTCCGCTGGATCGACCTCGAAGAACGGCGCGAGGCGCTGTACGACGACCACCTGGCGATCCTCGATGCCCTGGCCCAACGCGATGCGCCGGCCTGCGCGGCGCTGATCGAGGAGCACATCTCACAACGCATGGAAGACATCGTTTCGTTCATTCAAGCAGGCGTGCTTCGCCTGTATGCCACGCAGTGACCCCCATCGACCTTTGGAGCTTCACATCATGCGCATCCGCTTTGGCATCACCCTGGCCATCGCCCTGGCAATGGCCAACACCGCCCACGCCGTGACCCTGGGCGCCGTCTTGCCGCTGTCCGGCTCCAGCGCCAGCATCGGCGAAGATCAGCGCCGTGGCATCGACATGGCGGTGGCCGACATCAACGCCAAGGGCGGCCTGCTCGGCGCGCCGTTGGCGGTGAAGATCGAAGACTCCGCCGACGGCGCCACCGGCGCGCTGGACGCCGCGACCAAGCTGCACAGCATCGACAAGGTGCCGGTGGTACTGGGGGAGTATTCCTCCAGCGTGTCCATCCCCTTGGGCCAGTACCTGGTCAAGCAGGGCATGGTGCACCTGAACATCGGCAGCTCCAGCCCGGCGATCCGCCAGATCGGCGCGTCATCGTTCAGCCTGATCGGGCTGGATGACCTGTCGGCACAGTTCGCCGCCAAAGACATACTCGGCCTGGGCTACCGCAAAGTGGCCTTCATCGCGCCCAACGGTGCCTATGGCCAGGGCATCGACGGGCAGTTCAAGAAATACCTGCAGGCCGGCGGTGGCAGCGTGGTCGCCGAGGTGCTGTACACACCCGGGCAGTCGAGCTACCGCCGCGAACTGCAACAAATGCAGCGCAGCCAGCCGGATGTGTATGTGTACAGCGCCTACGGCCAGGAAGCCGCGGTGATCAACCGTGAATCCTTCGAGCTGGGCATCAGCAAAACGCCCTGGTACGGCATCTACCTGAGCATGTGCACCGCCGACACGCCGGCGCAGATCGCCAACGGCCAGATCGGCATGGAAGTGGCCAGCTTGGGCAGCGCTGGCCAAGCCTTCGCCGCCGAGTACCAGAAGCGCTACGGCTTTGCGATGAAGTCGTCCTACAGCAGCTACGCCTACGACGGGGTGATGCTCGCCGCAGCCGCCATCGCCCAGGCCAAAAGCGCCGACCCGGCGAAGGTCATCGCGGCCTTGGACCAACTCGGCGCCAGCTTCGCCGGGGCAACCGGCAAGCTGGCGCTGGACGCCGACCGCCAGCGCACCGAGCAGCCCTACGACAAGCTCGCCTACGAAGGCGGCAGCTTGCATGCACGTTGACACCTTGCCCCGCGCCCTTGGGCGGGGCGTTTCGCACGAGGCTTAGCCACCATGTTGCAGTTTCTGTTCGACACCCTCAGCCGTAGCAGCGACCTGGCGCTGATCGCGCTGGGCTTGAGCCTGGTCTATGGGTTGGCCAAGTTCCCCAACATCGCCCATGTGCAATACGCCATGCTCGGCGCCTTCGCCAGCGTGGTGCTGCAACGGGCCGGCACGCCGCTGGCGCTGGCGCTGGGCATGGCCAGCCTGCTGGCCGGAAGCCTGGCGGTGCTGTGCAACCTGTGGGTGTTCAGCCGCCTGCGCCGGCAAGGCCCGGCCATCGCCATGATCGGCTCGCTGGCGCTGGCGATGATCCTGGTGGCCGCCGCCCTGGCCGGGCACGGCGCCAGCCCCTTGGCCTATCGCTTGCCGCTCAGTGCACCTTGGGTGCTGGGGCCATTGTTCGTAGCGCCGAACCAAGCACTGGCCATGGGCGTGACCCTGGCGGTGCTGCTGGCGTGCACCTGGCTGCTGCTCGGCACCCGCCAGGGCCGGGCCATGCGCGCACTGGCATGCAACCCGCCGCTGGCCGCGGCGGCGGGGCTGGACGCCGAGCGCATCATCCATGCGGTGCACTTTCTCGGCGCCGCCCTGGCGGGCTTGGGCGGTGCGCTGCTGGCGCTGAACACCGGGGCCTACGTGAACCTGGGCAACGACCTGCTGCTGCCGATTTTTGCCGCGGCGATCCTCGGCGGTTTGGGTAACCCGCTGGGGGCGGTGTTTGGCGGTTTGCTGATCGCCCTGGCCGAAACCCTGGTGACCAACCTCAACATCGGCTGGCTGTACGGCCAACCGATGGCTTTCGTGCCGGCCGGCTATATCGGCGCGGCATCGTTCGTGATCCTGCTGCTGGCCTTGCTGCTAAGGCCCTACGGCCTGTTCGACCGGGAGGTGCGCCGTGTTTGACTTCTGCCTGCATGTGTTAACCCTGGCTTGCCTGTATGGGCTGATGGCGCTGGCGCTCAACCTGCAGGCCGGCTACGCGGGCTTGCTCAACTTCGGCCATATCGCCTTCGTCGGCGTGGGCGCCTACGCCGTGGGCATTGGCCGCTTGGCCGGCTGGCCGCTGCCGCTGTCGATGCTGGCCGGTGTCGCCTGCGCCATGCTGCTGGGCGTTGCGGTAGCGCGCCTGGGGCGCAACCTGGCCAGCGATTACTGGGGCATCGCCACCCTGGCGGTGGCGGAAATCGTGCGTATCGTGGTGCTCAACCAAAGCGGCATGGCCGGCGGCGCCCAAGGCATCAGCGCCCTGCCCGGGCCGCTGGATGCCTTGCCGGAAACAGCCCAGCCGCTGGCGTTCGCCGTGCTCGGGCTGTTCGCAGTGGCGCTGGCGGCGTGGCTGAGCGCGCGCTTGGCCGCATCGCGCTTTGGCCGCGCACTGCGCCTGTTGCGCGAGCAGCCGGCATTGGCCAGTTGCCTGGGTTACGACCTGGGCCGGCTCAAGCGCAGCGCCACCCTGGCCAGCGCCGCCGTCGCCGCGCTGGCCGGTAGCCTGCTGGCGGGCTACACGCATTTCGTCAGCCCCGACTACCTGCTGGCGGCACAGACGTTCTTGGTCTGGAGCATGCTGATGATCGGCGGGGCCGGGCGTGTGGCCGGTGTGCTGCTGGGCACGGTGCTGGTCCAGGGTGTGTATTCCTTTGTGCCACTGGCACGTGACCTGTTGGGGCTGGGCAGCGAAACGGTGGGCGCGTTGCGCTTGGGTTTGATCGGCGCCATTTTGCTGTTGTGCCTGCTCTGGCGCAGCGCCGGCCTGTTGCCTGAACGCTTGAGGACCTTGCCATGAGCACATTACTGACGGTCACCGGCGTGACCAAGGCGTTCGCCGGCAACGCGGTGCTGCAAGGGGTCGACTTCGCCATCGGCCCGGGCGAAATCGTTGGGGTGATCGGCCCCAACGGCTCGGGCAAGAGCACCTTGCTCAATGCCATCTCTGGGTTCACCCCGGTCGATGCCGGGCGCATCGAACTGGGCGGCGCGCCGTTGCAACGGCTGGCGCCCCACCGTATCCATGGGCTGGGCCTGGCACGCACCTTTCAATTGCCCGCCATGCCGGAAAAAATGACCGTGTTCGAAGTGCTGCTGGCCGCCGACAACCGCCGCCACGGCTTTTGGGCCAGCCTGTGCGGCGGTGCCGAACAACGGGCCCAGGAGGCTGCCAGCCGCGCACTGGCCACGCAATGGTTGGGCGAACTGCTGCTCACCGGCGTGCGCGACACGCCGGCCGCGGCGCTTTCTGGCGGGCAGAAAAAACTCCTCAGCGTGGGCTGCGCGCTGATGGGCAACCCGCGCCTGTTGATGCTCGATGAACCCACCGCTGGGGTGCACCCGAACCTGCGCCGCGACATGGTCGCCATGCTCCAGGGGCTGGCGGCGCGCGGCATCGCCCTGCTGATCGTGGAGCACGACATGCACTTTATCGGCGAGCTGTGCCAGCGCTGCATCGTGCTCGACCGTGGGCGTGTCGTCGCACAATGCACCCCGGCGCAACTGTCGCAACACCCACAGGTGCTGCAAGCCTACCTGGGCAGCGAGCACCCTGTGGTATTGGAGGCTGCCGTATGATCCGCGTCGAAGACCTCACCGCCGGCTATGTGCGCGGCGTCGATATCCTGCAGGGTGTGTCGCTGGAGGTGGGCCGCGGCGAAATCGTCACCCTGCTCGGGCCCAACGGCTGCGGCAAGTCGACCTTGCTCAAATGCATCGGCGGGTACTTCTTCCCCCGCCAAGGGCGCATCCTGCTCGAAGGCGATGACGTCAGCCAACAGCCGATGCATACCAAGGTGCGCAGCGGCGCGCTGGGCTTCGTGCCGCAAACCGACAACGTGTTCACCGCCCTGAGCGTGCGTGAGAACCTGCTGGTCGGCGGCCAGTTCCTGCCGCCGCGCCAGCGCGCCGAACGCTTGGATACACTGTGCGCCCTGTACCCGGTGCTGGGGCAAAAACGCCACTTGAGCGCTGCGGCGCTCTCCGGCGGCGAGCGGCAGCTCCTCGCCCTGGCCCGCGCTCTGATGCCCAACCCACGTACCCTATTGCTAGACGAACCGTCGGCGGGGCTGTCGCCGAAAATGCTCCAGGAGGTGTTCGCGGCCATCGAACACACCCGCCGCCAGGAAACCGTGGCGATCCTGATGGTTGAGCAGAACGCTGTGGAAGCACTGCGCATCAGCGACCGCGCCTATGTGCTGGCCCAGGGCCAAGTGGCGATGAGCGGCAATGCCCAGGCGCTGCTGCGCGACCCGCGCATGCGCGAGCTGTACTTGGGCGGGCGCGCGGCATGAAGGCCACGGCAGGGTATGTCACCTACGTGGTCGTAATGGCGCCGCTGCTCAACAGTGTCAGCGGCATCGCCATCGACCTGTTCGCCCCGAGCATGCCAGCCATTGCCCGTGAGTTCGGCGCCAGCACCGCGCAGTTACAAGGCAGCATCACCCTGACGCTGCTGGCTTACGCCGCCGGGCAGCTGTTTTTCGGCCTGCTGGCCGACGGTAAGGGCCGGCGGGTGGCGCTGCTACCGGGTTTGCTGGTGTTCGTGCTGGGCAGCCTGCTGGCCATGCTGGCCCATGGGCTGGCGTTGTTCCTCGCCGGGCGCATGCTGCAAGGCTTTGCCGTGGGCGCCTGCCAAGTGTGCGCCCGCGCGCTGCTGGTAGACACCGTTCAGGGTGAACGCTTCGCCAGCGCGGTGGTGTACTTGAGCCTGGCCTGGGGCTTGGGGCCGGTGCTGGCGCCGTTTATCGGCGGGCTGGTCGACCAGGCCCTGGGCTGGCGCTGGAACTTCGCCCTTTACGCCGCCTACGGCGCTACGCTGTTGCTGCTCAGCCTGGGCTTGCGCGAATCGCTCGCACCCGCGCAGCGCAAGTCGCTGGGCGATTCCCTGCGCGGTTATCGGTTGATCCTGGGCAACGCACGGTTTCTGTCCGCGACCTTGGTGCTGGGCACCAGCCTGTCGCTGTTCCTGGTGTGGAACGTGATCGGGCCCTTTGTGATCGAGCACGCCTTGGGCCGCGGCGCGGCGTTCTTCGGCATCACTGCGCTGGCCGCCGGCAGCGCCTACCTGGCCGGCACCCTGCTCAACCGCGTGCTGCTGGCCCGAGCCGGCGCGCCACGGCTGATCGGCACGGGGCTGGCCTGCACCGCCGCTGGCACCCTGGCCATGCTGGCGTTACCCCGGAGCCTGCACGTGCCGACACTGCTGGCCGGGGTATTGCTGGTCAACTTCGGCCAGGGCTTGCTGTTCGCCAACGTGGTGGCCATCAACATGCGCTTGTACCCGGACCGCGCCGGCGCCACGGCGAGCCTGCTGGGCTGCGCAATGATGCTCTGCGCCGGCGTGAGTACCGAGGTGACCGGCCAGTTGCCGCTGGTCGCCAACTGGGTGATCGCGGCCCTGTTCGCCGCCCTGGCGCTGTTGCAAGGCCTGGGTGTGCGTTTCGTGTTGCGCCCTGCCCTTTCCCATGAGGTGAACGATCATGACCGTACCGCCGTCGCTCGACGCCCGTAGCCTGGACCACCGTGTGCTGCAGGCCCTGCGCCAACGGGCAGTGGCCGCCGTGGAACAGGGCTGCAGCGTGGCCCAGGTGGCCGCTGCCATGGGCCTGAACCGCCGTACCGTGTTTCGTTGGCTCGCCGATTACCGCCGCGGCGGCCCCCAGGCCCTGCTGGCCAAGCCCGTACCGGGCCGGCCGCGGCGCAGCCTCGACGTGCCCTGAGCGCGCCACGGCTTACTCGGGTTGAGTTCAGGGCTGGGCCAACGGCCACGCGCGGATCACCCGGTAACCACCACGGGCGGACTCATACAACGCGAACGCATGGGCGCGTAACAGAAAATCGGGGGCCACCGAGGCTTCGGGCAAGGCCCCGCGAACATCCCGTGCCAGCGTCAGGTGCGGCCGGTACTCGCGGTGGGCATCGGCAAACCCCAGCGGCAACAATGCCTGCTGCAGGTTATAAACCAACCGCAACAGCGGCTTGGGCGGTTGCTCGGCGGCCAGCACCAGGGCCTGCACCCGTGGCCACAGGTCTAGCCGGTCGAGCGCCAGCAGCAACGACCCGCCCGGCCCGGGCAGTGCATCCACGGCGCGGCAAATAGCGTCGATATCGCGGATGGGCACAGCCCCCAGAAACATCAGGGTGATGTGGAAGTTCTCTGCCGGCACCGGTTTGCCACTGCGCAGCCGCAAGCCGGCGCGCCATTGGCTAATGCTTTTACGCAGTGCCGGGTTGGCCGCCAGGGCGAAGAACAGCCGTTTGGTCGGTTCCGGGGCGTCAGCCATAGTTTATAGGGCCCTACATACGCGGTTGAACGGGGTGCGGGCGCGAGCGACGCCTTAGCGCATCAGAAACCATTAACCGGGTTCTGTTCACGGCCTGTGGCCGCCAGCGCAAGGCCGCACACCGCCGGTGTGCACGAACAGCACCCGTTGCTCGCGCAGCGGGTGTGCGAGCAACGCCAGCAGGGCCTTGCCGGTGTACAGCGGCTCCACCGGCAACGGGCATTGCTCGACGAACGCCAACAGCGCCGGGTCGACACGGCCGAAACCGCCGCGCGCCGCCTGCACCAGGTGCACCGCGCTACCGGCCACGGTGGCTTCCACCCCGTGCGCGGGTGGCACCGCCATGGCCGCGAACACCGGGCGCGAATCATAGCGCGCGATGCCCACAGCCGTGGTGCCGGTGCCAGCGGCGAGCCACCACGCGTCGAACCGGTCCCAGCCCACCGCTGGCAGTTGCGCCAGCGCCTGGGCCACCAGCAGCCGGCAACCTTCCTGCCCCGCTTCGCCGCCACCGCCTTCCGGGACCGGGTAAAGGCGCGGGTAGCGCGCCCGCCAAGGCGCCCAGAAGCCAGGCGAATGGCGCTGCCGGTAACCGCCATAGCCGAGCCAGTGCAAACCCATGCCGAAACCCAGCAGGGCCTGCACGGTGGGCGTGTCCTTGGGTTCGCCACGCAACAGGCCTACCGTCTGGAAACCATAGCGGGCGCCGGCGGCGGCCAGGGCATGCAAATGGTTGGAGTGCGCCCCGCCTAAACTGATCAGCCCTTCGGCGCCGGCCTTGGCGGCCCGCTGCAAAAAGCCGTGCAACTTGTACGGCTTGTTGCCGGTGAGCAGCGGGTCGACCAAGTCGAGGCGCAGCACGGCGGCCTGGGCCAGGCCCGGCAGCCGCAGCGGTTGCAAAGGCGGCACCGGCAACGGCTGCAAGGCGTGGGTAAATGCGGGCATAACACCCCCTTGCGCAAAAGGTGGCCAGTGTAACGGCTTACAGCGTGGCGGCGAGCCGGCAACCCTGGTTGATGGCGCGCTTGGCGTCGAGTTCGGCGGCCACGTCTGCGCCGCCGATCAGGTGCACCACCTGGCCGGCGGCGAGCAAGCCGGCCTCCAGCTCGCGCAATGGGTCTTGCCCGGCGCAGATCACGATGTTGTCCACGGCCAGCCACTGCGGCGCGGCGCCCTGGATGCTCACCTGCAGGCCGGCGTCGCCGATGGCCAGGTATTCCACCGCGTTGATCATCTGCACGCCCTTGTGCTTGAGCCCGGCGCGGTGGATCCAGCCGGTGGTTTTGCCCAGCCCATCGCCCACCTTGGTCGCCTTGCGCTGCAACAGGTACACCTGGCGCGCCGGCGGGCTGACCTGGGCGCGCACCCCGGCCACCCCGCCGCGGGCCTCAAGGGCCAAGTCGATGCCCCACTCACGCCAGAACAGCTCAGGGTTCAGGCTGGGCGTGGTGGCCCCGTGCACCAGGAATTCGCTCACATCGAAACCGATGCCACCCGCGCCGATCACCGCCACCCTTGGGCCGACCGGCGCGTGGCCGAGGACTGCATCCAAATAGGTGAGCACCTTGGGGTGTTCAATGCCAGGAATGGCCGGCACCCGCGGCAGGATGCCGGTGGCCAGGATCACCTCGTCGAAGCCGCCCGCCAGCAAGGCGGCCACGTCCATGCGCCGGTTCAGTTGCAGGTCTACGCCCGTGACGGCGAGCTTGCGTTGGAAGTAGCGCAAGGTCTCAAAGAATTCTTCCTTGCCAGGGATGCGCTTGGCCACGTTGAACTGCCCACCGATGCTCGGCGCGCTGTCGAACAGGCTTACCCGGTGGCCGCGCTCGGCGGCCACCGTGGCGGCGGCGAGCCCGGCGGGGCCGGCACCCACCACGGCAATGCGCTTGGGCGCCGCCGTTGGCCGGTAGTTAAGCTCGGTTTCGTGGCAGGCCCGTGGGTTGACCAGGCAACTGGTGAGTTTACCGGCGAAGGTGTGGTCCAGGCAGGCCTGGTTGCAGCCAATGCAGGTGTTGATTTCATCGGCCCGGCCGGCGGCGGCCTTGGCGATAAATTCAGGGTCTGCCAGAAACGGCCGGGCCATCGACACCATGTCGGCACAACCCTCGGCCAGTACCCGCTCGGCCACTTCCGGGGTGTTGATGCGGTTGGTGGTGATCAACGGCAGCTTCACCGCGCCGCGCAGCTTGGCCGTGACCCGGGTGAAGGCGGCGCGCGGCACCTTGGTGGCGATGGTGGGGATACGCGCTTCGTGCCAGCCAATACCGGTGTTGATCAGGGTGGCACCGGCCTGTTCGACGGCCTGGGCCAATTGCACCACCTCCGGCCAATCGCTACCGCCCTCGATCAAGTCGAGCATCGACAGCCGGTAGATGATGATAAAGCCCTCGCCCACCGCTTCGCGTACCTGCCGCACGATCTGCACCGGCAAGCGCATGCGGTTTTCGAAGGGGCCGCCCCATCCGTCGGTGCGCCGGTTGGTGGCAGCCGCCAGGAACTGGTTAATGAAGTAGCCCTCCGAGCCCATGATCTCGACACCGTCATAGCCGGCCTGCTGGGCCAGTAACGCGCAGCGCACGAAGTCGGCGATCTGCTGTTCGACGCCAGCGGCGTCCAGTTCTCGGGGCTTGAACGGGTTGATCGGCGCCTGCAGCGCGCTGGGGGCGACCAGCTTGGGGCTGTAGGCGTAGCGCCCGGCGTGGAGGATCTGCAGGCAAACCTTGCCGCCGGCGCCATGCACCGCCTCGGTGACCACCCGGTGTTTGGCCGCTTCTTCAGCCGTGGTGAGCTTGGCGGCACCGGCATACACGGCGCCCTCCTCGTTAGGGGCGATACCGCCAGTGACCATCAGCCCCACCCCGCCGCGTGCCCGTTCGGCAAAGTACGCGGCCATGCGCTCGAAGCCGTGCTCGCGCTCTTCCAGCCCGGTGTGCATAGAGCCCATCAGGCTGCGATTAGGCAGGGTGGTAAAGCCCAGGTCTAGCGGGGCGAGCAGGTGCGGGTAAAGGCTGGCGGTCATCAGGGGGCTCCGGTTCACGGGGTAGCGGCGCTTTATGGGTAGCGCCTGGCACAGACATTAAAGCTCGCCCAGCACGCCCTCAATGATCGAAACTGACAAGTCATTGATCCAAACGCACAGGGCGACTACCCTGGGCGGCGAATTCACGCTTGGCTTCGTTCATGCGCACGTTTCTGTTTTTTTTGTTACTGCTGGCCTGTGGCGTGCTGGCGGGTGCTTACGCCCATTGGGCCGAGCAACGCAGCCCCACCCATTACCTGTCGGACCTGCGCATCACCCTGGCGGTGAACCAGGGCACCCCGAGCGGGCGCGGCAATTTACTGGGCGTGCAAGCCGAGCTGTTCGCCCCCGATTACCAAGACGTGGGCCGCCTGCGCCTGAAGCTGGAAGCGTACCTGCAAAAAGCCCGCACCCTGGGCCTGGTAAACCCGCGCACGGTGGTGGTGTTGCCAGAGCACATCGGCACCTGGCTGTGGCTGCGCGGTGAAAAACGCGAGTTCTACGAAGCCTCGCAGCACAGTGAAGCCAGCCATTGGCTGGCCGCCAGCCACCCCTTGGCGTTCGCCTGGGCCTGGCTGGGCGCTGCCGATGACGACCGCTCCGCCGACGCCCGCCTGCGCCTGAAAGCACGGCACATGGCCCATGAATACCAACGGCTGTTCAGCGGCCTGGCCCAGGAATTCGGCGTTACTTTGGTCGCCGGCAGTATCGTGCTGCCGGCACCGCACCTGCAGCAAGGCGAACTGAAAATCGGCAGCGGCCCGTTGTACAACACCACCGTGGTATTCGCGGCCGATGGCCAGGTGCTCGGCCAGCCCCTGCGCCAACGCGAAGCCGGCGCCATGCGCGGGGTGGCCGATGCCGAGGCGCCGTCGGCGTTGCCGCTGTTCGACACACCGGCGGGGCGCCTGGGGGTGCTGATCGGCCGCGACGGCCTCGACCCCGCCCAGGGCCAAGCGCTGGTGCGCGCCGGCGCCCAATTGCTGGCCATCCCGGCGTTTCTCGACGGGCCCGACGACTGGGCGCGGGAGCGCCAGGCCTGGCAGCGTTCGAGCCTGGCGCTGGCGGTGCCGAGCGTGAGCGTGTTCATGCATGGGCGCTTCTGGGACCGGCGCAACCATGGGCAAAGTTTCGTTGGCCAGCACGGCCAGGCGGGCGAGGCTGAAGCCCTACCGGGCGCGCGCCTGGTCAACCTGTGGTTGTAAGCCCGTGGCCAGCCCCTCGATACGCCTAGGTGACCTCTCGGTCGGTTTCGTGCACTTGCTCGCCCGTGCCGTGTGCGCCCAGGGGCACGACCCCGGCCCCTTGCTGGCACAGTTCGGCCTGGACGCCCAACGCTTGGCCGAGCCGCGGGCACGCCTGTCGATACCCCGCTATATGCGCCTGGGCCACGCGGCGAGCCAGTTGATCGGCGACCCGGCGTTGGGTTTGCACATGGGCCGTGCCAGCCGCCTGCCGCTGCTGGGCCTGGCCGGTGTTACCGCGGCGCAGGCACCGAACGTGCGCGAAGCGGCGCGCACCGTGATCCGCTTCGAGCCGCTGTATGCCAGCAACTACCGTGGGCAATCGAGCTTCGAGGAAGACGCCCGCGGCGCATGGCTGAATTTCTATTCGATCAGCCCCTACAACGCTTACAACCGGTTCGTGGTCGACTCGGTGCTCAGCGGCTGGCTGCAGCAGTTGGCCCAGCTAGCCGGCGTGCCGTTGGCCGCCGAGCAACTGCACATCGAATTCGCCGCGCCCTGCGACGCCCCGGCCTATGCCGCGCTGAGCCAACAACCGGTGCAGTTTGGCGCCACTGCCAACCGCCTGCGCCTGGGGCAGGCCCAACTCGCCCTGCGCAACCCGGAACACTGCCCCGGCACCTGGCAACAACTGGTGCAACTGTGCGAAGTGGAATTGGCCCAACTCACCCGTACCCGCACTTTGAGCGAGCGCATCACCGCCCTGCTCGGCCCGCTGCTGGGCGGCGGGCGCGAACCGGACCTGGAACAGGTGGCGGCACGGTTGAAAATGCCCAGCTGGACCCTGCGGCGTAAACTCGCCGAAGAAGGCACCCGTTTTCGTACCCTGCTGGGCGATACCCGGCGCGATCTGGCCATGGCCTACATCCGCGATACGGACCTGGCCTTCGGTGAAATCGCCTACCTGCTGGGCTTTGCCTCGGCCGAGGCATTCGCCCGCGCCTTCAAGCGCTGGAGCGGGGTGACACCGGGGGCGTATCGACGGCTGGGGTGACCGGTATGGCCCCTCAGCACTGCCTGAGCCTGGTTGAAGGAACGTCTAAAACACCCCATTCAGGGCGTTTCGGTGCTGATCGGTGCGGCCTCGGCCGGCGGCACCACGGGCTCTGAGCTGCCATTGCCTTCGGCGGCCGGTTGCGCTACAGGTGCCGGAGCCGGCGCCTCGGCGGGCGCGGGGGATGGCTGGGCCTGGGCTTCCGGTTGTTCAGGCACGCCCAGTGCCTTGCTCGGTTTTTCGTCGACGTGGGCCGTGTTTTTCGCCTTCGCTGGCAAAAAGCTCTCGACCAGGGAAAAGTAACGGTCGTAAAAGGCATTGGCGGCCACCGTTTCACTGGCGACCTTGACCATCGAGTCGTCGGTGGAGCCAATCGGCATCGACAGCGAGCCCAGCACCCCGACGCCCAGGCTGGCCGAGCTGTTCACCTTTTTCAGGGCGTAGCGGTCTTGCAACGCATTGGCGAACACGATCGAGCTGGTGTTGCTCGGCGAGTCGGCGGCACAGGTCACGTTGAAGCTGATTTCAAGGTGAGTATCGGCGGTTTGCTGGAAGCTCTTGTGCCCGGCGACCGACTTGGGGTCGCTGCTGGTGATGATATACCCCTGGCTGAGCAGGGCACGGCGGGCCGCCTCGCAGGAGGCTAAATCGCTGACCGGGTAGTTACGCGAGAAGGTGCCCGAGTCGTCGAAATTTTCGTGTTCGTAGATGCCGGCTTTCTTCGGCGAGCAGCCAGCAACGCTCGCCACCAGCGTGGCCAGCACGATGCCGTTGCGCAAGGCAGCGAAGGCATGGGAATAAGACATGGCAGGTCCTGGGGAATTTCGATCGGCCCCTATTGTGCTACAGCGCATGGCCTTGCGCATGAAACAGGTGGCAAGGGCGATGACTTTACTATGGATAGCCGCCACACGACAGCCGCTGGCACCTGCCTAAGCGCCAATGGCGGCGCTACGCGGCCAGCGGTATAGTCGTGGCCTTCTCGCCACCCGCACTGCCCACCCGCCATGTCCAAACGCCTGACCCCATCGATGACCGCCCTGCAATGCTTCGAGGCAGCCGCGCGGCATTTGAGCTTCACCCGCGCGGCGCAGGAGCTGCACCTGACCCAAAGCGCGGTCAGCAAGCAGGTCGCCCAGCTCGAAGACATGCTGCGCCACCACCTGTTCCAGCGGGTGCGCCGGCGCTTGCAACTGACCCCGGCCGGCTCGCTGTACCTGGCCGAGGTGAACAAGATCCTCACCCAGGTGCATATGTCGAGCCGCTACATTTTGTCTTACGGCGGCGAAACCGAGGTGCTGCGGGTGGCCACCCAGCCTACCTTCGGCGCCCGTTGGCTGATCCCAGCGCTCAAGGGCTTCGGTACGCAGTACCCGAACATTCACCTGGAAATCCGCAACGAACTCGAACCCTTCGACCTCACCCAGTCCAAGGCAGACGTTGCATTTTTTTTCGGCCACGGCACATGGCCGGGCGCCACCTGTCTTGAGTTGTTCCAGGAAGACGTGGTGCCGGTGTGCGCACCGGACACCTTGCGCCAAACGCCCATCCCGAATGCACAGGCCCTGGCCAACACGGTGTTGCTGCAATGCACGTCGCGCCCAGAGGCCTGGCACGAATGGTTCCTGGCCCAGGGCCTGCATTCGGTGGGCAGTTATCACGGGCCGCGCTTCGACACGTTTTATATGTGTATCCATGCGGCCATCGCCGGCTGCGGCGTGGCGTTGATCCCACGGTACTTGGTGGCCGAGGAATTGGCCGAGGGCAAACTGGTGGTGCCACTGCCCTACGTAACCCCCAGCCACGGCGCGCACTTTATCGCCTATTCGGAGCACGCTGCCGATGTGCCGAAAATCCGCCACTTCGTTGACTGGGTGCTGGCCCGTGCCAGGGCCTGATCGCCCGCGCCACAGCACGCCCGGGGGCTAAGCCCGGAGCCTGCGATACCGTGGTAATCACGACCACGAAGATGCCGGCGAACCGATCGCGCGACGCCGCTTGTGGTGGCCTTCGGCCAAGGGTATATATCGCTCACTGCCCAGGCGCACAGGGACACGGCACCATGCACAGCGAACACTACACCGCCACCGCCAAATGGCTGCACTGGGTGATGGCCGCGATCTGGCTGGGTGCCTGGCTGCTGGGGTTTTGCGCGGCGCACTGGCACGCGATCAACAGCGATCACCAAGTCACCTTCGTGCATAAGGCACTTGCCAGCAGCGTGCTGTTCTTGGTGGTGCTGCGGGTGGCCTGGCGCCTGACCCATTCGGCGCCAGCGCTACCGGCGAGCATGAGCCCCCTGATGCGCAAAGCCGCCCATTATGGGCACCTGTTGCTGTATGCCGTGGCATTGATCGCCTTGCCGGTGTCCGGCTGGCTATGGAGTTCGGCGGGCAACCATGAGGTGTGGGTGCTGGGCCTGCTCAAACTGCCGCCGCTGGTGGCACCGGCCGAGAGTACCCAGCACCTGGCCGGGCTGTTCCACACCTACGTGGCCTGGCTGTGCGGGGCCCTGGTGGGCGGGCATATCCTGGTGGCGCTCAAGCACCATTTTGTCGACCGCGATGGGGTATTGCGGGGCATGCTGCCCCGATAAACCAAGGCCACTCGCCCGGCCCGCTGGCCGGCTACGGCTGGCCGAGCTGCGCCAGTTTCGCCTTGATCCCTTGCGCGGTTTGCTCGCCCAGCAATTGCGCGCGCACCTTACCCTGGGTGTCGATCAGGTAGGTGACCGGCAAACCCTCATTGTTGGGCAGGTCGAAGCGCGGCGCGGGGTCGTCCACCAGCACCCGGTAACGGATGCCCAAGCTGGCAATGGCCTGGCGCAGCTCGTCGCCTTTGAGGTTGTCGAAGTTCACCCCCAGCACCTGTACGGGTTGGCCCTTGAGCTGTTCGGCCAAGGCGTTGAGCTGCGGCACCTCGGTGCGGCAGGGGCCACACCAGTCGGCCCAATAGTTGAGTACCAGCCACTGCCCTTTGAGTTGCGCGGCGGTGACCGCCTGGCCGTTTTGGTCCTGGCCGTAGTCGGCACCGCAGCCGGCCAGCCACAGCGCAGCCGATAGCAACAGGGGCAGGTAAAAACGTTTTTGCACAGGCCGGTTCCTCGTCATCGCTGTTTCGCCGGGTAGAATAGCCCCCTATCCATGACCCAGGCGAGCCCCTATGCCATCCCTGACCCTTTACCATAATCCCCGCTGCTCAAAATCCCGCGGCGCCTTGGAACTGCTTGAAGCCCGTGGCCTGGCCGCAACCGTGGTGCGCTACCTGGAAACCCCGCCCGATGCGGCCACCTTGCAAGCACTGCTCGGCAAGTTGGGTATCACTGCCCGTGAACTGCTGCGCACCGGCGAGGACGAATACAAGGCGCTGAACCTGGCAGCCCCAGGGTTGAGCGAGCAAGCACTGATCGAGGCGATGGTCGCCCACCCCAAACTGATCGAGCGGCCGATTTTGGTCAATGGCGATAAGGCCGTGATCGGCCGGCCGCCGGAGAAAATCTTGGAGATCCTGCCTTGACTGAGCCGTACATCCTTGTGCTGTATTACAGCCGCCATGGCGCTACCTCAGAGATGGCCCGGCACATCGCCCGTGGGGTCGAGCAGGGCGGGCTTGAGGCCCGCCTGCGCACCGTACCGGCGGTGTCAGCCGACTGCGAAGCCAGCGCCCCCAGCGTACCGCAGGCGGGCGCCGTGTATGCAAGCGTGGAAGACCTGGCCCATTGCGCAGGCCTGGCCCTGGGCAGCCCGACCCGCTTCGGCAACATGGCGGCACCGCTGAAGTACTTTCTCGATGGCACCAGCAACCTGTGGCTGAGCGGCGCACTGGTGAACAAGCCGGCGGGGGTGTTCACCTCCACCGCCAGCTTGCATGGCGGGCAAGAAACCACGCTGCTATCGATGATGTTGCCCCTGCTGCACCACGGCATGCTCATCACCGGCCTGCCCTACAGCGAACAAGCACTGCTCGATACGCGCGGCGGCGGCACGCCGTACGGCCCCAGCCACCACGCCGGCAGCGACGGCAAGCGCGCCCTGGACGAGCACGAGATCGCCTTGTGCCGTGCCCTCGGGCTGCGCTTGGCGACCACCGCCAGCCAGTTGGGGGCGCGCTGATGCACGACTATGCCTGGTTGCAGGCGTTCGCCCTGAACCGCTTCGGCTCCCTCGCCGCGCTGCAAGCCCAATTGCCGCAACCGCGCAGCCGTGACGCCCTGCGCGCCCTCCCCGACGACCGTTATTTGTCCACCATCACGTTGCGGATATTCCGCGCCGGGCTCAAGCACAGCTTGGTCGATGCCAAATGGCCGGCATTCGAAGAGGTGTTCTTTGGCTTCGACCCGCGCAAAGTAGTGCTGATGGGGGCCGAGCACCTGGAAAGGTTAACCCAGGACAAGCGGCTGATCCGCCACCTCGGCAAACTCAAGAGCGTGCCGCGCAATGCGCAGATGATTCTCGACGCGGCCCAGGAGCGCGGCAGCTTTGGCGCGCTGGTGGCCGAGTGGCCCGCCAGCGACATCACCGGGCTGTGGCGCTACCTGGTCAAGCACGGCAACCAATTGGGCGGCCTGTCGGCGCCGCGCTGCCTGCGCATGCTGGGCAAAGACACCTTCATCCTCACCGACGACGTGGTCGCCGCGCTGGTCGCGCAAGGTATCGTGAGCAAACGGCCCACCAGCCAACGCGACGTGGCGGTGGTGCAAGAAGCCTTCAACATCTGGCAAGAGCAGAGCGGCCGGCCGCTTTGCCAGTTATCGGTGATGCTCGCCCATACCGTTAACCATTGAGCCCTTGTTAATGGGCCAGGCCCGGTGTCGCCCGGCGCATCAGCCATTGCCCGTATGGCACCGGCTCTTGCCGGGCCGGCAGCGCATCGAGGGTGAGGCACCAACTGCCGCATGCGCCCTGCAGGTCGATTTCGGCCGCCAAGTCGATGTGAGCAAAGCCCAGCCGTTCATGCAGGGCGATGTGCCCTTCGCCCGCCAACGGCAAGGTCACGTACAACGCCAGGTAGCCTTGCTCGCTCAGTTGTTCGGCCAATTGCCGATAGAGCGCGGTGGCCACCGCCGCCTGATGTTCCCCCGGCGCGGCGTGCACGGCCACGTCCACCGACCAGCGAAAGCCCGCCGCGGCACGATGCGCCCTGGCATAGGCAAAACCCACCAATTGCTCGTTGCGCTGTGCCACCAAAAACGGATACCGGCCCAAGGTAGCGCCGATCAACCCGGCGGCATCCAACCCTTGCCCCAAGGGTGCATCTGCCAGGTATGCCAGGGCACCGCCGGGGTGCTGATAAAGCTGATACACCGCCTCGCCGTCATCGGCGCGCGCTGTTCTGATCAGTGAAAACGCCATACCTACGTAATTCCGGAATAAAGTCCCAATGCGAAGAGTCCATCGCGGTTGACCACCTGACGCGTCCGGCGCAAGTGTGGATTCACTCTGCCCGAGTGTGGATCCAACTACCGTTCAAAATCAATAGCGAACGGATCTAAGGCACTGACCCACATCAAAAGTGCCCATCGCCCGGCGTCGCGCTTCGCCAGGCTGCATGCGCTGTGACGGCCGTCACGTTATGGCGCCCCCGGCAAGCCCGCATCGATGGCCTGGTTTAATCCTCCAAAGGGCCACGAACAGCGCTGCGCAATGAACCGGCGCGACCACAAACAGCGCCTGAGCGGCGGGTGGTGGCTGCAGCGCGCAACAACACACGGTGATAGCACTTGTGGCGCGTGCGATAGCGCGCCAAGATCAGCCGGTGCGCTGTGAGCCGCAACCTGATGCCGAACGTAATCGCCCGGCACCGCGTATAGCTTGCGCCCCCAAAAAACACCGCCCCAATAAGGAGCTGCCCATGCAGTCTAAATTCATTCTCGGCCACGCCGAAGTGACCCGCATCCTCGCCGCCGCCCGCGCCGAAGCCCTCGCCAACCAATGGGCAGTCAGCATCGCGGTGGTTGACGACGGCGGTCACCCACTGGGCCTGGAACGCCTGGACGGCGCCACGGCCAGCAGCGCCTACATTGCCTACGAAAAAGCCCGCACCTCGGCCCTGGGCCGCCGCGAATCTGGCCTGTACGAGCAGGTGGTCAATGGCGGGCGCACGGCGTTTCTTTCAGCCCCGAACCTTACCCCGCTCGAAGGCGGCGTGCCGGTGGTGCATGCTGGCCAGGTGATAGGTGCGGTGGGCGTGTCCGGGGTGAAGTCCGAGCAAGACGCGCAGGTGGCACGGGCGGGCGCCACCTGCGTAGGTTGATACCGCTGGTCTACACGGGCTGGCCGGGCCATGCGCAACTAATGGCATGGTGCTACTGTCCATAATGATGTTAATACAATATCACTTGACCGCTGTGGCAGGAGAGGAGTCACACATGGCCCGGGGAGCGCCCACACCCTTCAACGAAGCACAACGCCTGGGCCGGGTCGCCGACCTGTGCTTGCTCGACCCCGAACCGGACCCGGTGCTGGACCAACTGGTGAGCACCGTAAGCCTGCATTTCAACGTGCCGATTGCGCTGGTTTCGATCGTCGGCGAACACCGCCAATGGTTTCGTGCCGGCACCGGCTTATGCCAACAGGGCACCGCACGGGACATTTCGTTTTGCGCGCACGCCATTCTCAGCGGCGATGTGATGCAAGTGTGCGATGCACAGCTGGACGACCGCTTTCGCGAAAACCCGCTGGTCACCGGCGCACCGAACATCCGCTTTTATGCCGCGGCGCCGCTGACCACCGAGGACGGTTTAGGGTTGGGCAGTTTATGCATCATCGACACCCAGCCCCGGCCGCGGCTTTCAGCGCACGACGCGCAGATGTTGCGGCATTTCGCCCAACTGGCGATGCTACGCCTGTCGGGGCTGCGCCACGCCAGTTACCTGGATGGCCCTACCGGGTTGTTCAACCGCCTGCGCCTGGAGCAAGACATCACCGCCGTATTGCCCGCTGGCGACCATTGCCTGGCGGTGGTCGATATGCTTTCGCCAAGTTTTCTCAACGATATCGTCAAGGCCCTGGGTTACAGTTTCTCTCAAGAGCTGGTGGGTGTGATGCATGGGGCCCTCAAGGCCCACCTGCCGGCGCACACCACGCTCTATAAGGTCAGCCCCACCCGCTTCGGTTTTTTGCTGCCGCCCCATGTGCGGGAAAGCCCCGAAGTGATCTTCCAGCGCTTGGTCAGCGCCTTCGAAGCGCCGTTGCTATGCCGCAACATTCCTATCCAGCCGCAGGCCGGGGTCGGCGCAATTCGCCTGCAATTGGGCGACGACGTCGAAAAGGACTGGTTGCGCCTGGTGGTCAGTGCCGCCGATGAAGCCCGCGCCAAAGGCACCGGCTGGCGCTGGTACGAGCCCCACCTGGACCTTGCCCAGCAGCGGGCGTTCCTGCTGCTGGGGTCGCTGGCCGAGGCCGTTCGCACCGCCAACCAACTGCACTTGGTGTATCAGCCACGCATCGAAGTGGCCACCGGCCGGGTCGTCACCGTCGAAGCATTGCTGCGCTGGCAACACCCGGTACTGGGCCCGGTGAGCCCGACCGAATTCGTGCCTTTGGCAGAGAAAACCGCGTTGATTCGCCCTCTGAGCCTCTGGGTGCTGCGCGAGGCGGTGCAACAGGCCGCACGTTGGCAACGGCAGGGCCACCGCTTCAAGGTGGCGATCAATGTATCGGCCCCGGACCTGGGCAGCCCCGCCTTCATCGACCTGTTGCTCGACTTGCTGGCGCAGCATCAGGTCGAGCCGAAGGGCTTCGAGGTCGAGTTCACCGAGAGTGCCCTGTCGGATAACCCGAGCATGGTCCGCGCCCAGCTTGAACGGTTGCGCGCGATTGGCATGGACGTGGCCATCGATGACTTCGGCAGTGGCTATAGCAACTGGGCTTACCTGCGCGAGCTTCCAGCGACCACAGTTAAGCTGGACCGTTCGCTGGTACAAAATGCCGCCCATGACATCAAAGACCACCGCCTGATCGAGGCCATCGTTGACCTGGCCCGGCGCGTGGGCTACCGGGTAGTGGCCGAAGGGATAGAAACCGAGCAGGTTTACCAAGCGATGTGCGAAATGGGTTGCCAGGAAGCGCAGGGCTTCCTGCTGGCCCGGCCGATGAACACCACGCTGCTGGAACGCTGGCTACAACACGAGCGCCCAGGTGTGACCCGGTACCTGCGTGCGCTGAACCGCTGATTCAGCGCAGCGTGGGCCCTGCCGCCCGCCAATATTGGCCCTTGGCAACCAAACGCGTAGCGCTGTACAGCAACGACTCCAGGGCAAAGGGTTTGGCTAAGAACGGGCCCACCGGGTGGCGGTCCCTATCTCCGGCGTAGCCCGACATCGTCAGCACCGGAATGTGCGGCCACCACTGGGCGACAAAGTGGCCCAGCTCCAGGCCGTCCATCTCGCCAGGCATGCGCACGTCGGTGACCAGCAGGTTTACCTCCCCGGGGTGGTCCTGGAGAAAATGCATCGCTTCATTGGCATCGTTGACGCCGGTGACCACGAACCCTTCCTCCCGAAAGGCTTCGCATACCACGCAGTTGAGCAGAATTTCGTCTTCCACCACCAGCACGTGCAGCGCCCCACCGTCGCTGTGCAACTTCAAGTTCAACATGGTGCCCTCGCAAAGCCTTTTGCATGCCAACCAAATAGAACAGCCGGTGGCGATAAAAGTCCGCCGGGGCGACCGCCGAACGACCAACTGCGCTAAATATTCACGCGCGAGGGTAGCAGTTTGTATCCAAGCCATGACCGTTCACGCCAGCCAATTGAAATTCGATTGAATTTGTGACGCACGGCACGCTCCGTTAAAGCGTGTGATCGTTAACAGACCTATCGAGACTGCTGCAGATGCCTAATCCGAAGCTTTTTGTCATCGACTACCAACTCCACGGCTCGCCGAAGAGCTTCGTGTTGCGCCATGACCACATGGACAATGCTGAAGCCTGGCATTGGGCAAGTTGTGACGCGGGCATTGGCCACATCGCCCGCAACCGCCACGACAAGATCAAGAAAACCTCCAAACCCATGGCGGAGAAGTACGGCATCACCCAGGTGACCTGGCGCGAGGCGGGCGCATCGCCCTTGCAAGGCGATCGCCTGGCCGATGCACCGGCCTCCTGAGAGGGCGTGACGCGCAACGGGAATCGCTCATCGAAGCAAAGACCGCGGCATCGGCCCTTCACCCTCGTGGTGTTAGCCATTAAGATGCCGCAAGCGTTTTCGATGACGAGGAATATAAGTTGATCATCCACCCCAAGGTTCGCGGTTTTATCTGCACCACCACGCACCCGCTCGGCTGCGAGCGCAACGTGCTCGAACAGATCGAGGCCACCCGCGCCTTAGGCGTGCGCACCGACGGGCCGAAGAAAGTCCTAGTGATCGGGGCCTCCAGCGGCTACGGCCTGGCGGCACGCATCACCGCCGCCTTCGGCTATAAGGCCGACACTTTGGGGGTTTTTTTCGAAAAAGCCGGCACTGATACCAAGCCTGGCAGTGCCGGTTGGTACAACGCCGCCGCCTTCGATAAATATGCCAAGCGCGAGGGCCTTTATAGCAAGGCCATCAATGGTGACGCCTTCTCCAACGCGGCACGCGAGCAGGTCATCGAGCTGATCAAGAACGACATGGGCGGCCAGGTAGACCTGGTGGTCTATTCGCTGGCTTCTCCGGTGCGCAAACTACCGGACACCGGCGAGCTCAAGCGCTCAGCCCTCAAGCCCATCGGCCAAACCTACACCGCTACCGCCATCGACACCAACAAAGACACCATCATCCAGGCCTCGGTCGAGCCTGCCAGCGAGCAGGAAATCCAAGACACCATCGCGGTGATGGGCGGCCAAGACTGGCAACTGTGGATCGACGCCCTGGCCAAGGCGGGCGTGCTGGCCAAAGGTGCGCGTACCGTAGCCTTCAGCTACATCGGCACGTCAATCACCTGGCCGATCTACTGGGACGGCGCGTTGGGCAAAGCCAAAGCCGACCTGGATGCCACTGCCTTGCGCTTGAACGAGCAATTGAAAGCGAACGGCGGCGGCGCCGCGGTTGCGGTGCTCAAGTCGGTGGTCACCCAGGCCAGCGCGGCGATCCCGGTGATGCCGCTGTACATCGCCATGGTCTACAAGATCATGAAAGAAAAAGGCCTGCACGAAGGCACCATCGAGCAACTTAACCGCCTGTTCCGTGAGCGCCTTTACCCCGAAGGCGGCGCCCCTGTCGAAACCGACGAGCAAGGCCGCCTGCGCCTGGACGACTGGGAACTGCGTGACGACGTACAAAGCGCCTGCAAAGACCTGTGGCCACAAGTGACCACCGAGAACCTGTTCGCCATCACCGACTACGCCGGCTACAAGCACGAGTTCCTTAAGCTGTTCGGCTTCGAGCGCAAGGACGTGGACTACGACGCTGATGTCGCCACCGAGGTGCGGTTCGATTGCATAGCGCTAGTGCCCTAAAACGTCAGCGTGCCCGCGAGGTTGGCGGCATCCTGTTGACCGTCCCTGTTGCTGCCGGGCCACGTTGCCCGGCAGCAACATTCATGGGCCAGTGATTGGGCGGAATTGCGCGACACCCTGTCACGTTGCCGCTGAATGGGCCGAGCGTGGCAGGCCGAACACCGCATCGAACGCCCAGTTGAATGCGTAGGTGTAAACCAGAAAGAAGGCCAGCAAGCCTAGGTCCAGCCATAGCGCCTCCAGCAGGCTGATACCCAACCACCAGGCGAACATCGGCACCAGAACCACCACCAGGCCGCCCTCGAAACCCAGCGCATGCAACAGCCGCCGGGTGACAGTGCGCCGGCGCGAGCGTTGGCGGGCTTCCCAGGCTTCGAACAAGCTGTTCCAGCCCAGGTTCCAGGCGATGGCCACCACCGATGCCAACACCGCGGCAGCTCCCGCATGGCCCAGGTCATGGCCGAGCCAGCCGATGGCAACACTGTTGAACGCGATGGCGATGCCCTCGTAAAGGCTCACATACACCACCTTGCGCTTGACCCCTTGCATTGCAGTACTCCAAGCAGAAAACAGCCGGTACAATGCCGCCGTTGAGCTGATAATAAAAGTCAGCTTCCTTCAGTTTTATTGATAGGTACGCCATGGCCTTTACCAGCGAAAGCGTGCGGGTGTTCCTGGCAGTGCTAGACCACGGGTCGTTTTCGGCCGCCGCTCGCCACCTGCGCCGCGTGCCCTCGGCAATCAGCATGGCCGTCGGCCACCTGGAGGCCGAACTCGGCTTGCAACTGTTCGTGCGCAGCGGCCGCGAAACCCTGCCCACCGCAGCGGCCCTGGCGCTGGAGAACCAGGCCCGGCAATTGGCCCGGCAATTGGCGCAACTGCAGGCCCATGCCTTGCAACTGCACCAGGGCCTGGAGAAACGCCTCGCCATTGCCATCGCCCCCGAGCTGGTGTCCGCCGCCTGGAATGCGCCGTTGGCGCAGCTTGCCGAGGAATTTCCGGCGCTGGAGGTAGAGGTGCGCAGCGCCCCCCAGGCCGATGCCTTGGCCATGCTGCATGGCGCCCAAGTGCAACTGGCGATCGTGTTCGAACGGCCCGGCATGGACGAGCGCGAAGATTTCCAGGAGCTGTCAAGCGAAACCTTGGTGGCGGTGATCGCACCACGGCACCCGATGTTGCAGGCATGCAAAGGGCTGCTATGCGGCGATGATTTGGCCAGCATCCGCCAGATCGTGGTGGCCAGCCAGCGGGCCGAGAGCGCCGCACCGCGAGTACTGCTGTCGCGCCAGCACTGGCTAACCGATAACTACCTGGCCACCCTGAGCTTGGTGCAGGCCGGGCTCGGCTGGGCTTACCTGCCACAAACCCTGGTGCGCCCGCTGGTGGCCGACGGCACTTTGCAGGTGATCGCCTTCGAGAACATGAGCAACCAGCTTAACCTGTGGGTTGATGTGGTGTGGTCCAAGGAACACCCGCTGGGCATTGGGGCGCAGCGCTACTTGGCGCTGCTGCGTAGCGCATCGGGTTCATTGCACCGGTAGAAAGTTCATGAACAGCAGGCTTTGCGCATAGTTAAGGCCGATACGCCGGTAGCGCTCATCCAGCATTTGCGCGAGCAAGTCCAAACGCGCGGTGATTTTGCCGAACTCAGTGGCAAAACTGAGGTTGCTGCCCGCTTCGGAGATTTCGTTGGAAAACAGCAGCGGCGCGCCATTGTTACCTTGGCGCTGGCTGAGCATCCAAGTGGCCTTTTCGATGTTGCGCGCGGCATTATTGACGAAGCGCGGGTCAATGGCATCGGTGATGTAGAACTGTAGGCGGTTGCCGTGGGCGGTGACGATCATGCTGCCGATGGCATAGGTGAACGCGCCGACCCTATCACCCAGAAACGCCGGGCCCAGTGAATAGCTCAGGGCAGCCAGGTCTTTGCGCCCGCCCAATTGCGGCAGCGGCTGTTGCAGCTCAATAGCTTGGCGCACTTGCCGTTCGGCCGTAGTGGCATCGATAAAGCCGGATTTACGCAGTTGCGCGGGGTTGCGCCGGTACAGCTTGTCCATCAGCAGGTACAGGCTCGCCAAATTATCCTGCATGGTTAAGGTAGCCATGCGATCGACGCTGGTTTGGAAAAATTCCTGGGGCCGGGTGCTGCCCAGTTGCTGCATCATGTCCTGGCCCTGCTGGCGGGTGCAGCCGGCCAGCGCGAGGAGCGCAGAAAAAACCACATAAGCAGGGCGAGGCAACGGCATTGGGCGGCAAGCTAGCTGGAAAAAGGCCCTGCATAGAGCTTAAAAGTGCCCGAAAGTGCCCTTGTCGCTCAGCGGCGCGGTGGTTGCTGCCGGCGGCGATCGTCTTCGGTAGGGATTGGCACCGGATGCAGCGGAGGCGGAATCAGCCCCAACGCCACGCCCAGATCATGTAACCAGTTGAACAGATTTGTCTTCATAAAGCCCCCCTCGGGGTCAACTGCGCGGCCGTGAAACCAACTGCCGCCTTAACTGCAATCATAGTCCCTAGCCAATGGAAACACACTTCAATAGATGCGGCCGTTCAGCGCACATTCAACTGCACGCAGCCCCAGCACGACCGACGGCGGGCCCGAAGCATAGAGCCCGGCCGCCGCAGCAGCTGCGTGGATGAAGAACTGCCCCGTAAAACCTATGTCGGCCAACGGGGCACGAACTTTAAGCCGAGGCTACTCAGCGCTTTTTCAGCGGCGCCAGGCCATCGGCACTGGCCAGGGGCTTGGCGGCCGGCTTACGTTTAGCCGGCGCCTTGGCGGCGGTTTTTTTCTCGACCTTTTTCTTTTTGCTGCCAGCGGCCTTGCCCGACGCCTTGACTTTCTTCGGGCCGCTATAGCTGCCCTGGAGCGTTTTGATCACGCGGCGTTCGAACTGCTGCTTGAGGTAGCGTTCGATGCTCGACATGCGGTTCCAGTCGCCGTGGCAGATCAGCGAAATCGCCAACCCTTCACCACCGGCACGGCCTGTGCGCCCCACACGGTGTACGTACTCATCGCCACTGTGCGGCAGGTCGAAGTTGATGACCAAGTCCAGCCCGTCGATATCCAGGCCGCGGGCCGCCACGTCGGTCGCCACCAAGATTTTGGCGCCGCCCTGCTTGAGCCGCTCGATGGCGAACTTACGGTCTTTCTGGTCCTTGTCGCCATGGAGCACGAACGCTTTGTGCTCCAGTGCCACCAGATGCCCGTATACGCGGTCGGCCATTGCCCGGGTGTTGGTAAACACGATCGCCTTGCGGTACGTTTCGTTGGCCAGCAGCCACTGCACCAACTGCTCCTTGTGCGCCGAATGGTCGGCGGTGATGATTTGCTGGCGGGTATTGGCGCTGAGCTCGGCGACGTTGTTGACCATCAAGTGCAGCGGGTCTTTCAGCACTTTGCCGATGATCTCGCGCAGCGCCGCGCCGCCGGTGGTGGCCGAGAACAGCAAGGTTTGCTGGCGGCCGGCGCATTCGCCGCACAGGCGCTCGACGTCCTCGGCAAAGCCCATGTCGAGCATGCGGTCGGCTTCATCGAGCACCAGCACTTCGACGGCATTCAGCGCCAGGTGCCCGGCATTGAGGTGCTCGAGCAGCCTGCCAGGGGTGCCGACCAGTATGTCCGGCGCCTTGCGCAGCATGGCCGCTTGCACTTTGAAATCTTCACCGCCGGTGATCAGGGCCGCCTTGATAAAGGTGAACTGGGCAAAACGCTCCACTTGCTTGAGGGTTTGCTGCGCCAGCTCCCGCGTGGGCAGCAAGATCAAGGCGCGAATATTCGCCCGGGGCTGCGCCGGGCCGATCAGGCGGTGGAGCAATGGCAGCACGAAGGCGGCCGTTTTGCCGCTGCCGGTTTGCGCGGTCACCCGCAAATCGCGCCCGGCCAGCGCCGGTGGTATCGCTTCGACCTGCACGGGCGTAGGCTCGGTAAATTTGAGCTCGGCCACGGCTTTGAGCAGGCGTTCGTGCAGGTCGAATTGGGAAAACACAGGAAGCAACCTCGGAAACGGGGAAAAACGGCCGTATAGGTTAACCGAGGCACACGCCACAAGCCACACGCGCCATCAAGCCGGCGGGGCGCCGGCTGATGCGGGGCGCCCCGTGCAGCCAGCGCCACGGGGCGCCTAGCGCTGGTAAAAGCGCCGTGGCACGCCCCACAGAATCAGCCCCACAGCCAGCACCGACACACCGCACAGCAAGTACAGCGCCGGCGCGGTCACCCCGGTGAGGTCGCGCACCCGGCCTATCAGGTAGGGGGCGATAACGCCGCCGAGCTGGCCCACGGAGTTGATCAGCGCGATGCCGGCCGCCGCCGCCATGCCGGTTAAAAAGCGCGGCGGTAAGGTCCAGAAAATCGGCATCCAAGCGATGATACCAGCCATGATCAAGCTCATGCCCACCATCAAGGGCAGCAACTGCCCCGGCATCAAGGCACACACCCCATACCCCAACGCGGTGAGGCTGGCGCACGCCGCCATGTGCCAGCGCCGCTCACCGCGCCGGTCGGAGCTCACGCCCATGGCCAGGTTGAACAACACCGCCACGATGTACGGCACCATCGACAGCAGGCCGATATTGAGCGGGTTGTCGATCCCGGCACCTTTGATCAACTGTGGCATCCAGAACAATAGGCCGGTCAAGGCCATCACCAAAAACAGGTAGATGGCCGACATCACCCAAGTCACCGGCTGGCCCAGCACTGCCTTCAGGCCTTGCCCCTGCGCATCGGGCCCCTGCGCGGCGCGATCCTCGTGCATGCGTTGGCGCATCAAGGCTTTTTCTTCAGGGTTAAGCCAGCGCGCGTCTTCGATTCGGTCGGCCACCAGCCAGAACACGACGCCGCCGAGCACGATCGACGGCAGCCCCTCGAGCAAAAACAACCATTGCCAGCCCCTGAGC
>NZ_JAAOCA010000199.1 GCF_014694385.1 Pseudomonas typographi | reverse complement strand
ATCGGCGATGCGTCGTTTCACTGCTGAGTTCGGGATGGGATCAGGTGGTGCCAACGCTCTATGGTCGTCAAGAAATTCGGTAGCCGCCGCGTTTGCACGTGGCAGCGAATCGGGTATGTGATGTGTGTGAGTGTCACGAATTTTCGGTTGTGGCGTCTTCGCCCGCTCAACCTGCCGCAGCAGATTGCTTGGGTGTTATATGGTCAAGCCTCACGGGCAATTAGTATGGGTTAGCTCAACGCCTCACAGC
>NZ_JAAOCA010000198.1 GCF_014694385.1 Pseudomonas typographi | reverse complement strand
ATGGGGCGCCTCCGTGTGCGCTGATTTGTCCAACCGCATTAGCGCAGGCACCAAGCTCCAGTGACCAAACTGGGGAATAGCCATGCCTGGTGCCTGCCTGATGCGGTCGATTGAAGGGGGGAGGTGGGTGGTGCAGATGGCCGGGCGCGACACCGGCAAGACCGGGCCCTTGCGGGACGACCGGTCGGCAGGGCCACCACGCTATGTGGCGCCCAAATGGCTGTGTTTCTCCAGGGCCGCCGAAGCGTTCAA
>NZ_JAAOCA010000197.1 GCF_014694385.1 Pseudomonas typographi | reverse complement strand
CGCCCGTCGGCACGCCCCCAGACTGCGATACGGTACCCAGGATGGCCGCGACCGCAGCAGAACCTAGACCCAGCGCCGATCTCTGGTTCGCCTGGCTGTTCGCCGCCAGCAATGTCCTGGCCTGCGCTGGGAAATCGGCCAGCGCCATGGCGTCGGCCGCAGTGAAGTAGGCCAGTTTGTCGGCAGCACCGGTGAGCGCCTCAAGCGCGTTAATCGAGGGATCTGCGGCCAGGCTGCCGAACTGACTCACCA
>NZ_JAAOCA010000196.1 GCF_014694385.1 Pseudomonas typographi | reverse complement strand
GCGATGCCGTCCAGCATCTCGGTTTCGAACTGAATCTGGCTGCTGCTGTAAGCCCCATTGGGGATGACGATGGCAGTGCCGTTGGACGGCCCAACCCCTGGCACGGAAAAGTCTTGGTTCCCCTTCGCGGCGCCGGCGGCGAACGTCACCAGCGTGGAAAGAACCACCCTGATCGTGAACGAGTTCTCATCGATTTGAAGGGTGCCGTCCGCGCCCCAGAACCTTGCGCCCCAGCTCATGCGTTCAGGTCTCCAA
>NZ_JAAOCA010000195.1 GCF_014694385.1 Pseudomonas typographi | reverse complement strand
CCGCGGGCGTCAGCGCCGGCGGGCGCACCGGCCTCACCGCCATCGTCGTCGCCGTGCTGTTCTTGCTGGCACTGTTCTTCGCCCCCCTGGCCGGCAGCGTGCCCGCCTACGCCACCGCACCGGCCCTGCTGTTCGTGGCCGTGCTGATGGCCTCGGGCCTGGCCGAAATCAACTGGAGCGACATCACCGAAGCCGCCCCCGCCCTGGTCACCGCACTGGCCATGCCCTTCACCTACTCCATCGCCAACGGCATCG
>NZ_JAAOCA010000194.1 GCF_014694385.1 Pseudomonas typographi | reverse complement strand
CGCCCACCCGTCTGTACCCGTTCGGCGAGGCCCCGGAAGGGGTGAGCAAGCCTTATGCGGTTTGGCAGACGATTGGGGGCGAGCCGGACAACTACCTGGCTGATCGGCCCGACTCTGACCGGTTCGATCTGCAGATCGACGTATATGGCACCTCTGCCACGCAAACCCGAAACGTGGCCAAGACCCTCCGTGACGCCATCGAGCTAAAGGCCTACGTCATCCGCTGGAATGGCGAATTCTATGACGCTACGACCA
>NZ_JAAOCA010000193.1 GCF_014694385.1 Pseudomonas typographi | reverse complement strand
GCCGTGAATGAGGTCAATGCCCCGGTAAAAAACTGACGGCCGCCGATGAGTTGCAGCACGAACTGGTGCTGAACGGAGTCGGCGGGCGGACGGTGGCGGAACTCAGGCAAAACATGAGCTATGCGGAAATGCTGGCCTGGGCTGCGTATCGGGAAAAGCATGGATCGTTCAACTCGATGCAGCGCCAGGAGCAGATGGGCGCGATCATCGCCTTGCAGGTCAACCGGCTGCGCGGGGGCGATGCGGCGCTGATCG
>NZ_JAAOCA010000192.1 GCF_014694385.1 Pseudomonas typographi | reverse complement strand
CCGCTTCCGCCTCGCTCCACTTCACCATCGCAGCGGCCTTCTGGTCGCGGGTTAGTGCCTTGAACTTGGCGATCACATCATCGAGCGGCCCTTTCAAGCCCTCCAGGCCTTCGGCCGCCTTGTCGGCGCTGCTGCGGAAATCTACGAACGAAAGAGCAGCTGCACCAGCAATGAAGACAAGCCCGACCGGGCCGCCCATCAACGCTAGCACGCTTTTGCCTGCGGTCGCTAAGGTAGTCGCCGCCCGTGACATAA
>NZ_JAAOCA010000191.1 GCF_014694385.1 Pseudomonas typographi | reverse complement strand
GCAGCAGCCAGATTCAGTTCGAAACCGAGATGCTGGACGGCATCGCCCGGGTCTACAACTACACCCGAACATTCGCGGCCAGCACCATCGCTTCGGGGACCATGCGGTTGATCGTCATGAGGTGGAGTTGATGACATTTGGGCTTCAGTTCACAAACAACAGCGGAACCACCGTAATCGATTCGGAATACGCAAGGCTCGTTGTGATTTCCTCGGGCAGGTATGCGCCGACCGAAGAGTCTGGGATGGGCTCAAC
>NZ_JAAOCA010000190.1 GCF_014694385.1 Pseudomonas typographi | reverse complement strand
GCGATGCCGTCCAGCATCTCGGTTTCGAACTGAATCTGGCTGCTGCTGTAAGCCCCATTGGGGATGACGATGGCAGTGCCGTTGGACGGCCCAACCCCTGGCACGGAAAAGTCTTGGTTCCCCTTCGAGGCGCCGGCGGCGAACGTCACCAGCGTGGAAAGAACCACCCTGATCGTGAACGAGTTCTCATCGATTTGAAGGGTGCCGTCCGCGCCCCAGAACCTTGCGCCCCAGCTCATGCGTTCAGGTCTCCAA
>NZ_JAAOCA010000018.1 GCF_014694385.1 Pseudomonas typographi | reverse complement strand
GGTGGTGGCGGCGGTTGCGGCAGCGGTGGCGTTGGCGCCGGCTTGGGCTTTGGCACCGGTAACGGCTTGGCCGGTTTGGGCGGTGGCGGCAGCGGCTTGGGCGGCGGCGGTGCTGGCGCGGGCGGCGGCGGCTCTGGCGGCGGCGGTGCGGGTTCCGGTGGTGGTGGCGGCGCCGGTGCGGGTGGCGGTGGCGGCGGCGGTAGCTCGACCATCTGCACGCGGGTGATTTTCGGCGGTTCTTCAACGGCCACGGGCTTGGCTTCGATCATGACGCAGGCGCCGATGACCATGGCCACCAGCAGTAAAGCGCCACCGATGGCCAGCGGCATCGGCAAATGCCGGTGCTGGGCCTGTTCGCTTTGCGTCGCCCACAGTGCGCCGCTGCGAAGGTTCTTTTCCATGGCGCCCATTATTTTTGCGTCGCCAGGCCGATGGCGCTGACCCCAGCGCCGCGCACCAGGTCCATCGCGTGCACGATGCTGTCGTAATGGCTGCCGCGGTCGCCAGCGATCACCACGTCGAGCTTACCGGTATCCTTCATTTCGGCCAGCCGGCTACTCAGTTGTTGGTCGTCCACCGGTTTGCCGTCCACGTACATTGCGCCCTCGGCGGACACGCCGATATTCAATGTCACCGATTCGATAGGGTCCTGTGATGAGGATTGCGGCAGGTCCAGGGTAATACCGGCGCCCTGGATCATTTCGATCATGATGAGCACGAAAAACACCAGCAGGAACATCATCACATCGATCATCGGGATGATCTCGATGCGTGCCTTTTCTTCGTGGCCCAGGTAGTACGACTTCTTCGCCATGGGGGTTCTCCGCTAATGCCTTAGATCGTCGCGAAGCGGCTGATCAGCATGGATTTGACCAGTTCCATCTGGTTGACGACCAAACGGATACGCTTGTTGAAGTAGTTCAGAAACACCACGCAGGTGATGGCGATGCACAGGCCCACGGCGGTGGCGACCAGGGCATGGGCGATGGGCCCAGTGACAGAGCTGACTTTCTGCGAACTGTTGGCCGCCAGCACGCTGAACACTTGGATCATGTGGATGATGGTGCCCAATAGCCCGAGTAACGGCCCGAGGGTCACGCAAGTGTCGAGCACCCACAGGTTGCGATCCAGGTAGGGCATTTGCACCATGATGCTTTCATCCACTTCACGCTCCATGGCCGCTTCGGCTTTGTTCGGCGAGTCGATGGCGGCCTGTACCAGGCGGCCTTGCACGGTGCGCTGGTAATGGGCGGCCACTTGCTTTGCATCGGCTTCGTTGTGGTAGGCCACATGCCTGAGGTCGGCGTCCAGGCTGGCACCGGCTTTGATACTTTTTCGAAAGAAAAAGTAGCGTTCGATAATCACGGCGATGCCAATGATAAAGATCACCAGCATTAATGGGATAATGCCCCAGGAATCCTTGGAGTATTGAAATGCAGCTTCGAACATGTCAGTTCCTTACGCACGGCGTTAAAGTGATCATTGCGGCAGTTTGAAAGGCGGCCCTATGGGCCGCGTCGACAAGTTCGGCAAAAGAATGCGCGAGCAATTTATTATTTTAATAGGGCGCTGGTGGCTGCCCCGGGGCCGCTCATTTGCCGCGTTTGGCCCAATGGGTAAAACGACCTTCGATAACTTCACACAGTTGGTAGGCAATCACCGCCATGGCGGCAATCACGATGACCCCCGCGAACACCAGCGGCACATCGAAACGTGAAGATGCTGCCTGCATTAAAAAACCGATGCCCTCATTGGAGGCAATGGTTTCCGATAACACCGAGCCTACGAAGGCCAGGGTAATCGCGATTTTCAGCGAGGCGAACAAATAGGGGGCCATGCGCGGGATCCCTACCTTGGTCAGGATGTCCCAGCGGGTGGCGCCCAGCGAGCGCATCACGTCTTCCATTTCTGCATCGATGGTCGACAGGCCGGTGGCCACATTGACGATGATGGGAAATACCGCCAGGGAAAACGCGGTGACTACCGCCGGTAGGGTGCCAATGCCAAACCAAAGCACGAAGATGGGCACCAAGGCGACTTTAGGCACGGCGTTGAATGCGATCAACAGCGGGTAAACGCCGCGGTAGATCAGCGACGACGCGCCGATGGCCAAGCCGAAAACCATGCCCAATGCCACGGCCAGGCCAAAACCCAGCCCGGTGGTATAGAGCGTTTGCAAGGCGTTGGGCCAGATCACATCATAGTGTTGGCCAATGGACTGGGCGATCGCGGTGGGGGCCGGCAGCATCAAGCTGGCGCTGCCCAATACCATGGCCACGATTTGCCACAACACCAGCAATGCCAAGGTCGTGACCCAGGGCACCCAGGCTTGCCGAGCAACGTTGGTCGAGGTTTTCATCAGGCGCGGGCCTCAAGGATTGTGTCGCGGATCTCATGGACGATTTCGCTGAACGCCGGTTCGTAGGTATGCGCCAGGCTGCGGGGGCGCGGCAGGTCGACGCGGCGTTCGAGGATGATGCGCCCTGGGCGTTTGCTCAGCACAATCACCCGGTCGGCCAGAAACACCGCTTCACGCAGATCATGGGTGACCAGAATGGCGCTGAAGCGCTGCTTGAGCCACAACTGCTGGGTCAGCAGCCACAGCTCCTCACGGGTAAAGGCGTCCAAGGCGCCGAAAGGCTCATCGAGCATCAGCAACGGCGGCTGGTGGACCAGTGCGCGGCAAACATTGGCACGCTGTTGCATGCCGCCCGACAACTCCCACGGGTATTTTTCGGCGAAATCCTTAAGGCCCACCACATCCAACAGGTGCATGGCTCGGGCGCGGTATTCGGCATGGTGGCGGCGTATGCGCTGGCGGTGCGGCTTGACCAGCTCGAACGGCAGAAGCACGTTTTCCAAGGTGGTACGCCAAGGCAACAGCGTCGAGTTCTGAAACGCCATGCCCACATTGCGCACGGGCCCGGTGACCTTCTGCCCCTGGATGAACACTGCGCCCGCGTCGGGCTGCAACAGGCCGGTCACCAGCTTCATCAGGGTCGATTTGCCACAGCCGGAAGGCCCGACCACGGCCACGAACTCGCCTTGGCCCACCTGCAGATCGAGCCTGTCGATGGCCAGCATCTGTTCGCCGCCGCTGCCATAAACCAGGCTGGCACCGCGCAAGTCCACATAGGGTTGCCCGCTGTGCGGCGGGCGTTGCTCCTCCGGCGCCAGCGCACAAGCCGCCATCGGTTCGGCGCCGCCCTTGCTATCAAAGGCCAATAGCTCGGCCAAACGTTCGCTCATGCTCACACCCGATCACTCCTCGTCGCTTGGCGGTGTACTGGCCCATAACGCCTGCCGCCGCGCTGATCGGTCACAGCGCGAGGGCCTGGGCAAGCTGCCTTTTCTGATTGGTCTTGGAGACCGGCACGTGGCTAACGGTTTACCGCACGCGGTGGCAGGCACCGCGCTATAGGGGGGTCGGCGCTGGCAACCCCGCCGGTGTTTCCGGGTATCAGGGGTTGCTAACGGCCAGCTCGCTCTGTGCAGGGAGGTAGTCGGCGGTCCATACCGAACTGCTCGGCGGTGCCACGAACCCCATGGCGTCGGCAATTTGGGCAATAGCGCTATTGAGCCGAGCTGGGTCTATGTTGCTCAGGCCATTTTGTTTGACATGGGGGGTGAGCACCGCAACGTGGGTGGCGAAATCCAGGTGTTGGGCCTCGAGCGTGGCATCGAGCATGCTGTTATAACTGCGCAGCGAGGCGATGGCGGCCTGGGGGTCGGCGATGGTTGCCTTTATCCCCACCACGGTGCAACTGAGAAAATCACGCATCTGTTGCGGGTGGCTTTGCGCCCATTGAGGTTTGACCACCACGGCATTACCGGGCACATCGACGCCATATTCGGCAAACGGCATGCTCACGATTTGGTCGCGTTTGACCCCCACCGAAACGAAACCATTGACCACCGTGAGCAAATGCCCGGCCGCCGCATCGGCTTGGCCGCGCACCACCGTGGCCTGGCGCAGGTTCGGTGCGACGGTGACCCAGGATACGGTGCTCATGTCGATACCGTTGGCCTTGGCAAACGCCGGAAACAGCATCCGGCTCGCCTCGCCCTGGGTGTCAGCGATGCGCTTGCCTTGTAGATCCAGCGGCTTGGTGATACCGGAGCTTTTCAACATATTGACCGAGGCCGATGAGCGATCACTGACAATGAACGTGATGATCAAGGGTGCATCGGGGTGTTGCGCGTTATAGGCCAGCACGCTGCCGAAGTCGGCCACGCCGATGGCGTAGGAGCCCGATGCGACCTTGCTGATACTGTCCCCCGAGCCAAAGCCGCGGTCGATGGTAACGTTCAATCCCTTTTGGCCGAAGCAGCCACTTTTTTGCGCCGCCGACCACATCGCTTGTGGCCCTTCGAAGGCCCAATCCAATACCAGCCGGACGGACTCCTCGGCCTGTGCCGCCTGGGCCATGAGGCAGCCCAGGCCAACGGCCAGAACCGCCTTAACCGCGTGTTTCATCGTCGACCTCTTGGCATACCGTCATTCGATTCGAGGCCACAGTACGGGCGGCGAGCTTTTGCTGTAAAGGTCAGTTTTTCGGTGCGCCGGAACGAATTATTATCGCCAGCGCAGTGCTTGCCGTAGCCGCTGGCGGCCGCCGTTGGCCATGGGCCGGGCGAGCTCCGGCGTGGCGCGGCAGTGGCGCGCACGCGCTGTTTTTTCGCCCAATGCCGGCTATTTATTATCGTTTACCGGCAGGTTGTATCGCTCTTAGGCTTGCGTGCTTCAGGCCCCTAGCAGAGACGACGTGCATGAGTGATTTCGACCTGGTGATTCGCGGTGCGGTGGTGACCCCCACGCGCATCCTCGAAAACGGTTACGTGGCAACTGTCGACGGCAGGATCGCGTTGGTGGGCGAGGGCGAGCCACCCGCCGCACGCGATCACCATGACCGGCGCGGGTGCTGGGTGGTCCCCGGCGCTGTCGATGGCCAGACCCACACCGGCAGCGCCAACCATGAGTGGCTGGGCCAGGCGTCGCGCGCCGCTGCCGCAGGTGGGGTCACGACCTTGGTTGACATGCCTTACGATGAGCCCGAACCGGTATGGAGCACCGCGCGATTCCATGAAAAGGCCGCCCAGGCCAACCGCGACTGCCATATCGATATCGGCCTGTACGCCACCATTCGCCCCCACGACGGCCTGGACGCGATTGCCGGGTTGATCGAGGCGGGCGCCTGTGCCTTCAAGTTCTCCACGTTCGAGGCCAATGCACTGCGCTTTCCCCGCATCAGCGACGAGGTGCTCTACGAGGCGATGCTGCGTATCGCCCCTTCGGGCCTGGCTTGTGGTGTGCATAACCAGGATCAGGAAATGACCCTGAGCAACATTGCCCGGTTAAAGGCCGCCGGGGATACCGGCTGGGATGCCTTCGGCCGGGCGCACCCACCGCTGGTCGAGAACCTTGCCACGGCCCGGGTCTATGAGCTAGGCGCCGCCACCGGTGCCCGAGCCCATGCGGTACACATTTCGCTGTCGCGGGGGTTCGAGTTGTGCAACCAATACCGCCAAGCCGGGTTCAAGGCGACCGCCGAAACCTGCGTGCAATACCTGATGCTCAACCAAGAGGAGCACGGGCAGCGCCTGGGCGCCAAGGCCAAGCATTACCCGCCGATCCGGCCGCAAGCCGAGGTCGAGAAGTTGTGGACCCACATCGCCGCCGGTGATTGCGATTTCGTCTCTTCAGACCATGTGTCTTGGGGCCTGGACCGCAAGGGCGACCCGGACATTTTTAAGAACGCCTCCGGCGGGCCAGGGCTTGAAACCTTGGTGCCGGCGCTGTGGACCGGCTGCTTGGAGCGCGGTGTGTCACCGTTGATGGCGGTACGCCTGTTATGCCAAGGCCCGGCGCAGTTTTTTCTGTTGCAGAGCAAGGGCGCGCTTGAGGCCGGCAAAGATGCCGATATCACCGTGCTGGAACCGGGCGCCTTCATTTACGACCCCTCGGCGAGCCAAGCGGCGGTGAACTGGAGCTCTTTCGAGGGGCGCCGCTTTGCCGTGCGCGTGGCCGCCACTTACCTACGCAGCGAGTTGGCCTGGGATGGCCAGCGTATCGTCAACCAGGCCGGTAAAGGGCGTTTACAAAAGCCCCAATTGCGCCCCAGCCCGGCACGCCGCGAGGTGGCACTGTGAAGCGTTTGGACGAAACGGCCGCCGGTGTGTTCATCATTTGTGTCACGCCCTTCAAGGCCACCGGGGAGCTGGACCTGACCAGCGCCGAGAACATGGTGGAGTTCTATCTGGCGCGCGGCGCCACGGGGCTGACGTTGCTGGGGATGATGGGCGAAGCGCCGAAACTGACCGTGGGTGAATCCGTGGCGTTCGTCGAATGCGTGCTTGCCCGCGTCGCCGGGCGTGTGCCCGTGGTGGTGGGCCTGCCCAATGCGGGGCTGGCGTCGATGGCCGAGCTGAGCACGGCGGTGATGGCCGCCGGCGCGGCCGGGGTGATGGTGGCACCGCCCAGCCACCTGCGAAGCGATGCGCAGATCCGCGGGTACTTCACCCAAGTGGCCATGGCGATCGGCAAGGATACGCCCTTTGTGCTACAGGATTTTCCACTTGTCACGACGGTCACCATCAGCCCACAGACGCTCATGCAGATCATCGCTGACAACCCCAACTGTGTGATGCTCAAGCATGAGGATTGGCCAGGCTTGAACAAGCTCAGCGAGTTGCGCAATGCCCAGGCCAGCGGCGCCATGCGACCGATCAGTATTCTGGTGGGCAATGGCGGGATGTTCTTGCCCGATGAACTGGCGCGCGGCGCCAATGGCGCGATGACCGGCTTTGCCTACCCAGAAATGATGGCCGAGGTGCTCGCCGCCTGGCAGGCGGGGGCGGCGGAGCGGGCCAGGGATTTATTCGATGCCTACCTTCCGCTGGTGCGCTACGAGCAGCAGCCCGGGCTTGGCCTGGCGGTGCGTAAGCACATCCTCGCCCTGCGCGGGGCCATCGCCTGCGCTACGTTGCGGCTGCCGGCACCGGTATTGAGCGCGGTTGATATCGCGGACATCGAATACCTGATCGAACGCCAAGCCCGGCGCCTGCAAGCATTGGGCTGACGCAAGCGGGCTTGGCCGGTGTTTTTCAGGTTGGCGCGGGGTTTTGCTGGCGGGCAGGGCGTGCAGCGCCTTACCCGCTGAGCCCTGGGTTACTGCTTCGCCGAGGGGGCAACCGGCGTTTCGGGTTCGATGTCATAGGCTTTTTGCACCAGTTCGAACCGGGTGCCGAGTTGGTCGTCTACCTTGCGCTGCCACGCGGCATCGAGCTGCTCACGCTGCTGGGGGATGATTTCTTTCGGCTCGACATTGCGGTACGTCTTGATTTCACCGGTGATCACGCCAACGGTTGTTTTGAATACCGGCTCAGGGTCGTATTGCTCGTGTGGAAAAGCAATGTCGGCATAGTTGAACAGCCGCTTGGAGGCGTCGTCTTTCCAGTTCTTCCAGGTTTCGAACATGCGGTCATTGAAGCCGGTCAGGAATGGCCCCGGGTTGACGGTCGCCACTTCGATGCCAAACTCGCGCAGCTCTTTGCTCAGCGCTTCGGCCACCGCCTCCACGGCGTGTTTCGACGCTGAATAGGCGCCGCTGAACGGGTCTACCGTGAGCCCGGCCACCGACGACATGAACACGATCTTGCCTTTCTTTTTGGCGACCATCTTCTTGGCGATACCTTGGGTCAGCAACACGGGGCCGATCAGGTTGACTTCGAGTTGGCGCCGAAGGTTGTCGGCGGGTATGTCGACCATCGACCCCCCCTCGGAAATACCGGCGTTGTTAAGCAACACATCGATGTCCCATTCCCAGGCTTTTTGCCGGTCGCCTTCATCGGTAACATCGAGCTTTTCAACGCGCAGTTCCACCCCCCGTTGCTTGGCTTGTTGCTTCACGGTTTGCACCTGCGCGGTGATTTCCACGCCGGCGATCACGTCCAGGCCCTGGGCGGCGAGGCGCAGTGCGACTTCGTTACCGAAACCGGTTCCGGCGCCTGTTATCAGTACGGTGGTCATTTTGAGTGTCTCCACAGGGTTAACGGGTAAAAAATCAAAGTGCCGCGGCGGCTGCCTCGGCAACTGTTTGGTCCTGCTCGCCGCTGCCGCCGCTGACGCCAACGCCGCCGACGATATGCTCGCCGTGATAGAGGGGTACGCCGCCGGCAAAAATGATGGCGCGGCCGTTGATCGAATTTGCAATCCCGTAGAATTGCCCGCCGGGCTGGGCATCGTCGCCCAATGCCTGGGTCGAACTTTGGCAGGCCACGCTGGTGAACGCCTTGTTGATGGAATGATCGATGCTGCCAATCTGGGCGCCGTCCATGCGCACGTGCGCAACGAGGTTACCGCCGGCATCGACCACGGCGATATTGCTGGGCGAGCCGATCTCCTCAGCCTTGGCAATGCCCAAGCGGATGAGCCGTTGGGCGTCGTCGAGGGAAACAGTGGTGAGTTGAAGCATCTCGGTCTCCTGTGAAAAGGGCGCCTGCGCCTGGTAGGTACCCTTTAGTTGACAGGGGCGGTGCGGGTTAAATTCATCCCGCCTTAAAGGGCCGGTGGTTCGACTGCCAAGCGCGCCCTGGTTTTTATTCCATAGCGACCGCCCGAGATGATTTTTTATTCTTTCCAGGTACATGCGGGGCCCTGCCATATTTGCGGTTTATCGTCGCGTTCGGGCCGTCATCGATGTCCAGGCATCCGCATTATTCCTTTATGGCGGCATTGTTCGCCCAGCACTACCCCTGGTTACGTGCACGGGTGACACGGGTGATGGGTTGTTCGTTCAGCGGCGAGGACATTGCCGCCGAAACCTTCGTCCGGGTATTGGGGCTGCGCGACCCGCAGGCTATCCGTGAGCCCCGGGCGTTGCTGACCACTATCGCAAAGCGCCTGATGCTCGATAACTGGCGGCGTGGCGATCTGGAAAAAGCCTACCTGGAAACACTCAAGGCAACGCCCGAGAACACCTGGCCATCGCCCGAAGAGCAAGCCGTGTTGACAGAGGCGCTGCTGGCCCTCGACCGCCTGCTGGACGGCTTGCCGGGGGTAGGCAAAGCGGTGTTTGTACAGAGCTGCCTCGGCGGCCTGACCTATGAGCAAATCGGCCGTGAGCTGGGCATTTCCAAAAGCCGCGTGCAGCAACATATGGAGCAGGCTATTGCCCGCTGCATGACGGTGATGGCGCCATGAGTGCGAACCCCGACCAAGCGCTGATTCGCGAGGCCGCGCACTGGCTGGCGTTCCTTCAATCAGGTGAGCCGGACCCCGCCCGCGAACAGGCGTTTCTGGCCTGGCAGGCTCAAGACCCGCGCCACGCCCAGGTTATCGCCGAATTCCAGCAGCACGTGCTGGCGCTGCGCCAATCGCCACTGAAGGATGTGCCGCAGGATCAATTACTCAAAACCCTTAACGCGCCGTCCAGCCGCCGCCGCTTCCTCCACGGCAGCTTGGCCGTGGCCGGGCTGGCGCTGGGCGCCGGGGTGGCGTCACGCCTGGCCACTAGCGGTTGGGCCTGGCCAGGCGACCTTTACACCGGTATCGCTGAGCGGCGCAGTTTTGCTTTGCCAGACGGCAGTACGGCGCTGCTCAACGCTTCCAGCCGGATCACACCCCAGTTCGGTCGGGGGCAGCGAGGCGTGGTGTTGCAACGGGGCGAGTTGCTATTGGATATACACCCACAGCCGCGTGCGTTCGAGGTGCTTACGGGGGCAGGCACAATTGTCGCGCGCCAGCAGCGTGTGCTGGTGCGCCAAGAACTTGCCGGGTGGTGGGTGCTGGCGCAACAATCGCCGGTGCAGCTCATCGACGCCAAGGGCCTGGCCCAGCCACTGAAGGCCGGGCATTGGGCGCGCTTCAATGCACAGGGCCTATACGACAGTGGCCAAGCCGGGGGTGGGGAGGGCGACTGGGTGCGGGGCCTGCTCAATGCCAACGACCTTACGCTTGCACAGGTCGTCGAAGCGCTCAGGCCGTACCACCGTGGCGTATTGCGGGTGGCACCGCCGGTGGAGCACTTGCGGGTCAGCGGTATTTTTCCGCTGGACGACAGCCAGCATGCATTGCGAATGCTCACCGGTATTTTGCCGGTGCGCTTGAGCCGCATCACCGACTTCTGGATCACCCTCGAGCCGGCATAAGGTTAGATGAAAAGAGTCTGGGCCCGCGCTGGAAAACCGCGTGGTGATTTCGTCAACAGCGCGAGTTCACCCACCAGGACCACGCGATGAGTCACCTTCGTACACCCTTCGTTTGTAACCCGGCGCGCATGCCGCTCAATGGCTTGGTGCTGTCCATGGCCCTGGCGTGCGGCAGCGTGCTTGCGGGCTTGGCCAATGCGGTTCACGCCGCTGAGCAGCGCCAACATTTTGCGATTGCCGCGGGTTCGCTCGGCTCGATTTTGCTGGCTATCTCCCAGCAAAGCGGTCGGCTGATCGCATTCGACCCACGTGACGTGGATAACCTGTCGGCACCGGCGATCACTGGCAACCTGAGCTTCGATGAAGCGTTGGGCATCGCCCTGCACAGTACGCCTTTGCACTACAGCCAGGACGATAGTGGCGCGGTGAGCATCCGCCAAGGCCCGGCCGGTGCCGCCTCGGCACCGGTGGCCGCCCCGGCGCAAGCACTGAAAACCGTGACGGTAACGGCGCGCCGCCGCGAAGAACGTTCTCAGGACGTGCCCACCGCCATGAGTGTGCTTGGCGGCGATACCCTGGAAACCCAACGCAACTATCGCATCCAAGACATCCAGCAACTGGTGCCGAGCACCACCGTTGCCTATGTTCATCCGCGGCAGTCCAGCGTGGCGATCCGCGGCCTCGGCAACAATGCCGCGAGCGATGGCTTGGAGGGGAGTGTCGGCGTTTACCTGGATAACGTTTACCTGAGCCGGCCCGGCATGGCAGCTTTCGACCTGTTGGACATCGAGCAGATCGATGTGCTGCGCGGGCCGCAGGGCACGTTGTTCGGCAAAAACACCACCGCGGGCGTGCTCAACGTTAGCACCCGGGCGCCGACCTTTACCCCGGAACGCACCGTTGAAGTGTCCGCCGGGCAACGCGGTTATTTTCAAACGCGCGCTACGATTTCCGGGCCCTTGAGCGACACCTTGGCGGGTAGGCTTTCCGCCACCCGTACCCGTGACGATGGTTACATCAAGAACGAATATGACGGCCACGAACTCAACGGCGGCGAGCGAAACGGTGTGCGTGGGCAATTGCTGTACAAACCCAGTGATGCATTCAGCCTGCGCTTGATCGCCAGCTATAACGACGAAGACTCCAGCAGCGGTACCTTCCCGCTCTACAGCACCGGCCCGACTATCAACGGGGTTAACCGTTATGAGCAACGGGCCGCCGCCGCCGGCGCGCATCTGGTATATGGGCGCAAGGTCAACATCGATTCGGGGCAGAGCATCAGCGTGCATCAAAGCGGGCTCTCTGCCGAGGCCAACTGGAAACTGGATAACGATTTCACACTGACCAGCATCAGTTCTTATCGCACCTGGAACTTCAAACCGAGTAACGATGATGGGCTGGATGTGGCCGCTTATTACGGCACAGGTGTCGATGTGCGTGACCGCGAATGGTCCCAGGAGCTACGGCTGGCCTCGCCCAAAGGCGATAGGTTCGATTACGTGGTAGGTGCCTACTACTTTGGCCAAAGCCTGAAGAACCGATCGTTCACCGACTATGGGCCGAAAGCCGACATTTGGACCGGTACCGCGGACGGTGCGCTCAATAATGTCTCGTCCTATGGCCATGGCCATATCGATGTGGACAGCTTCGCGTTGTTCGCACAGGGCACCTGGCACTTGACCGACAAGCTGGATTTCACCGCAGGGATTCGCGGTACTTACGAAGAGAAAAGCGGCTGGGTCGACCGCGATGCGCCTGTCGGCGGCGCGGCGGTGAGTGGGGCGGCAGCCTCTGCGCGGCGCGCGCAGGTCGGCGCTTACGATTCAGGCGGCATCGGCTTGCACGCGTTCAGCCCGTCCGGGCTGCTGAGCCTGAATTATCACTTTACCGACCAGGTGATGGGGTATGCCTCGTTGGCCCATGGCGAAAAATCTGGCGGTATCAACCTCACGGTCGCCAGCGCCCCCACGGCCGGGGCCAACAGCCTTCTGGTGGGCAGCGAACGCGCCAATGACGCCGAATTGGGCATCAAGACCAGTGGCTGGAACAACCGCTTCATCTTCAATGCCGATGTGTTCTGGACCCAGGTCGATGGGTACCAAACCAATGCCTATGATGTCGCCAGCACCTCGTTTTACTTGACCAACGCCGGCAGTGTGCGCTCACGTGGTATCGAGTTCGATGCCTCGGTACTGCCGTTGCGCAACCTCACCCTCAACCTGAATGGTTCCTACAACGACGTCACTTACCTGGATTACAAAGACGCCCCCTGCCCAACGGAAGTCAGCTTCCAGCCCAATGCGCCGAAGACCTGTGACCTCACCGGCCACACCGTGGCCAACGCGCCGAAGTGGATCGGCAACATCAATGCCGAGTACCACTGGAATCTCGAAGGCGGGCTAGTGCCCTACGTGACTGGCAGTTACTCGTATCGCGGCAAGGCACCAGGAACACTGGACGATTCCAGTTATGCGCAGTTACCGGCCTATGAGCTGGTCAACCTGAGCACGGGCCTGCGCGGCACCCTGCCAAAAGGCCAGTGGGACGTGTCGCTGTGGGCCAAAAACGTATTTGACCGCCGCTACTACACGGGGCTTTCAAACAAGAACAACGGCGGTTTCGTCTCGTTCGTGGGCGACCCGCGCACGCTCGGTGTCACTGCCCGTTACGACTTCTGAGCCAGGAACCTACCGCATGAGTGATTCAATGTACGACCTCGATCGCCGCCGCTTTTTGCAGCTTACCGGCACCGCCCTGGCGCTGGCCACACTCCCGGCCCTTGCCAGCGAACGCCGCAAAGCACCCAATATCATTTTCATTCTGGCCGATGACCTTGGCATCGGCGACGTTGGCTGCTATGGCCAGACGCGGCTGCGCACCCCGAACATCGACCGCTTGGCGCAGGAGGGCAAGCTATTCACCCAGGCCTACGCCGGGGCGCCGATTTGTTCGCCCTCTCGTTGCACGCTGATGACCGGTTTGAACACCGGCCACAGCCGGATACGCGGTAATTTTGCGTTGGCCGGCGGGATTGTCGGCAGCAAGGGCAGCGAGCGTGTACGGCGCACCAATTTGCAGCCACAAGACATCACCGTTGCCCAGCAGTTGCGGGCTCTGGGCTACCACACGGGGTTGATGGGCAAATGGCACTTGGACGGCTATGACCCCGGGGCGACGCCCCTGGACCATGGCTTTGACGAGTTTCGCGGCTGGCTCATTCAGGCGCCATCGACCCAGGGGTATTTTCCCACCCAGCGCTACCACCAGCGCGAATTGGTCGATATCCCGCAGGCGCTGGGGCAGACCGCCGCCCATTACGAGACGGACCTGTGCACGGATGATGCCTGCGATTTCATTCGTAGAAACGCCGCCCAAACGGCACCGTTCTTCTTGTTCCTTGGTTATTCCGCGCCGCATAGCCCGTATATTTCGCCCAGTTACGGATCCTTTGCCGGTGAACCCTGGACGCAGGACCAGAAATCCTATGCGGCGATGATCGAGCTGATGGACCAGGGTATCGGCAGCGTGCTGCGGACCCTCAAAGAGCAGGGCGTGGATCAAGACACCGTGGTGTTCTTTGCATCCGACAACGGCGCACGTTCCGAAGCGACGCCCGAGCAAACAGCCGTCGTTGAGTTTTTCGCATCCAGCGGGCGCTATCGAGGCTATAAGCGAGACCTTTATGAGGGCGGTATCCACGAACCGTTCATCGTGCGCTGGCCCGGCACCATCAAGGCCGCCAGCACCAGTGACGAGCCGGTGTACTTCCCGGACTTCTTGCCCACGGCGCTAGCCTTGGCGGGTGGCACCGCAAGTACCACCGATGGGGTGGATTTCAGCCCATTGCTCAGTAATGACGGCGCCCGTTTAAAGCCTAGGTATTTCTACTGGGAAACCTATGAGCCGGAATTTCGCCAGGCGGTCCGGCGCGATAACTGGAAGGCGATCCGCCTAAGTGCCGGGGCCCCGCTGGAATTGTACGACCTGAAACAAGACCCCTCGGAAACCCACAACATCGCGAGCCTGCACCCACAGGTCATCACTGAGCTGGAACAGTATTTGTCGACCGCCCGCACCTCGTCGGTGGAGTACCCATGACGCGCAGTTGCTGCACACCTTCACGAGAAAGAAACGAAGCCCCCTTAGCCGAAGCGAAGGTGCTGATGACCGGGGCGGGCAGTGACGGGCAGATGCTGGCGATACCTGCCGGGAGCTACTGGCTGGGGGGCGAAGGGCCGCAGTGCAATGCGGGCGACGGTGAAGGCCCGGTACGGGACGTTTGGGTCGATGGCTTTCTGATGGACGTTACCGCGGTGACCAACGCGCAGTTTGCCCTTTTCGTCACGGCCACGGGGTTTCGTACGGACGCTGAGCGTTTTGGTGAGTCGTTCGTTTTTGCGGGTTTGTTGGGGGACACGCAAGCACCCTCGGTGGCGCAGGCGCCTTGGTGGAAGCGAGTACCGGGTGCTTATTGGCGAGCCCCGGAGGGGCCGGGCTCGACAGTGGCTAGGCGCGCCCAACACCCGGTGGTGCATGTGTCCTGGCGCGATGCCAGCGCCTATGCGCAGTGGTGCGGTAAGCGTTTGCCAACCGAAGCCGAGTGGGAGGCGGCGGCCCGGGGCGGCCGCGTGGGGGGGCTGTTTCCGTGGGGCGATGAACTGGTGCAAGGCGGCGTTCATCGCTGCAATGTGTGGCAAGGTCGTTTTCCGGACCATGACAGCGGCGAAGATGGCTTCGTCGGCACAGCACCGGCCAATAGTTTCGAACCCAACGGTTATGGTCTGTACAACATGCTCGGTAATGTCTGGGAATGGTGTGCAGACTACTGGAGCCATCACGCACATTCGAACGCATCGCCACAACACCGGCATAACCCTGGCGGCCCGGCACAGGGCACCTCGCGGGTGATCCGGGGTGGCTCATACTTGTGCCATGCGTCGTACTGCAACCGATACCGCCTTTCGGCCCGCAGCCACAATACGCCCGACAGCAGCACTGGCCACATGGGGTTTCGTTGTGTGATGTAGCCGGCGCGCCGTTATCCGGTGGCAGTTCGGCGCTGCCACGGGCCGCGGGCCAGTGTTCGTACATCAAGTTAGCGATGCGAAGCATTTAAGCCCGACCATCGCCGCTGGCAACCGGGCCGGCGGTGCACTCACCTTGAGGCTTGGTTTGCGCAATAGGTTATGCCAGCGCAATGGTAGCGGCTGCGCCGATTATTGCCCCAGGGCAGAACGGGGTCGGCGCCGGGCGCGCATGTTCGTGGCGCCGGTGTGATGGCGCGGTACGCGCTACCGGCCACGCCGGCAGAAGGTTGCGCATGGAAAATGCGCCACGCCAAAAATACCCGGTAGGCATCGGCCCACGGTCGGTGGTACACAGCCGCGTGTCTAAAACGCAGTGCAATTGAGCACAAGCGTTAGTAGGCTAAATAATTGCGGTGAAAGCGTAGCAAGCGGAGCATAGATGAAAGGTGTGTTGGTTGTGGACGATGATTCGCTCATCCGGGTAATGATGTGCGAGGCATTCAAGGAGGAGGGTTACGAGGCTTATTCGGCCGAAAACGCCGATGATGCCCTCATGGTGTTGGCGAGCCGCTCGCACTCCATCCATTTGGTTGTGACGGATGTGCAAATGCCAGGTTCGATGGATGGCTTGCAATTGGGCCACGTGGTTGCTGAGCGCCATCCAGACGTCGCGGTGTTGACCATGACGGGCTATACGCTAAAGGAAAAAGCTCAACAGGCCATCGGCCCGTTGCTGCAAAAACCATTCGACATCGAGCAGTTGATGCAAACCGCTGCGGTCATCATGGAAAAAGGCCGTTTCTGGCGGAACATGATGAGGGTGCGTTGATACGCCCCTGGCTCGCTGTAGGCCTTTTGCGCGACCTCTATGTTATTCTCGCCGGCGATGAACGGCGGCGGCCGTGTGGTCGCGCCGCTAACGTTGTATTGCGCTGGTTTGAGAAGAGAGCAGCATGGCAGTGAACACCCCGGGCGAACGCTGGGTAGTCCTCGATACCGAAACCACCGGCATGCCGGTGACCGATGGCCACCGCGTGTTGGAAATCGGCTGCGTCGAAGTGGTGCGCCGCCGCCTGACCCGCCACAATTTCCATGTGTACCTGCAGGCAGACCGTGAAAGCGACGACGGCGCCATCGGCGTGCACGGTATCACCAGCGAGTTTTTGCGCGACAAGCCGCGCTTTGCCGACATCGCTGATGAGTTCTACGCGTACATTCACGGCGCCACGCTGATCATCCACAACGCGACGTTCGACATTGGCTTTTTGAACAACGAATTCGCCTTGCTTGGCCAGCACGACCGCGCCGACATCAGCCAGTACTGCACCATCATCGATTCGTTGGCGGTGGCCCGCGCCCGCCACCCCGGCCAGCGCAACAGCCTCGATGCGCTGTGTAAGCGTTATGGTATCGACCTCTCGGAGCGTACCTTGCACGGCGCCTTGCTCGACTCCGAGCTGCTGGCAGATGTGTACCTGGCCATAACCGGCGGGCAAACCAGCTTGTCGCTGGCCGGCAGTGGTGGCGACAACGACGGGGCCGGCAACCAGGTCAGTACCATCCGCCGCCTGCCACCCAGCCGCCAGCCTTCCCGGGTCATCATGGCCAGCGAAGCGGAACTGGCCGAGCACGCCGCGCGCCTCGAAGTGATCGCCAAGGCCGCCGGCGGGCCGGCGCTCTGGGCACAGCTCTGATTCGTTCAGTTGCCGGCGCTACCCGCTTTTTCCGTGACGATCTCCAACAGTGCGCGCATGGCCGCGCCCTGCGGCGCTTGGCCATGGCGGGTGAGGGCATACACCGGCACATCGATTGCCGGTGAAACAGGGCATACATCCAACCCGCTGGCGCGCGCTGCTTGCGCCGTGAAGGGGTCGACCAGGGCCAACCCTTCGCCGGCCTCCACCATTGCCCGCAGCCATTGGTAACTTTGCACACGGATACGCACCCGCGGTGCCGGTGCGACCTTGCGCAACCGTTGTTCCAAAGCGATGGCCAGCCCATCGGGCTGCTGCAACCCGAGCATGCCTTGCCCAGCAAGGGCGGCCAGCCCTATATGGCGCTGGCGCGGGCCCAACCAGCCATGGGGCGCGAGAAAGTGCACCTTGCCCACGGCCAGGGTGGTGCTATGGATGTGGGGGTGTTCGGCCGGTTCGAGGGCCAGCGCCAGGTCGCATTCGTGCAGCAGTAAGGCGTGCTCCATCGCCGGTAATGCATCGCTGGCCAGTTGGCAGGTGACGTCGGGAAAGCGTTTGCGCAGCGCCGCCACACTCTGCGCCAGCAGGTGCGCCACCAACGGTTCGCTGCACATCAGCCGCAGTGGCGGGGCTTGATGCTCGCGCAGGGCTTCGACCTGCCGGCGCAACGGTTCGAGCCCGCCCAGTACGTATTGAATATGGGGCTGCAGGGCCAGCAGGTCAGGGGTGGGCTGCAAGCGCCCCCGGCTGCGGGAAAACCACAACACACCATTGTCGCGCTCGGTTTCGGCCAGCCGGCTTTCTACTTCCAGAGGGCCCAGGCCCAACCATTCAGCCGCCGCGTTAACGGTGCCGGTGCGCAGCAGTGCATCGATCACTTCGAGGTGGCGCAAGTGCATGGGGTGCGTCCTTACCGAACAGCCCCCATGCTAATGGGGTGTTTCAGGCCTTGGCTAGACAATTTTCGGCGGTGCCTTTTGCGGCCGGGCCGCGTAGCCGCGCCCCGCCAGAGCGTGGCTATGGCCCGTAAGGTACGGGCCAATGCTCGTGCGGACGCCTACCACACCGCATCAGGGCATTGGGCGAGGAGGGCTCATGGAAGATCCCGGGTAAGTTCGACGCCGCTTCGCAACAGTTTGAAACGGTCATCGCCCAGGTGCGTCACCCGTTCGCCAATGGCCAGGCGATAAGTGACTACCGGCGCGCTGGGCTGGCTGCCGTCTTCGGCTTGGGGCAACTCATGAAATTCATGCACCGGGTAGACGCGCCCCTCGGCGTCACGTGCGTGGAAATGCGCTACCAGAATTGCACTCATGTTGCGTCAACCTCTGAAACAATGCGCGTTAAGCGGTACGCAGGTAGACCCTTGTTTTTTCGACAAGTTTTACCAGGGTAAAAAAATACTACAGCCGGCCGAAATCGGCGTCGCTCTTCAGGAATGCTCTGAAAGGAGGCGCCAAAGGCCGGATTGCGACTACTGGTGCCCCGCAAAGGTGCGCGGACGGGGGTTTTGCGGTAGGCTTGCCGCCCTGCGCTGGCCGCTTCATAAGAGCAGGCTGGCCTGGCGCCCTACGTGGGCGCACCGCTTCAGCCAACCCACAAGGTCAAGCCCCTTCCCAGACGTCTTTCGCAGTGTGGTTTTGCAAACAAATGAACGTGTTGAAAGGCCAGGATATCCTGGCGCTTGGTTTTATGACTTTCGCCCTGTTCGTGGGCGCTGGCAATATCATTTTCCCGCCGATTGTCGGCCTGCACGCTGGGCCCTGGGTATGGGCCGCCGCCGCTGGCTTTTTGATCACTGCCGTGGGTTTGCCGGTGATCACGGTCATCGCCCTGGCCAAGGTCGGCGGTGCGATGGATGCCCTGAACTCGCCCATCGGGCGCACGGCCGGCACGCTGCTGGCGGTAGTGTGTTATTTGTCCGTTGGGCCCCTGTTCGCCACGCCGCGCACGGCCACGGTGTCTTTCGAGGTGGGTGTGGCACCGCTGACCGGCGATGGGCCGCTACCGCTGTTTTTTATAGCCTGGGTTACTTTTTGCTGGTGCTATGGGTGTCGCTGTACCCTGGCCGGTTGCTCGACACGGTAGGGCGCTTTCTCGCGCCGCTGAAAATCGCCGCCCTGGCGGTGCTCGGTGGTGCGGCGTTCATGCTGCCCGCAGGGCCGGTGGGCGAGGCCATCGAGGCCTATGCCGCCTCGCCGTTCTCGCAGGGTTTCGTCAATGGTTACCTCACCATGGATACCTTGGGTGCACTGGTGTTCGGTATCGTCATCGTCAATGCCATCCGTTCCCGTGGGGTACAGGCACCGCACCTGATCACCCGTTACGCGATCATCGCCGGCCTGATCGCGGGCTTGGGGCTGGTGTTGGTCTACGTCAGCTTATTCCGCCTGGGCGCGGGTAGCCATGCGATCGCCGCCGGCGCCAGCAACGGCGCGCAAGTGCTGCACGCTTATGTACAGGCAACCTTCGGTACGCTGGGCAGCGGGTTCTTGGCCGTGTTGATCGCGTTGGCCTGCCTGGTGACCGCGGTCGGCCTGACCTGCGCCTGTGCTGAGTACTTCGGGGGCTTGCTTGGGGTTTCGTATAAGGCGCTGGTGGTGTTATTGGCAGGCTTCTCGCTGCTGGTGTCGAACCTGGGCCTGACCCAACTGATCCACTTCTCGGTGCCTGTGCTGACCGCGATCTACCCACCCTGCATCGTGCTGGTGGCGCTGAGTTTCTGCCATCGGCTTTGGCGCTCGCCGCAGGTGGTGGTCGGCCCGGTGATGCTGGTGTCGTTGGCGTTCGGTATGGTCGATGCGCTCAAGGTGGCTCGGCTCGACGCTTGGCTGCCGCAGGCGGCCGAGCACTTGCCGTTATCCGAGCAGGGCCTGGCTTGGCTGGTGCCGGTGGTTGTGTCGCTGGCAGTGGCGGCGCTATGCGACCGGCTGATCGGGGCCCAAGCCTTGCGCAAGGCCTGAGCCTGCCACCGCCAGCCGCGTTGGGCGGCTGGCGGTAGGCGGTTACGGCTGCTTGGGCGTTGTGCTGTCCGGGGCCGGCGTGCTTTCTTGCTGGGCCTTTTCTTGAGCTTGGCCTGCATCTTTGTTGCCTTCGGCGTTTTCTTTCGCCGCGTCGTTCAGATGCTCCTGGGCTTTGTCCATCTGCTCCTGGGCGGCTTCCTTATGGTCCTGCGCGTCCTTGGCCTTGTCGGAGGCGTTGTCGCAGGCGGCCAGGCCCAGTGAAGCAGCGAGAATCAGGGCAGTGGCAAGTGTTTTTCTCATGGGTGTTTCTCCTTATGGTGATTTGTGCCTTTCAGAACCTGGAGCGCGCCATAGGTTCAATTGTTTCGCCCTTATAACTAATGGATACGTAAGGGTATTTTCATCGCGCTCAAGGCCTTGAAATTGAAAGGCGCGGGCCCCATTTGCTTGTCATCGCGCCGGGTAACCGGTACCGACCCAATAGCCAGAGCCATCCGATCGGAGTGACAAGAGCATGAGCGTGGAAACTCAAAAAGAAACCCTGGGCTTCCAGACAGAGGTGAAGCAACTGCTTCACCTGATGATCCATTCGCTGTATTCGAACAAAGAAATCTTCCTGCGCGAATTGATCTCCAACGCTTCCGACGCCGCCGATAAGCTGCGTTTCGAAGCGTTGGCCAAGCCTGAGCTGCTCGAAGGTGGCGCCGAGCTAAGGATTCGCGTGTCGTTCGACAAGGACGCGCGCACCGTCACCCTTGATGACAACGGCATCGGCATGAGCCGCGATGAAGTGGTCACGCACCTGGGTACCATCGCCAAGTCAGGCACCGCCGACTTCATGAAGAACCTTACGGGCGACCAGAAAAAAGACTCGCACCTGATCGGCCAATTTGGCGTAGGCTTCTACTCGGCGTTCATTGTCGCAGACCAGGTTGACGTCTACACCCGCCGTGCCGGCCTTCCCGCCAGCGAGGCGGTGCACTGGTCGTCGCGCGGCGAGGGTGAGTTCGAGGTCGCGACCATCGACAAGCCCGAGCGCGGTACCCGTATCGTCTTGCACCTGAAGGCCGATGAAACCGAATTCGCCGATGGCTGGCGCCTGCGCAACGTTATCAAGAAGTACTCCGACCATATCGCCCTGCCTATCGAATTGCCCAAGGAGCAGGCGCCCGCCGAGGGCGAAGCTGCACCGGCCGAACCGGAGTGGGAAACCGTCAACCGCGCCAGCGCGTTGTGGACCCGCCCCCGCGCCGAGATCAAGGACGAGGAATACCAAGAGTTCTACAAGCACATCAGCCACGATTTCGAGAACCCGCTGAGCTGGAGCCACAACAAGGTCGAAGGCAAGCTGGAGTACAGCTCGCTTCTGTACGTACCGGCCCGGGCACCGTTCGACCTGTACCAGCGTGAGGCGCCGCGCGGCCTTAAGCTGTATGTTCAGCGCGTGTTCATCATGGACCAGGCCGAATCGTTCCTGCCGCTGTACCTGCGCTTCATCAAGGGTGTGGTCGATTCCAACGACCTGTCGCTGAACGTGTCGCGGGAGATCCTGCAAAAAGACCCGATCATCGATTCGATGAAGTCGGCGTTGACCAAGCGCGTGCTCGACATGCTCGAGAAGCTGGCACAGAACGAGCCGGAGCAATACAAAACCTTTTGGAAGAACTTTGGCCAGGTGCTCAAGGAAGGCCCCGCCGAAGACTTCGCCAACAAGGAAAAGATCGCCGGCCTGTTGCGTTTCGCCTCTACCCAGGATGACAGCGGTGAGCCGACCGTGGGGCTGGCCGAGTACTTGGCGCGTGCCAAGGAAGGGCAGGACAAAATCTATTACCTCACTGGCGAAAGCTACGCCCAGGTCAAGAACAGCCCGCATCTGGAGGTGTTCCGCAAAAAAGGCATCGAGGTGCTGCTGCTGACCGACCGTATCGACGAGTGGCTGATGAGCTACCTCACCGATTTCGACGGCAAGGGCCTGGTCGATGTTGCCCGCGGCGACCTGGACCTGGGTAAGCTCGACAGCGAAGAAGACAAAAAAGCCCAGGAAGAAGTCGCCAAGAGCAAGGAGGGCTTGGTGGAGCGCCTGAAGGGCGCCCTGGAGCAATCCGTGAGCGAAGTGCGGGTGTCTCACCGCCTGACTGACTCGCCCGCGATCCTGGCAATCGGTGAGCAGGACTTGGGCCTGCAGATGCGCCAAATCCTCGAGGCGAGCGGGCAGAAAGTGCCGGATTCCAAGCCGATTTTCGAGTTCAACCCAGCCCACCCGCTGATCGAAAAGCTCGATGCCGAGCCTGACGAAGACCGTTTCAACGATTTCGCCCATATCCTGTTCGACCAGGCCGCCTTGGCGGCGGGTGATAGCCTGAAGGACCCCGCGGCGTATGTGCGCAGGCTGAACAAGCTGCTGATCGAGTTGTCGGTGTAAAACCGCTACGCTAAAGCCCGCTTCGGCGGGCTTTATCTTTTTGAGGTTTTTTAACAGGGGTTAATGAGGAGCAGCCATGAGCGCGATCACCCTAGAATCGCTGGTGTACCAGATCGACGGCACGGCATACGAAAGCCGCTTGGTGTTCGATGCCAATATCAGTTCCCCACGCCCCGGCCTGGTCATGGCGCCTAACTGGATGGGTATTACCGAGGGTGCCGAACGCATTGCGCAAGCGGTGGCATCCCAGGGTTATGTAGTGCTGCTGGCCGACCTGTATGGGCAGGGCGTACGCCCAAGCAGCCCCGGCGAAGCCGTGGCGGCGATGACGCCGCTGAAGAGCGACCGTGCTTTGCTACGCAAGCGTATGAAACAAGCACTGGAACAGTTGAAAGCCCAAAAGAGCGCCAGCGTAGACACGGCCAACCTTGCAGCCTTCGGCTTTTGTTTCGGCGGCGCCTGCGCCTTGGACTTGGCCCGGGCCGGTGCCGAGCTTAAGGCGGCGGTGTCGTTCCATGGCACCCTCGATGCACCGGACCCAGCCGACGCCAAGCGCATTACAGGCTCGGTGTTAGTGCTGCACGGCGAGGCCGACCCTTTGGTGCCCAGGGAGCAGATCCCAGCCTTCATCGATGAAATGAACGCCGCCGGCGTAGACTGGCAGTTGGTCAGCTATGGTGGCGCATACCATTCGTTCACCGACCCCGAAGCCAACAACCCAGGTAAGCAGGTGTACAACAAGAAGGTCGCCGACCGGGCCTTCCAGGCCATGCATAACCTGCTGGCCGAAGTTTTTCAGCCACAGCTGTAAACCGGCCCCTAAAAGAAACGGCGCTGATGCGCCGTTTCTTTTAGGGGTTCAAACGGTCACTTGCCCTGCCAACGCTTGAGTACCAAGGTGGCATTGGTGCCGCCAAAGCCGAAGCTGTTGCTCATCACCGTGTCGACCTTGGCGTTTTCGCGGGTTTCGCGCAGGATCGGCATGTCAGCCACCTCAGCGTCCAACTCGTCGATGTTGGCCGAGCCTGCGATGAAGCCGCCTTCCATCATCAGCATGCAATAGATCGCCTCGTGCACCCCGGCGGCCCCCAACGAGTGACCGGACAGGCTCTTGGTCGAACTGATTGCGGGCGCGTTTTCACCGAACACTGCGCGCACGCCCTTGATTTCCGCGACGTCACCGACCGGGGTGGAGGTGCCGTGGGTATTGAGGTAGTCGATTGGGGTATCGACGGTGGCCAGGGCTTGCTGCATGCAGCGGATGGCGCCTTCGCCACTGGGGGCAACCATGTCGTAGCCATCTGAAGTGGCACCGTAGCCAACGATTTCAGCGTAGATTTTGGCGCCGCGTGCCAAGGCGTGTTCCAGCTCCTCGACCACCACCATGCCGCCGCCGCCGGCGATAACGAAGCCGTCACGCTTGGCATCGTAAGCCCGGGAGGCTTTCGTCGGGGTTTCGTTGTACTGGGTAGACAATGCGCCCATGGCGTCGAACAGGAACGACTGCGACCAATGCTCTTCTTCACCGCCGCCGGCGAAAACGATGTCTTGTTTGCCCATTTGGATCTGTTCCATCGCGGTACCGATGCAGTGCGCGCTGGTGGCGCAGGCCGAGGCGATGGAGTAGTTCAGGCCTTTGATCTTGAACGGGGTGGCCAAGCACGCCGATACGGTGCTGCTCATGGTGCGGGTGACCCGATAGGGGCCGACGCGCTTTACGCCTTTTTCGCGCAAAATGTCCAAGGCTTCCATTTGGTTCAGCGTCGACGCCCCACCGGAGCCGGCGATCAGCCCGGTACGCGGGTTGGATACCTGTTCGGGGGTCAGGCCCGAATCCTCGATCGCCTGTTCCATCGCCAGGTAGGCATAGCCCGCGGCGTGCCCGACAAAGCGAAAGATCTTGCGGTCGATCGCCTCTTCGAGGTTGATGTCGACGGAACCGGACACCTGGCTACGCAGGCCCATTTCTTTGTACTCGGGATTGAAGCGGATGCCCGGGCGGCTTTTGCGCAGGTTTTCGGAAACGGTCTGTTTGTCATTGCCCAAGCAGGAAACGATGCCGAGGCCGGTGATTACGACGCGACGCATGCCTATAACCCTTAGAAGTTTTCAGTGGAGGTGAACACGCCGACTCGCAGGGCTTCGGCGGTGTAGATCTCGCGGCCGTCGACACTGACCGAGCCATCCGCGATGGCCATGTTCAGCTTGCCCTTGAGCACGCGCTTGATATGAATGTTGTAGGTCACCTTCTTGGCCCGGGGCAGCACTTGGCCGAAGAACTTGACCTCGCCCGACCCCAGTGCGCGGCCGCGGCCGGGCAGGCCTTGCCAGCCAAGGAAGAAGCCGACCAACTGCCACATGGCGTCCAGGCCCAGGCAGCCGGGCATCACCGGGTCGCCCTCGAAGTGGCAACCGAAGAACCACAGGTCTGGTTCGATGTCGAGCTCGGCGACCAGTTCACCCTTGCCATACTTGCCCCCTTCGGCACTGATGTGAGTGATCCGGTCGACCATCAGCATGTTTGGGGCGGGCAATTGCGCGTTACCCTGGCCGAACAGCTCACCGCGACTGCAGCGCAGCAGATCTTCCCGAGTAAAGGCGTGTTGTGTGGTCATGCGAGCTCCTCAATAGTCCCCACGGTACAGGGCGAATCGTCTGGCCGGCCGTCCGGTGGCATGTACCTGGCCGTTGTGCACAGTCATAGACTATTGCGTATTGATGAAAGTCACAGTGCCAAGCGCAGACGATGTACACCTGTGCACTGAAATTGTGTCGCCACGCCGCTGCCTGCAACGAGCGACTCCATAGGCCGCAGCACTTTACCACCGTTCGGTGCGTGATTCGACCGTATCCGAACGTTCACGCCAGCCACCTTTGGAGCAGTTGTTGCAGGTCGGCACGTTTGAACGGTTTGGCCAGGTAATCATTCATCCCGGCGGCCAAGCAGGCCTCGCGGTCCCCCAGCAACGCATTCGCGGTGAGGGCAATGATGGGCAAGGCCTTACACCCTGGCAACCGGCGTATTTGCCGGGTGCTTTCGTAGCCATCGACTACCGGTAAGCGGCAATCCATCAATATCGCGGCGTAGTGGCCGTCGCGGACCTGGATCACCGCTTGGGCGCCATCGGTGGCCACGCTCACTTCGTAACCCAGGCTGCGCAGCATGGCCTCGATCACCGTTTGGTTGACGGGGTTGTCTTCCACCAGCAACACATGCTGGTTTTGACCGGCCTGGGCGGGGTTGGTTCGGCCTGTGGCTGCATGCACAGGTGCCGTGGCGACGGGCTGGGCTTGCAGGGCCAGGGGCATCTCTAGGGTGAACACCGAGCCTTGGCCCGGCTCGCTGCGTGCATGCAGGGTGCCGCCCATGCGCTCGGCCAGGGTGCGCGCGATGGGCAGGCCCAGCCCGGTGCCGCCATAGCGGCGGGAAATCGAGCTGTCGGCCTGCTGGAAAGCAATGAACATGCGTTCGAGGGTTTCAGCCGCGATACCGATGCCCGTATCGGCAACCGAACAGGTAAACCAGACCAATTGCCGGTCGAGCACTTGGCACTGGGCCTGGATGCTCACGGCACCTTGCTCGGTGAACTTCAATGCATTGCCGACCAGGTTGACCAGGACCTGCCGGATACGGGTAGGGTCGCCAATCACCTGCCAGCGCTCGAAGTCGTCGGGGAGGTTCACGTCCAGTAGCAGGCCTTGCTGCTGTGCGGTGAGCTGGAACGGGTTGACGCTGTCGCGAATGAGCTCGGCTAGGCCGAATGGAATGTGCTCGATTTCCACATTCGCGCGCTCAATGCGGGAAAAATCGAGGATGTCATTGATCACCTTGAGCAGGTGCTCGGTGGACTGAGTGGCCAGCGTTGCGTATTCATGCTGCTCGTCATTGAGCGGCGTGGTTTCAAGTAATTGCAGCATGCCCAGCACGCCGTTCATTGGTGTGCGTAATTCGTGGCTCATCATGGCCAGGAATTCACTTTTGGCGCTATTGGCGCGCTCGGCTTCTTCGCGGGTCTGGATCAATTGCGCCATGGCTTCGCGCTGCTCAAGGCTGGCTTGCTCCAAGCCTAGCGCCAGGTCGTTGATATGCCGGGCGAGCTCACCCAGTTCACTGCCGGGCTCTTCGGGCAGGGTGGTGCGAAATTCGCCACGGCGGATCGCCTTCACCGCTTCGCTCATGTCACTGATCGGTTGCGACAGGCTGCGCGCCAGGCGGCGGGCCAAAAGGAAGGTCAGCAGAAGGGTGAACAAAGCCAGTACGGCGGCCTTGAGCAGGATCTCCTGCTGGCGCTGGTTGAAGGCGTCGTCGCTCATCCCGACCAGTACCCGGCCGAGGTAGTCATCTTCGTGCAAGGCCTCGCCGCCGGGGCCGCCGGCCTCGTCACTGAGGTAGCGTTGGGCCCGGATCGGCGCCTTGAACAATTCCATCTTTGGCGCGCGCGGCCCTTGGCCGGGCTGTTCGACATATACCAGGGTGTTGCCGTCGCGGTCTTGCACTTCGAGCGAGCGCACGTGGGGGATGCTCAGGGTGGCCCGCAGCAAGCTGTCGAGCACCGCATCGTTGGCCGAGAGCACGCCATACTCGGCTGCCGGTGCCAATTGGTTGGCGATCAGCTGCCCGGTGTGGTTCATCTCCAGGCGCAAGTCCTGGATCCGCACGAACGTGAAGAAGCAGATCAACAGTAATGTCAACAGCAGGGCGGGGCCGAGGCTGATGATATGGGTTCGGGCGTGGATGTCGCCGCGCCACCTGAAACTCATGGAAACAATTCTCCGAAGGCGCGGTCGAGAGGAGGGCGCCGCGCCATGTTACCCGGCTTGCGCCGCTCCGGCCATGCGTGCGGGCCGGCAACACCGCAGCATGGGCGAACAGATGGCTCGGGGCACTGGCCGCGCGGAGCCTGCACCGTATAATGCTTGAATAGCCTCGCAAGAGCGTTCAACGGGATTGACTATGACTGAGCGGCAACCAATTGCGGTGCTGGGTGGCGGCAGCTTCGGCACCGCCGTGGCCAACCTATTGGGCGAGAACGGGCACGCCGTGCGCCAATGGATGCGCGACCCCGAACAGGCGCGCGCGATGCGCGAGCAGGGTGAGAACCCGCGCTACCTCAAGGGTATTCGGCTACACCCGGCGGTGCAGCCGGTGACCGACCTTGTGCATACCCTACAGGGTTCCTCGCTGATTTTCGTGGCACTGCCTTCCAGTGCGCTGCGCGCGGTGCTTGCACCCCATGCCGGCGTGCTGGCGGGGCGCATGTTGGTCAGCCTGACCAAGGGCATCGAGGCTCACACCTTCAAACTGATGAGTGAAATCCTCGGCGAAATCGCCCCGCAGGCGCGCCTGGGCGTGTTGTCGGGGCCTAATCTTGCGCGCGAGATCGCCGAGCACGCACTGACCGCGACCGTGGTGGCCAGCGAGGACGAAGACCTCTGCCGCCAGGTGCAGGCGGCCTTGCACGGGCCTACCTTCAGGGTCTACGCCAGCAGCGACCGCTTCGGTGTCGAACTCGGTGGCGCACTGAAGAACGTCTACGCCATCATGGCCGGGCTCGCTGCGGCCGTGGGCATGGGTGAAAACACCAAGAGCATGCTGATTACCCGCGCCTTGGCCGAGATGACCCGCTTCGCCGTGAGCGAAGGGGCCAACCCCATGACATTCTTGGGCTTGGCGGGGGTCGGCGATTTGATCGTGACCTGCTCCTCGCCCAAGAGCCGCAACTACCAAATTGGCCAGGCGCTTGGCCAGGGGCTGACGTTGGACGAGGCGGTCACCCGCCTGGGCGAAGTCGCCGAAGGGGTGAACACACTCAGGGTTCTCAAGGCAAAGGCCGACGAATTGCAGGTCTATATGCCGCTGGTGGCCGGCTTGCATGCCATTCTGTTCGAAGGGCGCACACTGGCGCAGGTGATCGAATTGCTCATGCGTGCCGAGCCGAAGACCGATGTCGACTTTATTTCTATCGATGGTTTCAAATAACAAGGGGGCGGCATGGCTGATCCACGTGCCACGGGTGAACGCGAAACGATCCTGCTAAGGGTGTTCTGGATGCTGCTCTACCTGCTGGTTTGGCAGGCCGCGCAGATGCTGCTGGGCGTATTGGTGGCGGTGCAGTTGGTGTACCGGCTCATCTACGGGGCGCCCAATGGGCGGATGATGAGCGCGGGCGATAGCTTGAGCCAGTTTCTCGCCCAGATCGGCCGTTTCGGTGCTTTCCATACCGAGCAAAAGCCTTGGCCGTTCGCCGACTGGCCAGCGCCACGCCCACCGGAGGGTGCGCCACCGCATAGGCCGCCGCCCGCGGCCCAGCCCGCGGCGGGCGAGGCGCCCAAGCCATGAGACTATGGATAATGCGCCATGGCGAAGCCCAGGCTCATGCGCCAAGCGATGCCCTGCGCCCACTGAGCGCACGCGGCAAGGCCCAGGCCCTGGAAAGCGCTGCCCAGCTACGTGGGGTGCCACTGGCCGGTATTCTCGCCAGCCCTTATACGCGGGCGCAGCAGACCGCGCTGTTGGTGCAACAGGCGCTGGGCGGGGCGCTGCCGCTGCATACCGTGCCTTGGCTCACGCCTGATACCGACCCGGGCGCTACCTTATGCGGCCTGGAAGGCCAGGCGCTTGGCGAGTGGCTGCTGGTCAGCCACCAACCGTTGGTGGGGTGCCTGCTCGGCCTGCTCGAGCGGGGCGAGCCCGTGGCCTTGCACCCGATGAACACGGCCAGCCTTGCCGAATTGGACGGCGAAGGGGCCTTGGCTGGGCTGATGACGCTGCGCAACCTGTTCCACCCACAACAATGATAAGGAGCTGGGCCCTATGAGCCTATGGCGTGACCCCCCAGACTTAGAAGCCCTCAATGCCAAGCAGCACGGCACTATTGGGCAAGCCCTGGACATCCGCTTCGAACGTTACGACGAACAGTCGTTGACCGCCAGCATGGTGGTCGATGGCCGAACCCGCCAACCCTATGGGTTGTTGCATGGTGGGGCGTCGGTGGTGTTGGCCGAAACGGTGGGTTCATCGGCCAGTTACCTGTGCATCGATACCGAGCGGTTCTACTGCGTGGGCATCGAGGTGAACGCCAACCACTTGCGCGCCGTGCGCAGCGGGCGAGTGACCGCGACCGCTCGGCCGGTGCATATAGGGCGAAGCACACATGTGTGGGATATTCGCCTGGCCGACGACAATGGTACGCTCACCTGTATCTCGCGCCTGACGGTGGCGGTAGTCGCACGGGGCGAAACGCCAGCGGGGCATTGAGGGGCATGGTTAGTTTGGCCACGCGCTGCATTGCTCTGCACACCCCACAGGCCCCTTGAGGGCGCGGCCCGATCGCCCTATGCTCTGGCCGAAGCGGGCGTTGCACAGGCACGCGCGGCGCTCGACAATAACCCGGTATCCCTCAGGCACGCGGGGCGGCGGATGGCCGAAAAGTTGTTTTTTGCGCATGCCAACGGGTTCCCGTCAGGCACCTATGGCAAGTTGTTCCAGGCATTGGCGCCGCAGTACGAGGTCGCCTGCCTGGCGGTGCACGGGCATGACCCGCGCTTTCCTGTGACCGACAATTGGCCGCACTTGGTGCAGGAACTGATTCATCACCTGCAGGCGCAACCGGGCCCGGTTTGGGGGCTGGGGCATTCCTTGGGTGGGGCCCTGCACTTGCACGCCGCACTGTTGCAGCCGGGCTTGTACCGGGGGTTGATTCTACTGGACTCACCCTTGCTGGCCTTCTGGGAACGCTGGGCGGTCCGGCTGGCCAAGCGGCTAGGCCTGATCGATCGTATCACGCCGGCCGGCCGCACCTTGGGGCGGCGCGAGTATTTTGTCGATGTGGCCAGCGCCCGCGCGTATTTTGCCAGCAAGGGCCTGTTTCGCGACTTCGACCCCGACTGCCTGGAGGCTTACCTGCGTCACGGCTTACGGCAGCAGGCCGGGCGCTTGTGCCTGCGCTTCGAGGCCGCTACCGAGATCAGCATCTACCGAAGCGTGCCGCACCGGGTGCCGGCGCCACTGCGCCAGTTGCAACTGCCAGTGGCCTTGGTGCGTGGGGCCCGCAGTGACGTGGTTGCCCCTTACCATGGGCGCTTGGTGCGCAGCCTGCCACGGGGCGAATACCATTGCGTGGCAGGTGGGCATATGTTCCCGCTCGAGCAGCCCCTGCGCACGGCGGGGTTGATCCGTGAGCTGCTCGCGCGCTGGCAAGGGTGCCAGGGCCATGCCAGCCTGGCGGCCAGCTAACATGGCCATGCTGCAGCCGGTTTGCCTGGCGTTGCCCCATATAGACCTGGCCGGTTACTTCAGCGGGCCCCGCGACGGCGCGCCGGCGATTTCGTTGCATGGTTGGCTCGACAACGCCGGCAGTTTCGCGCGTTTGGCGCCGCGGCTCGAAGGGCTACGTGTGTTGCATCTCGACTTGGCCGGGCATGGCTTATCAGGGCATCGTGCGGCGGGCGCCGGCTACCCGTTGTGGGCCTATGCCGAGGATACACTGCAGGTGGCCGAGCACTTGGGGTGGCAGCGCTTTAGCCTGATCGGCCATTCGCTGGGGGCGATCATCAGTGTGCAATTGGCCGCTGCCTGCCCGGAACGTGTCGAGCGCCTGGCATTGATCGACGGCTTGCTGCCCCCCACCGAAGCGCCCGAGCATGGCCCCGCGCGGCTTGGCCAAGCGCTGCGTGAACGGCTGGCATTGGCGAACAAACGCAAGCCCCTGTACGCCCACCGCGAACGCGCCATCGAAGCGCGCATGCGTGGGCGCCTGGCGGTCAGCCGTGGCGCTTCCGAATTGTTGGCCGAGCGCGGCTTGGTCAGCGTGGAGGGCGGCTACACCTGGCGCAGCGATAGCCGTTTGATGTTAGCCTCGCCAGTGCGGCTGACCTTGGACCAGGCGCTCGCTCATGCCGGCGCGCTGACCTGCCCAGCCTTGCTGATGCTGGCCGAGCGCGGCATTCTCAGGGACCACCGGGCAGTGCTGGCCGGGTTGCCACTGCAACAGGTGACACTGGCGGGCGGTCACCATTTGCACATCGATGACGACGTGGGCGCTCAGCTTGTTGCAGACTGTATCAATCGTTTCTTCGCGTTTTCTTGACTTGGGCAGGGCAACTGCAGAGGCTTGGCGGCCTGTAGAGGAGAACGCCATGCTGTTGATTGCCGCCACCGCCATGCAAACCGGTGCCAGATGGATTTTTGGTGCTGCGCGTGGGCGCCTGCTGGCGGCGCTGTGCCTGTTTGCCTTGGCCGCTACCGGCCAGGCCCAGCCAGCGCTGGAAACCTTGATGCAGCAGGCCGATGCGCGTGTAGTAGAGCAACGCCCGCCCGCCGAGGCAGAGCGCCGTTATCCGCTGGGGGCACTGCGCAAAATCAGCGGCCGGTTACGTATGGAGGGCCGTATAGAGGCCCGCGGTGTGGTGAGCACGGTGACCTATGAGCTGCCCCCGGAGCGCTCGGTGGCATCGACCTTCAGCCAGGCCCGTGATGGGCTGCGCGACCCACAGGCGCAGGTATTGTTCTGGTGCCAGGGCCGCGATTGCGGTGAGAGCAGCCTATGGGCCAATGAAGTATTCGGCAATGCCCGCCTGCTCGGTGCCGACGACCAGCAAGCTTTCCTGCTGGTGCGCCAGGACGCCCGAACTCTACTGGCTGTGTACACCGTTATCCGCGGCAACCGCCGCGTGGCGCTACACCTGGAACAGTTCGAGGCGGATCAACCCCTGGGCACCGTATTGCCTACCCCCGCGACGCTGCTGCGCGAGTTGCGCGAAACCGGTACCCTTCAGTTCGCCCAACTGGCCAATGGCCCCGATGCGCAATGGGCCAGTGTAATCGCCCGCGCGCTGAACCTGGACAGCGCGTTGCGCGTGAGTGTGAACGGCGCACAGGCCCAGGCCTGGTGCGACGCCCTGCAAGCCGAAGGCGTGCGCGCGGCGCGCTTGCAGAGCATAGAACGAGTGGGCGCGCTGGAACTCCAATGGCTGCGCTGACCTACGTCCAAGGATGCCCCCGATGATCAATACCGATCGCTTGCTGGTGCAGGTGCTCTTGCTGCTGTTGTTGGTCGCCTGTGTATGGGTGATGTTGCCCTTTGCCTCAGCGCTGCTATGGGGGGCGATCCTGGCCTACGCCAGTTGGCCGCTGATGCGCGGGCTGACACGCCTGCTGCGGGGGCATGCGACACTGGCCGCGGCAGTACTGACATTGGGCTGGGCGTTGTTGGTATTACTGCCCCTGATATGGCTGGGCTTCAACCTCGTCGACCACGTGCGGGATGCCACGGCGCTTATCCGCGACGTGCAGGTCGACGGCTTGCCCGCTGCGCCGGCATGGCTTGGCCAGGTGCCATTGTTCGGTGATCGCCTGGTGACGTGGTGGAACACCCTCGACCAGCAAGGCGCGGCGATGTTGCAGTCGCTGAAGCCCCATATGGGGCAGTTGGCCAATTGGCTGCTGGCGCGCAGTGCCCAGCTCGGCGGCGGCGTGCTGGAGCTGACCCTGAGCTTGGTGTTCGTGTTCTTCTTCTACCGTGATGGGCCGCGGGTGGAGGCGTTCGTATTGAGCCTACTGCAGCGGCTGATCGGTGCGCGTGCCGATTATTACCTGCAACTGGTGGCCGGGACGGTACAGCGTGTGGTCAATGGGGTAATCGGCACCGCTGCGGCGCAGGCGGCCTTGGCGTTAATCGGCTTTTTGATCGCCGGTGTGCCGGGGGCGCTGGTATTGGGGATCTTTACGTTCCTGCTCAGCCTGGTGCCGATGGGGCCACCGCTGGCATGGATTCCAGCCACCCTTTGGCTGTTTTGGAAAGGCTCCTGGGGGATGGGTATCTTTCTGGCGATTTGGGGTACGTTCGTGGTCAGTGGCGTCGACAACGTGCTCAAACCCTACCTGATCAGCCGTGGTGGTGACCTGCCGTTGGTGATCGTATTGCTGGGGGTGTTTGGTGGGCTATTAGCGTTCGGCTTCATTGGGCTATTCATTGGCCCCACGCTGCTGGCGGTCGCCTATAGCCTGCTCACCGATTGGGCGCGGGGGCAGGGTGTGAAGGCCCCCTGACCCCGCGCGTGGCGCGGCGGCACCGGGTTAAACCGCCGTACTGATGGTGCTACCGCTGGCGCTGCTGGCCGTGCCGTATTGCTTGCTGAGGTTGGCAATCATCCGCTGCAGCGCCTCGGCAGCCTGTTGCTGGCTGCTGCTTTGGGTGCTATCGGAGGCTTGCACGCTCTCATCGCGGGTGCCAGCGCTGTCGGCCTGGTCGGTTGGCAGCGGTGGCATCAACGCGGCGGCCAGTTCGCTTTCACTGACGCTACCCTCGTCGTCGCTGTCCAACGAGCTCAGCCATTCACTGGCTTGGTCGCTGCTGCTGGCCAAGCTGGTGCTTAATGCGCTGCTGAGCTCATCGCTGCTGATTTCACCGTTGCCGTCGCTGTCCAGGGTGGTGAACAGGTCATCCACCGAGGCTTTGCCGGCCGTTGGCGGCGGCGGGGCCATCGCCGAAAACTCGTCCAAGCTCAGGCCGTCGTCTGAATCGCTGTCTAGGTCGCTGAAGCTTTGGCTAAGGCTGACCAACACCCCTTGTTTACCGGTGTCACCGCTTTGCTCAGCGCTGTCCAGGGCAGTGGTCAGCTCACTGCTGCTGACTTCACCATCGCCATCGGTATCAAGCGCGGTGAGTAATTTTTTCTGAAACGAGTCATCGCTGGAAGGGGCCGAGGTACTGCTGCTCGAACGGGTGAAATAATCGCCCGAGGAACCACTGACGCCACTGATCATGGGGTTGCTCCTGTGTGGTGCCTGCGCAATTCCGAGGCATTTGGGACGCTGGGGTGGTGTCTCAGAAGTTGGCTGCCCCTTTTGAGGGTGCCTTTTGCTGCCGGGCCGTATTGCCGGCTGCTATGGCTGGCGATGGCGCAATGCCCGGCAACATATCCGGCGTCAATGCTGATGCGAACTTCTGGGCCATCAGCTTGGCGAACAGTGGTATCGGTGGTATGTGGCCTTTGTAACCGCGGTTATACCTTGGGCAGGCGCGGTATGCGGGCCGTGGCGGTGAGCCCGCCCCCTGGGGTTTTCTCCAGGGCCAGCGAACCGCCCAGCCGCAGCGCGGCTTCACGGGCAATGGTCATGCCCAGGCCTACGCCGCCGGAATTGCGATTGCGCGAACCTTCCAAGCGGTAGAACGGCTCGAATACGGTTTCAAGCTTGTCGGCACTGATGCCTGGGCCATGGTCGATCACCCGTATGACCAATTCGCCGGTGCTGTCTTCCAGCGATACCGTGGTGGGGCCAGCATAGCGCAGGGCATTGTCGAGCAGGTTCGTCACGCATGAACGCAACGCCATCGGTTGGGTGTATAGCGGCGCGCACTGGCCTTGCGCCTGGGCCGGGCTACCGTTCTCTTGGGCGTTTTCGCATAATGACTCGACCAGCGCCTGCACGTCGTACCATTGCAGCGCTTCGCTGGTACGTTGCTCGTGCAGGTAGGTCAGGGTGGCATCGAGCATGCCGATCATGTCATCCAGGTCTTGGCGCATCTGGTTCTGCAGTTTTTCCTCCGACACCTGCTCCAACCGTAGCTTAAGCCGTGATAGTGGCGTGCGCAGGTCGTGGGATACCGCCCCGAGCATGCGCGCACGTTGTTGTACTTGCTCACGGATGCGCCGCTGCATGCGGTTGAAGGTTTGCGCGGCCTGGCGCGCTTCGCGCGGGCCCAAGTCTTCTTCCATCGGCGCGCTGTCGAGGTTCTCCGACAGCCGCTCGGCCGCCTCGCTGAACCGGCGGATGGGCCTGGACAGCAACTTGGCACCGTACCAGGCCGCCGCCACCAGCGTAACCAGTTGGAACAGAAATGGCACCACGGGCCCGCCAAAAAACGAGCGCTCCGGTGGGCCGGGAAAGTGCTTTGGCCCGGCGGTGGGCGGGGTACCTTCGAAGGCCTCGCCTAGGCCGGGGTCGTCCAGGCGCTGCTCGCCCATTGGATACCCTGGCGGCGGTGGTGGCGGCGGCGCCCCATACTGCTGGAACCATAAGAACGCCAGCCCATGTGCGAGCACGATGGCCACCAACGATACACCGAACAGGCGGGCGAACAGCGTATCGGCACTGCGCATCAACCGATGTCCCGGGCGTCGAACAAGTAGCCTTCACCGCGTACCGTTTTGATCAGGGCCGGGGCTTTTGGGTCGTCGCCAAGCTTTTGCCGCAGCCGTGAAACCAGCAAGTCAATGCTGCGATCAAACGCCTCTATGGACCGGCCCCTGGCTGCATCGAGCAGTTGCTCGCGGCTCAGTACCCGCCGTGGGCGTTCCAGGAATACCCAAAGCAGGCGGAATTCGGCGTTGGACAAGGGCACCACTAGGCCTTCGAGCGATACCAATTGGCGCAGCACGCTGTTCAGCCGCCAATTATCGAAGCGGATGTTGCCGCGCGGGTCGCCGCGATCATCGCGTACCCGGCGCAAGACGGTTTGGATCCGGGCTACCAATTCGCGAGGTTCAAAGGGTTTGGCCATGTAGTCATCGGCGCCCAGTTCCAAGCCGATGATGCGGTCGGTAGGCTCGCAGCGGGCGGTCAGCATCAGTATCGGGATGTCGGATTCGGCACGCAGTTGCCGGCACAGTGCCAAACCGTCCTCGCCGGGCAGCATCAGGTCGAGCACTACCACGTCGTAGGTGTCCTGTTGCATGGCTTCGCGCATTTCTACACCATCGCTCACACCATGCCCCCGAATGCCGAAACGCGCGAGGTAGTCAATCAACAGTTCGCGGATCGGCACATCGTCATCGACGATCAGCGCGCGAGTGTTCCAGCGTTTTTCATCCTCGAGCGTGCCATTGGCATCGCCGGCAGTAGTCGTTTGCATGCGTAGGTCATCTAGCCGAGTGGGCGCCTGGTAGCGATTTGTAGAAAGGATAGGCCCATGGCGGCATAGCCGAAAGGGCATTGATCAGGCCAGGCTACCAAGCAAAGGTGTTGCGGGAATTTCCTTAATGTATCGGCCAAGATACAAAAACCGAGAATCACTTCATAAAGGGTCGAAGGCAACCGCCCCGGTGGCCTCACCGTTTCCGCGCTAAGCACTTTTTATAGCGGCAACGTCATTGCCGGGCGATAACGTTGCCGGCATGTAAGCCGCATTCCTTCTGGGTGGCTTCTTCCCACCACCAACGCCCCTCACGTTCGTGCTGGCGTGGCAGCACTGGGCGCGTGCACGGTTCGCAGCCGATGCTGATGAACCCGCGCTCATGCAGGCTGTTGTAGGGCAGTTCGAGCATACGGATGTACATCCACACCTCTTCGCTGCTCATCTGCGCCAAGGGGTTGAATTTGTACAAAGGGCGTTCGGGGGTAGAGAAAGCCCCGTCGAGTTCTACCGCGGCCACGTGGCTGCGCGTGCCGGGGCTTTGGTCGCGGCGCTGGCCGGTGGCCCAAGCGGTCACGGTGGCTAACTTCTTGCGCAATGGGGCGATCTTGCGGATGCCGCAGCATTCACCATGGCCGTCCTTATAAAAGCTGAACAAGCCTTTTTCCTTGACCATTGCTTGCAATGGCGTCGGCTCCGGCGACAGCACCTCGATAGCAATGCCGTAATGCTCACGTACCTGCTCGATGAAACGATAAGTTTCGGCGTGCAACCGGCCAGTGTCCAGGCTGAATACCTTCACGTTCGGGTTCAGTTTCCAGGCCATGTCTACCAGCACCACGTCTTCGGCACCGCTGAACGATACCCATAGTTCATCACCGAAATGCTCGAAGGCGAGTTTCAGAATGTCCTGGGGTGACTGGCCCGCATAGGCCGCCGCGGTTTCGGCGACATCGAAGGGGTGGCTCATCAGACGGTTTTCCTGGTGGCTATGGCGCTTTGGCGCTCGAATGAGGTAAATGGTAACAAAAAGTCAGCCCGGCAGCTCGGCCAGGGCCTCCAGCAACACCTGTACTTTATAAAACGATTCGTCGAATTCGGCTTGGCAATTGGAGTCGGCCACCACCGCGCCGCCGCCCCAGCAATGGATGCGCTCGCCTTTGACGAGCAGCGTGCGGATGGCGATGGAGCTGTCCATTTCACCACGCACGTCGAGGTAAAGCAGCGAGCCGCAGTAGATGGCCCGTGGGCTCGGCTCGACCTCGTCGATGATTTGCATGGCGCGGATCTTCGGCGCGCCGGTGATCGAGCCGCCGGGGAAGCTGCCGGCCAGCAGGTCCAGGGCATCCTTGCCCGTGGCCAGCTCGCCCTCGACGCTGCTGACCATATGGTGAACGTTAGGGTAGCTCTCCAACGCGAACAGTTCGGGTACCCTCACGCTGCCGACCCGGCAGTTACGCCCCAGGTCATTGCGCAGCAAGTCGACGATCATCAGGTTTTCGGCCCGGTCTTTGGGGCTGGCCAACAATTGCTCGGCATAGGCATGGTCCTCGGCTGGGGTGTGGCCGCGGGGGCGCGTGCCCTTGATCGGGCGCGCCTCCACCCGCCGGCCATGCACGGCGATGAAGCGCTCCGGCGAATGGCTGAGCAGGGTGATGCCGCCTGCCAGGTGCAGGTATCCCGAAAACGGTACTGGGCACACTTGGCGCAGGTGCTGGTAAGCCACCCATGGGTCGCCCTGGCATTGGCCACTGAAACGGCGGGTGAGGTTGACCTGGTAGCAATCGCCGGCAGCGATATACGCCTGTACCTGTTCGAAGGCCTGCCGGTACTGTGTGGCATCCACATCGCTGGCCAGCGCAGCGGTCAAGTGGAAGCGAGCAGGTGCAGGCGCGGCCGGGCTTTGAAACAGCTCGGCCAGGCGCTTGCCTTCGGCCGCGGGCAACGCTGGGTGCAGTACAAGGGTACTGCTGCGGGCGTGATGGTCGCTGATCAGTGCCCAGGCGTACAGCCCCAAGGTGGCGCTGGGTAGTTGTAGGTCGTCGGGGTTGGGCTGGGGCAGCGGCGCCAGGTGGCGCCCGAAGTCGTATGCCAGGTAGCCAATCAGGCCGCCGGCAAACGGCAGAGGGTTACCGCTGGGCAGTTCGGCGGGGCCGAGGCTGGCCAGGGCTTGGCGCGCGCGTTCGAAAAAAACCTCGCCATGCTCCTGGGGCCCTGGTTGCAGGGTTGCCAGCGGCCAAGCGCTGAGCAGGTCGAAGCGGCCGCGGCCGGCATGGGGGCGGCCGCTATCGAGTAACACGGCCCCAGGCGCTTGGCGAATACGGTCGAAATAGCGGGCCGGGTCAGCTTGATAAGGCAAGGCAAGGAGGGTGCAAAAAGGCATGGCCGGGGAACTAAAGAACCTTCAGGGGCCGACGTGGCCGAACAGGGATTGGGTGAATCGTACCCGTTCTTCGGCGTTTTCGCTGGCGCCGTTTTGTGCAAGTTCTGCCAAATGCCGCTCTACTGCTTCGGTACGGTGGGCCAAGCCACAGTCGTTGGCAATCTGGATGTTCAGGCCGGGGCGGGCGTTCAGCTCGAGAATCAGCGGGCCCTTCTCTTCGTCCAGCACCAGGTCCACCCCGATGTAACCCAGTCCGCATAGCTCGTAGCAGCTCGCGGCCAGCGCCATGAAACCCGCCCAATCAGGCAGTTGCACGCCGTCGACCGCATGGGTGGTGTCAGGGTGCTTACGAATGATCTTGTTCAGCCAAGTGCCCTGAAGCGTTATACCCGTGGCAAGGTCCACGCCCACGCCGATGGCGCCCTGGTGCAAGTTTGCCTTGCCGCCGGACTGGCGAGTGGGCAAGCGCAGCATGGCCATGACCGGGTAGCCCATCAGCACGATGATGCGGATGTCTGGCACGCCTTCATAACTGATGGCACGAAAGATCGGGTCAGGTTTGACCCGGTATTCGATCAATGCTCGGTCACGATGCCCGCCCAGTGAGTACAGGCCGGTAAGGATGCTGGAAATCTGGTGTTCGAGGTCTGCGCGGCTCAGCAGGCTGCCAGAGACCGTGCGGTAGTGGTCTTCAAAACGGTCGGTGATTACTAAAATGCCATCGCCGCCCGCGCCCTGGGCCGGCTTGATGACGAAGCCATCCCGGGCGTCTATGAAAGCGCCCAGGCGGCTGATCTGTTTTTCGGTGCTGATCACCCCATAGAGGTCTGGCACATGGATGCCCGCGGCCAGCGCGCGCTCTTTGGTGGTGATCTTGTCATCGACGCCAGGGTAGAGCCTGCGGTCGTTGTACTTCAGCACGTAGTCGGCATTGCGCCGGTTGATGCCCATGATGCCGCGGGCCTGAAGCGCCTTCCAGGTTTTGAGAAAAGCAAACATCAAGCGCCGGCCTCGTTATCCTGGGTAAACGCCTTGAAGCGGATCAGTTCGCTGAGCCGGTAACCGCGGTACCTGCCCATGGCCAGCATGAAACCCACCAAGATCAGCAAAACGGCCGGGAAGGTGAATACGAAGTAGATCATCTGCGGTACGCTCATCAAGATGTGCGCAAGCGACGCGGCCAGCAGCGTGCCGGCCGCCACCTTCATGGCGTAGCCACCGCCACGCTCTTCCCAGGTAATCGACAGTCGCTCGATGGTCATGGTCAGGATCACCATCGGAAACAGCGCTACCGACAAGCCGCGCTCCAGGCCCAGTTTGTGGCTGAGCAAGCTGATGGTGGCAATCATCACCACCACGAAGGTGAGCACCACCGAAAGCCTGGGCAGCATCTGCAGCTTCAGGTGCTCCAGGTACGAGCGCAGCGACAGCCCCAGGGCGGTGATCAAGCTGAACAAGGCGATGCCGTAGCCCAATTGGGTTTCGCGAAAAGCCAGGGCGATCAACACGGGGGTGAATGTGCCCAGCGTTTGCAGGCCGATCAGGTTACGCAAGATGAGGATCACCCATACTCCGATGGGGATCATCACCATGATCATGAAGGTTTGCTGGGTTTGCAGGGGCAAGCTGTACAGCGAGTATTCGAGAAAGTCTGCGTCGGTATTCTCGTCGGTGAGCTTGGCCAGGCGTATCGCGTTCATTTCGCTGTTATTGAGGGTGAAGCTGACCAGCACCTTTTTTCCGCCCTCGACCGCGACCAGGTTGTCGTCGCCGGTCCACCAGATCAACCGGTCGGCAGGCAGGCCTTGTTCGCCGGTTTCGGGGTTGAAGTACAGCCAGTCGTTACCATTGAAGCTGCGCAGCCACAGTTCGGGCACCTGGGGCATATTGGCAACCAGGCGCAGGGTGTGCACCCGCTCCAGCGGCACGTGGGCGACCGACAACAGCAGGTCTATCACCCGTGCCTTGTGCACAGGGGAACTGTCGCCACCCAACAGCAACTTGACGTTGTCGTCGTTCAGGTTGTTGACCCGCTTGATCGTTTCGCCAATGAACGTTTCGACGTCTGCAGAGTGCTGGCGGATCGGTGCCAGCAGGGCGTCGGCAGCGACCTTCTCGGGACCATCCAGCGGCACGCTGTCGCGAAAAACAGGCCCTTTGACCTTGGGTTTATCCTGGCTGTAACGCTTGGTGAGCACCAGGCGGTAGTAGAGCGTTTGGTTACCCGAGGCGCGCCGCGCCGACCAGGTGACCTTGCGGTTGCCATCGATGCGGTTGACGTTCACCCCATAGTTGTTGGAGATGAAGCTTTCATTGAGGCTCACGAAGTCATGGGCCAGCGGCGGCACGTACATTTGCACCTTGACCGGCACATTCGGCGTGGCGATGAAGGCGACCTTGGCGTCGATATTCCACAGGTCATCGGTTTCATCTTCGCTGACCGGAATGCCCAGCACGAAGATTTGGTAGCCCGTGATGCCTGCGCCTAACAACACCAATACGGCAATGAGGATCTTCAAATGAAGGTTCAGCGAACGCATTCGGTCTACTCGGCGGTGGGCGCGACAGTGGCGCAGGTGGGCTTGCCAGCGCTGTACCTCAGGCTGGGATCGACCACGACATTGAACTGTTCGAGCCCTTCGGCACCGATCAACAGCGGATACTGGAAGGTGCTACGGTTGGTCAGGTTCACCTGCAGGGTGCGCAAACGGTCGCCCATGCACACGCTGAGTTCGACCACGGGCCGGGCGGTGTAGCGCGGGCCCTGTTCGGCGTCGTAGTCATCCGCCCGGCGCTTGATACGGCTGACCCGTGCGAGTGGGCGCTCGATGGGGTGAGCATGGGCATTATCGATGGCCAGGTAAAAGCGAACCCAGGGTTGCCCGTCGCGCTTGAAACGGGTGATGTCCCGGGCGCTGAGCGAGGCGGTGACGGCGCCGGTGTCGAGCTTTGCCGGCACTTCCAAGTCGATGTCGAGCCGTGCGTATTCGTTGAGCCCGAAGGTCACTTTGCCCTGCGCCAGGCCCAGGCCAGGCAGCAGCATCAGGCCAAGCAGGGTGGGGAGCTTGGTGTGGGTCATGTGTCCTATGTTTGGCAGTGGCCGACGTGAGCATGTGCGAAAAACGCCAGAAACCTGGGTTTTTCGTACCCACCCCACGGCCCTTGATGGGCGGCGGATTCTAGCATGGTGTGTTTATGGCGCCAGCGCCACGCGGCCTGCGCAGCAGGACCCACACTGTCGCCCAGTGCTGCGGTTTTTATGCCGTTTTAAACGACATCGGCGAACTTTGACCTATTTGAACCGCCGTTCGACGCCCATTTGCGCAAGAATGCGGGTAGAGATTTCCTCCACCGAGAAGTGGGTGGAGTTAATATTCGGAATATTCTCACGGCGGAACAGGTTTTCGACTTCGCGCACTTCGAACTCGCATTGGGCGAAACTCGAGTAGCGGCTGTTGGGCTTGCGTTCGTGGCGGATGGCGGTAAGGCGGTCGGCGTCGATGGTCAGGCCGAACAGTTTCTGCCGGTGCGCCTGAAGCGCGCCTGGCAGTTGCAGGCGCTCCATGTCGTCTTCGGTCAATGGGTAGTTGGCGGCGCGGATGCCAAATTGCATGGCCATGTATAGGCAGGTGGGTGTTTTGCCACAACGCGAGACGCCGACCAGAATCAAGTCGGCCTTGTCGTAATAGTGAGTACGCGCTCCATCGTCGTTATCCAGGGCAAAGTTTACCGCCTCGATGCGCTCCATGTAGGCGGCGTTGCGGGCAATGGAGTGGGACTTGCCCACCGAATAGGACGAATGGTCACCTAGCTCTTGCTCCAAGGGTGCCAGAAACGTCGAGAATATATCGATCATGAAGCCGTTGGAGGTGGCCAGGATGTCGCGTATGTCCCGGTTCACGATGGTGTCGAAGATGATCGGGCGCACGCCGTCGCGCTCGGCGGCAGAGTTGATGTGCGCGACCATTGCCCGGGCTTTGTCGATGCTATCGATGTAGGGCCGGGTGAACTTGTTGAATGTTATGTTTTCGAATTGTGCCAACAGGCTTTGGCCCAGGGTTTCGGCAGTGATGCCAGTACCATCGGAAATGAAAAAGGCGGAACGTTTCATCTGTTCAGGGGCCTTAAGCTGCCGGATTTTCTTGGCTATGATACGCCCGTTTTCGCCGGCCACGGAGACCGCGTTCTCAGGGTTTTTTTGAGGGTCTAGGCCAATGTTGCCAGGGAGTGCCCTTGTAAGCCTCCCGGTTTCTGAGTTGTTCCAACCCAGTCAGTGGAGAGATCACCTTGGTAGAGTACGTAATTTCCCTCGAAAAGCTGGGCGTGCATGATGTGGAGCACGTGGGCGGCAAGAACGCCTCCCTGGGCGAGATGATCAGCAACCTTGCCGGCGCTGGGGTGTCGGTGCCTGGTGGCTTTGCGACCACCGCGCAGGCGTACCGCGATTTCCTCGAACAGAGCGGGCTGAACGACCAGATCCACGCCGCACTCGATGCGCTGGATGTCGATGACGTCAGCGCCCTGGCCAAAACCGGCGCACAAATTCGCCAATGGGTGATGGAGGCTGAATTTCCCGAACAGCTCAATCGGGAGATCCGCACGCATTTTGCCGAGCTGTCCAAGGGCAACCCAGACATCGCCGTAGCGGTGCGCTCGTCGGCCACTGCTGAAGACCTGCCGGACGCCTCTTTTGCCGGCCAGCAAGAAACCTTTTTGAATATCCGCGGTGTCGACAACGTGATCCGTGCGGCCAAGGAAGTGTTCGCGTCGCTGTTCAACGACCGCGCCATCGCCTACCGCGTGCACCAGGGCTTCGATCACAAGCTGGTGGCGCTGTCGGCAGGCGTGCAACGCATGGTGCGCTCCGAAACCGGTACCGCGGGGGTGATGTTCACACTCGACACCGAGTCGGGGTTTCGTGACGTGGTGTTCATCACGGCCGCCTATGGCCTGGGTGAAACCGTGGTGCAGGGCGCGGTCAACCCGGATGAATTCTATGTGCACAAGGGCACGCTCGAGGCGGGGCGCCCGGCGATCCTGCGGCGCAACCTGGGCAGCAAGGCGATCAAAATGGTCTATGGCGACGAAGCCAAGGCCGGCCGCTCGGTCAAGACCGTAGAGGTCGATAAAGCCGAACGCGCCCGCTTCAGCCTGACAGACGCCGAGGTCAGCGAGTTGGCCAAGCAGGCGTTGATCATCGAGAAGCACTATGGCCGGCCAATGGACATCGAGTGGGCCAAGGACGGGGACGATGGCCAACTGTATATCGTTCAGGCGCGCCCAGAAACCGTCAAAAGCCGCGGCAGCGCCAACGTGATGGAGCGCTATCTGCTCAAGGAGAAGGGCAAGGTGCTGATCGAAGGCCGTGCCATCGGCCAGCGCATCGGCGCGGGCAAGGTGCGGGTGATCCACGATGTGTCCGAGATGGACAAAGTCCAAGCCGGTGACGTGCTGGTGTCGGATATGACCGACCCCGATTGGGAACCGGTGATGAAGCGCGCCAGCGCTATCGTCACCAACCGCGGCGGGCGCACCTGCCACGCGGCGATCATCGCCCGCGAACTGGGCATCCCGGCGGTGGTCGGTTGCGGCAATGCCACTGAATTGCTTAAAGATGGCCAGGGCGTGACGGTGTCGTGTGCCGAGGGCGACACCGGCTTCATTTTCGAAGGCCAGTTGGGCTTCGACATCAAGGAAAGCTCCGTTGATGCCATGCCGGCGCTGCCATTCAAGATCATGATGAACGTGGGCAACCCCGACCGCGCTTTCGACTTCGCCCAGTTGCCCAACGAAGGCGTGGGGCTGGCGCGGCTGGAGTTCATCATCAATCGCATGATCGGCGTGCACCCCAAGGCATTGCTCGGCTATGCCGACTTGCCACCTGAGGTGAAACAAAGCGTCGACAAGCGTATTGCCGGGTATCCGGACCCGGTGGGCTTCTACGTCGAGAAACTGGTCGAAGGTATCAGCACTCTAGCGGCGGCGTTTTACCCCAAGAAAGTGATCGTGCGGCTGTCGGACTTCAAGTCCAACGAGTATGCCAACCTGATTGGCGGCAAACTGTTCGAACCCGAAGAAGAAAACCCGATGCTGGGCTTTCGTGGGGCGTCGCGGTACATCAGTGAGGCATTCCGCGATTGCTTCGAACTCGAATGCCGCGCGCTCAAGCGCGTTCGCAACGACATGGGGTTGGCCAACGTAGAGATCATGGTGCCGTTCGTGCGCACCCTGGGCGAAGCCAGCCAAGTGGTCGACCTGCTCGCCAGCAATGGCCTCAAGCGTGGCGAAAACGGCCTGAAGGTCATCATGATGTGCGAATTGCCGTCCAATGCGTTGCTGGCCGACGAATTCCTGGAGTACTTCGACGGTTTTTCCATCGGCTCGAACGACCTGACCCAATTGACCCTGGGCCTGGACCGCGACTCGGGGATCATCGCGCACCTGTTCGACGAGCGTAACCCGGCGGTCAAGAAGCTGCTGGCCAGTGCCATTGCCGCCTGTAACAAGGCCGGCAAATACATCGGTATCTGTGGCCAAGGCCCCTCGGACCATCCGGACCTGGCCAAATGGCTGATGGAGCAGGGTATCGAAAGCGTATCGCTGAACCCCGATTCGGTGCTTGAAACCTGGTTCTTCCTCGCCGAAGGCCAGCCCTGAACCCTGCTCGGTTAGCAACCCCATAAGGGGGCGTGAGCGCAGTGCCTCATACGAGGCAACGCTCACGGCCCGCCCGGCAACCGTCTCAAGCCAGGGTGGCTCGGCGGAGGTGTTCACGGCTAAGCTTTGCGGTAATGCTGCATGCCTTGCCCATAGGAGTTCACCATGCGCTACCTCACTCCCGATTTGTGCGACGCCTACCCGGACCAGGTGCAGGTGCTGGAACCTATGTTTCTCAACTTCGGTGGCCGCGATACCTTTGGTGGCCAGATCGTGACCGTCAAATGCTTCGAAGACAACTCGAGGGTCAAGGAACTGGTCGAGCAGCACGGTGCCGGCAAGGTGCTGGTGGTCGACGGTGGCGGCTCGCTCAGGCGGGCCTTGCTCGGTGACCTGCTCGCGGAAAAAGCCGCGCGCAACGGCTGGCAAGGTGTGTTGGTTTACGGCTGTGTGCGTGATGTAGACGTGCTTGCGCAGATTGATCTGGGCGTGCAGGCCTTGGCCGCCCACCCCATGAAAACCGATAAGCGCGGCATTGGCGACGTCGGGGTGCCGGTGACCTTTGCGGGGGTTACCTTGCGCCCAGGTGAATTCATCTATGCCGACAACAACGGCGTTATCCTGTCTCCGGTCGCCTTGAGCCTGCCCGAATAAGGATGCTGAGTTAAGGATGTTCGAAGAAGAAAACGCCGCATGGGGCCTAGTGCATGCCTTGGTGCTGGACGGCCAAGGTGGCGCACGTTGGTTGCGCTATGGCGAACTGCACGCCCTGCAATTGGCCCCCGGGCACAGCCTGTGGCTGCACTGGGACCGCGGCCACCCCCTGGCCCAGGCCTGGTTGCGCGATAACAGCGGGTTAAGCGAGTTCGTCTGCGACCTATTGCTCGAAGAGAACACCCGCCCGCGGCTGTTGCCGCTGCCCGACGCCGAGTTGCTGCTCTTTTTGCGCGGGGTCAACTTGAACCCCGGCGCGCAACCCGAAGACATGGTGTCGGTGCGTATTTTCGCCCAGGCCCAGCGCGTGGTGTCGCTGCGGCTGCGGCCGCTACGCGCCACTGACGAGTTGATTGGCCAACTGATGGCGGGCAAGGGGCCGCGGACTGCCTCGGAACTTATTCTGTATATCGCCCAGCACCTGACCGAGCGCGTTCAAGACCTGGTCGGCGGCCTTAGCGACACCCTCGATGAAGAAGAGGAGCGCATCGATGCCGACGACCGCTACCAGCCCGAGCACAACGGCCTGTTGCAACTGCGCCGTCGGGCGGCGGGCTTGCGCCGTTTCCTCGCCCCCCAGCGCGACATCTATGGGCAATTGGCCCGGGCCAAGCTACCGTGGTTCGCCGCCGATGACGGCGATTACTGGAATGAGCTCAACAACAGCCTTACCCGCTACCTTGAGGAGTTGGAGTTGTCTCGTGAGCGGGTGGCCCTGCTGCTGGAAGCCGAAGACCGTAGCCTGAACGAACGGATGAACCGGACCATGTACCGCTTTGGCGTGATTACCGGGATCTTCCTGCCGATGACCTTCCTTACCGGCCTGCTGGGCACGAATGTGGGCGGCATCCCTGGCGCGTCCAACCCCTATGGGTTTTTTGTGACCTGTGCGTTATTGCTACTGTTGGCCGCGGCAGAGTGGTGGATGTTCCGCCGCTTGCGCTGGTTGTAGCAATGATGAAAGTTCGCTCAGGGCATGTGACCCACCGCGACCATGGCACGTCTCCCGTTCATATTTAACGAGGAGTGCCCTATGCACGATCCGTTCGAACAGTCGCTGCGCGACATGCTCAACGCCCCAGGTGCCCACCGCGATCACAGCGAGCGGCTGGGCCGTGTATTGAAAACCGCGAACCGCCAGGTAGGGGCAACCGACCTATTCGGCCTGATGGGCCGCTGCCTGCAGGCGTTCATGATTGCGGTGAACAATGGCTCGGCGCACGTGGCCCCCGTTTCCCGTCGTACCCGCCGCGCAGAAGGCGCGGATAAGGCTGATTGAACATGGAACTCGACCTCTGGACACAGAGCCTGGTCACGGCGATGACCGCATTGTGGACCAAAGTGGCAGGCTTCATCCCCAACCTGTTCGGTGCGTTGGTGGTGGTGCTGCTGGGCTTTGTCGTCGCCAAATTGCTCGACGCGCTGCTCTCGCGTTTGCTTGCCAAGCTCGGCCTCGATCGGATCATGGGCGGCACCGGCTTGACCAAACTGATGGGCCGCGCCGGTATCCGCGTGCCGATTTCGGCGTTGGTGGGCAAGATCGTCTACTGGTTCGTGCTGCTGGTGTTTCTGGTATCGGCGGCCGAATCCCTTGGCTTGCAGCGTGTTTCAGCGACCCTCGATGTGCTGGCGCTGTACCTGCCGAAAGTATTTGGTGGCGCCTTGGTGTTGCTGGTGGGGGTGTTGCTCGCACAACTGGCGAACGGTATCGTGCGCGGTGCCGCCGAGGGCGTGGGGCTAGACTATTCCGCGGGGCTTGGCCGTATCGCGCAGTGGCTGGTGATAGTCATCAGCATTTCCGTGGCCATCAGCCAGCTTGAGATCAAGACCGACCTGCTCAACCATGTGATCGTCATCGTGCTGGTCACCATTGGCCTGGCGGTTGCCCTGGCCATGGGGCTGGGTAGCCGCGACGTCGCCGGGCAGATCATCGCGGGCATTTATGTACGGGAGCTATACCAGGTGGGCCAACATGTGCGGCTGGATGGCGTAGAAGGGCACATCGAGGAGATCGGTACGGTGAAGACAACCCTGATTACAGAGGAGGGCGAACTGGTTTCGCTGTCGAACAAGCGCTTGCTCGAGCATAACGTGACTAGCCGCTGAGGGGGCAAATGCTGGTAGTATGCCGCCCCGAAAAATGCTTGCTGGTGCGGGCATTCGTGGATGTGAACTTGATACCGGCTAGACCCGACTTGACTACAGTGCCCCAGCCTCCGATGCGTTATGACCCGCGCGCGCTCTCCGATGAGGCGCTGGTGGCGCGTTCGCACGAAGAGCTGTTCCACGTCACGCGCGCCTATGAGGAGCTGATGCGCCGATATCAGCGCACGTTGTTCAATGTGTGCGCACGTTATCTTGGGAACGATAGAGATGCCGATGATGTCTGTCAGGAGGTGATGTTGAAGGTCCTGTATGGCCTGAAGAACTTCGAAGGTAAATCGAAGTTCAAAACCTGGCTATATAGCATCACTTACAACGAATGCATCACGCAGTACAGGAAGGAACGGCGCAAGCGCCGCCTGATGGACGCATTGAGCCTCGACCCAGTCGAGGAAGCGTCTGAAGACAAGGCGCCCAAGCCGGATGAGCGAGGAGGACTCGACCGCTGGTTAGTGCATGTGAACCCGATTGACCGGGAAATTTTGGTGCTGCGCTTCGTGGCAGAACTGGAATTTCAGGAAATTGCCGATATCATGCACATGGGGTTGAGCGCTACGAAAATGCGATACAAACGTGCCCTGGACAAGCTCCGAGATAAATTCGCGGACATGCCTGAAACTTAAAATGGCACGGATATCTCTAACGGGCGTCAAGTTCTGCTAGAATTGACGTCGAGTTGCCCTCCAGGCATTTTGGGAGGGCCGCTTAACAATCACCATATGGGGATTTAACGGATGAAATTGAAAAACACCTTGGGCCTGGCCATCGGCTCTCTTGTTGCCGCAACCTCTTTCGGCGTACTGGCGCAGGGCCAAGGCGCAGTCGAGGGTGAGCTTTTTACCAAGAAGTACTACACCGATAGCTCCCGTGACCTGAAAGATGGCAACCTGTACGGCGGCTCGATCGGTTACTTCCTGACCGACGACGTCGAACTGCGCCTGGGTTACGACGGCATTCACAACATGCGTTCGAAGAACGGTACCGGTAGCCAGAAGATCCACGGTGGCGACGCGGCCATCGACGCTCTGTACCACTTCGGTACGCCCGGTGTAGGCCTGCGTCCGTATGTCTCGGCCGGTTTCTCCCAGCAGAGCATCAGCAACGTTCAAGCCGACGGCCACAGCGGCCGTGACCACTCCACCTTCTTCAACGCGGGTGCCGGTGCCAAGTACTACTTCACCGAGAACATCTATGCTCGTGCAGGCGTCGAGGCGATGTACAACATCGACCGTGGCGAAACCGAGTGGGCACCTAGCGTAGGTGTTGGCGTGAACTTTGGTGGCGGCACCAAGAAGGTTGCCGAAGTGGCGCCCGCTCCGGTGGCAGACGTTTGCTCCGACGCCGACCAAGATGGCGTATGCGACAACGTCGACAAGTGCCCGGATACCCCGGCCAACACTGCTGTCGATGCCGACGGTTGCCCGGCCGTTGCGCAGACTGTTCGCGTCGAATTGGACGTGAAGTTCGATTTCGACAAGGCCGTGGTCAAGCCTAACAGCTATGCCGACATCAAAAACCTCGCTGACTTCATGAAGCAGTACCCGCAGACCACCACCACCGTGGAAGGTCACACCGACTCCGTGGGTACCGATGCTTACAACCAGAAGCTGTCCGAAAAACGTGCTGCCGCTGTGCGTAACGTGCTGGTCAACCAGTACGGCGTTGAAGGTAGCCGTGTGAATTCGGTTGGCTACGGTGAGTCCAAGCCGGTTGCTGACAACGCCACCGAAGCCGGTCGCGCTGTAAACCGTCGTGTTGAAGCTGAAGTAGAAGCACAATCCAAATAATTGGTGAGTGCGTGAGAAAGCCCGGCCCTGTGCCGGGCTTTTTTATGCGCGCCCGTTGCGGGCAGCCGCTTGGCGCTGGGGCCCGTGGCGCCCTTGTACAACCCCCATACTGGCACGGCTGGCGGCGCAAGGTGTTAAGGGTTGCCGGCATTGGCCTTTGGGACGAACGGCGTGCGCGGCGTCAGATTTTACCGGCATGGTGCGCTGGCTGTGGGAGAATTAGCGGTTAATGTTAACCGCATACATGGTCTTTGCTCGTGTCGTCCAGCCTTCAATTCAGTTCGTTTTGCCAAGCGATTGCTCAAGCTTTGTCCGACGATGGTGTCGCCTGCGACGCCGGGCGCGTTCAGCAGGGGGTGCGTGCCACGCTCCACGCCATGGGCTTGGAGGGCCCATCGGCGACGCTGATTCAACCCTTCTTGGAGCGGTGGGTGCCGCTGCTGGAAAGCGAGTTGGGGTTGACGGCGATGGGGGCGCAAGGGGAACGCCGTTTTCACGGCATGCCAGCGCTCAATGCCCGCTTGGCGCAATTGCGCGGGGCGGCTGCCCGCCCTGCGGCGCCGGCGCAGGCGGTGCGCATGGAGCTAGACTTGCCGAGTTTCTGCCAAGGGCTTAGCCAAGCGCTGGCGGCCGATGGTAGGGAGCTGGCAGCGGCCTGGCTGGAGCACAGCTGGGTCACCCTGGGCACTGATGAGCGCGCTCAGGGTGTCGGGCTGCGCAAGGAGCAAGGGCGTTGGAAGCTCGAACTGCATTGGTTGGCCCAACATTATGCAGCGTGGCTGGCACAGTTGGCCGCGGCCCTCGGCGCACCGGGCCAACCTGGCGGGTGGCTGCACGCCTGGCCGCACACCCGCGCCAAGTTGGACCAGCTTGAGCAGGTGCTGCACACCCAGCTTGACCTCAGCCGTGGGCAGGTCAGCGGCCGGCGTGGATGGGTGGGCGAGGCGATCGTGGCGGCGGCGGCGGGAGAGCCGGCCGAACAGGTAAGCGCACGGGTGCACCGGGCGCGCTTTGGCTTGCGCGCTGTTCACTGACGTACCTGGCGGCGGCCGCGCCCGGCCGGCCGCTCGGCTTTCTGCTATGCTGCGCCCTCGATTTCTCAGCCTACAAGTGATTGCACCGATGAAAACGCTGCTGATCGAACTCATCACCTTGATCAGTTCCGGCTGCATGCAAGCCGAAGAGATCGAGCAGGTCGCCGCCGAAGCGGCCCAAGCCCATGCCGACGCGGCTGCCTTTCTGGCTGCCAACCCGGATATCAACTACGACGACAGCTTTCCGATCCCGCTGTGGCAGTGGATAGTGCTCGGTAGCCTGCCCGATACCGTGTTCTTCCAAGCCGACAGCTACGCCGAACTGTTCGGGCAGGTGAGCGCCTCGTTCGGCGAGCAAGTGGCCATCCACCTTAAGCCCAAGCAGTTGGCCCGCACTGAACCCTTGGCCGCGCTCACCCGTATCCAGACGCAGTTGGCGGCACTGAGCAAAGACCTGGGCGGCTATGTGTTGGTCGATTTTGGCGAACGGCTGGATTTCGAGCTGCAGATGGTGCTGGTGTACGGGCACGATGTGCCACGGGTGGTCGAACTGTGCACGCAATTGGGTATCGCCGCGGCACCCTCGCTGCAGGCACTGCGTGTCGCCCTCCACACCGGCTGAACGCGCCACGCCAGGGAACCGCCGGCCATGGCCACGGCCTAAGGGAGGTGCCATTAGCAAGGAGCCAGACATGGGTTCGACTTTCAACAGCTTGGTGGGCTTGGTCATCCTGGCGTTGGATATCTGGGCGATCGTTAACGTACTCAAGAGCAAGGCCGAGATCGGCATGATGGTGTTGTGGATTTTATTGATCGTACTGCTGCCGGTGTTGGGGCTGATTATCTGGGCCATAGCTGGGCCGCGGGGAAACGTTCGCTTATAAACACCGGGTTCGATTTGTCACGCCCTTCGACGTAGAATGCGCCCCTTTCCATCGTTGTAGGGGCATGCCCATGAGCGACTACCAGGAAACACTGTACGAAGGCTATGGCCAGCGTTTTCGCATCGAGAAAATGCTGCACGAAGTGCGTACCGAGCACCAGCACCTGGTGATTTTCCAGAACCCGGTGATGGGCCGGGTGATGGCGTTGGACGGTGTGATCCAAACCACCGAGGCCGACGAATACATCTACCACGAAATGCTCACCCATGTGCCGATCTTCGCCCACGGCGCGGCCAAGCGCGTGTTGATCATCGGTGGTGGCGATGGCGGCATGTTGCGGGAGGTCTGCAAGCATGCGTCGGTGGAGCACATCACCATGGTTGAGATCGACGCCACGGTGGTCGATATGTGCAAAACCTACCTGCCGGAGCATTCCAAGGGCGCTTTCGAAGACTCGCGCCTGAACCTGGTGATCGACGACGGCATGCGGTTCGTGGCCAATACCCGCGAAACCTTCGATGTAATCATTTCCGACTCTACCGACCCGATCGGCCCAGGCGAAGTGTTGTTCTCCGAGAACTTCTACCAGGCCTGCCACCGCTGCCTGAACGAGGGCGGCATTCTAGTTACCCAGAACGGTACCCCCTTCATGCAGCTTGGCGGCGTAAAGAACACCGCGGGGCGCCTGCGCGGGGTGTTCGCCGACTGGCACTTCTACCAAGCGGCGGTGCCCACTTATATCGGTGGCGCCATGGCCTTCGCCTGGGGCGCTACCCGCAGCGATTACCGCAAGCTGCCGGTCGAAACCTTGCACCGGCGTTTCGCCGGCAGTGGCATCGTTACCCGCTACTACAACCCAGCCATTCACGTGGGTGCTTTCGCCTTGCCACAGTATGTGTTGCAGGCCGTGAACAAGCCCAGCAATGCCTGACAGCACAGCCCAGGCGGCATGGTCGCTTCTCCCAAACGAATTTTTCACTCGGGTTCGCTGACAATTGGCGGCTAGTATGGTGTTTCAGAATTTGGTTGCACAATGTGGGTGGTGTGCTCTATTGCCGGGCTGCGTTGCCGCGTCTCACCATAGCCCTGCTATGGCGGGTGCGGTGCCATGCCCCACAACCTCCGCCCACCCATCCGGCTGCGAACTTCTGACGCACTCCACTAGCTCGCCTGGCTTTCGCTCAGGCGACCTTATGTTCAACCGCTTACGGAAAACCAACCACACATGGCCATCCAGGATGCCCTGAGCCCGGCGGGCAAGCCGCCGCGGCGGCGACAGCCCACCCTTAAGTCGCACCTTGCCTACCTGCTGTTGTGTACCCTGGCGCTTATGCTGCTGCAAAGCGGCCTGCGCTTGGCGTTGCTGATTTACAACCGCGACCAGATCGGCACCACGCCGGCGGCCACCTTCTTCGAAGCGTTCGGCAATGGCCTGCGTTTCGATGCCAAGGTGACGGTATACGTAATGGTACCGGTGCTGCTGGCGACGTTGTTCGCCTATACCATGCGCTGGCGCGGCGTGTTCCGTTTCTGGCTCACCGCAGCCGCCAGCGCCGTGCTGTTGTTGGGGGTGATGGAACTCGACTTTTACCGGGAATTTCACCAGCGGCTGAACGGCCTGGTGTTCCAGTATATGAAGGAAGACCCGAAAACGGTCTTGAGCATGATCTGGTACGGTTACCCGGTAGCGCGCTATTTGCTCGCCTGGGCGTTGGTTACCTGGCTTTTGAGCCTGGTGTTCAAAGGCATCGACCGCCTGACGCTGCGGCGTGACGCCCTGGCTACCGAGGCGCCAGCCGGCCACCACGTGGCCCCCTGGTATGGCCGGGTGGTGGTATTCCTGGTACTGCTGTGCGTGGCGGTGGTCGTCGCTCGCGGCACCTTGCGCCAGGGGCCGCCGTTGCGGTGGGGGGATGCCTTCACCACCGATTCGATCTTCGCCAACCAGTTGGGGCTCAATGGCACCCTCAGCCTGGTGGAGGCCTACCGCACCGCCACGGGTGAGGACCGGGCGAACATCTGGAAGGCGACCTTGCCGCAGCAGGAAGCGACGGCACAGGTACGCCAGATGCTGCTGACGCCTAACGACCGGTTGATAGATACTGACAGCGCTGCCGTGCGCCGAGTGTTCACCCCGCCGGTAGAGAACACCCTGCCTGGCATCAAGAACGTGGTGGTGATCCTGCTCGAAAGCTTCGCCGGCCATTCGGTGGGCGCGCTGGGCAGCGACGCGGGTATAACGCCGTACTTCGATGCGCTGGCCAAGCAGGGGCTGTTGTTCGACCGGTTCTTCTCCAATGGCACCCATACCCACCAGGGTATGTTCGCCACGATGGGGTGCTTTCCCAACTTGCCGGGCTTCGAGTACCTGATGCAAACCCCGGAGGGCAGCCACAAGCTGTCGGGCTTGCCGGCGCAATTGAGTGCCCGCCAATACCATGATGTATACGTGTACAATGGTGATTTCGCCTGGGACAACCAGTCGGGTTTTTTCGCCAACCAGGGTATGACCACGTTCATTGGCCGCAACGACTTCGTTAACCCGGTATTCTCCGACCCTACCTGGGGTGTATCCGACCAAGACATGTTCACCCGTGGCAACGAGGAGCTCGACAAGCTCTCCGCCACCGGCAAGCCGTTCTACGCCTTGCTGCAGTCGCTGTCGAACCATGTACCCTATGCGTTGCCACCACAGTTGCCAGTGGAGCGGGTAACGGGCCATGGCAATTTCGATGAGCACCTGACCGCGATGCGTTATTCGGACTGGGCGTTGGGGCAGTTCTTCGAGCGGGCCAAGAAATCGCCCTACTACAAAGACACCCTGTTCGTGATCGTGGGTGACCACGGCTTCGGCATCAACTACCAGGTTACCGAGCTGGACCTGGCACGTTTCAACGTACCGATGCTGATGATTGCCCCGGGTATCCAGGAAAAATTTGGTGCCGTGAGCCATACCGTGGGCACCCAAGTCGACATCGTTCCCACCATCATGGGCCGCCTGGGCGGCCCCACCCAGCACCAGTGCTGGGGCCGCGACCTGCTCAACCTGCCGGCCGGCGACGCCGGCTTCGGTGTGATCAAGCCTTCAGGCAGCGAGCAAACGGTGGGTATCGTGCGTGGCGACCGCCTGTTGATCGAGTCCAAGGAGCTTGACCCACGGCTGTACCACTACACCCTGGGGCGGCACTTCGAGGCAGAGCGGGTCGATGACCCGGCCAGTATCGAGCAAGGGCGCAAGCTGCTGGAAAGCTACATTCAGACTGCGACCAAAAGCCTGCTCGACAATACGGCCGGCGCGCAGCAAAGCCCGCGCGAATGACCCTTGGCCATCTTGGTGTTTCAGCGGTTCGGTTGAACGGCTGAACACCCTACAGGCTTAGATAGCGCGGGCGAACCCGGAAAGCCGCAGGCCGCTGGCGATCGCCCCAACCAGGGCGAAAGCACAGCCTAGCCACAGCGCGACCTGCGGCCCGGCACCGGGCGACAGGTGGAAACACAGCGCGACCAGCGAAGCGCCCAGGGTTTGCCCCACCAACCGCGATATGGCGACCACGCCGCTTGCCCCGCCACTGCGTGAGGTGGGGGCGCTGGTCATCAGCGCTTTGAGGTTGGGCGACTGAAAAAAACCGAAACCAGCACCGCACAGCGCCATGCGCCAGCCGATGTCCAGCGCGCTGGCGCCCGGTTGTAGCAGGGCCAGGCTGCACATCCCCGCGCTTAGCGCCAGCAAACCCAGGCCGCCGAGCAACCCCGGCGGGTAACGGTCCGCCAAGCGCCCGGCCACCATGGCCATCAACGCCACCACCGCCGGCCACGGCGTAATGAGATAGCCTGTAGCCACCTGACTATGGCCAAGCTGATGCTGCAGCAAAAAGGGTAATGCCACGAACGCCAGGCCCTGGGTGCTGAACGAACATACCGAGGTCAGCGAAGACAACGCGAACAGCGGCCGGCGGTATAGGTCTTGGGCTAGGATAGGCGCCGGGTGGCCAGCCTGGCGGCGCAATAGCCAGGCGCCGCATAGCAGCGCCAGCAGCAGTTCCAACACGGTCGCCACAGGGGATACGCCCTGTACACCGGTGGTCAGGGCCAAGGTGAGGCCGCCGAACAGCCCGGCGCACAACAGCGCTGCACCGCGATCGTACACATGGGTCGAGCGCTCAAACTGCGGTAAATTGCGCGAGGCCATCCAGCCGGCTGCTAGGCCCAGCGGAACGTTGATCAAGAATAACCAATGCCAGGATGCCAGTGAAAGAATCGCCGAGGCCACCGTTGGCCCCAGGGCAAACGACATTCCCACCACCAGCGCGTTGATGCCCATGCCTTTGCCGAGCTGGCGCGAAGGGTAGATAAAGCGCAGCAGTGCTGCATTTACACTCATCAAGGCCGCCGCCCCCAGCCCCTGCGCGACCCGCGCTATGGCCAGCGATGGCAGCGACCAGGCCAGACCGCACACCAGCGAGGCCAGTACGAACACCCACAACCCAGCCAAATACACACGGCGGTGGCCAAGTACCTCGCCGAGCGAGGCGAACGGTAGGATGGTTGCGACCATCACCAACTGGTAGGTATTCACCACCCAGATCACTGATGCGGCGTCGGTACCAAGGTTAACCGCCAGAGTGGGCAGGGCGGTATTGACGATCGCGGTATCGAGGGTGGCCATGCCAACGGCCAGGCATACGGCGATCATGGCGGGGATCAAGCGCTCGCGGGGTAAACCATCGGTAGGGCCGGCCATTGGCGTCCTTAAAAGGTTATAAAACAGCAGCGGGCCTTAGCCTAGCAGTTGGCTTGATCAATTTTGTAAGATTTTTCGGGCAAGCATGCCTGGTGTGGTGGCTCGGCGGTTTGCCCTGGTATTGACGGGTAAACGCTATTTTCGAGTACGGCGCGATGGCCGATCATAACCAGGGTATGGCGAGCAGCGACAACGCGGCTCGGCAGCGAAAGATGCCCGCGAAATGATGCGCCGGCGCCAGGTGCTATCGCCCTTAGCCAAGCCGCGCCAGCGACGGCGGCCGGATAACCTGGCGGTTAACCGGCCGTTTTTCAGCGTTTACGTTTGCCGGTCAGCGGCTGCCGCTATGGCTGTTGTGGCCGCCTTTGCGGCCAGCCTCGGCGGCACGCTCGCGGTCGTGGGAGAAATTGCCCCCCGAGGATTGCCCGCCCTTCTTGCCGGCGTCGGAGGCCTTTTCGCGATCGTTTGCAAAGTTGCCGGGGTTGCTATTTCCGCTTTTGCTCATGATGCTCTCCTAAGTATCAATGTTCATACCTGAATGGTTCAGGTAAGAACTGTGACCGGCCGCCGGCGATACATGACTCACTCTTTTTTAATAGGCCCGATGAGCGGTAAGTTGAGAATTTAAATATGTAGACCTGTTAATTGTTCTATCGATTTATTAAGTGCTTGGCGTTTTATCGCCCTAATAAATAAGCGCCCGGGGCGCCGGGCAATGTTCTTGCATTTGGCTGGGAAACGGCTATGCCGCTGGCCATGGCTTGAGCGTCGAGCATCTGTGCCACCACTGGCATAGCCTTGTACGCACCCTCGCCATTGAGGTGGTCGTTGTCTTTATACCAAGATTGCTGCGGGTCGCCGAGCAAGCAGCGGCGGGTATCACAGAACACGCCGTCAAGGTCGAAGAGGCGAACCTGCCCGGTGCTCGCCATTGTTTCGAACACACCACGGTTAAACTGTTGTAACCGTTGGTGCGCCCCATAAGGCACCGACAACGCTTGTACCGTTTGCAATTTTTGTGCATCGCTTTGGCCAACGTGCGCCAGCCGGTAATACACAGTGCGTGGGCTGGCCAGTTGCTGTGGCGCTTGGGCCAGTACGTCGACTTGAACGCCCAGGGCCCTATAGGCCTCGACCGTGCGCTGCACCCCTGCGCGGAACACTTGCCGGGAGGTGGCTTGGTCTTGGGCCATATGCTGGGCATCGACCAAAAAATATCGAACCTTGCGTTCGCCCTCGTAACCGCCGTCGGTATACAGCGACCAGCGCGCAACCAGCACCACATGGCGGATGCCGTGGGCCTTGACGTAATCGAACTGCCGCTGGGCCAAGGTTTCACAGGCGCCGCGGGCGTAATTGCCGGCAGCTACCGCCACCCCCAGCAGGGGTGGGCAGCCGCCGACACCCAGGTGCACCACGCTCAAACCCAGGCGCTCGCCCAATTCAGCGAAGGTCGGCAACAGGGCTTCGGAATGGCTGTCACCGAACACGGCTACGGCCGCACCGTCGGCACCGGCCGGCGCCCCGAAAAAGCATAAGCCGATACCAAAGCCGCTCCCGTCGTAGCCACGGTCGCAGGCTGTGCGGATAGTCGGGTCTTCGAAGGCCTTGAGCATTGCCGGGTCTATGTCGTAGCGCTGTGGGAAACCCTGCTGCTGATAACCGGCCAAGCCCAGGCCGACGAACAATAATGAGGCCAGCGCACTGCCCGTGAAGATTTGCCTTCGGCTTACCCGTTGCTTATCGCGAAACGGCGTTTCGATAAAGCGCCAGCTCAGCCATGCCAGCAACAGGGACAGCGCTGCTAGCCCAAGCATGAACGAAAGGCTTGGGGGTAACAGGCTGCGGTTGCGCGCCAAGGCGAACAATGGCTGGTGCCAGAGGTAGGCGCTGTAGCTGACCAGCCCCACCGCTACCAGTGGTCGGCTGGCCAGCCAACGCCCGGCCAGGGTCTTGGCACTGGTGCAGGTAATCACCAGCGCCGCGCCCATTGTCGGCACCAAGGCGTGCAGCCCAGGGAACGGCGTGGCCTTGCCATAGCTGAATACCGCAAAGCCGATCAACCCCAAGCCTAGAAGCCCGCCGGCCTCGTGGTGCCAGCCGGCGGCAGGCACCCGGCGCGGATGGGCGCTAAACCAAAAGGCTAGTAACGAGCCGACCAACAGTTCCCACGCACGCCCTGGTAGCAAATAGAAGGCCGCACTGCTGGCCAACTGCGCGCCATGCTCGGCCAAGGCCAAGCTGGCAACCGCCAACAACCCGAGTAGTGGCAGCAGCGTGCGGCGGCCGACCCTCCAGCCGAGCATCAGCAACAAGGGGAACAGCACGTAATACTGCTCCTCCAAGGCCAGCGTCCAGGTATGGATTAACGGCTTGGCGTCCACCCCGGCGTCGAAATAGCCGCTTTCCATCCAAAACAACGCATTGGAAGAAAAAAACGGCACCGCCACCAGGCTTTTTGCGAAACCCTTCAGGGAGATGGGATCGAGCCACAGCCAGGCCAAGGGCAAGCAGGCCGCCATCATCAACAACAGTGGCGGCAGGATACGCCGGGCACGGCGCTCATAGAAGCTGACCAGGGAAAAGCGCTGCTGCGCCAGTTCGGCGAGAATGATCGAGGTAATCAAATAGCCACTGATCACAAAGAATACGTCGACGCCAACGAACCCGCCGGCCATGTGCGCAACGCCGGCATGGAACAGGATCACCGGAATGACGGCGACGGCGCGCAGGCCGTCGACTTCCGCGCGATAGGGCACGCAAGCAACAGGGTTGGGGGTGTGCATGGGGCTCGGCCTGGAAGGGGGGAAACGCTTGGCAACGCCCACGCTACCGCCACTGCGCATAGGCAGCGGGGCAGGGCGTTTGGAGGGGATAGGTGGCTTTTTTACCGCAGTGGCGTCGCTTTGTCGAGTAGCAGGCCCGCGCCTGCTTTTAAAGGTACGGGCACGGGTGGGCTGTTTGAGACGTTCGTACCCGCATAGGCGCATGAGCATTGCTGCCGGGCAAGGCGCCGCGACGAGTCATCTCAGGGTTATGGCCTGGCCCGCCGGCAACAGGCCGCGCCTACTATGTGCCGCCCACTGCGGAAACACCTCATTCCGGTTATGGCTGGTAGAGCTGGTCGAACACGCCGCCGTCGGCGAAGTGGGTTTTTTGCACGGTGCGCCAGTCACCGAAGGTTTTTTCCACCGAGATCAAATCTACCTTGGGAAAACGATCAGTGTATTTGGCGGCGATGGCAGGGTCGCGCGGGCGTAAGTAGTTGTCGGCTGCGATCTGCTGGCCTTCAGGCGACCACAGGAACTTCAGGTACGCCTCGGCGATCGCGCGGCTGCCTTTTTTGTCTACCACTTTGTCGACCACCGTCACCGGTGGTTCAGCTTCGGCAGACACACTCGGGTAGATCACCTCGAACTGGTCGCGGCCGAATTCGCGGGCAACCATTTCCGCTTCGTTTTCGAAGGTCACCAGCACATCGCCGATCTGGTTTCTCATGAAGGTCGTCGTGGCGGCCCGGCCGCCGGTGTCGAGCACCGGCACTTGCTTGAAGAGCTTGCCGACGAACGCCCGCGCCGCAGCGTCATCACCGCCGTGCTTGAGTGAATAGGCCCAAGCCGACAGGTAGGTGTAACGCCCGTTACCGCTGGTCTTGGGGTTAGGCACCACCACCTGTACGCCGTCCTTGAGTAAGTCTGGCCAGTCTTTCAGTTGCTTGGGGTTGCCCTTGCGCACGATGAATACCGTGGCCGAGGTGAACGGGGCGCTGTTGTCTGGCAGGCGGCTGGCCCAATTCTTGGGTACCAGTTCGCCGTTGTCGGCCAAGGCATTGATGTCGGTGGGCATGTTCATGGTGATCACATCGGCTGGGAGGCCGTCGATCACCGAGCGAGCTTGCTTGCCGGAACCGCCGAACGACATATCGATGTTGATTTTCTCGCCATGCTCGGCGGCCCAGTGTTTCTGGAAGGCGGCATTGTAGTCGCGATAAAAGTCGCGCATTACGTCGTAGGAGACGTTCAGTAGGGTAGTGGGCGCGGCGAGGGCCGAGCCGGCCAAGGCCATACCGGCAACGAGCAGGGAGGCGCTTAACAGTTTTTTCACGTGCGAAAGGTCCTTTTATGTGGCAGGGCAAAAGCTGCTCGCGACTATAGCTGGCGGCCGCCCCCGCCGAAAGTACGTAACGTGCTGACCTTATGCGTTTAAAAGTGGGTGGCGTGCAAGGCCGGCGGCATTGCCGGTAATGGCTGGAAGGCTTGCCCGCCCTGGCAGTGATATAGTCGGCGCTTTTGCGAGGGTGCAACGATGCAACGAAACGTGGGTGCCGTGGCGCTGTTGGCGTTAGCGCTGGCCGGGTGTGCCGGTTACAAGATGGACCACACCCGGGACGGTGGGCCGATCGGAACGCTGGAGTCTGCCCGGCCACCGCAAGAGCTGGCGCAATGCGTGGAGGCCACGTGGCAGTCCGAAGCTTTGTTCGGCGCCGTGGCGGACGCCTTCACCGAGCGTGCCGGCAACGGCCAATACACGGTGTCGGACCACGCTTCGGATTATTTCGTAGACATCAATCCTAATGGCCCCGGTAGCGTGCTGCGTTTTTATGGCAACCCACGCAGTGGCGAGGTGGCGCAAAAGCGCCAGGCCACCGTCGCGACCTGCCTGTAGCGTAGCTGTGGCAGCGTTGGCTATCGGCGCCCTTGCCGGGGGCGGGATACTTCCGCCTCGATGTTCTTGCGGCCGATCAGGGCCGCGCGTTCGTGGGCAGGCTCCGCCAGCCATTTATACATCACCAAGCAATCGACCAACCCCAATTGGGGATGGCGGTAAGCCTTAGGTAGGCGGCCAACTTCTTCGAAGCCAAGCTTGCGCCACAGCGCCACCGCCACTTCGTTGCTGGCCACTACCGAGTTGAATTGCATGGCCAAAAAGCCGGCTTGGCGTGCCTGCTCTTGCGAGTGCTCGCACATCAACCGCGCCACCCCCCGGCCGCGGGCGGCTTCGCAGACCATATAGCCACAATTGCTCACGTGGCTGCCGGGGCCGGCGGCGTTTGCCTTGAGGTAATAGCTGCCGAGCAGTTGGGCGTTTTCTTCGGCCAGCCAGGTCTGCAATGGCAGCCCCAACCACAGGTTTTCGGCTTGTTCGCGGGAGGTTGCCGGGTCGTAGGCGTAGGTGGCTTGTGCCTTGGCTACGGCTTCGAAGGTGGGCCAGAAACGATCGAAGTCTGGGGCTTGCATGGGGCGCAGGGTGATCATCGGGGCGGTTCCGGGCTATCGAGGTCGTTGATGATACCTAAGTGTGGTGTTTCAGAAATTGGCTACACAATTTTGACGGTGCCTTTTGCTGCAACTGTTGTGCGAACCTCTGAAACACCACACTGAACGCCCCACCTGCGTTCAGCCGCGCAAGCGCGCCCCGCGCCGCACCTTAGGCGCGCCCAGCAGGTAACGCTCGGCCAGCCAGCCAAAGGCCAGCCCCAGGGCGGCCCACAGGACCACTTGAATGCCCAGGGAGGCGACACGGAATTGCCATAGCAGGCTTGCCGGGAAGTGCTCCGGCACCTCGTTGAAAGTGGGGAATGCCACGGCGGCGGCCACCATGACCGCCCCATAAAGCAACCCGGCGAGCAACGTGGCATTCCAGCCGCCCAGGCGCGGCAGTAGCGCCCTGGCGGCATTGATGGCCAGCACCATCGCCGCCACCGAAACCAGCATCAGCAAAAAGAATAGCCGGGTGCGTTGGCCAATGGTGGCGGGGTCGCCCACTGCGGGTGGGTTGGCCGGGTATTTCAAGCCCGGCACCACGAACACGGCGACCAACGCCAGCATCGCCAATAGCGCGGCGAGGCCGCGCGGGCCCAGGCCAAACGCACCAAGGCGACCCATGGCATAGGCGAATACCAGGGCAAACAACCCGCCCATGGAAAGGCTGTAGACCATCACACCGGTGAATAGCCCGATGCCCGCCTGGGTTTGCCGGCTGAACACTTCCTCTTCTTCCGGCGCGGCGCTGGCATCGCCGTGGCTGTGTTCGTGGCCGGTGCTTTCTTCGAAAGCGATGGCGCGGTCTACCTGGGGTTCGCCGAACACCGTGGCAAAGCCGAACGCCAGCATGCCGGCCAGCAGGCCCGCGAACAGGCCGCGCAGCAGCAAGTTACCTGTCATGTAGAAGCTCCGGTGTCAATGGCAGGGGAAACCCAGCATGTGGCGACCGTCGTGCACGAACTCATGCACCGCGGTGCCGGAAAACATCGACGTGGCGCCTTGCTCGGCACCGACGAAGTACAGCGCCAGTATCAGCAGCAGGCCGCCGAAGATGGCCCAGGGCAGGATCTGGCCCAAGGGCAGGGCGGGCAGCGAAAGGTCGCCGGATGGGCTGCTTGCGGTACGAGTGGTCATGTGAACTCCTGGGAAAGCGCGTCCCGGTGATGGGTAATGGGCACGGAACAGGGTCTGGCTCTCGATCAACGATTACAGTGGCGCGACCGCGCCGGGCTTGCACCGGCTTCCTGCTGCGTGGTGCAAGCATAGGGCCACAGGTTAGAAGCAGCAAGCTTGCAGCGTGGCGCGGCTTGCCCGACACTTCGTTCCCCCCGGCCGTTTAGTCTGAAGCCCATGATCGAATTCAAGAATGTCTCAGCCTTCCAGCAACAGCACCAGGTGTTCGAGCAGTTCTCGCTGACCATCGGCGAACACGAGCGCGTGGCCATTCTCGGGCCCAACGGCGCCGGCAAGAGCACGTTGCTAAAGTTGGTGACCCGGGAAATCTGCCCGCGGGTACGCGATGGCAGCTACCTGAAGCTGTTCGGCGATGAAACCGTGAACCTATGGGCGCTGCGTGCCAAGCTCGGGTTCGTATCGCAAGACCTACAAGAGGACTACACCCCGCACACCACGGCGCTTGAGGTGGTGACTTCAGGGTTTTTCGGCGCAATTGGCGCCCATGGCCATCTGCAGCCCACTGCTGAGCAGGTCGCGCAGGCGCGGGCGATGCTCGCCACGGTGGACATGGCCGAGTACGAAGCGCGAATGTTCCAGCGTTTATCTACCGGCCAGAAGCGCCGCCTGCTGCTGGCGCGGGCCCTGGTGCATGGGCCGCGGGCGCTGATCCTGGACGAGCCAGCCAATGGCCTGGACATGGGCGCCAGCCTCGGCATGCTGGCGCTGATGCGCAAGTTCTGTGGGCAGGGCAGGGGCATGATCATCACGACGCACCATATCGATGAGATCATCCCGGAAATCGACCGCGTGGTGCTGCTGGACCAAGGTAAAATCGTTGCCGATGGGCCCAAGGCCGCGGTGGTGACCAGCGACAACCTGTCACGGCTGTACCACACGCCGCTGCGCATCACCGAGCAAGAAGGTTGGTATCGTTGCTGGCATGCCTGAACGTGCGGCCGGTCGCGGGGGAGGAAATTTTCTTCGCGTGCGCGGTTCAGAAGGTGAACATATTATTTTCACGAGGACCACACCATGACCGACCGCCTCCGCAGTGCCAATGCCGCCGCCAACACCGCCCCCGGTGCGCTGGATGCGCCTGAGCGCGCGCTGTGCTTGGCCGGCAGCAGTGTGCTGATCGCCAATGGCTTGCGCCAAGGCGGGGCCGGCGGGCTGCTGCAGGTGGCCGCTGGGGCCTGGGCCGGCTGGCGCGGCTACCGGGGGCATTGCCCGGCCAAGGCGCGGCTGTGCGCGCAAAGCTCGCCGGTCGACAGCGCCCTGGCCAGCGCGGTGGCTGTGCGCAGTATTACCGTAAACAAACCGCTTGATGAGGTGTTGGCGTTCTGCAACCACCCCGCCAATATCGGTGCATTGCTGCCTTGGGTAGACACCATCGAAGAGACCGCCCCAGGGGTGTATCGCTGGGCCGTACGTGGCCCTGGTGAGCGGACCTTGCATTGGGTACTGGAACAGCACCCCGTGCCGGAAGGTGATGGCTTGCATTGGCGCACCCCCGCTGATAGCCGCTGGCCGGTGGAGGTTCAAGCCAGCCTGAGGCTGCCGCGCCATGGCGAGGGCACCCGGTTGCGCGTGCTACTGAGCGCCGCCCCATTTCCCAGCAGAGCTGGCCAGGTATTTGCCGGCAAACTCAGCCGCTTTGCCGACGGTGCCCTGCGCGAGTTGCTGCAACGGGTCAAACAACAAGTGGAAACCGGCGAAGCTGAGGTACTAGACAAAGACGCCAACGACTTTATCTTCGTGCACCCCGCCAGCCCTGAAGGCGACTGAAGCACGGCTATTGGTGTGGCCGCAGCCCATCGCGGCACCGGATTGCTACACACCGCCACCGGCCAAGGTGCTCACTCCAGGCGGGTTTCGCCACTGAATACCAGGGTTTGCCTGCACTGCCGGCATAAATAGCGGCGGCCCTGGCGCACCAGGCTGTGGCGCTGGGCGCTGAAGGGGAACTCACTGGCGCAGGGGCAGTGGTAGATATAGCGGGTAACTTGGCGGCGTTTAACGGCGTAGGTGTGGCAGCGCAACGGCGCAAGTTCATAGACCCCGCGCATGATCAGTTGCCATTCGTGGCCGTGCGGCGCGATACGTTCGCCGAACATTTGGTGGGCGACCAGGTGCGCCACTTCATGGGGCACTGTCTGGTGCAGAAAATCCTCGGTATTTTCCTCGAACAGCTCCAGGTTGAAGCGCAATTTGTTTTCGTGCAAATGGGCAACACCGGCCCTTTGCCCGCGTAGCTTGAGGCTCACTTCAGGGCGGGTAAAGGGGCGTTTGAAAAAGGTCTCGGCCTGCACGAAGCAGCGTTCGACCCGTTCGAAAAGGCAGTCTGACATGGTTACATCGCTCCAGTGGGAGGATTATGCACCCATCCCGACGGTTCTGCCGAGCCGCTTGTCCTCTGCCAGGTGGTTTCGCTTTCAGCGCCCAGCGTGCTGCAGGGCTGCACCGATAGCGGTAGAATGCGCGCCTTTACGGCTTACCTTGCGGACCTACACAACGCCATGGGCACCTTTTCGGTCAACCAGAACAAACTGCAAAAACGCCTGCGCCGCCTCGCCGGTGAAGCTGTCGCCGACTACAACATGATCGAGGATGGCGACAAGGTGATGGTGTGCTTGTCCGGCGGCAAGGACAGCTACACGATGTTGGACGTGCTGCTGCACCTGCAGAAAGTGGCGCCGATCCGTTTCGATATCGTGGCCGTGAACATGGACCAGAAGCAGCCGGGGTTTCCCGAGCACGTGCTGCCGGCGTACCTCAAGGAGTTGGGCGTGGAGTACCACATCATCGAGAAGGATACCTACTCGGTGGTGAAGGCGTTGATCCCCGAGGGCAAGACCACGTGCTCGCTGTGTTCGCGCTTGCGCCGTGGCACCTTATACACCTTCGCCGACCAGATCGGCGCGACGAAAATGGCCCTGGGCCACCACCGTGACGACATTGTCGAGACATTCTTTCTCAACATGTTCTTCAACGGTGCGCTCAAGGCCATGCCGCCGAAGCTTCTGGCCGACGATGGCCGTAATGTGGTGATCCGCCCGCTGGCCTATTGCGCCGAGAAAGACATCCAGGCGTACGCGACCCTGAAGCAATTCCCGATCATCCCCTGCAACCTGTGTGGCTCGCAGGAGAACCTGCAGCGCCAAGTGGTCAAGGACATGTTGGTGGAGTGGGAGCGCCAGCACCCCGGCCGCACTGATAGCATTTTCCGTGGTTTACAAAACGTGGTGCCGTCGCAACTGGCCGACCGCAACCTGTTCAACTTCACTGAGTTGCGCATCGACGCCAGCGCTGCATCGCGGTTCGTCGAAGTGATGAACCTGTAGGGAACACCCTACTAGAGCATTTGCGGGCGGAACAACGCGCGGCGTTCGAACTGGCCGCCGGAGCGGGTGAACACTCCGTCACCGGTGTAGTGCAGGGTGCGTGGGTACGCGGGGCGCGGGGCCACATGGGCCACGACCACCTCGAAAATAAAGAAGTTGTAGCGCCCCACCAGGGCATCATCGAACAACCGGCATTCGAAGCAGGCGTGGCATTCGCCAACCAGCGGCGCGCCTACGTCGCTGGCCGCCTGGGCGGTGAGGCCAAAGGTCGCAAATTTATCGGTGTCGCTGCCGCTGCAGTTACCGATTTTTACCACCGTATCAGCCAAGGCCACCGTGGGCACGTTGATTACGCACTCCCGGGCCTTGCGAACCATGTCATGGCTATGGTTACCCGCGCTGATCATCAGCCCGACCAGTGAAGGTGAGAACTCAAGCACCGTGTGCCAGCCGAGCGTCATGATGTTCTGTTGACCTTGCCATTGGGAACTGACCAGTACGATCGGGCCGGGCTCCAGGTAGCGGCGCACTTGGTGGGTGGGGAAGGGTTCCTTGCGCGGGCAGCGTGGCATAGCGGGCTCCAATCAGCTGGGCGAACGAACGTTGGACCACCTGGGGTGGTGGGTTATCCCGCCGGGGTGGGCCGAATGGCATCAGCAGCCCTCCGTTGGCCGCCGGTGCTTCGCCCGTCGCGTGCCGGCTTTATTCGCCCACCTGTTCGAGCCAATCGTTGAGGTTGTAATAATTGGTCACCCGCGCGACCTGGCCACCTTTGACCAGGAAGAACGCCCCCGCCGGCAGGGTATAGCTTTGACCACGGGCAGGCGGCAGGCCTTCGTCGCTGGCCAGGTACTGGCCGTGTACGATGAATTCGGCGGCAGCGCGCTCGCCGTTGGCCATGATCGTGATGTCACTGAGGCGTTCGCGGTAGCAGCGGTTCATATGCTGCATGAAGCGAGCGAAGGCGGCCTTGCCGTGCTGCCGCTCGCCCTGGTTGATGTCGTGCACGACATCGTCGCTCAGTACAGCCATAAAGGCGTCCATGTTGCCTGCGTTGAAGGCATCGTAATAGGCGGCGATCACGTCGTGGGTGCTCATGGGGGCTCCTGTGGCCTGCACAACTATTGTGGGTTCGGGCAGCTATGATAGGTTAAGGGCCCAACCCCCGGCATACCCGCCTGCGCCTTCCATTTGCCAGAACGCCCCTATGCAGATCGAACTTTACCACGGCGCGGCCATTGAGCCGCACATCCCAGGCCTTGCGCGCTTGCGCATCAGTGTGTTCCGTGAATTTCCCTACCTGTACGACGGTACATTGGCGTATGAAGCGCAATACCTTGCCACCTACACGCGCTCGGCCAACAGCCTGTGCGTGATCGTGCGTAGCGGGCAAATGATCGTGGGCGCGGCCACTGCACTGCCGCTGGCCGATGAAACCGACAACGTAAAAATGCCATTCCTCGCCGCCGGCTATGACGTCAACAAGGTGTTCTATTTTGGTGAGTCCTTGCTGCTACCGGCGTTTCGTGGTTTAGGTTTCGGCAAAAGGTTTTTCGCTGAGCGTGAGGGCCACGCCCGCCGATTGGGGCATTTCGACTGGTGCGGGTTTTGCGCTATCCAACGCCCCGCGGACCACCCCCGCCAGCCGCCGGGTTATTACCCGCTGCACGGCCTGTGGCGCGCGCAGGGCTTCGAACCGCACCCTGAGCTGCGCGCCGAATTTAACTGGCAAGACCTGGACGAACGGGCGCCGTCGGTCAAGCCCATGGTGTTTTGGCTTAAGCGCTTATGATCCGCCTCGCCGCCTGCCAATACGCCATCGACCATTGGCCCAGTTGGGCCGCCTATGCCACGCACCTCACCGAGCTATGTGAAACCGCGGCCGCGCAGGGCGCCCAGGTGTTGCTATTGCCGGAATACGCCGGGCTGGTCCTTAGCGCCCAACTGCCAGCGGCGCAGTGTGCCGACTTGCACGCCAGCCTGGCCGGTATCCAGCCGTTGGTGCCGCGCTGGCGCGCACTGTGCGAACAGCTTGCACGGCGGCTGGGGGTTTACCTGCAACCTGGCAGCCTGCCCGTGCTCGACGACGACGGCCGCTACCGTAACCGCGCCTGGCTGTTCGGGCCTGACGGTGAGCTGGGCCACCAAGACAAACTCATCATGACCCGCTTCGAGCGCGAGGTGTGGGGTGTACACGGCGGCCGCGAGGGCCTGCGCAGCTTCGACACGGCCTTTGGCCGGGTGGGCATCTTGGTTTGCTACGACAATGAATTCCCGTTGCTGGCCCGCACCCTGGCTGAACAGGGCGCCGACCTGATTCTGGCTCCCAGTTGCACCGACACTGAAGCCGGCTATTACCGAGTACGCATTGGCGCCCAGGCCCGTGCCCTGGAAAACCAGGTTGCCGTATTGCAATCGGCCACCGTGGGGCGGGCGAACTGGTCGGCGGCTTTGGATGAGAACATTGGCCGGGCTGGGCTGTACGTGCCGCCCGACTATGGCCAGCCGGCCAATGGCGTGGTGGCTGAAAGCACCGAACTGTGCCCGGCGTCAAGCCAATGGCTGTTCGCCGACCTGGAGCTGGCGGCGTTGCGCCGTGTGCGAGACGAGGGCCAGGTGTTTACGCGGCGGGATTGGCCATTGCAGTGGGAAGTGTTATGAGGTGTCAACCTATTGGATCTACCAGTTTTCGAGCGGCCCGAATATGCGTTACGGTAGGCTGAACCGAATTGGTAGGTGAAGCCATGACGATGCTGCTGATCACGGATATGGCCCATAGCGTGCTCGGTGCCGGCGGCCCGCGAGCAGGGTATACCCCGGCGGGATATACGTCGGGCGCAGTGGGTGCCTGCGGCTTTCACGGCCAACGGCTCGACGGTCATGGCACTTTTTATGTCCTTGGCCATGGCCGACGCGCTTACGGCCCTGCGCAGATGCGGTTTATCCAGCCTGATGTGCTCAGCCCCTTCGCAGAAGGTGGGCTGAACAGCTATGCCTATTGCGGGGCGGAGCCGGTGAACAGGGCAGACCCCACCGGGCAGTTCTTTGTGGCCTTGCGCCGTTTGCTGGGTAGGGTAAGTAAAAACCGTGGAGGGCCGCTGCGCGACCTTTCTACAACACTAACGCCGGCCGCCTCGCTGCGTACCAACACCACGGCCAACCTGTGGCGAGACGGGGGGCCGTTGCCGAAGTTTAATCGTTTCAGCAGGGGCGGTGCACCGGATGGGTTTGTGTCTAATCGATTTCGCAAGCGCGCGCAGGCCCCTATAGACAGGGGGTTAAGCGACCTTGCGCCTCAGTCCCCAGCCGCTCGACCCTCGCTGCGTTTGCCTGCTGAACCGGCCCCTGATTATGGACCCTTGGCCCTCCCAGTGGTTAGGGCAAAGCGCGGCAGAGCTATGAAAGTCCGTTTTCAGGAAGAGGCTTCGGTTGTGGTGTATCCAGCAGACTGTCCAGACATTCCATTGGCTGATGCGCTAAATGCAAAGGTACCAATATTTCGCGAGACACTTTGAGGGCGGCATTCTGCTATGGAGGTTAGAATCTGTGTCGGCGTACCGCTTGGTGTGGCTCCGCTCATGCCCACGGGCCTCGGCAATTGTTCAATTTATACTCAATCGGCGATGGGCCTTGCTGGCCGGGGGCGCTGGGCAGCCACCCCCAGGTTATGCACAGGCTGATGCAGGTAAATATAGGATAAAAGTCAGCGAAAACAGCCTCCTGGCGTATGTGGGCAAGAAACGGCCACAAAAACGTCAGCAAAAGCTCCTTTTGGTCAAATATTGCACACCATGCTGGGCGCCACGGATGGCCGGGGCTACGGAGGCATTCCCCCAGCTTATCAACAGGCTCGCTCAGGGTTTTTCGGGATAAACCATCTGGCCATAGGCCCGCCTGGGCAATCCGATCAAGCGTCGGGGCCGCGTACCGTCCTCTAACGGCCTGAGTACCGATCACCCGTGGCTAAGGTCATCGATCTTGCGCATCCTTGGCGTCCGCCAGTGCATTGCGCTCATGAACACGTTTAAGTTGCTCTTCGGTTAAAGGCAGTTTTTCTGCGTTTTCACGCAGCAGTAGCAGGCCGCCAACGATCGAACCGATCGCCAGCACCAAGATAAGCCAAGCGTACCAGGGCATGGGGTGTCTCCTTTATTGTTCAGAGCCGGGCCGCCGGCAGTTGGTTCCGGCTGACGGAGTGTGCCCCAGCGCCAGGCGAATCCGCTACAATGCGCGCCGTTTCAGTCAAGCCTAGAGAGCCCGCCCATGCCCGCCTGCCAGACGCCTGTGATCGTCGCCCTGGATTTCTCCACTCGTGAAGCCGCCTTGGCCTTGGCCGACCAACTCGACCCGGCCCTGTGCAGGGTGAAAGTGGGCAAGGAATTGTTCACCAGCAGTGCGGCAGGCATTGTCGAAACCCTCAACGCCCGGGGTTTCGAAGTGTTCCTCGACCTTAAGTTCCACGACATTCCCAACACCACCGCCATGGCCGTTAAGGCCGCCGCCGAGATGGGCGTGTGGATGGTCAACGTGCACTGTTCCGGTGGGCTGCGCATGATGGCTGCCTGCCGTGAGGTGCTGGCCAAGCGCCAAGGGCCCAACCCGTTGCTGATCGGTGTCACCGTATTGACCAGCATGGAGCGCGAAGACCTCGCCGGTATTGGCTTGGACGTAGAGCCGCAGGTGCAGGTGCTGCGCCTGGCTGCGCTGGCGGAAAAAGCCGGCCTGGATGGCCTGGTGTGCTCGGCGCTCGAAGCACCGGCACTGAAAGCCGCGCACCCAGGCCTACAGCGGGTCACCCCGGGCATTCGCCCGGCCGGCAGCGCCCAGGACGACCAGCGCCGTATCCTCACCCCACGCCAGGCGTTGCAGGCCGGCAGCGATTATTTGGTGATCGGCCGGCCGATCAGCCAGGCAGCGGATCCGGGCGCGGCGTTGCGGGAGATTGCCGGGCAGTTGTAAATCGCCCCTGCCAGCCGGCGTCGGCAGCGACGGCGGGCTCGCTTATTTCGCCGCGGTAATGCGCCACACTTTGTTGCCGACATCATCGGCCACCAACACGCCGCCTTTATGGTCGCCCACCACCCCCACGGGGCGGCCGAGGGCGTTTTCGTCCTTGTCCAGGAAGCCGGTCAACAGGTCCACCGGCGCGCCGTTGGGTTTGCCATCGGTAAACGGTACGAACAGTACCTTGTAGCCACTGTGCGGTTTACGGTTCCATGAGCCGTGCTGGCCAATGATCGCGCCATTGTCGAAGGGCGCTGGCAAGGCGCCTTGCTCAGCGAACATCAGCCCCAGCGAGGCGGTGTGGGCACCCACCGCGTAATCCGGGGCGATGGCTTGTTGCACCTTCTCGGAGTTGCCCGGCGTTACCCGGGTGTCTACGTGTTGGCCCCAGTAACTAAAGGGCCAGCCGTAAAAGCCGCCGTCTTTAACTGAGGTGATGTAGTCTGGCACCAGGTCGTTGCCCAGTTCGTCGCGCTCGTTCACCGCCGCCCACAGCTTCCCGCTTTGTGGGTTCCAGGCCAGGCCATTGGGGTTGCGCAGGCCGGAGGCGAACAGGCGTTGCTGTTTACTGGCCGGGTCCACTTCCCAAATGGCCGCGCGGCCTTCTTCGGCCTCCAGGCCGTTTTCGGCCGCGTTGCTGTTGGAGCCTACCGTCACATACAGCTTCTTGCCGTCGGCGCTAGCGATGACGTTTTTCGTCCAATGGTGGTTGATCTTGCCTGCTGGCAAGTCGACGACCTTTTCACCGGGCCCTTCGAGGCTGGTGGCGCCGGGGGTGTAGGTGTAGCGCAACAAGGCGTCGCTGGCGGCCACATACAAGCTGTTGCCCACCAGCGCCATGCCGAACGGCGAATTGAGGCCTTGCAGGAACACCGTGCGGGTTTCCGCCACGCCATCACCGTTGCGGTCGCGCAGCAGGCTGATGCGGTTAGGGCTGGGCACGTTGGCACCGGCACGGCTCATCACCACGCTAGTGGCCAAACCCTTCAAGCCCTTGTTGTCGTCTGGCTTCGGGGGTGAGTTGGTTTCGGCCACCAGTACGTCGCCATTAGGCAGCACATACAGCCAGCGCGGGTGGTCCAGGCCTTCAGCGAACGCCGCCACCTGGGTGCCTGGCGCGGCCACCGGCTTTGCGCCCTGCGGCCAACCCACCGCCGGGGCGGTGTTCACCGTGGGGATCAGCGATTTTTCCGGCGCGGGCAACGTGGGGTTGGGGCCGAAGCCGGCGGGCAGGGCGGTGCCGTCGGCTTGGGCGGTACCGGCCAGTAGCAGGCAAAGGGGCAGCAGGGCATGTCGCATGTGGCTATCCTTTTCGCGTTTGGGATTGGCAGTGAAAAATTGGAAAGCGTGCCCAGTGTTTGGGTTCATTCGATTGACGCTACCCGCGCCAGGCTCTAACCTTCGCGGTTCGTTTCAGGTGCCCAGCGTGTTGGGTGAAACTGGGAAGCCGGTGCGAAACCGGCGCTGCCCCCGCAACGGTAAATGAGTTGATGCCAAGCCACAGGCCACTGGGAAACCGGGAAGGCGCCTGGCACGTGGGCATTGCGGTACGCCCTACTCATCAAGCCCGGAGACCGGCCTGTCACGTTTTGATTCCAGCCATGGCCGCGCGGGTGCGAGCGGCATCGACGTGAAGCGGCCATCGCCCCTGTGGGCCGTGGGCGTTCGTCGGTGCATGCCCCGGCGGCGCCGCGGAGAGCCCTGATGAGCGACACCACAGACCGAGACGCGCGCCATCTGGCGCGCATGCAGCGCAAAAAAGCCGTAATCGACGAACGCATCGCCCATTCGCCCGATGAATGTGGCGTGTTGCTGGTACTCAGCGGCAATGGCAAAGGCAAGAGCAGTTCGGCCTTCGGCATGCTCGCGCGGGCCCTGGGCCATGGTATGCACTGCGCCGTGGTGCAGTTCATCAAGGGCCGCAACAGCACCGGGGAAGAACGGTTCTTCCGGCGGTTTCCCGATGAAGTCACCTACCATGTGATGGGCGAGGGCTTCACCTGGGAAACCCAGGACCGCCAGCGTGACATCGCGGCTGCCCAGGCCGCCTGGGCCAAGGCCCGTGAAATACTCAACGACCCGGGCGTGCAGTTGGTGGTACTCGATGAGCTCAACATCGCCCTCAAGCACTGTTACCTTGATCTGGACCAGGTGCTGGGCGATCTGCAGGCGCGCCCGCCGATGCAGCACGTGATCGTCACCGGCCGCGGCGCCAAACCCGAGATGATCGAACTGGCCGACACTGCTACGGAAATGGGCCTGGTCAAGCATGCATTCGCCGCCGGCATCCGCGCGCAAAAAGGCGTGGAGCTGTGAACCCGGCACGCCATTGCCCGGCAGTGCTGGTGGCGGCGCCCGCCTCGGGGCAGGGCAAAACCACCGTGACCGCGGCCTTGGCGCGCCTGCACCGGCAACAGGGCCGGCGTGTGCGGGTATTCAAGTGCGGCCCGGACTTTCTTGATCCGATGATTCTTGAGCAAGCCAGCGGTGCGCCCGTGTACCAACTCGACCTGTGGATGGTCGGCGCCGAGCAAAGCCGCCGCCTGCTCTGGGAGGCGGCCGGTGAAGCCGACATCATCCTGATCGAAGGGGTGATGGGGCTGTTCGATGGCACCCCGTCCAGTGCGGACCTGGCCCGCCACTTCGGCGTGCCCGTGCTGGCGGTGATCGATGGCAAGGCCATGGCCCAGACCTTCGGCGCCCTGGCCTTGGGCCTGGCCAGCTATCAGCCGGGGTTACCCTTTGCCGGTGTCCTCGCCAACCGGGTGGGCAGCGCCCGCCATGGCCAATTGCTCGAAGGCAGCCTGCCGCCGGGGATGCGCTGGTATGGCGGCTTGGCCCGGGACAGCAGCATCGAACTGCCCAGCCGCCACCTTGGCTTGGTGCAGGCCGGTGAGCTGGCCGACCTGGAACAGCGCCTGGACGCTGCCGCTGCCGCCCTGGCCGCCAGTTGCCAACACCTGTTGCCGCCGCCGGTGTGCTTCGATGCGCCGGCCACCGAGCCGCTGGTGCCATTGCTGGCTGGCCGGCGCATCGCGGTGGCCCAAGACGCGGCGTTTGCCTTTGTGTACCGGGCCAACCTGGATGTGCTGCGCCGGCAAGGCGCCGCGCTGAGCTTTTTTTCCCCGCTCGCCGAGGCGGCGTTGCCACCGTGCGATGCGCTGTACTTGCCAGGCGGCTACCCGGAGCTGCATCACCGCGCATTGGCCGCCAACACGCCGATGCTGGCGGCGATCCGCGCCCACCACGCGGCCGGCAAGCCGTTGCTGGCCGAATGCGGCGGCATGCTCTACCTGCTCGAACGGCTGACCGACGTCGACGGTCACAGCGCCGAGTTGCTCGGGCTGCTACCCGGTGAGGCGACCATGCAGGCGCGTTTGGCGGCCCTGGCGCTGCAACAGGTTTGCTTGCCCGAGGGTAACCTGCGCGGGCACACCTTCCACCATTCGCTGACCCGCACCCCATTGGTGCCGCTGGCGGTGGGCAGCAGCCCCAACGGCGGCCGTGGTGCCGAAGCGGTGTACCGCAGCGGGCGGCTCACGGCCTCCTATGTGCATTTTTATTTCCCCTCCAACCCGGCGGCGGCCGCGGCGTTGTTTGCCGGCCAGGCCCCGCAGCAGCCAGGCCATGCGCCATGAACGAACACAGCTTTACCGCCGCCGAGCGTTTGGCGGTATACCGCGCCATCGGCGAGCGCCGCGACATGCGCCACTTTACCGGTGGCACGGTGGCGCCGCAGGTGATGGAGCGCTTGCTGCAAGCCGCGCACCAGGCCCCTAGCGTCGGCTTGATGCAGCCCTGGCGTTTCGTGCGGGTCAGCGACCCGGCCCTGCGCCAAGGTATCCACGACTTGGTCGAAGCCGAGCGGGTGCGCACCGCCGAGGCGCTGGGCGAGCGCGCGGATGCCTTCATGCAACTGAAGGTCGAAGGGGTACTCGACTGCGCCGAATTGTGGGTGGCCGCCCTGATGGACGGGCGCGAGCAACATGTGTTCGGCCGCCGCACCCTGCCTGAAATGGATTTGGCCTCGCTGGCCTGCGCCATTCAAAATCTTTGGTTGGCCGCGCGCGCCGAAGGCCTGGGGCTGGGCTGGGTGTCGCTGTTCGAGCCGGCGCCATTGGCCCGCCTACTGGCGATGCCCGAGGGGGCCAAGCCGCTGGCGGTACTGTGCCTAGGCCCGGTCAAGGCTTTCTACCCAGCGCCCATGTTGGTGCTGGAGCATTGGGCGGCGGAAAAACCCTTGGCCGACATGATTTTCGAAAACCAGTGGGGCCAGCACCCATGAGCATTGCCCTGGCCTGCGCCATGGCGCTGGCGCTCGATCTGCTGCTGGGCGAGCCGCGGCGCTGGCACCCGCTGGTGGGCTTCGGCCACCTGGCAGGGCGCCTGGAGCAACGCTTCAACAGCGCAGGCCGTGGTTGGCGCAGCCATGGCGTGACCGCCTGGGGCGTTGCGGTCATACCGTTAACCGCCCTGTGCACACTGTTGTCATGGTTGCCCGTGGTGGGCGACGCAGTGGCGGTAGGGGTGTTGTATTTGGCGCTGGGGTTACGCAGCCTCGGCGAGCACGTGGCCCCGGTAGCCCAGGCGCTGCGTGGCAACGACTTGCCTGAAGCGCGGCGCACGGTAAGTTTTTTGGTCAGCCGCCACACCGAAGCCCTCGATGCCACCGGTGTGGCCAAGGCTGCCACCGAATCGGTATTGGAAAACGGCAACGACGCGGTGTTCGCGGCGCTGTTCTGGTTCGCCGTGGCCGGCGTGCCCGGGGTGGTGCTGTACCGCCTGAGCAACACCCTTGACGCCATGTGGGGCTACCGTAATGAACGCTTCGAGCGCTTTGGCTGGGCGGCGGCGCGTATCGACGATGTACTCAATTATGTGCCAGCACGGTTGGTTGCGCTGACCTATGCGCTGTTGGGCAAAACCGCCTTGGCACTGCGCTGCTGGCAACGCCAGGCCCCTTACTGGGACAGCCCCAACGCAGGCCCGGTGATGGCCGCTGGCGCCGGAGCGCTGGGCGTGGAACTCGGCGGCCCGGCCGTTTACCACGGCCAAGGCCATGACCGCGCGGTGCTCGGCGAAGGGCCGGCCGCCGATGCGGCATCCATCGAGCATGGCTGGCAACTGGTGCAACGCGGTGTAGGGTTGTGGGTGTTGATACTGTGCGCGGGGGCGGCTTTTTATGCTTGAACATGGCGGCAAACTGGGCGCCGCGGCGGCGCGCTTCGGTATCGCCCGCGAGCAGTGGCTGGATTTGTCCACGGGCCTAGCGCCTTGGGCTTTTCCGATTCCGACCATCGCGCCGCAGGCGTGGGCCCGCTTGCCGGAGGCGGACGATGGCCTGGAAGCCGCCGCCCGTAGCTATTACAACGCGACGCAGGCGCTGCCAGTGGCCGGTTCCCAGGCTGCCATTCAAGCGTTGCCACGGCTGCGCCGGCCGGGCCGGGTGGGGGTGTTGTCGCCCTGCTATGCCGAGCACGCTGAGGCTTGGCGGCGGGGCGGGCACGTGGTGCGGGAAATCGCCGACGCCGAAGTCGATTATTTTCTCGAAACCCTCGACGTGCTGGTGTTGGTCAACCCCAACAACCCGACCGGGCGCCTGCTGCCGCCCGACCAACTGCTGCAGTGGCATGCTCGCTTGAGCCAGCGTGGTGGTTGGCTGGTGGTCGACGAAGCGTTCATGGATACCACCCCGGCGCTGTCCCTGAGCCCCTACAGCGAGCGCCCGGGGTTGCTGGTGCTGCGCTCGTTCGGTAAGTTCTTTGGCCTTGCCGGGGTGCGCCTGGGCTTTGCGCTGGGCGGGGCACCGCTGCTGCAGCTGCTCGCCGAGCAGTTAGGGCCCTGGGCGGTGCCGGGCCCCACGCGCGAAGTGGGCCGGGCCTGCCTGGCCGACACCGTGGGGCAGCAGCGGCAGGCCCAGCGCAGCCTGGCCGCGAGCGAACGCCTGGGGCAATTGCTGGTGGCCCATGGCTTAACACCGCAAGGCGGCTGTGCGCTGTTCCAGTGGCTCTCGACTGCCCATGCGCTGGCCCTCTACGAACACATGGGCGCGCGCGGTATCCTGCTGCGGCTGTTCCACCATGACAGCAGCCTGCGTTTCGGCCTACCGCCCGATGAGGCCGGTTTTACCCGCCTGGCTCAGGCGTTGGAGGCATTCGCGCCATGACCACACTGATGGTGCAGGGCACCACTTCCGATGCCGGTAAAAGTACCTTGGTCACGGCGCTGTGCCGCTGGCTCAAGCGCCAAGGCGTGGCGGTGGTGCCGTTCAAACCGCAGAACATGGCGCTCAACAGCGCAGTGACTGCCGAGGGCGGTGAAATCGGCCGCGCCCAGGCGGTGCAGGCGCAGGCCTGCCTGTTACCGCTGCACACCGATATGAACCCGGTATTGCTCAAGCCCAACAGCGAAACCGGCGCCCAAGTGATCGTCCATGGTCAAGCGGTGGGGAACATGAACGCGGTGGCTTATCACCGCTATAAGGCCATCGCCATGGAGGCGGTGCTGGCTTCTCACCAGCGCCTCGCGCAACGGTACGCGGTGGTGATGGTCGAGGGCGCCGGGTCACCGGCGGAAATCAATCTGCGCGACGGCGATATCGCCAACATGGGCTTTGCCGAGGCGGTCGACTGCCCGGTGATTTTGGTCGCAGACATCAATCGTGGCGGGGTGTTTGCCCATTTGGTTGGCACCCTGGCGTTACTCTCGCCAAGCGAGCAGGCGCGTGTTCAAGGGTTTGTGATCAACCGTTTTCGCGGCGACATCGCCCTGCTACAACCGGGCCTGGACTGGCTCCAGGCGCACACCGGCAAACCGGTGCTGGGGGTGTTGCCATACATTGCCGACCTGCACCTGGAGGCCGAAGACGGCCTCGACCGGCGCCAGGCTGGGGATACCGCTGCGCAGCGTTTGAAAGTGATCGTGCCGGTGCTGCCGCGGTTGTCTAACCACACCGATTTCGACCCGCTGCGCCTGCACCCCCAGGTAGACATACAATTCATTGGCCCTGGTGAGCCCATTCCACCGGCGGACTTGATCATTTTGCCCGGCTCCAAGAGTGTACGCGGCGACCTGGCGCAATTGCGCGCGCAAGGCTGGGAGCAGGCCATCGCCCGGCACCTGCGCTATGGCGGCAAGCTGCTCGGGATTTGCGGCGGCCTGCAGATGCTCGGCGAGCGCATCGCCGACCCCCTGGGCCTGGAAGGGCCACCCGGGGAGAGTACCGGCCTCGGGTTGCTGCGGTTGCATACCACGCTTGAAGCACACAAACAGCTGCGTAATGTGGCCGGGCACCTATGCCTGGGTGGTGCGCCTGTCGCCGGCTACGAGATCCATGCCGGTGTCAGCCAAGGCGCCGCCCTTGCACGCCCGGCCGTGCAACTGGCCGACGGTCGCAACGAGGGTGCGCAAAGCGCCGACGGCCAGGTGCTGGGCACCTATTTACACGGGTTGTTCGAGGGCACCCAAAGCTGCGCCGCATTGCTGCGCTGGGCCGGCCTGGAACAGGTGCAGGCGGTCGATTACCACGCCCTGCGCGAACGCGACATCGAACGGCTGGCCGACCTGGTCGAGCAACACTTGGACACCGCGCGGCTGCGTGCGCTTTGTGAGGTTCCCACGCCATGCACCAATTGATCCTGGGCGGCGCACGCTCCGGTAAAAGCCGCCTGGCCGAACAGCTTGCCGCCGCCAGCGGCTTGCCTGTTACCTACATCGCCACCAGCCAGCCAATGGATGGCGAACTGAACGAACGGGTGCGCCTGCATCGCCAACGCCGCCCGGCACACTGGGGCTTGGTAGAGGAGCCCTTGGCCTTGGCCGGGGCGTTGGCCCGGCTGGCTTTGCCTGGCCAATGCCTGTTGGTTGACTGCTTGACCTTGTGGCTGACCAACCTGCTGATGCTGGGCGACGAAGCCCGACTGCAGGCCGAATGCCAAGCCTTGCTCGATGGCCTGCCTGGCTGGCCGGGTGAGATCGTATTCGTTAGCAATGAAACAGGCCTGGGGGTAGTACCCCTGGGTGAATTGACCCGGCGTTACGTTGACCACGCCGGGCTTTTGCACCAAGCCCTAGCCGAGCGCTGCCACCGTGTGGTGCTGACGGTGGCCGGCTTGCCCCTGACCCTTAAAGGACCTGCACTATGACCCACCCCTGGTGGTTGAACCCCTGCCAGCAAGCTGACCTTGCAACTGCCGAAGCGGCCAGCGAACGCCAGCGGCAGTTGACCAAACCGGCGGGCTCACTGGGCCAGCTCGAACAGTTGGTAGTGTGCCTGGCGGGCCTGCAGCGCCAGCTCAAGCCCCAAGCCGAGCGGGTCTGGGTGGCGATCTTCGCCGCAGACCATGGCGTGGTCGCCGAGGGGGTGTCAGCCTACCCGCAGGCGGTTACCGGGCAAATGCTGCAGAATTTCGTTACCGGCGGCGCTGCGATCAGCGTGCTGGCCCGTCAGTTGGGGGCCACGTTGGAGGTGATCGACCTGGGCACTGTTAATGCCCTGCAACTGCCCGGTGTGCGCCACCTGAACATTGGCCCGGGAACTGTTAATTTCACCCAGGGGCCGGCCATGACCGCCGCCCAAGGCGAGCTCGCGCTGGCGGCGGGGCGCGAGGCCGCGCTTCGTGCACACACGGCCGGCGCGCAGGTGTTCATCGGTGGTGAAATGGGTATCGGTAATACCTGCGCCGCCAGCGCCCTGGCCTGTGCGCTGCTGGGTTGCCCCGCCGTAGCACTCGCCGGGCCTGGCACTGGCTTGGCCGCCGCCGGTGTGGCGCATAAGGCCCGGGTGATCGACCGCGCATTGGCCCGGCATGCCGGGGTTACCGAGCCTTTCGAGCAGTTGCTGGCCCTGGGTGGTTTCGAAATAGCTGCATTGGTGGGGGCCTATCTTGGCTGTGCCCAGGCTGGCATCGCCGTACTGGTCGACGGCTTCATTTGCAGCGTTGCCGCATTGCTGGCTGTGCGCCTGAACCCGTCGGCCCGGCCTTGGTTGCTGTTTGCCCACCAAGGCGCCGAGCCTGGCCACCGGGCGGTGCTTGAGGCGCTGCAAGCCGAACCGCTGCTGGCCTTGGGATTACGCCTGGGCGAAGGCAGCGGCGCGGCCTTGGCGGTGCCCTTGTTGCGGTTGGCCTGTGACCTGCACGGGCAAATGGCGACGTTCGCCGAAGCCGCCGTGGCGGACCGCCCGGCGTGACGCTGCGCCTGAGCCTGCTGCGCCATGGCGTAACCACGCGGGGTGGGGGCTTTCGCGGCAGCCTTGACGATGCGCTGACCGCCGCGGGCTGGGCACAGATGCGCGCGGCGTTGGCCGGACGGGGCGGCTGGGCGCGTGTTGTGAGTTCCCCGTTGCAGCGGTGTGTGCGCTTTGCCGAAACGCTTTCGCTGCCGCTACTGATCGAGCCGGCGCTGCGCGAGCTTCACTTCGGCGAATGGGAAGGCTGCAGCGCAGCGCAGGTGCATGAGCGCGACCCGCAGGCGCTGGCACGCTTCTGGGCCAACCCCTACGGCGCTACCCCGCCGGGCGGTGAGCCTGTGGCGGCATTCGCCGAGCGCGTGTGGCGCGCTGTCGATGGGTTAGCGGTGGCCTACCCGGGCGAAGCGCTGCTGGTGGTGACCCACGGTGGGGTGATCCGCCTGTTGCTCGCCGCCGCGCGGCGGATGGCCCCCGAGCGCCTGTTGGAAGTCAGCGTGGGCCATGGAGAGTTGTTCACCCTCGAAGGCGAGCCTGGCGCCTGGCAGGAGGTAGAACCGTGCGGCCGCTGCTGATTGCCGTGCAGTTTCTCACCTGCCTACCGGTGCGCTTGGCGGGCAGGCCCAAGGCCACGGAGCTTGGCCGTTCACTGCTTTACTACCCGCTGGTAGGCGGTGTGTTCGCCCTGTTGCTGGGTTCCGTGAGCGTGCTACTTGGCGACCGGCTACCGTTGTTGCACGCAGCGCTGCTGCTGGCCGCCTGGGTATGGCTCAGCGGCGGCCTGCACTTGGATGGGTTGGCCGACAGTACCGATGCCTGGGTGGGGGGCTTCGGCGACCGCGAACGTACGCTGGCCATTATGAAAGACCCACGCAGCGGGCCCATGGCGGTGGTCGCCTTGATATTGGTTTTGCTGCTGAAGTTGTGCGCCTTGCTGGCGTTGTTAGGCCACGGTGCGGCTTGGTGGCTGGTGCCGGTGTTGGGGCGGGCGGCACTGCTGGGTTTGTTTTTGACCACGCCCTATGTGCGCAAGGAAGGGCTCGGCCAGGCAATGGCCGAACACCTGCCGCGCCGCGAGGGTTGGTGGGTAATGGCCGGATGTCTGCTGCTGGCACTGTCGTGGTTGCCGTGGCACCAGGTGGGGGCAGGAATAGTAGCGTTCGTTTGCTTGCGCTGGCTGATGCTCAAACGCCTGGGCGGTTGCACCGGCGACACCGCAGGCGCCTTGCTGGAACTCACCGAAACGGTGTTGCTGGTGGCGGGGGCCTTGGCGCTGCCTTGAAAGCGAACCGCCCCTGGGTAGGGGCGGTTCGGTGCAGCGACTGCCTTAGAACTTATACGTCAGCGAAGCCCCCAGGCCATGGGCGCTGTTTTTATAGGTGGAGCTATAGGCACCCTTCGAGGCGTTGTACAGGTTCACCTTGGTGTCTTCTTCCTTAAGGTAGGAATACGCAACGTCAATGGTCATGTTCTGGGTTGGGCTGTAGCCGGCGCCCAGGCTGAGAGCACGACGGTCGCCCGTGGGAATGCGTGGCGAGCGGTTGGTGTTGTTGGTGGGCGACTGGTCGATGGTAAAGCCGCTACGCAGCACCCACTGTGGGTTGAGCTTGTAGCTTACGCCGACGGCATGGGCCCATGTATCGTGCCAGTTCTGCTCTTCGGTAATGGTACCGATGGCCCCGGCACTGCCGCCCAAAAGTGCCGGCACACCGCTATTTTCGACGGTGATTTGCTTGAGCCGGCTCCATCGGGTCCAGGTGCTGCCACCGTACAGCGTCCAACGGTCGTTCAGCTCGTGGGTAAACGATGCGTCGATGGACTCCGGCGTGTCGATGCTCAGCGATGCATCGTATTTGGAGCCGGTATAAGGGCCGAAACCCACGCCGCGAATCTTGGTATGGCCGTCGAGGTTGTAACTGACCTTGGAATGGTAGGTCAGCCCCAGGCGCGTTTTGTCGGTCGCTTGCACCAGCAGGCCGACGTTGAAGCCCACGGCGGTGTCGTCGCCTTTGATTTTTACCTCGCCATCGTTGCTTCCCGGTGTCGCGGCGGTGAGCGTGCGCGAAGTCAATTCGCCCTCGATGCGGTTGATCGTCGGGCCGAACCCGATCGACACCCGGTCATTGAAGGCATAGCTAACGGTGGGTTGGAACGTGAGTACCTTGACCACGCTCTTGTCTGCGAAGTATCGCCCGGCAAAGCCGCTCTCGTAGTCGGTAGACAGGCCGAAAGGCACGTAGACGCCGAAACCGACCGCCCAGTGATCGTCCAGGGGCTTGACGTAGTAACCTAACGGAACACCGATGAACGGGACCATGTCGCCCTGGTTACTGCCACCGAACGTCGAGCCGTGGCCGTTGATATCGCTTTTGGCATAGATCGCCGCCGCGCCCACCGTAAACTGCTCTTGCTTGAGCCGCGCCATGCCGGCCGGGTTGCCCGCGACGGTAGAGGCGTCTTCGGCCGACGATGAGCGCCCGGCGAAGCCCACGCCCATGCCGCTGATACTTTGCTCGTTAATGGCAAAGCCGCTGGCGAAGAGTTGGGAGGATACGAGTGTGACAGCCAGCCCAAGGCTGGATTTGACCATGATATTTTTTTTCATTGTTGTTGTAACTCCACGGTGATCAACACGACGCAAATTACCAACATTTCTTCCCCTGCGCTATAGGGCCGAACCTGCGATGTTAGAGCGGTTTTGTAGGACAATCCAACGTATATTCGGTGAGTTTACGCCTAACTTGGATGTTGGGCGTTCAGTCAAGTATGTGTTCAGGTTCTGAAACACAATTTCGCCACGCATCGGCAAAATCGCGCAAGCGCCCGCTCGGGTGAAACACGGCTTTCCAGATTCGCGCCATAGCCATTACATCGCTGGCGGGGGGTAGCTGCGGGTGCTCATGCTGCACCAGCAACCAGGCAATGGCTGTGGCATAGCGAAGGTTCACCGTGAGTTCCAACTCTGGCCCGGTGAAGAATGCATGCTGGCTGGCCAGGCCGCGCACACGGCTGGCCAAATGCGGGTCCAGGGCGAGGTAACGGTCCCACAGCAAGGTGTGTCGAGTTTTGTCTATGCCATATAGGCCGTGGCCGCGGCGCGCGCACAGGGCGCCGCCGAGCCGGCTTTGGCTGGCGGCGATGCCTAAAAGCAGCGCTTGGGCGTTGCGGCGGGGGCGTTGGCCAAGGTACGCCAGGGTTGGTTGGATAACATGCTGACACAAATCCTTTGCGGCAATGCCCATGGTCGCCTCGCACCTTCGATAGAGGGTGGCGGGCCCAGCGCTGGCAGCAATGAATCGGTAGGGCCCACCGTAGGGCATGCGAAAACACACCCTACTTAAAGTGTAGTGTGAATTTACGCGGGTAAAGGGCTGTTTTTAAAACATTAGCGGCCACCTAAGGTGGCCGATATTCCGCTTGGCGATTATGCGGCCCTGCGCTCAGGCCATCAGGGCCTGGCGGGTGCGGTCGATCACGGCCTGTAAGGGCGCAGCCGCGCCATATTGGTCGGGGTACAGCCGCTCGCTACGGCGGGCGACGCCGTGCTCATTGACCACGGTAAAGCTGAAGCTGCCATTGCGGGTGGCCAGGATCATGCACTTGAGCGGCGCAAACGCGTGGGTCAAGGTTTCGATGGCTTGGTGGGCCTGTAGGTTATGGTTCATATTGTGTGTTCCTGCGTAGACACGGCATCAGAGCCGTGTGAAATCAAAACGTTCCAATCACGCCGGCCGACAGTGGGCCGCACGGAGAACTCGTCGGAACGATAAGGCCGGCATGTGACGCCTGTGTGAATAGGCGCCGGCAGTAGGTACATGAGAGGCCAGGCAGCGCAAGGGGATCGGTTCAATCCTCGGCGAAGGCCCTGGGTCAATTTGCCGTTGCGCCACGTCGCGGTATGCAATGTGCGGTGCGCAGGTAAGGCCGGAGGGTCCGTCAGGGCAGCAGGAATAGGTATCGGCGGATACCTGAAAAGCTGGAGGGGGACTTGCGCGGCCAAAAATTGAATTTCAGCTTGGTACTTACAAGCGGCGAACCCTACAGGTAATCGGCCCGCTTAGCAAGCGTAAATATCGCCAGTGGCCGTGGGGGCTTCGGTTCATTTGGCCGGCCTTTATGCCAAATCGATCACAAAAAGCAGGAAACTTTCGGCTTTGCCCCCTTGCCTTTTTTTTAAGCGTTGTGCACACGCCGCGCAAAACTGTCACATTCACCGCACCGCCTGGCCTACGCTGTTTTGCTGGGTTAAGTCAATGAAACCACACGCTTTTTTTAGTTGGTGAAAAAATCGACAGTTTGTCTCCAGCCCCCTATCCATAAGCCTTTGCGAGATATTACTGGGCGTTGTCCACTAGGTTATCCACAGCTTCTGTGGATTGTAACCTTTAGCCTCTCTAGCATGCGGTTGAGAGGCGGCTGAGAGCCCTGCGGGCCTTACCTCACGCGGCACCATCCATCCCCCGCCGGCGTATCGCCAGGCTTATATCAGTGCTTTTTGCCGCTGGCGGTTGAGCAGGGCGCGTAGGGCCGCCGGCTTTACCGGCTTAGGTAGGTAGTCCAGGCCCATGGCCTGGACGCGGGCCACGGTTTCGCTGCGCGCGTCTGCGCTGATGACCACCCCGGCGATGGGCGCTTGCAGCCGCGCGCGTAACCACGCCACCAATTGCGGGCCGGTATCGCCGTGGTCCAGGTGGTAGTCGACCAACACCCACTGCGGTTGCAAGCCCTGGCTGAGCGCCTGTTCGCATTCGTGGCGGTCACGCGCGGTCCACACCTCGCACCCCCAACGGCTGAGCAGGCTGTGCATGCCTACCAGGATGCTCTCTTCGTTGTCGACGCACAGTACTCGCAAACCGGTGAGCGCGCCGCGTTCTTCCGCCGCTGGGCGCAGTGGCCGGGGCGCGGCCTGCACCCGTGGCACGCTGACGCTGAACATGCTGCCGCGGCCCACCCAGGAACGTACCGCCAGGCGGTGGCCCAGCACCCGGCACAGGCCGTCGGCGATCGCCAGGCCCAACCCCAAGCCCTTCTCGGCCCGGGTTTGCTGGGTGTCCAAGCGCTTGAATTCTTCGAAGATCACTTGCAGTTTATCCGCGGCGATACCGGCGCCCCGGTCCCATACCTGCAGTTCCAACGCAGCGCCACGGCGGCGTACCCCGAGCAGAATTGGACCTTTGCCGTAGCGAAAAGCATTGGTCAAAAAATTCTGCAGCACCCGCCGCAGCAGCTTGATGTCACTGCTTACCTGCAGGCGGCTGCCACGTACGCGAAAATCCACGCCCTGCTGCTGGGCCAGGGCGCGGAATTCGGCGCCAAGGGTGTCATACAGCTCGGCCAGGGCGAAGGGCTTACATTGCGGCATGACACGGCCATTTTCCAGGCGCGAGATGTCCAGCAGGTCGCCGATCAACTCTTCGGCCGAACGCAATGAATGATCCAGGTGGTCGACCAGTTCCCGGCTTGGTTGCGGCAATTGCTCGGTTTGGTGTGACAGCGCTGCGCAGAACAGCCGGGCGGCATTCATTGGTTGCATCAGGTCGTGGCCTACCGCGGCGAGGAAGCGGCTTTTGGAGCGGTTGGCGGCCTCGGCCGTGCCCTTGGCCTCGCTCAGCGCCTGGTTCAGTGCGCGCAGTTCGTGGGTGCGTTCGGCCACGCGTTGTTCGAGGCTTTCGTTGGCGTTCTTGAGGGCGCGTTCAGCCTCGCGAAAGGCACTGATGTCGGTAAAGCTCATCACGAAGCCACCGCCTGGCATGGGGTTACCCACCAGTTCGATCACCTGGCCGTTGGGGAACACCCGCTCGGACGTGTGCGCGCGGCCCTGGCGCATCCAATGCAGGCGCCGCGCCACGTGCACCTGCGCCTCGCCGGGGCCGCAGAAGCCGCGTTCGGCATTGAAGCGAATGATGTCGGCGATGGGCCGGCCCACGGCGATCAGCCCGTCGGGGTAGTTGAACAGTTCAAGGTAGCGGCGGTTCCAGGCCACCAGGTGCAGGTTCTGGTCGACCACGCTAACGCCCTGGTTGATGTTCTCGATTGCGCCCTGCAGCAGGGCACGGTTGAACTGCAGCACTTCGCTGGCTTCGTCGGCGATTCGCACCACGTCATCAAGCTGCATGTCATGGCCTTCGATGGCCGCCTTGACCACCGCGCGCGAGGACGAAGTACCCAATACCCCTGCGAGCAGCCGTTCGGTATGGGCGATCCACTGTGCATCGGCACGTTGGCTGGGGTTGAAGCCCTTACCCTGGCGGTGGGCGAAGCGGTTGAAGCTGGCCCGTGCACGCTCCTGGCCAACGAAGCGCCCGGCCAATTGCAGCAGGTCGTCTAGCCGCACTGCCAGCAGGCCCCGGCTGCTGCTGCGCAGGTAGCTTTGCTGGCCCACGAAGCGCGCGGCCTGCCAATGCTCGGCCACACGGGTGCGGGAAAACAGCGATACCCAAACGAACAACGCAAGGTTACCGGCGAACGATAGCGCCACCCCTTGGGTCAGGGGCGAGGCGGGCAGGTGCAAGGGGTTGGCATGCAGCCAGGCAAGGCCGGGGAAAGTGCTCAGCGGCAGGCCCAAACCGTGGGCCGCCACCGGTAGCACCAAGGTATAGCACCAGATGAAAATACCTGCGCCAAGGCCGGCGAACACCCCTTGGCGGTTGGCTTGCTTCCAATACAAGGCGCCGAGCATGGCCGGCGCCAGTTGGGTGATCGCGGCGAATGCGATCTGGCCGATCGTCGCCAGGCTAGCGGTGGAACCCAGCAAGCGGTAGCTCACGTAGGCCAGCAGCAGGATGACCACGATGCTTACGCGGCGCACGCTCAGCATCCAATGGCGGAACGCTTCGAACGGCCGCTCGGCGTTCTGCCGGCGCAATAGCCAAGGCAGCAGAATATCGTTGGACACCATGGTCGACAGCGCCACGCTGGCCACGATCACCATCCCAGTGGCCGCCGAGGCGCCGCCGAGAAAGGCCAACAGGGCCAAGGCCGGATGCGCTTCGGCCAGCGGCAGGCTGATCACGAACGAGTCGGGAAGCACCGAGGCCGGCAGATGCATCTGGCCCGCCAGGGCGATAGGTATCACGAACAAACTGGCCAAGCCCAGGTACACCGGAAATACCCAGCGCGCCAGGCGCAAATCGTCGGGTTGGGTGTTCTCTACCACGATCACGTGAAATTGCCTCGGCAGGCAGATAATCGCCATCATCGCCACCGCACTTTGCACCAGCATGGCCGGCCAATTCACGGTCTCCTGCCAATACGCCTGCAGGCGCGGGGCCAGGCTTGCTTGGCGCAGCAGGTCGTCGAAGCCATCATAGAGGCCGTAGGTCACGAATACCCCCACAGCCATGAACGCCAGCAACTTCACCAGCGCCTCGAAAGCAATGGCCAGTACCATGCCGCGGTGATGCTCGGTGGCGTCCAGGCTGCGGGTGCCGAACACGATGGTGAATAGCGCCAGCGCCAGCGAAATCACCAGGGCAGTGTCTTGTACGCGGCTGCCAGTGGCATCGGCACTGGCGCCGATCAGCAGGTTCACCCCCAACACGATGCCCTTGAGCTGCAAGGCAATATAAGGCAGCACACCGATCAGGCAGATTAAGGTGACCACCACTGCCAGGCTTTGCGATTTGCCGTAGCGCGCGGCGATGAAGTCGGCGATCGAGGTGATGTTTTCCTGTTTGCTGATCAGCACCATTTTTTGCAGCACCCAGGGCGCGAACACCATCAGCAGTATCGGCCCCAGGTAAATGGGCAAAAACGCCCATAATTGTTCGGCCGCTTGGCCAACGGCGCCGAAGAATGTCCAACTGGTGCAGTACACCGCTAGCGACAAACTATAGACCCAGGCGCGCGCCCGCGGCGGCAGCGCGGCACGGCGGCGGTCGCCCCACGACGCGATGGCGAACATGATGGCCATATAGGCCAAGGCGACGACGGCAATCAGGCCGCTGGACAACGTCATGAGGGGCTCCGCTGGCAGAACGGGACACGCATGGCGGCAGTCTCGCATGGGGGCGGGTAGGTGAACAGCCTGTGAAGTGGGCGAGCGCCTTGGCGCTCATACAGTGCTAATCGGCTTGCCTGGCGCTTACCTGGCCAACGCCCGTGCGACCCAAACCTTCAACTGCGCGGTGCTGGGTAACTGCTCGGAGAACACGACCCGGTACACCATCGGTGCAGCCAATTGGTCCACCAGCAGGTCGGCTGCCGGGGCCTGTTCGCCGCGCTGCAAGGCGCGCTCGGTGATGTGTTGCAATTGCCCGCGCAGAAGGTTCGAGCATTGGCAGGCAGCGCCGCTGTTGATGAAGTCACGGACCATCGCCCGGCCCGGTTCGGAGCCCAATTCGTCGACGTATTGTTCGGCCCAGGCGAGCAGGTCGCCATGCAGGCTACCGGTGTCCGCAGGGGCTGTGTCTGGGCGCAGGCGCTCCAGGCTCACGTCGGCGAGCAGCGTGGGTAGGTCGCCCCAACGCCGGTAGATGGTCGAAGGCGTGACCCCGGCGTGGCTGGCGATCAAGGGCACGGTCAGGCTTTCGCGCGGCTGGGTAGCCAGCAACTCGCATACGGCCCGGTGAATGGACTGTTGCACGCGGGCGCTGCGCCCACCGGTACGGATAGGTTCTCGAATGGCCATGGGCCGCAGCTTATCACAAAGGGTTTGCGTTAAGAGGTCGGTGCCGCGCACACTGCGCCTAACGCAAAAACTTAGCTTTTGTTAGGAGGCACCCATGTCCCCCCGGCTTTCCCTGGCCTACCTAGCGTTTATTCTGTTGTGTTTGCTGGCGGCCTCCAGCGCACCCACACCGTTGTACCCGCTGTATCAACAGGCCTGGGGCTTTTCCCCGGCTATGCTGACACTGATTTTCGGTATTTATGCGCTGAGCCTGCTGCTGGCACTGCTGACAGTGGGCAAATTGTCCGATCACTTGGGCAGGCGCCCGGTTATCGCGGTGGCACTGGTGCTGGAAGGCCTGGCCATGGGCTTGTTTTTGCAAGCACAGAATGTCGCCTGGCTGATCGCGGCGCGGGTGTTGCAAGGCTTCGCCACAGGTATGGCCACCAGTGCGCTGGGCGCCGCAATGGTCGACCGCGACAAAACCCAAGGGCCTTTGCTCAACAGCGTGGCGCCCCTGTTGGGCATGGCCGCTGGGGCGCTGGGCTGTAGCGTGCTGGTGGTGTACGGGCCTTGGCCCCTGCGGCTGGTATATGCACTGATGGCCGTGCTGTTCGTGGTGCAACTGGCCTTGCTCCCTTGGCTCTCTGAAAGCGTTAGCCGCGCGCCCGGGGCGCTGGCCTCGCTGGTGCCGGCGTTACAGGTACCGCAGCAGGCGCGCGCAGCTTTGTGGCAAGTGTTGCCAGTAGACATCGCGTGTTGGGCGCTGGGGGGCTTTTTCTTGTCGCTGGCGCCGTCGTTGGTTAGCGCGGCCACGGGGCTGGCCAGCCACCTGCTGCCCGGCGCCCTGGTGGCTACCCTCACCGTGGCGGGGGCATTGGCCATCTACCGCCTGCGCCAGCACAACCCGGCATGGGTGCTGCGCTTCGGTACCCTGATGCTCGCGTTTGGGGTGGTGCTGCTTTTACTCGCCGTGCACACCGGGCAGGCGGCGCTGTTTTTTGTGGCCACGCTCATTGCCGGGGTAGGCTTTGGCTCCAGTTTTTCTGGCGCGGTACGTAGCGTGATCCCCCTGGCTCACGCCCATGAGCGGGCGGCACTGATGTCGGCGTTTTATGTGCTGAGCTACCTGGCTTTTTGCGTGCCGGCGCTGCTGGCCGGGCTATTGGTCAAGCGCTTTGGCCTAGTGGTGACCAGCGACGGTTATGCCACCTTGTTGCTGGTGCTGTGTATGCTGTCGGCGCTGGCGATGTGGCGTGCGAGCGATTCGGCACGTTCCAACGCCTAATGGGCTGTTTCAGATGTTTGCTGCACAATGCTGACGGTGGATTTTGCCGCCAGGCGACTCGGCTTGGTGGTAAAACGATTGCCAAAAATGGGCTGCTGACTTCTGCAACGTACCTGATCAAAAGGCAACCGAGAACCCTAAGCCCATGCGCTCACAAACCGGCCTGCTGCGCACGCGCAGATTCCTGCCCTTTTTTATTACCCAATCGTTGGGTGCATTCAACGACAACCTGTTCAAGCAGGCGCTGATCCTGGCGATTCTCTATAAGTTGACCCTGGGCGGGGATCGCACGGTGTGGGTCAACCTTTGCGCGCTGTTGTTCATCTTGCCGTTCTTTTTGTTTTCAGCGTTGGCTGGGCAGTTAGGCGAAAAGTTTGCTAAACACCGGCTGATTCGCGCGATCAAGCTCGGCGAAGTCGCGATTATGGCGGTAGGGGCCGCCGGCTTGGTCAGTAGCCATTTGCCGTTGATGCTGCTGGCGTTGTTCGCGATGGGCGTGCACTCGGCGTTGTTCGGGCCGGTGAAGTATTCGATCTTGCCACAGGCGTTGCGCGCTGATGAGCTATTGGGCGGCAACGGCCTGGTGGAAATGGGCACCTTTTTGGCGATCCTGGCCGGGACCATCAGCGCCGGTGTGCTACTGAGCCACCAGGGCTATGGGGGGGCGGTGTCGTTGGCCATCGTGGGGGTGGCCGTTGCCGGTTACCTGGCCAGCCGCTTCATTCCACCGGCCCCTGCCGCCAGCCCGGCGCTGGTGCTGGACTGGAACATCGCCCGGCAAACCTGGCTCACCTTGAAGCTGGGGCTAGGCCAGCCCCAAGCGGTGTCTCGTTCCATACTTGGCAATTCCTGGTTCTGGTTCGTGGGCGCGATCTACCTCACGCAGATCCCGGCCTACGCCAAGCAATGGCTGCACGGTGATGAAACCGTGGTCACGCTTATCCTGACGGTGTTCTCGGTGGGCATCGCGCTCGGTTCGCTGCTGTGCGAGCGATTGTCGGGGCGTAAGGTTGAGATTGGCTTGGTGCCGTTTGGCTCTTTTGGCCTGTCGCTGTTCGGCTTGCTGTGGTGGTGGGCCAGTGGCCAAGTGCCGGCAGCCGCTACGCCCTACGATTGGCTGCAGCTACTGGCCATTGGCCCGGCCTGGTGGGTATTGGCGAGCATTCTGGGGCTGGGCGTATTCGGCGGCTTTTATATCGTGCCGCTGTACGCGTTGATCCAATCGCGCACCGCCGAGGGCGAGCGGGCCCGGGTGATTGCCGCCAACAATATTCTCAACGCGCTGTTCATGGTGGTGTCGGCAGTGCTGGCGATCCTGTTGCTCAGCGTGGTGAGGCTGTCGATCCCTCAGCTGTTTCTGCTGGTATCGCTGATGAACGTCGCCATCAATGTGTACATTTTCAGCATCGTGCCGGAGTTCACCGCGCGGTTTCTCATTTGGCTGCTCGGCCATTCGATGTACCGGGTCAGCCACCATGGGCTTGAGCACATTCCCGAACACGGCGCCGCGCTGCTGGTGTGCAACCATGTGTCGTTCGTCGATGCCTTGCTGTTGGCGGGGGCCATTCGCCGGCCCATTCGCTTCGTGATGTATTACCGCATCTACAACCTGCCGCTGCTCAATTTCGTGTTCCGCACGGTGGGGGCCGTGCCGATTGCCGGGCACTCGGAAGACCTGGCCGTTTACCAGGCGGCCTTTGAGCGCGTGGCCGCTTACCTGGCCGCTGGTGAACTGGTGTGCGTGTTCCCGGAGGGCAAGCTCACCACCGACGGCGAGGTCGATGCCTTCAAGGGCGGGGTCAATACCATTTTGCAGCGCAGCCCAGTGCCGGTCATTCCGTTGGCACTGCAAGGCTTGTGGGGCAGTTTTTTCAGCCGCGCGCCCCATAAGGGCTTATTCAAGCGCTTGTGGTCGCACGTGGCGGTGGTCGCCGGGGAGCCCCTGGGGGCGGAAGAATCGGTACCCAGTGTGTTGCGCGAGCGGGTGATGGTGCTGCGCGGGGAGGGGCGTTAGTGCGCTATTTAAGAAGTTGGCTACACCGGGGTGCAGCCTTTTCTGAAAACACTACGGGTTAATCCTTCAACCGGCGGAACCAGGTTGACAGCAACGCCCCGCTGATGTTGTGCCACACGCTGAACAACGCACTGGGCACGGCGGCCAACGGCGAGATATGCGCGGCGGCCAGCGCGGCGCCCAGGCCGGAGTTCTGCATGCCCACCTCCAGCGCCAGCGATTTGCGTTGCGCCAGCGGCAGGCCAAACAGGCGGGCGGTGCCATAGCCGAGGAGGTAGCCAAAGCTGTTGTGCAAGATCACCACGGCCATGATCAGCAAGCCGGTTTCGGCGATCTTCGCCTGGCTGGCCGCTACCACCGCGCACACGATCATCACGATACTGACCACCGACACCAACGGCAGCACCTCCACCGCCAACTGCACCTTGTTGCCGAGCACGCGTTGGGCCAGCACGCCGAGCACGATCGGCAGCATCACGAACTGCAAGATCGAGAAGAACATCTCCCAGAACGACACCGGCATCCAGGCCGAGGCCAGCAGCCAGATCAACGCCGGGGTGGCCAACGGGGCGATCAACGTGGTGACCGCGGCGATGGCCACCGACAGCGCAAGGTCACCCTTGGCCAGCCAGGTCATCACGTTCGATGAGGTGCCGCTGGGGCAACAGCCCACCAGGATCACGCCCACGGCGATCTCCGCCGGCAACTGGAACAGCTGGCACAGCCCCCACGCCACGCCGGGCATGATCACAAAGTGCGCCACGCAGCCCAGCCCCACTCGCCAGGGCTGGCGAAACACCGCGGCGAAGTCATCGAGCTTCAGCGTCAAACCCATGCCGAACATCACCAGGCCTAGCAGGGGCACGATGGCGCCTTTGAGCACGATGAACACGCTGGGCGCGAAGAACGCCAAGATGGCGAACAACAGCACCCACCAGGCAAAGGTGTTGCCAACGAAACGGCTAAGGGCGGCTAAGGCACGCATGGTTGTTCCTATTTGTTATGGGGGGCAGGCGGTCAAATGCCTTGTGGGGTGTCTTCGCCGCCCAGGGCGTCGAACAGCGCCGGGAGGAATTGGCCGAAGGTCAGCATCATCAAGGTGAAGCTGGCGTCCAGTTGGCCCAGGGCCTCGTCACCGCCATCCTGCTCGGCTTGTTCCTGCAGCAGCTCTTCGAAGCGCAGGCGCTTGACCGTGAGCTTGTCGTCGAGCACGAACGAGAGTTTGTCTTGCCATCCCAGGGCCAGTTGGGTAACCAGCTTGCCGGTGCTCAAGTGCAGCTGGATTTCGTCGCTGGTCAAGTCTTGGCGCTTGCAGCGCACGATGCCGCCGTCTTCGTCGGTGTCGCGCAACTCGCACTCGTCCAGTACGTAGAAGTCTTGGGCGGCTTGTTGCGCCTTGACCCAGCCGGTCATGGTCGCGGTAGGGGCTATTTTCACCGTCAGCGGGCGCACCGGCAGGGTGCCGAGCACTTCGCGCAGGGTAGAGAGCAGGTCTTCGGCGCGCTTGGGGCTCGCCGAATTGACCAATATCAAGCCCATTTTCGGGTCGATGGCGGCGAAGGTAGACGAACGGCGAATAAAGGCGCGGGGCAGGAAGGCCTGGATGATCTCGTCCTTTATTTGGTCACGCTCCTTTTTATAGACCTTGCGCATTTGCTCGGCTTCGATTTCATCGACCTTTTCCTTGACTGCGTCACGCACCACGCTACCAGGCAGAATGCGTTCTTCCTTGCGTGCCGCGACCAGCAGGAAATCCCCGCTCACATGCACTAGGGGCGCATCGGCGCCCTTGCCGAACGGCGCAACGAAGCCATAGGTGGCCAGTTCCTGGCTGGCACAGGGGCGTGCGGGCTTGCTCGCCAGGGCGCCTTCCAGCGCTTGCGGGTCGAAGGGGATATCCTGGGTCAGGCGGTAGACCAGTAGGTTCTTGAACCACATGGGGCTTGCGTCTCCTCAATGCATAAGGGGCGCATTATTCTCCGGGACGGGTGCCGGCGCCAACCATTGGCTAGGTCTTTGAAAGCACTGAAGAAAAATATTAAAAAAGTGCTTGCCATAGCGGTATGCCCTCCGTAGAATGCGCGCCACACCGAGAGACGAAGGGTGATTAGCTCAGCCGGGAGAGCATCTGCCTTACAAGCAGAGGGTCGGCGGTTCGATCCCGTCATCACCCACCACTCGTTCACGAGGTGTATCGCGCAGCGGTAGTTCAGTCGGTTAGAATACCGGCCTGTCACGCCGGGGGTCGCGGGTTCGAGTCCCGTCCGCTGCGCCATATTCGCTTCCATCAAGGCCCACTGAACGCCTGGAAGCTACGGAAATGGCGGCCTTGTGCCGCTTTTTTTGTTTTCTGAATTCCAATGGAATCCCTCGCCAGCCACGGTTTTAAGTACGCATTTAACTACACTGCTGGCACAGCCTTTTACGATTTCTTGCTCATCAATTCTCGTATGGGTTAGCCGAGGACAGCAAGCCGTAGATGGCGCGCCGAGCGTCAGGCTCGGGGCAGAGCAGAGCGCATTTTTTGGCAAGCGATACTTTGCGAACGTACTGAGCCAAAAGGCTGCGGGGTCGGATATCGTGCATAGCACAAAAGGGCTCTAAGGCACCAAATCCCGCCGGTAGCTCCCAGCATTGGTGGGCGGAAAATAATCAGAAAGAAGCTATCGGCTGCACGTGCCAGCCTAATTGGCCGGAAATCTGCGCCGTGGTTTCCATGAGCCGCTTGACATAGTCCTGCTTGAGTTCTTCGCGAAAGCGAAAGCAGGGGAATGACACGCTCATGCCGCCGATCACATGACCAAAGCGGTCGCGGATGGGTGCGGCCAGACAGCGCATATTGTCTTCGAATTCTTCATGGTCTTCGGCGTAGCCCTGGGCGCGAACCACTTCCAATTCTTGCAGATAGGCCTCGATGCTGGTCAGGGTGTTGGCTGTACGGCGCTCGAAGCTTTCGTCCTGCAAATGGGCGATTAGCTCGGGCTGCTCCAACCATGCCATCAGTACCTTGCCGATACCGGTGCAGTACAGCGGTGCACGTCGACCGATGCGTGAGTACATGCGCAGGTTGTATTTGGAGTCGATCTTGTGCACGTAAACGATGTTGCCTTCGTCGAGAATTCCCAGGTGCACGGTTTCGCCGGTCAATTCGTTGATGCGGCGCATGCCCGGTTCCGCCTCACGGATGATGTCCAAGTGGGGAAGGGCTTGTGCGCCCAGTTCAAAAAGGCGAACGCTGAGCCGATAGCGATCTTCGGCATCCTGCACTACATAGCCCCGAGCCTTGAGTGACTGCAGAAAGCGATAAACCGTACTTTTGGACATGTCCAGTTTTTGGGCGATTTCCGATACACCGCTTTCCTCTGGATGATCGGCCAGGGCCTCAAGGACGGCCATCGTCCGGCCGACGGCAGAGACCAGTTCGTTATTCTGGATGGTGCTGTGGTCCATGAAGGCTCCAACGGGATCGGAAAACCCAAAATATATGCCGGCAGATCAAAACGCCGTTTCATTTTTGTTGACAGCTTAGGATATCTGATTAAAATCGGCCACAGGTTTTTTAAAATGAAACGCCGTTTTAAATATAACAAAGGCGCGTAATTATGAAGGTGCTTTCCGGGCAAAGCCCGCAATCCGTGTCACCTCGGCCACTCAAAGTGGCGCTGGTGGGCGAGTGCATGATCGAGATGCGCGGCGAGCCAGCCTTAGGTTTCAGCCAGACCTTCGGTGGCGACACGCTCAACGCTGCGGTTTATCTTTCCCGTTTGAATCCCTGCTCCCGGATTGTTGCGGACTACATCACCGCCATCGGTGCCGATAGCTTCAGTGATGCCATGCGCCAGTTGTGGCGCGACGAAGGCGTCGGCGACCAGCATGTACGCGTGATCGAGGGTGCGCTGCCGGGGCTGTACTTCATCCAGACCGACACCCAAGGCGAAAGACGCTTTCTCTATTGGCGTGGCGAAGCCGCAGCGCGGAGCATGTTCGACGGTGTTGACGCCGGCGCTGTGTTGCACGCTCTGGCGCATTACGACTACATCTACCTGAGTGGCATCAGCCTGGCGATTCTCACGGCCAATGGCCGGCAGCGGCTGATGCAGGCCTTGCACCTTGCCCGTGAATCCGGCACGCGCATCGTCTTCGACAACAACTACCGTGCCCATCTGTGGCCCGATGCCCCAACGGCACGCCAGGCCTATGAGGACATGCTGCGCCTGACTGACCTGGCCCTGATCACCTGGGAGGACGACGCCGCACTGTTCGGTTATACCGATGTCGAGGCGTTGTTCCGCGCCTACGCGCATTTTGGTGTCGCCGAAGTCGCCCTCAAGCGTGGCGTCGCTTCGTGCTTGGTCCAGTGCGCCTTAGGTCGTTTCGAAGTGCCTGCCGAGCAGGTGGGGCGGATCATCGACACCACGGCGGCGGGCGATTCCTTCAGCGCGGCCTATCTTTCGTGCCGCCTGCAAGGCGGTGATCCACAACTGGCTGCACGTTGGGGCCATCGCCTGGCGGCCGAAGTCGTCCAGCATCGCGGTGCGCTGATCCCCAGCGCCGCCATGCCCAGCCTGGACATGCCTTCATTTATTTGTGCGGCAGAGGCCTGATCCTATGAAAATCACTGAAGCCCGCGTCATTGTTACCTGCCCGGGTCGCAACCTGATTACCCTGAAAGTCATCACTGATTCCGGCCTCTACGGCATCGGCGATGCAACCTTGAACGGCCGCGAACTGGCGGTGGTCGCCTACCTTCAAGAACACGTGCTGCCAGCACTGATCGGTCGCGATGCCCAGCGCATCGAAGACATCTGGCAGTACCTGTATCGCGGGGCCTACTGGCGCCGTGGCCCGGTGACCATGACCGCCATTGCTGCCGTAGACGTCGCCCTGTGGGACATCAAGGCCAAGGCTGCGCAGATGCCGTTGTACCAGTTGCTCGGTGGCAAAAGCCGTGAGCGGGTGATGGTCTACGGGCATGCCACGGGCAAGGACATCGAAGGTTGCCTGGATGAAGTCGCCCGTCATGTCGAGCTGGGTTACAAGGCCGTGCGCGTGCAATGCGGGATTCCCGGCATCGCCACCACCTATGGCGTGGCCAAGCGCAGCGGTGAACGTTACGAACCGGCCGACAGCGACCTGCCCGCCGAACATGTGTGGGACACCGCCAAATACCTTAACCATGTCCCACAGTTGTTTGCCGCTGTGCGCGAGCGCTTTGGCGATGGCTTGCACATCCTGCATGACGTGCATCATCGCCTTACACCCATTGAATCAGGGCGCTTGGGCAAGTCGGTCGAGCCATTCAACCTGTTCTGGCTCGAAGACTGCACCCCGGCCGAGAATCAGGAAGCCTTCCGCCTGATCCGCCAACACACCACTACGCCGTTAGCGGTGGGTGAGGTGTTCAACTCCATTCATGACTGCCGCGAACTGATCCAGGAACAGTTGATCGACTATATCCGTGCCACCCTGGTACACGCCGGTGGCATTACTCATGTGCGACGCATTGCTGATTTTGCCGCGCTCTATCAGGTGCGCACCGGCTTTCATGGTGCCACCGACCTGTCGCCGGTGTGCATGGGCGCGGCGCTGCATTTCGATACCTGGGTGCCCAACTTCGGCATCCAGGAATACATGCCCCATGACGAACGTATCGACGAGGTTTTTCCCCACGCCTATCGCTTTGAAGACGGCCACTTCACCCCAGGCGAAGTCCCAGGGCATGGCGTCGACATCGATGAGAACCTGGCAGCGAAACACCCCTACAAACGCGCCAGCTTGCCGGTCAATCGCCTTGAAGACGGCACGCTCTGGCACTGGTAGGGCCGTTTCGACTGATCAATAACTATAAGAACACAGGGCCCCACCCGCCCTGGCAGGAGTTACCCGATGAAAGCTTTCCAAGTAAAAGCACCTTTTGAATTCGGCCTGGCGCAAGTCGAGAGGCCTCAAGTGGCGCCCGGTGAAGTCAAGGTAGACGTCGCCTACGCCGGTATTTGTGGCTCGGACATGCACATCATCCACGGGCAAAACGCCTTTGTGCGTTTTCCGCGAGTGACCGGCCATGAGTTCTCAGGCGTGGTACGCGAAGTGGGCGAGGGCGTCGAGAACCTTAAGGTTGGCGACCGTGTGTGCATCGACCCGGTAATCAGTTGTGGCAGCTGTTACCCATGCCGGATCAATCGGCCGAACGTCTGCACTCGGCTGCAAGTAATTGGCGTACACCGCGATGGCGGTTTCAGTGAGCAAGTCTGCGTGCCAGCTGGCAATGCCCATCGCTTGCCTGACTCGTTGTCCCTGAGCCATGCGGCACTGGTGGAACCTTACTCCATTGCCCTCAATGTGCTCGATCGCATGCAGCCCCATCCGGGCGACAGCCTATTGATCTACGGCGCGGGCGTGATTGGCCTGACCTTGGTGCAAATGGCCCGGGCGCTAGGGTTGACCGATATCACCGTGACCGACGTCATCGATACTCGCCTGGAAACCGCCATGGCCCTGGGCGCCAGCCGCACCCTAAACGGCAAGGATGTCGACGTCGAGACGACCCTGCGCGAATTGACCCATGGCGAAGGCATGCCGCTGATCGTCGATGCGGCCTGCATTCCGGCGCTGATGCCGCAAATGGTGCGCCTGGCCTCGCCAGCGGGGCGTATTGGCCTGCTGGGTTTCAACGCAGTGCCGAGCGACCTGGTGCAGTTGGAAATGATCAAGAAAGAACTGACGCTGGTGGGGTCGCGGCTGAACAATCGCAAGTTCCCACGGGTGATCGAACTGATCGCCAGCGGCAAATTGCAAGTCCAGGAAATGATCAGCCATCGCGTCAGCTTCGACGACATGCCGGCGGCAATCGGGCTGATCGAAAGCCATCCTGAACAGACTCGCAAGATCCTCGTGGAACTGAGCGGCGCTCCCCAATAGCCATTTGTAAATAGTCGTGCTCATCTGGGCACCCTCACCGAATAAACACAAGAAGCGGGAGGTTCCAATGTTTGGTCAAGGCCGCACGTTAATCATCATCATGTTGTTCCTGGCAGGCGTCGTTAATTACCTGGATCGCTCGGCATTGTCCGTTGCGGCTCCATTCATCCAGAACGACTACGGTCTGACAACGGGTGAAATGGGCATGATCTTCAGTAGTTTTTTCGTCGGCTATACGGTGTTCAACTTTGTCGGCGGCTGGGCAGCCGACCGCTACGGAGCGAAAACCACGCTGTTGCTGGCGATGGCGCTGTGGTCGCTGTTCAGCGGCCTTATGGTGCTGACGATAGGCTTCGCGTCGCTGGTGTTCATCCGCATCCTGTTCGGAATGGGTGAAGGGCCGTTGAGCGTCACCACGAGCAAGATGGTCAACAACTGGTACACCCCCAAACGTCGGGCGCGGGCGCTGGGCACCTCGATGTCCGGTACACCGTTGGGCGGCGCGATTTCCGGGCCGGTGGTAGGCTTTATCGCCATCAGTTACGGCTGGAAGGTGTCGTTCATCATCATTATGACGTTGGGCCTGATCTGGGCGCTGGTGTGGTTCAAGTTTGTCAAGGACAAGCCTCAAGGCAAAGTCGCCGATGAGATTCTGAAGGCAGAGGGCAAAAGCGAAGTTGCGGCGCTGCCGGTTCATCCGCTGCGTTACTACCTCAAGCAACCGACGGTGCTGTTCACCGCGCTGGCATTCTTTTCCTACAACTACACGCTGTTCTTCTTCCTGACCTGGTTCCCCAGCTACCTGACCATGGCCCGCGGCCTGGACGTCAAGGACATGAGCATCGCCACGGTCATCCCCTGGCTGTTGGGTTTCCTCGGTTTGGCCTTGGGCGGTTTCATTTCCGACTTCGTGTTCAAGAAAACCGGGCGGATGATGTTCTCCCGTAAAGTGGTACTGGTGACATGCCTGTTGGTCTGCGCCGCCTGTATTGCCTTTGCCGGGATGGTGAACGCCCTGTATCCGGCGGTCATTCTCGTCGCCTTGGCAGTGTTCTTCCTGTACCTCACCGGCGCCATTTACTGGGCGATCATCCAGGACACCGTGCCTGCGGCACGGGTGGGGGGTGTCAGTGGCTTCATGCACTTCCTGGCTAACACTTCGGGCGTCATTGGCCCGACCTTGACCGGCTTCCTGGTGCAATTCACCGGTTCGTTCACCAGTGCGTTCCTGCTGGCGGGGCTATTGACGGTGATCGGTGCCGGGTGTGTGGCACGCTATGTCAAACCTCTTTCGGCGGCGGATACCGGTAACTCGGAGGTGCGACGCCCGCAATCGAGTTCGGCCCTGAGCCGGCCATAACGAGTCATGAACAGAAGGAGCGTGTCGATGCCGGTTGTGAAACGTGTGCCTTCTACCAGCCCTGTCCGTGAGATCGGCATCGTGCATCTTGGCTTGGGGGCGTTTCATCGCGCACACCAGGCGGTCTATCTGCAACGCCATCTCAACCGCCATGGCCAAAGTGAATGGGGATTGTGTAGCGCTAACCTGCGCTCGAATCGGACATTGGTTGATCAATTGCGCGAGCAAGACGGCCGTTACCATGTGGCCGAGTATCGCGACCGCGAGCAGGTGACGCTGCGTGAGATTGGTGTATTGCGCCAGTGCTTGTATGTGGGCGAGGGCGGCCATGAACTGGAGTTGCTGTTGCAGCGCATGGCCGCGCCGCAGACGCGGATCGTTACGCTAACTGTCACCGAGAAAGGTTACTACTTGAGCCCTGCCACCGGGCAGTTGCGTATTGAGGATCCGGCGATTGCCCATGACATCGCTCATCCGCAAGCGCCGCGTACAGCCCCCGGTATTATCCTTGAAGCCTTGCGCCGCCGCCATGCCGCAGGCGTTCCGGCGTTCACCGTGTTGTGCTGCGACAACATGCCAGACAACGGCCAGCGCACTCGCCAGGCAGTCAGCGCATTGACGGCGATGCAGGATGAAGGGTTGGCGCAGTGGATCAACGACCACGTGGCGTTCCCTAGCTGCATGGTCGACCGGATCGTCCCCTCCATGGATGCCGAGTCGTTCACTCGGCTGGAACGGCAACTGGACTGCCGCGACCCTGCGGCGGTGGTCTGTGAAAGTTTCACCCAGTGGGTGATCGAGGATCACTTTCCTCTCGGTCGTCCGGACTGGGAGGTGGAAGGCGTGCAGATGGTGGACAACGTTCGCCCATTTGAAACGATGAAACTGCGGATGCTCAACGGCAGCCATTCGTTGCTGGCCTACGTGGGTTTGTTGGTCGGCCACGAATCGGTGTTCGAGGCTATCAACGATGCGGATCTGGCCCACTTCGTCGAGCGCTACATGGCCCAGGAAGCGGCGCCTACCCTGGACATGCCGGCGGGCATCGATCTTGCGGTCTACGCCCACGATCTGAAAGCGCGCTTTGCCAATGACAGCCTGCAACATCGCCTACGCCAGATCGCCATGGACGGCTCACAGAAACTGCCGCAACGCTGGTTGCTCGGCGCACAGCAGTTGCTCGAAATGGGACGAGGCCTAGCCTGCACCGCGGTGGGTATCGCCGCATGGATTTACTATTGCACGCAGCCGCTCCCCGACGGTTCGGCGCACGTGGTTAACGACCCCTTGAGCGCAACCTTTGCCGATCTCGCAGGAAGGTTCGAAGGCGAGTCGTTGGTCGACGCCTTTCTCAATCTGGACGAGGTTTTCCCGGCTGTGCTTGCTGAACGCTCAGCCTTTCGCGATGCGGTGCAACGGGCCTATGGCGCCCTGGCCTGCGACGGCATGGGCAGCCTTTTGCACACCTTTGCCGCATACGACTGACAACAAAGGAGAACCACATGGAACAAACATGGCGTTGGTTTGGCCCCAAAGACCCGATCTCCCTGGCGGACGTCCGCCAAACCGGTGCGACCGGCATTGTTACCGCGTTGCACGAAATCCCCAATGGCGAAGTCTGGCCGGTGGATGTTATCGCGGCGCGCAAACAGATGATCGAAGCCGCAGGCTTGAGTTGGTCGGTGGTGGAAAGCATTCCGGTGCATGAGGACATCAAGCGTGGCTGCGGTCGACGCGACGAGTACATTGCCAACTACCAGCAGAGCGTGCGCAATCTGGCAAGCTGCGGCGTCGATATTGTGTGCTACAACTTCATGCCGGTGTTGGATTGGACCCGCACTGACCTGGCCTGGGAGTTGGCGGACGGCGGTTGGGCCCTACGTTTCGATCAAACCGCGTTTGCCGCGTTCGACCTGTTCATCCTCCAGCGCCCGGATGCGCAAGCCGAATACAGCGCCGAGGATATCCACCAGGCCAGGGCCTACTTCGAGCGACTGACACCAGCCCAGAGCGAAACATTGGTCAACACCTTGATAGCCGGCCTGCCCGGCGCCGAGGAACACTACAGCCTGGAAGACTTCCGGGCCTTGCTACGCAGCTACGCGGAAATCGACGAAGCCAGGTTGCGTGAACACCTGGGGTATTTTTTGCGCGCGGTGATTCCGGCTGCAGAGCAAGTGGGCGTGCGCATGGCTATCCACCCGGACGATCCACCCCGGGCTCTGCTGGGATTACCGCGCATCCTGTCCACTGCCGAAGACGCCCAATGGCTGTTGGACGCAGTGCCAAGCCCGGCCAATGGCCTGACGTTCTGCACCGGTTCCTATGGCGTACGCGAAGACAACGACCTGGTGGCAATGGCCAAGCACTTTGCGCCTTTCATTTACTTCACCCATCTGCGCTCAACCCGACGCGAGGCTGACCCGCGCAGCTTTCACGAAGCTCATCATCTGGACAGCGACGTCGACATGGTTGGGGTTATCAGTGCCCTGGTGGCAGAAGAGCGCAGGCGTAAACGCGAAGGTGGCCCACGCTTGCCGCTACGTCCGGACCATGGGCATCAACTGCTCGATGATCAGCACCGTAAAAGCAATCCCGGCTATTCGCTGATCGGTCGACTCAAGGGCCTGGCAGAAATCCGCGGCGTAGAATTGGCTGTGAATCACCAGATGAATTGATGATTAGAAACTACTGAGAAATAGTTAGCGGGAAAGCTCCGTTTATTACAAGCTCTGCAGAACGACAGTCTTGAAGAGCCCTGTCTGCGACAACCTCGAGCTTATCAGCTACCAGGCGCACCATGGAGTAAAGCTACCAACTGAATCGCCAACTGGGCGACAGCCCGTGGGTAGGCGGCGGGGCAGGCTCTGGCGGTGCAATCACTTCGCTGAAGTCCGCCATCACATCGGCCTTGATCGCGGCAAACGCGTAGCTGCCCCGATCGCGAGGGCGTGCCAGGGGCACGTCGACCACGCGCTTGATGCGGCCCGGCCGTGGTTCCATGACCACGATCCGGTCCCCTAGGTACACCGCTTCTTCCACATCGTGGGTCACCATGATCGCGGTGATCCCTTCTTGGCGCAGGATCGTTTGCAGTTCGCGCTGCAAGTGGCTGCGGGTCAGCGCATCCAGCGCGCCGAAGGGCTCGTCGAGCAAGAGGATTTCAGGCCGGCTGACCAAGGCGCGGGCAATTGCCACGCGTTGTGACATGCCACCGGACAACTGGCCTGGCCAAGCGTTTTCAAAGCCCTTGAGGCCGACCATTTCGATGTGCGCGTGCACCGCGTCATGCTTGCTTTTACTCGACTGGTTCGCGTTGAGCAGGCTGACGGCAATGTTCTGCTCGACGGTCAGCCAGGGGAAAAGACGATGTTCCTGGAATACGATTCCGCGCTCCAGGCTGGTGCCGACAATGGGCTGCCCGTCTACACGGATCTCCCCTTGATACTCTTTTTCGAGCCCAATGATCAGCCGCAATAACGTCGATTTACCGCAACCGCTGGAACCGACCACGCTGATGAACTCGCCGGGGTTGATGCTCAAGTCGATATTTTCCAGCACCGGCATAGGCTGGTTGTCCACGATGTACTGCTTGTTCAGGTGTCTGATTTCCAGCGCGGCTGCATGGGCCATGTGGAGTCCTCGGGAAGTGTGAATGAGGCCGTCAAGCGCCAACGGTGTTTTCCCGCCAGCGCAGCAGCCGGCGCTCAGTGGCCTTGGCAATGATGTCCAGCGCGAAGCCGATGAACCCTGTCAGCACCAAGCCCACCAGTACCACGTCCATCTTGAATTCGGCGCGGCTTTCGAACAGCAGGGTGCCCAACCCAATCCCTGAGCCGAGCAAATACTCAGCGCCCAGCGTTGCCAGCCAGGAAAACACCAGTGACAAATAGATACCGTTGAAAATAGAAGGCAGCGCGGCCGGCAGTACCAGGCGGGCAAACATTTGCCAAGGCGTGAAGTGGCTCACCCGTGCGACATCCACCCAATCCCTCGGCACGTTGCCGACCCCTTCCAGGGTATTGAGCACCACCGGGAAAAACGCCGCCAGTGCGATGAATACCACCTTGCTGCCGTCTTCATAGCCGAACCACACAGAGATAAGGGGCAACCAGGCGAATAGTGAAACCTGCTTGACCGAATGCAGCGTCAGGCTAAAAAAGCGCTCGGTTCGTGACGACATGCCCAATAACACGCCCATGATCAGGCCGATACCGGCGCCCAGGATGAAGCCACCCATGGCACGCAGCAGGCTTTGCCCGACCGCGGGCCATAATTCGCCGGCCTCGCTCAGCGTGGCGGCGGCGGTAAGCACCTGGCCCGGTGGTACAAACAATTTCGAATCAGTGATGCCGAAGGCATACACCGCCCACCAAGCCAAGAGGATCAAGGCCGGGATTGTCGTGCCTCGGCGCAGTTTACGCAGGCTGATCACGCTCATGAGGCAAACCCCGCGCGGCGCCAGCGCAGGATGCGTTTCTCGATCATGGCCAGCACTTGGTCCAGCACGAAACCCACCACGCCGATACTGACCACCGCCACCAGCATCGCGTCCAACCGGTAGAGTTGGCGACTGTCGACCATCAAAAACCCCAGGCCCTCGGAAGACGCCAACAGTTCTACCACCACCAGGGCCAGCCAGCTTTTGGTCAACCCGTAGCGGATACTGCTCCAGACCATAGGGAACGCCGCCGGGAGAATAATCCGCCACAGCGCTTGGCGGCGGCTGAACCCGTAAATGCGGCCAACCTCCACATAATGGGGCGGCACTGCACGGATGCCGTTGTAGGTATTCAGCGCCACTGGCAACAGGGCTGCCTGGGCGACGAGTACGGCTTTCAGGGTTTCGCCGATACCGAACGCCAACATCAGCAGCGGCAGCCAGCCGAGCAGCGGAACGTACGCGATCAAACGCACCAGCGGATAGAGATAGTCACTGGCGCGTTCCGACAGCCCCATCGCCGCGCCCAAGGCCAAGCCGAGGGCCGAGCCCAACAGAAAACCTTCAAGCACGCGCTCGAGGCTGATCAATACATCCCGCTGTAACTCACCACTGGCCAACAGCTCGGTTAAGCTGTCGAGCACCTCGCCGGGACTGGGCAATACTTGTGAACCGAGCCATTGCTGGCGGCCACCCAGCCACCAGAGGCCCAGGATGATCAGCGGTAGCAACCAGGGCCAGAGCCAATAATCCAGCTTGGCTGCGCGCCGGCGCCAGGCCAACGCGCGCAGGCTGGGCAGCGGTTGCTGCTGGCGGTGTTTAGCTGCAGGCATGAGCGCCAGGCTCGGTCTGGGCTGGCCCATGCTTATTGCCCGGTCTGCGCGATGGGCTGGCCGTGTTCGTCCAGCTCGGCCCAGAAATGTTCCAGGTGCAGGTCCTTGAGGGCCGCGTCCAGGAAGCTATGGTCCATCCATTGGTCAACGTCGAAATCCTTGCCGCGCAGCAGCTTCAGCTCTTTGGCGAGGCGGTAAGTGTCGTGATATTGACTGACCAGGAATTTATCGAACAGTGGGCTGGCACGTTCACTCCAGGGCCGGTCGCTGCTGTCCTCCTTGAGTGCGTCTTGTAAGCGAAAGCTCCACCACGGGCCATACACCTGCTCTTTGTTGGCGTCATCTGAAGCCCACTGCGCGGCGCGCACCAGCACCTTGACGATTCGCGCGGTAGTTTGCGGGTAGCGGGTGGCGAAGTCATCGCGCACGATCAGCCCGGTCTGTGCCGTGGCATTGGGCGCATTGCCCCGGGTGGTGTAGATAATCCTGGCCAGGCCGCTATCCCGCAGCGCCAACAGTTCCGCGCCGCCGAACAAGGCATCGATGTCGCCGGTGCCCAAGGCGGCGGTGGACGTTGCCTGGTCCAGGTTCATCTGCACCACGTCCTTCTCCGTCATGGCGTTGGCGGCCAGAATGCGGATGACTTGAGGGTGAATGTAGTTGCCCTTGAGATACGCGACTTTCTTGCCCTTGAGGTCGGTGACGGACTGGATCGCGGAATCGGCCTTGACCGCCAGGTACGCGTTGCCGAACTTGCTGACCGGCAAGATATAACGCGTCTTCACCCCGGCCGAGCGGCCTATCATCGAGATCAGGTCGCCTTGGCCGGCGAAATCCAGCTTGTTGGTCGCCAACGCCTCGCTGACCATGGGCACGGTGTTCAGCCCGATGAATTGCAATTGGGTGTCGTCGTTACGAAATTCTTCTTGAAACAAACCCCTGGCATGGGCGATGCCCAGCAAGCCCCACCCCCAGTGTTCGTTATTGGCGGTCGACAGGCTTGGGCCGCCCAGGCGGATCTGCTTGGGTGGGGTTTCGGTAACGGTCGCGTCTGCATACGCGCTTGGCATCCCGGCTGTCGACAGGCTAAAAGCCAGTATGGCCAAACCCAAGCGCCGATAGAGGCTGCACAGTAACGTGGACTGGATCACGAATGGCTCCCGTGGGGTCGGTTGGCGGCCTGTAAAAGGTCCGGCTGTTCTTTCACGATGCTTTGATACAGCGGTTGGAAGTTCAGCCAGCCGTTGTAAGCCTGGAAACGCTCGGCGCCGCGCCGGGCATGCTCTTCTTCCATCGTCTGCGCCGAGCCGATGGATTCGGCGGCGATCTGTGACTGGCAAATTTTTTCCAGCGAAATAAACAGATAAGCCGCTTCATCGACGGTTTGGCCCACGGTCAACAAACCGTGATTTTTCATCAACAGCGCGCGGTTGGTGCCCAGGGCATTGACCAGGTTGTCACCCTCGCCATGGGCATGGCTGTCATAGAGCGCATGCTTGCCATAAAACACCGCCGACTCGGCGCTGGCCGCCGGCAGAAGCCGCCCGGTCGTGCTCCAGGTTCGCCCATACAGCGAATGGGTATGGGCCACCGAGACGATGTCCGGGCGCAGGGTCAGAATCGCCGAATGCAAGGGAATGCCGCCGGGGTGTGGGCAGCCGTGGCCCTCGATCAGGTCGCCGTCCAGGCTTACACGTTGCAGGTCACCGGCGGTTATCAAGTTGAAGCTGAGCCCAAATGGATTGATCCAGAAATGTTGGGGGTTCTCCGGGTCGCGGGCTGAAATGTGGCCCATCACCCCTTCGTCATAACCCAACTTGCCAAAAATACGAAAAGCCGCCGCAAGCGTTTCCTTACGGTGCTGGCGTTCGCCTTCGGCGCTACTGAACACCGGGGGCTGAGGGCGTGGATAGGTTCTGGCTTTTTCGAAACGTTGTTCGATGCTTAGGGCTGTGTTGGCCCGGGGCTGGATAGGCGTATTCATGGCAAAGACTCCAGCGCCGAAATGGCAGCGGTGGATGGGGAGGAGGGCGAGGGGGGCGTCGCGTGCGGATGAGTGGGGAAATCGAGCCCCAGGTTTCCACGAAAGGTGCCGGCCTCATAGTCGGTACGAAACAGCCCGCGCTCTTGGAGAATGGGCACCACTTTTTCGATGAAAGCGCTCGCATGGCGCAACGCGCCAAAAATGATAAAACCGTCTACCACCGGTGTTTCGAACAGGTGCTGAAGCTTGTCGGCAATCGCCACCGGCGTACCGACGAACCCGCCGCGGGGGTTCGCGGCCCTGAGCGCCAGTTGGCGCAAGGTGAGTTTTTCTTCGCGGGCGATGCGCTTGTAATATTCGGCGGTGGATTTGAAGCTGTCCTTGCCGATATCGCCCAGGTCGGGCAGTGGCTCATCGAGCGGAAATTGGGAAAAGTCGAAGAAACTGAAGTAACGGCTCAGGTACTTCACCGCAAAATCGATATCGACATACTTCGACGACTCCTGATACAGGTGGTCCGCCTCTTCTTGGGTGTCGCCCACGATAGGACCGATTGAGGGAAAAATAAGCACTTTTTCCGGGTCTCGGCCATGGGCTTTGACCCTGCCTTTTATGTCCTGGTAATACGCCTTCGCCTGCGCTGGGTCGCCGGCACTGGCGAAGTCGGAGAAAATCGCATCGGCAAAACGCGCCGCGAGATCGCGCCCGGCATCGGAGGCGCCGGCCTGGAATTGCACAGGCCGGCCCTGGGCAGAGCGCTCGATGTTGAGCGGGCCCTGTACCGAAAAGAACTCACCCTTGTGGTTCAGGGTGTGCATTTTGTTCAAGTCTACGTACTGGCCGGTTTCACGGTTACGCACAAAAGCATCGTCTTCCCAGGAATTCCACAGCCCGGTCACCACCTCGATGTATTCCTGGGCGATTCGGTAGCGCAGTTCGTGGGTGTGCAGCGTGTCGTGGCCATGGTTTCGCGCCACCCCCTCCAGGGCGGAGGTCACGGCGTTCCAGCCTGCCCGGCCACGGCTGATTTTATCCAGCGAGGCCAGCTGCCGGGCGGTCGTGAACGGTTCACTGTAAGACGTGGTCATGGTGCCGACCAGCCCGATGTGGCGGGTGACCGCAGCCACTGCCGACAAGGCACTGATCGGTTCTAGCCGGCTCAGAAATGGCCAGGTGGCATCGCGGGTGATGTAAGCGGAGTCGGCAATAAACGCAAAGTCGAATTTGGCCGCTTCACCCAGCTGTGCCAAGCGTATGTAACTGTCGATATCCGAGGCTGCACCATCGGCTATTTGCGGGTCGCGCCAATGGCCGCCGCCGCCCTGGATGCCGATACCAAAACGAAGTGTGCGTGAATCGTTGCGAGCCATGATGTGTTCTCCAAACCAGCGTCGGCGCAGTTGATCGGCCGGGCCTGTTAAACATGGATATCGAGTGGTTTGAACGGGACCTGTTCACAGGGCGAGCCGTTCAGAAGTTTCAAACTACGCACGCGCGGGCAGATGCGGAACCGCTAAAATCGGCAATGCTTATGCGAAAACATGGCAAGGGGCCAACTTAAAAGGGCGAATAGTTATCATCTGATCCGCCTATTTATAAATACGCAGAAGTTGTAGGCTTATTCCAAAACGGCCTTGTCAACTTTCTCGCCGATCAAGCCCCGCAATAGCCGCGCGCCGAAGTCCCACGCGCCGAGTTCGGCGGCCGAGCCCAAATGGCCGTGGGCGCCGGCAATTTCCAGCGTTGCGCCCCAGGCCTCGGCGAATTGTTCGGCCCTTGCCAAGGTCACTTTAGGGTCGTCGGTACTGGCCACTACCACGGTGCGGAACGGCAGCGGTTGCAGTGGAATGGGTGCGAAACCCACGGTGCCGGGCGGGTAGTCTTCGGCTTCGACGTCGCTGGGTGCGACCAATAACGCGGCCTTGACCGGCCCACTATGGTGTTTGGCCCAGTGGCTGACCAGGCTGACCGACAACGAATGAGCCACCAGCACCACCGGGGTTTGGTCGTGGTTGATCGCCGCGTCCAGCGCCTGCACCCAATCATCAAGGTCAGGGTTATCCCACTCTTTTTGCAGCACCCGCTGGTATGCGGGGTGGTTGCTTTCCCAAATGCTTTGCCAGTGTTGTTCTCCCGAATTGCCGCGGCCGGGCAGAATCAGAACTCGCACATCACTCATCTATTTCTCCTTGGTCTTACGTTTTTATCATCACTGCGGGCAGTGTCTGGCAAGCGGTAACAGGCATCCCGGCACCGTTGCGGCATGGTAGGGGAGCGGCGCGGGGCAACGAACCGATATAAAGTGCAATGCATAGCTGTTGGGTTCATAACCACTCAGAAGTCGTAGCGCACCCCCGCCAGCCATTGGCGCTGGGTGTTGTACGAATAGCTGTAGACCGAAGGCGTTTCATAGGTCCTGTCGAACAGGTTCTTGACGGTCAATGAAAAGGTCAGCTGCGAACCGGAAGGCGTATAAAAGCCGCCCAGGTCTACCAACGTTTGTGCTGGCGTGGCGTAGGTATTTTCCGGGCCGCTGTAATATTTGCTCGAATATTTCGCTGTACCGTTGAGGCGCAAATCGCCACCGGGCACACGGATGTCATAAACGGCGTTGGCGTTCAGGGTCAGGTGCGGGGCGAAGGGCAATTCGTTACCCGTGTAATCGGCGGCCGTGGTGCCGCTTTTCAGGAATTGGTCGAATTTGGTCCTCAGGTAAGACACAGAAAAGTTGGTCTGCAAGGCCGGGGTGAAGCGAATCGAGGTTTCCAGTTCTGCACCGTAGGTGTGCGCCTTATCAACGTTGGTCAGCACCGAGCCGAGCACCACATTGTTATTGATGGTCGGGTTGGTGAGGTTGGTCTGATAGTTCCGGTAGTCGTTGTAGAACAACGCAATATTGTTCTGAACCCGATTATCGAATGCTGTCGACTTCACCCCCCATTCGTAGGAAATTACCTCTTCAGGGTCGATGGGTACGGTGGCCAACGCCAGTGACCCTGCGGGCGCAGGGTTCCAGCCGCCCGAGGTTTCGCCCTTGGCGATGGTGAAGTAGGTGAACAGCCCCGGCTGAAAGGTGTAGTCCAGCGTGAGCTTAGGGGTCACGGCGTGGTTGCGCTGATCAATACCCTCTACAGAAAATTGCCGGGCCAGCAAATCCCGGTGTGCGTCGCTGGCATAAGCGTCGGCATCCAGCGTGTGCTGTTCGCGTGAGTAACGCAGGCCGCCGGTAATGCCGAAGGCGTCGGTCACTTTGTAATGCAGTTGGCCGAATACGCCATAACTTTCCTTCTCGTTCCAGGAACGCGTGACCTGCCAGTTGCTACCCGCCTTGGTACTGGTCACCCGGTCAAAATTAAAATGCTCGCGGAACGCGGTCGCACCGGTGACGAAATCGAAGTTGCCGTAATCGCCGAGCAGCTGGAACTCTTGGGAAAACTGCCGCTGGTTGATGTACTGCTGGAATTTGAATATGCCCTCGCTAATGGGCAAGCCATCGGAATCCCAGGGTTGGTCGTCCTTGATTCGGCGCCAAGCGGTAATCGACTTCAGCGTTAAATGGTCGTCCAGTTCGTCGCTCGCCCTGAGCGAAATGCCGCCGTTCTTCTGATCGGTGCGGGTGTCCCAACCTGCCAATGTATGCCGATCGCTCAGGCCACGATTGATCGGCGTACCCACCGCGTTATCCGAGTTATCATCGGCCTCATCGACGGCCAGGTCGAAGCGCAGTTGGTCATTGGGCTTGAACAGCAACTTGGCCCTGGCCTGGGAGGTATCGAATCGGTTTACATCCTTGTCCAGCGTGTCGTTATGAAAATAACCGTCGTTGCGTCGGTGTGCCACCGCCAGGCTCGCACTCAAAATGTTCGGGACCAAGGCGCCACTGACGTGGGCCTTGGTTTCCACCGTGCCCAGGTTGCCACCGGCCACATCGAGCGAGCCATGAAAGGCGTCGCTCGGGTCGCGGCTAATGATCTTGATCGCACCAGAGCTGGTGTTCTGCCCATAAAGGCTACCTTGTGGGCCACGCAGCACTTCAATGCGTTCGATGTCCGGTAGGTTGGCGAAGGCGTTACCGAATTGCCGGGCGATATAAACGTCATCGATATACACGCCGACCGAAGGGTTGCCCGCGGGGCGTGAGTTGCCGATGCCACGTATGAACACGTACTGCTGGTTAAGGTACGGGCTCGGCAGGGTCAGGCCAGCGGCTTGCCCCGCCAGATCGGCAAGGGTATGCACCCCTCGTTCCTGCAACTGGCTTTCGCCGATGGCGCTGACCGCCACCGCGGTTTTCTGCACGTCTGTGGCACGCCGCTCGGCCGTCACGGTGACAGTTGCCAGGCTGGAATCACCCTCGGCCTTGGCAGGTGCCGCGTCTGCCTTATCTTCATCTGCCGCCGCTGCCAACGTGCTGAAAAGCGCCAGTGTGATGCCCAGTATCAGCGGGTTGGGTTTGCCGGCAAAAGATACCGCGCCCAGGCAACGCTTGGCTGTTCGATGACTCGTCATGCTGTACCTCATAAAGGGTTCATTAAAATTCACTACATGGCCTGGGCGCCCAGGTTTGGGCCGGTTCCGGTATTCACATAGGCGCACAGGGGCGGCCAAAATGGTGTGGCGGCATAAATGTGTGAATGAGGTAAGTTCAGCGCGGCAGGGCTTGCTCAGCCGATGCATAGCCTGCGCCAGAGGTTAACGGGGGGCGTGAAAAGAACGAACTGATATTATCTGCAATACAAAGCTGGGTTATTCATATAGGCGTTTTGCAAAGCGCCCGAGATGTTAAACCCGGAGTAAACCCTCACAAGCCTTGGGCAGTGCAAACTTTAACTGTTGGATATAAGAATATAACGTAATAAGTGAGGCGGCGCTCAATACGCAGCACCTTGCTGTTCCACATACAAACTGTGGTACGCCCCGGCGTTATTCATTAACTGATCGTGGCTTCCTTTCTCCACGATTCGGCCTTGTTCCAGCACCACGATTTGATCGGCCTGGCGAATGGTGCTCAGCCGATGGGCGATGATCAAGCAGGTGCGGCCCTGCATCAGCCGCGCTAGCGCCTGCTGCAGGTGTACTTCGGTCAACGTGTCGATATTGCTGGTGGCTTCGTCGAGAATCAGTATTTTCGGGTCGGCAAGAATCGCCCGGGCAATGGTCAGCAATTGCCGCTGGCCTTGGCTGATGTCGCCGCCTTCATGCCTCAAGAGGGTGTGGTAACCGCGCGGCAGTTTCTCGATGAAACCATGGGCGTTGGCCAGCCTACAGGCCGCCTCGATTTGCGCGTCGCTGGCCTCGGCCCTGGCGTAGCGGATGTTGTCGCGCACCGAGGCGTCAAACAGCAGCGGCTCTTGCATGACGAAGCCCATTTGCCGCCGCACGTCGCGGCGCCGCAGGTCACGCAGGTCGATGCCGTCAATAAGGATTCGCCCGCCACTGACGTCGTGAAAGCGACTCAACAGTTGCACCAGTGTCGTCTTGCCCGCGCCAGTCGGGCCGATCAACGCGAGGGTTTGGCCTGCCGGCACATGCAGGTCAATGCCGCAAACCACCGGTAAACCCCCGGCATAGGCAAAGTCCACACCTTCGAAGCGAATGTCCCCGCGCAATGACCTTTGCTCGATCAACCCGTCGGGCTCTTGCGCTTCGTCGAGCATCTCGAATGCGCGTTCAGCCCCGGCCAGGGTGGCCAGCACCGTACTGATCTGGGTCGAGACTTGATTGAGTTGCCGGGAGAACTGCCGTGCATATTCGCAGAAGGTGATCACTACGCCGATGCTGGCCTTACCGTTGAGCGTAAGGATCGCCCCGACCACCAAAATCAGTGAAAAGCTCAGGTTGTCGCATACATACATCAGCTTGGACAGAAAGCCCGAGTAAGCCTGCGCCCAATAAGCCGAAACGTGCAGATGCCGGTTGCGTTGCTCGAACGCCTCGACCGCGGCGTGCTCCCGGCCAAAGGCCTTGCTCGCCATGTGTACCGCCAATGCCTCATCGGCATACCCGGCCAACGCGCCGAGGTCGGCCTGCTGGCGCTTGAACAAGACCGGTGTGCGCGAACCGACCCAGCGCAAGCCGCCGAACATCATCGGCACCACGATCAAGCTGACGATGGCCAATAATGGGTTGAGCCAGAACATCAAGCCCAGCATGCCGATGAATACCACAAGGCTGGTGCCGATTCGCAGCACCGCCTGGCTGAGCGTTTGGCCTAGATTTTCCAGGTCGTTGGTCAGGCGGCTGGCAACTTCGCCGGCGTGCCGGGCGGCGAACCAGGCCAACGGCAGGCCATGCAAATGTGCGAACACCTCTCGCCTGACATGCATCACGGTATGCTGGGCCAGGCTGATCATTACGTAGTTCTGACCCAGGGCGACGCCCAGTTGCAACAGATAGACTACAGCCAGTGAGGCGATCATGGCCCAGGCTGAGCCCGTGGGCTGTACAACCAACAGTTGATCGATGGCAAGCCCCAACAGGTAAGGCGCCAGCAGCACCAGTGCGGCACCGATCAGGACACTGGCAAGCACCAGTAGAAGCCTTGCACGGTAATCGACCCTATAGCGCCACAGCCGCGCAAGCGTCTTGCTCCACCCCGTGTTACGTGTTCTCGGTACCCCTGCGCTGTTCGCGCGGCCCAGCAGCGGCATGGCGCCATAGCGGCGTAATAACGAAGGTTCAGGCACTGAGGGCGACCCCGGCATTGCGCGATTGTGACTCGACGATTTGCCGGTAAACAGTGCTTTTTTCAAGCAGCTCGGCATGGGTGCCTTGGGCCGTCAATTGGCCGCCCTCTAGCAAAAGAACGGTATCGGCGCGGCGCGCTGCGCTGATTTTCTGCGTAACCAGCAATGTGGTGCAGGGCAGGCCATTGATCACGTTCAATAAGGCGGCTTCAGTGTGCGCATCCAGGGCGCTGGTACAGTCGTCGAGCAGCAGCAGGTCGGGCTGGCGCAACAGGGCCCGGGCCACGCACAGGCGCTGTTTCTGGCCACCGGACAGGTTGCCACCGTGGGCCTGTAGCACCGTGTCGTAACCGTCCGGCAGGCTCAGGATCAACTCGTGAATCTGGGCCTTCTTAGCGGCTTCGGCCAGTTCTGCCAGGGTGGCGTCGCGTTTGCCCCAGCGCAGGTTATCCGCGATGCTGCCCGATACCAACATAGGCGCCTGCGTGACGTAGCCGATGCGTTGGCGCAGGGTTGCCAGGGGCACGCCCTGAATGTCCTGGCCATCGAAGCATAATTGGCCCTCGTCGGTGTCGTGCAGGCGTGCCAGCAATTGAAGCAGGCTGGTCTTGCCGGAACCGGTGGCGCCGAGGATCACGGCGGTGTGCCCCGGCTGCACGGCAAACGAGACGTTGCGCAGCACCTGTTGGCCTTGGCCGGGATAAGCAAAGCCAAGGTGCGTGCTCGTCACCGCGGGTGCGGCACAGGGCTGGCGCTGGGGAGGCTCCTCTAGACCCGCCTCTGTTTCTCCATCGAGCACTTCGCTGACGCGGCCCAGTGCCGACCTGGCCATGCTTAGGTTAGTCAGGATCATCGACAGGAAAGCGAACTCACCAATGATTCTGGCCGTGTAATTGAGGATCGCGACTACTTCACCTGGGCTGATACCGTGGTTCATTATCCGCCGGCTGCCGCCCCATAAAATCGCCAGGGTGCACAGGTTTAACAACAGGATCAGCGCCGGGACCACCATCTCCGACAGTTGCATCGCTTGGGTCGCCCTCCGGCGCAGCGCCTCGGCAGCGCCGATAAAACGCAATTGCTCGTGCTCACCCCGCCCATAAGCGCGGATCAACTGCATGCCGTTGAAGTTCTCCCGCAGCAGGCTGGTCAGGCGGTCCAGTTGCTCCTGTGCCAGGCGAAACAAGCGTAGGCCCCGGCCTAATGTCCAGCTCAGGGCGAAGCCTATCAGCGGGGTGGCCAGTGCCAACACGGCGGCGAGTGTGGAGTCGACGGCCAGCGCCAGAACAACGGCCCCGAGGATAATCAGTGGCGCGCGTAGATAGAGCCGCACGCACATGAACACGGCGTTTTGCAACTGGTTGGTGTCGCTGGTCAAGCGAGTCAACAGGCTCGCTGTGGACAGCCGCTGAAACGCTGCCAAGGGCGCGAAGGCGAGCCGGCTGAATAGCGCAGCGCGCAGGTCGCGGGCAAAGCTTTGCCCGCCATCGGCTGCATAAAAGGTGCTGGTGATACCGCAGGCGAAACTGAACAGTGCAAGGATGACCATCGAGCTGCCCCACAGCAGAACCTGCCGCTGATCATGGGTAAGCACGCCACGGTCAATCAATTGGAGCATGAACAGCGGGTATGAGAGTTCCACTAGCGCTTCGCACAGCATCAGACCGAAGGCGATAGAGAGCGAGCGCCGATGAGGGCGCAAGTACGGCAGGAGTATCGAAAAGCGTGCCATTGAGAGGCTCTCGTTCGGAACAAACACTAATGGCACACTCACGCTTGGCCGCCCTGGCGCTAAAGCCCGGACGGTTTAACGCACGGCATCGCCGAAGCGATAGTCGTGGGTCACTTCATCCAGCCGCGCCTTCAGTTGTGGGTCCAGGGCCAGATCGGCGGCCGCCAGGGTCTGTTGCAATTGCTCTGGCCGGCTGGCGCCGATCAGCGCCGTGCTGACCTGTGGGTTGGCCAACACCCAGGCGATCGATAGGGTAACCAGATCGATAGCGTGTTCGTTGGCCAAGCCCTTGAGCGCTTCGAGGGTGTTGAATTCGCGCTCATGCCAATAGCGCGCTTGATAGCGCCCGGCGATGCTGCCCAATGTGAAACGGGTACCGGGGGTAGGGTCGCCTAAGCGATGCTTGCCACTCAATAACCCCCCGGCCAGGGGGTTATAGACAATCACGCCGATGTCCTGCTCGGCAGCCAGCGGCAGCAGTTCTCGCTCGATTTCCCGGAACAGCAGGCTGTAGCGCGGTTGCACCGAGATGAACCGGCTGAGTTGGCGCACATCGGAGCGGCCCAACGCCAATGCCAGGCGATAGGCGAGAAAGTTCGACACGCCGATATAACGCACCTTGCCCGTACGGACCAGGCTATCCAATGCCTCGAGGGTTTCGTCCAGCGGTGTCTCGGCGTCGTCTGAATGCAGTTGGTAGAGGTCGACGTAGTCAGTGTTCAGGCGGCGCAACGAATCGTCCAGCGCCTTCAGCAAATGTTTGCGCGAGGCGCCTTGGTTCCAGGGGTGAGGGCCGACCTTGGCCACCGCTTTGGTCGCGAGGATGATGTTATCGCGACGGCCCGGGAGCCAACGGCCAATGATTTCCTCGGTGCGGCCCACGGTTTCCAGGCTGCCGCCGATAGGGTAGACATCAGCGGTGTCAATGAACGTAACCCCGGCGTCGACCACCCGGTCGAGAATATCCCGCGCGGTGGCTTCATCGCTTTGCAGGCCAAAGGTCATGGTGCCGATGCCGAGCCGGGAAACAGTCAGGCCGGTATTGCCGAGGCGGGTATATTGCATCGCGAGTCTCCGGGCAGCGAAATGGGGCGGTGAACGGCTGCAGCGCCTACGGTACGTAATCCTGAGGCGCCGCAGAATCAATAAATTCAACTATGGTTATGACGCTTTTGCTCCGCCCCAGGGCTGAACGCTGTGCTCAACGGCCCGGGGCTTGCTCAGTGCTCACCCTTAAGATAGTCGATGACCGCTTGGGTTTCTTCGTCAGTATCAAGCCCGGAAAAGGCCATCCGGTTGCCCGGCACTTTGGCTTGGGGATCTTGCAAAAACTCGAACAGATTTTCTCGGGTCCAGACGATGTTGCTTTTGAGTAAGGCGTTGGAGTAACGAAAGCCTTGGCGCGCGGCGGCGCGGCTGTTGAGCACGCCGTGTAGGTCGGGGCCGATGCCACCGCCTTCGCCGTCGAGCGAATGGCAGGCCTGGCATCTGACGAAAACGCTTCGCCCGTCCACCTGCGCCCAGGCGTCAAGGCTTGCACACGTGATGAGTAATGCAAGCCAGTAGCGGCTCATACCAACCCCCGCTGATGCCGGGCGTAGCGAAGCTTGATGGCGTCGGCGGTATGGTAGGCCAGGCTGCTCACCAGCAAGGTTGGCGGGTAAGCCGCGTCATGGGGAAACACCGACGCCCCCGCGATAAATAGGTTATCCAGCGCCCACGCCTGGCCATATTTATTGACCACGCTGGTGTGCGGGTCCGCGCCCATGATGGTGCCGCCGGTGTTGTGCGTGGACTGATAATGCTCCACCGACCAGCTTTGCGCGGCTTTGGCCTGGGTGCGGTGAGTAGGGTTCAGTTGGGCGGCGATCTGGTTGAGGATCCCGGCGCTGTGGCGGGTCAGTTTCCTTTCGTTTTCGCTGTAGTCGAACGTCATGCGCAGCAGCGGTTGGCCGAGCGCGTCGCGATAAGTGGGATCGAGGTCCAGGTAGTTCCAGCGATTGGCCATGGTCGAGGAGTGCGCCGCGATAGTCATGGTGCGCGGGAACCATTGGGTAGTCTGCTGCTTCCAGGCGCTGCCCCACAATGAGCTGCCTTGGGGCAGTGCTCGGGCGCCAATTGGCAGGCCCTGGGACGCACCGGCATATAAAACCGAGCCGCCGATGGCGCCGATCTGGCTTCGGTCGAAGTCCGCGTTGGCATTGAAGTCGTCAAGGCTGGTCAGGCCCCCATTCATATAAGGGTTGAACAACTGGTTTTCGAAGAACAGCGCGACACCGGTGCCTGCTTGATAGGCGTAATTGCGCCCGACCACGCCGTTGCCGCTGACCGGGTCGTAGGGAGTATCGATGCCCGATAGCAGCATCAGGTGCACATTGCCCAGCGCGTATGAGGCCAGCACCACCACGGCGGCCGGCTGGAAGTGCGTTTGCCCCGACGCCAGGTTGGTGTATTCGACCCCCGTTGCACGTTTACTGCCGGCGTCTTGGGTGATTTTCGATACCCAGGCATGGGTGCGTAGCTCGAAATTCGCCTCGCGTTGGGCCAGCGGAATCATCGTGTGATGGGGGCTGCCCTTGGCATTCACCTCACAGCCATACCCGCCGCAAAACCCGCAATACTGGCATTCGCCGAAGGCCACACCGTCCGGGTTCACATAGGCTTGCGATGCCCGCGCCATGGGCGTGACATAGGGATGGTAGCCGAGGCTGCTGGCGGCGGCATTGAACAGCTCTCCGGCCAGCCCGGTATCCAGGGCGGGTAGCGGATACCCACGCCGCCTAGCCGCCTCGAAGGGGTTGCCCCCCGCCGGGCCAGCGCCTACCGCCCGGCGTTGGCCGACGTTGTGCGCGACCCCGGAAACACCGGCCATGTACTCGAACTTCTCGTAATAGGGCTCAAGTTCGTCATAGCTGATCCCCCAATCCTGGATCAGTAAGCCATCACTGGGTTGCGCCTTGCCATAACGTTGTTCAGTCATTGACTTGAGCTTGAACTCCTGATCGGTCCAGCGCAGGCTCAAGCCGCCCCAATGAATACCCGAACCGCCGACGCCTTCCCCGGGCAGAAACGAGCCCAGCTTGCGCATCGGCAAGGCGCGTTCATTCACGTTGTTGCGCACCGTCACTGTAGTGCGGGTGAGGTCTTGCATCAGTTCATTGCGTACGGAGTAGCGCAGTTCATCCCTGATCCACGGAACGGCAAAATCTTCCTGGGTCGTATGGCTGCCGCCTCGCTCCAAGCCGACGACATGCAGGCCCGCCTGGGCCAATTCCTTGGCAATGATGCCGCCGGTCCAGCCCATGCCGATGATCACCACGTCCACTTCTTTATGGGTTCTCATGGTTGGCCGGTCCACCCTGACACGTCTGCGATGCTGATCGGTTCTACCCGATAGGGGCGGTTGCGGTAACGGGCGATATTGCGTTTGTTGGACTCGATCACACCGGGAAAATCAAGCATGCGCCAGCCCGCCTTGTTTCGGTTGCCGCCATAGGCCGGGTCGGCAAACAGCCCTTCGCGAACCAGCGCGTACAGCAGGTTGAAATATTCCCCGGATGGCACATCGCTGGTTAGCTCAGCGCGGCCATCCTTGAGGCGGTGCAGTAGGTCATCCAAGTCTTCCGGGGCCAATTGATTAAAGCGTTTGCCATAGGTTTGCTGGGCATATTGCAACGTGGCCTCGGTGCCAAGCCGGAACAGCCGGGCAGGGGTCAGCGCCAATTGATAGCCCTGGTTCGGGGTGCCTTCGAGAAACGGCCCCTGCAGGTAAACCCGCTCACCCTTGCCCCACCCACTGGAAAGGGCCCGGTCGATATAGACCGGGATACCGAGCTCGTTGCCCGACGGTGACAGAGCGTCGGCAGGCACCATATGGTCAGCCAGGCGTTCGACGAAAGCGCCTTCGCTGGGGCGCAGGTACGTATAGGCCAGCGCTTGCGGTGCCCCCTGTTGTTCGTCGGCCGCGGCGGGCGCCACAGCCGACGAGGTGATCAGCACCGCGATGCCCGCCGGCGCGGCCTTGATAAACGTTCTTCGATCCACGCTCATACCTTTCTCCTGCCGAGAGGGTGTTCGGCTTTCAAAAAAAGTCCCGTTTTACGCTGACCAGCAAGGTCCGGGGGTCGTTGTAGGTCTGGCTCAGAATGTCGAAAGCCGATACGTAAGTGCGGCTAAGCGGGTAGGTTTTATTGAGCACGTTCTGCACATTCACCGACACGCTCCAATGGTCACCCGGTAGGTTGTAAAGCGCGCCGAGGTTGACCAGGATTCTGGCGGGCAGCGGCTCGGGATAGTCATTGAGCTGGTGTTCCTTGCCGCGATAACTGACGTCACCGAAAAACGCTATGCTCCCCGGCAGCGCGGGGATGTCCGGTTGATAATCGAACCCCGCACCGGCGAGCCAGCTTGGCCCGGGTACGGGCCGGCCACTGTAGTCGGAATTGGCGTTGCCGGTCGGGTTAAGGAAGTCCTTGAACTCAGACTTGATATAGGTCGCATTGAGCCTCAGTTGCAGGGTACGCGTGGGGCGGGCGCTGACTTCGAATTCGGCGCCATACAGCACAGCCTTGGCGGCGTTTACGAACACCGCGCCGTTGATGACCTGGCCATTGACCACGGGGTTGGAGATGGAGGCCTGATAATCGTCGAAATCGTTATAGAACACCGCGACGTTGGTTTGCAGGCGGCCCTCTAACGCCGTGTTTTTAAGGCCCAGTTCATATGAGGTGACTTTTTCCGGGTCGACGGGCACACCGGCTACCGCCGCGGAGCCTGCGACCACGTTATAACCACCGGCCTTTTCGCCCTTTGCGTAACTGAAGTAACTGAACAGGTTGTCGGTGAGTTGATAGTCCAGGCCCAGCTTGGGGGTCCAGCTTTGGGTATCTTGGCTCAAATCGTCGAGGCGCCCGGTCGTCCCGAGGTTAGCCAGCGCGGCGTTGGAGCGATAACTGGTCCAGTCGTAATCATCTTGTTGTTTGCTGAAGCGCACCCCGGCGGTGAAGCCAAGCTTATCGGTCAGCTTGTAGTGGCCCTGGCCATAAATACCCAGGGTCTGAACGTCGGTTTTACTGGTGATGCCGTTGTAGACATTGTTGGTCCAATTCGGCCGGTTCACCTTGACGTTCTCGACAAAACCGATGACTCCGGTGGTGTAGGTCAGTGCGCCATAGTCACCGTTGAGCTGGAATTCCTGCGACGCCTGATGCTGCTCAAGGTTGAATTGCCAGCCGTATTTGCGGTCAGCGATACCGTCATAGGACCAAACATCCGGGTCGGTCTTGAAGCGCCGCCAGGCGGTGATGGATTTAAACTGCAATTGGTCGTTGAGCTGGCTGCTGACTTTCAGCGAAATGCCGCCGCCCTCGTTCTTCACATCCAAGGGTTTGTTTTCATAGGTCACGCGTTTTTGCCAGCCCGGAACGTTGACCCGCGTCGGCGCATAGTTATCGGACGTGTCCTTCAGTGCATCAAGGCTCAACACCGCCTCGGTGGCCTCATTGAACACCAACCGTAGCTTTGCCCTTGCCTGGTCGGTATCGATGCGGTTCACGTCCTTATTCAGCGTCTTGTTCCTGACGGTGCCGTCATTCTCTCTTCGGGTGTAGGCAAAACTGCCATACAGCACACCCGGCGCCAGTGCGCCGGTAATGAAACCTTTGCTTTCCCGTGCACCATGGTTGCCGGCGCCAACGGACAGCGAAGCATGGTATTCGTCGGTGGGGGTAGCGGAAATGACCTTGATGGCGCCCGCGCTGCTGTTCTGGCCGTAGAGGGTGCCTTGGGGGCCGCGCAGCACCTCGATCCGCTCGATATCCGGTAGCCCGAAAACGCCGCTGTTGATGATTCGCGGGATGTAAACATCGTCCAGGTAAAGCGCCACTGCGCTGTTTTGCCCGGGTACACCGGTGCCGATACCCCGTATTGAGCGGTAGCCCATACTCGGCGCGGTATTACCGGGTACGTCCAACCCCGCCACCGTACCGGCGGCGAGGTCATGCAGCCCTTTGGCGTTTTTCTTGTCGAGCTCGGCGCCCCCGATCACACCGACGGCCACTGGGGTTTTTTGCAATGAGGTTTCCCGTCGTTCCGCCGTTACGGTAACGTCCGGTAGCCGGGCTTCGTCCGTGGCGGGGGCATCCTCGGCCATGGCGTTGGCAGGGATGGCGGCCAGCCCCAGGTTGACGCTGCACAAAAGCGCCAGGTTGGCGGCCCGGCGTAACGATCGGGGCGTAGGGGAG
>NZ_JAAOCA010000189.1 GCF_014694385.1 Pseudomonas typographi | reverse complement strand
CGGTCTACTCCTTCCGCGTGCCAGCGGGTTTCCCTTCGCCAGCCACGGACCACCTTGAAAAAGCCATTTCCCTGGATGAACTGCTGAACCTGCGGGCGCCGCATATCTACCTGGTGCGCATCGAGGGTGACAGCATGATCGGCGCCGGAATCTTCGATGGTGATCTGGTGGTGGTGGACCGCGCGATTGAGCCGGCCCACGGGCACATCGTGATCGCTGCCATCAACGGCGAACCGCTGTGTAAGCGCCTGCACC
>NZ_JAAOCA010000188.1 GCF_014694385.1 Pseudomonas typographi | reverse complement strand
TTCTGATCCCCAGCAACCCGCTGCATGGGCTCAATGGCGGCACCTACGAATATTTCTACACCATGGACGCCACCGCCGAGGCCGATGCCGCGGAATACATCGGCCAGGGCCTGACGATGACCCACACCGGCCTGGCGTTTTACACCAACTATTACTACTTCATTCGCTCCCGCAATGCGTATGGGGTCAGTGGATTCCTGAAGGTGCCGGCGTCGACCTCGAACGACGTGAGGGCCTTCCTGGCGGCCCTGGCCG
>NZ_JAAOCA010000187.1 GCF_014694385.1 Pseudomonas typographi | reverse complement strand
CGAAGGCGGCCGGGATAGACATCAAGTTCTTCAATTCCTCCGGAGAGGCTGTAGTCGCAATTCCAGGGTACCCGGAGAGTTGTCTCGTCGAAAGCTGGAACCCGCTCACCGATGACGGCGATGCGCTTCGGCTGATGTCGACGCTAGCGATGGATGTTATATGCCATTCGTACTACGTAGAGGTTGACTCTATCAGTGAAGACTGGGCCGCTGATAGATGCATAACCATGCGCCGCGCCATCGTCAGAGCCGCTG
>NZ_JAAOCA010000186.1 GCF_014694385.1 Pseudomonas typographi | reverse complement strand
GGGCCGGGGCGGTGGCGTAGGCGGGCACGCTGCCGGCCAGGGGGGCGAAGAACAGTGCCAGCAAGAACAGCACGGCGACGACGATGGCGGTGAGGCCGGTGCGCCCGCCGGCGCTGACGCCCGCGGCCGATTCGATGTAGCTGGTGGTGGTCGAGGTGCCGAGCAGCGAGCCCACCATGGCGGCGCTGGAGTCGGCGATCAGGGCGCGGCCCATCTTCGGCATGTAGCCGTCCTCGCGCATCAGGCCGGCGCGCT
>NZ_JAAOCA010000185.1 GCF_014694385.1 Pseudomonas typographi | reverse complement strand
ACCAGAAGGCCGCTGCGATGGTGAAGTGGAGCGAGGCGGAAGCGGAGAGTATCAAGGCTGTCGGCGAGGAGTATTCCAAGCTTCAGGGGATGCTCCAAACCGGCCTAGTTGGCCCTCGATCAAACGCCGCCGGCACCTCTGCTTATCAGGAATATTCCAAGCAACTCAACGAGCTTTACACGGCCGGCAAGGATCTTTCCCCGGTCCTTGAGAAGATGAAAACCGACGCCAGAGTACCGGCCTCTGTGGTTGATA
>NZ_JAAOCA010000184.1 GCF_014694385.1 Pseudomonas typographi | reverse complement strand
TGGTGAGTCAGTTCGGCAGCCTGGCCGCAGATCCCTCGATTAACGCGCTTGAGGCGCTCACCGGTGCTGCCGACAAACTGGCCTACTTCACTGCGGCCGACGCCATGGCGCTGGCCGATTTCCCAGCCCAGGCCAGGACATTGCTGGCGGCGAACAGCCAGGCGAACCAGAGATCGGCGCTGGGTCTAGGTTCTGCTGCGGTCGCGGCCATCCTGGGTACCGTATCGCAGTCTGGGGGCGTGCCGACGGGCGCGA
>NZ_JAAOCA010000183.1 GCF_014694385.1 Pseudomonas typographi | reverse complement strand
GGCGCCCATTGCAGAATCGGTTTATGCGATCGAAACGGCCGAGGTGGTGCCAGAGACTTACCGCATCCTGACCGTCACCGAGAATTTCGGCGATGACAAGCTGCAGTATGACGTGGTGGCGGTGCAGAACAATGCGAGCAAGTTCGCGGCGATCGACTCCGGCGCGCAGATCGTCACGCCGCCCACCACCACCTTGCCCGGTGCGATCCAGGCGCTACCCACCAATGTCGTGCTGTCGACTTTCGACGCGGTGAA
>NZ_JAAOCA010000182.1 GCF_014694385.1 Pseudomonas typographi | reverse complement strand
CCTTGGCTGGCCTGCCTTCCGGCAGCTACACCATGAGCGTGGCCTCCATCGGACCGCTGGCGCGCTCGGGTGAGGCAAGCATCACGGTAAACATCGATGGCCCGCCGGTGCCAGAGGCGTGCGCGGTGCAGTCTTCGCTGGAAAGCATCGTTCTGATCCCCAGCAACCCGCTGCATGGGCTCAATGGCGGCACCTACGAATATTTCTACACCATGGACGCCACCGCCGAGGCCGATGCCGCGGAATACATCGGCC
>NZ_JAAOCA010000181.1 GCF_014694385.1 Pseudomonas typographi | reverse complement strand
GCAGCAGCCAGATTCAGTTCGAAACCGAGATGCTGGACGGCATCGCCCGGGTCTACAACTACACCCGAACATTCGCGGCCAGCACCATCGCTTCGGGGACCATGCGGTTGATCGTCATGAGGTGGAGCTGATGACATTTGGGCTTCAGTTCACAAACAACAGCGGAACCACCGTAATCGATTCGGAATACGCAAGGCTCGTTGTGATTTCCTCGGGCAGGTATGCGCCGACCGAAGAGTCTGGGATGGGCTCAAC
>NZ_JAAOCA010000180.1 GCF_014694385.1 Pseudomonas typographi | reverse complement strand
AGTACGTCCAGAATCAGCAATCGCTTGCCCGCTATGGCGTGCGGGAGACGGAGATCACCGCGTTTGGCTGCGTGTCTCAAGGCCAGGCCCAGCGTCTGGGACAGTACACGCTGCTGACCAACCAACTGGAAACCGACACGATCCAATTCAGCGTCGGCCTGGATGGCGTAATCGCGCGCCCCGGGCAAATCGTGCGGGTGGCCGACCAGAACTACGCCGGCAAGCCCATCGGTGGCCGGTTGAAGGCATCGAGCA